>NZ_JARANZ010000029.1 GCF_029889905.1 Chromohalobacter sp. 11-W | reverse complement strand
TGATCAGTTTTCCAATACCTTCTGTAGTTCTTTGTCACTTATCTTGACACTAGGCCAGCGATCTTCGCTACCGTAGAAGCAATGTTTCAACCAATTTTGCGCGTCACTATCTTTAATTGCCTCTATCAGCAGAGCGACACCTAGTGCGATCATAAATATCAGCCCAGCCCAACCAGACAGAAATTTAATAAAAATAGACATTATACCTAACATGGCGTTTACGCCAGCTGAAACGCCATATAGAATCATCATTATCCAATTACCTTTTTTAGCATTTGCAACTGCATTTTTGGCATCATAATACGCAAACCCCCAGGCTGCACCCGCGCCAAGAAAACGGCCAAAACGGCCGAAGCGTTCGGCCCGGGCCAAGACGTTTTCCTTCTTGGCGACACTGATGGCGTTAACGGCTACCGCTCGCTGTATACCTGTCTCAGCCGTGTTCAATACACCACCGATCAATCCTGCACTACTCGCATAGAAACGTCCTGCCGCTTCTTCATCTGCGAATACGTCGGCTTCTTGCATCGAGTCTCGCGCGAACAATGTCGACACCGTGCTGAACAGTAGCCCAACGGCCGCTATCCGAGCGTCAGCATTAACGAAGGCCTGAAACTTCGGCAACGCAGTCTCGCGAATATTGTTCGCGGTGAGCATGATAGGGCGATCCGAACGTAACAGCCTCGCTTGAGCCGATCGGCCGGAACCACTGCCATCGGCTGTCTGACGGAGCGCGGTATCATCGAGCAGGATGATATTGGGAACGCGAATCATCGGCTCGGCGCCCCCGGCCTTGAGCCAAGCATGGGTCACGCGACGCATCTGGTTGGCACTAGGGCGTTTGTTGCGCGGTATGCGTTCACGCATCTGCGCGGTTAGCCAGTCGAGATGCTGTTCGGGTGTGCCAGCCAGGGGCCGTTGTAACATCAGCCGTTCGGTGGCCAACATCGAC
>NZ_JARANZ010000028.1 GCF_029889905.1 Chromohalobacter sp. 11-W | reverse complement strand
GTCGATGTTGGCCACCGAACGGCTGATGTTACAACGGCCCCTGGCTGGCACACCCGAACAGCATCTCGACTGGCTAACCGCGCAGATGCGTGAACGCATACCGCGCAACAAGCGCCCTAGTGCCAACCAGATGCGTCGCGTGACCAATGCTTGGCTCAAGGCCGGGGGCGCCGAGCCGATGATTCGCGTTCCCAATATCATCCTGCTCGATGATACCGCGCTCCGTCAGACAGCTGATGGCAGTGGTTCCGGCCGAGCGGCTCAAGCGAGGCTGTTACGTTCCGATCGCCCTATCATGCTCACCGCGAACAATATTCGCGAGACCGCGTTGCCGAAGTTTCAAGCCTTCGTTAATGCTGACGCTCGGATAGCGGCCGTTGGGCTACTGTTCAGCACGGTGTCGACATTGTTCGCGCGAGACTCGATGCAAGAAGCCGGCGTATTCGCAGATGAGGAAGCGGCAGGACGTTTCTATGCGAGCAGTGCAGGATTGATCGGTGGTGTATTGAACACCGCTGAGACAGGTATACAACGAGCGGTAGCCGTTAACGCCATCAGTGTCGCCAAGAAGGAAAACGCCTTGGCCCGTGCCGAGCGCTTCGGCCGTTTTGGGCGTTTTCTTGGCGCGGGTGCAGCCTGGGGGTTTGCGTATTATGATTTTAAAAATACAGTTGAAAATTATAATAAAGGTAACTTAGCTATGGCAGCGTTGTATGGCCTGTCAGTTGGTATAAATACACTTCTCGGTTTTATGTCGATCTTTATAAGGTTTCTAGCCGGATGGGCTGGACTGATATTTATGATCGCACTTGGTGTCGCTCTGCTGATAGAGGCAATTAAGGATAGTGACGCGCAAAATTGGTTGAAACATTGCTTCTACGGTAGCGAAGATCGCTGGCCTAGTGTCAAGATAAGTGACAAAGAACTACAGAAGGTATTGGAAAACTGATCA
>NZ_JARANZ010000027.1 GCF_029889905.1 Chromohalobacter sp. 11-W | reverse complement strand
TCCTGGGTTCATAGAATAACCGCAGCACTTTGGACCGCCAGGTAGAGGAAGGAGGGCCAGCGCCAGTACCCTCTCGACTTTACCGACCAAAGTGAAGCAGAGCATGGGATACCGACAGCTGACCCAAACCCAACGATACCAGATTCACGCCCAACAGGGTGTCCGTATGAGCCAGCGGCAGATCGCCAGAGCGCTTGGCATTCACAGCAGCACCGTCAGTCGCGAGCTGCACCGTAATGCCTCTCCCGATGGCTACGATCCCGACCAGGCTCAGGCCCTCAGTGATCGGCGGCGGCGCACTGCCTGGAAAGTGACAAAGCGCCTCCCCAGCCTCATGCGCTGGGTGACTGATCAACTGACTAATGACTGGAGCCCTCAGCAAATCAGCGGCTTCATGGCCAACGCCAACGGCGCTTACGTGAGCCATCAGTGGATCTATTCGTTGATCTGGGATGACAAGGCACGGGGTGGTGACCTGTGGCGATGCCTACGGCAGCCCAAGCGGCGGAGCAAGTACCGTACACAGGCAAAGAGCGCCGGACTCGGCAAGATTCCGAACCGAGTCGGTATCGAGCACCGCTCCGCTGAGGTAGACGATCGACGCACGATTGGCCACTGGGAAGGCGATACGGTGCTCAAGGGGCACAAGCAGTCCGGACTGGTCACGCTGGTTGAGCGCCGTAGTGGCTATCTGCTGGCCGCTCGACTCCCCAACATCACCGCCGAACTGACGCAGAAGGCCATGATTCGGCTGCTGAAGCCCCGGCGTGGCGCTGTTCAGACCGTGACGCTGGACAACGGCTCGGAGTTTGCCAATCACGAGACAGTCGCCAAGGCAGTGACAGCGGCAGTCTACTTCTGCGCCCCCTACTGCTCCGGCCAACGTGGGACCAATGAAAATACGAATGGCCTGATCCGGCAGTACTATCCCAAGGGGACTGACTTCCGACAGGTGACGGACGCCGATCTGAGAAGGACCGTCAATAAGCTGAATGATCGTCCCCGAAAACGGCTCGGTTATCGGACACCGGCACAGGTTTTCCTGGGGGAATACTCAGGGGCCCTGGATACCGCAGGTGCTGCACTTATTAGTTGAATTCAGG
>NZ_JARANZ010000026.1 GCF_029889905.1 Chromohalobacter sp. 11-W | reverse complement strand
TGAACTGCACCCCGAAAGTTGGACACCCAATCCAACCTTCGGGGTGTTTCTATGAAGAACCAGTACAGCGACCAGTTTAAGTGGCAAGTGGTGCAGCAATACCTGAGTGGAGATGTCGGCCTAGAAGCGGCCGCCCACCAGCTTGGTCTGGACTACTCTATGGTCAGGCGATGGGTAGAACAGTACCGGCAGCATGGGCCTTCAGGATTGCGCCCGACACGTCGCCACTACAGCCCAGCGTTCAAGCGCGAGGTGCTGGAAAAGATGTGGCGCGACGGTTTGTCGATCCGACAGACCGAGATCCTGTTTGATATCCGTGCCGCTGGCGCTATTGGCAGATGGGAGCACCAGTACCATAGTGGTGGCCTAACCGCCTTGGAACCGAAACGTACGGGACGCCGCCCGATGCCCCAGAAGCCCCCATCGCCACCGCCCGAGCCTCCCACCGATGGTGAGCGCTCTCATGAGGGACTGCTCGAGGAGCTGGCCTATCTGCGGGCAGAGAATGCCTATCTAAAAAAGCTCGATGCCTTGGCCCGAGAGAAACGGGCGACGACACGGGGCAAAAAGCCCAAGCCGTCCAAGGGTTAAGGCATGAGCACCCCCTAGCGCTGCTGCTGCGTGCGGCATCGCTGCCGCGCAGCACGTTCTACTACCAGCTCAAGGTCCTGAGGGCTGACGATCTGTATGCGCCTCTGAAGGCGCGTATCCAGGCGATCTATGATCACCACAAGGGACGCTATGGCTATCGCCGTATCACCGCTGTGCTGCGCCAGGCAGGCGAGGCGGTCAACCACAAGACCGTCCAGCGGTTGATGCAGCAGCTGGGCTTGAAGTCCCGCGTTCGCCCCAAACGATATCGAGCTTATCGCGGCGTCGAGGGCTATGCCGCTCCCAATACGCTACAGCGTCGATTTCAAGCCCAAGGGCCGAATCAACGCTGGGTGACCGACATCACCGAATTCAAGGTCAATGACCAGAAACTCTACCTGTCACCGGTCATGGATCTGTATAACGGCGAAATTATCGCCTTCCAGACTGGGCCACGACCGGTATTCGGCCTAGTGAAGTATATGCTGAAGAGCGCCTTTGACCGGCTAAGGCCAGATGATCGGCCTCTATTGCACACGGATCAGGGGTGGCATTACCGCCACCCTAACTATCGTCGCCTGGTGGTGGAGAAGCGGATACTGCGCAGCATGTCACGGAAAGGGAATTGTCTGGACAATGCCGCTATGGAGAGTTTTTTCGGCACCCTGAAAGCGGAGTACTTCCATCTGAACCAGTTCGATACCGTTGAGCAATTGCAGCAAGGCATTGCCGAGTACATCCACTACTACAACCATCAGCGGATCAAGCAGAGACTAAAAGGCCTGAGCCCCGTGCAATACAGGACTCAGGCCATGGCCGCCGGTTAAGAGAACTAACCGTCCAACGATTGGGGGTCAGTTCAAT
>NZ_JARANZ010000025.1 GCF_029889905.1 Chromohalobacter sp. 11-W | reverse complement strand
CTACACGCTTGACTGCATCTCCCAGCAGGGGGATCTCGAACTCAAGACGTTGATGGCGCAGCCGGCCCGGCTTTCGATTTTGCAGGCCGATGGCCGCTATCGCCAGTTGCATGGGCTGGTTTCCGAGGCGGCGTTGCTGGGCGAGGATGGCGGCGTCACCTACTACCAGCTCACCCTGGTGCCGTGGCTCAAGATGCTCGAGCTGGGCCGCGACAGCCGCATCTTTCAGGACCGCAGCGTCGTCGATGTCCTCACTGCCGTATTCGAGGGCCATGAGCTGGCCAGGGGCCGCTACCGCTTCGACCTGCGCCGCGACTACCCCGCGCGCAGCTACTGCGTGCAGTACCGCGAGAGCGACTTCAACTTCGTCAGCCGCCTGCTGGAAGAAGAAGGCCTGTGGTACTACTTCGAATACGCCGGTAACGATGACGGTGAGACCGATGAGGGCAACGGGCCCAATGCTAGCGGCAATAGTGCCGCCGGCGAGCCCCAAGCCTTCGATGGCCATCGCCTGGTCATTACCGACGACGTCGATACCACTCGCCCCGTCAGCCCCCAGGCGATCCGCTTCCATCGCCAGGCCGCCACCGAGACCGAAGACGCCCTCAACCAGTGGGGCGGCGTGCGCCAACAGCAGCCCACCCGGGTCAGCGTGGGGACGTTCGACTACAAGCAGCCGTCCCTCACCAAGCGCACCGGGCTCGACACCCTGAGCGATCAGGGCAACCTGCCGCCAACCGAGGTCTACGACTACGCCGGCGAGTACTACTACCACGGCGTCGAGCGCGGCCAACGCCTGACCGAGAACCGTTTAGAGGCCCATGAATCGCGGGCCAAGCGCTTTCGCGGCAGCGGCGGTGCCCGCCAACTCCAGGCCGGGCGCTGGTTCGAGCTCATCCAGCACGCGCAGCACGACATCGGCGGTGAAGAAGAAAGGCAGTTCCTGCTGCTCGGCGTCAGCGTGCACGCCGAAAACGCCCTGCCGGTCTCGGCCCAGCTCCAGGCGTTGCCCGGCAGCCTGCAGCCCCAGCTCGATGCTGCCAAACGGGCGCATGGCTTAGAGAGTCCTGACCGTTTTAAAAAGCACGCCGACCCCACCGGCGAACGGTTATCTGACTATGCCACCGGCGGCACCGGTCACTTTCTGGTCGATCTCGACGCCCAGCGCCGTACCCAGCCCTACCGCCCTCCGCTGACGCACCATCGCCCCGTGATCGGCGGCCCGCAGACCGCCACCGTGGTCGGCCCGGCGAATGAAGAGATCCACACCGATCACCTCAACCGCGTGCGCGTCCAGTTCCACTGGGACCGCCAGGGCCAGTCCGATGAAAATTCCAGCGTCTGGCTACGCGTCGCCCAGCCCAACGCTGGCGCCGGCTGGGGCGGCGTGTTCGTGCCGCGCATCGGCCAGGAAGTGCTCATCGACTTCCTCGAAGGCGATGCCGACCGCCCCTTAATCACCGGCCGCGTCTACAACGGC
>NZ_JARANZ010000024.1 GCF_029889905.1 Chromohalobacter sp. 11-W | reverse complement strand
GCTGTGGGAATACATCCGCCGCTATATGGAAGAGGGGCCAGAAAGCATCCCCAAACCCAAGTGCATTCCCCGTTTTCCCTGGCCGTGGCGCTCGCTGCTGGCCCCCTGGAGCTTTCTGGAGAACAAGTGGGCAGCCGCGCCCTGGAGCCCGGGAATGATCGCGCTGGTGATCGTCGTTTCGCCGCTCATGCTGGTTCACGCCACGGCGCACTGGTGTTCGCTGCTGCTGTGCTGGCCGGTCTACTGGCCGCGTAAGCTGCGCCGGGAAAGTACGGCAACCGAGCCGGTGTGAGGGAGTGTTTGGTGAGGACGCGCTCGAGGCGTTGTGCCTTTACCACCGAGAGCGTGCCCGATCATTACGCCGATTATGCGGAAGCAGTCGGCGGCTTCCACCAGGCTTTACAGGACGTAACCTGATGTATTTCGTTGAGTGGCTGATGCGCCGCACCCTGACGGCGAGCAAGGAGGATATCACCGGATTCGAAGGTGATATGAAGCAGTTCGAGAAGGCGACCGAGAAATACGGCAAGCAGTATCGGGGCATGCAGGAACGGCAGGTCAGCGACGCGCCATCCGATGCGCGCTCCATCTACAAGATGAATGACACCTATATGGATGTCAGGACCTTTTTCGATGAATGGAGAGGGGGGCGTTCTTGGTCTATCTCCGCTATTATTAGGTGTTTTGGGTTTTCCTTTTAGCTTCCTTATACCACTGCTTGATGTTTTTTTTATGGCGTTTGGCCTACAACCGGAGAAAGTGCCGAGTTTTTGGACTATTTAGCAGCGGTTTTTATGTGGGGTATTTGGTTTGTAATGCTGGCCGCATTTATCTATCTCTTCTGGATATTCCGGATGGAGTGTCTGGTCCAGCGCCATATTGTGGTCCGCTTCAATCGCAAGACGCGTAAGATCACCATCAATCGTCCCAATTTCGCCGGTGGCAATCAGGTCTATGACTGGGATGATGTGGTGGCGTCGGTCGATCCTGACGATCAGGTGGTGACCAAGAAGCGCAAGCGCGAAATCCTGATGGTGTTCTTCTTCAAGCAGCGCACCGGTGCCGAGCATCACGACGTGGTCTTTCTCGGGGCGCCGTTGCGCAGCGATCATGAGCTCTATGCGCTGTGGGAATACATCCGCCGCTATATGGAAGAGGGGCCAGAAAGTATCCCCAAACCCAAGTGCATTCCCCGTTTTCCCTGGCCGTGGCGCTCGCTGCTGGCCCCCTGGAGTTTTCTGGAGAACAAGTGGGCGGCCGCGCCCTGGAGCCCCCGCATGATCGCGCTGGTACTGATCGCCTCGCCGCTCATGCTGATTCACGCCACGGCGCATTGGTGTTCGCTGCTGCTGTGCTGGCCGCGTCAGCTGCGTCGGGAAAGCACGGCCTCCGAGCCGGTCTGAGTGAATACCGGCACAATACGACCCCGAGCTTTCGCAACACCGTGGCTGACGAAGACGATGCGCAAAACACCGCCACCTTCGAATCCGTCTATCCTTTCAACTGGCGTGCCTTCGAGGCCGACGACCTGATCGAAACCGCCGAGCGAACATCGCAGGGGCGATCCATTCTCTTCGCCGCGCACGACCCGCGCGGCATCACGGTCGAACTCAACGCCGAGCAGATTCAAGCGGTGGAGGCTTCTCTACAGCGCTTCAGTTGGCGGAGCGCCTCCTGGGAGGGGATTCAAGCGCTCAAAAATGTCGTCGAGGTGACGACAGAGTCTGTCTACCGAAGCGGTATTGCCGAGAATGAGTCGATGATGCTGAACGTACCGGA
>NZ_JARANZ010000023.1 GCF_029889905.1 Chromohalobacter sp. 11-W | reverse complement strand
CTCAGGGTCGCTGATGACCGCCCCTTCGTCGAGAAGCAGATAGGCCAAGTCCGGCCGATAGCGTTCGAGCCCTCCGGGTACCTGTTCGACCAGGTCCGCCACGTTTTGTGCCGCCGTCCAGCGCCTCTCCCCATTGTAGAGCACAATCGGCAACACCGGCGGTAGCTTGCCGTTGGGGGTAAAGGCCTCCTGACGAATCAAGTCCTGATAGAGCAGCCCCAGGTAGGTCATGACTC
Organism: Chromohalobacter sp. 11-W; assembly: GCF_029889905.1. Taxonomy (GTDB): domain Bacteria; phylum Pseudomonadota; class Gammaproteobacteria; order Pseudomonadales; family Halomonadaceae; genus Chromohalobacter. The sequence continues at coordinate 1,568 of NZ_JARANZ010000023.1, read as the reverse complement.
GCACGGCCATGAATCTATCGACGCTCGACTGGAACTCGAGCAGCAAATAAACATAGAGCCAGTCGTCGCCCCAGCGCACTCGCCAGATGACGTCGTCCTCGCGATCTCGCAGATTGAGGGCACCTGCGACAGGGACTATCGCGAATAAATTCACTCCCACTAATATTTTCTCACAACCTGGGTGGCCACTCTATGTGGCGTATCTTGTGGGAGGCCTTCGCGAGAGGCACGCACTGACGCCCTTTTTACCTTTCTTCCTGGGGCCTACAAGGCTTCGATTCATGCACATTGACAGCCTTCTTGCGCCTCACTACATTGGGATATACATAAAGAATATCCCAAGGTGACTGTCATGCCTCAAGGTTCCGTTTTCCAATCCAATCGCAATCAAGCCATACGTCTCCCCAAAGCAAGCGCCCTTCCTGAGGATGTAAAGCGTGTCGAGATCATATCCATCGGCAGGACGCGCATCATCGTCCCAGCGGGAGAATCATGGGATAGCTGGTTCGACGAACCTGGCGCCACGGCGGATTTCATGTCCACGCGCGAGCAGCCAGAGGATCAGCGGCGGGAAGCATTCTAATGCTGAAATATATGCTCGACACCAATATTTGCATTTATACGATCAAGAACAAACCGTCCTCAGTGCGGGAGATCTTCAAGCGCCACCACAGCCAGATGTGCATCAGTTCCATCACGCTGATGGAACTCGTCTATGGCGCGGAGAAATCCAGTAACCCCGAGCACAACATCGCCGTCGTCGAAAGCTTCGCAGCGCGTCTGGAAGTTCTGCCTTACGATAACGATGCCGCTGCCCATACTGGCCAACTAAGAGCCGAGCTCGCGAAAGCGGGTACCCCTATCGGGCCTTACGATCAGATGATCGCGGGTCATGCACGCTCGCAGGGCCTGATTGTCGTCACCAACAACCTACGTGAATTCGAGCGGGTTCCGGGGCTGCGTCTGGACGACTGGACGACTGGACGACTCATGCCCCATGAGACACCTCGCCGCCCACGCGCCAAACTCGGCCACAAACAACAACGGCCCCAAAAGGAGCCGTCTAAAACGTAGTTCATGATCCATTCGCTGCAGGATCAGTGCGTGTCTTCTTCGCGCAGCCCTTCCACGTCGACCACCGTCAGCCCCGTGGCCTCGGCGATCTGTTCATCACTGAGTACACCCAGCTTGATCAGGTTGCGGGCAGTCTTCTCGATACCCCGTTGTTCGCCTTCCTGACGCCCTTCTTGACGGCCTTCCTGACGCCCTTCCTGGCGGCCTTTTTCTTCCCACCGTTCAGGCCATTGCTTGATGCGTTCTGCCAGCATGTCGTGTACCTCGTGTAGATCCTGCAACTCGTTGAACTCGGGCAGTTCCATCCCTGGCGCTCGGTTGGGCAGCAGTACGCGGCGTATCCACACCACGAAGGCCCGTCGTAGCCCGGTTTGCTCGGGCGTCTTGAGCCACTCGACCAACGTGCCCAGCACCTCCAGCATGTCTTGCTCGTCGCGATTGTGCTCCAATCGAAAGAGCGCAGCAGCCACGTTGCGCATGTGATCCGACCACTC
>NZ_JARANZ010000022.1 GCF_029889905.1 Chromohalobacter sp. 11-W | reverse complement strand
AATTGGTGGGTCTGGGCAGACTTGAATAAAACCCGGCGACCTCACCCTCTCTTTATTTCACCCCAAGGGGTGCGCTCTAACTAACTGAGCGAGAGATGGTGGGTCTGGGCAGACTCGAACTGCCGACCTCACCCTTATCAGGGGTGCGCTCTAACCAACTGAGCTACAGACCCGTTGGTCACTGGGCGACTTCATGCAGCCATTCCACAGTCGTTGCTCTGCGCGATCAGGTAATTCATTGTGAGCGCTTACCCAGGGGGATGCGCGGTCGTTTAAGGAGGTGATCCAGCCGCAGGTTCCCCTACGGCTACCTTGTTACGACTTCACCCCAGTCATGAACCACACCGTGGTGATCGCTCTCCCGAAGGTTAAGCTAACCACTTCTGGTGCAGTCCACTTCCATGGTGTGACGGGCGGTGTGTACAAGGCCCGGGAACGTATTCACCGTGCCATTCTGATGCACGATTACTAGCGATTCCGACTTCGCGGAGTCGAGTTGCAGACTCCGATCCGGACTGAGACCGGCTTTTCGGGATTAGCTTCAGCTCGCGCTTTCGCAACCCTTTGTACCGGCCATTGTAGCACGTGTGTAGCCCTACCCGTAAGGGCCATGATGACTTGACGTCGTCCCCACCTTCCTCCGGTTTGTCACCGGCAGTCTCCCTAGAGTTCCCGACCGAATCGCTGGCAAATAGGGACAAGGGTTGCGCTCGTTACGGGACTTAACCCAACATTTCACAACACGAGCTGACGACAGCCATGCAGCACCTGTCTCTGCGCTCCCGAAGGCACCCCGGAATCTCTTCCGGGCTCGCAGGATGTCAAGGGTAGGTAAGGTTCTTCGCGTTGCATCGAATTAAACCACATGCTCCACCGCTTGTGCGGGCCCCCGTCAATTCATTTGAGTTTTAACCTTGCGGCCGTACTCCCCAGGCGGTCGACTTATCGCGTTAACTGCGCCACTAAGTCCTCAAGGGACCCAACGGCTAGTCGACATCGTTTACGGCGTGGACTACCAGGGTATCTAATCCTGTTTGCTACCCACGCTTTCGCACCTCAGCGTCAGTGTCAGTCCAGAAGGCCGCCTTCGCCACTGGTATTCCTCCCGATCTCTACGCATTTCACCGCTACACCGGGAATTCTACCTTCCTCTCCTGCACTCTAGCCTGCCCGTTCCGGATGCCGTTCCCAGGTTGAGCCCGGGGCTTTCACACCCGGCGTGACACGCCGCCTACGCGCGCTTTACGCCCAGTAATTCCGATTAACGCTTGCACCCTCCGTATTACCGCGGCTGCTGGCACGGAGTTAGCCGGTGCTTCTTCTGCGGGTGATGTCGCTCTTGCCGGGTATTGACCGACAAGCCTTCTTCCCCGCTGAAAGTGCTTTACAACCCGAAAGCCTTCTTCACACACGCGGCATGGCTGGATCAGGCTTTCGCCCATTGTCCAATATTCCCCACTGCTGCCTCCCGTAGGAGTCCGGGCCGTGTCTCAGTCCCGGTGTGGCTGATCATCCTCTCAGACCAGCTACGGATCGTCGCCTTGGTAAGCCGTTACCTTACCAACTAGCTAATCCGACATAGGCTCATCCAATCGCGCGAGGTCCGAAGAGCCCCCGCTTTCTCCCGTAGGACGTATGCGGTATTAGCCTGAGTTTCCTCAGGTTATCCCCCACGACTGGGTAGATTCCTATGCGTTACTCACCCGTCCGCCGCTCGACGCCTCCTAGCAAGCTAGGATCGTTTCCGCTCGACTTGCATGTGTTAGGCCTGCCGCCAGCGTTCAATCTGAGCCATGATCAAACTCTTCAGTTGAAAGTCTGATAGTCCGTTGAGCGGACCAAACTTGGTTCAAGACTAAAACGTCTCTTGACGAGTCGTTTGCCTTGATAGGTCGTGACTGGCACCCCTACCTGAGCAAACGCCCACATGAATTACCTGATCGTTTGTTAAAGAGCGGCTCCGGGCTCGATATACAAGAGCGGAGCGGCTTGCGTTGGCCCGATGGGCCGCCTCGCAAGGAAGGCGTA
>NZ_JARANZ010000021.1 GCF_029889905.1 Chromohalobacter sp. 11-W | reverse complement strand
AAATGCCTGACGATGACCTACTCTCGCATGGGGAAGCCCCACACTACCATCGGCGCTAAGCGGTTTCACTGCTGAGTTCGGCATGGGATCAGGTGGGACACGCTCGCTATGGTCGTCAGGCGAAACAGGTGTCATGGCCCTCAGGGCCACAACGCAATCGGGAATAAGCTGACACGCTACGTCTCATGCGTATCCGGGATCGGCTCGTCACCAGACCCTTTGGGTGTTATATGGTCAAGCCTCACGGGCCATTAGTACACGTTAGCTCAACGCCTTGCAGCGCTTCCACACCGTGCCTATCAACCAGCTGGTCTCGCTGGGCCCTTCAGGAGGCTCGAGGCCTCGGGGAGATCTCATCTTGAAGGGGGCTTCCCGCTTAGATGCTTTCAGCGGTTATCCCGTCCGCACATAGCTACCCGGCAATGCCACTGGCGTGACAACCGGAACACCAGAGGTGCGTCCACTCCGGTCCTCTCGTACTAGGAGCAGCCCTTCTCAAATCTCCAACGCCCACGGCAGATAGGGACCGAACTGTCTCACGACGTTCTAAACCCAGCTCGCGTACCACTTTAAATGGCGAACAGCCATACCCTTGGGACCGACTTCAGCCCCAGGATGTGATGAGCCGACATCGAGGTGCCAAACACCGCCGTCGATGTGAACTCTTGGGCGGTATCAGCCTGTTATCCCCGGAGTACCTTTTATCCGTTGAGCGATGGCCCTTCCATACAGAACCACCGGATCACTAGAACCTGCTTTCGCACCTGCTCGACGTGTCTGTCTCGCAGTCAAGCACCCTTATGCTCTTGCACTCATTGCACGATTTCCAACCGTGCTGAGGGTACCTTCGTGCTCCTCCGTTACGCTTTGGGAGGAGACCGCCCCAGTCAAACTACCCACCACACACTGTCCTCGACCCGGATAACGGGCCCAAGTTAGAACGCCAATGATGCCAGGCTGGTATTTCAAGGTTGGCTCCCCTGGGACTGGCGTCCCAGGTTCCAAGCCTCCCAGCTATCCTACACAAGCAACATCAGCATCCAGTGTGAAGCTATAGTAAAGGTTCACGGGGTCTTTCCGTCTAGCCGCGGGGACACCGCATCTTCACGGCGATTTCAATTTCACTGAGTCTCGGGTGGAGACAGCGTGGCCATCATTACGCCATTCGTGCAGGTCGGAACTTACCCGACAAGGAATTTCGCTACCTTAGGACCGTTATAGTTACGGCCGCCGTTTACCGGGGCTTCGATCAAGCGCTTCGCCGGAGCTAACGCCATCAATTAACCTTCCGGCACCGGGCAGGCGTCACACCCTATACGTCCGCTTACGCGTTAGCAGAGTGCTGTGTTTTTAATAAACAGTTGCAGCCACCTGGTATCTTCGACCGGCTCGAGCTTAGGACGCGAAGTCCATCACCCTATGCCGGCGCACCTTCTCCCGAAGTTACGGTGCCATTTTGCCTAGTTCCTTCACCCGAGTTCTCTCAAGCGCCTTGGGATTCTCACCCTGACCACCTGTGTCGGTTTGGGGTACGGTCGCATGTGATCTGAAGCTTAGAGGCTTTTCCTGGAAGCGTGGCATCGATGACTTCCAGACCGTAGTCTGTTCGTCTCGTCTCTCGGCTTTAAGGAATCGGATTTACCTGATTCCTCGGCCTACCGACTTTCACCAGGACAACCAACGCCTGGCTCACCTAGCCTTCTTCGTCCCCCCATCGCAATCACATCCGGTACGGGAATATTAACCCGTTTCCCATCGACTACGCCTTTCGGCCTCGCCTTAGGGGCCGACTCACTCTGCTCCGATTGACGTCGAACAGAAACCCTGGGTCTTCCGGCGTGCGGGGTTTTCACCCGCATTATCGTTACTCATGTCAGCATTCGCACTCGTGATATCTCCAGCGCGCTTCTCAACGCCCCTTCACAGACTTACACGACGCTCCTCTACCGCGCATCCCTAAGGATGCACCCGTAGCTTCGGCATCTGGTTTGAGCCCCGTTACATCTTCCGCGCAGGCCGACTCGACTAGTGAGCTATTACGCTTTCTTTAAAGGATGGCTGCTTCTAAGCCAACCTCCTAGCTGTCTAAGCCTTCCCACATCGTTTCCCACTTAACCAGAATTTGGGGGCCTTAGCTGACGGTCTGGGTTGTTTCCCTTTTCACAACGGACGTTAGCACCCGCTGTGTGTCTCCCACGCTGCACTCATCGGTATTCGGAGTTTGCCTCGGGTTGGTAAGCCGGGATGGCCCCCTAGCCGAAACAGTGCTCTACCCCCGACGGTGATACGTGAGGCGCTACCTAAATAGCTTTCGAGGAGAACCAGCTATCTCCGGGCTTGATTAGCCTTTCACTCCGATCCACAGCTCATCCCAGCATTTTTCAACATACTTGGGTTCGAGCCTCCAGTCAGTGTTACCTGACCTTCACTCTGGCCATGGATAGATCGCCCGGTTTCGGGTCTATATCCAGCGACTCATCGCCCTGTTAAGACTCGGTTTCCCTACGCCTCCCCTAGTCGGTTAAGCTCGCCACTGAATATAAGTCGCTGACCCATTATACAAAAGGTACGCGGTCACCAGCCGAAGCCAGCTCCCACTGCTTGTACGCATACGGTTTCAGGATCTATTTCACTCCCCTCGCCGGGGTTCTTTTCGCCTTTCCCTCACGGTACTGGTTCACTATCGGTCAGCCAGGAGTATTTAGCCTTGGAGGATGGTCCCCCCGTCTTCAGTCAAGGTTTCACGTGCCCCGACCTACTCGATTTCACCAATGCGGGTTTTCGGTTACGGGGCTATCACCCACTATGGCCGGCCTTTCCAGGCCGTTCACCTAACCGTGCATTGACTTAAGGGCTAGTCCCCGTTCGCTCGCCGCTACTTAGGGAATCTCGGTTGATTTCTTTTCCTCGGGGTACTTAGATGTTTCAGTTCCCCCGGTTCGCCTCCCAACCCCTATGAATTCAGGGTGGGATACCCAGCTTGTGCTGGGTGGGTTTCCCCATTCAGAAATGCCCGGGTCGTAGGTTGTTTGCCACCTCACCGAGCCTTATCGCAGGCTACAACGTCTTTCATCGCCTCTGGCTGCCTAGGCATCCACCGTATGCGCTTCATCGCTTGACCATATAACCCCAAAGGGTCTGGTCTGGCGACGATCACGATTTTGCCGGATACGCTTGAGACGTATCGTCTTGCTTTGTCAGTTTATTCCACATTGTTAAAGAGCATTTAGAGCGACAAGCTCTAAGCGGGAAGCTCGAAGAATTTATCTTCCAAGCGTCTCGCTTAAAACTCTCTCGACTGTCGGGATGGTGGAGCCTACCGGG
>NZ_JARANZ010000020.1 GCF_029889905.1 Chromohalobacter sp. 11-W | reverse complement strand
GACCTATCGCGGCAGCAAGTACAACGAACTGGTCTTCGACGACGCCACCGACCAGGAGCGCGTGCGCCTCAACTCCGAAGCCGAGAAGAGCCAGCTCAACCTTGGCTACCTGATCCACCAGACCGGCAACACCCGCGGCGCCTTCCGTGGCACCGGCTTCGAACTGCGCAGCGATGCCTATGGCGCCATCCGCGCCAACCAGGGGCTCTACCTCACCAGTTGGGGCCAGCTCGGTGCCCGCGGCGACCAGCTCGATCTCACCCCGGCCCAACAACAGCTCGACAGCGCCTACCAGCTCACCGATACGCTGAGTCAGAGCGCCCAGGATCACAACGCCGAAGCGCTCGACAGCCGGACGAATCTCAAGCAGGCCGGGGAAGACGCCGACGACACCTACGGCAACAGCGAACAGCTCACCGGCAGCGACCAGAACAGCGCATCCGGCGCCACGGACAGCGGCGGAAGAGGCGAAGCCGCGCGCATGAAAGCGCCCTGGCTGCACCTGGCCTCGCCCGCCGGCATCACGGCGAGCACGCCGGAGTCGACCCACCTGGCCCAGGGCAAATCGCTCAGCGTGGCCAGCGGCGAAGACGTCAACATCGCCACCGGCAAGAGTCTGGTCGCCTCGATCTCGGAGAAGCTCTCGTTATTCGTGCAGAAGGCCGGGATCAAATTGTTCGCGGCGCGGGGCAAGGTGGACATCCAGGCGCAGTCGGACAACCTCGAAGCCACCGCGCGCCAAAACCTCAACGTCACTTCCCGCGACGAGAAGGTCGATCTTGCCGCCGCCGAAGAAATCCTGCTCGTCAGCGGCGGCGCCTACGTGCGCATCAAGGACGGCAATATCGAGCTGCACGCGCCCGGCAAGGTCACCGTCAACGGCGCAACAAAGAGTTTTGGGGGGCCGGCGAGTATGGACTCGGACATGATGGGATTACCGGAGGGGGACGACTGCGCAACGAAGCATAAAGGCGCTGCCAGTCGCGGTTCTCCGCTGGTTGAGTGAGGGGAGTGAAACGATGACATCGTGGTTATTGCACGATCATCTCAATGGACCGCTAGAGTGCGAAGGTGTCGAGTTCGTGGGCGCACTGCGGCCGCGCCGCAGGCCGGATCTCCATGCGCTGACGCCTCATCTCTACCGCGTCAACGAATCGGCCATCAGCCACGTCAGGGAGCGTGCCGAGGCAATGTCGCGTCATGGCATGCCGCCTGCTTTGTGTGCGCTACTTCGGGCGGATGTCGATCCCGTCGTCCTTCAAGAACAACTGAGCCGATTCTGCCTGGCGGCGACGCCCACGACGCGATGGATGTACTGCCGATTCTTCGATCCGCGTGTCATGGCGCATCTTCGTTGGATTTTGATGCCGGAACAACGCCAGTCGCTCCTGGGAAAAATTCGGTGCTGGGAGCTGCTGAATTCCAGTCGACATTGGATATCGATATCCAACCAAGCACCTGAGGCGGGAAGCGTATTGCGGCTGTCTCTCGACGAGGACCAACTTCGACATCTTGAAGCGTTGCCCACGATTCGCGAGTGCCTGACACAATGGCGAGATCAGGACCCCCAAGCGCCAATGGACGATGCGGAGGCAGGACGGCACATTGCCGAGCGACTCACGCATGCCCGACAACGGGGGTTGCAGGATGAACGGGACCGTTTAGCACTCGTACTACATGAATTGCTGGTGCACCCCGACATTCTCCAGCATCCCGATGTGGCACACGCGGTCGTGATGGCGAAAGAGGGCACATCGTATCGGGCCGTGACATCGAACTGGCCACAGGCACGCTGGGAATCCATCCAGGAACAATTGACCAATCGGGAAACGACGTAGCATGAGTGCGATTCCAAACATCAACGAAGCTATTGCGACGGCCGCCGCCAACGTGCCCAGTAAAAGCGCCGGCACCGATACGAGCGGTTGTAGCGACTGTCAGATGTGCAAGAAGTCGCCCGGGCTGGTCATTCTCCCGGTGCGTTATGCGGCTATCGCCGAGAGTCATGCGCACGCCATCAACGGACTCACTCCGATCGTCAGCGGTGGAAGCTTCGGCGACGGCGTCCTCGACAAGCAGATGCAACGCGCGACTTACATCCTACGCTGCATGCGACCGGGCTACTTTTACCTGCACTTTCCGAACGGTGATGCGGAAGGCGCCAAGTGGCGAAAATATATCGTCACCAGCGACAGCAACTTCATCCCGCTTCCAATCGATGGCCAGTTGGCACCGGGGATGGAAAAAAGTGAAGCCTGCCGGAGATCCAGCGACTGGCAGATGGCCAGGTGCGTGACGATCAGTCAGCCCGAACAGGTCACGCAAGCTTGGTTGGCCTTCTCGGATACCGACTGGGACAAGACGCTTCGGGATCGGATCGCCCGGGACCCCGCGACACGCATGCAGTCGCTCAACCCGTCTCTGTGTATCTCCCCGGCAGCGAGTCAACCCCACACCGCACCGCTCTCGGCAGTGACGGATTGGGTGAGTGAATACCGGCACAATACGACCCCGAGCTTTCGCAACACGGTGGCTGACGAAGACGATGCGCAAAACACCGCCACCTTCGAGTCCGTCTATCCCTTCCAATGGCGCGCTTTTGAGGCCGATGACCTGATCGAAACCGCCGAGCGAACATCGCAGGGGCGATCCATTCTTTTTGCCACGCACGATCCGCGCGGCATCACGGTCGAGCTCAACGCCGAGCAGATTCAAGCGGTGGAGGCTTCTCTACAGCGCTTCAGTTGGCGGAACGCCTCCTGGGAGGGGATTCAAGCGCTCAAAAATGTCGTCGAGGTGACGACAGAGTCTGTCTACCGAAGCGGTATTGCCGAGAATGAGTCGATGATGCTGAACGTACCGGAAAAACGGCTTCGTGAAGCGAGACAAAAAGTGGATGACGGAACGGCTTCGGAAGCGGATCGCCAGACCATTTCGAATATGGAGGCGCTGCTGGATGAGTCCAAAGCGACGAATCAGCGCCAATATCTCAGTTCGGATACGATTAGAGCTCGAAGTCAGCGTGCCTGGAAGGAAACCCGCAACGACGTCTGGTTTGGAGTCTATGAAGACGATGATGAATACTTGCGAATGTCCGATGAAGAAATTGAGCAGGACTTCAAGGAGACCGTCTCCAAGGTATTAAAAGATGATCAGGAAAAAGTGCACACGCCGATTTCGGAAGACCATGCGATATGGCTTGGGTCGGACGCGTTGAAACGCTGCTTTGAATGCGACTACCGGACCGACGATCTCGATTCTGGCACACATTACGTCCATCACTTTATCGAATGTCTCCATGATGCCGCCGACCGGGCGGAATGCGAGAGCGTAATCCAAGAATGGGTAGAGCAACCTGATCTGGGAGACACTTCTAACCTGCTCATGCGTAGTTTGGTCTGGAACCAGCAGACGCATGCGGATGTCGTGAGCGATCTGACGGATACGCAGATTACGGAAAGCAATGTGCAGACGGTTCTGGATAAGATGAACAGTGCCTGGGCAGCTAGTCGAAAGCACATGTTCAATCCGGAAGCCTCTGAAGACGCCGCCAAAAATGTTTTCTCTCAGTTGCTCTACCAGACTGGTGCGCCAGTGGCCAAATTTCTCTCTCGCCAGCTCGACTCGGCCGCGATGAACCTCTATGTCGCCGCGTCGATGTTGGCCACCGAACGGCTGATGTTACAACGGCCCCTGGCT
>NZ_JARANZ010000002.1 GCF_029889905.1 Chromohalobacter sp. 11-W | reverse complement strand
GGAGATGCAGTCAAGCGTGTAGGTGAACGGGGCGCTGACACGCTCCTCGCCCACCAGGCGATGCGGCAGCAGCGACGCCCCGGCAATGTCCAACGTCAGCAGCCGCTGCGACGGCGACAGGTCGATATCGAAGGTGTCCAGTAAACTGTCCAGCGTTGTTAAATCTGCCATGACTTTACCTCGTTGGCTCTTTCACTAGATGCGGCATCGACTCAGCGCAGGTCATATGCGAACTCGCCTTGGTCATTAAGGCTGACGGTCAGCTTCTCTATCGCCTCGCCAGTGGCCATGCGGTCTAGCACCTGGGCGGCGATAGTGGGCATCAGGCTGCCAGCGAGGATGTTGTCGATATTGCGCGCGCCGCTATCACTGTCGGTGCAGCGTTCGGCGACGGCATCGATGATCGCTGGGTCGTACTCGAAGTCGGCGCGGTGGTTGTACTCGAAGCGATTTTTGATCCGGTCGAGCTTGAGCCGAACGATGTTGTTCAGAATCTCTTTTTGTACCGGGTAGTAGGGAATGATGTTCAGACGCCCCAGGAAGGCGGGCTTGAATACCGCGTTGAGTCGATCGCGCAGGCTATCGACTATGGTTTCGGGGGCGGGGAGCGTGTCCGTGCCCAGGCATTGCTGCATGATGTCATCGGTGCCGACGTTGGACGTGAGCAGGATCACGGTATTGCGAAAGTTGATCTCGCGGCCTTCGCCGTCGTCCAGCACGCCCTTGTCGAACACCTGGAAGAACAGCTCCAGTACGTCCGGATGCGCTTTCTCGACCTCATCCAGCAGCACCACGCTGTAGGGCTTGCGTCGCACGGCCTCGGTCAGCACACCGCCTTCGCCATAGCCGACATAGCCGGGAGGTGAACCCTTGAGACTGGAGACGGTGTGCGCTTCCTGATATTCGGACATATTGATGGTGATGACGTTGCGCTCGCCGCCGTAGAGCGTGTCGGCCAGCGACAGCGCGGTCTCGGTCTTGCCGACGCCGCTGGGGCCAAGCAATAGGAATACGCCGATCGGCTTATTGGGGTCTTCCATCCGCGCACGCGAGATGGTGATGCGCTTGCCGATTTCGGCGAGTGCATGGTCCTGCCCCAGTACGCGCTCGCCAAGCAGTGCGGGCAACTGCTGCACGGTGGCGATCTCGTCGCGCATCATCTTGCCCAGCGGAATGCCGGTCCAGTTGGAGATTACCTCGGCGATCACGTTGCCGTCGACATGGCCGTGCACCAGCGAGTGCTCGCCCTGTACCTCGGCGAGTTCGCGGCGGATGTCGCCGATTTGACGGCTCAGCGCATCGGCGTTTCCCTCCTGCTTGCCGGCCTCGATGGTTTCTCGTTCTGTTTCCAGTTCTTTGAGACGCGTCACGATCTCCTGCTCACGCTCCCAGCGCGCGCTCAGGTCATCGATCTCGCTCTGGGTCGCGGAAAGCTGTTCGTCGAGCGCGGCGAGCGTTTCGGTGTGGTCGGTGCCTTCACGCTGTTCGCGTTTGAGAACGGCGATCTCGCTTTCGAGATTGTCGACGCGGTGATGTGCGTCCTCGAGTGCCGCCGGCTGCGAGGACTGCGCCAGGGCGACACGCGCGCAGGCGGTGTCGAGCACGCTGACCGCCTTGTCCGGCAACTGGCGGCCGGTGATGTAGCGATGCGATAGACGTACGGCCTGAACGATGGCGTCATCGAGAATGGTGACCTTGTGGTGATCCTGCATGCGCTCGTTCAAGCCACGCAGCATATTGATGGCCACCGGTTCGGCCGGTTCTTCGACCTTGACCACTTGGAAGCGGCGGGCCAGCGCCGCGTCCTTTTCGAAGTACTTCTTGTACTCGGCCCAGGTGGTGGCGGCGATGGTGCGTAGTTCGCCGCGTGCCAGCGCTGGCTTGAGCAGGTTGGCGGCATCGCCTTGGCCGGCTTGAGCGCCGCTGCCGATCAGCGTGTGGGCTTCGTCGATGAACAAGATGATTGGATGCAGACTGCGCTTGGTTTCCTCGATCACGTTCTTGAGACGGCTCTCGAACTCGCCCTTGACGCCAGCCCCGGCCTGGAGAAGGCCGAGATCGAGCGTGCGCAGTTCGACGTTCTTGAGCGGTGGCGGCACATCGCCGTCGATGATGCGCAGCGCCAGCCCCTCGACGACGGCTGTTTTCCCGACGCCGGCTTCACCGGTGAGAATCGGGTTGTTCTGGCGTCGGCGGGTGAGGATATCCACCATCTGGCGGACTTCCTCCTCGCGGCCGAGCACTGGGTCGATGCGACCGGCGCGGGCGTTGCCAGTCAGGTCGAGGGTGTACTGATCCAGGGCCGGCGTCTTGCTCTTGCCGTTACGTCCACCGCTACGTTCGGCATCCGTTGACGGGCCATTGGCTTGATCGCCAGCGTTCGCGTCTTCGCCGAGCGGACGCACGTGCTGATCTTCGCTACTGCCGCTGATCAGGTCATTGAGATGTGCCTGGAGATCGTCGACGTTGATGCGTTCGAGTTCACGGGCGCCATCGAGCAGCACGCGACGCAGTTCGTCGTCCTTTAGCAGGGCCAGCAGCAGGTGGCCGCTGCGCACCTGAGCCTCGCCCTGGTCGATCGAGGCGATCACCCAGGCACGCTCGATCAACCGGGTAATGCGTGGTGACAGCGCAGGCGTGCGGGTATTGCCGGTCTTGAAGGTCGACACCGTTTCTTCGAGTTGCGTCGCGAGACGCTCGAGCGACACGTCGTAATGACGCGTTACGCGCAGGAAATCGTTATCGTCGCTGTCCAGAAGCTTGAGAAGCAGGTGTTCGATGTCGACATCGTACTGGCGCTCGGCCAGGCAGAGAGCCGCCGCGCCTTCGGTGGCCTCGCGGCTAGGATCGTTGAGTTTGTCGAAGAGGGATTTGAGACTCACGCCGTGGCTCCATCAAAGGGAATGTCGAAGAGTGCATGGCCGTGGGAGTCGGCCGGTCGGTCGCTTGGGTTGAGCCAACCCAGGCGTCCTAGAACGGGATTGCCACCCGCCCCCAGCTGGGGAGCAGGGATGCAGTCCTTGTCGAGGATGAGTTCGATCTCGAAGTCGAGCTCGATGCCCGCATAGAAGCGCACCAGTTTCAGCAATTTCTGGTGGTCTTCGGTCTCTGGCAGCAACGAGCGGTAGGCGTCCAGGTCGAGTGGGCCAAAGGAAATCCGGAATGCCGATTGGTAGTCGCGCACCCGCGTTCCTGCGATGGCACTTTCGCCGAGCTTGGCATTGGCCTGACCGAGTCGGGTGTACTGTTCCGGGGCCAAGTTTATCCAGCGACCGGTGAAGGGCTTTACGCGGCAGGGAAACTGGAAAGTGTATTCCAGAATCGCCTCGAGATTGCCGGCATTGCGAGGGCGTTGGCTCCAGAGCCCGGAAAACCAACTGAAAAGGTTACGCCGCAGCGACGTCGCGTCGTCATCGCGGTCGAGCGCTTTTTCCATGGTCGTGGGCGTGAAGCCCACCAGGTGCAGTAGCCAGTCTTCGAAGTCGGCGCTGCCCTTGCGCTCGTATTCGATATGGAAGCGATACTTCTGCCACGCCTCGTAGAACAGGGCCGTCATGCGGTGCGAGAAAACGTCCATGAACGCGTGGGCGGCGTCATCACGCTTTTCCATGTGCCGGTTGATCAGCAACTCAGTATAGGGGCGCGGCAGTACGCCGGACGGACCGACCAGGCCCATGAACGTGACCTGAATCTCGCTCAATGGTTCGCCGTTGGCGGCGCGAGTCTTGTCGCTCTCGAATGTCAGATCGCTGATCTCGCTGGGCGGGAAATTCAGCGACAGCAGCGAACGAAAGCGCAGTGGATCCTGGTGTGGCCGGTTCTCCGGATCGATGCGTCCGTTGCGGCTATAGTGCAAACGCAGCAGGCGCACGAGCTGAAAGAACCCGAATCGCCAGGGCTCGGCGCGCGCTTGGTCGATCAGACCAGGGGCTGAGTACCGGTTCTCGGTTGCCATTGGGCGACTCGCTGTTCGCGCTGACGAGAGCGCAGGGTAAGTTGAGTGAAACTGTTGAGGCTGCAGTACTGACCGAAGAAGTGATCCAGCACCATACCGAACAGGTAAATACCGCTGCCAGTGAACTGGCTCTCGTCGAGTTCCAGGGTAATGCCGGTGCCTCGTACGAAAGCGGGGCGCGGGTGACCGATGCGGGTCATCACCGGTTCACTGGAAATCGAGACGATGCCGTTGATCTGTTTGCGGATCGCTGAGGCCTGACGGTAGTTATAAAGCGAGAGCAGTTCCATCAGTGCTTCACGGCCATTCGATACCAGCGACATATGATTGAGAGAAAGGTGCGAGATCAGCCGCCAGATCACGCCCTTGCCCATGGGCGGACGAGCCGGTGGCGTCGGTTTGCGCAGACAGCGGATCTGCTGCACGACCTGCTCGCGCTCAAGGGTGAAATCTCCCTGGGGATGACCGAAGGTCATCAGTTGAGGGAGGTCGCGATTGCTGCAGGTCAGTTTGAGGCTCAGGGTATCGCTGCTGGCATTCAGCATTTCGAGCTCGCGGTCGACCACGCGCAGGCGTAGCTCCGTGCCTGGATCGCGAGCGTTCTCCGAGGCTACTCGGCGTGCGATCCAATAGCTCTGACGGGTTTGCTTTTCGCTATTACGTGGCTCGAAGAATGGCAGGCACGGGGCGACTTCATCCTGCGTCGCGGTGCGCACGACACGAGTGACCTCGTCGATCGACACGATTTCGGTGGAGCGTGCATGGCGGACGTCCGGGACGACCGGATACTCGTGACGCGTGTGGCTGAGCTTGATCGGCTCGGCCTGTTGCGGGAACAGGTTGACCACAGGCGTGCAGCCTAGCCGGAAATTATGGCGCCCCACGGTCTGTGCCAGCCGAGCAAGGCGCTCGTGCTGGTCATAGTCCCCGAACAGGAAGTGAACCTGGACCTGCGTTACCGGCTTGCCGGCAAGGGGGCGCGCCAAGCCGTTCAGGTCGAAGAACAGGAATTTCTCGGGAAAGGTGAAATATTCATGGAGCAGCCGGTACCCGAGAAACGAGCGTTCCGAATAATCGATCAACCCCTCGTCGTGGCTGAAGCCGACCGGTGTGATGGCATCCGGCGCCAGCCCAATCTCACGCCTTTGACCGTTATCGACGAAGCTCACCGAGACCCGCGTCACGTTGTTGAACAGCAGTTCGTAGAGCGGGTGCATCAGGCTGCCTTCACCGTCGAGAAAGATGCGCAGCCGGTCCATGTCCAGTTTGCCGAAATCGGTATTGCCGAGGCTTTCCAGTGACAATGTCAGCTTGGCGACGTTGTCATTGCCGTGCGGATTGAACGACGAGCGCTCGAGGCGAGTCATCTCGGCACCGCTGAGTACCACCGGCCAGACATCCACCGGATAGCAGGTGCGGAAACGGCAGAAAGTGTCCTCCACTGGTCTGGAATGCAGCGCAGTGTGTCGAGGCAAGTGGTAGACACCGGTCAAGGACGTCTGGGCACCGGGGTCGAACTCGACGATCGACAGCGACGGCGTTGGACGTAGGTAATGTGGATAGAGTACATCGAGGAAGGATTCGACGATCTCAGGGAAGTCGTCGTCGAGTTTCTTGTGCACACGAGCACTGAGAAACGCGAACGACTCGATCATGCGCTCGGCATGCGGATCTTCGCAGTCATCTCCCTCGAGCAGAAGGCGCGAGGCGATCTTGGGATACCGTTGAGCGAACTCCTGGCCTAGAAAGCGCAGGTGCGAGAGTTCCTTCTCATAGTAGGGGAGCAGGTCGTCGAGCATCAGATCAGGTTCTGCACCTTGTATTGACGGGTGTTGACTTGCAGTACGGCATCGAAGGCGACGCGCTGGCTCGCCTCGCTCAGAGAGAGCACCGCTTCGATACGAAACTGCAGGATACGATCGTGACTGTCCTGATTGAGCAACTGGACGTGCACGCTATTGAAGCGTTTATCACCTTGCTCGATGGTGCGCTCCAACTGACGTTGGATCAGCCGACGGTCCTCGGTACTGCGAACGCCGCGGCTGATGAAGTCCGGTAGTCCGTAGTCGAGTAGTGTGCCCTGCAGCGTTGGCCATCCATCCAGTTCCTCAGCTACCAGTTCACGTCTCGTGTTGACCAGCAGTTCTAGATCGCGCACCACCGATTGCTTGTAATCCCCCAAGGAACAGCGATGGCCGGGCTGCACTTCGCTCGAGTGCTGTGGCTCATCATCGAGCAGGCGGTCGAGCAGGGTGGGTATCATCTGCAACGGTTCGCTCATGACCACTCCTTGGCATATCGGCGGCGTCATTGACGTCTAGCGGGCTGGCAAGCAGGCACCGGGAGAGTCGGACCCTGGTGCCTGCGATGCTGACGCGAGCTTCAGGAGCCGCGAGTCGACTGCGGCAATTCGGACACCAAGCGCAGTGACGCGGTCAGCTCGTCTAGCTGATAGTGCGGACGCAGGAAGGTGACCGCCTTGTATGAACCAGGCTTGCCGGGCACCTCGGCGACTTCCACACGGGCTTCGCGCAACGGGTATTGGGCCTTGGCTTCCTGGCCGGCGTTGTCGTCCAACAGTACGTATTGCGACAGCCATTCGTTGAGGTAGTCCTCGACGTTCTGGCGAGAGGCGAAACTGCCGACCTTGTCGCGCATGATGGCCTTCATGAAGTGAGCGATGCGCGAGGTGGCGAAGATGTACTGCAACTGCGAGGAAAGGCGCGCATTGGCATTGGCCACATCGGTGTTGTACTGCTTCGGCAACTGGGCCGACTGGGTGCCGAAGAAAGCGGCGTAGTCGGTACCCTTGCAGTGCACCAGTGGAATGAAGCCCAGGTCGGACAGCTCTTTCTCGCGACGGTCTGTGATCGAGATCTCGGTGGGGCACTTGAGGGCCACTTCGCCGTCGTCGGTCTGGAAGGTATGGGTCGGCAGGTCCTCGACCAGGCCGCCGCCTTCGACACCGCGAATCGCGACGCACCAGCCGTATTTGGAAAACGCATCGGTAACGCGGGCGCCCATGGTGTAGGCGGCGTTCATCCATAGGTATTTGTGGTGATCGCGTCCGTCGACGTTCTCGGTGAAGTTGAATTCTTCTACCGGGGTGGTGTCCTCACCATAGGGCAGGCGACCCAGAACGTGCGGTAGTGTCAAACCGACGTAGCGGGCATCCTCGGAATTGCGGAAGGACTTCCACTTGGCATATTCGACCGTATCGAAGATTTTGGCCAGATCCCGCGGGCCGGTCATGTCGGTGAACGAGTCCCAGCCGAACAGTTCCGGCGAAGCCGAGGAGATGAACGGCGCGTGCGCGGCGGCCGCGACATGGGAAACCTGTTCCAGAAGATACATGTCCTGCGGGTGGCGGCCGAATTCGTAGTCGCCGATCATCATGCCGTAGGGTGCGCCACCGAAGGTGCCGTACTCTTCTTCGTAGACCTTCTTGAATAACGCGCTCTGGTCGAACTCGGACGCTGACTTGAGGTCCTTGACCAGGTCTTTCTTGGACGCATTCAACATGTGGATTTTCATGTTGGTGCTGGTCTCGGACTGATCGGTCAGATACTTGAGGCCGCGCCAGGACGATTCGAGCTGCTGGAATTCGCTGGCATGCATCACTTCATTGAGCTGGTCCGACAGCAGTGAATCGATTTCGGCGATACGCGAGTCGAGGACGGCGATCAGGTCCTTGCTCGGGGTGACTTCTCCCTCCAGCACTTGATTGACCAGTTCGTCGATCAGGTCACGAGTGCGAGTGCGCTCGGTTTCCGAACGTGCTACGCGGCTTTCCGAAATGATGCTGTCCAGCAATGACGTCTCCGGCGCGAAGACTTCCTGGGTATCGGTCTGCGATGTCTTGTCGGTTTGATTGTCGGCCATGAGAACCCCCGTTATTCCTTTTCGTTCTGCGGCTTCGCAGCAGCTTCTCGACCCAGCTCTTCGCCCAGGGTCTGGAGCTTGTCCGTGTTCTGAAGAACGTCCATCAACAGTTCTTCGAGCTTGTCGTTGCCGCCCATCTTGTTGCGCAGGTCTGCCAGCTTGTTGCGAACCTCGAGCAGCTTGCGCAACGGCTCGACCTGGCGCACGACCTCCTGGGGCTCGAAATCTTCCATGCGTTTGAAGTTGAGCTCCACCGGAAGCTGCGAGCCGTCGTTGGCCAATGTGTTGTCGACGCGGTAGCTCAGCCGCGGCTTGATGCCTTTCATGACGCTATCGAAGTTGTCACGGTCGATGTTGACGAACTTGCGGTCCTTCAGGCGTGGCAAGGGCTCGAGCGGGTTGCCTGAATAGTCGCCCATGACGCCGACCACGAACGGCAGTTCCTTTTTCTCGATGCTGTCGCCGATTTCAACGTCATAGGTGAGGTGCACGCGAGGTGCCCTTACGCGGGAGAGCTTGTGCTGAGTGCTTTCGTTCTTGGCCATGCAAAGATCCTCTTTCGATATGGCGATAGCGTTGTGGTGGTTGGGTGCCTGTCACCCGGCTAGCGAGACGATGCTTCGCTGAGTACCCGAATCAATTGTTCACGAAGGTCATCTTGCATCGCGTCGATGGCGTCCTCGGCGATAAGCTCTTCAAAGCTGTCGTTGCCGGCGATTTCGGTGCTGTGCCGAATGATCTCGTCCGCCGGGAGGGCAGAGGTGACCGGTGAGCCGATAACGCAAAACGGCAGGTTGCCGAAATCGTCTAGTTGCTGGAAACCCACAGGAAAACGTAACCCCTTGAATAGGCGGCCTAACCCAGGGGCACGGCTGAAACAGTGGAAAAGCATCAAGTAGTGCACCACGAAGCGATGCAGCTCCGAGCCGCTGCGATTGGGGTCGTGTATCACCTGGCGAAATCGAGTGAGGTCGAAAGAGGCATATCCCACCACCCAGCGAACTGGGCTGGTGACGCGTACTTTGCTGCCATCAGGCAGGGCGTGATCGTATTCCAGGGGGAACAGCTCGGGCGTCGAGTTGATGATGTTGAGCGGTACCTCGAGCTCGTTGATCAAATTGAAAGGGCGCTGTGCCGCATGTTCATCGAATAGCGTGCGGAATTCCTTGAAATGGTGCTGAGTTTCTCGGCCACTCCCCTTTGGTGCACCTTGCAGATATTCGCCAAACAGCGGTTGCGGCCGCACGAGTGACGCCAGTGTGGTCAGGTAGTCGGCCGCCTGTGCCTTGAGCAAGTCGGATACGGCCCGGGTCTGCTTACGGGAGCGTATGAAGCTATCTATATCGAAAGACTGCGTCATGATCGATTCCTGAGGCGAGCGCGTTAGCTAGAGCCCTATCCGATAAAAACGTTGACGGCACATTTTCGGTTGCCGCTTTGAAGCTTGGTGCCATGCTGTACACATCCGCATGCCGTTAAACGGTGACCTGGTTCGCAACTGCATTGGATGTGTTGCAGGCGTTTCAGTGATGCACTATTAGCGATGTAGGTTATCTCTTACAAATAAGCCAGAATCGGTTTGTGCGTTACTCTAGCATAAGTTGTTGCTTATCCGTTACCGTCTTCAAAACACAGTTATTCTGTGGTACTTGCTGACAGCGTCAGATTCGGTGTCATGCGTTGAAGCATGATGTCTTGATCGTTGTCGTCGGTAAGTGGCGCGCCTCGTGCGCCCAATGGCTGTAAATCACCGTTTTTCTGGGGAACGTAGACATGGGCTGTGCCGACTTCCGGGTGCAATACGTAGATTTTGCGTTCGAAATCACTAACATCCCGACTTTTCGCCCATTTCCCCCAGCTCGTATCGACACGTTCGCCGCCAGGTGCATCGATCCGAGTTTCGTGCAAGTAGAAGCTGCGGGGTTCTCCGGTGATGGCGTTACGCTTTAACACGAGTGTCGTGTCAATACCACTACAATCATCGCAGGGCAAGGTCCCTTCGAACTTCTCGGTAGAGGGTACATAGTCTACCTGTGTTTGAGGAGTGCCAGCGCACGCGGCAAGCGTAAGAGAAATGAGTATTGGCAGGTGCCAGCGCATGGATGTTGTCATCGTGTATCTCATTGTGTAAATAAATGTTACAACATAAGTAAATGTTAAATTTGGTACTTATTATAACGTCTAAACCTGTTAAGGTGTCGCCCGATTGGGGTTGGCTTGAATATTTTTCTTGTAATGGCTCGTGCCATCAGCCGCTACAGCCCTTCCATTGGCTAAGCAAAAGAGTGAATGAGACGGCAATGACAGCGTCCATACGCAACTGGGGAATGCTACTACTAATGATCTCGATCGCAGGGTGTGGCGTGGCTGATCGGGTTGGTAATCGCTTCGCGGGTACCTGGGCAGGCGACCTGTTCGGCAATGAGGAGCGGGTGCGCGTCACCGTCGATGCCGACGAGATGGTGAATCCGGACGTAGATCACGATCCGCTTTCCGTGGTAGTTCGAATTTATCAACTGTCCGAGCAGGGAGCCTTCGCTATGGCCTCGCCGCGTGCGCTATGGAGTGATGGCAAGAGTGTGCTCGGCAGCAGCCTGGTGTCTCAACGTGAGATCACACTCATGCCGAACCAGAAGAAAGTCGATACCTCGGTGCTGGATCCCAAAGCTCAGTTCGTCGGTGTGGCGGCGTTTTATCGCAATACCGTTGATGGAAGATGGAATGTCGTTTTTGACGCCGACGAGCTCCGCAGCGATGGCTTGCTGAGCGCTTCCGAGGGTATTCGTCTTCACTTGGTCGACAGCCGTATCGAGATCGAAAGAGGCCAGAACCTGCTTGATGAGTAGCGTGTTGGGTATTGAGAGCTAGTGAGCCGCGTGTCGTCGGCTCTTGCAGGATTACCATCGAAAGATTCGGGGCAGGGACGTGAGCAAATACAATCGCATTATGTGGTCGGAGGGAATGTTCCTCCTTCCGCAGCATTTTCAGTACCAAGATGAGTTTCACCAG
Organism: Chromohalobacter sp. 11-W; assembly: GCF_029889905.1. GTDB lineage: Bacteria > Pseudomonadota > Gammaproteobacteria > Pseudomonadales > Halomonadaceae > Chromohalobacter. The sequence continues at coordinate 455,688 of NZ_JARANZ010000002.1, read as the reverse complement.
CGGCAGTTGACCGAGTTGCGCCATGCCCAGCATCCCTTTCAGTGGGGGGTGCAGGAGCTTGCCATCGACGATGGTGCGCTTGATCGAGGTACGCTGCGCCTGACACGTCTCAAACTGGTGTTTCCCGATGGTTCCATGATCGATGCGCCACAGCACGACCCCTTACCGCCGGGGCGCAGTCTGGACGATCTGGCACGCAATGGTGAGGTCAAGATTTATGCGGCATTGCGCGCTTTAGAGCCTCAGTCACCAAGCTATCTCTATAATGATGCGCCTCGCCATGGGGGGCGCCGCTTCGTGCAGCGCTTCGAAACGCGCCCCGATCTCAATGAAGGAGCGGTCGAAAACGAGCTGGGAACACTGGAGCTCAACGTGACCCTGCTCATGGAGGGGGATAGCCTGGATGGCTTCACTCACTGTCCGATAGCATTGCTCAAGCGCAATGCCGCAGGTGGATTTAGTCTCGACGGTGACGAGTTCATGCCCCCCGCGCTGCATATCGATGCGGTTTCACTGCCATTTGACATCGCCAATCGGTTGATTGGGATGCTCCAGGCGCGTAGTGAGGCGCTTTCGGGACGTCGCAGGGAACGTGCGGATCAGGTGGCGGAATTCGGCTCCAGCGATGTCACACTTTTCTGGCTGCTGCAGACCATTAATCGCGCGTATCCACAACTGGCCCATCTGTTGTCACACCCTAGGTTCCACCCCGAGATGCTCTATCGTTTCTTGGCGGAGCTGGCTGCCAGTTTGATGACATTCTCGATGTCTCACCGGCTGGCGGACATTCCGGAATATGACCATCGTGATCCGGCCCCGGCGTTACGCGGACTGGAAAGCATCTTGCGCGAGTTACTCGAGGTCGTGGTACCCAATCAATATATCCCGATCCCGCTTGAGCAGACGCGTTCTTCCTACTATATCGGGCGGCTCAACGATGAGCGTCTCAAGGACGCCGACTTCTATATCAGCGTGCATGCCGACATGCCCGGGGCGAGGATTCTCGAGTTGGTACCCAGGGCATTCAAGGTAGGTTCACCCGAAGATATCGAGGTGGTGGTCAATACCGCCATGCCGGGTGGCACGTTGACCCATGCCTCGCGCCTGCCCAGCGCGATCCCGGTACGATTGGACAACCACTATTTCGCGCTCGAGCCCCACGGCGCCGTCTATGAACGAATGATGGAGGCGCAGGCGATTGCCTTTTACGTGCCCAGTGGGTTCAAGAATCTCAGCATTGAATTGATGGCGGTGATGAAATGACCGAGGCCTTTGCTCACTCTTCCGATATTGCCGAGTCCCGCACCCTCAAGACGCTGTCGCGCGATTTCATCTCCATGGTGTTGATGGTGCGTCGGGGGCAGCAGGCCGATAGCGTTGAGCGCTTTCTCGAGCGTGTGGACCAGTGGTTGCGCGAGTTCGAGGAGAAGGCACGGGCCGAGAACTATAGCGCTGATGCGGTTCAGGATGCCCAGTATGCGCTGTGCGCCTTCCTCGATGAGAGTGTGCTCAAGGGCGGCGCGGGTAATATTCGCGAACATGTCGAGCTGCATCCGTTCCAGTACCGCTATTTTGGGATGCACCTCGCGGGGGAAGGGTTCTTCGACCGCCTGGAAAGTCTGCGTGGTGATGTACGTGCCAATCTGGATGTGCTCGAGGTTTATCACCTCTGTCTGGCACTGGGTTTCGAAGGGAAGTACAGCCTGGAGAATCGTGACCAGTTGAAGTACCTGGCCAGCACGCTGGGCCGAGACATCGCACGCTACCGCAAGAGCGCGGCCGACAGCCGCGAGAGCTGGAAATTGCCGGATCAGGTCGGTCAGTTGCTGCGTTATGAAATTCCACTCTGGGTATACCTGCTAGGCATCGCCATGGCCTGCCTGATCGTCTATGGCAGCTTGAGCTGGTGGCTCGGCAGCGAGACCGATGCGTTGATCGCGCAAATCCAGCAGCTTTTCAACACTCACCACTAAGAAGCGAGCGACGAGATGCGTTTTCTACGATTTTTGCGCTCGCTCAAGGGCTTCTGGCCGCTCTCCATCGTTCTCTGGTTGGCTGGGCTGGCACTCTGCGTATTGCTATTACCGCTGCTGACGAGCGAGCGCGAGCTGATCTTCATTGCCATGTCGCTGGTGACGGCAGCATGGCTGTTGGTGGTCGTGCTGCGCCAATACCATCGTATTCGCGCCGAGCGCAACATCGAAAACTTGGTAGAACTCGAGGTGCATCGTGAAGCCGCCGAGAACGAACCCGGCGATTATCAGGTGCTCAGTGAGCGGCTCAAGCATGCCATGGCGATGCAGCGTGCAGCGCGCTCGGTCGATGGCGGCAAGGCTTCTCTCTACGAGCTACCGTGGTATTTGGTCGTGGGCATGTCGGCCTCGGGCAAGACCTCGTTGCTGACCCGCTCGTCGCTTTCGGCGACCATGGCCGGTGGCGGTAACCTGTCGGCCGTCAGTGGCACCCAGCACTGTGACTGGTACTTCAGCCGTGAAGCCGTGATGATCGACACGGCCGGTCGCTATCTGGTCGAGGATCGCCCCGCGAGCGAGTTTGCCGACTTCCTCAAGACCCTGCGCAAGCAGCGGCGCAAGCCCGCGATCAACGGGTTGGTGCTGGTGGTCAGCTTGCCGGAGTTGCTCGAACAGTCGCGCCAGGCAGCGCACGCCCTGGCTGAGCAGCTGGTGACGAGGGTGACGGAGTATCGCAGCTGTCTGGGCATCAATCCGCCGGTCTATCTTTTCTTCAGCAAGGCCGACCTGTTGCCCGGCTTCACGCGCACCTTCGAGGCGCTGGATGCCGCCGAGCGCCAGGCGCCTTGGGGACTGACGTTCTCGCTCGATGAAGTGCGTCGCCAGGGAGTGACAAGTGCATTCCAGCAGCGCTTCCCGGGGCTGGTCAGTACGCTGCGTGCGCGGGTCGACGCGCGCATGGTGGAAGAGGGAGCCGATGCCGACAGCGAACTGCTGCGCTTTCCCGATTACTTTGCCGAGCTATTCGGGGTACTCAGCGATTTCCTCGAGCAGTTCGATATCCAGAGCAACACTGATCAGGCGCCGGTGCTGCGCGGTCTCTATTTCACCAGCGCCTTGCAGAGCGGTCCGGCACTGCCGGCGCTGCTCGACGAGCAGACTCGTGATACCTTCGCGCTGGCGCCGAGTGCTGAGCCTGACAATACGGCGCATCGCGGAGAGCGCAGCTACTTCATTACCGACACGTTCCGGAACGTCATCTTTCCAGACCGCAACCTGAGCCTTTACTACTCCCGGGACGGTGACCGGCGCTCGCTGCCGACCTTTATGATCGGTACCGTCGGCGCTCTGGGAGTGGCGGCCATCGCCGCTCAGGGCTGGTCGGCCTACAACAATAAGCAGTGGCTCGATCATCTCCAGAATGAGGTGTCGGCGCTCACCGCCGGTAACAGCACCGGATACCTGGCACCGCAGGAACGACTTGAACTGCTCGACGATCTCGAGCGGCAATTGGCGGCGATCGAACGGCATCGCGAGACCGGCGTGCCGTTGCGACTCGATCTGGGGCTCTATCAGGGCGATGCGTTGCGTGCGCCACTCAAGCAGGCATGGTCCGCACTGTTCGAACGCGATGTGCTGGAGCCGCTCTCCATGCGGCTTGCAAGCCAGCTCCGTTCTCTTCGAGCGTTCGGCAACGGCGACGACGAGCTCGGCACACGCGGGGAAACGGATGAGGCTGCATCCGCATCGCCGACCGAACCGTCGGCGACGAGCACTGCTTCCGCTGCCGTCGGCGAGGGGGGCCGCCAGATTGGTGCCGATGCCATGGATCGCATGCAGGAGCGTTCCACATCGCGCCCGACGCTTGGCAGTGTGCCGACCAGCGCCTCCGAACTCGGCAGCCGTACGCGCAGCGAGTTGCGCTCGCGCACGACCGACAGTGCCCGGGATGCCTGGTATTCCGCGCGCAGCAGTGCAGAGACTTCGCTCGAGGAGGGGTTGCGCGACCGCACCAGTGCATTGGGAACGACGGTCGGAAACGCCGAAGGTGAGGAAGCGTCTCTGACTCTCTCTGGCGAGCAGGGGCCGTCGCTCTCCGAGGAGATGTTGACCAAGCTTACACAGCGGGGCATCGAGCAGCTGATCGAGAGCTACTCGTCGCTGAAGCTTTATCTGATTCTCACCGACCCCACGTCTCACCGCGACCAGGGCGATTTCGTTGCCTCGGCGCTGCCTCGGCTGTGGGCCGATTACGTCGACCGCCGTGACCTGGCGACCTCTCGCGATAGCATCATGGACAACGCCGCGCTCTACGTGCACTACCTGCAGCAGGGCACGGCACCCGCTTTGGCGCGTGACGAGGCGCTGGTCGCCGATAGCCGTGATCGGCTCAACGCCTTCCTTATCGACAGCAGCCTCGTTGACCGGGCGTACCTGCGCTACCAGCTCGAAGTCGAGAAACGCTTTGATCCTCTGACTCTGTCGCGCATGGCGCCGGACATGGAGGGGCGTCTGTTCTACACCAGTCGCGCAGTGCCGGCGTTCTACACCCAGCGGGTCTGGCACGAGTATCTACGGCCGGCGATCATCGAAACCGTGTCCGGCGATCTGCGGCGCGAATCGGACTGGGTGCTCGACGACGAGAATGTGGATGATGCGGTGCAATCGAAGGCACGTTTCGTCAGCCAACTGATGACGCGCTACAAGCGTGACTACGCCATCGCCTGGGAACGCTTCCTCGATGACACTCATGTCGCCGACTTCGACACCCTGGACCAGGCCAGTGTCCGCCTGGCGCAGCTCAGCGATCTGCAGGGCTCGCCCCTTCGTCAGGTACTGGAGGCGGTCAAGGCCAATACGGGCTGGGATGACCCCAAGGCGTCCGCAGAAGAGGGAGATGCCGGCGGCAAGGCGCAGGATCAAAGCTTCTGGGGACGCGTGATGAGCGTCTTCGACGGCAGCGATGGCAATGGGCCGGCGGTGGACCCGACAACGTTGCCGCGTATCAACGATGGCGCGCTGGCGCGTCACTTTCGTCCGGTGACGCGCATGTTATCCGTGGACGAGGCAACGGGAAGCGACAACTCCGTCCTCAATCAATATCTGCTGGACCTGCGACAGCTCAAGGCACGCGTGGATAACGTGCGCAGTGCCCAGAACGTGGGGCGCAGCAGCAAGTCACTGATCATGGCGACGCTCGGCGGCCAGCCAACCGAGATCAACGGCCTGCGCAACTTCGTGGCGTCGCGCGTGGACACCTCGCGGGCTCCCTTGGTGCAGGCGATGGAGCCACTTTTCAGCGAGCCGGTGGAAGATACCTGGAAAGCGCTGAACGAACCGGCTCGCGATCAACTCAACGCCGCCTGGGACGACAAGATCGTCACGCCCTGGGACCAGATGATTGCCGGGCGCTACCCGGTCAGCGATTCGATCAACGAAGCATCCGTGCGCGACATGGAATACTTCATCGATCCCGACGAGGGCGTGATGGCGCGGTTTCGACAGGATGAGATCGGCGATCTCGCGGGTTCCGGAAGCGGTCAGCGCTCATCGATGGTGGATCCGCGCATGCTTTCGAGCATCGACGATGCCACGGCGCTGGGACGGGTCATCGACAGCCTCTCGGACTTGCAGAACGGCTTCGAATTGCAGATGAACCCCACCGCCGGGCTGACCGACATCATTCTGACCATCGATGGACAGCGTCTGCACTATCGCAATAACACCCAGTCCTGGGAGCGGCTGATCTGGCCTGGCAACGGCGAGTCCTTCGGGGCTCGCATGGATATCGTCAGTCGCGATGGACAGCGTCATACCGTCTTCGACTATCCCAACCGCTGGGGCTTTCTGCGCATGATCGAAAGCGCTCATGTCACATCCATCGACAACGCGCGCCAGCGTTTCAGTTGGCGTACCTACATGGGCACTGTCAGCTTCGGCGTGCGCAACTTTGGCGGTGTGAAGATCTCCGACCTGAAGCGGATAAAAACGCTGCGGATACCGCAGGTGAGCGGTCAATGAAGGGCATGACCAGGTAATGAGAAGGAAGTCGGCATGATCGGCTGCTTTGGCAAGATCCCCGCGAAGGCCGATTTCGTGGGGGTGAACGCCGCCGGCGTTGTTATTCAGGAGCTCGATCAATGGTTGCAGAATGCGCTACTGCAGTTTCTCGACCACGACGACTGGAAGCGTCGCTTCGATGCCTTGCCAGTCTGCTTCTTCAATTATCACGCGCGCAACGGCAGCGACGTAAGCGGGGCGATGATCAGCTCGTCGGATGCCTCGGGACGGCGCTATCCGTTCTTCATCTTTCAAATGTTGAAGGCGGAAGGGCGACCCGGAGTACTGCCGTACATCCATACCCTGGGCGAGATCTTTTCTGGGCAGGCCCGCGACATCCTGACCGACTCGGTTCACGGCCAGTCACCGATCGACCCAGTCGAGGCCATTCAGGAATTGCGGGTTCTCAACGACCAGGACTTGGTGCTCTATCAACGTATTCATCAGCGCTTTCTGCACGACTACAGCTTCGAGGATGTCGCCAAGGCGCTGGAGTGGGGGTGGCCCGAGTTCGTCAGCGGCGCCTGCCTGCACCGGCTGCACTACGCCTTGACCCGCTGGCAAGCGGGCAGCACGCAGGCGGTGATGCTGCCGCTGCCAGCGGAGCGAGGGCTCAAGCGCCCGGTCGCCGATCTCTGGCAACAGTGGCTGGGTGCCGCCTGTCCCAGCGGCACGCCCGTGATGAGCCTGCTGGTGGACGACTTCATGCGGCCGCGACTGCTTCTGATGCCGGTATGGCAGAGCGCCGAGCAATTCTTCGAAGTGCTGTCGAATCCGGAGGACAGACGTCTGTGTATCGACGTGCTGTCGCCCTTCGCGGAAGACGAGCCGCACCCCGGTACCTTGCCGCTCCCGGACACCCGGTTGAGTCTGGCCGATTTCATGGACCGTTTCCCGTGCGACGCACGATAGACGGCCGAGCTTGAGCAGATCGTATTGATGAAAATTTTCAAATTCGCTTATATAAAGTACGCGTTCTTCAAGTATCAGCCATATATTCTGGGGCTGCTCTTCTTCGCGACCATCTTCGTGGTGTGGTGGCTGGGAGTGGTGCTGGGCTTTTCGTCGCTGGCCAGCCTGCTATGCGGAATCGTGCTCTTTCTGTTGGCCTCGGCGTTCTATGTGTTGCTGCTCTACCGTGGCGTGGGGCAGAAGCGCAATCTCGAGCATTTGCTCCGGGAGGATGCTGACGCGGCGGTACTCGATGCCAGCCCGCAGGATCGAGAAGAGATCAGCCTGCTGCGCGAACGCCTGCTGAAGACCATCGAGCGTCTCAAGAAGAGCGGCAAGAGCAAGGGCAAGCGGGGTAACGACGCGCTTTACGCGCTGCCCTGGTACATGATCGTGGGGCAGCCCGCGGCCGGCAAGAGCACCATGGTCTACGAGTCGGGGCTCAACTTTCCCTTCGCCGAGCGCGAGAACGCCCGCGTTGCCGGTATGGGCGGGACGCGTCACTGCGACTGGTTCTTCAGCTCCGATGCCATTCTGCTGGATACCGCCGGGCGTTACATGAACAGCGAAGAGGAGGCCGGTAAATGGAAGGGGTTCCTGTCGCTGCTCAAAGAACATCGTCGCCACTGTCCGCTCAATGGCCTGATCGTCGCGGTCAATATCAGCGATGTGGTGCAGGCCAGTGACACCCAGCGCAACAATCTCGCCCGGCGTCTGCGTGAAAGGATTCAGGAAGCGCGAGACCATCTGGAAGCGCGGTTGCCGATCTATCTGGTGTTTACCAAATGCGACCTGATCGAGGGCTTCACTACCTTTTTCGAGCATCTCGACCCACAGCGGCAGAGCGACGTGCTCGGTCATACCTTTGCGCATCAGCAGCCCAGTGATGTCAACTGGGGCGTTCAGTTCGATGCCGCACTAAATAATCTGTGTCGCCACTGGTTGCAGGTCGGTGACGACGAGATCGTGCAGCGCGATGTCGTCGAGACCCGGCGCGATGTCGCCGCATTCCGGTTTCCACTCGAACTCGCCGCGCTGCGCGATCCTCTGACGCGTTTCGTCGATGCGCTGACCAATGCCAACCCTTACCAGAGTGCGCCGCTGCTGCGTGGTTTCTATTTCGTCAGCGCACTGCAGGAAGGCGATGCCATCGAGGGAGAGCACGCCAGTCGCGTCGGTCGTCACTTCGCGCTGGCGAAGCCTGAAGGGCTGTCGGGCGAGCGCGTCAACCATGCTTTTTTCATCTCCAACCTGTTCCGTCAGGTCATCATCGCCGATCAGCACCTGGCCGGGCTCTACTCCAGCGACGTGCGGGGGCGGCGACGCAAGTTGCGCTGGACGTTGGCTGCCGCTGCGCTGGGGGCCATCGTCTGCACGTTCTGGGTCACGTCCGCCGTGCGCAATCATGGCGAGATCGAGGCGATGTCGCACACCTTCGCCGAGGCCGTGGCCGAGGATGATGAGCGGGAGGCTCACTATGCGCGCTGGCATAGCCTCGATGCGCTGCGCGACTGGGGCAGCCACTACTATCAGCGGCACCATGATGGGGGCGTGCCCTGGTCGATGGGCTGGGGGCTGTATCAGGGCGACGAGATCGAGCCGGCGATCCGCAAGACGTATTTCGACCGTCTACAATCCGTGATGCTCGAACCGGTCGAGCAGAACCTGACCCGCTCGCTGTTCACGCTGACTACCATCGGCGTCTACCGGCGTACCGCCGATGAGTTGCATGCGGTGGACGGGCCGGACACCGTGGCACCCTATGCCCGCCCGCGCGACAACAGCGCGGAGTCCCTGGCCAAGTTCGGGCGCAATACGCTCGATACCTACCTGATGCTGTCGGACATGGATCGTGCCGACATCGACAGTGACGTGTTGCGCAACCGCCTGCCGGCCTTCTGGTACCCGGCGATCCAGCGCCAGACCGGGGCCGAGATAGATGAGGGGCGGGCCGACTATCGCTACGCCGGTCGTCAGGTCGATTTCTACAGCCAACAGATTCACGCCTCTGACGTGCCACGCATCACCTCCAATGCGTTCCTTATCTCGAGCAGTCGCAACTACATCGACAGCCTGCTGGAGCAAACGTTGACCAGTACGGAGACCATCGTACTCGAGTCCGACACCTTGTTTGCCTTCGGCCGTGGCGACTACGCCGGCTTGCAGCAGGCGGGCCAGCAGGAGCTGGACAAGTTGGCCGAACGTCTACTCAACACCCAGGACCTGGGGCAGATCCTGATCACCGGTCATGCCGATCCCATCGGTAACGAGGCTACCAATCAGCAGCTTTCTCTGCAGCGCGCGATGACGGTTCGTCAGTACCTGATCGGGAAGGGCGTGCCGGCCGGCCTCATCGAAGCCAAGGGGGCGGGGAGTGAACGGCCGCTGGTCACCTGTGACAACGATCAGCCACGGGCGCAGTTGATCGAATGTCTGGCTCCGAATCGTCGTGTGGAGATCGAGGTGCGAAAGCAGCAGTGATCAGAGTGCTTGAATTTTTAATGAAGACTTTAAAAATTAACATGCCATAATATAATTTATGTTAGGTAGAAATGAGAAACATAAACAGGAAGCGCCACGTGAAGTGAGGGTGTCCACTCAATAAGCGTTTTGCGTCTTCTGAAAGTGGTACTGAAACGCTTTTTATCGAGAAATGCGGCGTTGAGCGTCATGTATTCAGGTCGTCTCTTTGAGCGCAAAAGCGGCTTGAGTAGGGGATGGTTGCCTTGGTCGGCAACTGAAAATGGGCCACGGGTCACGTTCGCTGGAACGGGATCTTTTCGAACGTGATGGTGGCCTGACGTGTGTGAGTGAAAAGGAGCAATGAGAAAATGGCTTTTGATGCGTACTTGAAAATCGATGGTATTCCCGGCGAGAGCCTGGATGACAAGCATCCGGACTGGATCGAGCTGAAGAGCTTTGATTTCGGGGCCAGCCAGGCAACGTCCGCTACCGCCAGTTCGTCCGGTGGCGCCTCCGCAGAGCGTGTGAATCTTAGCGAGTTTCGCGTCCAGAAATTCGTTGACAAGGCTTCTGCCAAGCTTTTCGAATCCTGCTGTAAAGGTCAGCACATCAAGGAAGTCGTGCTGCATGTCAACCGTGCTGGTGGCGATAAAATTCGCTACATGGAGATTAAGCTGGAAGAGGTGATCGTGTCCTCCACTGAGATGGAAGGAACTTCCACTTCCACCAGCTTTGAGCAGAGCGAAAACGAAGATCGCCATGATCTGCCCTTCGAGACAGTCAAGTTCAACTACGCGCGGATCAAGATCACTTACACCCAGCAGAAACGTTCCGATGGCCAGGGCGGCGGTAATGTTGCCGGTGGCTGGGATCGTACCCGCAACAAAGTATATTCCTAAGTTGCGGCGCCCACGCCCTGTGGGTAGTTGAGTGACATACCCACCTCCGGTGCCGGGGGTGGGTCTGTCTTTTTTGAATTCGGTGGTCTTCATGCAAGCGAAGCGTCACGGGGATGTTGCGTTGAGTGACCCAGTTGGACGAAGCATGGGGCTTTGTCCCACTGCGTGAGTCATCGCTAAACGCACCCGTTGGCTCGAGAATGTTGAAGTCCCTAACGGTACATAAAGAGGGCGAGAAACGTCATGGAGCAACTCGGTGAACTCTCTGTCGACGCATTGCTTAAGCCTATTGATGGCAGTAGTCATGCTGGAGGCGAGGACCTATCTTTCTCGCTCCTCTTCGATGAAATTAAAGAGGCACGTCGCGCCGACCCGACTTACTTACCCCAGGGGGAGTGGCAGGCCGAGCTGAAGCAATCCGATTGGGGCCAGGTCGTCAACCTGGCCAGTGACGCATTGGTGACGCAGAGCAAGGATCTGCAACTGGTGGGGTGGCTATGTGAAGGGCTGGCTCACCGTGAAGGATTCAAGGGGATCGACTTCGGTCTGACACTGGCAGCGCGTTTGCTCGATGAATTCTGGGAAACGCTCTACCCCGAGCTTGATGAAGATGATCTCGATGAGCGCACGGCGCGCTTGAGTTGGCTAGGCGATACTTTGATCGGTGTGGTTAGGACACTGCCATTGATGGCAGAAGAAGGATACGGGCTGGCCGATTATGATGAATCGCGTCAGGTCGAAAATCAGGCTCGCAACGATCCTGAAGCGATGGAAAACGCACTGAGCGATGGCAAGATCAATGACGAAATCTTTCAGCGCTCAGTAGTGTTGACCGGTACTGAGTTCTTTCAAAGTCGCCATGCGGATATAGTGGCTACGCTGACGGCGTTGGGGCAATTGGAGAGTATCGGCGAGCAGCGCTTCGGGCGTGATGCACCAAATTTTTCCGGGCTCGAGAAAGTGCTTGTTCAGTGTCGCGATCTCACTGAAAGGCTACTTCGCGAGCGTGGGGTCAGCGTTTCCTCGAAAGACGAAGCAATTGCCACGGAGGTGGAGGATACGACATCGGAACGGGTAGAACCCAGTGTCGCACTGCCGGCTCAGGTATCCGGTACGTTGCGGACTGTTCCAAATAGCCGTGAAGAAGCCTTCGAGATGCTTAACGGGGTTGCCCGCTACTTCAAGGATCGCGAGCCCCACAGCCCCGTCCCGTATCTGATCGAACGCGCCGTGAAGTGGGGACGCATGCCACTGGAAGAATGGCTTAAGGACGTGATCAAGGATCACGGAGTGATCGACAATATCCGCGATACCTTGGGTACTCAGTCTAGGGACGATGACTATTGACCATGAAACGTTCTTCGATCTTCGATCGTCTTCATCAGCGCGCACAGCCTTGCGAGTCGGCCGTCGAAACGACGTTGAGGCGCACTGACTATGATCCGGATTGTCTTCGACTGATCGATGGCGTGGCGCTGACAGCGGCTGGGCTCATCTGTGCTGGGAGTATTCCCGACGAGCACACGCCTGAACTTTCTTCATCGCTTTGTGGCCCTGATGGTTTCCAGCTTCTGGTGCACCAGGTGGCCGATGTCGCGCCTTTGCATGCACCTCGGTTGCAGAGGTGCGAATACAAGGCCTTGCGAGTTCACGAGTTGATACAGACGCTTTTGACCGAGGCGTTGGTGATGCTGGAGGCGCTTCCCGAAGATGCTTTCTTCGATGTCATCGTAACATCACCGCTTAAGTCTCCAGAGGCTATCGATATCGTTCTTGCATCTCTTCGTGGCGCCATCGACGAGACACGATATGCCTCGGTATTGGGCGCGCTTCGGCATGAAGGGGGAGGAGACCCGCATGCCAGTCTGACCGTCGGAAACGACGGGGGCATGCCCTATGTACTGTGGATCAGTGCTGACTCACTGCTCAATGCTGAAGACGCGACCTCGTTGCAACATCACCGCGCTTCGGGACGTACTGCGAAAGGTGCTGGCCTTTGTCCTGGAGAGGCAGTTGCGTCGCTGCTGATCCAGCGATGCCTACCGGAAGTGCAGGACGCTATGGCGGGCTGGTGTGTTGAGAAAGGTCTCACCACCGAACATCAGGCACGATCGAGCCGGCGAGATCATGCCAAACGCCAGACGCTGCTGGAACATTTGTCTCAGGCGTGGCCATTGCCGGCTGAGTCACCACCAACACTCGAGAGTGGCGCGCCCTCGCATGTGGTCATCGATGCCATGGGGCTGCCCGGCAGGGCGGTAGAAGTGGGCAGTGCGGTGATAGAGCGCTGGCCGGAAATCGACATGATCGAAGACGGGGTGGGTATCGACCAACTTTGTGGCTGGCCTGGTGAGGCATTGTCGGCGCTGAGTTGGGTGCTGGCGCTGGCACCGCTATCGCCTTCGGATAGCGCCTTGATTATTGGGGTAGCGCCAGAAACCGTTTCACGAACATGGATATTACGATCCTGCGCGGCCGAGCACGAGCAGGTGGCCCATCATTCGTGACCGCTGTCGGCATTATGCGAAGAGATCAAGGTGGCGCCACAGGCAGTCTTGTGACCGTGTAGGGCGACCGGTTTGCCATTGACCTTCATGGTCGGGTGGCCTTCCACGATGGCGTTAGTGCCGCCATGTCCATCTTTTGGGCAGGTGACTTTGTCGCCCACGCAGGCAACAGGTGTGCCGTCGATCAAGTAGTTGCTTTGTGCGGTGATGACTTTGCCACCGTGGCTGGTAGCGTCACCGAGTACAACGATGCCTTTCATCGATTGGGGCTTCCTGACAAAGGGAAAAGTAAGCCAGACAGTATGGCCTTATTAACGAGCGTTAATTTAGCCATTGTTCAGGGTTCGTTACAAGTGCCGCGACGACCCCGAGGCCCGCCAGCCATGGCAGCAACCGGCCACGCTATGGAAAGTCGTAGCCGGTGTGCTGCTGTTACTTTTGTTGCTCTCGTGGTGGCTGGGGTAACACCTTCGGGTATGTCGGGGCGTCGTCAGGCGTCATCCAGCTTCTGCTTGAGCAGGCTATTGACCTGCTGCGGATTGGCGGTGCCGCGAGAAGCCTTCATGACTTGTCCCACGAAGTAGCCGATCATCTTTCCGCGTTTGGCTTCATCGGCTTCACGGTACTGGGCGACCTGAACCGGACTGTCGGCGATGACCTGATCGATCATGCCCTCGATGGCGCCCGTGTCGGTGACCTGCTTGAGGCCGCGTGCGTCGATGATGGCATCAGCGCTGTCGGCCTCGCCGTCCCAAAGCGCCTGGAAGACTTGCTTGGCGGCTTTGCCGCTAATGGTGTCGTCCATCACGCGTTGGATGAGGCCGCCGAGCTGTTCGGCCGTGACCGGGCTATCGCCAATCTCCAGGCTTTCGCGATTGAGATTGGCCGAGAGCTCGCCTTGTACCCAGTTGGCGGCTTGCTTGGCATCGCCACAGGTTTCTTTGACGGCTTCGAAGTACTCGGCCATGGCGCGGCTTGAAGCCAGCACGCCGGCATCGTAGGCGGAAAGGCCCAACTGGTTTTCGAAGCGGTGACGCTTTTCACTGGGCAGCTCGGGCATGAGTGCGCGCTGATGATCGACATAGGCGCTGTCGAGGGTGACCGGCAGCAGATCGGGGCAGGGGAAGTAACGGTAATCGTTGGCTTCCTCTTTGGTACGCATGCCGCGTGTCTCGTCGCGTTCGGGGTCGAACAGGCGGGTTTCCTGAATGACCTCGCCGCCATCCTCGATGAGTTCGATCTGACGCTCGACCTCGAAGGCAATGGCCTTTTCGACGAAGCGGAACGAGTTGACGTTCTTGATCTCCGCGCGGGTGCCGAATGCCGCCTGGCCCTTGGGGCGTACCGAAACGTTGACGTCACAGCGCATCGATCCCTCCGCCATGTTGCCGTCGGAGATGCCGAGATAGGTAACGATGGCGTGAATCGCACGAATATAGGCGACCGCTTCCTTGGCCGAACGCATATCGGGCTCGGAAACGATCTCCAGAAGCGGCGTGCCGGCGCGATTGAGATCGATGCCGGTCATGCCGTGATAGTCCTCGTGGAGCGACTTTCCGGCATCTTCTTCGAGATGGGCGTGATGAATACGGATCGTGCGCGCTGATCCGTCGTCGAGTGTGATTTCGACATTACCGGGGCCGACGATAGGTTGCGCCATCTGGCTTGTCTGATACCCCTTGGGTAGGTCGGGGTAGAAGTAGTTCTTGCGCTCGAACAACGAGGTCTCGGGGATCTCGGCATCAATGGCGAGGCCGAACTTCACCGCCATGGCGACGGCGTTTTCATTGAGTACCGGCAGCACGCCGGGCATGCCGAGGTCCACGGCGCAGGCCTGGGTATTGGGCTCGGCGCCGAAGGCGGTGGACGCGCCGGAGAAGATCTTGGACTGGGTGGCGAGCTGAACGTGGACCTCGAGCCCGATCACGGTTTCCCACTGCATCATGCCATCTCCTTGCCGAATGCCGGACGCTTGAGGTGCCAGTCGGTGGCCTGCTGGAATTGATGCGCCACGCCGAGCAGCTGGGCCTCGGCGAAGTGCGGAGCCAGCACCTGGAGGCCTACGGGGCGGTTACCGGCAAAGCCGGCCGGAACGCTGATGCCCGGAATACCGGCCAGGTTGACGGCGATGGTGTAGATATCCTGCAGGTACATCGAGACCGGGTCTTTCTGCGCGCCGAGGTCGAAGGCCGGCGTGGGGGCGGTCGGCCCCATGAGCACGTCGACTTCGTCGAAGGCGTCGAGAAAGTCCTGGCGGATCAGGCGGCGCACTTGCTGTGCCTTGAGGTAGTAAGCGTCGAAGAACCCTTCAGAAAGCGTGTGCGTGCCGATCAGGATGCGCCGCTTGACCTCTTCGCCGAAGCCTTCGGCCCGCGTGCGCTTGTAGAGGTCCTCGAGGTCGGTCGGATCCTCGCAGCGGTGGCCGAAGCGCACGCCGTCATAACGCGACAGGTTGGACGATGCCTCCGCCGGTGCGATGACGTAGTAGGCGGGAATCGCCAGGTGCGTGTGCGGCAGGCTGACTTCGCAGACCTTGGCGCCGAGCGACTCGTAGACCTTGATCGCTTCACGCACGGCGGTTTCGACCTCGGGATCGAGCCCGTCACCGAAATATTCTTTGGGTAGCCCGATCTTGAGGCCGGCCAGCGAGGTGTCGAGCTCGGCGGAGTAGTCGGGCACCACGCGTGCCACGCTGGTGGAATCGCGAACGTCGTGGCCGGCGATGGTTTCGAGCAGCAGGGCACAGTCGGCGGCGGTGCGTGCCATGGGACCGCCCTGATCGAGGCTCGACGCGTAGGCCACCATGCCATAGCGCGACACGCGTCCGTAGGTGGGCTTCAGGCCGGTAATGCCGCAAAAGGCGGCCGGTTGCCGAATCGAGCCGCCGGTATCGGTGCCGAGCGCTGCCGGTACCAGGCCCGCGGCGACGGCCGCGGCGCTACCGCCTGAGGAACCGCCGGGCACGGCGCTCAAGTCCCAGGGGTTCTTGACCGGGCCGTAGAAGCTGTTCTCATTGGACGAGCCCATGGCGAACTCGTCCATGTTGGTCTTTCCAAGGTTGATCGTGCCGGCCTGACGTAGTTTTTCGACCACCGTGGCATCGTAGGGAGAGACGAAGTCGTCGAGCATCTTCGAGCCGCAGCTGGTACGCACGCCCTGGGTGCAGAAGATGTCCTTGAGGGCGAGCGGCAAACCTGCGAGAGGGCCGGCGTCGCCGGCTTCGCGTGCACGGTCGGCGGCATCGGCGTTGGCCAGTGCCTGCTCGGCGGTCACGGTAATGAAGCTGTTGAGCTCGCCATCGAGGTGCTCGATGCGTTCGAGTGCCGTCTGGCACAGCTCACGGCTGGAGAACTCGCCTGCTTGAAGACCGGCGGCAAGCTCCGTGAGGGTCTTGTCATGCATGGAAGAATATGACTCCTGATTCGAATCCTGACGAGGATGCTTCACTCGACGACGCGCGGGACGAGGTAAAGACCGTCGGTGACGGCGGGTGCACAAGCCTGGAAGCGTTCTCGCTGACTATGCTCGGTCACCTCGTCGGGACGTAGGCGCTGGGTGGCATCCAGCGGATGCGCCAATGGGGTGATGTCTTGAGTGTCGACGGCCTGAAGTTGGTCGACCATCTTCAGGATGCGGCTCAAGTCGTCGACATAGCCGGTTGCTTCGTCCTCACTCAAGCCGACGCGGGCCAAGTGAGCGGCACGGAGAACGTCTGCATGTTCGATCGCCATATCGTTTGCCTTTTATGGATACTGCGCGGCGCATGTCATCGCCGCGCCAATGAAGGTCTGACGCCGGGGATAACCCCAGAATTTACCATATCTGGCGAGCGCTGACAGGCCTTTGCTTGCCGCGCCATCCCCGCGATGGTACCGTTTGCGTCCGCACAGGGTTCCGGTCTGGACTAGGTGAAAGACTTCCATGTTTAAACGTTTACGGGGGCTTTTCTCGAGCGATCTGTCGATCGACTTGGGAACCGCCAACACACTGATTTACGTGCGCGGTCGCGGTATCGTGCTCGACGAGCCGTCGGTCGTGGCTATCCGCCAGTCTGGCAATATGCGCACCGTCGCGTCCGTGGGGATCGATGCTAAGCGCATGCTAGGTCGTACCCCTGGCAACATTACCGCGATCCGTCCCATGAAGGACGGTGTCATCGCTGATTTTACCGTCACTGAGCAGATGCTCCAGCACTTCATTCGTAAGGTGCATCAAAGTACATTCTTGACGCCGAGCCCGCGTGTCTTGGTCTGTGTGCCGTGCATGTCGACCCAGGTCGAGCGGCGCGCCATCAAGGAATCGGCGGAAGGTGCCGGCGCGCGTGAGGTTTTCCTCATCGAAGAGCCCATGGCCGCGGCCATCGGTGCCGGCCTGCCGGTCGAGGAGGCGACGGGGTCAATGGTCGTCGATATCGGTGGCGGGACCTCCGAGATCGCGATCATCTCGCTCAACGGCGTGGTGTATTCCGAATCGATTCGCGTCGGGGGCGATCGCTTCGATGAGGCGATTACGGCGTATGTGCGCCGTCATTACGGTAGCCTGATCGGCGAGGCGACCGCCGAGCGTATCAAGGAAGAAATCGGGTGTGCCTATCCCGGCGGCGAGCTGCGTGAAATCGATGTGCGCGGTCGCAATCTGGCGGAAGGCATTCCGCGTAGCTTTACGCTCAATTCGCACGAGATTCTCGACGCCTTGCAGGACCCACTCTCGTCCATCGTCGCGGCGGTCAAGAGCGCCTTGGAGCAATCGCCTCCCGAACTGGCGTCGGACATCGCCGAACGTGGCGTGGTGTTGACCGGCGGTGGTGCGTTGCTGCGTGACATCGACAAGCTGATCGCCGAAGAGACGGGCTTGCCGGTGATCGTTGCCGAGGACTCGTTGACATGTGTGGCCCGTGGCGGCGGCAAGGCGCTGGAAATGATCGACCAGCGGACCTTCGAGTTGCTGTCCAGCGATTGACGCACGCGGGCGCTTGCCATGTTAGCGCCGATACGCTTGCCTGGAAGCCACACGCATCGCGAGTGGCTTCAGGCGTGTGTCCGGTCGTTATGAGTCTTGCGCCCTGTCTGCGGAGGAAGGCTTATTAAACCTCTGTTTTCGCATGGCCCGGTGCCTAGCTATCGTATGTTGCTATGTGCGGTGGCTGCTTTTTCGTTGATGTTCGCGGAGCATCGCCTGCCTTTCATGGACGATGTGCGCTCGCAACTGACCACGGTGGTGGCGCCCGTGCAATGGGCGGTGAGTTGGCCCAGTGAAGGGTTGTCCTGGGCGGCACTGGTCTTTTCGGATCAGCGTGCTCTGGTGGATGAAAACCAGCGTTTGCGCCAGCAGTTGCTGACGCTATCGCATCGTGTGCAGCGCATGGCGAACTTGACGGCGGAAAACGTGCGTCTGCGAGAGTTACTGCATGCCGCGCCGCGTGATGAGGCGCCATATATCACGGCTGAGTTATTGTCGCTGGATTCCGACCCTTTCACCCAGCAGATGGTGATCGGGCGAGGGCGACGTGATGGTGTCTATGTAGGCCAACCGGTAATGGATGCCTCCGGCCTGATCGGGCAGGTCATCGCCGTATCCGCCTATACGAGCCGTGTATTGATGGTGAGTGACGCCAACAATGCAGTGCCGATTCAGATCAATCGCAGCGGGCAGCGTTTCATCGTCCAGGGCTCCGGCAATCTCGATACTCTGAATGTTCTCAATGTGCCGGCGACCGCTGATATCAAGGAAGGTGACTTGCTCACGACGTCGGGCTTGGGCGGGCGTTTTCCTGAGGGCTACCCTGTCGCGGAGATCACGCAGGTCGATAGGGATGGCCAGCATTCTTTCGCGAATGTCGAGGCACGACCGCTTGCGCAACCCGAACGCTCTCGGCATTTCTTGCTGCTTTTTCCCTCACCTGCAGCGGCGGCCGTTACCAGCGATGTCAATATCGAGGCCGCCTTGCACTTGATGGATGGTGGGACGGGAAAAATGCCCAGCGAGCTTGAGGAGGCGCGCTAATGATGCGCTTGCCAGGACTTCTCATGATCTGGTTCACCCTGCTGGTGAGCTTGTGCTTGCAGGTCATGCCGCTGCCCGATGCATGGTTGATGTGGCGTCCCAATTGGCTTGGTCTGGCATTGGCTTATTGGTGCATTGCTGCCCCCCAGCGCGTCGGCGTCCTCCATGGTTTCGTGCTCGGCTTGCTGCTGGATCTGATCGAGGGCACGCCCTTGGGCCAGAACGCCTTGACGTTGTCGATGCTTACCTATTTGTGTCTCTTGCTCTATCAACGCCTGCGTGCCTATTCCATTTGGCAACAGGCCGTTCTGCTGTTTGTGTTGCTGGGCTTGATTCAATTGGTCGAGCAATGGCTGCGCACGATCTTCGGCCCCGTCTCTATCCATCTGGCATTCTTGCTGCCCGCGCTCGTAGGCGCTGCCTTGTGGCCGTGGTTGTTCACCATGATGCAAGTACTGCGTCGCCGCTTGAAAATCGTCTGACTCTGCTACCTCGATGCGCGTGGCCTCTGCCACCCAAACCGTGAGGAAAAGCGCATGTCCACACACCAGGGGGCGTCGTTGCGCCTGGCGTCGGCTTCGCCGCGTCGCCGTGAGTTATTGGCGTCGATCGGCGTCAAGCTCGAAATAGTACCGACCGATATCGATGAGACACCGCAGTCAGGGGAATTGCCTGCCGCTTATGTGGAGCGCCTGGCACGAGACAAGGCGCAGGCCGGTGCGGTGGGCACGTCGTTACCCACACTGGGGTCCGACACAGCCGTGGTGTTGGGGCAGCGTATCCTGGGCAAACCGCGTGATCGCGAAGATGCAGTCGCCATGCTCACAGCGTTGTCGGGCACCACACATGAGGTGATGACGGGCGTCGCGGTGACGGGGCCGTGCGGCATGTTGTCGACCTGCGTGACGACTCGAGTGACACTGCGCCTGCTCGAAACGCACGAGATCGAGGCCTACTGGCGTAGTGGTGAGCCCGTCGACAAGGCCGGCGCCTATGCCATTCAAGGCTTGGCGGCGATCTTCGTTGAGCGCATTGAAGGCAGTCACTCCGCAGTGGTCGGGTTACCCCTTTTCGAGACTGCCAAGTTATTGACGCGCCAAGGTGTCTCGCTGTGGGGCCAGCGCTTGGCTGTGCCATAATGCCGACAGATTATCTGGTTAGGGGCAACGCATGAGCGGCGAGGTACTGATCAATTTGACGCCCATGGAGACACGCGTCGCCGTGGTCGAGAACGGTGTCTTGCAAGAAGCCTTCATCGAACGCAGCCGTCGGCGTGGCATCGTGGGCAATATCTATAAGGGCAAGGTGGTGCGTGTATTGCCTGGCATGCAGGCCGCCTTCGTTGATATTGGGCTCGAGCGAGCGGCCTTCATTCATGTCAACGAAGTCGTTGCACCCAATGCGAGCATCGATGAGCACACCACGATCTCGCACTTGCTCCAGGAAGGTCAGTCGTTAGTCGTGCAGGTCACCAAGGATCCCATCGCATCGAAAGGGGCGCGTTTGACCACGCACCTGTCGGTGCCGTCGCGCTATCTGGTCTACATGCCCGACTCGCCGCATACGGGTGTCTCCCAGCGTATCGAGGATGAGAGCGAACGCGAGCGGCTCAAGACGTTGATCGAAGCCTCCCAGGCGGCAATGCAAGATGAAGCGCCGGGGGGCGTGATCATCCGCACGGCGGCCGAGGGAGTGGGGCAGGAAGAGCTGGCGACCGACATGCATTTCTTGTTGCGGCTCTGGCGCAAGGTCGATGAACGTCGCCACAGCGCCACGCCACCGGCCCTTCTTTACGATGATCTGCCGTTATTCATCCGCACGTTGCGCGACGTGTTGCGCGCCGATATCGAGCGCGTACGCATCGACTCGCGCGAAAACTACGCCAAGCTCAAGGAGTTCGCCAAGGAATTCATGCCCGATGTCGAGTCGAGCATCGAGTACTATCCCGGTGAGCGCCCGCTGTTCGATCTTTACAGCGTCGAGGACGAGATCCAGAAAGCCCTGGGCCGTAAGGTGCAGCTCAAGTCGGGCGGGTATCTGGTGATCGACCAGACCGAGGCGATGACCACCATCGACGTCAATACCGGTGGTTACGTGGGGCATCGCAATCTTGAGGAAACCATCTTCAAGACCAACCTCGAGGCGGCCACGGCGATTGCGCGTCAACTTCGGCTACGCAATCTGGGTGGCATTATCATCATCGATTTCATCGACATGGAAGAGCTCGAGCACCAGCGTCAAGTCCTGCGTGTTCTCGAGAAGGCGCTGGAACGCGACCACGCCAAGAACAAGCTGACCGGCGTGACCGAGCTCGGCTTGGTGCAGGTGACGCGCAAGCGTACCCGCGAAAGCCTCGAGCAGACCCTGTGCGAGCCTTGCTTGACGTGCCAGGGACGCGGAACGCTCAAGACACCGGAGACCGTGTGCTACGAGATATTTCGGGAAATCCTGCGCGAGGAGCGTGCCTACAGCCCGGAAACCTACATGGTCTTGGCTTCTCAGGGCGTGGTCGATCGCCTGCTCGACGAGGAATCGACGGCGGTGGCGGACCTGGAAGCCTTTATCGGCAAGACGATCCGCTTCCAGGTCGAAGCCCACTATTCCCAGGAGCAGTACGACATCGTGCTGATGTGAGCCCATGAATGCGTTGCGAGGAGGGTGGCGCTGGGCGCTCACGGTCGTGGCAGTAGTACTGAGCATCATTGTGCTGGTGCTGCTGGCGTTGCGCGGCTTGGCAACACAGGCCGATGCGTTTCGCGACGATATCGAAGCCCAGCTTTCCGAACGTTTCAGCGCCGATGCCGAGCTCGAGCATATCGGCGCCGCTTGGCATGGTTGGGACCCGTCGGCGACGCTTTCGGGAATGACCTTGCGTGCTAAAGCACCCCAGGCGCCGCCTTTGCTCAGCCTCGAGAGCGCGCATGCGCGTCTCGATACTCTGGCGTCGCTGCGCGCGGGGTACCCCGTTTTCGAAAGGGCCGAGGTCGAACAAGCGACGCTGCATCTCTATCAGCGTGCCGAAGGGGGATGGGGCTGGCCTTCGGCGGAAGTGCCTGATGAGGTTCAGGCACCGGGCCGCTTCCGCCTCGCCGATATCGACCGTTGGGTCGGCGCTCTTCTGCGTCAGCGTGTCGCCATTCATGACGTGCGCGTGGTCCTGCATGGGCGACAGAATGATGTCACGCTCGTGGCACCGCGCGTGCTGATGGCGGGCGGCGATTCACAGGCCCACCTCGAAGGCCAGATGCATGTCGACGGCCAGCCGGAGGCGGCCTTGAGTGCGGTGCTCGAGGTGCTGCCCGGGCGTCATGGGCTGGGTGCCTTCAATGCCGCCTTGCAAGTTGACGTCAATGCCCAAGGGTTGCGTGCCTTGGGACAGGTGTTGACCGCTCAGCAACGCTACACTCTGAAAACAGTAGAAGGCGACGCCCGGCTATGGGCCCGTTGGCATGATGCCCGTCTCGAGGATGCTCGCCTGCGCTTGTCGCTACCCAGGCTGAATATCACGCGGCGTGATGGCCCGCCGCTGGCGTTCGAGGATATCGGCGTGCGTGCCCAGGCGTTGCGGGATGATGATGGCGGCTGGGATATCTGGGCCAATGGGTTAGGCGCCAAGCGCGACGGCGACGGCCACGAAGGCTCCCCTTTGCCCGAGCGATTACAGGCGCGCGTTGAAGGCGCCGACTGGTGGCTGCGCAGCAGTGGTTTTTCCCTGGATGCGTTGGCCGCCTGGGGCGGCATGCTGCCATTATCCGATGAGCACGCACGAATGCTCGAGCAGATGGCCCCAAAGGGGCAAGTCGCCGGCCTCGAAGTCGGGCGTCATGACGGCCGCTGGTTTTCACGCACGGCATTGACGGGGGCACGCGTGTCGGCTTGGGATGGCATTCCCGGTGGCGGACCATTCAGCGCCTGGGTGACCACCGAAAACGCTTCGGGAAGCGTACAATTTCGTGATGAGTCGAGCATGGCGCTCGCGTTCCCCGACGTCTATGCCCAACCGATCGAGGTGGATGCCGCGAGCGGGCGTATTGACTGGCAGCGTGACGGTAACGCCTTCGACATCGAGAGCAAGGCGTTGCAAGCCAACTGGCGTGGGGCCGAGGTGAATGGCACCTTTGCGGTCCACCTGCCACTGGCTGAGGACGTACCCGGGCATCTCGATCTTGACTTGGCGTTTTCCGATGCCGATGCGATCGATACACCGCTGCTCGACTGGCTCCCCACCCAAGCCATGGACGAAGAATTGCTCGATTGGCTGTCGCAGGTCAGTGGGCGCGTTGCTCAGGGCAGTCTGTCCTTGTCGCAGACGCTGACCGAACGCGAGGCGCCCGAGGGAGAGTTATTCGTCAATCCCGACGATCGCCTGCAGCTACAGTTGGATGTCGAGCAGGGCCGTCTGCCTTATGATCCCGAATGGCCAGCGCTGGAAAACGTTGCCGGCCATTTGGATATCGACAACCAGACCCTGGTTGCGCAGGTGGATCACGCTTCCAGCATGGGTCTGGAAACGCGTGACGCCCGCGTCTTGATGGTCGGCAATACGTTGGGTGTGCGCGGGCCGGTCACAGGGTCCAGCCAGGCCTTGCTGGATTATCTCGCCGAAGCGCCGCTGGAAGGGCTCAGCGAAACCTTCGCCGATTGGCAGAGTGAAGGCCACGTCGAGGCCGATCTCGACATGACGATTCCACTGGCAATTCCTGAAGCGATGAAGGCCGATATCCAGGGGCGCGTCGAGGCCTCGCAACTGTATCTCGGCATGTTGCGCCTTCCGCTCCAGAATGTTGAGGGGGATATGCGTTATCGACACCTCAAGGATCAGGACCTGCTGACCGGTGACGTGAGTGCACGGGCGTTGGGAGGCAACATGAAGGGCACGCTGGATATGGGCGGTGATGGCTTCACCTTCACGGGCCGTGCCAGCGCCGAGGGGCTGTTGAGCTGGGCGCGCCTAGCGCCGCAGCCCGCGCTTGCCGAGGGCACGCTACCGTATCGCGCACGGGTTACCTTCGATGACGAGGACAACGCGAGCGTGCGCGTCACCAGCGATCTCAAGGGTCTGGCCCTGCGCCTGCCGGCCCCCTTTGGCAAGACCGTCGACGACACAACGCCGCTGGAAGTCAGCGCGGATGTGGCCTCGGGTAGCGGCCGAGTTCGAGTGTCGGACTGGGGGCGCTTACGCTGGCGTACGCAAGGCGAACGCTTACAAGGCCAGGCATGGTTGGAAAATTGGCCGGAAGCGCCTCAGTGGCCACAGCAGGATGGTTGGACCGTGAACTGGCAGCCGCCTCGCTTGGATCCCCAACAATGGATCTCGCTGCTGCGCGAACGCGATCTCAATCGGCAAGTCACTGCGCAACCCAAGGGCGTGCCGGACGACACATCGAGTGGCACCGGCGAAGACGTCTCGAGCGGTCTGCGGCGTATCGCCGTCTCGACGCCATGTGTCGTTCTCGATGAACAATGTCGGGGAGCGTTACAAGCCGATGCCACCCCGCTCGAGGAAGGATGGCAACTGACACTGGCGGGCCCGGTGGCGGCGGGAGAAGCGCAGTGGCGGCCAGAGACGCCGCGTCCGTTGGATATTAACCTCGCGCGACTCGATCTCGATACCTTGTGGCCTGCCGAGAGTGCCACCCAAGGCGACGGCCAGGTGAGGCTCATCGATGAAATCGCCACACCGCCGGACCCCGTCGCGCTTCCGGATGGCGTGGAAGGCTGGCCCGATGGGCGCTTGCATGTCGGCGAGCTGCGCCATGACGGACAAACCTTCGGTCCGCTCGATGCCGATTGGCAGACTTCTTCACAGCGTTTGGATATCAAGCCGTTGTCGCTGGTGGTCAACGGCGTGACGGCGAGCGGCGAGCTGGCTTGGGAAACCGCGGGGCAAGCAGGTAGCCTGACGCGCGCGCGGTTGGCCCTGAAGGGCAGCAATCTCGGCGACGCCCTGGTTCGCCTGGGACAGCCCGAAGTGGTCAATAGCGAAAGCGTTGACCTGAATGCGCGCTTGGCATGGCCTGGCGCGCCATGGCAATTTGCAGTGGAACGCTCGCAGGGTAGCGTGTCGCTGGCATTGACCAATGGCCGTTTCCGGCAGGTCGACTCGGGCCCTGCCAAACTGGTGGGGCTGCTCAACCTAGATAATATCTTCCGTCGGCTGACGTTGGATTTCTCCGATATTACCCAGGAAGGGACGGCTTTCAATAGCGTGAATGGCGAGGCGACGCTGTTCGACGGCAAGCTCGTGACTCGAGGCCCGGTTGAAATCGACGGTTCGGCTACCCATTTTACCTTGCAAGGCGAAGTCGATCTCGTGCAGCGTACACTGAATCAGCGACTGGGTATCACCGTGCCGGTGAGCCAGAATTTGCCGCTCGCGGCCGTGCTCGTTGGCGCACCGCAAGTAGGCGTGGGATTGTACCTTGCCCACAAGCTTTTCGGCGGCTGGCTCGATAAGGCAACGCAGATACATTACCGCGTGCACGGCCCATGGTCGTCGCCGCAACTGACACTGGAAAGCGCCCGATGAACGCACTCAACGATAGCGCCTTGAATCAGGCGACCTCATTGCTCCTCGCGCCGGGCGGTCTCGACCTGGCGGCGCTAGATACCGGCCTGAGTCATGCCATGGGGCCGGGCATCGACTATGCCGATTTATATTTTCAACGTACCTGGCAAGAAAGCTGGATCCTCGAGGATGGCGACGTCAAGGAGGCCGGCTACAGCATCGATGGTGGCGTCGGCGTACGCACCCTGACCGGGGAAAAGACCGGCTTCGCCTACTCCAATCAGATCAGCGCCGATGCGCTGGCCGATACCGGACGTATCGCAGCAGGCATTGCGCGAAGCGGCCAACGCTTGCCACCTCAGGCGGTTCAGGCCGCCATGCCCACGCGCCGCTATGCCGATGTCGATCCTCTGGCGGGGCTATCCGCTGAGGATAAAATCGCCATGCTCAAGACGGCGGATCGCGTGGCCCGCGCCGCCGACCCATGCATTACGCAGGTCAGTGCCTCGCTGTCGGGCGTCTATGAAGTGGTAATGGTGCGCGCCAGCGATGGCACGCTAGCAGCCGATATTCGCCCCTTGGTGCGGTTCAACGTCAGCGTCATCGCTGTGCGTGACGGGCGTCGTGAGCGCGGTAGTGCCGGCGGTGGCGGTCGTTACTCGATGGCGCGCTTGCGCGACGAGAATGTGGCGGAACGCTTCGCCAAGGAAGCGGTGCGTCAGGCAAAGGTCAATCTGGAGGCGGTCGATGCGCCGGCCGGCCAGATGCCGGTGGTGTTGGGCAACGGCTGGCCCGGTATTCTGCTTCACGAGGCGGTGGGGCACGGTCTCGAAGGGGACTTTAA
Organism: Chromohalobacter sp. 11-W; assembly: GCF_029889905.1. Classification (GTDB taxonomy): domain Bacteria; phylum Pseudomonadota; class Gammaproteobacteria; order Pseudomonadales; family Halomonadaceae; genus Chromohalobacter. Next base: position 429,481 of record NZ_JARANZ010000002.1, on the reverse strand, counting down.
CCGCAAAGGCAGCTCGGCTTTCGCGGGGCGTATCGGCGAGCGTGTGGCCGCGCCGGGTGTTACGGTCGTCGACGACGGGACGCTATCCGACCGGCGCGGATCGCTGAGCGTGGATGACGAGGGTACGCCGAGCCAGCGCAACACGCTTATCGAGGACGGTATCCTCAAGGGTTACATGCAGGACAAGCTCAACGCACGCCTGATGGGCATGGCGCCCACCGGCAATGCGCGTCGCGAGTCCTATGCACACGTCACCATGCCGCGCATGACCAATACCTGCATGCTGGCTGGCCAGGATGATCCCGAGGATATCGTCAAGAGCGTCAAGCGGGGCATCTATGCGGTGAGCTTTGGTGGTGGCCAGGTCGATATCACGTCGGGACGTTTCGTGTTCTCTGCCTCCGAGGCTTATTTGATCGAGGACGGCAAGATCACCGCACCGGTCAAGGGCGCGACCTTGATCGGCAACGGGCCGGAGGTGATGCAACAGGTATCGATGATCGGTCACGATCTCGAGCTGGATACCGGTATTGGTGTCTGCGGCAAGGAAGGTCAGGGGGTGCCGGTCGGCGTGGGCCAGCCGACACTCAAGATCGATGAACTCACCGTGGGCGGAACGCAGTCATAAAGCTCGAAGCGGAAAGAGCGCCGCTACGCGGCCGGAAGCTTGAAGAAAATTCCTGGCTTCGAGCGGCGAAGCTGGGGCTTCTAGCTTAGAGGCCGGCGGTTTCGCGGATCAGTTTGAACAGTTTGCGAGCATTCGTCGGCGGTTTCTCGCGCTGGCGTTCGCTTTTGGCGTTGCGGGTGAGTTGCCGCAGCGTCTGGCGGTCGACCTCGGGGTATTCGGCGATGAAGGCCTCCAGCGCGTCTGCGCTGTCGTCCTCGATGAGCCGGTCGCGCCAGTGCTCGAGACGATGAAAGGCGTTATCGCGGTGTAAGCTTTCCTGCTCGATGGCGTCGAACGTGGCCTGGATGGCCGTAAGGTCTTCGCGGCGCATGACCTTGCCCACGTATTGCATGTGGCGACGCCGGCCTTCGTGGGAGCGGATACGCGAGGTTTCCTCGACCGCGAAGCGCATGTCGTCGGAAAGCGGTAGGCGTGCGCGTTCGGCATCGCTCATGGCGATGATGCGCTCACCCAGCGCTTGCAGGGCTTTCATCTCGTTCTTGCGCTGGGTCTTGCTGGGGCGTCCCGCCTCTTCATCGTGCGGGTCGGGGAGGTCGATCGACATTGCATTACCATCATGCTTCGGGGATGACCGTGCAGTATATCAGGCTTCCTCGACAATCCTACCGAGCCCTTGAGCAATGTCTCGGGCCTTATGAGTACAGGAGTAGACCATGAGCCAGGCCTTCGATGCCGTAGAGCAGCAAGCACGCTTGGAGGCACGCGTCGCGCAGGCCTTGGAATTGGCCAAGCGATTGGGCGCCGATGCGTGCGAAGTGGGCGCCAGCGTGGACCAGGGGATCGAGGTCGGTGTACGCCTGGGCGACGTGGAAAACGTCGAACTATCCCGCGATCAGGGTATCGCGGTGACCGTGTATGTGGGGCAGCGCAAGGGCAGCGTATCGACATCCGACGCGAGCGATGAATCCTTGCGTGCGGCGGTCGAGAAAGCGTTGGATATCGCGCGCTATACGGCGGAAGACCCGGCCTCGGGCTTGGCCGAGGCGGCGCTGATGGCGACGGAATTGCCGGATCTCGGTGTTCATTACCCTTGGCCGTTGAGCACCGACGATGCCATCGAACTGGCGCTTGCTTGCGAGTCCGCCGGTCGCGGGGTCGAGGGTATCGCCAATTCCGAGGGGGCGAGCCTTTCCAGTGGTGAAGGCGTGCGCGTTTACGGCAATAGCCATGGGTTTCTGGGTAGCCAGCGCGGAAGCCGCCACTCGCTGTCGTGCATGTTGATCGCCGGTCAGGGGTCGGACATGCAACGCGATTACGACTATACCTCGGTACGCAATCCGGCGGACTTGGAGTCGCCCGAGGTGGTGGGGCGGCGTGCCGCCGAGAAGACGTTGGCCCGGTTGGGGGCGACCTCACCAGCGACGGGACGGATGCCGGTGCTCTTTGCACCCGAGCTTGCCAGCGGGTTGGTGGGCAGTTTCATGGGCGCCATCGCCGGGGGCGCCTTGTACCGCGAGGCATCCTTCCTGTGCGGTCAGTTGGGTGAGATGATCTTCCCCGAGTGGTTCACTCTGCGCGAACGGCCTCGCGAATATGGCGCCATGGCGAGCACGGCCTTCGATAACGATGGCGTTGCCACGCGCGATAACGTATTCCTCGACCAGGGGCGCTTGGCGAGTTACATGCTCTCGACGTATAGCGCGCGGCGCCTGGGAATGACCACGACCGGCAATGCCGGCGGTGCACGCAACCTGCGTATCGACGCGCCTCTCGTCTCGCGGGATGAATTGCTCGCGCAGATGGGGCGTGGCGTACTCGTTACCGAGTTGATGGGACAGGGTGTCAATGGCGTGACCGGTGATTATTCACGCGGTGCGTCGGGTTTCTGGGTCGAGGATGGCAAGATTCAGCATCCCGTGGAGGAGTTCACCATTGCCGGCAACTTGCGCGATATGTTCGCCAATCTTCAAGGCGTGGGCAGCGATACCGATACGCGGGGCAGCGTGCATACCGGCAGTTGGTTGATCGGTGACATGACGGTAGCGGGCGAGTAAAACGCTCGGCGACGCGGTGCCTCGGCACCGCGTCTCAGTAGAGCGCCGCGGCCAGTCCCAGAAACGCGACGAAGCCGACCACATCGGTGATCGTCGTCAAGAGCACGCCTCCCGAGAGCGCTGGATCGATCTTCAGGCGCTTGAGTAGTACGGGAATAACGGTGCCGGCCAGCGCGGCGACGGTCAGGTTGATGACCATCGCCAAGGCGATGATGCCGCCGAGCTTGTAGTCGTCGAAGCGCACGATGGCGACCAGGGCTACGATCACGGCCCATAGCACTCCGTTCATCATCCCCGAAAGCATTTCGCGGACCAGCAGCCACTGCACGTTGGCGCCGCCGACGTGTCCCAGAGCAATCCCACGAATCAGCACCGTCAGCGTCTGCGACCCGGCGATACCCCCCATGCTGGAGACGATGGGCATCAAGACGGCCAGCGCGGTGATTTGCTGAATGGTCGATTCGAAGATGCCGATAGCGAACGATACGATGGTCGCCGCGATCAGGTTGATGCCCAGCCACACGGCGCGTCGACGCCCGGTGCGCCACGCCGGCGCGAAGGTGTCCTCGTCCTCGTCGAGGCCGGCCATGCTCATGACCTGGTGCTCGGCATCCTCACGAATGACGTCGACCACGTCGTCGATGGTGATACGGCCCAGCAGGGCGCCGTCGGTGCTCACCACCGGCGCCGAAATCAGATCGAATTTCTCGAACAGGCTGGCGACTTCGGTGTCCGCGGCCGTGGCCTGCACCGAGGCAAAGTCGGTGTTCATGACCTCGCGGACCAAGATCGAAGGATCGGACACCAACAGCAAATTGAGCGGTAGCGTGCCGATCAGTTCGTCGCGGCGGGTGACGACGAGCAGCGTATCGGTGGAGTCGGGCAGTTTCTCGTGTCGGCGTAGATAACGCAGCACCACGTCCAGGGTGATATCCGGGCGAATGGTGATGGTATCGGTGTTCATCAAGCCGCCAGCGGTGTCCTCGGGATAGGACAGCACGGTCTCGATTCGCTGGCGTTCCTGCGCCTCCATGGCTTGCAGGACTTCGTGAATGACCGTGTTGGGCAAGCGTTGCAGCAAGTCGGCGAGGTCGTCGACATCGAGCCCTTCGGTCGCCGAGACGAGCTGTTCGGCATCCATGCGGCTCAAGAACTCGCTCTGGATATCGTCGCCCAGGTATTGCAGTACATCGCCTTGCAAGTCGGGTTCGACTAGCTCCCAAAGCACATTGCGCTCACGCGGCGGCGTCGACTCGAGCAGATGCGCGACGTCGACCGGTGCCAAGCCACGATTGAGCATGCGGCGCGCCTGGTCCAACGCACCGCTTTCCAAGGCCTCGCTGAGGCGGTCCAGCCGGGGCTGTAATTGCTTGTGATTGGGGCTCATGGGGAATCGGCATCCTTTGTCGATTCTAGGGCGAGGCACTATTCTAACATTGCTTTGGTAAGGCGCGAACACTGTTCGCTAATCAAACATCTTCCTCGAAGCGTGCCTCGAACAAGGCAGTGAGGGCCTTGAGTACCTCGTCGGCATCTTCGCCCTCGGCTTGAATGTCGAGTTCGGTTCCGCAGGGGGCTGCCAGCATGAGCAGTGACATGATATTGGTGGCATCCGCCTCACGCTGGCCATGGAAGACGCAGACGCGCGCCGCGTAGGGTTGGCAGCATTGCACGAGCTTGGTCGCGGCGCGCGCGTGGAGGCCGCGCTTGTTGATGAGTTGCAGCCTACGACGCGGCATCGCTGTTCTCCGGTAACGCTGCTTGCACGCCCAGTTCGCGATGGCGTAGACGGACGCCACTCATTTGCGTCGCAAAATACCGAGCCAGCCCTTCGATCAGGTATACCGAGCGGTGCTGGCCACCGGTGCAGCCGATCGCGACGGTCAAATAACTGCGATTGCTGGCAACATAGGCGGGCAGCCAGCGCTCCAGCCACTGACGTATATCGTCGGCCATGGCGTGCACGTCGGGGTAAGCTTCGAGAAACGTGACGATCTGTGAGTCGCGACCGTCGAAACCGCGCAGTTGGGGGTCCCAGTAAGGGTTGGGCAGGCAGCGAGCATCGAACACCATGTCGGCATCCAGCGGGACGCCGCGTTTGTAACCGAACGACTCGAACGTCAAGGTTAGATGTCGACCGCTATGACGGGCTACCTGCTCGGCGATGCGTCCACGCAGCTCATGTACCGATAAGTTGGAGGTATCGATGACCAAATCGGCGATATCGCGGATCGACGACAGATAGGTCTGCTCCTGTTCGATGGCCTCGGCGAGCGTCATTTCACTGGTTCGCGTCAACGGATGACGACGGCGCGTCGCCGAGTAGCGTTCCAGTAGTATGCGCGAGTCAGCGGTCAAATAAACGACCTGACACTGAATGCCTCGGGCGCGGATCTCTTCGAGCAGCACCGGAAAGCGCCGCAGGGCTTCGGGAAGATTGCGCGCGTCGATACTAACCGCGATATGCGTGCGTGACGGCGGACCTTCACGCAGCTCATCGATCAGGGGCGCCATGAGGCTGGCCGGCAGGTTGTCGATCGCGTAGTAGCCGAGATCCTCGAGTGCTTGCAAGGCAATCGATTTGCCGGAGCCGGAACGGCCGCTGATGATCACGAGCTGCATGGGCGCCCCTTGTGTTGCGCGAATATCAGTTTACGCGGATGTCAGTTTGCGCTGTTATCGTGCTGGCGGATCGCCTCGATCAGAGTATCGTAGAGCTGCCGCTGGGTCTGTGCCTGGCGCAGCTTGGTCCGGATGGCGCTATCGTTCATGATGGCGGCAACCTGAGCCAGCAACGATAGATGGGCATCGTCGGCTTCTTCTGGTACCAGCAGGACGAAGATCAGATCGACGGGGTCGCCATCGGTGGCATCGAAGTCGATGGGCTCCTGCAGGCGTAGAAAGCCGGCAATCGGCTCCTTGCAATGTGGATTGCGCGCATGCGGAATAGCGACACCATTGCCGATACCGGTGCTGCCCAATCGTTCACGGCCGATGAGGCGTCCGAAGACTTCCTGGCTATCGAGGCTGGGTGTGTTCTGGGCGATGAAGGTGCTGAAAAATTCCAGCACGCGCTTCTTACTCCCCCCGGCCACGCCGAAGAGTGCGCGCTCGGGGGGTAGGATGCTTTCCAATATCATGGCGAATTAACGGGCACCGGCGCCCTGAGCGCGTGCCTGCACCTTTTCCTTGTGTTTGACGAGCTGACGGTCGAGCTTGTCGGTTAGGGCGTCGATAGCGGCGTACATGTCGTCGCTTTGTGTATCGGCGTGCAGGTCCGCGCCTGCGGCATGAAGCGTGCATGCAGCCAGGTGACGTTCCTTTTCGATGGATAACGTGACCTGGACGGTGGTGATGTTGTCATAGTGACGTTCCAGACGCGCGAGCTTTTCATTGACGTAGTCGCGTAGAGCATCGGTCAATTCGATGTGATGACCGGTGATATTGGCTTGCATGGCACGCTCCTATTCCATCGGTTGGCACTTCGATTGTAACCCTTTTTAGAGCGCTGCATAGCCCTAGAAAGCGCTGGATAACGATGGCCGCGGCGAGTCTACGCAGCGTGGCCGATACGTGCAATCCGCCCGCGTTCAGGCGAGTCGCTTACGCTCGCTGGAAGAGGGGATGCCCATGGCTTCGCGGTACTTGGCGACAGTGCGTCGTGCGACCGGAATGCCGTCCTGAGCTAGCAGGTCGACGAGCTTGCTGTCGGATAGAGGCTTGCGTGGTGGCTCGTCACCAATCAATTTCTTCAAGCGTGCACGAATCGCCGTGCTGGAATGGGCGTCGGTTTCGCCTTGCCCGCCAACGTGGCTGGAAAAGAAATACTTGAGCTCAAAGACGCCGCGTGGGGTATGGATGAATTTCTGCGTGGTCACGCGGGAGATGGTCGACTCGTGCATGTCCACTGCATCGGCTATATCCGCCAGAATCAACGGCTTCATGGCTTCCTCGCCGCGCTCCAGGAAATCTAGCTGGCGCGCCATGATCTCCTGGCCCACTCGCAGCAAGGTGTCGTTACGGCTCGAAAGGCTCTTGAGCAGCCATTTGGCTTCTTGCAGGTGTTGCTTGAGGAAGGTGTTGTCGTCGCTCTTGTCCGCGCGCTTGATGAGGGCGGCATAATCCGGCTGGATGCGGACGCGGGGCAAAGCCTCGGGATTGAGCTCGATGCGCCAATCTTGCCGGATGCGTCGTGCGACGAGGTCGGGGATGACGTAATCGTTGCTGCTGTCCTCGAAGGCAAGGCCAGGGCGCGGGTCGAGTGACCGAATGAGGGCGATGATGTGATCGAGTTCTGCCTCGTCGAGGCGCAACCGTCGCTTGAGCAACTTGCGATCGTTGCTGGCGAGCGCTTCCAGGAACTGGCGTACCAGACGCTTGGCCTGAGTTAGTAGTGGCATGTCTTCGGGCAGGGCGCCGAGTTGCAGCAACAGGCACTCGCGCAGGTCGCGGGCGCCGACGCCGGTGGGATCGAACTGCTGTACACGCATCATGACGTGTTCGACATCGCCCACCTTGAGCCCCGAAAGGCCTTGGCCGCGCAAGCCATCGACCAGTCCCTCGAGGGGCAGGGTGAGATAGCCGTCGGGCCCCACAGCGTCGATCAGGCTTTCGGCAATAGCCTGTTCGCGCGGTGTCATATCGGCCATGGCGAGTTGCCAGGCCAGATGGTCGTGAAGGCTGGTATGCGCGGTGTTGCGCTCTATATCGGGACCTTCCTCGCTGCCGCCGCCGCCCGATAGTGAGGGACCTGAATCCTGGTAAGTGTCACTCCATTCGCTATCCAGCGGCAGGTTCTCAGGGATGTCGTTCGTCCAGTCATCCTCTTGCTGCGTCTCGCTGACCTCGCGCTCTTCGAAGTCCTCTTCGAGCTCCAGCATGGGGTTGGAGTCCAGCGCTTGCTGGATCTCCTGTCGCAAATCCAGCGTTGAAAGCTGCAAGAGCTGAATGGCTTGCTGTAACTGGGGCGTCATCGTCAGCTGTGTGCCGACGCGAAGCTGCAAGGTAGGTTTCATGGACATGGAAAATCGATCGTCGCTTCCTGAAACGGTGCCCGTAAGTTATCTCGCGACGACGCCACTTGCAAGAATATAAGCAACAATCATGCCATTTATATAAGCGTGCGGCGGTTCCAGTGGCTTGCGTTTACAGTCGGAACTCATGGCCGAGGTAGACATCACGTACTTTTTGATTGGCGAGTATGGCGTCGGCATGACCTTCGGCAATGATCTGTCCGTTTCCGACGATGTAGGCGTTGTCACAAATATCGAGGGTTTCGCGGACGTTGTGGTCGGTGATCAAGACGCCGATATCACGGTCGCGCAATTGGCGGATGATGCTCTTTATCTCGCCAACGGAGATCGGGTCGACCCCGGCGAAGGGCTCGTCGAGAAGAATGAAGGCGGGCTCGGTGGCCAGGGCGCGGGCGATTTCAACGCGACGACGCTCGCCCCCGGACAGGCTCATGCCGGGGTTGTCCCGTATGTGAGTGACGTGAAACTCTTCTAGGAGGCGTTCGAGTTGCGCCTTGCGTGCGGCCTTGTCGAGATCGCGGCGCGTCTCGAGAATCGCCATGATGTTATCGGCGACCGAGAGCTTGCGAAAGATCGATGCTTCCTGGGGAAGATAGCCGATACCGGCGCGGGCGCGCTCGTGCATGGCCGCATGCGACAGGTTGCGTTCGTCGATGTGTACGCTACCGGCATCGGCGCCTACCAGCCCGACAATCATGTAGAACGAGGTAGTCTTGCCGGCGCCATTAGGGCCTAGCAAGCCGACGATGCTGCCCTGACGTATGGTCAGGCTGATGTCATGCACCACGCGGCGGCCCTTGTAGCTCTTGGCGAGGTTGGCGGCACTCAGGGTCTTCATGGGCGTCGGGTCCTACCTAATGGGGGGAGTGAATCACGAAACACGCCACTACTCGCTGTCGCGGGGCGTCAGCGTCATGCGAACGCGCTGCTTGCCATCGCCGTCATCGTCGGAGCGTGCCTGTACCTGGCGACGATCGAGAAAGTATTCGACATAGGCGCCATTGAAGGTATCTCGGGCCTTGTGAAGCTCGGCGTTGTCGATGAGTTCCACGCGACGCTCGGCGGCATGATAGATCACCGTATCGCCCCAGCCCTTGGCCACCGGCTCGTCCGGCGCGGGCTTTTGTTCGAGATAAGCGCGTTCGCCACCGCCGCCATGAGCGGTGACCGTGGAGACTTCACCCTGCGCGTTGCGTTCGATTTCCACGCGCGCGGCCGTCAGTTGCATGCTGCCTTGTTGCATATCGACGTCGCCGGTGTAGACCGCGGTGCCGGCGTTATCGTCGAGATCGAGCTGATCGGCGGCGATCTCGATAGGCTGGCTGGCATCGCTTTCCAGTGCTAGCGCCGTGTGACTGGCGAGCCCTAGCGCGGCGCATGCCAGCGCCGTCGTCAATGGTCGTGTCCTCATGATTCGTCCTCGGCAAGCTGTGGGTGGTGGCCTCGCACATCACCGCTCAGACGCGCTTGATCGGTGTCGATCCAGGCATCGAAGCGATTGCCGCGCACGCGCTGCTCATGCTGCCGCAACACGGCCTCGGTGTCACTCCAGGCGTGGCCTTCGCTGGATTGGTAGTACAGCACGTCGGTGTCGAGGCGCCAGCCCTGCTCGGGTTGTACGAGCTGGGCGTTTCCGGTCAGGGTGAGTAAATCGCGTTGCGGCCCCAGGCTTCCCTTGTCACCGGCGATGTCCCACTTGCGTCCCGCCTCGTCACGGATCTTGGCCTTAGGTGAGTCGGCGCGAATGATGTCGTCGACAGGGGTATGCACGAGGCGCGGCGATTTAAGCGTTTGATGGGGAATGCCTTGCGCGTTGAAGCGCGTCATGGTGACGCCTTCGAGGTAGTAATCGGGCTCGCCCGCGTCATCGCTAGGGACGGGGCCCGGGGAAGAAGAGTCGCGTTGCTCGACGATGGCTAGGCCGATACCCAGGACTATCAGTACTAGCAATAGTCCCAGTCGTGCCCATTTGCGAGAAGACAGAAAAGTCGGCATGACGCGATTCATCCTTGGCCATCGAGATAGGGCGCGAGACAAGCATCCCACCGTCCCTGGCAGCTCAGCAAGGCGTCGCAGATTTCGCGCACCGCGCCTTGGCCGCCCGAGCGCGAGGGGACCCAGTCGGCGTGTGCACGGACGTAATCCGGGGCGTTGTTCACACTCAGGCCGAGCCCGGCGGCGCGAATCGCGGCCAGGTCAGGCAAGTCGTCGCCACAGTAGGCGACGGCGTTCAGCGGTAGGCCGAGCTGTGCGCACAAGGCGGTCAGCGCCACTAGTTTGTCCTCGCGACCTTGTGCGACGTGGGCGATGCCAAGCGCCTCGGCGCGCCGGCTAACCATGGGCGACTCACGCCCGGTGATCAATGCCACGGCGACGCCATTTTGTTGCAGCAGTTTGATGCCGAGGCCGTCGAGGATGTTGAAGCTCTTGGTTTCCTGGCCATCGCTTTGAAAGTGCAGCGTGCCGTCAGTGAGTACGCCGTCCACGTCCAAGGCCAAGAGCCGGACGTGACGTGCCTTGTCGCGCCAATCGTTGGAATATGTCATGGGGCTCCTCAAATGACGCCGCTGACCAATAGGTCGTGCATGTGCAGCGCGCCGACCGGTCGTCCGTCGTCGTCGACCACGGCGAGTGCCGTGATGCGGTTGTCTTCCATGATCTTGACGGCCTCGGCGGCGAGTAGTTCCGGTCGGATCGTCTTGCCACCGTGGGTCATGACGTCATCGACGCGCAGACGGCGCAGGTCGTCGTGGTGGTCGAGAGTGCGCCGCAGGTCGCCATCCGTATAAATGCCGGCTAGATGCCCGGCTTCATCAACTACGCAGGTAAAGCCTAGGCCCTGACGGGTGATTTCCAGCAGGGCGTCGCGTAGCGGGCTGCCCAGCGTGACACAGGGCAGGCGCTCGCCATGATGCATGAGGTCTTCGACCCTGAGCAGGAGGCGTCGGCCTAGACTGCCGCCGGGGTGTGACAGGGCGAAGTCCTCGGCGGTGAATCCGCGCGCCTCCAGTAGGGCTACCGCCAGGGCATCGCCCATGGCCAGCGCGGCGGTTGTCGAGGTGGTTGGCGCGAGGTCGAGGGGGCAGGCCTCGCGGGCCACGGCGGTATCCAAATGTGCTTCGGCGTGACGCGATAGGGTCGAACCGGCGCGCCCGGTCATGCTGACCAGAGGGGCGCCCATGCGTTTGAGTAGCGGTAGTAGCGCCGTGACTTCAGCCGTCTCCCCCGAATTGGAAAGGGCAAGGACGACGTCACGCGGCGTGATCATGCCCATGTCGCCGTGGCTGGCCTCGCCAGGGTGGACGAAGAAAGCTGGCGTGCCGGTGCTGGCCAGCGTCGCCGCGATCTTGCGAGCGACATGCCCGGATTTGCCCATGCCGGTGACGACGACGCGCCCTTCGCAGGCTAGCAGCAGTCGACAGGCGTGGTCGAAGGCTTCGTCGAGGCGTTCGATCAAAGCGGCGATGGCTTGAGATTCGAGTGTCAGCGTGCGTCGCGCGCTGGCTCGATAATCGTAATTGGTAACAGTGTTCATGATGGTGATTGTTGCCCTTCGCGGCCTTGGGCTCAAGCATCGCTGACTCCCGGGGGAGTGGCGAGCGAATTGGGGCGCTCATTAAACGCACTCGCCGAGAGTGTTGCAAGGTGAGGCTGGCGGTGATCGCTCGAGTTAGGATACGATGTTCGATAATTATCGAGACGTGGATGAGCCTTACGTGACTGACACGACCCTGGTCGACGTCGAGGGTTTGCATTTCTCGCGGGGCGAGAATGACATCTTTCGAGGCGTCGATCTGCGTATTCCTAAAGGCAAGATTACCGCGGTCATGGGCCCTAGCGGCACGGGCAAGACGACGCTGCTCAAGTTGATCGGCGGTCAGCTAGTGCCGGATGCGGGACGTGTGTGTATCGACGGAGAGGATGTGCATGGTTTGTCTCGCCGCGCGTTGTTTCGGATGCGGCGGCGCATGGGCATGTTGTTCCAGAGTGGCGCGCTGTTTTCGGATCTGAGCGTTTTCGAGAACGTTGCCTTTCCTTTGCGTGTGCATACCGACCTGCCGGAAGCCATGGTGCGCGATATCGTGCTGATGAAGCTGCAGTCGGTAGGCCTGCGTGGTGCGCGCAACTTGTCGCCGGCGGAGTTGTCCGGTGGTATGGCCAGGCGCGTGGCGCTAGCGCGTGCGGTGGCGCTCGACCCTGAATTGGTGCTCTATGACGAGCCTTTCGTCGGCCAAGACCCGATCTCAATGGGCGTGCTAGTGCAACTGATCAAGACGGTCAATCAAGCCCTGGGGCTGACTGCGGTCATTGTCTCGCACGATATCAAGGAGACGCTTTCTATCGCCGATTACGTGTATATCATCGCCGACGGCCAGGTCATGGCCCATGGCACCCCGCAAACGCTGGATGTCAATCGCGACGCGCGCGTCAAGCAATTCGTGCATGGCGAGCCCGATGGTCCGGTGCCGTTTCATTACCCGGCACCCGATTTTTATCGCGATATCCTGGCCACCAAGGGAGAGCGTTCATGATGCGTCCTATCGCGTCGCTTGGACGAAGTACGCTCGATGCACTGAGCGCCTTGGGTCGGGCGGCGATGTTCCTGGCTCAGTCGGCGGTGGGCATTCCTTCTCGCGAAGGGTGGCATCTGTGGCTGCGTCAGATGCATTTCATTGGTGTCATGTCGTTGGCGATCGTGCTGGTGTCGGGACTATTCATCGGTATGGTGCTGGGCCTGCAGGGCTACACCATACTGGTCGGTTTCGGCGCGGAGGATGCGCTGGGGCAGATGGTGGCGCTGTCGCTGTTGCGTGAACTTGCGCCGGTGGTGGCGGCCTTGCTGTTCGCGGGGCGCGCCGGTTCGGCGCTGACGGCCGAGATCGGGCTTATGAAAGCGACCGAACAGTTGACCAGTATGGAAATGATCGGGGTCGATCCGCTGCGGCGCATCGTGGCACCACGTCTCTGGGCGGGGTTTATCTCGATGCCGTTGCTGACAGTGGGCTTCAGCGTGGTCGGCATCTGGGGTGGCTACCTGGTCGGCGTGCAGTGGCTGGGTGTGTTCGATGGCTCCTATTGGAGCAATATGCAAAGCAGTGTCGCGTTCGTCGACGATATTCTCAACGGCATGCTCAAGAGCGTGGTGTTCGGTCTCGTCGTTACATGGATTGCGGTGTTTCAGGGATATGACCTGATCCCGACGTCGGAAGGCATCTCGCGGGCGACGACCCGCACGGTGGTCTATTCGTCCCTGGCGGTGCTCGGATTGGATTTCGTGCTGACCGCGCTGATGTTTGGAGAACTTGGATGAAGCGCAGCAAGATGATGGAGTTCGGCGTGGGGTTGTTCGTCCTGGCCGGAATTCTGGGCATGGTGTTTCTTGGCTTGCGCGTCAGTGGCATCAGCCTTGGCGTACCGCAAGATACTTTCACGCTGCAGGCGAATTTCGCCAACATCGGCGGGCTCAAGTCGGGCTCCAGGGTTGCCATGGCAGGCGTGACCATCGGGCGCGTCAGTGATGTCGCGCTAGACACCGAATGGCTCGATGCCCGGGTGACGATGGAGCTCGACGAGGATCTGGAGGGCAAGATCTCGCGGGACAGTACGGCGTCGATTCTCACCTCGGGGTTATTGGGTGAGCAATATGTCGGCCTGAGCGTGGGGGGCGACCCCGAGATGCTCGAAGAAGGCGACACCATCCGCGATACACAGCAAGCGCTGGTGCTGGAGCAATTGATTCAGCAGTTCGTGTCGAACATGACAAACGATTGAGCCAAGGAGGTTCCCATGACATCAAGGCAATTCACTCCCCGGCGCTTCAGTCTTTGCGCACTACTGCTCTCGGTCCTATGGTGCGTGGCATTGACAGCGCAGGCCCAGCAAGCGCCCCAGCAACTGATCGAAGACAACGTGGCCGCGTTGATGCAAAAGCTGGATGGACGCAAGGATTATTACGCCGAGCATGAAGGAGAGCTTGAGTCGTTGGTCGACGATAGCCTCGACGACGTGGCCGATTTTCGCTATATCGGCGCCAGCGTCATGGGTCGGTATTTCAGTAATGCCTCGCCGGAGCAGCGCTCACGTTTCGTCGAGACGTTTCGTAAGACGCTGATCGAGACGTATGCCAAGGGGTTGGTGACGTTCGATTATCGCGACATCCGGGTGCTCGATAATGATAGCAAGCGTCGTTATGAGGATCAGGCCAGCGTCGATATGGAAGTGGTCTCCACCAATGGCGATGTCTATCCCGTGGTGTACACGTTGCATAAGCGCGACGGCGAGTGGCGGGTGATCAATGTCATCGTCAATGGCATCAATCTGGGGCTGACGTTCCGCAATCAGTTCGATCAGGCCATGCGCGACAATAATCGCGATATCGATGCGGTCATCGATGGCTGGGCGCCTGACGTCGCCACCGATGAGCTCGAAAAAGGCGGCGACGACGACCAATGAATGTCCTGCTCGAGCGTGACGATGCCCGGCTTGAGGTACGTGACGAGCGTATTCTGAAAGTCGACGGCGAGGCGGATTTCGACACTGCCGCCTCGTTGGCAGCCAAGGGGCGGGAATGGCTGCAAAGCTTACCGCGCGATGTCGATGTCGAGTTCGACCTGACCGGCGTGAGCTGTGCCAGCAGTGCCGTGCTCAGCGTCCTGCTCGAATGGCTGCGTTGCGCGCAGTCGCACGGCGTGCATATCGTCCATGTGGCCTTGTCGCACCCTTTGGCGCGGTTGACGGCCATGGCGGGATTGGATCCCTTGCTTCCCATTGATGAGTCACGGGTGGCTTCGGCAACGTCATGACAACGCGGAGCGTCGCCTCCCGGGTTCTGCGTGCAAGCGGGCGTCGCCAACGGCGCCCGTTTTCTTTATCATGCCTGTTTGAAATCCCGACTCAATTACCGCACTCGTGCGTGTCACGCGCGCCGTGCCGTAGCACAGGAGCCATCGCCTTATGCAACCCAGCGACGTCAAGGCCCTACTCGAATCGCGTATCGACGACTGCCAGTTTCATATTCAAGGTGAAGGCTGCAATTTCCAGGTGGTCGCCGTCGGTGACGTTTTCGAGGGGTTATCGCCGGTCAAGCGCCAGCAGCTGATTTATTCGGCGTTGTCAGATGAAATCGCCAGTGGCGCTCTACATGCCATCAGTATCAAGACCTACACCCCGTCTCAGTGGGAGCAAGCCCCTGAAAACGCGGGCGTCTAAGCACGGAATTTCATGGACAAATTGATCATTACCGGTAATGGGCCGCTCGACGGGGAAGTGTGGGCGAGTGGCGCCAAGAACTCCGCCTTGCCGATTCTGGCGGCGACCCTGTTGGCCGATGAGCCGGTGACTATCGGCAACCTGCCACATTTGCAGGATATCACCACCACGCTGGAGCTATTGGGGCGCATGGGCGTCGAGCCGGTGATGGGCGACAAGATGAGCATTCAGCTTGATGGCTCTCAGGTAACGCATTGCCATGCGCCCTATGAACTGGTCAAGAAGATGCGCGCTTCGATTCTCGTGCTCGGCCCCTTGCTGGCTCACTTCGGTACGGCCGATGTGTCCTTGCCGGGCGGCTGCGCGATCGGGTCTCGCCCCGTCGACTTGCATCTGCGCGGTCTCGAAGCGATGGGCGCCGAGATCCATGTCGATGGTGGTTACGTGCAGGCGCGTTGTGCCGGCCGCCTCAAGGGCGCCACGATCTTCTTCGACACCGTGACCGTAACCGGCACCGAAAACCTGCTGATGGCTGCTACCTTGGCCGAGGGGACGACGGTACTCGAGAATGCCGCGCGTGAGCCGGAAGTGGTGGATCTCGCCGAGTGCCTGATCGCCATGGGCGCTCGGATTCGTGGCCACGGCACGGATACGATCGTGATCGAGGGCGTGCCGCGCCTACATGGGTGTCATTACGATGTCATGCCGGATCGCATCGAAACGGGCACCTTCTTGGTGGCGGCCGCAGCGACCAGTGGTCGCGTCCGGGTACGTAACACCCGTGCCGATACGCTGGAGGCCGTGCTTGCCAAGCTCGATGAAGCCGGAGCCCGCGTTGAGGTGGGCGATGGCTGGCTGGAGCTCGATATGCGTGGACGGCGTCCACGGGCGGTCAATGTGCGCACTGCGCCTTACCCCGCGTTTCCCACCGACATGCAGGCCCAATTCGTTGCGCTCAACTGTGTCGCCGAAGGCTCGGGCACCGTCGTCGAGACGATCTTCGAAAACCGCTTCATGCATGTGCAGGAACTCAATCGCATGGGGGCGCGGATCGCGCTGGAAGGTAACGCCGCGGTGATCACGGGCGTCGAACATCTCTCCGGTGCGCCGGTGATGGCCACTGACTTGCGGGCGTCGGCGAGCCTGGTCATTGCGGCCATGATGGCGGAAGGCGAAACGCAGGTGGATCGCATTTATCATATCGATCGCGGCTACGAATGCATCGAGGAGAAGCTGCAATTGCTCGGTGCCAAGATTCGCCGCGTACCCGGTTGATCGTCGGTTTCATTCTCCCGTTCCGTCATGGTGGCGGAACGCCAAGTTCAATAGACGTGCCAACATCATGTCAAAGCAACTGATTCTGGCCCTATCCAAAGGGCGCATACTGGAAGAAACGCTCCCGCTGTTGGCTGACGCGGGCGTAGAGCCGGCGGAAGACTTCGGCAAGAGCCGCAAGTTGCTGTTCGATACCAATCTTCCCGATGTCAAATTGGTCGTGATTCGTGCCGTCGATGTGCCGACGTACGTGCAGCTCGGTGCCGCCGATGTCGGTGTGGCGGGCAAGGACACCTTGCTCGAGCATGGGGCCGAAGGGCTGTATGAGCCTCTGGATCTGGAAATATCGCGCTGCAAGTTGATGACGGCCGGTGTGGTCGGGGCGCAGCCAACCCATGCGCGGCGGCGGGTGGCCACCAAGTTCGTCAATGTGGCGCGTCGTTACTATGCCCGACAGGGGATTCAGGCCGAGGTAATCAAGCTCTACGGGGCCATGGAGTTGGCGCCTTTGATGAATCTGGCCGATGAGATCGTCGATATCGTCGATACCGGTAACACCTTGCGCGCCAATGGCATGGAGCCGCGCGAATTGATCGACGAGGTTAGTTCGCGGCTGGTGGTCAACAAGGCCTCGATGACCATGAAGCATGATCGGCTCAAGCCGCTGATCGAGCGCCTGGGGCGCGCGGTCGAGTCGCGGCGCGGTGAGACGCAGGCGTAAGAACACGAGAGGGCGAGATGACTGACAATGCCATGAATGTGGCGCGTCTGAGCACCACACAAGACGATTTCGATACACGTCTGACAGCGTTGCTGGAGTGGGAAGGTGTCTCCGACAAGCAGGTGGTCGAACGCGTCGAGGAGATCATCGATGCTGTGCGCTCGCGAGGCGATGCCGCAGTGATCGAATACACCAATCGCCTGGATCGCATGCAGGCGCGTGACATGAGTGAGTTGACGCTGGATGCGGCACGGTTGCGCGAGGCCTATGAGGGCCTGCCGGATGCACAGCGTGAGGCACTGGCACACGCTGCCGAGCGCATTCGCCTCTATCATCAACGTCAGAAGCCTGAGTCCTGGCAGTACACCGAGGCCGATGGCAGTGTGCTGGGCCAGAAGGTCACGCCGCTGGACCGTGCGGGCATCTATGTGCCGGGTGGTAAGGCCGCGTACCCGTCCTCGGTACTGATGAATGCCATTCCCGCGCATGTTGCCGGGGTGCGCGAAATCGTCATGGTGGTGCCGACGCCTGACGGGGTGCTCAATGACCTCGTGCTGGCGGCCGCGCATCTGGCGGGTGTCGATCATGTCTTTACCGTGGGAGGCGCCCAGGCCGTGGCGGCTCTAGCATATGGTACTCAGAGCATTCCCCGCGTGGATAAGGTCGTCGGGCCGGGCAATATCTACGTGGCCACGGCCAAGCGCGCGGTGTTCGGTCAGGTAGGGATCGACATGATCGCGGGGCCTTCCGAGATTCTGGTCGTGACCGATGGTGAGACCGACCCCGAATGGCTGGCCATGGACCTGTTCTCACAGGCCGAGCACGACGAGGATGCTCAGGCGATTCTCGTGGGCTGGGACGTAGCCCATCTCGATGCGGTGCACGCCGCCATCGAACGTTTGCTGCCTACCATGGAGCGCGAGGCGATCATCCGCGAGTCGCTGGCGTCACGCGGTGCCTTGATCCAGTGCCGTGATCGCGATGAGGCGCTGACGATCATCAACCGCATTGCGCCGGAGCACCTTGAGCTATCGGTTGACGACCCTGAAGCGATGGCGGAAGGCGTACGTCACGCCGGCGCCATCTTCATGGGGCGTTACACGGCGGAAGCGCTGGGCGATTACTGCGCCGGTCCCAACCACGTGTTGCCGACCTCAGGCACTGCGCGTTTCTCCTCGCCCTTGGGCGTTTACGATTTCCAGAAACGTTCGTCGCTGATTCATTGCTCGCCGGAAGGCGCGGCCACTCTGGGGCGTACTGCCTCGGTGCTGGCGCGAGGAGAGTCGCTGACGGCGCATGCGCGTTCGGCGGAGAATCGTCTCCCGGAGAATCGTCTCCCGGAGAATCGTCTCGGCGACACCTGACGACGATTGGCATCCTAAGGGCAGTTATCGCATGCCCCCACCGGTGCGCCGGTGGGGGCATGCTGCGTTAGGATTATTGCGCCTCTGACTCCGACGCTACGGGGCGTTCGCCAGCCGTCAGTGTGATCTCGCGTTTCTCTCCATCACGCACGATGGTAATGGGGAGCTTTGTGCCGGGAGATATCTCGGCGATATCGGCCATGGCCTCGCGGGCATCGATGATGGGCTCGCCGTCGATGGACATGAGCACGTCACCCGGTTGCAGGTCAGCCTTGTCACCTGGGCCGTCGGGTACGACGCTGGCGATGACCACGCCGGTCAACGTCTTGAGGCCGAATGACGACGCTAGATCGGGCGTCATCGCCTGAACATCGATGCCCAGCCAGCCACGGATGACACGGCCATGGGCGACGATCTGGTCGAGTACTTGGTGCGCCAGGTTGGCGGGAATGGCGAAGCCGATGCCTTGTGACCCTCCTGAGCGTGAAAAGATCGCGGTATTGATCCCCACGAGTGCCCCCTCCGCATTGACCAGTGCTCCGCCGGAGTTACCAGGATTGATGGCGGCATCGGTCTGGATGAAGTCTTCGTAAGCGTTCAAACCGAGATGGTTACGGCCTGTGGCACTGATGATGCCCATGGTGACGGTTTGGCCGACGCCAAAGGGGTTGCCGATGGCGAGGCCGACATCGCCGATGGCGACTTGCTCGGAGTCACTGAGCTGGATGACGGGGAGATTTTCGCTGGGAATCTTGAGCACTGCCAAGTCGCTCTCGGGGTCGGTGCCCACGACCTTGGCAAGTGTCTCGCGGCCGTCGCGCAGGGCGACCTGAATCTCATCGGCATCGCGTATGACATGATTGTTAGTCAGTACGTACCCTTCGGCGCTGACGATGACGCCCGAGCCCAGGCTAGAGAGCATGCGCTGACGTTGCGGCATGTCCTTGCCGAAGAATTGCTGGAAAAAAGGGTCGGACATCAGCGGGTGCTCGCTACGCTCGACCATGCGCGACGAATAAATATTGACGACGGCGGGGGCCGCCTTGTTCACAGCACTGGCATAGCTCGCGGGGCCTTGAGACCTGTTCAGGGGTGCGGCCTCGACGACCTCCGGCGCGCGCTCGGCGGTATCGGTGCGTTCTGCGATGGCGCGCACGGCGCTGGTATCGGGCACTGGCGTGGCGGCATCGTCGGCGCTGCGCTCGCCCATTAGCTGGGGGAAAGCGTTGAGTAGCACGATGGCGAGCAGGATGCCACTGATGATGGGCCAGACGAGCGACATCAGTGAGCGACGCATGTAAGGTTCCTTGTCGGCGAGCGGGCAGTCGCTGCCCCGTGGGGCAGCCGTTACAATGGCGCCGAGTGTAACATTGCATCCCTAAGCTGTCTGGAGCCGCCCATGAGTGCTCGACAAGAATTGATCGCCGCGATTGAGTCCGAATTGCAGTGCGGCGACTTCAAGGACTACACCCTCAATGGCCTGCAAGTGGAAGGGCGTGACACGGTGACGCGCGTGATGAGCGGTGTCACCGCCAACCAAGCGTTGCTCGATGAAGCCGTGGCCTGGAAGGCGGATGTGGTGCTCGTCCATCATGGTTATTTTTGGAAGAACGAACCGGTAGCGGTCACGGGGATGAAGCGCCGCCGTCTGGCCACGTTGATGACACATGATATCAATCTGTTGGCGTATCACCTGCCGTTGGATGCGCATGCGACGTTGGGTAATAACGTGCAGCTTGCCAAGCGTCTCGACCTCACGCCGTCAGGCTGTCTCGACGGTGCGCTCGGGCAGGGTCTCCTGTGGTACGGAAATACGTCGTCGTCGATGGATCATGCCGCGTTCGCGGCGCATCTCGAGCGACAATTGGGGCGTGAGCCCTTGGTCATAGCGGGACACGCTCGGTCGATCGAGCGTGTCGCGTGGTGTACGGGCGGCGCACAGGATATGCTGCCGCTGGCGGCCGAGGCGGGTGTCGATGCCTTCATTTCGGGAGAAATTTCCGAGCGCACCACGCATATGGCACGTGAAATGGGGGTGACCTATGTGGCGGCCGGCCATCACGCCACTGAGCGTGATGGCGTCAGGGCGCTGGGGGATTGGCTGGCGTCACGTTTCGATATCACGCATCGTTTCGTGGATATCGACAACCCTGCCTGAGTGGTTCCGAAACAAGAAGGCGCCGAGCGTTTGAAACGGTCGGCGCCTAAGCGTTGTAGCAAGCCTGAGTGGTGTCCAACAAGGATGCCTGAGCGTCTAATCTCAGTAGCGCGGCGGCGTCTCTTCTTCGGTGGCGCGCTGCCTGCGCGGCTCAAGGCCATAGTTTTCCGAGAGCGTGCCCTGGGCGCCCTCAGCGTAGTCGCGTGGCATCTGGGGTGGATCGGCATCTTCTTCTTGCGTCTCACCCTCTTGGCGCGGATGCAGGCGGCGCTTGAGCTGCAAATCGTCGACGAGGCGGTCGGCACCTTGAGATAGTTGCTGCTCAAGCTCATGGCTTTGACGCTGAATGCTGTTGACCAGCTCAGAAGCCTTGGCGAAATGGTCGTTCAGTGAATCCTTGACTTGACTGAGTTCCAGCTCCGCCTCTGCCAGTCGTTGGCGAACCTTCTGATTGCGGGCCACGTTGGCGTTCAGCAGATGGTAGCCGAGGGCACCGATGCCAATGCCTGCCAGAAAGCACGCGATGGCCAGGATCCAGTCGATGTTGCTCTCGTTCACAATGCTCTCCTTGATCGTCACGGGGCATGCGGTTGCGATGCGTTGGCATACCAGGCATGGCTATTATATCGGTGTCTTGGCGCGGCGGGTCAAACCCGAAAGTGCGGCACCATGCCGCGTGTGTCCATGCAAGTATCGTGATGACGCGTATAATGACAGCTTTCATCATTCAGTCGAGGTGTGTTTCGCCCCCATGAGTGCCACCATGCCCCCGTCCGCGGAAGCACGTACGCCCCTGGAAAAATATCGCCAGGACTTGCAGCGCGACGATTTCGAGTACGATCCCGATCAGGAAGAGGCCGTTAAACACTTGCAGCGGCTCTATGACGAGTTGGTAAATGCGCCACGCCAATCGTCGAGCGCACCATCGGCAAGTGACGATGGCCTCAAGTCCAAGGTCGCCAAGCTCTTCGGCAAGAAGTCCGCGCCTTCTCCCTTCGAGGCACCGCCGGCGGTTTTGGGGCTGTATTTCTGGGGAGGCGTGGGACGAGGCAAGACGTATTTGGTGGATACGTTCTACGAGACCTTGCCGTTCGCCGACAAGATGCGTACGCATTTTCACCGCTTCATGCAGCGTGTGCATAATGAATTGACGCATTACAAGGGGGAGAGAAATCCGCTGACGCTGATTGCGGGCAAGTTTGCCTCTGAGGCCAGGGTGATCTGTCTCGATGAATTCTTCGTCAAAGACATTACCGATGCGATGATTCTCGCCAATCTGCTTGAGGCGTTGTTCGCACAGGGTGTGGTGTTGGTGACGACTTCCAATATCGTGCCCGACGACCTCTACAAGAATGGTCTGCAGCGTGCGCGTTTCATTCCTGCTATCGACTTGCTCAAGCGTCACTGCGAAGTGGTCAATGTCGACTCGGGGGTCGATTACCGCTTGCGGGCGTTGGAACAAGTGAAGATCTTCTATCACCCGTGGGGTGAGGCCGCTGACCGTGCGCTGGGCGAAAGCTTCCATGCCATTGCGGGTGCCGAAGGCGAGAGGGATGCTGAGATCGACGTTAACCATCGTGTTCTGCAGCCTCGTCGTCTGCATGAAGATGTCGTATGGTTCGAGTTCGAGACGCTATGCGATGGTCCGCGGAGCCAGAACGACTACATCGAGTTGTCCCGCGAGTTTCATACGGTCCTCGTCTCCAATGTGCCCCAGATGAGCGGGGCCACGGAAGACCTGGCGCGGCGATTCATCAATCTGGTCGACGAGTTCTATGATCGCGGGGTCAAGCTGCTGATTTCCGCCGAGGTTGCCATTGAGTCGCTCTACACTCATGGCCAGTTGGAGTTCGAGTTCGAGCGGACCCTGTCTCGCCTGCAGGAAATGCAGTCCAAGGAATATCTGGCATTGCCTCACAAGCCGTGAGGGTTGCCGTGAAGCGCGAAATCGTGCTTTATGGCCGGAGCGGCGTCGTGTACAATGCGCGCTCGCTCTAACGTTGTCCGTCTTTCGGGACGCGGCAACCAAGAAAAATAGGGATTGGCTGCTCACGCCCTTTACACGCGTGACGTCCACACAAGCAATTGGTGATTCACCCATGAAGACGTTCAGTGCTAAGCCACAGTCCGTCACACGCGACTGGTATGTCGTCGATGCGACTGACAAGACGCTCGGCCGCCTGGCCACCGAAATCGCTCGCCGCTTGCGCGGCAAGCACAAGCCGGAATACACGCCGCACGTCGACACTGGCGATTACATCGTCGTCGTCAATGCCGAGAAGGTGCGCGTGACTGGCAACAAGGCGCAAGCCAAGAATTACTACCGTCATACCGGGTATCCGGGCGGTCTGCGCTCCATGTCCTTCGAGAAATTGATCGATCACGCGCCTGAGCGCGTTATCGAAAGTGCGGTCAAGGGCATGCTGCCGAAGGGGCCATTGGGCCGCGCCATGTACTCCAAGCTCAAGGTGTATGCTGGTGCCGAGCATCCGCACGCCGCGCAGCAGCCGCTTGAACTGAACCTCTAAGGGATTCTTCGCCATGACACAGCAGTATTACGGTACCGGGCGCCGCAAGACTTCCACGGCTCGGGTGTTTCTGAAGCCGGGCACCGGCAAAATCGCCGTCAACAACCGTGACTTGCACGACTATTTCGGTCGTGTCACCGGTGAGATGGTCGTCCGTCAGCCGTTCGAGTTGACTGAAACCACTGGCCAGTTCGACGTCTATGTCACCGTGAGCGGTGGCGGCGGCTCTGCGCAGGCGGGTGCGATTCGTCACGGCATTACGCGTGCCTTGCTCGCCTACAACGAGGACTTCCGTCGTCCGCTGCGTGATGCAGGCTACGTGACGCGTGATGCCCGCCAGGTCGAGCGTAAGAAGATCGGTCTGCGCAAGGCGCGTCGTCGTCCGCAGTTCTCCAAGCGTTAAGACGCAGCGCTTCGCACCCATCGGTGCGCGCTACGCAAAGGCCCGGACCTGTCGTCCGGGCCTTTTTGTGTGACGCACTCGATAGGGGCGCTTGTATGGGTGCATGACCTTATCTACCCTCCCGGCATGCTCAATGAGTGGCGGCGGGTGGCATTCGTGCCCCCTATTAACGTGTTATCATCTGGGTTCGAACTGAAGCGAGGAATGTTTCATGGGTGTAGTGGCCAAGCGGTCGTCGATGACCTTTTATTCTGGTAGCGATGATCATTATAGCCATCGCGTGCGTATCGTGTTGGCGGAAAAGGGGGTGGCCGTCGATGTCATCGAGGTCAACGATGACAATAGCCCTGAAGAGCTTGCCGATCTCAACCCGTACAACAGCGTGCCTACCCTGTTGGATCGTGATCTGGTGCTTTACGAGTCCAAGGTCATGATGGAATACCTGGACGAGCGTTTTCCCCATCCGCCGCTGTTGCCGGTCTATCCCGTGGCGCGTGCGCAGAGCCGTTTGTGGATGCATCGCATCGAACGCGAGTGGTGCCCGCTGGTCGAAACGATCCAGCAGGGCAGCAAGAAAGATGCCGAGAAGGCGCGCAAGGAGTTGCGCGAAAGCATCACGGGTATTTCACCGATCTTCGAAGACATGCCGTTTTTCATGAGCGACGAGTTTTCGTTGGCAGATTGCTGCATCGCACCGATTCTCTGGCGGCTGCCGTCGCTGGGCGTCGAGCTGCCGGAAAAGCAAGTCCAGCCGCTGGTGAGCTACATGGAGCGCCTCTTCAGTCGTGATGCCTTCAAGGCTTCCCTGCTGGAGGCAGAGAAGGAAATGCGCACTTAGCGTTGCCATGCATGAGTGTGCAGCGCTGATGAACCGTCGCCGCGAACCGAAAGAGGAAGTTGTCTATGCTTTCCAGTCGCCCTTACTTGGCCCGCGCACTCTATGAGTGGTTGCTGGACAACGGACATACACCGTATATCGTTGTCGATGCCGAGCGTGAAGGTGTAAACGTACCCCGTCAGTCTGTGCAAAACGGGCAGATCGTCCTCAATATTGCGCCTTCCGCGGTACGTGATTTGTATATCGAGAATGCCGCCGTGACCTTCGGCGCGCGCTTTGCAGGCCAGCCGATGGATGTCATCGTGCCCATGGAAGCATTGATCGCGCTTTACGCGCGTGAGAATGGGGTCGGCATGGTCTTCGGCCACGAGCCGGTCATGCCGGAAGCCGAAGCGAGCGAGGGTGGCGACACTCCGCCCGAAGACGATGGCGACCGTCCTGCGCTGGAAAGCGTCGAGGCGCGTGACGATGAAGAAGCCAGTGAAACCGAGAGCGAAAGTGACGACGCCCCGCGTAGCAAGGGGCGCCCGTCACTGCGTGTCGTGAAGTAAAAGCAGGGTCTTCGACCCTGCTCGGTGCTCAATCGAGATATTCGAAGACTTTGACGATCCTCTGAATGCCACCCACTTGTGAAGCGATGTTGGTCACGATGTCTGCTTCTCGGTGGGTCACCATACCCATCAGATAGACCGTGCTGTTTTCGGTGATTACCCGAATTCGGCTGCCGTCGATGCGCTCGTCGGTCGCGAGGTTTGCCTTGATCCTTCCGGTGATCCAGGTATCCGTCATACGCTGGCCGATGGGGGAGTTGGCGGCGACTTCCAGTTCGTTGTGAACGCGGCGCACCTGCCGGGCTTGTTCGGCTACGTTACCGGCTTTTTGCTTGAGTTCGTCGCTCGCCACCTGGCCGGTGAGAAGCACCATGCCGTTGTAGCTGTCGATATTGAGATGCGCGTCGCGAAAGCGCGCGTCGGTGCTGACAAGATTGTCGGAAATCTTGTCCTGGATGCTTTCGTCTTCCACCTTCATGCCGGGGGTGCGCTTGCCGTAGTTTTCACCGCCCTGGCTGTCGGTGGAAGGCGAGGCACAGCCGGCCAGCGCTAGCGTGATGCCAAGGAGGAGCGGGAGAATAACCTGTCGTGTCATGACGAATTCCTTAGTCGGTGCTGCCAAACAGTTGTTGATCGATGAGATCGCAGAGGCAATGTATCGCGAGTAAATGCACTTCCTGAATGCGCGCCGTAGAGGTCGAGGGGACGCGGATTTCGCAGTCGTCCTGACCAAGCAGTGATGCCATGTCGCCGCCATCACGCCCCGTCAATGCCACGATATGCATGTCGCGATCATGTGCGGCCTGAATGGCTTGTACTACGTTGGCTGAGTTACCGCTTGTAGAGATTGCCAGCAATACGTCGCCGGGCTGACCCAGGGCGCGTATCTGTTTGGAGAAAATCTCGTTATAGCTGTAATCATTGGCGATCGAGGTGAGTGTCGAGGTGTCGGTGGTCAGAGCCAGTGCCGGCAGGCTGGGACGCTCGCGCTCGAAGCGGTTGAGAAGCTCGGAAGAGAAGTGCTGACTGTCGCCGGCACTACCGCCATTGCCACAGGCGAGAATCTTGCCTTCGTTGACGAGGCATTGAACCATCATCTGGCTGGCAACTTCGATGAAGGCCGGCAGGACCTCGCTGGCATAGGTCTTGGCATCGATGCTGGCGTTGAAGTGGCCGAGTATACGTGATTGGAAATC
Organism: Chromohalobacter sp. 11-W; assembly: GCF_029889905.1. Classification (GTDB taxonomy): domain Bacteria; phylum Pseudomonadota; class Gammaproteobacteria; order Pseudomonadales; family Halomonadaceae; genus Chromohalobacter. The sequence goes on along the minus strand of NZ_JARANZ010000002.1, from coordinate 403,523 downwards.
CATGGATAGAGGCCTTGCTTGGGTCAAAAGGCGTCGAATGCCGAACGAATCCACTCGAACGACACGTTGGGTGGCGTGCCGGTGACGCCTACGACGTCGAAACGACACATACATGATAGCCCGTTGCGATGGAGATAAAAACGTGCCGCGCTGACCAGGCGACGCTGCTTGGCGGCGGTCACGGTCTCGAGGGGATGGCCATGGCTGGTGTGGGTGCGGTGCCTCACTTCGATGAATACCAGAGTCTCGCCGTCGCGCATGACGAGATCGATCTCGCCGCGTCTGGCGTGTTGGTTGGTATCCACCAACTGCAAGCCATGGGTGGTCAGCCAGTCGGCGGTGCGGCGCTCCATGTCGAGGCCGCGCCGCCGAGGGTCATGGGTCGAGCGTGACATTGCCGATATCCAGGTCGGACCCGCCGGTCAGTAGCGGCGCGGGCACGCCGGACTGGAACTGGGCCCAGGGCAGTGTGCGCTGGATCCGTCCGTCATCGCGTGCCTGAAGCGTTCCGGTTGCACCGAAGACTTCCAGTGAGTGCAGTGCCTGCATCAGTGGTAGACGCCGTGCTAGTTCGTAGGCGTCGACGCCCATAGCATTGAGCTTGAGCAAGCTAGGGTCGTCCTGCGCGTTGAGTTCGCGATAGGTGGAGTAAAACGGCAACGCTTCTTCGCCGCCGGTCGCAGCATCCGGTATCAGCCAGGGGATGTCCATGAACATCACGTCGTTGAGGTCATGGTCGGCACGCGGTTGGGGTTGGCCGCCATAGACTTGAGACGTCGCGTACACAGGGAGGTCGCTTGCGTAGTAATAGTCCAGCGTGGGCGGCACTTGGCGCGCATAGCTAGGCAGCGCCACGAGGAAGAGCATGTCGATATCCTCGTTTCCACTGCGCTTGCCATCGGCATTCAGCAAGCGTTTGGTCGCCTCGCTGACGGAGCCCTTGGGATCATAGTGCACGACGGCATCGAGCTCGCCTTCGCGGTCTTCCCAGTTCGTGCGGAAGGCCTTGAATACGCGTTCGCCCCATGCGTTGTCGGGGATCAGCGCGGCTGCCCCGTGATGACCATCCATGCGTGCGCGCTTAGCGACCTGGCGCGCCTCGTCCTCGGCCGATAGTCCGTATTGGAAAAGCTCGTCCGCTTGATTGCGGTCGTGTTCGCCGTAGTTGAGGGCCAGCGTCGGCAGGGCGACGTTGTCGCGCAGCTCGAGTTGCGATACCAAGTCCTTGTCGAGCGGTCCGAGCACGACCTGTGCGCCGTCCATGGTGGCTTGTGCGTAAAGGGCCTCGAGATTTCCTGCGCTACTGTCGTAGTACGTCAGTTGTGGTGTCTGTTCGCCCTGGTTAAGGGCGTCCATGTGGCGTGCCTCGATGCCTTTCTTGATCGCTTGGGCCACGTTGGTCAGCGGGCCGGACTCGGGGAGGAAGATGGCAATGTGCTTGACGTCGTTGCCGCGCAGATCTTTCAGTGCGGAGAGGTCACTAGGCAAGCGGCGGGCGGCGGGATGGTTGGAGTAATTCGAGCGCCAATCGGCCAGTGCATCGGTGAGGCGGGACATGTCACCGCCACTTTGGCGATATAGCCGTGCGAGCTCGACCCAGCCTTGGGTGAGGGTGTCGTCTCGCGCCTCCATGCGGTCGAGTGCGGTCTCGCTCAGCCGCGACAGTGGCGTCCAGATGTCGTCGTTGAGTTCGAAAGGTGCTCCGTCGCGTTGCAACTCGATCAGGGACTCCGCTGCCGCGCGCGACTCGCCCACTAGGGTCAGGGCCAGGCCGCGACGATGGCGTAATGTCTGCTGTGCATCGCGTGGCATGTCGTCGATGTCGCCGAGTATCTGAGTGGCCGCCAGCGCGCCTCGGCCATCTTCCTTGCGCAGGCTGAGATCGGAGATCAGAAGGGCGCGATCGATGCGATCCTCGCGCGTTAGTCGAGATACATCGAGGTCTCGGGCAATGTCCAGCGCCTGCTCGTCATTGCCTTGCCGTGATAGGATGTGGGCCGCTTGAAGCCTGCTCTGTGCTGCCTGCGTGGCGGGTTGGCCTTGGGCCTTGTCGAGCAGTTCGCTAGCGCTGAGGCCTTGCGTGGCGGGGCGTGTATCGCTGGGCCCCGGGCCGCTGGCGCACCCCGCGAGTAGTAGGGCGATCAAGGCGAGCCCGAACAGGCTGCGCAACGATTTGGGCATGGTGTCATTCCTTTATGGCGGTGTGACTCGGACGGTTCCCTGTTCCGGATTATGTCTGACGCATCTAAGCCTGGCGCCGACCGCATGCTCCACTGGCGCGTGGCGCTCTGGCGACATGACACGACGCAAGTTATCCAATAGAGCGTCGCAACCGGGATATTAACGAATGAGCGAAGGATGTGAAGGGTCATTGTACGTGGTCGCCACGCCGATTGGGAATCTCGAGGATCTGAGCCCGCGCGCGGCCCGTCTGCTCGGTGAGGTGTCCTGGGTGGCTGCAGAGGATACGCGGCACAGCGCACGCTTGTTGCGTCATCTGGGAATCGACAAACCATTGGTTTCGTTGCATGAGCACAATGAAGCATCGCGGGTGACGGCGCTGCGCGATGCGCTGTCCTCCGGACAGGATGTGGCATTGATCAGCGATGCAGGGACGCCGCTGATATCCGATCCTGGCTTCGTGGTGGTGCGGGAACTGCGTGCTAGCGGCCATCGGGTCATCCCGGTGCCCGGTGCCTGTGCACTGATCGCGGCGTTGTCGGCGGCCGGTTTGGCGACGGATCGCTTTCTATTCGAGGGGTTTCTGCCCGCCAAGGGCGGTGCGCGACGTCAGCGTCTGACGGCAGCGCTGGAGCGCGAAGAAACCCTGGTCTATTACGAATCGCCGCATCGCATTCAGGCGACGCTTCAGGACATCGCGGTGCTATTCGGCTCACGGCGCGTGGTCTTGGCGCGTGAGTTGACCAAGACGTTCGAAACCTTTCTCGACGCCGATGCCGAGACATTGCTGGCGCACATGCGTGAAGACCCCAACCAAGCGCGCGGTGAATTCGTGATTATGGTGGCGGGCGCCGAGCCTCGTGACGATGAGACACAAGCCTTGGTCGAAGGCGAAGCATGGCTTGCAGCGATGCTCGCCGAAGGCGTCGGCGTCAAGGCGGCGGCGACGGTCGTGGCCAGCCGTCTGGGGGGGCGCAAGAAATATTGGTACCAATGTGCACAGGCCCTCAAGGACAGCGATGCATAACAATGTGCCCTTGCGGGGTTTAGGCGCTTGAGGGGCCTGCGAGGGGCTGTTATTCTTGCGCGCTTGGGAGCCGGCCGGACAGTCGCCGCCGCGTATTGCGCGGGGGAGGAAAGTCCGGGCTCCATAGGGCAGGGTGCCAGGTAACCCCTGGGCGGCGTGAGTCGACGGAAAGTGCAGCAGAGAGTAGACCGCCTAAGCGGGCTTTGGCCCGCCGGTAAGGGTGAAAGGGTGCGGTAAGAGCGCACCGCGCGCCTGGTAACAGTGCGTGGCAAGGTAAACCCCACCCGGAGCAAGACCAAATAGGAACCCAAAGGCGTGGCCCGCGCTGGGTTCGGGTAGGTTGCTTGAGGGTCGTGGTGACGCGGCCCCTAGAGGAATGGCTGTCCTCGACAGAACCCGGCTTATAGGCTGGCTCCCATTCGAATTTCAGATCTCCGGGTCTGTGCGCGTCATGCCGCGACGTCTGCCTTCGGGCGGCCCGATACAGCGGCGGCAGGCCCCAACGCCCGAGTGATTCATGCAGCATCGTGACAATCCCGAGAAGGACCCGCTTTCCGATACGCCGAGTGCTGTCGATGGTCGGGCGGCTGATTACCGACACGCGAGTGTGCTGCTCGACGGTGCGGTAGAGGCACTGATCACCGACCCCGACGGCTGCTATCTGGATGGTACCTTCGGTCGCGGTGGGCACTCCCGCGCGATCCTCGAGCGTCTATCTCCCCAAGGACGCCTGCTGGCCATCGATCGCGACCCGGCGGCGCTTGCCGAAGGCGCCACGCTAGATGACCCGCGTTTTTCTCTTCAATACGGCCGCTTCGCCGAGCTGGACACCATCGCCCACGACCACGCGTTGCACGGTCGTTTAGGGGGCGTGTTGTTGGATGTCGGCGTTTCATCGCCACAGCTTGACGATCCTTCGCGTGGCTTCAGTTTCTTGCGCGATGGCCCGCTCGACATGCGTATGGACCCCACTCAGGGAGAAAGTGCCGCCGATTGGCTGGCCCGCGTCCCCGAGCGCGAAATGAGCGATGTCTTCAAACGTTATGGCGAGGAGCGCTTCGCGCGCCGCATTGCCAAAGCGATCATCGCGCGCCGTGCCGAGCGACCCATCACGCATACCGAAGACCTGGCGGAACTCGTCAAGGCCGCGCATCCGGCCTGGGAAAAAGGCAAACATCCTGCGACGCGGGTGTTTCAGGCGATTCGCATTCATATCAATGGCGAGCTCGAGCAGCTCGAGGCCGCGCTCGCCGCGGCACTCGAGGCACTGGCGCCGGGTGGGCGTTTAGTGGTGATCAGTTTTCATTCCCTGGAGGATCGGCTGGTCAAACGCTTCATTCGCGACCAGGCACGTGGCGATACGCATCTGCCACGCGACTTCCCGATTCGCGATACCCAACTGAATCGACGCCTGGCCATGGTCGGCAAGGCGAGTCGTCCCGGGGAGTGCGAGGTGGCCCTCAATCCTCGTGCGCGTAGTGCCGTGATGCGCGTGGCCCGGAAACTCGACTGAGGTTCGTGATGGCGGCTCAAGGACGAAACACCGCGCTCAAGATAGGCTGGCCTTTCGCCAGTCGCTTGCGTTGGCGCCATATCATCTTGCTGGTGCTGATTGGCGTGATGCTGATCAGCTCGTTGGCGTCCATCGCCAGTACCCATATGACGCGTGTGCAGTATGCGCGTTTTCAAGAGCTTGAAAGCGAGCGTGATAGCTTGCAGACCGTCTGGGGGCGGCTGCTTCTCGAGGAGAGTACCTGGTCGGCGCCGGCGCGGATCGAGGACATGGCCGTTAAGCGCCTGGATATGCGCGTGCCTGACGTCGATGATGTCGAGGTGATTCGTCCATGAGTCGCGAGCGTCGATCCACCACGGGGCGTCGTTCGCCGAATAACGGCCCCATGGGCCGTGGGCGCTACCTTTTTTTGCTGGGCATCGTCATCATCGGTCTGGGCGCCTTGGTCAGCCGCATTGCCTATCTCAACGTCATCGATCGAGACTTTCTGCAGAATCAGGGCGATGCACGCACGCTGCGTGTCGAGCCCATCAATGCGCACCGAGGGATGATCTCCGATCGTAATGGCGATCCGCTGGCGATCTCTACGCCGGTGGTCACGCTATGGGCCAACCCCCAAGAGCTACCTTCCGACCCGATCCAACTGGCGACGCTCGCGCGCGCCTTGAAGATGGATCCCGATACGCTCGAGGCGCGTGTCGAGCGTTATTCCGAGCATGAGTTCATGTATCTGCGGCGGCGCTTGACACCGGAAGCGGCAAAGCCTGCCCGAAATCTCGATATACCGGGCGTTTATGCCAAGGATGAGTACAAGCGTTATTACCCCTCCGGCGATGTCGCCGCGCAACTCGTGGGTGTCACCAATGTCGACGACCATGGTCAGGAAGGCTTGGAACTGGCCTACGACGACTATCTCAGTGGCCAGCCTGGCAAGCGTCGTGTGCTCAAGGATCGCAAGGGTCGTCTGGTGCGCGATTTACACTTGCTCAAGGATGCCAAGCCGGGGGGCGATCTGACGCTATCGATCGACCTGCGCTTGCAGTACATGGCGTACCGTGAATTGCAGAAATCCGTCGACGAGCATGATGCCGACGGTGGCTCCTTGGTAATGATGGATGCGCGCAGCGGCGAAGTCCTGGCGATGGCCAATCTCCCGTCCTATAACCCCAATAATCGCACTTCGATCGACATCAATGGTTTGCGCAACCAAGCGGTGACCGACGCTATCGAACCAGGGTCGGTCATGAAGCCGTTGGCGATGTCGGCGGCGCTGGCGACGGACAAGATCGATCCCGATACGGTCATCGACACCTCGCCCGGATGGATGGTCATTGATGGGTATACGATCAGCGACTTTCGCAATTACGGCAAGCTTACTCCCGGGGGGATTCTGCTGCATTCGTCCAATATCGGTATGTCCCATATCGCCTTGCAGCTGGACAAGGGCACTATCTGGAAGCAATACCAGAGGCTGGGGCTAGGTCAGCCCCCGGGGACCGGTTTTCCGGGCGAAGGTGGCGGCAGTCTACCGTCCTTAACCGGCCTGTCGCGCAGTGCCCAGGCCACCATGGCCTATGGCTATGGTCTCTCGCTGACGCCACTGCAGCTTGCCAGTGCGTACACGGCGATCGCCAATGACGGTCGACGCCTGCATCCCTCGTTGCTGAAGCGCACATCGGCGCCTATCGGAGATCAGGTCATGTCGCCGAAGATTGCGCATGAGTTACTGGGCATGATGGAGAAGATCGTGCAGCCCGATGCCGGTGGCTCGCGTGCGATGGTGGAAGGGTACCGCATCGCGGGCAAGACGGGTACGGTTCGCAAGGTGACTGCGGGGGGCTATCAGCAAAAAGCCTACCGCGGCCTATTTGCGGGTATTGCGCCGGTTTCCGATCCGCGCATCGTGACGGTGGTGATGATCGACAATCCCAAGGGAGACGAGTATTACGGTGGTCTGGTGGCGGCACCGGTCTTTGGCCGTGTGGTGGGCAAGGCGCTGCGTCTTCTCGATGTGCCCCCCGATAAACAGGAGACTTCCGAGTGATGGAAATCGATACGCAACGTTTGGCGGATGCCCTGGCGTTGCTCTGGCCATCGCATGCCACGCCCGCGCTGCTCGATGAGTGGTGTCCTGCGTTATCCACTTGCGGGGTGACGCTCGACAGTCGCGAAGCGGGCTCCGGCGTGCTGTTCGTGGCCGTGGCGGGGGCGCATGCCGATGGGCGTGCTTTTATCGGTCAGGCGCTGGCGTCCGGCGCGGACGCGGTGCTCTGCGATGCGGACACGATGCCGGAAGATATCCCCGCACAGGATGCGCGCGTACTTGGCGTGCCAGGCTTGCGCGGGCGCCTCGGTGAGCTCGGGCGTTATCTGTTCGGTGTCCCCAAAACACTGGAACTGATTGGCGTGACCGGCACTAATGGCAAGAGTTCGGTCACCCATTATATGGCCGCGCTGTCGGAATCGCTGGGTACGAAGACGGCGGTGATCGGCACCTTGGGCATTGGACGTCCGGGACAACTCGAGCCCGCCGCGTTGACGACGCCGGGGCCGCTGGCACTTCAAGCATCATTGGGGAATCTGAGTGCGCAGGGTATCGAGCGCGTCGCCATGGAGGTCTCGTCGCATGCGCTGGAGCAAGGGCGCGTGGTCGGGTGCCGATTCCATGCCGCAGTGTTCACCAATATCAGCCGTGATCATCTCGATTATCACGGCAGCATGGCCGCCTACGCAGCGGCCAAGGCACGCCTATTCAAGCATCGTGAGTTGTCGCTGGCGGTGGTCAACGGCGATGATCGCTTGGCGCCATTGATGCTGGCCGGTCTTCCAAAGGGCGTGCGCGTGCTCGCCACGGGGAGCGATGAAGCCACTACTTTACGTGTCATCGACTGGTTTCCGCATGCGCTCGGGCAGCGTGCCTTGATCGCAACGCCTGAGGGTGAGCGTGAATTGGAGCTGTCGCTGCTGGGGCGTTTCAATCTCGACAACGTGCTCTTGGCGATGACGACACTCTACGGTCTGGGAAGCGACTTGGCGGTGTTGTTCGATGCCGCCGCTCAGCTTGCGCCGGTACCGGGGCGCATGCAGCGCCTGGTCGCGGATGATGCGCCCACTGTGGTGGTCGACTACGCGCATACGCCGGAGGCGCTTCATAACGCACTCGATGCGTTACGCGCGCATGTGCCCGCCCAAGAAGGGGCCAAGCTATGGTGCGTTTTTGGGTGCGGCGGTGATCGCGATCGCGGTAAGCGCCCGCTGATGGCGCAAGCCGCTGAGGCGCTGGCCGACCGCCTGGTGGTCACCGACGACAACCCGCGTGGCGAGCCGGCGGCGTCGATTCGTGACGAGGTCGTGGCGGGGCTCTCGAGTACGGGCCAGGCTCGCACGCAATGCGTCGCGGGACGTGGCGAGGCGATCGAGCGTACCTTGCAGGAGGCCGGCGCGGACGACATCGTGCTGATCGCTGGCAAAGGCCACGAAACCTATCAAGATATCGACGGGCGACGTTATCCGTTCAGCGATGTCGAGGTGGTGCAGGCCGCACTCGAGCGACGTCGGGAGCATGAGGCATGAGCGCGACGACGCTATGCGATATCGCCGGCTGGCTGAGAGTGTCTCCTCCCGTGGTAGACGCCGAGGCGGTGCGGGTGGTGAGCGATACGCGTCGAATCGCACCGGGCGATGTCTTCTTGGCCTTGGTCGGCGAGCGCTTCGATGGCCATGATTTTTTGGAAGAGGCGCGCGCCAAGGGCGCAACGGGGGCGATCGTATCGCGGCCCGTGGCGACCTCCTTGCCCCAGATCGAAGTCGCCGACACGCGCTTGGCGCTGGGTATGCTGGGGCGCGTTCGGCGGCGCGCTTGGTCGGGTGAACTGGTGGCGGTCACCGGTAACAGCGGTAAGACCACGGTCAAGGAAATGCTCGCGGCGATTCTGTCCCGTTCGCAGCCCACCCTCGCCACGCAGGGCAACCTCAACAATGATATCGGCGTGCCACAGACATTACTGGCGTTATCGCCAACGTATCGCCGCGCGGTCATTGAGGTGGGGGCCAATCACTTGGGGGAAATCGCCTGGACGACGGCGTTGGCGCGTCCCGATGTAGCGGTGATCACCAATGTTACGGGCGCGCACATCGGTGAGTTCGGTGGTCTCGGCCAGATCGCCCAGGCCAAGGCGGAAATTCTCCAGGGGTTGCCGGCTTCGGGTGCAGCCGTGCTCAATCGCGACGACCGGTTTTATCCACTGTGGCGGGAACTGGCTGGCGAAGCCGATGTGCTCGATTTCGGACTCGATGCCACGGCACGAGTGCGTGCCCAGGCTCTGGCCTGTGACGACGCCGGGCGTTATGCTTTCACGCTATCCGTGGATGGCGAGCCCTTGGGCCGGATCCAGTTGGCTTTATTGGGGCGCCACAATGTGCTCAACGCGCTGGCCAGTGCGGCGGCGGCGTGGGCACTTGGCGTCTCACGCGAGGATATCGTCGCCGGGCTCGAAGCCTGCGAGGCAATGTCGGGCCGCATGGCGTGTGTGCCGGGGCTGCGTGGCGCGCATCTACTGGATGATACCTACAATGCCAACCCCGGTGCGGTTCACGCCGCCCTGGCGGTATTGGCCGATATGCCCGCGCCCCGCTGGTGCTTCCTGGGCGCCATGGGGGAGCTGGGCCGCGATAGCGAGCGCTTGCATGCCGACTTGGGCCGTGCCGCGCGGGAACTGAAGATCGACTTTCTCGGCACGTTCGGTGCCGATGCTCGCCCTGCGGTGGCGGCATTCGGCGATTCGGCGTGTCATTTCGATGATTGGGCGACGCTTGTGCGTTATGCCCACGACCATCTTCCCTCTGGGGCCAGTGTGCTGGTCAAGGGGTCGCGCAGTGCCGGCATGGAGCGCTTGATTGCCGAACTGCGTACGGATGCACCAAGGTGAACGCGACTCATGCTGCTTTTCCTGGCTGACTTATTGGCGAATTTTCAAAGCGCCTTCAACGTTTTCAACTACCTGACCCTGCGCGTGATCCTGGGAACGCTGACCGCTCTCATGCTCTGCCTATGGTTGGGGCCTCAGGTCATCAAGCGTCTGGTCGAGCGTCAGATCGGCCAAGCGGTGCGCGACGATGGACCGCAGTCGCATCTTTCCAAGGCCGGCACGCCGACCATGGGTGGCGCGATGATCCTCATTGCCATCGCTATCAGCACCCTGCTCTGGGGAGATCTGACCAACCACTACGTTTGGCTGGTGCTAGCCGTGACGCTGGGTTTTGGCGCCATTGGCTGGGTCGACGATTACCGCAAGGTCGTGGAGAAGAACCCGCGCGGCTTGCCGGCACGCTGGAAATACTTCTGGCAGTCGGCCATCGGGCTCGGGGCGGCGGTGGTGTTGTATCTGACGGCTGCCAGCCCCGTCGAGGTCAGTCTGATCGTCCCGTTGTTCAAGGACATCGTGGTGCCGCTGGGGCTGTTCTACATCGTCTTGACCTATTTGGTCATCGTCGGCAGCTCCAATGCGGTCAATCTCACCGATGGTCTCGATGGTCTGGCGATCATGCCCACGGTGCTCGTTGCCATGGGGTTGGCGATCTTCGCCTATGCGAGCGGTAATACCGTCTTCGCGCAATATCTGCATATTCCCCTGGTGCCGGGTGCCGGCGAGTTGGCCGTGTTCTGCGGCACCATCGCGGGGGCAGGGCTGGGCTTCTTGTGGTTCAACACCTATCCCGCTCAAGTGTTCATGGGCGATGTCGGGGCATTGGCCCTGGGGGCGGCGTTGGGCGTGGTCGCAGTCATCGTGCGTCAGGAAATCGTGCTGTTCATCATGGGCGGCGTTTTCGTGATGGAAACGGTCTCGGTCATGCTGCAGGTAGGGTCCTACAAGCTCACGGGGCGACGTATCTTTCGCATGGCCCCGTTGCATCACCATTTCGAGCTCAAGGGCTGGCCTGAACCGCGCGTGATCGTGCGTTTCTGGATTATCACGGTCGTGCTGGTCTTGCTGGGACTGGCCACGTTGAAGATTCGCTGACATGGCCAAGGTGCCCCCTGGATATACGCTAATCATCGGGCTGGGTGTCTCCGGCCAAGCGATCGCGCGGCATCTGGCCCGTCAGGGAGTGCCGTTCATGGTCGCCGATACGCGCGAGATGCCCACGGGCCTGGAGACTTTTCGTGCAGCCTATCCAGACGTGGACGTGGTGTGTGGTCCGCTACAAGCGCTGGATATGCGCGAGGCACGTGAAATCGTGGTCAGTCCGGGGGTCGATTTGCGCACACCGGGGCTCGCCGAGTACGCGAATGCCGAAGATGAAGGCCCGCACGTGGTCGGCGAGATTGCGCTTTTCGTGCGTGCGTGTCGTGCGCCGATAGCCGCGATCACCGGCTCCAATGCCAAGTCGACGGTGACCACACTGCTCGGTGAGATGGCACGGGAAGCAGGCCATCGCGTCGCGGTCGGGGGAAATCTCGGCACCCCGGCGCTCGACTTGCTTGCCGAAGCGCCGGACGCCGAACTGTTCGTGCTCGAACTCTCAAGCTTTCAGCTGGAAACCACGGCATGGCTGAGCGCCGAAACGGCGGCATTTCTCAATCTTTGCGAGGATCACCTGGACCGCCACGGCGACATGCATGGCTACCGGGCGGCGAAGCAGCGTGTCTTTCGCGGCGCGCGGCATGCCGTCGTCAATGCTGACGATGCCACCACATGGCCTGACACTGATGTGCGCAAAGTAGCACGATTCACCACTCAAGTTCCTTCTGGCGGCGATTGGGGCATCGCCGAGCATGCTGGGGAATCTTGGCTCGTGCATGGCGACACGCCTCTGATGTCGACGCGTCGTGTGCGCATGCCCGGGCGGCACAATCATGCCAATGCCCTGGCGGCTCTGGCGATGGGGACACAATTGGGGCTGTCGCTGACGGCCATGCGTGGTGTGCTCGAGCGTTTCCCTGGCTTGCCGCACCGAGGCGAGCTGGTTGTCGAGCGCGATGGCGTGCGCTGGATCAATGACTCCAAGGGCACCAACGTGGGCGCGACATTGGCGGCGATTGATGGGGTCGGGCCGGTGCTCGAGGGCCGCCTGATTCTACTGGCGGGTGGCGACGGCAAGGGCGCGGATTTCACGCCACTGGTGGAGCCGCTGATGCGCTATGCGCGCGAGGTAGTGGTGTTTGGGCGCGATGCTCCGCGCCTCGAGCATGTCATGTCCGGGCGCGTTCCGGTTACCCGTGTCGCCGACCTCGACGCGGCCATGCGGCGGGCGCAGACCATTGCATGCGCCGGTGATGCCATCATGCTGTCGCCCGCGTGCGCAAGTCTCGACCAATTTTCCGATTACACGGCGCGTGGTGACGCCTTCCGACAGTGGCTGACGCAGGGCGGAGCGACGATATGTTAGCGCGTTGGGAAAAACGACTTTCCACCCGGGGACAAGTCACCGACGGGTGGTTGCTGCTGGCGACATTCTCGTTGTTGGTGGTGGGCTGGATAATGGTGACTTCGGCGTCGTCTGAGATCGCGACGAGCCTTACCGGCAACCCTTATTATTTCAGTATTCGCCATGGCGTTTTCGTGCTTTGCTCGATTTTTTTCGGGCTCGTGGCGCTGTGCATACCGCTCGAGCGTTGGCGTTCCTGGGGACCGGGTCTGCTGTTGTTGGGTACCGTGCTTCTTATCGCGGTTCTTCTCATCGGGCACGAAGTCAATGGCAGCAAACGTTGGATTCCCTTGGGCATTGCCAACATTCAAGCCTCTGAAGTCGCCAAGTTGTGCCTGATCGTTTACTTCGCCGATTACTTGCAACGTTACTTACCCGAAGTGCGTCGTTACTGGGGAGCCTTCTTGCGCCCGTTCGTGGTGCTCGGGGTGTACGTGGCGCTGTTGATATTCGAGCCGGATTACGGGGCCGTCGTGGTGATCGGCAGTTGCATGATGGGCATGCTGCTGATGTCGGGAGCCCCATTGGGCCGTTTTGGGCTCGTCATGATCGTGGTCGTGGTTGCCGGTGGCTTGCTGGCCGTGGCCGAGCCCTATCGCCTGGAGCGCATTACCAGCTTCGCCAACCCCTGGGCCGATCAGTACTCCAGTGGCTATCAATTGACGCAAGCATTGATCGCTTTCGGGCGTGGACACTGGCTGGGGCTAGGGCTGGGAAACAGTGTCCAGAAGTTGTTTTATCTACCCGAGGCGCATACCGATTTCGTGTTTGCGGTGTTGGCCGAGGAGTTGGGGCTGATCGGGGCCGTGGGCGTCGTCTGCCTTTTCGCGCTGCTTGTCTTCCGCGGGCTTCGCATCGGACGCAAGGCCGAATTGCGAGGCTGGGCTTTTTCCGCTTACCTGTGCTACGGCATCTCGCTGGTGTTCGGGGCGCAGGCATTCATCAATATCGCCGTCAGCACCGGCATGTTGCCCACCAAAGGGCTGACTTTACCGCTATTGAGCTATGGGGGCTCTAGCTTGGCAGTTAGCTGTGTCATGGTCGCCTTGTTACTGCGCGTCGATGCCGAAATACGAGCCAAGACGCGCGCCACTCAAGCGGCACGCCAAGCGAAGAAGCAAGAACGAGGAGAGCGCTAGTGCCTCATCAGCAAGTGTCCCGTGTTCTGATCATGGCCGGTGGGACCGGTGGTCATGTGGTACCCGCGCTATCGCTGGCCAAGGCGCTGCGCGCGCGCGGTGTCGCGGTGGAATGGTTGGGCAGCCCTCGGGGAATCGAAAACCAATTGGTGCCAGCGGCGGATATTACCTTGCACCGCGTGCAAGTGTCCGGCCTGCGTGGCAATGGGATCGCCGGGTGGCTATTGGCCCCATGGCGTCTGGCCAAAGCCATCTGGCAGGCACGTCAGGTGATTGCCATATTCGACCCGCAACTGGTCGTCGGGCTGGGCGGCTTCGCCAGCGGCCCCGGCGGGCTGGCCGCCTGGTTGATGCGGCGACGCTTGATCATTCATGAACAAAACGCCTTGGCTGGGATGACCAATCGCTATCTAGCGCGTCTGGCGGATCGCGTCTATGCCGCATTTCCCGGCGCGTTCGGCGAACGCCAGGCGGAAGTGGTGGGAAATCCCGTGCGCGATGACATCGCCACGCTGGGCGAGACACCGCGCGATGTCGAGACGCTTCGCGCGCGCCCCTTGCGATTGCTGGTCTTGGGCGGCTCGTTGGGCGCACAGGCACTGAATGCCAATGTGCCCCGGGCCGTGGCGGAATTGCCGGCGGCTCGTCGTCCCGAGGTGCGACATCAAGCGGGGCGCGACAAGGAAGCCACGACGCAAGCGGAATACGCCGCGGTAGACGTCAGCGCCGAGGTCAGTGCCTTCATCGACGATATGGCAGCGGCCTATGAGTGGGCGGATCTGATTGTCTGCCGTGCCGGAGCCTCGACGATCGCCGAGCTTGCCGCGGCGGCCAAGCCCTCGGTGTTGGTACCGTTTCCGCATGCCGTCGATGATCACCAGACACTCAATGCGCGGCAGTTGGTCGATGCCGGCGCCGCGCGTTTGATGCCGCAGGAACAACTATCGGCGGCGAGTCTCGCCGAGACGTTGGCGGCACTTCTCGAACCTGAGACCTTGGCCACCATGGCGATCGCGGCACGCTCCGAGGCGCGCTTGGAAGCGGTCGAGCGCCTGGTGGCAGGGTGCATGGAGGCAAATATTGACAGCGCATAACGTTTCCGGCCCAACCCGCCCGAACCGCACCGGATTGGGCATGCGCCGCATTCATAATATCCATTTCGTGGGTATCGGCGGTGCCGGCATGTGCGGCATCGCAGAAGTGCTGGCCAATCAGGGCTATACGGTCAGCGGCAGCGACCTGCGTGAGTCACCGGTCACGCGGCATCTTCGCGACTGCGGCATTCGCGTGTGCATCGGGCACGTCGATGAGCACGCCCAGGGAGCCGATGTCCTGGTCGTCTCCACGGCCGTCGACACCGAGAATCCGGAAATTCGCTGGGCGCGCGAGCATCGCATCCCCGTCGTCCGGCGTGCGGAAATGCTTGCTGAATTGATGCGTTTTCGTCATGGCATCGCCGTGGCGGGTACGCATGGCAAGACCACCACGACCAGCCTGACCTCGACGTTGCTCGGCGAGGGTGGGCTCGACCCGACCTTCGTGATTGGCGGCAAGCTGACCAGTGCCGGTGCCAACGCGCGTCTGGGCGAGGGCGATTATCTGGTGGCCGAGGCCGACGAGTCGGATGCCTCGTTCCTGCACTTGCAGCCGATGGTCTCGATCGTCACCAATATCGATGCCGACCATATGGCGACCTACGGAGGCGACTTCACGCGGCTCAAGGATACCTTCCTGGAATTCTTGCATAACCTGCCTTTCTACGGGCTGGCGGTGCTGTGCCTCGACGATGACAACGTGCGTGGCTTGATCCCGCGTCTCCAGCGTCAGTTCGTCACCTACGGTTTCGCCGAGGATGCCGATTACCGGTTGTGTGACTTCGTCCAGCGCGGTGGCGTGGTGCATTTTACCGCCGAGCGCCCGCCTGGCATGGCGCCGCTCGAGATTCAGTTGGGCATGCCGGGGCGCCATAATGCCCTCAATGCGCTAGCGGCGATTGCCGTGGCCAGTGACGCGGGGGTCGACGATGCGGCTATTCAGCGCGGTCTGGCACACTTTGCCGGTGTGGGGCGGCGTTTCCAGGTGCATGGGCAGTTCCCGGCACCGGCTGCCGAAGGCGAGGTCATGTTGGTCGACGATTACGGCCATCATCCGCGTGAGGTTGAAATGGTCATCGACGCGGTGCGTGCGGGCTGGCCCGAGCGTCGCCTGGTCATGCTGTACCAGCCGCATCGCTATTCGCGTACGCGAGATCTATACGAGGATTTCGTGCGTGTGCTCTCGGGCGTGGATACGCTGTTGCTGCTGGATGTCTACAGCGCTGGAGAAGCCTCCATTCCGGGAGCGGAGGGCCGCACATTGGCCGGGTCGATTCGTCAACGTGGCCAGGTCGATCCATTGTTCGTCGAAAGCAAGCAGGAACTGCCTGCGCTCTTGTCACGCGTGCTGCGCCCCGACGATATCCTGATCACCCAGGGCGCTGGTGATATCGGTGGGATTTCGTTGCGTCTAGCCGGTTGTCGGTTACATCTGGATGGGATGGAATTATGAATGACAGCGTGACGAACGAGGGTGCGAAGCGTCTACATCCGGGGCGCATCGTCGTGGTATACGGTGGCCGCTCTGCCGAACGTGAAGTGTCGCTGCTCAGTGGCCGCGCGATCCTGACATCGCTCAAGCGTAGCGGTGTCGACGCCCGTGGGTTCGATTTCGCCGGTGGTGGGTTGAGTGGGTTGGAAGCACTTGCGCCGGAATGTGTCTTCATCGCCATGCATGGCCGGGACGGTGAGGATGGCTCTTTGCAGGGTGCCCTGGAGTTGCTGGATATCCCCTATACGGGCAGCGGTGTACTGGCCTCTGCGCTGGGGATGGACAAGGAACGCACCAAACAGTTCTGGCGTGCCCATGGCCTGCCCACGCCGGAAAGCGTCATGCTGGAGGACATGGTCGATTGGGACGCGGTCATCGAGACCCTCGGGTTGCCTTTGATCGTAAAACCGGTGCATGAAGGCTCGACCATCGGGATCAGCATCGTCGATACACGGGAAGCGTTGATCGCGGCGCATGCCGAGGCGGCACGCTTCGATCATGCCATCATGGCCGAGCGTTTTGTGCAGGGCGAGGAATATACCGTGTCGCTACTTGGCGACGAGGTATTGCCGGCGATTCGCGTCGAGGTGCCTAGTGGCTTTTACGATTACGAGGCCAAGTATCATTCCGACACCACGCGTTATCTATTGCCGTGCGGTCTCGAGGCCGACGATGAACGAGCGCTGGGCGAGCTGTGCCGCCGCGCGTTCGAGGTGATCGGCGGCAGCGGCTGGGGACGTGTCGATGTCATGCGCGACGCGCAGGGACGCTTTTGGCTACTCGAGGTCAACACGGTGCCGGGCATGACCGATCATAGTCTGGTGCCGCAAGCGGCAGCGCATGCCGGCCTCGACTTCGATGCGCTGGTGTTGCGGATTCTCGACACCACGACCGACGAGTGACGCGGTAATGAAGGAGGCCGGTTTGCGCGGTGCCTTGTTAGGCTTGATCTTGTTGGCCGTTTTGCTCGGTGCGGGCGGGCGTACGTTGTGGCTCTGGCTCGACCGGCCCATCGAGCGGGTCTCCATCGGCGGTGATCTGCATTACGTCTCGGCGACCTACTTGCAGCGCAATCTCGCGCCCTTGGTCAGCGGTGAAACCTGGCTATCCATCGATCTCGACCAAGTGCGTGACAAGGCTCGCAATATCGCCTGGCTGTCGGAGGTTAAAGTCTCGCGCGAATGGCCGAATGCCTTACGCTTCGAGCTTTTCGAACAAGCACCGGTCGCACACTGGAACGATGACAAGCTGCTCAATACGCATGGCGAGCCTTTTTCACCGGGGCCGGTCGATGACTTTGATAAACCTTTGCCCGATCTAGCGGGCCCCGAGGGCACTGGGCCTGAAGTATTGGCGTACCTTGACTCGTTGCTACGCCGTCTGGAGACCTTGGACTTGCTTGTGACGCAATTACGATTGGAAGATCGTGGTGCTTGGCGTTTTCAGGTGAATGACAGTGTATGGGTTATCCTGGGACGTACCGATCTCGAATCTCGCCTGGCGCGTTTTACTGCGGCTTGGCAACGGCAGTTGGGAACGCAGGCGTCGCAAATTCGCTACATCGATTTACGCTATCCCAATGGTGTTTCCGTCGCTTGGCATGGACAGACAGAAATAGATGCGACAGAGTAACGGCGCAGTTGCCTTTTTCGGCGCCAGGCCACGAAATCCGGGCGGTGGGGGTTTCCCTTTTCGAAAAAATCACCGTATTCTGAGGCCGGTTTCATTTGTTGGGTGGTGATGTAAAGTCACATGTTACTATAATTGGCCCAGCGCGTTTTTATAGATCGATAAATTTCAAACCCAGTGCAGTTCGAGGAGTGACCCCGACCTATGGCAGGACAATCCAATGCTTCCAACATGGTGGTCGGGCTGGATATCGGAACGTCCAAGGTAGTGGCTATCGTCGGCCAGCCTTCCGATGATGGAAGCATCGAGATCGCAGGTATCGGCTCGCACCCCTCGCGCGGTATGAAAAAAGGGGTCGTCATCAATATCGAGTCGACCGTGCAGTCGATTCAGCGTGCCGTCGAGGAAGCTGAGTTGATGGCGGGTTGCGATATTCACTCGGTGTATGTTGGCGTGGCGGGTAGTCATATCAGCTCGATGAATTCCGACGGCGTCGTGGCCATCAAAGAGCGGGAAGTAACACCCTCGGATATCGATCGTGTCATCGACTCGGCTCGCGCACGTGCTATTTCTGAAGGACAGCGTATTCTTCATGTGTTGCCGCAAGAATTCGCCATCGACAATCAGGAAGGCATCCGTGAGCCGATGGGGATGTCCGGTGTACGTCTCGAGGCACGGGTTCACCTGGTCACGGCGGCATTGAATGCCGTTCAGAACATCGAAAAATGCGTGCGTCGCTGCGGCCTGGAAGTCGATGACATCATTCTGGAGCAGTTGGCCTCCAGTTATGCGGTATTGACGGAGGACGAGCGCGAGTTGGGCGTGTGCATGGTGGATATTGGCGGCGGTACCACTGATATCGCCGTGTTTACCGAGGGGGCCATACGTCATACGGCGGTGATTCCCATCGCGGGTGACCAGGTCACCAATGACATCGCTATGGCATTGCGCACGCCGACGCAGTACGCGGAAGACATCAAGGTCAAATACGCTTGCGCGCTAACCCAGCTCGCGAGTAGCGACGAAATGATCAAGGTTCCCAGCGTGGGAGACAGACCGGCGCGCGATCTTTCTCGCCAGGCGTTGGCCGAAGTAGTCGAACCTCGCTATGAAGAATTGTTTACATTGGTACGCGAAGAATTGCGGCGTAGCGGCTACGAAGATCTCGTGGCGGCCGGAGTGGTTCTAACCGGCGGTACGTCGCGCATGGAGGGTGTCGTCGAGCTAGCCGAAGAAATCTTTCACATGCCCGTGCGCATTGCTTATCCCCAAAACGTTCGCGGCCTCGCCGATGTCGTTCGTAACCCGATTTATTCGACGGGAGTGGGTTTGCTACTCTACGGTATGAATGATGCCAAACGTAATGCCGTCGTGTCGGCTCAGCCCCGTAGAGAAGAGGCTCATACCCGACGTGGACAAAGGCAAGAACGCTCGGGGTTGGAAAGGATCAAAGGTTGGTTCAAAGGAAATTTCTGAGAGGGCCGCACAAGTAGCGGCCACAGGAGACGGGGCTTATGTTCGAACTGGTAGATAACGCACCTTCTAGCAGCGCGGTTATCAAGGTGATTGGCGTCGGTGGTGGCGGTGGCAATGCCGTCAACCACATGGTCGAAAGCAACATCGAAGGCGTTGAGTTCATCTGTGCCAATACCGACGCTCAGGCGCTCAAGCGCGTCGCTGCCAAGACCGTTCTTCAGCTCGGCAGCGAAATCACCAAGGGGCTAGGGGCTGGAGCCAGTCCCGAGGTTGGTCGTCAAGCGGCAACGGAAGACCGTGAACGGATCGCCGAGCTGCTGCAAGGCGCCGACATGGTGTTCATCACGGCCGGCATGGGCGGTGGTACCGGGACCGGCGGCGCGCCTATCGTGGCACAGGTCGCCAAGGAACTGGGTATCCTGACCGTGGCGGTGGTGACGCGCCCGTTCCCCTTCGAGGGGCCCAAGCGCATGCGGGCTGCCGAAGAGGGCATGGAGGCGCTGTCCGAGTATGTCGACTCGCTGATTACCATTCCCAATGAGAAGCTGCTCGCAGTGCTTGGCAAGAACGCCAGCCTGCTGTCGGCATTCAGTGCCGCCAACGACGTACTGTTGGGCGCGGTCCAGGGGATTGCCGAGCTGATTACCAGTCCTGGCATCATCAACGTCGACTTTGCCGACGTGCGCACCGTGATGTCCGAGATGGGTATGGCAATGATGGGGACTGGCGCGGCCACTGGCGAGAATCGTGCGCGTGAAGCCGCCGAAAAGGCCATCCGCAGCCCCTTGCTGGAAGACATCGACCTGCATGGCGCGCGCGGCATCTTGGTCAACATCACGGCGGGCCCGGACCTTTCCATCGGTGAGTTCAACGATGTCGGGGCTACCGTGCAGGAGTTCGCTTCTCAGGACGCGACGATCGTGGTGGGGACTTCCATCGATATGGAGTTGTCCGACGAGTTGCGCGTCACCGTGGTGGCAGCGGGCCTAGAAGGCCTCAAGGAAAAGGCGACAGTCGCTACACCGCAGCGTGAGACAGTTGCGGCGGCACGCAGTGCCGAATCGCCCGATTATCGCAAGCTGCAGCAGCCAACGGTCATGCGTCAGCAGGCTGCGAAGGAGCAGGATGAGTCGGCTAAGTCCCGGCAGGAGTCGCGCCGTAAGTCGCAAGAGCTCGACGACTACCTGGATATCCCGGCGTTCTTGCGCCGTCAGGCCGATTGATCGGACGACATGCTGGGCGCATAGGCGTGGCCAGGCGACATTTTTTTGTTGAAACGTTTGTTCGGTGTTATAGTGAACAGCGTTTCATAACGATTTCCAAGCTTGGCTTACGCCCATGATTAGACAACGTACATTAAAGAATACCATCCGTGCCACTGGTGTGGGTTTGCACTCAGGTGAAAAGGTTTACCTGACGCTGCGCCCCGCGCCGGTCAATACTGGCGTCGTCTTCGTACGTACCGATCTCGATCCAGTGGTGCAGATCGCCGCCAACGCCGAATACGTGACCGACACGACGCTTTGTACCGCGCTTTCGCGTGACGGCGTCAAGGTGGCGACGGTAGAGCACCTGATGTCGGCATTTGCCGGCTTGGGGATCGACAATGTCTTCGTCGAGCTCAGTGCCCCGGAAGTGCCCATCATGGATGGTAGCGCTGGGCCGTTCGTCTTCTTGATTCAGTCCGCGGGCATCGCTGAACAAGGGGCGGCCAAGAAGTTCATCCGCATCAAGCGTGAGATCGTGGTTGAAGAGGACGATAAAGAAGCGCGCTTCTTACCGCATAACGGTTTTAAAGTCGCGTTCGCCATCGACTTCGACCATCCGGTTTTTGCGCACCAGAAACAGACGGCGAGCGTCGACTTCTCGACGACTTCGTTCGTGAAGGAAGTTTCCCGCGCACGTACTTTCGGGTTCATGCGTGATCTAGAGTTCCTGCGCGCCCAGAATCTGGCGCTCGGCGGAAGTCTGGATAATGCCATCGTTGTCGATGATTACCGTATCGTGAACGAAGGTGGTTTGCGCTACGAAGATGAGTTCGTCAAGCACAAGGTGCTCGACGCCATTGGCGATTTGTATCAGTTGGGGCATAGCCTCATCGGTGAATTTCGTGGCGTCAAATCCGGCCATGGCTTGAATAACAAGCTATGTCGCGCCTTGATGGCCCAGCAGGATGCCTGGGAAATCGTGACCTTTGAAGACGAGACGCAAGCAGCGCCTATCTCGTACGCGGCGCCAGCATTGGCTTGATAGCCGCACCGCTTGTAAGGCTAAGCGTAAGACCAAGCTTTTATTGACGCCGACCGGTAGGTCGGCGTTTTTTATGGGGCGTGACGCGGACGCGACTTTTTAAGCGTCGTCCGGGGCATGAGACGCCAGGCGCGTCAGCGCTTTTTTTAGCTTGGGGTCCGCGGTGTCGTCTGCGCATGCCTTGAGGTGATGCGCGGCTTCGGTTGAAAGTGCGCGTGCCTGAAAAGCGGGCGCCTTGAGAGGGTGTACAGGGCGGACCTTGAAGTTGAGCGCGAGTACGGCTTCGAATTCGGGGAGTTGACGCAGCAGTGTGAGGAGGCGTTGGCGCTCGTAGCGTAGCCACGTCAGCCATACGGCGCCATCGGTAATGAGCGTCAGAGCGCCTTCCCGATAGCCACCGACATAGACATGCTCGGCGATTTCGGCGGGAAGCCCGGCACGCAGGTGCTGTTGGGCCCGCTGCAGCAGCTTCGCCATACGTACCACCGATCCCAATTCGCCGGATCCGTCGATGAGATGGTGGATGGACTGGGCTCGGAAACGCTTAGCCTTTATACTCATGGGCTTGCCCGCGCGAAGGAAAGCAGAATGTCTGCGCAATCTACCATGAGCCGGAGCTCGTCGATAGCATGACCAGCGCTACGCACCATAGCTCAACGTCGCCGCGTCGCGTTCGCACGCGCCATCGTGCGCAATGGTGGCTTGCCGGTCTGTTGGTCGGGTGCCTGTTACCGGCAGGGTTGATGCACCCCGACGCGCTACGTATCGCCGAGCGGTTGACGCAGATCTGTCTGATGGCGCCGGAAGCCATTCGTGCCCAATCGCGTCGTGTGGAGCGACGCAAGCGCTTGTTGGGCACTAGACGACGTCGCCCACCGTCTCCTCGCCTGTGGCGCTTGCCGCAGCGTTTCTATCATGTGTTGAGCGTGGGATTGGATGTCCTCTCGCGCCGAGGTCCACCACACAGTGTCTTATTCCGAGATATCGGGCGATTAATCGCCTGATATTGATGCTGGCGCCGCGTCGATGCGGTGGCCGATATGACGTTTTAGGCACTTTTGAATTTCAGGATCTCACATGCTCAATACTATCGTTCGTAAGCTGGTTGGCTCGAAGAACGAGCGCGAAGTCAAGCGCATGCGCAAGGCCTCCGAGGCCATCAACGTGTTGGAACCCACGTTCGAGTCTCTCGAGGATGCCGCGCTGACGGCAAAGACCAGCGAATTCCGCACGCGCCTGGAGTCAGGCGAATCCATCGACAAGATACTTCCCGAAGCTTTCGCCGTCGTGCGCGAGGCGAGTAAGCGCGTAATGGGAATGCGTCACTTCGATGTGCAGATGGTCGGCGGGATGACGCTTCACGAAGGGCGCATCGCCGAGATGAAAACCGGCGAGGGCAAGACCCTGGTCGGTACTCTGTCGGTCTATCTCAATGCGTTGCCGGGCAAGGGCGTGCACGTGGTGACGGTCAACGATTATCTGGCCAGCCGCGATGCCGAGTGGATGCGTCCTCTCTATGAGTTTCTCGATCTCAGCGTAGGCACGATCTACTCCGGCCAGGCCTCACCCCAGAAGCGTGAAGCCTACGCCTGCGATATCACGTACGGAACCAACAACGAATTTGGGTTCGACTATCTGCGTGACAATATGGCGTTTTCGCTGGATGACAAGGTCCAGCGTGCGCTGCACTACGCGATCATCGATGAAGTCGACTCGATTCTCATCGACGAGGCGCGCACGCCGCTGATCATTTCCGGCCCGGTCGAAGAAAACGTCGAGCTCTACCGGCGTATCAACCAGCTTTCCTTGGGGCTTGAGGAGTGCAGCGACGAAGAGGACCCGACCAGCGGGGACTTCATCCTCGATGAGAAACAAAAGCAGGTGGAGCTTACGGAAACCGGTCACCAGAAGCTGGAAGGGATACTGAGAGAGACGGAGCTTCTGGGTGCGGACGACTCGTTGTACTCGGCCCAGAATCTGGGACTTCTACAGCATGTGCATTCGGCGTTGCGTGCGCGTCATCTCTATCATCGCGACGTCGATTATATCGTCAACAACGATGAAGTGGTCATCGTCGATGAGCACACCGGGCGCAGCATGCCGGGTCGCCGCTGGTCCGAGGGTCTGCACCAAGCGGTCGAGGCCAAGGAAGGCGTGACAATTCAGAAAGAGAGTCAAACACTGGCCTCGACGACCTTCCAGAATTACTTCCGTCTGTATGACAAGCTGTCGGGGATGACGGGGACCGCCGATACCGAGGCGTTCGAGTTCCGTCAGATTTATGGGCTGGATGTCATGGTGATTCCCACCAACCGCCCATTGGTGCGTGTGGACCACAACGATTTGGTCTACATGAGCGGTGAAGAGAAATTCGAAGCCATCATCGATGACGTCAAGACGCAACGCGAAGCGGGGCGTCCCATCTTGGTGGGCACGGCGTCGATCGAAACCTCGGAATATCTCGCCCAACTGATGCAGAAGTATCAGATACCGCACAATGTGCTTAACGCCAAGCAACACCAGAGTGAAGCGGAAATCATCGCCCAGGCGGGGCAGCCCGGTGCCGTGACCATCGCCACCAATATGGCTGGGCGTGGTACCGACATCGTGCTGGGCGGCAACTGGGAAGCCGAAGCGGCGGCTCTCGATAATCCTTCCGACGAGCAGGTCGCAGCCCTCAAGGCCGCATGGCAGGAACGCCACGATGCTGTGCTGGCTGCGGGCGGTCTCCATGTGATTGGTTCTGAGCGCCACGAATCGCGCCGCATCGACAATCAGCTGCGCGGGCGCTCCGGTCGTCAGGGCGATCCAGGGTCGACACGCTTCTTCCTCTCATTGGAAGACAACCTCATGCGGTTGTTCGGCTCCGATCGCGTGCAGCGGTTGATGGGTGCCCTGGGACTGGAGCGTGGCGAGGCGATCGAACACAAGATGGTGTCCAACGCCGTCGAGCGTGCCCAGAAAAAGGTCGAGGGCCGCAACTTCGATATCCGCAAGCAGCTGCTGGAATACGACGACGTTTCCAACGACCAGCGCCGTGTTGTCTATCAGCAGCGCAATGAAGTGCTTGTCACCGATGATCTCTCGTCCAATATCGCCGAGATTCGTGAGCAAGTATTGTCCGAGGCCATTACCAGTTATGTGCCGGCGCAGAGCCTGCCCGAACAGTGGGATCTTGCCGGGTTGCAGGACTATCTCAAGCAGGAGTTCAACCTCGACGTGCCCTTGGTGCAATGGGCAGAAGAGGATCAACACTTCCATGAAGACCTGCTGCGTGAACGTCTGCATGACCAGCACCGCGGTCTCTTTGCCAGCAAGGCCGAGGCAGTCGGACCGGAGCTGATGCGCCGCTTCGAAAAGCAGGTCATGTTGCAAGTGCTCGATACGCGCTGGAAGGAACACCTGCAACACATGGATCATCTGCGCCGCGGGATCCATCTGCGTGGTTATGCACAGAAGAATCCCAAGCAGGAATACAAGCGTGAAGCCTTTGAGCTCTTCCAGACGCTGCTGGCCAACATCAAGCACGATGTCATTCGCATCCTGAGTCATGTGCAAGTGCGGCGTCAGGAAGAGGTCGATGAGCTGGAGCGTGAGCGGCGTGCCACGCTGGAGCGCGAACGTGCGGTCAGCCAGCCAGTGCATGAAGACGCCGTGGCCTCGGCTGAGGCGGTAGCCGCCGAAGGCGAGGAGCGTACTGGCGACGAGGAGGACGCACAGCCGGTACGCCGTGAAGGCCCTAAGGTGGGCCGTAACGACCCGTGTCCTTGCGGTTCCGGCAAGAAATACAAGCATTGCCATGGCAAGTTGAACTGAGTTCAAGGCAAACGTGGCGTGAGGAGAGACGACATGGCGGTGGGGGAAGCGAGTTTTCCGGCGATGCCGGCCATCGAAGGCATTCGCCTGGGCACGGCGATGGCAGGCATCAAGGCAGCGGGGCGCCGTGACCTGGTAGTGATCGAGTTGCCCGAGGCAACGACTCTAGCGGCGGCGTTTACGCGCAACGCTTTTTGCGCGGCGCCGGTGCATGTGGCGCGACGCCATCTCGAGACGGAAAAGCCGCGTTATCTGCTGATCAATACCGGTAACGCCAATGCCGGTACGGGTGAGCAGGGCATGCACGATGCTGAGAAGAGTTGCCAGGCGCTGGGCGAGCTGGCGGGTGTCGCCGCGCAGTCCGTCTTGCCGTTTTCGACCGGTGTGATCGGCGAGCCGCTGCCCGTAAAGCGGCTATGCGATGCGTTGCCGGAGGCGCTTGCCGCGTTGTCGGCGGATAGCTGGCAGACGGCGGCCGAAGGCATTCTGACGACGGATACGCGAGCCAAAGGGGCCACCGCGTGTCTCGAGATCGATGGCCAGCCGGTAACAATCAATGGCATCGCCAAGGGCTCGGGCATGATCAAGCCCGATATGGCCACGATGCTGAGCTTCGTCTTCACCGATGCCGCCATCGACGACGCGCGCCTGCAAGTATTGCTGCGGCGGGCCGTCGATGATTCCTTCAACTGCATCACTGTGGATTCGGATACCTCGACCAACGATGCCTGTACATTGGCTGCCACCGGACGCGGTGCTCGCATCGATACTGATGAGCACGAGTCGCGCTTTGCTGCGGCGTTGACCGAGGTACTGGTAGAATTGGCGCAGGCCATCATCCGTGATGCCGAAGGTGCGACCAAGTTCGTTACCCTTGAGGTCGAAGGGGCAGCGGATCGGCAGGAAGCGTTGGACGTTGCCTTTACCGTGGCGCATTCGCCGTTGGTGAAAACGGCGCTTTATGCCAGTGACGCCAATTGGGGACGCATTTTGGCGGCGGTCGGGCGTGCTCCGGTACCCGATCTGGATGTGTCGCGTATCGCTATCGACCTCGGTGAGGTGGCGCTCGTCGAGCGAGGCGGTCGCGCGGCTTCGTATACCGAGGAGGCGGGAAGCGCGGTCATGGCCGAGTCCGAGATTACGATTCGTATCCATCTTGGACGCGGAGATACCGCGGCGACGGTCTGGACGTCGGACTTGTCACACGATTATGTCTCCATCAATGCCGACTACCGTAGTTGAGTGCGAGTCGTAAAACGGCTAGCCGAGTGCGGATGGCAGCAGCGATAAGCGGGCCGTCTTCGGTCCGCGGATCATGAACAGTCAGTCAAGGTGAAATGACCAACATGGTGAAGAGAAGGGTACACGTAGCGGCGGCTGCCATCATTCGCGAGGATGGTCATGTGCTGCTGGCACGCCGTCCCTCGATCGTCGATCAGGGTGGGCTATGGGAATTCCCCGGGGGCAAGCTGGCACCCTACGAAACCGGTTTCGAAGCGCTCAGGCGTGAGCTTCGTGAAGAGCTAGGCATTGAGATCCTGCGCGCTCAACCACTCATTCGCGTTCACCATGAATATGCCGACAAACGCATTTTGCTCGATGTCTGGCAGGTACATGAGTTCGAGGGCGAGCCCTTTGGGCGCGAGGGCCAGGCGGTGCGCTGGGTACCACAGAACGAGCTGCACAATTACCCGTTCCCGGAAGCCAACCACCCGATCTTGCGCGCGGTGTGCCTGCCGCACGAGTACTTGATCAGTGACGAAGAAGCCGATGACACGGTATTTCTCGACAAGCTCGAGCGCGCCTTGCGTGATGAAGACGTGCGCCTGGTGCAACTGCGGGCCAAAACGTTGGATGATAGCGCGTACCTAAAGCGTGCCGAGCAAGCGCTGGCGCTCTGCCGGCGTTACGAGGCGCGCTTGATTCTCAACGGCGATCCAGCACTGCTCGACGATATCGATGCCGATGGCATCCATCTTCCCAGTCGTGCCTTGATGGCACTCAAGCATCGCCCCATTGCCCATGACAAGTGGCTAGGGGCGTCGACCCACGATCCTCGCCAACTCGAGCAGGCCGCCGAGATTGGCTGCGATTTCGTGACCTTTTCGCCGCTGCGCGTGACGCCGAGCCATCCCGATACCGCGCCGGTCGGCTGGCATGACTTCCAGCAGCTAGTGGAAACCGCAGGCATGCCGGTCTATGCGCTAGGGGGAGTCACGCGAGACGATATCGACCAGGCGCGTGCAGTGGGCGCGCAGGGGATTGCGACGATTCGCGATCTCTGGAAATAGCACTCTCGTCGCGACAGCGCGGTATCGCATACCAACGGCTCGCCATTTTGGCGGGCCGTTGGCGTTTACGTCTTATTGGCGTGGTTCGCCGCGCTCCAGATCGTCGATCAAGCGGTCGAGATCGGTTTCGTCCATGGCGGGCTCGCCCGCGATACGGTGGGATTCATCGGCCCAGGCGCCAAGGTCGAGTAAGCGGCAGCGCTTCGTGCAGAAGGGGCGATACGGGTTGTCGGTTGTCCAGGCGACCTTGGTGCGACACTGCGGACAGGCGACTTCAAGGGGGCGGTCTTGGGATGTCTCCGTCATGCTAAAGCGAGTACTCCTGATGGGTGCCATCGAATAGTTGCCGGTAACGCGCGTCGAGCTTGGCGACCTGCGCTTTCAGCGCCGTCATGTCACCATTATTCTCGATCACGTCGTCGGCAAGCGCCAACCGCTCTTGGCGGGGCATCTGTGCCGCGAGGATAGCATGCGCCTGGGTTTCGCTCACTTCATCGCGTGCTTGGGTGCGCGCGACCTGAAGCGTTTCGGGAACATCGACGACCAGGCGGCGGTCGACCAGCGAGACTTGATCCGTCTCGAACAGCAGCGGCGACACGAGCAGCCCATAGGGGGCGGCGCCCTGGCGTATCGCCTCGAGACGCTCGCATAATCGCTGACGGATGCGTGGATGTGTGACGCTTTCCAGCCACTGGCGCTCGCCATCATCGGCGAAGACGATGTCGCGCAAGGCGCGGCGCTGCAATTCGCCGTGTGCGTCGAGCAGCGAGTTTCCGTAACGTGCCACGATTGCGTCCAGCGCGGGTTCACCGGGCGCGACGATATCGCGTGCCACGAGGTCGGCATCGACCCAGGGAATCCCCAATTCGGCGAACATGGCGGCGGCGGTGGACTTGCCCGATGCGATGCCACCGGTCACGCCGATGATAGGGGCGACGGATGTCATGACAAATTCCTCATAAGCCGGTCCAGGCGCGTAGTGGTGCACCGAAGAGTACCGCGATCCATCCGGCGAGTGCGAGAAAGGGACCAAAGGGTAGTGGCATGCCGCGCAAACGCGGCAGCGAGAGCTGCAACAATATCCCGATGATCGCCCCCAACCCGGCGGAGAGCATCAGTAGCATCGGCAGCATCGTCCAGCCGAGCCAAGCGCCCAGCGCCGCTAACAGCTTGAAGTCACCATAGCCCATTCCTTCCTTCTTGGTCAGCCACTTGAAGAGCCAGTAGAAGCTCCATAACAGCACATAGCCGGCCATTGCGCCGACGACGGCATTCTCGAGCATATAGGGCTGAAAGAAGAGCTGATAAAGCAGGCCGGCCCAGAGCAATGGCAGCGTGATGATATCGGGGAGCAACTGGGTGCGCAGATCGATGACCGCCAGCACCAGCAACGCCAGGCATAGTCCGCTCCAGGCCAGCGCCGCCCAGGTGGCGCCATGCACGATGATGACGCTCGCCATCAACAGACCCGCCATCAGTTCGATCAGCGGATACTGCACGCTGATGCGCGTCTGGCAGTGCGCGCAGCGACCACGGCGCTTGAGCCAACCAACGAGGGGCAGGTTGTCGTGCCAGGCGATTGTCTGGCGGCAGCTCGGACATTGCGAGCGTGGCGTGCACAGGTTGTAGCGCGCGACCTCTTCCTCGGGAAGCGCCAGCGCATCGCGTGCTTCTTGGCGCCATTGCTGCATCAGCATCACCGGCAAACGTACGATGACGACATTGAGAAAACTGCCCAGCAAGGTACCGAGGACGAACGCCATTGCGGCCAGCCACGGTAAAGGGATATCGGCGAGCAACGTGCCACTCCTGAAACGAACGCGCCCGGCGAAATGCCGGGGCGGATAAATTGGGAAACGCGGTAGCGTCCTAGATTGCCGAACCCATCTCGAAGATCGGTAGATACATCGACACCACGAGACCGCCGACCAGAACGCCCAACACCACGATGATGAAGGGTTCGAGCAACGATGTCAGGGCGTCGACCTTGGTGTCGACGTCTTCCTCGTAGAAGTCCGCCACCTTGTTGAGCATCGCGTCCAACGCGCCGGACTCTTCGCCGACCCCGATCATCTGCACGGCCAAGTTGGGAAAGCGCCCGGTGGCGCGCATGGCGAAGTTGAGTTGCTGGCCACTGGCGACGTGTTCACGCACCTCGTTGATGGCGCGCTGGTAGAGGCGGTTGCCAGTCGAGCCGGCCGCAGTATGCAGTGATTCTACCAAGGGCACCCCGGCGCTGAAGGTCGTCGCCAGAGTTCGCGAAAAACGCGCCACCGACGACTTGTCGAGGATATCGCCGATGACCGGCAGGCGCAGCATCAGCCCATCAATGCGATAGGCGAAGCGCGGGGAACGCCGTATGCCGAGACGTATCAGCAAGCCGGCAGCGATGAAGGCGCCAAGCAAGTGCGGCCAATAGGCCTGGACCCATTCCGAGAGATGGATGGTCAATTGCGTGAAGGCAGGCAGGTCGGCGCCGAAGCCGCGAAACAAGCTCTCGAATTGTGGCACGACCTTGATCAGCAGCAGGGCGGTCACCCCCATGCCTACGAGCACGACGGCGGCAGGATAATAAAGCGCCTTGCGCACGCGGGACCGCAGCGAGTCGATCTTCTCCTTGTAGCTGGCGACACGCTCCAGCATGCGATCCAGCGAGCCGGATTGCTCGCCGGCTTCGACCATGTTGACGAACATGCGATCGAAATGTTGCGGATGCTGCGAGAGCGCTTCGGAAAAGCTGGCGCCGGCCGAGACCTCATTCATCAGTGTCTCGATGAGGTGATGCATGGCGGGGCGTTTAAGGCTCTCCGATACTACGCTGAACGCCTGCAGCAAGGGAATGCCGGCACGGATCATGGTCGCCATCTGGCGCGCGAACAGGGTGATGTCCTGCGGGCGAATGCGACCCAGCCCGAAAGGGCTGCGCACGCGCTGAATCCGTTTGACGAGGATGTTCTGACGCCCGAGTTCCTGGCGCACGCCCATTTCATCCGCGGCGACCAGTTCACCTTGAATGGTTTCACCGCGGGAGTTCTTGCCCTTCCACCGCCAGCGGTGCAGGACGACGCGCCGAGGCGCCTTGCTGCGTGTCGCTACCGCCATGTCGTTGCCCTCATGTCACTTGACCGGATCGCTCATTCCAGCACCACGCGATTGATTTCCTCGAGGCTGGTAATCCCCGCGAGTACTTTGCTCAGACCGCTGCGCCGCAGATCGGGATGGCCTTCTTGACGGGCCAGTTCGCCGAGTTCCAATGAATTGCCGTCGGCCATGATCAGTTTGCTCATGGCCTCGCTGACGGGGAGTACTTCATAGAGACCGACGCGCCCTTTGTAGCCGTGGGTGCATTGCGTACAGCCCGTGGCGCGATAGCAGGTCGCGGTCTCGATTTCTTGTGTCGTGAAGCCTGCGTCGAGGAAGAGTTCCCGAGGCAGCTCGACGGATGTCTTGCAATGAGGACACAACTGACGCACCAAGCGCTGGGCGACGATCAAGGTCACCGAGCTTGCAATGTTGTAGGCCGCCACGCCCATGTTGCGCAGTCGCGTCAGGGTTTCCGCCGCCGAGTTGGTGTGCAGCGTCGACAGCACCAAGTGGCCGGTCTGCGCGGCCTTGACGGAGATCTCTGCGGTTTCCAGGTCGCGGACCTCGCCGACCATCACGACATCGGGGTCCTGGCGCAGGAAAGCGCGCAGTGCGCTGGCGAAATCCAGCCCGATCTTGGGCAGCACATTGACCTGGTTGATGCCGTCCAGCTTGAGCTCTACGGGGTCCTCGGCGGTGGCGATGTTGCGCGCGTCGGTATTGAGGATGTTGAGCCCGGTATACAGGGTCACGGTCTTGCCGCTGCCGGTAGGGCCGGTGGCGAGTATCATCCCCTGCGGCTGGGCGAGCGCGTGTTCGAACAGCGCCTTTTGCGATTCACTGAAGCCCAGCGCATCGATGCCCAGGCGCGTAGCGCCAGCATCCAGCAAGCGCAGCACGATTTTCTCGCCGTGTACCGTGGGTAGCGTGCTGACGCGAAAGTCGATGGTGCGCGAGGCCGAGACACGCAGCTTGATGGCGCCATCCTGCGGCAAACGCCGCTCGGAGATATCCAGACGCGACATGACCTTGAGGCGTGCCGAAAGGCGGGCGCGCAGATTGAACGGCGGCCGCGCGACCTCGACCAGGATGCCATCGATGCGAAAGCGGATGCGGAAGGCTGACTCATACGGCTCGAAGTGGATATCCGAAGCACCTCGCCGCGCGGCATCAAGCATCATCTTGTGCACAAAGCGGACCACTGGGGCATCGTCGTCATCGGTGTCGAGCCCTTCGTTGAGAGGCTCGACGTCGTCGAGATCGAGTGTCTCGAGCGCCTCGCTGGCATCGTCGAGGGCTTCGAGCATGCCGTGCGTCTCGCGCTGGACGAGATAACGCTCGATGGCCGGCTGCAACTGATCGGTAGCTACCAGCACGCCCTCGGCGGTGAGTCCGGTGGTGAACTGCAGTTCATCGAGTTTTGCCAGCGTCGAGGGGTAGGGGATCGCGACACTGATATGACGCTCGCCACGCGCTAGCGGCAGTACGCCGAGGCGGCGGATCAGTGTGTCGGACAGCCCCTCGCCGATGGGCAGGCGCTCGGTACTGATGGCTTCCAGGTCGACGAACGGCAGGCCATATTCCCATGCGGCACTCTGGGTGGCCTCTCGTGCGGAAACCCAGCGCTGCTCGATGACGTATTCGAGCACCGACTGATGCGTATCGTGCACGGCCTCCATGGCATGCCGCGCCTTGGATTCCTCGATCAGGCCTTCCGTGACCAAGCGTGCGGCGAGCCCTTTCAAAAGCGACGAGCCGGGGGCGGCAGGAGACGACGATGAAGACGAATGCATAAGCGTTTCGACACCAAAAGGAGTGACCAGGTGGGGCGGCCGATACCCCGTGACTTCTCGCATCCTACCCCATGCATGACCGTCATGGTGACCCTTGGCATGAGATATCTCGTCAATTAGCGTGTTTGTATATGATCGGCTGATGTTAGGTAAACTTTAACCTCGATCATCTTGCCAGCATGAGAAGTGTAATTTAACGTAACATGCTAGATGGCTGTCTCGCAGAGAGCCGGCAGGGCGTCAACGTCTCGCTGGCGCGCCCGCAACGCGCTATCATCCGCCCGCGTCGGGCTCGCCACACAGGCGAATAACAGGGCATTCAACGGGATCACAGGAGAATTCAATGGAACGACAACAACGCGGTTTCACGCTGATCGAACTAATGATCGTCGTCGCGATCATCGGCATCCTCGCCGCCATCGCCATACCGCAGTACCAGAACTACGTCGCACGCTCGCAATTCGCCGAAGCGCATTCACTGCTGGGCGGCGCCAAGATTTCCATTCAGGAGCGTGTCGATCAAGGAAAGGCCTATGGGGGGGATGCGCCTGCTCTTGGTATTCGTACCGATGGTGAATATGGTGAAATTACCGATCCGACGTGGACTGGTACTGGTGCCGCTAGCGCGACGTACACGTTTGGTGAAGGGGATACTTCGGCTAACTCAAACCTTGAAGACCAAACTGTCACTTATACGTATGCCGAAGATGAAGGTGACGATATGCGCTCATGGAGCTGCACGACAACCGTTCCTGAGGAATATGTATCTAATTGTACATACGAAGCTGCTCCTACAGGCGGGTAAAACACGCTGTAAGTAAGCATTCGAGATGAAAAAGGCCGGCATTCGCCGGCCTTTTTAGTATCTCGATTTCGGATTGTCTCTGAGGCCCTTCGTTCTTTTTCCTTCTCTCTTATCTCTTAAACCTTCCAACTTCCCGCTTCAGTACAACGCCTTCCCTTCGTCGACGACTTCCTTTAGCACTTCCAGAAACAGCCGGTCGGCTTCCGAGTGCTCGTTGGGGTCTTCGGGAATATGCACGCTGGTATTGTCCGAGATTTCGTTGGCGATGGTGGCCCACATCTGCCGGTTATCGCCGTCGTCGGTGTAATGGGCGCGGGCGATGGTGAGCGATTGCTCGAGAATCGCCGGATCTTGCAGCAGTTTCTTGATGAATTCACGCAGCTCGTTGATGATTCGAACTTTCTGCATTTCGGACGCGGAACTCATGGGCTCTCTCCATGTGGCCATGTGGCCGGGTGGCTCATGCGGGATCGCGTGCCGTGCGTTCACGGCGTCGCGCATCGACTCGCAGGACGATGTCGCGGACGATAGCATATCGTCGCGGTGGACGGCAGTAGGCCGCCGTGGCGAATGGGCGGTCGCAAGGTGCGCGAGTAGAGAAACGCCCGCGCACCCTTTATAGTAGCGCCCGATTATAATGACGCGCCGTTTATCGTGCCTGGGTGAATCATGGGACGTCGCGACGCGGAGGCCGAGGAGGAAGGCAGGTGGCGGTGATACACCCACGCATCAAGCGCAGCCTGGTGGTGTCCGCGCCGGTAGTCAGGATTCTGGCGGTATTGCTTTGCGTGCTGGCGATCTTGATGATCGTCCCCCTCGGCGTGCTGACCCTGGAGGGTGACCCCGACCGCATTGCGTTCGCGCTGTCGATCGCCATCGTCGCGGGTGCCGCCTGCCTCATGTGGTTCGCCACGCACGGCATCGAGATCCTGCTGCGCCCGCGCCAGATGTTCATCCTTACTACCTTGAGCTGGGTGCTGGTGAGTGCCGGGGCGAGCCTGCCGTTGATTTTGGGGGCGCCGCAGTTGTCCTTCGCCGATGCCGTCTTCGAGTCGGTCTCGGCGATCACTACCACCGGATCGACGGTGCTGGTGGGCATCGACGGTCTCTCCGATGGCCTTAAATTGTGGCGCGGCTTGATGCAGTGGTTGGGCGGCATCGGCATCATCGTCATGGCGATCGCTATCCTGCCGTTTCTCAAGGTGGGTGGCATGCGCTTGTTCCAAACCGAGTCGTCGGACTGGTCCGACAAGGTGCTGCCACGCGCCGGCGGTATCGCCAAGGCGAGTGGCGCGATCTACTTGGGCGGGACCTTGCTGGCAATGCTGACGTACTACCTGGCGGGCATGACGCCGTTGGATGCCGTCGTGCATGCCATGAGTTCCATGGCTACTGGGGGGTTTGCCAACTCGGATGCCTCCTTCGGGATCTATCATGATCGTCCGCTGATTCTGTGGCTGGCCTCCTTCTTCATGCTGTGCGGCGCGCTGCCATTCGTGCTGTTTATTCGCGCGCTGCGCGATACGCCGCATGTTCTGTGGCGGGACCAGCAGGTGCGGGGGTTAATGGGGCTGTTAGCGGTGGTGATCCTGGGGTTGACCGTGTATCGCGTCGCCGGGGGTGTGCCGTTCTTCGAGGCGCTGACGCAAGTCGCCTTCAATGTCATTTCGGTGGTCACCACCACCGGCTATGCCTCCGACGACTATACTCAGTGGGGGCCGCTGGTCGTCGCTGCGTTCTTTTATCTGACCTTCGTCGGTGGCTGTAGCGGGTCCACGAGTGGCGGCATGAAAATATTCCGCTTTCAGATCGGTGCCATCATGCTGTTCACCCAATTGCGCCATCTCGTGCATGCCCAGGGGGTCTTCGCGCAACGCTATAATGGCAACCCACTGAGCGACGAGGTCGTGCGCGGGGTCATCGCTTTTTCCTTCTTCTTCTTCCTGACGATTGCAGGTCTGGCGCTGGGGCTAGCGCTGCTGGGGTTGGATCTGGTGACCGCACTATCAGGGGCGGCCACCGCCGTCTCCAACGTCGGCCCCGGCCTGGGACCGGTCATCGGACCGGCGGGGAACTTCTCGTCGCTGCCCGACGCCGCCAAGTGGCTTCTGAGCCTGGGCATGTTGATGGGGCGCCTGGAAATCCTCACCGTGCTGGTACTGTTGACGCCCACGTTCTGGCGGAAGTGACGCGTCAGGCGTCTTCCTCGACATATCCGGCGCGGTTGAGAATGGGATTGGCGTATTGACGCAGCCACCAATGACGGAGGTGGTCGGGCACGGTGGCCAGGCGTGCTTCGAAGCGTGAACGGTCGGCATCGGTAACCTCGCTCAGATCGACCAGATCCGGCGCCAGCCCCGTGGCCTCGAGCGCGAGTTGATGGCTGGGGAACATATGGTAGTGAGCCAGTACCTGGCGATCGATTTCCTCGGTGACGGCTTCCGGGGTCGCGAACTCGCTCCCCAGAGGTGTGCCGAAAGTCAGGCGGATGCGGCCCTTGTGACCTGTAATGCCGGCGACGATGGACTGAATATCCTCGAATTCGACCTTGTCGTAACGGCCTTCCGTATGACGGGCGTACAGCTCGCGTGCCTTCTGGAGATCGCAGGGATCGTATTCGTAGCTGATGGATACCGGCACGAGGCGCAGCTCGGATACCGCGGCACCGATATCGGCCTCGCCGCCGTCCATGCGCTGGGCCATGCCCAGCATCTTGACGATGGCAGTATCGGCGCGGTCGATGCCGTCCTTGGCGCGTCCTTCGCGCTCGGCGATCCAGATCGAATGGTTATCGGCGGTGATCGAATGACGGATATAGCGCGATAACGTCTGATACGCCTGCAGCATCGCCCGCTTGCCCTTGGCCGAGCGCGGCACGATGAAACTCTTGTTGAGACGCATCAGGTCATTGACGAATGGCTTCTGCAGTAGATTGTCGCCAATCGCGATGCGCACGGTATTGCGACCTTTCTGGTAGAGCGCGTAATTGACGAACGCCGGGTCCATGGCGATATCGCGATGATTGCCGATGAACAGATAGGCCTTGTCGGCGTCGAGGTGCTCGAGCCCTTCGATCTCGAAGGCATCCGTGGTAGTGGCGATCATTCGCGCCATGTAGCGGGCGATGCGTTGCTGAAAGGCGGCGACGCTCTCGATGTTGCGCATTTCGTGTTGTAGTCCCAGGCGCGCGATGAAACGCGCCACGGGCGGCGCGTAACGCGCCAGCCGGGGGAGGCGAAAGTGCGTGATCGCGTCGAGCAGCTCGTCGCAGTGAGCCAGGCGGTCGAGTACCGCCGCCACCTCGTCGTCATGATAGGGACGAATGGCGTCGAAATCTTGGGGAGCGGACTGGGGAGTCGATGCGTGCGTCATGATGTGGGCGCTGTCGGGTCGGCTTCGCCGCCCAGCCAGTCGATGAGTTGTTCGATGAATCCAGAGAGCACTTGGGCCATGAGAGCGAAGTCCGTTTCCAGGCGTAGCGTGGGGTCGTCATCGTCTTCTTGTTGAGCGGCTTCGTCGAGCAAGGCGTCGGCGAAGCGCAGCGATTTGAGCGTCAGGTCATCGTGCAGGACCAGCGATAGCTGATCCTCGACATCCAGTGCCAAGCGGCTAGCCTGACGCCCACTGGCGAGCACACTTTGCACTTCTTCGCCGTCGAGGTCGATGCCTCGGGCACGCCACACGCCATCGTCGCCATTGGCGTCCTTGAGTTCGACCTGATCGCCTAGCTGCAGCCCTTCGGGGCGCGAGGCGATATCCTCGAGCCAGGCGGTCATGCTGCGCGAGGGCAGTTGGCGCACGGCCAGCGGCGTGACTTTCAACGAGCCCAACGACTGACGCAGCAGATCGAGAGCATCCTCGGCGCGGGCGCGGCTGGCGCAATTGACGGCGATGAGGCCGCGACGAGTATCCCACCATATATCAATGCGTTGGCTACGCGTGAAGGCACGTGGCAGAAATTCTTCCACGACCTGTTCCTTGAGTGCCTGGCGCTCGCGGCGTGGCAATGGACCGCCTTCGGCGGCCTCGCGCTCGGCGGCGCGTTCTTCTACTTCTTCGCGTACCACCGAGGCCGGTAGCAGGCGCTCCTGGCGCAGCAATGACAGCAGGCGATGCCCCTGGATCTCATGGACGAGCTGTTGGCCGTTTCGTCCCGCGGGGCGTTGCCAGCCGAGGCGCTTGCCTTCACTAGGCGACACCGGACGAAAGGCGAAGGCCTCCAGGGCCGATTCGAGTGCCTCGAGCGCGATGGGCGTCGTGTCGTGCAGGCGATAGAGATGCAAGTGCTTGAACCACATGAGCCTATTCCGTCACAAAGGGGCTCATTATGGCGAAACGCCAAGGCGGGTGCCACTCCCCCAATCGGATGCGCTTGTCAGCGGCATATAAGGAGGCGTGTTTTTCGTGCGCTCGTGCGGAGAGCGCGATTGCATTGACCAAGCCTGCCGCATCGCCATGTGAAATGGTATGATGGCGTGATTCGGGCCCCCTTGAGGTTGGGCCCGCCATCGAAGCTCAATGATTGCTGTGACGGCCATTGGCGTCGAGCGCTGAAGAGTGGCCTGCGGGGCTTCGTGCTCCGTGAGGCCGCTGTTCGTTTCATTCAGTGCCATGACCGATGGTATGGCGCGGTGCAAAGGATTGAACGACCCATGGGTGAGATCGCCAGAGAAATTCTGCCAGTCAATATCGAGGACGAGCTTAAACAGTCGTATCTCGATTACGCCATGAGCGTGATCATCGGCCGTGCGTTGCCGGATGTACGGGATGGCCTCAAGCCCGTGCACCGGCGCGTATTGTTCGCCATGCATGAACTCAGTAATGACTGGAACAAAGCCTACAAGAAATCGGCCCGTGTCGTGGGTGACGTGATCGGTAAATATCACCCGCACGGGGATAGCGCGGTCTACGACACCATCGTGCGTATGGCGCAGACATTCTCGATGCGCTATGTGCTGGTCGATGGCCAGGGTAACTTCGGTTCCATCGACGGCGACAGCGCGGCGGCCATGCGTTACACCGAGGTGCGCATGGCACGCCTCGCCCATGAGCTCCTCGCTGACCTGGAAAAAGATACCGTCGACTGGGTCGACAACTACGATGGCACCGAACGCATTCCCGAGGTGCTGCCGACCAAGGTTCCTAATCTGCTGGTCAACGGGGCCTCGGGCATTGCTGTGGGCATGGCGACCAATATCCCGCCGCATAACATGCGCGAGGTGATCGATGGCTGCCTGGCGCTGATCGACGATTATACGCTCAGCATCGACGATCTCATGGCGTATATTCCGGCTCCCGATTTCCCCACCGGCGGGATCATCAACGGGCGCGCGGGGATTCTCGATGCCTACCGCACCGGGCGTGGGCGTATCTATGTGCGGGCTTGTCATACTATCGAGCACAACGATAAGACCGGGCGCGATCACATCATCGTCACCGAACTGCCGTATCAGGTGAACAAGGCGCGCTTGATCGAGAAGATCGCCGAGCTGGTCAAGGACAAGCGTATCGACGGCATCGCCGAGTTGCGCGACGAGTCCGACAAGGAAGGCCTGCGCGTGGTGATCGAGGTCAAACGCGGCGAGTCCGGCGAAGTAGTCGTCAATAACCTGTTCGCGCATACCCAGTTGCAGACCGTCTTCGGCATCAACATGGTGGCGCTGGATAACGGTCAGCCGAAGATCCTCAATCTCAAGGAGATTCTCGAGGCATTCATTCGTCACCGTCGCGAGGTGGTGACGCGGCGCACGCTGTTCGAGCTCAAGAAGGCACGCGACCGTGGCCATATTCTCGAAGGTCTGGCCGTGGCGATTTCCAACATCGACGATGTGATCGAGCTCATCAAGGCGTCGCCCTCGGCCACTGAAGCCAAGGAAAAGCTGGTCGCACGGGCCTGGCAACCGGGGCAGGTAACCGGCATGCTCGAGCGCGCCGGGGCGACGTCCTGCAAGCCGGAAGATCTCGACGAAGGTTACGGGCTCGCCGACAACGAGCGTGAATATCGACTGTCGCCGGCCCAGGCGCAGGCCATTCTTGAATTGCGCCTGCATCGCCTGACCGGGCTCGAAACCGAGAAGCTTCTCGACGAGTATCTGTCGATCCTCAAGCGTATTGCCGAGCTCAACGAGATTCTCGCCTCGCCGGAGCGCCTGCTGGAGGTCATTCGCGAGGAGCTTGGCGCGATTCGCGATCAGTACGGCGACGACCGCAAGACCGAGATCCAGGCCAGTCATCTGGACCTGACCATCGAGGATCTGATCAACGAAGAAGACATGGTGGTCACCATCTCGCGCAGCGGCTATGCCAAGACGCAGCCGCTTTCCGACTACCAGGCCCAGCGGCGTGGCGGACGCGGCAAGTCGGCGACCACCATGAAAGACGAGGACATCATCGAGCACCTGTTGGTGGCCTCGACGCATGACACCATGCTGCTGTTCTCCAACCGCGGTAAGGTCTACTGGCTCAAAGTTTACGAGATGCCTAATGCCAGCCGTGGTTCGCGCGGCAAGCCGCTGGTCAACATGCTGCCATTGGATGATGGTGAGTCGATCAACGCCATCCTGCCGGTACGCGAATATCGCGATGACTGCTACATCTTCTTCGCTACTGCCAAGGGGACTGTCAAGCGGACCTCGCTGGAGCAATTCTCGCGGCCGCGCAGCGTGGGTTTGATCGCCATCGACCTCGAAGAGGACGACCGCTTGGTCGGCGCCGCGATCACCTCCGGCAACGACCACGCCATGCTGTTCTCGTCCAACGGCAAGGCCATTCGCTTCGAGGAAGGCAAAGCACGCGCCATGGGACGCACCGCCCGCGGTGTACGTGGTATGCGTCTGCAAGGCGACGCCGAGGTGATCAGCTTGATCATTCCGCAGTCGTTGACCATCGATGCCGAAGCCGACGACACCGATGTCGTGGCCGAGGAAGCCCCGGTCCAGAGCGTCAGTGAAGATCAGGTCTATATCCTGACCGCCTCCGAGAATGGCTATGGCAAACGCACGCGTCTCGATGAGTTCCCGTTGCGTGGGCGCGGCGGCCAAGGGGTGATCGCCATGCAGACCTCGCGGCGCAACGGCGCCTTGGTGGCGGCGATTCAGGTCCGCGACAGCGATGAAATGATGCTGATTACCGACAAGGGCACGTTGGTGCGCACGCGGGTCGAGGAAATTTCGGTCAGCTCGCGCAATACGCAAGGGGTTACTCTGATTCGCACCGGTGAAGGCGAGCATCTTGTCGCCACGGTGCGGGTCGATGAGCCGGCCGAAGAGCCAGCGCCCGATGAAGAAGAAGGGGCGGTGGTCGACGAGGTGACGCCCACACCGGATGACGACGAGGCGCCACAAGGCGATTGAGTCTCAATGCGGCCGCTCCTTCGGAGTGGTCGCTTTACGTTTGGAATCACGCTGATGACACGCAAGTTCAACTTCTGTGCCGGTCCAGCGGCACTTCCCGATCCCGTGCTCGAGCGCGCCCGTGACGAATTGCTCGACTATCAGGGCCATGGCTTGTCGGTCATGGAAATGAGCCACCGCAGCGATGCCTTCGCGGAGATCGCGGCGCGTGCCGAGCGCGACCTGCGCGCGCTGCTGGCCGTGCCCGACAATTATCGCATCCTGTTCATGCAGGGCGGCGCCTCGAGCCAGTTCGCGATGGTGCCCTATAACCTGTTGGGCACGGGCG
Source organism: Chromohalobacter sp. 11-W (assembly GCF_029889905.1). Taxonomy (GTDB): domain Bacteria; phylum Pseudomonadota; class Gammaproteobacteria; order Pseudomonadales; family Halomonadaceae; genus Chromohalobacter. The sequence goes on along the minus strand of NZ_JARANZ010000002.1, from coordinate 362,825 downwards.
GGACGCCGAACTATCTGTACACTGGTATCTGGGGCAAGAAGGCGATTGCCGAGGCGCGTCATCTTGCGGGCGCGCATGTGGCGGCCTCCAGCGAGGCCAATGGGTTGACGGCGGTGCCGCGCCCCGAGGACATCGTGTTGTCGCCGGATGCCGCCTATCTGCATTACACGGCCAATGAAACCATCGGTGGCCTGGCATTCGACTACATTCCCGAGGTCGGCGACGTGCCGCTGGTATGCGATATGTCCTCGTCGATTCTTTCAGGGCCGCTGGATGTGTCCCGCTTCGGCGTCATCTATGCCGGGGCGCAGAAGAATATCGGCCCGGCGGGGCTGACCTTGGTCATCGTGCGTGACGACCTGCTCGAGCGCGCCTTGCCGAACACACCGACCATGTTCAACTATCGGGTCATGGCCGAGAACGGCTCGATGTTCAATACGCCACCGACCTATGCCTGGTATCTGGCGGGGCTGGTCTTCGACTGGTTACGCCACGACATGGGTGGGCTCGAGGCGATGGACCGACTCAGCGCGCGTAAGTCCGAAAAACTGTATGCAGCCATCGATGCCAGCGACTTCTATTCCAGCCCCATCGCCATGCCTAATCGTTCGCGCATGAACGTGCCGTTCGTGCTGGCCGATGAGTCGCTCAACGGTGCGTTCTTGAATGATGCCGAGGCGGCGGGGCTTTTGAATCTCAAGGGCCACCGCAGTGTAGGCGGCATGCGAGCCAGCCTCTACAACGCGGTGCCGGAAGCGGCAGTGGACGCGCTGGTCGATTTCATGCAGGAGTTCGAACGACGCCATGGCTGATCACGACATGTTCGATAACAATACCCCTATCACGCCGGCCGATCTGCCGGCACTGCGCGAGCGAATCGATACGCTGGATAGCGAGATTCTCAAGCTGATCAGCGAGCGCGCGCATTGCGCACAGCAAGTAGCGCAGGTGAAAACCGACAGTGATCCGCAGGCGACGTTTTACCGTCCCGAGCGCGAGGCCCAGGTACTGCGTCGTATCATGGCGCTCAACAAGGGCCCCCTCGACGACGAGGAAATGGCACGCTTGTTCCGCGAGATCATGTCGGCGTGCCTGGCGCTGGAGCGGCCGGTCAAGGTGGCCTACCTCGGTCCCGAGGGCACGTTCACTCAGCAGGCGGCGCTCAAGCATTTCGGCGACAGCGCGGTGAGCCTGCCGATGGCTGCCATCGATGAGGTCTTTCGCGAGGTCGAAGCGGGGGCTGCGCATTTTGGCGTGGTGCCGGTGGAAAACTCCACCGAGGGAATCGTCAATAGCACCTTGGATACCTTCATGGATGCCAGCCTGCGCATCTGTGGCGAGGTAGTGCTGCGCATTCACCATCATCTACTGGTGTCCAGCAATACGCGCCGTGACAAGGTTTCGCGCATTTATTCGCATCCCCAGTCCCTGGCGCAGTGCCGCAAGTGGCTGGACGCGCATTATCCCAATGCCGAGCGGGTGCCGGTATCGTCCAATGCCGAGGCGGCGCGCCTGATCAAGAGTGAATGGCACAGCGCTGCGATTGCCGGCGACATGGCCGCCAAGCGTTACGAGCTCGAGAAGGTCGCCGAGAAGATCGAGGACCGTCCCGATAACTCGACGCGCTTTTTGATCATCGGGCACCAGGACACGCCGATCTCCGAGGATGACAAAACCTCCATCGTCGTGGCCATGCGCAACCAGCCCGGGGCGCTGCACGATCTGCTCGAGCCGTTTCACCGCCACAAGATCGATCTGACACGCGTCGAGACACGGCCGTCACGCACCGGGGTCTGGAATTACGTGTTCTTCATCGACTTCAAGGGCCATCGCGACGATCCGCAGGTCGCGGCGGTGCTGGAAGAGATTACGTTGCGTGCTGCCGAGCTCAAGGTGTTGGGGTCCTATCCCGTGGGTGTGTTGTAAATGTCGGAGCGGTCCTGTGCGCCGACCGAGCGCGCTATTCTCATCATTGGCTTGGGCCTGATCGGCGGTTCGCTGGCGGCGGCCTTGAAGGAAGCGGGTTTTGCGGGGCGTATTCTGGCCTGTGATCGTGACGCCGACGAAGTAGCGCGCGGTATCGATATGGGGCTGATCGATGCCGGCAGCACCGAGCTGGCGCCTTTGATAGCCGAAAGCAGCTTGATCGTGCTGGCGGTACCGGTATTGGCGATGGAGGCTGTGCTACGCGAATTGGCGCCGCATCTAGGCGAACAGGTGATTACCGATGTCGGCAGTACCAAAGGTGCCATCGAGGCGGCGGTCGAGCGGGTCTTTGGTGACATGCCGTCGCGCTTCGTGCCGGGGCATCCGATCGCGGGATCCGAAAAAAGCGGCGTGGCAGCGTCCGATCCCGCGCTTTATCGCCGCCACAAGGTGATACTGACGCCGCGCGCCGATACCGATCCCGACGCCTTGGCCCGGGTGCGAGTGCTATGGGCGGCTTGTGGGGCGGAGCTTTTGGAAATGGACGTGGCGCGCCACGACCAGGTCTTGGCGCGCACTAGCCACCTCCCGCATTTGTTGGCGTTTTCGTTGGTCGACACCCTGGCGCGTCAGGACGAGCGCCTGGAAATCTTTCGCTATGCGGCGGGGGGATTTCGTGACTTTACGCGCATCGCCGGTAGCGATCCGGTCATGTGGCGCGATATCTTCAGTGCCAACCGCGAGGCGGTGCTTGGCGCACTGGATGAGTTCGAAGCGGGCGTCGCCCGTTTGCGCCGTGCCGTGACCGATAATGATGGCGATGCCATGCTGGCGGTATTCGATCGTGCCAGCCATGCGCGGCAGTATTTCGATACGCTTTTGAACCAGACGAGTTATCAAGCGATGGAACAACGCAATATCCGTTACCGCGTGACTCCCGGTGGCAATGTGCGCGGTCGGATCCGCGTGCCGGGGGACAAATCGATCTCGCACCGCTCGATCATGCTCGGTGCGCTTGCCGAGGGCGTGACCGAAGTGCATGGTTTCCTCGAAGGCGAGGACAGCCTGGCGACGCTGCAGGCGTTTCGTGAAATGGGCGTGGCCATCGAAGGTCCACACCAGGGGCGTGTGACCATCCATGGCGTCGGCCTGCATGGCCTGAAGGCGCCTGCCGGCCCTCTTTATGTGGGCAATTCGGGCACTGCCATGCGCCTGTTCGCGGGCTTGCTGGCCGGGCAGGCCTTCGATACCGAGTTGACCGGCGATGTGTCCCTCAACAAGCGGCCGATGGGCCGGGTGGCCGATCCGCTGCGCGAGATGGGCGCGGTGATCGAAACCGCTGACGGTGGTCGACCGCCGCTGACGATTCGCGGTGGCCAAGCGCTTCGCGGCATCCGCTATGACATGCCGATGGCCAGCGCCCAGGTGAAATCCTGTCTCTTGTTGGCGGGACTCTATGCCGAGGGTGAAACACGGGTGCGCGAGCCGGCACCGACTCGCGATCATACCGAGCGTATGCTCAACGGCTTCGGTTACGCGGTGCAGCGCGACGCTGACGAAGCCTGGCTACAGGGCGGGGGGCGCTTAACGGCGTCGCCTATCGACGTGCCGTCGGATATCTCGTCGGCGGCGTTCTATCTGGTGGCGGCGGCCATCACGCCGGGCTCGGATCTGCTCCTGGAGCATGTGGGAACCAATCCGACCCGTATCGGCGTCATCAATATCCTCAAGGCCATGGGCGCCGATCTGGAATTGCTCAATCCTCGGGAAGTCGGTGGTGAGCCGGTCGCCGATATTCGCGTTCGTCATGCGCCGCTCAAGGGCATCGATATCCCTGTGGATCAGGTGCCGTTGGCCATCGACGAGTTTCCCGTGCTGTTCATCGCTGCGGCCAATGCCGAAGGCGTGACACGCCTGCGTGGCGCGGAAGAGTTACGCGTCAAGGAGTCCGATCGCATCCAGGCAATGGCCGATGGTTTGGCGATCCTAGGCGTTGAGAATACCGTCCATTCCGATGGCATCGACATCGTCGGTCGCGCCGACGCCAGCGATACGCCTGTCGCGCATTATCGCGGCGGGCATGTCGATAGCCTGGGCGATCATCGCATCGCCATGGCCTTCGCCATTGCCGCCCTGCGTGCCGAGGGCGAGATCGTGATCGATGACTGCGCCAATGTGGCCACATCGTTCCCGGGGTTCGTTGACCTGGCGCGTCGCGTGGGGCTGTCGCTCGAAGAGCAGGAGGCGTCATGAGCTTGTCGCATAGCGAAGTGCCCGTACTGACCGTCGACGGGCCGGGCGGCGCAGGCAAGGGGACGGTCAGTCGCTTGATCGCCGAGCGTCTGGGCTGGCACTTGTTGGACTCCGGCGCGCTGTATCGCCTCACCGCGCTGGCAGCCCTCAAGCATGGCTTGGCGCTGGACGATGAAGCTGCGTTGGCGGCTTGTGCCGAAACCTTGGATGTCCGCTTCGTGGCGTGCGATGGCGAAACGCGTATCGAGTTGGAAGGCCGTGACGTGAGTGGCGATATTCGCACCGAAAAGGTCGGCGACGTTGCCTCGCAAGTGGCGTCGTTGCCCCGGGTGCGTGATGCGCTTTTGACACGCCAGCGCGACTTTCGCGACATGCCAGGGCTAGTGGCGGATGGACGGGATATGGGCACGGTGGTATTCCCCCAGGCGCCCCTGAAAGTCTACCTGACGGCCTCGGCGGAAGAGCGGGCGCGAAGACGCCATGAACAGTTGCTGAATGCCGGTCGGGATGCTAATCTAACGAGTCTTCTAGAGGAAATTAAGGCTCGTGACGCGCGCGACATGCAGCGTGCGGTGGCGCCACTCAAGCCGGCAGACGATGCCGTTTTGTTGGATAGCACGAGCCTTGCGATACCGGACGTGGTGGAGTGTATCGAAAGGCTGCTCAGTGCACGTGGGCTCGGCCTCCCGAACTGAGTAGCTGGGGTGAAACGGGCACCCATCCGGAGACCCTGGTCAGACGTCATGACGTGCGCGGGCGATAACCGAGAGCCTTCGCAGGTCGAACCAGCGCCAACGTTCCCAGGGATATGTAGGAAAGGCCCGCGCTTGCTGGTGGTGCGGAGAATGAGCGGCCTGGCCGCTATTAACGTTGATCACGTAGGAACAACATGAGCGAAAGCTTTGCTGAACTGTTCGAACAGTCTCTCCAGGACATCAATATGGAACCCGGTGCCATCGTCATGGCAACCGTGGTCGACATCGAGGGTGACTGGATTACCGTCAACGCGGGTCTGAAGTCCGAGGGGCAAATCCCCGTGGCACAGTTCCGTGATGACAACGGCGAATTGACCATCTCCGTGGGCGATGAAGTCAAGGTTGCCCTGGAAGCCGTCGAAGACGGTTTCGGCGAGACGCGTCTGTCTCGCGAAAAGGCCAAGCGTGCCGAGGCCTGGAAAGAGCTGGAAGCGGCCTTCGAGAAGGACGAAATCGTCAAGGGCGTGATCAACGGCAAGGTCAAGGGCGGCTTTACGGTCGATGTCTCTTCCATCCGCGCTTTCCTGCCCGGTTCTCTCGTCGACGTCCGTCCGGTACGCGATACTGCTCACCTCGAGCACAAAGAGTTGGACTTCAAGGTCATCAAGCTCGATCCCAAGCGTAATAACGTCGTGGTCTCGCGCCGTGCCGTTCTCGAAGCCGAGAACAGCGCCGAGCGTGAAGCGCTTCTGTCGACGCTTCAGGAAGGTCAGCAGATCGACGGTATCGTCAAGAACCTCACCGACTACGGTGCGTTCGTCGATCTGGGTGGCGTCGATGGCCTGCTGCACATCACCGATATGGCGTGGAAGCGCATCAAGCATCCCAGCGAGATCGTTGCCGTTGGTGATGAGGTCAACGTCAAGGTGCTCAAGTTCGATCGCGAGCGCAACCGTGTGTCTCTCGGCTTGAAGCAGCTGGGCGAAGATCCGTGGGTCAACATCAAGGATCGTTATCCGGAAAACACCCGCGTCAATGCCCGCGTCACCAATCTGACCGATTACGGCTGCTTTGCCGAGCTCGAGGAAGGTGTCGAAGGCTTGGTTCACGTCTCGGAAATGGACTGGACCAACAAGAACATCCATCCCTCGAAAGTCGTCCAGGTCGGCGATGACGTGGAAGTCATGGTGCTGGATATCGACGAAGAACGTCGTCGTATCTCCTTGGGTATCAAGCAGTGCACCACCAATCCGTGGGAAGACTTCAGCGCGCGCTATAACAAGGGCGATCGCGTCTCCGGCACCATCAAGTCGATCACCGATTTCGGTATCTTCATCGGCTTGGAAGGTGGCATCGACGGTCTGGTCCACTTGTCCGATATTTCTTGGAGCGAAACCGGCGAAGAAGCCGTGCGCAAGTTCAAGAAGGGCGACGAAGCCGAAGCGGTCATTCTCTCGATCGATCCGGAACGTGAGCGTATCTCGCTCGGCATCAAGCAGCTCGAAACCGATCCGGTCTCCGAGTACTTGGCCGTCAACGACAAGGGTGCCATCGTCACCGGTCGCGTTGTCGAAGTCGATGCGAAGGAAGCGCACGTCGAGTTGGCCACTGATGTCGTGGCGGTACTCAAGGCCTCCGAGATCAGCCCCGATCGCGTCGAAGATGCACGCAACGTGCTCAACGAAGGCGATAGCGTCGAAGCCAAGATCGTCGGTGTCGATCGCAAGAACCGCGCGATCAACCTGTCTGTCAAAGCGAAGGATCAGGTCGATACACGCCGTGCGATGGGCAAACTGCGGGATCAGGAAGCTGAGCCGGAGTCATCAGGCCCGACTACTATCGGTGATTTGATCAAGCAGCAGATGGGCGGCGAATAAACCGCGTTGCCGCCGCGTCTTCGGCGCGGCGGCAAGTGCTTTATTGAGCCGTACGAAAAACCGCGCCTTAAGAGGCGCGGTTTTTTTGTGTCCGCCAGACGGTCATTCCCGGGGTTGGCTGGCTTTTGCCTCAGTCATCGCGTTTGGTGCCGGCTTTTTCCAATGTCGTCAAGACACCGCGCAGGATGGAGAGCTCCTTGCTCGTGGGTTGAGCACGGGAGAACAGTGCGCGTAGATGATCCTCAGTGCGCGCATGAGGCTGAGTCAGGAACCCCGAGGACGACAGGGCTTGGTGCAGGTGAGCTTCGAAGTGAGCCATCTGCTCGCGCGTCGGCAAGGTGGGCTGCTTGGACTTGGGCTGAGCGGCGCTGGGTGTTTGGTGGCGCCAAGCACGGCGTACTTCGTAGGCGAGTATCTGCACGGCTTGTGCCAGATTGAGGACACCGTAATCGGGGTTGGCGGGGATGCTGACCTGATGCGTGCAATGCCGAATTTCATCGTTGGTCAGGCCGAAGCGCTCGCGCCCGAATACCAGGGCCACCGGGGCTTCATGCGCATACTCGACCATGTGCGCGGCCATGGGCTCGGGATCGTCGAAATGGGGTAGAGGGAGGCTGCGCAGACGGGCGCTGGCGCCGACGACCTGGACGCAATCGCCGACGGCTTGTGAAATGTGCCCGACGACGCGTGCGTTGTCGAGAACATCGGTTGCCCCAGCGGCTAGCCGAGTGGCCTCTTCGTCGGGAAAGCAGCGGGGATTGACCAACACCAGGTCGCTCAGGCCCATGGTTTTCATGGCGCGTGCGGCCTGGCCAATGTTGCCGGGGTGGAAGGTCTGAACGAGTACGATACGAATATTGGAGAGCATAAAACATCGCGATACAGTCGAAGGCAGGGCGATAGTGTACTTGGGCTACGGGCTACGGGCTACGGGCTACGGGCTACGGGCTACGGGCTACGGGCTACGGGCTACGACTGAGCTATGCCCTGACCTGACATGAAAAACCCCCACCGGTTGCCCGGCAGGGGTTCGAGTCACGGGACAGCGCCCGGGAGTCAGTAGGCAGCGATTACATCATGCCGCCCATGCCTCCCATGCCTCCCATGTCCGGTGCGCCACCGCCGGCTTCCTTCTCGTCCGGGTCGTCGGCGATCATGGCTTCGGTGGTGATCATCAAGCCAGCCACGGAGCCTGCGGATTGCATCGCGCTACGCGTGACCTTGGCAGGATCGAGAACGCCCATTTCGAACAGGTCGCCATACTCACCGGTCTGTGCGTTGTAACCGTAGTTACCTTCACCGGCCTTGACCTGATTGACGATGATGGACGCTTCCTGGCCTGCGTTAGTCACGATCTGACGCAGCGGCGACTCCATGGCACGCAAGGCAATGGCAATGCCGTGGGTCTGGTCTTCGTTCTCACCCTTGAGGTTGGCGAGGTTGCCAAGAATGCGTACCAGTGCGGTACCGCCGCCAGGCACGACGCCTTCTTCGACGGCGGCACGTGTGGAGTGCAGCGCATCTTCGACGCGGGCCTTCTTCTCCTTCATCTCGAACTCGGTCGCGGCACCCACACGGATGACGGCGACACCACCAGCCAACTTGGCGACTCGCTCCTGGAGCTTCTCGCGGTCGTAGTCGGAGCTGGTGTCTTCGATCTGAGCACGGATCTGGCCGACGCGTGCTTCGATGTCGGACTCGACACCGGAACCATCGATGATGGTGGTGTTTTCCTTGGACATGGTGACGCGCTTGGCGCTACCCAGGTGATCCAGGTTGGCTTGCTCGAGCGTCAGGCCGACTTCCTCGGAAATCACGGTGCCACCGGTAAGGATGGCGATGTCCTGCAGCATGGCCTTGCGACGGTCGCCGAAGCCGGGTGCCTTCGTCGCTGCGACCTTGACGATGCCGCGCATGGTGTTGACCACCAGTGTCGCCAGCGCTTCGCCTTCGATGTCCTCGGCGATGATGCCCAACGGCTTGCCGGACTTGGCAACCGCTTCCAGCACCGGCAGCAATTCGCGGATGTTGGAGATCTTCTTGTCGACCATCAGCAGGTACGGATCTTCCAGTTCCACCATCATGGTGTCCTGGTTGGTCACGAAGTAGGGCGACAGGTAACCACGATCGAACTGCATGCCTTCGACGACTTCCAGCTCATCTTCGAAGCCACGGCCTTCGTCGACGGTGATGACGCCTTCCTTGCCGACTTTCTGCATGGCGTCGGCGATGATCTCGCCGATACGCTTGTCGCCATTCGCGGAAATGGTACCCACCTGGGCGATGGCCTTGGCATCGGTGCATGGCACGGAAAGCGACTGGATTTCCTTGACGGCAGCATCGACGGCCTGGTCGATACCACGCTTGAGATCCATCGGGTTCATGCCCGCTGTCACGCCTTTCATGCCTTCAGTGACGATAGACTGGGCGAGAACGGTTGCGGTAGTGGTGCCATCACCGGCCACATCAGAGGTCTTGGAAGCAACTTCCTTGACCATCTGTGCACCCATGTTCTCGAACTTGTCCTTGAGCTCGATTTCCTTGGCGACGGAAACCCCGTCCTTGGTCACGGTCGGTGAACCGAAGGATTTTTCCAGAACGACGTTACGTCCTTTGGGTCCGAGGGTGACCTTGACGGCGTCGGCCAGGATATTAACACCGCGCGCCATGCGCTTGCGGGCATCATCGGAGAATTTGATCTGTTTAGCTGCCATTTCTAGCTCTTCCCATTAATGGCGCGATCAAGTCGCGCAAACGTGAAACGAAAATATGACTGGTGAGCGTTGTGAATTACTCGGCAACGGCCAGAATATCGCTTTCGCTCATGATCAGGACTTCTTCGCCGTCGATTTTCTCTTTCTCGACGCCAAAACCATCCTTGAAAATCACCGTGTCACCCACCTTGACGTCCAGCGGGCGCACTTCGCCATTCTCGAGAATACGACCGTTGCCGACAGCAAGGATTTCACCGCGGGTCGGTTTCTCCTGAGCGTTACCCGGAAGCACGATGCCGCCAGCGGTCTTTTGCTCTTCTTCCATGCGACGGACGACGACGCGATCGTGCAAAGGACGGATTTTCATTGCTCACGTTCTCCTGATGGTTCTATGGATCATAGGATAATCCCGTTGAGCCAAGCTCAAGGGTGAAGGCAGTGCCTTCTGTTTATAAGGCCGACGCATCAAGGCGTTACGGCCGAATCATCTGTTAGGGGCTTGATTGGGTCGACGTATCCACTTTCAAGGGCCCTTCATGAATTTTTTCAATGCCGGGAATCATCCTTCCCTATGTAGTCACCCTCAATCGGCTGCTCGTCATTCGCCTGGCTGTTTTGCGAGGCCTTGTTGTGTGAAGTCTTGTCCGTGCGCCGTGTGTGTTCGTGCCAATCACTATCCGCATTTTTTTCCTGCGTCGCGCCACCGGAGCCCATGGTAAAAATTCGGCCGCGCCATCCACCGCGCTGCAGTCCTCGGCCTAGCAAGCGGCGGCTACTCGGGATGAGACAAAGTAGCCCCAAGCCGTCCGACAGGAAGCCGGGGGCGACCAGCAAGGCCCCGCCGAAAATCAAGGCGGCCCCAGTAATCAACTCGTCTGAGGGGATTTCTCCCTGAGCGAACCGGGCCTGGGCGCGTTGTAGCGTCTGCACCCCTTCGCGGCGAATCAGATGGAGGCCCAGGGCCCCGGACAGCAGGACCAATGCCAGCGTCGGAAGCAGACCGATCTGCCCCCCGATCGCGAACAGCACTACGAAATCGAGTAGCCCGAAAAGCGTAATGAAAAGTAACAGTGGCATGGCGGCTCCGTGTGATCTCGACTTTCCAGTAGATGGTGGCATGAGTGTGAATTGCAAGGGAAACGGCGCGGTGATGCAAGCGCGCTGTGATTGCTTCGTGGAGACGCCATGCATCGCATGCTAAGCTCTTCATGTTGCGGTGCACAAAAAGAGCCGCGAGGTTCTGGCTCATAACTTGAACGCGGGAGGTATCGCCATGCAACTGGATGGGGCAGTAGTAGGTATAACGGGAGGCGCCCGAGGTCTGGGGCTGGCGATGGCGGCTGAACTCGGAGCGCGGGGCGCGCGTATTGCATTGTTCGACCAGCAAGAAGAGGTTTTGAGCGCTGCGGTTACTTCATTGGCGGAGCGTCACATCTCCGCGTATGCCTTCCTGGTCGACGTGACCGATGAAGACGCCGTGACCCGCGCATTCGCGCAACAACGTGAATCGCTGGGTCCGCTTGCTGTGTTGGTCAATAATGCGGGCGTCACCCACGATGGGCTGCTGGTGAAAGGCAGCGAGGGGCATATCGAGAAACGCATGACGTTAGATCAGTGGCGACAGGTCATCGACGTCAACCTGACGGGCGTCTTCCTATGCGGGCGTGAAGGTGCGACGCAGATGGTGGAGGCAGGCCAGGGCGGAGTCATCATCAATGTCTCGAGTATCTCGCGATCTGGCAACATGGGGCAGGGCAATTACAGTGCCTCCAAGGCGGGAGTGGCGGCGCTGACGGTTACCTGGGCGAAGGAACTGGCACGCCAAGGGATCCGAGTGGCGGCGGTGGCACCCGGGTTCATCGAAACCGAGATGACGGCGTCCATGCGCGCCGAAGTACTCGAGAAAATCAGCAAGGGCATTCCCTTGGGACATCTGGGGCAGCCGGATGATATCGCCTCGAGCGTGCGTTATATCGTGGAAAACGACTATTTCACGGGGCGGGTGCTGGAATGCGATGGTGGTCTGAGGATCTAATGGCTCGTCAACGTTTCAGACGGCACTTGATGCCGGCTGCAAAGACGCTCGCCGGGTGCCTCCCGTGCGAGCGTCGATAGGGTGGTTCAGAACGTGACACGGTCGTTCAGGTCTTCCACCGTTCCTTCGCCGATGCCCTTGACGCGGGTCAGGGCGTCGAGCGAGGCGAAAGGTCCATTCGCGTTGCGATCCTCGATGATCGCCTGTGCCTTGACGTCGCCGATGCCTGGCAGTTGGGTCAATGTTTCGGCAGAGGCTTGATTGATGTCGATAGGCGCCGAGGCGTCTTCCTGGGCGACCGCGAGGGTGGTGACGCTCAACGCCAGCGTCAGTAGGGCACAGCTCAGCAGCTTCTTCATACAACCGCTCCTTTAGTCATGTCTTATTGAGTGACTTCACCATACCCAGATTTTCATGGTTGAAATGTCATCTTTTAATGACGTTATTTGTAAGCTAATGGCTACAAAATTAGTTCACCCTTATTAATAAGCGGCCGGGCGGGATGCTCACCAGGCGCTAGGTGGCGAAGTGGGGACGGCGGTATAATGTTGCCGTTGCCGCTACCCTATTATTTGCAGGAGACATCATGCCGCGCCCCGACACGCCTTTGATCATCGCTCTCGACTACCCTGATCTTGACCAGGCGCTTGTCATGGCCGACCGGTTGGACCCCGCGCGCTGCCGGGTCAAGGTCGGCAAGGAGCTATTCACGCGCAGTGGCCCGCAGATACTCGAGGCACTGCATGCTCGTGGCTTCGAGGTATTTCTGGATCTCAAGTTTCACGATATTCCCAATACGGTGGCGGGCGCCGTCGAGGCGGCGGCGGATCATGGCGTGTGGATGGTCAACGTCCACGCGGGTGGCGGGCGTCGCATGATGGAAGCGGCCAGAGAACGGCTCGAGAAGCGCCAGCTCACCACGCATCTGATAGCGGTGACGGTGCTCACCAGTATGACGCGTGAGGATCTCGCCGAGATTGGCATCGATGACGATCCATTGTCTCAGGTCGAGCGTTTGGCGGCACTCTCGCAACGCAGCGGGATGGATGGAGTGGTGTGTTCAGCGCAGGAAGCGACGGCGTTGCGCGCACTATGTGGCGATACTTTCTTGAAGGTCACGCCGGGTATACGCCCCAGCGCTTCGAATGGCGACGATCAACGTCGTACGTTGACGCCGGCACGGGCGTTGGCGGCGGGGAGCACGCATCTGGTGATCGGCCGGCCGGTGACGCAAGCCTTGGATCCGATGGCGGCATTGGCCGATATCGAGCACGAGATCGGCCGCTAGCGGCTATTCGCCTTCAAGTCCAGTGATTGGCTTGGTGGTCCCCCAGCTTTGGCAGCGCGGGCATTGCCAATGCAATTGGGCGCTGCCGAAACCGCAGCGATGGCAGCGGTGGCGGGGGCGTGCCGCGAGTAGTTTCTGGGTGTGCTGTTTGAGCAGCAGCAGGCGCTCGCGGTCGCCATGGTCCTCGCCGATTAGGTAGAGGTCCATGAGATAATCGACGCCACGCAAGCTTGGGTGCGCTTGCAGCTGCTCACTGATGAGTTCGATGGCCGCTTCCTGGCTATCCGTGCGCAGGCGGGACGCCGCTAGCATGATCACCACGCTGGTGTAGTGCGTCTCTTGCAGTTTCGCTTCCAGGAAGGCACACCAGCCCGCTTCGTCCTGAAGACGTCGATACGCCTCGTGCAAGGGGTCGAGTATGACGGGAAGGAATCCGGGGTCCTGCTCGGGGATACGGGTGAGATGACGAATGACCGCCTTGTAATGTCCTGTGTCTCGTTCGAGTTCGGCGAGTAGCCATGTGGCTCGGACACAGCGTTCATCGATCGATAGGGCTTGGCGCAGACGCTTGCGAGCCACGCTGGGGCTTGCATTGTGCCGATCTCGCTGGGCGAGCTCGCAAAGCCAGTGAGCGGCGGCGCGTTTGATATCGGCATCTTGGCGGATGAGCTGCGGCGTGGCGACATCCAGCGCTTGCTGCCACTCTTTCTCACGTTGGAGCAGATCGACCAGCAAGCGTTTGGCAGCGTCGCGCAGTCCCTCGTCGGGGGTGTCCTTCACCAGTGTTTGCAGCAGGCGTTCGGCGCGATCGAGCAATCCCAGGTTCAGGAAATCCCGCGACAATTCCAGTTGCACGAGCCCGCCTTGATAAGGGGTCAGCGTCGGGCGCGCTAATAGGTTTTGATGGATCTTGACGGCGCGGTCGGCTTCGCCGCGCGAACGGAACAGGTTGCCTAGCGCAATGTGCGTTTCGATGGTGTCGCTGTTGACCTCGAGCGCTTGCACAAACGTCTCGATGGCCTGATCCGGCTGCTCGTTGAGCAGATGGTTGAGGCCAATGAAGTAGTCTCTGGGCAACGACACTTCGGGGGATAGGCGTTCGCGAGCGCGCCGGCGCTCGCGACGTCCGAGCCACCAGCCGATGGCAATCGCCGCGACCAATAGGCCAAGCAGCAGCGGATCAAGCATTCAGGGCGCTTCCTTGAACTCCTGGGTGCGTAGCCGATCCAGTTCCTTGCGCTGCTGTTGATTGTGGCGTTGGGCACGCGTCAGGAGCGTGCGCAGCCGCAGATAGATACCGGTCATGGCCAGCATGCCGAGAATCACGCCACAGGCCAGCGATATCAGCAACCAAAGAGACAGCGAGGCGGGTGGCAGTTCGACCCATATCAAGTCGAGCGGCATCGCTTGTTGGTTATTGACGGCAAACAGGATGCCGAGCAACAGGACGACCAGCAAGATGAGGGCCAGCACGACACCTTTAAACCAACGCATGGGCAGGTTCCTTTTGCATGGAGGTATGGCGCCCTGGGGCTTCAGTAGCCGAGTGCACGGCTAGCGTTGACCTGTTCGCGCAATTCCTTGCCAGGCTTGAAATGCGGCACGAACTTGCCCTGCAGGTCGACGGGGTCGCCGGTTTTGGGGTTGCGTCCGGTCCGGGGCTCCCGAAAGTGTAGGGAGAAGCTACCGAACCCGCGAATTTCGACACGCCCACCGCTGGAAAGCGAGTGGGTAATGTCTTCGAGGATGATCTTGACCGCTGCCTCGACCTCTTTGGCCGACAGCTCGGGCTGCCGAATGGCAATCTGTTCAATCAACTCGGACTTGGTCATCGAATGTCTCCAAGCGACTTTGCCGCTTCGCTGCACATGGCAATAAAGCGACCACGGTATTGTTGTGAATTCAGCATACTGCTCAAACCTTGATAAAACAACGCACTAGCACATTGCAAGTCAATATTAGCCGGTTTTGAGCCAGGAGTGGAAACGATGTGTCTCGCCAAGACCTCGGGTATACTCGTCGTCTATTCATGTCATGACATCGCTTGGGAGTCTCCATGCAGGACGATGTAACCATCAAACGGCTTTACTGGCACTCGCGGCGTGGCATGTGGGAGCTGGATCTACTGCTGATCCCGTTTCTCGAACATTGCTACCCTCAGCTCGATGAGGCCGACAAGGCCCTTTATCAGGCGCTGATCGATCAGGAAGACCAGGATCTCTTCATCTGGCTGATGCGCCGAGAGTGGCCCGCCGACGCCGAGTTGCGGCGCATCGTCCAAATGATCGTCGATTATGCCGAAACCACTTCCAACAATCAGTATCGTACCCTCTAGGCTCGACTTGGCACTTCATGCCCTCGTCTGGGGGGTAGTGAATGGCTTGGCGCTCATGCTGGGCCCCTGGTGGCTGACCTCGGCGGTATCGCTTAGCGGTGCGGCACTGTTGGGCTACTGGTGGCGTGGCCAGCGGCGCTGGGAATTGCGGGAGCGTCTCGATGGGGAACACGCCATGTGGCAATGGCGTGAGGCCTCAGGGCAGTGGCAGAACGCTGCGCCGAGACCACTGCGTATCGGCGCGTGGCTGATCGGGTTGCGTATCGGACGCCGCGTGATTTGGCTGTGGCCGGATAGCGCGGCGCCCATCTCGCGTCGCCTGTTGCGTATACGGCTGTTGGAGGCGATGCCGGCGGGACGGCACTGACGCACACCGGGGCTGACGTCAGCGTGCGTCATCCTCGGTGCGTTCCGGGTCGCTCCGCGGGGTATCCAGTGGCATCGCCAGGCGATCGCGAATCAGGGTGTGACGCGAAGCGCGGCGACGCAAACGGGCGCTGGGCAGTCGGTCGAGTGTCTGCAAGGTGTCGATGAGTGCCTGCGTGAGGCGTGCCAGCTCACGGTTGAGCCACAGGTAACCGCTCGGGCTGAACAAGGCGCGGTCGTTTTCGCCGCGTGCCTCCAGGGCGGCTTGTGCGTGGCGTTGCAAGTCGAAGGCAACCACTGTGATGTCGATGGCTTGCCCCGTGCGCACCTGAAACGCCAAGCTGCCGAGCGCACGCGCCAGTCGGTGCTGTTCGTCACGCAACCCATCGAGTTCGGCGATGATGTCGTGACCGGCCCGCGTGGCCCAGTGAGTTTCCAGGAGCAGCTCGATCGTCGACAGCATGCGTCGTTCCAGCGACAGAATGCGTTCCAGGTCGTCGCGATGCAGGCGGCGCTCGCTGTGGATGGCATCCACCAGGCCGCGTTGCTTGACCAGTTGATCCGTCGTGCTCTTCAGCAACTGGCGCGTATCGACATCGTCATGCTGCGTCGCATTGGTATGCGCATGATACAGGCGTGCCAGCTTGTCGAGGTTGTCGGCGAGCAGGAAGCGCAAGAGGTCGGTGGCTTTCTGGGGCAGAATGAACAAGGTCGCGAGGATGCCGATGCTCGTCCCGATCAGCACGTCGAAGGCGCGCCACAGGGCGATCCCCAAATCCTGGTGGCCGTCACCCACCACCATCAGCAAGGTCACGCCGAACATCAGCGCGCTATAGCCATAGCGCGTGGCGAACGTGGTGTGTGTGGCGACCGCGATGCCAATCAAGGTCCAGGCCGGCACCACCCATGGTGCCGGTGCGGGAATCAGCACCAGCAGGATGCCCCAGATCGCTCCCAGCACTGTGCCCAGAAGGCGTTGTCCGCCTTTGTCGATAACGCCGCCGATATGCGGCAGATTGCCCATCACCATCATCGTGCTGACCAGCGCCCAACTGCCATGCGGGATCTGCAGGGTCAGGATGACGGCGAAGGTGATCGCCAACGCGAGCGAGGTACGCAGGACGTGCAGTCGATGGCGGTAGCGGTAGATGAAGTACGGATCGCGCAGACGAGTGGGCGACATCACTGTCATGACGCTCCGTGTTGGTGCCCGGTGGATGCTTTAGCTTTAGCGCGCGCCAATGTGGCCGCATGCACCATGCTGGCCGCCCACAGCACGAGTAGCAGCAGCAACCAGATGAAGCCTAGCCAGCGAATGGGGATCATCATCAGCGCCATCAGAGCGATGAATCCGCCCAACCATAGCGCGGCCCAGCCCCAGCGACGCAGGAACACGTGGCCGAGCCCGGGGAGCAAGAAAGCCAATAAGAGCGTGATGAAGAGGCGGTGGCGCATGGAATCTCCGTTCGTCGTGGTCCGGGCCTTCATGATGGCGTGTCATGATACAACGCCTCGAGTGTCGGCGCGGTGCGTCGTTGGCGCTTGGCGGCGACCAGCAGCGGCCCCAGTATGGCCTCGCGCTCGGTCGGTCGGCCGGCGAGGACATCTTGCAGCATCGAGGCACGGTTATTGGCCGTGGCCGCGATGACCTCCCAGATGAGCGTATGCCAGCCCGCTAGTGGCGGGGTGATGCTTTCACCTTCGAGCAAGGGGCCGATCTCGTCGATGATGGTGTCGACCATGCGGCGAAAAGGCTGATCGCGCAACTGGCCGTTACGAATCCGGTAGCGGGCTACGAGTGGGTTGATCGCGGCATTGATGGCGAGCTTGTGCCACAGGCGCTGGACGATCGCAGCATCGTGATGGGCGCTGAACCCTGCCTGGTTGAGCCAATATACGCTGTCACGCGCCAGGGTAGGCCAAGCGTTGTGGATATCGCCGACCCAGGTGGTCCCCGTTCCGGCATGCACGACACCGGCGTCGCCCTCGACATAGGCGCCTTCGGTGGTGCTCGCGCAGAGCACCGGGCCGGCCCAGGTCTCCGTTAACCGAGGCTGTATGCTGAAGCCATTCTGTAGCGACAGCAGAGGTGTTTGGGGAGCGACATGGGCTGCGAGTTCTTCGACGGCCGACAGGGTGGCATGGCTTTTGGTGGCGAGCACGACGAGTGCAGGGCGAGCGTGGGTGTGCAATGCCTGGGTGGCGAGCGTGGTGCGTGCCACATCCACTTCATGAGTCGCGTCGGAAGGGGCGTGATAGCGGAGTGGGCTGTCAGCGGCACGGCGGCCGATCAAGTGTAGCGACAGCGTGGTCGTCAAGCGGGCGGCGAAGAGTCGCCCCAGCGCGCCGGCGCCGAGAATCCACCATGTGGGCGATGAGTCCATCAAGTCTCGCCCTTTTTCGTGGTGGATTTGCGTGACGAAGTGCGCTTCTTGGTACGCCGTCGCGCGGTGTTTGACTTGCCGCGTGCCGGCCGTGAGGGCTCGGCGCCGCCCGGCGTGGCCAGCGCCTGGCGCATGCGCTCGGCGTCCGCCTGACTCAGCAGTTGGTGAACATCGCCCACCAGCGTGTCGAGGAACGCAGTGGCGTCGGCGTTGCCTTCGGCGATTTCGGCTAGGCGCTGCTCCCAGAGGGCCGTGCGCTCGGGGCGCGTGGCGGTGTCCGGTAAGGCCTGAATCAACGCGCGCCCGGTCCGTGTGGCACGCAGTGCGCCTTGTTGGCGAATCACGTAGCCGCGCGTGATGAGTGTCTCCAGAATGCCGGCGCGTGTCGCCTCGGTCCCCAGACCGTCGGTGTCGCGCAGGGTACGACGCACCGTGTCATCGTCGACGTAGCGGGCGATGTTCATCATCGCCTTGATCAGGCTGGCGTCGGAGAACGGCTCCGGCGGGCGCGTCTGACGATCCTCCACGGCGCACGCCTGGACCCGAGCGGTTTCGCCTTCGCGCAACCCGGGCAACGCCGGTGCTTCATCACGCGTCGTGAATAGCGGTTTCCACCCGCGTACGAGTATCTCTTGGCCCTGGGCGCGAAAGCACTCCCCGAGGATCGAGAACTCGGCTTTGACGTCGCGCGTTTCCAGCGGTGGGTAGAATTGCGCCAGGACATTGCGGGCGATCAGCCGGAAGACGTTGGCCTCATCATTGGATAAGCGGGCCGCGTCGAAAGGGCGCCCGGTGGGCGCTAGCGCATGGTGGGCGCCGACCTGCTTGTCGTTCCAGGCGCGTGAGCGGCGGCTGAAATCCGCGCCCCGCAGCCAACCGGCGAGGGTGTCGTCGTTGGCACAGGCGGTAGAGAGTGTCTGCTTGGCCGCGGTGAAATGGCCTTCGGGCAGGTAGCGACAATCCGAGCGTGGGTAGGTGATGAGCTGATGACGCTCGTAGAGCGCCTGGCAGATATCCAGCACCCGTTTGGCCGGAAGTTTGTAACGGCGCGCAGCATCGACCTGTAACGCCGACAGCGAATATGGCAATGGGGCCGTCTGGGACTTCTTCTTGCTTTGCAGGGTGCTTAGATGCCCCTCGGCGTTGGGTAGGCGCGCCGCCAACGCCTCGGCCGGCTCGCGCGCCAACAGTCGCCCCTGGTCGTCGAGCGAATGCGGCGGCTGGGGCTGCCACCAGGCACGTAGCGTACCGTGCTCGACGCACAGATCCGCCCACAGCGTATAAAACGGGCGCGAGACGAAACGCTCGATCTCCAGGTCACGGCGCACGATGAGTCCTAATACGGGCGTCTGCACACGTCCCACCGAGAGTACGCCCGAGTAACCGGCTTGGCGGCCGGTCAAGGTCCAGGCGCGTGACAGGTTGATGCCATACAGCCAATCGGCGCGTGAGCGTGCCTCGGCAGCCTCGAAGAGCGATTGATAGCGCGCGTTGTCCTCGAGGCGTTGCAGTGCCTGCTGCACGGCGGGGCGGTTGAGGTCGCTGATCAACAGTCGCGCCATCGGGCCGCGCCAGCCGAGGCGTTCGATGACCTGTTGCACCAGCAATTGCCCCTCGCGGTCCGGATCGCCGGCATGCACCACGCTATCGGCACGCTTGAGGAGTTTGTGAATCACGGCCAACTGCGCCCGGGCTTTGGCGCGCGGTATGAGTTGCCATTGCTTTGGCACAATGGGCAAATCGTCGAGGCGCCACTGCTGATAGCGTGCGTCGTAGGCGTCGGGGGGTGCCTGTTCGAGGAGATGCCCAACGCACCAACTGATACAGGTCTCCCCGCATTCGAGATACCCGTCCTGGCGTTGCGCCTTGGCGGGCAAGGCCTCGGCGATGGCGCGTGCCAGACTGGGTTTTTCGGCGACGATCAGGCGCATGATATTGGGCGATCCAGCATGAACATGGCGTTTATTCTGCCACGTTCGACCCGGTGCGTGGGCCGAATTGGCGCGGTACGTAGCCAGTTTTCGGAGATAGAACTAGCGGCGTCCGAAGAGGCGCCGCGCACGCACCAGGGCGCGATACCAGTCACGATGTGGCGTTCCCACGGCGGGCGGGCGATGACTGAGAAAACTGACGTTGCGGGCGTCGCCGCGCCCCGTCAGGTTGATGTTGGAGAGCATCTGCAACGTGCTGTCACGTGCGCCATATTGGCGTTTGAGAAACTCGATGGCCGCGGGGTCGAGTTCCACGCGATAGTGACGCACCAAGGCCAACGCCAGCGATTCCGCCGCGCGTGATAACTCGGTATCCACTTCACGGACCATTGAGGCACCCAGCGCGGCTTTGGCGGCCGCCGACAAGTTGGGCTCGATCTGGCCGAAATCGGCGGCGTTGGAGTTGTTGATGGCACGCTGCGTGGCGGGTTGCGACAGCCCCACGTGAGGTTCGAGGGCGAGGAAAATCTCGATGGCCAGGCGCTTGGCGGCATCCACGCCGACGCTGAGCTGGGTCTCACGGTGCGCACCGCGCCACGCTTCGTGATGGCGTGGCGTGATGCCCGTCTGATTCAAGTAGCGGGCGAGATGCTTGCAGACCCGCGCCTTGGCTTCGTCATCCAGCGCGATGGTGCTTTCGCGGATGCGCAGCCCCCTTCGCCCCGGCCCCAGGCGCAGACGTGTCGTGTCGTCGGACAAGCTGGCGGTGATGCGTTCCCAGCGGTCCACCGACTTGATCAACTGCGCGTGACTGCGCCCCACCTGTTCGTAGGCGCTGGAGACGCTCTTGTAGAGCTGGATGGCATTGGCGAGGATATCCGACTTGGTGCGTAACGCGCGCTTGCGCTCTTCCTGGCCGACTTCCACTGCCTGGGCGAGGTGCACGATCTGCTCGGCCAGCGCGTCCATTGCCTTGACCGAGCGCTCAAGAAGCAATTCGGCGCGCAGCCCCGAGGCACTGTCCTCGACCAGGGTGCCGGATTGTTCGGCGAGATAGACGTTGAGTGCCTTGAGACGCGAGAGGCCGGTCGCTTGCGCGATGCGCTGGCGTGCACGTGCCTCTTCCAGGTTGTCGAACGCCTGGGCGAGGCGCCAGCGCCCGCGATACTCGAACGAGAGCACCGGAATCTTGCGCCCGCTGATCAACTCGAAAGCCAGGATCAACATTTCCTCGACGTCCTGGAGCGTCATAAGCAGGTCGTTGTCCTGCTCAATGGCCGCCATGACGCGCTCGATGAAGTTCTCGTCGCGCGGTACGCCCTGATGAAGATCAGGGGCACGGCCTTCGAAGCGCTCACGCAGCAGGTGTGTGGCGATAGGTGCGGTGTCGTAGAGGGCGTTGAGCTGAGGTTCCAGTGTGTCGCGGTATTGGGTGACGAGATCTCGGATGCGGGCGTGCAAGCCGACCCGGCGGTAGACGTCGATCTGGCCGATGAGGCGTGCGCTTTCGCGATCGTCGAGGAGTTCGATGGCCGCCAACTCGACGCCCTCCGGCGAGAGATCATGCTTGCGCAGCAACATGGCGGCGGCTTCGCGTCGCCGGGCATCGCCCTCGAGGCTTTCGACGATCAAATCGCGCGTGACCAGTAGTAGTTCGGGCAAGGTCTTGATGACCTGCTCGATCTGTCCAGATGTCTTCTCGGCCTTGCGTCCCTGAGTGAGATGGTAGCCAAGGTTGGCCAGAATCCCCGCAGCGCCGGTGATTACCGTGTAGGAAATGAAGAAGACGTAGTTTTCCGTGGTCGGTGCCTTGCCGTATCCCAGCAGGTAGCCGCCCCAGGCGCCGAGCAACGTCACCGGACCGGCCGTCCATAGGATCTGCATCAGACTGACGGACCAGGGCACCTTCTCGACGGCTGCGGTGATACGCCGGATTTCGTTGCGTCCTTCGCGTTCGAGGCGGACCTGGGAGGTTTCTTGAGCGGGCGATGCTTTACGCTGAAACGGCAACGGCAGGAGCACGATGACATCCCTTACATGGCAGGGTTCGGACAAGCGGCGACAATACCCGAAAAGCGGCTTTGGTGCACCAAGCGGCAGACGGATGAGGCTCGCTCGTCGGACATGCTAGAATAAGGCGATTTTTTCTGGAGGGTCGCGATGCTGGCCGCATGGGTGGAACAATTGCTGGGATACGCCAGCGGCGCGTTGAAGGCGATACGCGACAACGAGCATTATCCGGCGCTGATGACTTGGGCGCGCGACGAGGGAGTGGTGCGTGTCGGCGGTGACCTGAGCATGGCGCAGGCCTTGGCGCCCTTGTTGTGGAACGAGACGCCGCTGGTGCGACTAGGTTTCGATCCCGAACCCTTGGCGTGGCCGGGGCGTAACGAGCCCTGCTGGTGCGATTCAGGGCGCAAGACCAAGCAATGCTGCGGTGCGGTGACACTGCCGGGTGCGGTCCCTCCGCACCTGATGTGGATGCTATCGCTCAAGGAATGGACGGGCGAGACACTCAAGGCGGCCTTGGGGAGTGGCAAGGCGCCGGATCAGGCACTGCTGGAGGCCGGTTTGATTGCCGCCGAAAGCGGTCAGCGCGGTCGTGCCCAGCAGGTCCTCGAAAGTCTCTTCTCCAGCGAGCGTGACTGGTCGCGCTTGCCCGAGCAGGCCGAGCCGGCGTTTGAGATTCTCGTCGATCTCTATCAGTCGCGCGGTTTTCATCGCAAGCGGGCGGCGTTACTCGACGAGGTCCTGGAGCGTGGTCCGACTTTCCTGCGCGGTGTAGCGCTCGAGCGCCTATGCTTGATGCATCTCGACAGCGACGATTTGGCCAGTGCCCGGGAAGCCTTCGTGCGGGCCCAGCAAACGCTGCCCGATTCGCCAACGCTGGCCTATATCGAGTCCATGCTGTTGCTGCACGAAGGCCATCCCGAAGAAGCCCGAGCTCGGGCACATTTCTGGTGGCGTCGACTCTCCAAGCGTTCCGACCTCGAATCCGACCAGTTACAGTTTCTGGCCGATTTGGCCGCCAATCCCGAGGCGACCCTGGCCGAACAGATGATCAACTCCGAGGAAGACCTGGCCGAGCCGTTGGCGGCGCTTGCCGCCTTGCTCGACACCTTGGAGGCGCCGCCTCGGCTGCAATTGTCGCGTACGCCAGAGGGCCACGTGGAATATCATGCCACGGCCCGTGAGGATACCGCCTTCGCGTCATGGTTCGAGTATTTCAAGGTGACCATCGACGAAGAGGCCGCGCTGAGTTTCGAGTCTGATCCCTGGGAAAATGCCGGCGAGTGGCTGCCTGCCTTGTGTGCTCATCCCGAATGGCTGGGCTCGCCAGCGGTGATGCAGTCGCTGAGCCTGGCGTTGACCAGTCGTTTCGGAAGCCTGCCGTGGATGGCGGCGAGCTTCTTTGAGCCGCTAGCGGCGCGGTTCGAGGCGTGGCTGTCACAACTCGAGACGCAGCAAGGCCCCTTCGCCTGGGATGACGCCGACAATGCCACCTTGCTGCGCTGCGCCTTGGCGCTGATCGTGGGGATGGAGCGCGGTGCGCGGACGCGTTCGCGGCATCTCGCCGAGCGGGTGCTCAAGCTCGATGAAGAAGACGACCTGGGATTGCGCGAGCTGGTGCTCGATCAGTTGCTACGCGAAGGGCGTGACGACGAGGCCGCCGAACTCAGTGGCATGCACGATGAGGAAGAGATGATCGGCGTGACCATGGCGCGTGTGCTCGCCTTGTACCGTCTGTCACGCCGTGACGAGGCTGACGAGGTACTAACCGTCGCCCAGCGGGCCAATCCCTACTTGGTGCCGATGTTGTGCGACGAGAAGCCGAAGCCGGTGGCGTTGGCCGTCGATGCGCCGGCGCCGGGGACGCGCGCCGAAGCGTGGCAGTATCGCCAGTTGATGCGCGATCAGTGGATGGCGACACCGGGCGCCATGGCGTGGTTGGACACTCATCGTTGAGAGGACATGCGAAAGCGTGCCAGTTTCGGGGCATGTTCAGCGCTGAGTGCGAGCGAGCCAGAGCGCGAGTAGCACGGCGGGTACGCCCAGGGCTGCGCTGACGGTAAAGAAGCCCGTATAGCCGAAGCCATCCACTACCAGCCCCGAGAAGCCGCCGAGAAACTTGCCGGGTAGCGTCATCAGCGATGAGAACAAGGCATATTGCGTTGCTGTGTAGGCACGTGACGTCAGACTCGAGAGAAAGGCGATGAAGACCGTACTCGCCAGGCCATTGGCGAGGTTGTCGCCCATGATGGTCATAACCAGCATGGGAAAGCTGTGCCCCGCGTTGGCCAAGGCCACGAACATAAGATTGGTAAGGGCGGTTGCCAGGGCGCCCACTACCAGCATGCGTCCCAATCCAAACCGCACTACCAAAAGCCCGCCGGCCACGCCGCCGAGAATGCTCATGGCGATGCCGAACACCTTGGTCACATTGGCAATCTCGGAGAGGCTGAATCCCAAGTCGATGTAAAGCGGGTTGGCCATCGCGGCCATCGCCAGGTCGCTGATGCGGTAGAGGCCGATGAACAGCAAGAACCATAAAGCCGTGCGTCCGTGACGGGCGAAGAAATCGGTGAAGGGGCAGACGATAGCGCCGATGACCCAGGCGCCAAAGCGTCGCCGGCGCCGAGGCGCGTGTCGATGCTGGTACAGGAATGTGCGCACGCGTGGTTCGCTGGCGAGTTGGATGCCAAGCGTCGAGCGCTGGGGTTCCGGTCTCACCAGGGTGGTGATCACGCCCACCCCGACGAGTGCAGCCATGCATGCGTAGGCGGCATGCCAAGAGACCGCGTCGGCGATGTAAAGCGCCCCTGCGCCAGCGGCGAGCAGCCCGCCGCGATAGCCGATGATATAGGTCGAGGCCATGGCCGCCTGCACGCTTTCCTCGGCGGACTCGATGCGATAAGCATCGATGACGATATCCTGCGTCGCCGCGCCGAACGCGACCAGCAGGGCCAGGCCGGCGATGGGGATGAGATGCGCGGGCGGCGAAAGGGTAGCCAAGCCCAGCAGTCCCGCGCCGATCGTCAACTGGGCGCAGAGCATCCAACTGCGGCGTTGACCGAACCAGCGGCCCACGCCGGGCAGGGCGACACGGTCGACGACCGGTGCCCAGGCGATCTTGATCGAATAAAGAATGCCGATCCAGGAGAAGAACCCGATGGCAGCGACATCCACTCTGGCGTCACGTAGCCACGCCGTGAGCGTCGAGAACACCAGCAGGAACGGTAGGCCGGCGGCGAAACCGAGAAACAGCATGGTGATGACCGGTGCCTGCAGATAAACCGCCAAGGCGTCGCGCCAGCGGCGGTGTGCGACATCTTGAGTCATCGGTTCCTCCCGTGAGCGAGCCGCCCGATGCGGCTCGGACATGAATCCGGCACAATGCTAGAATGCCGTGTTTGCACGGCAACGGCCCGCGCCAGGGCGCGTGTCGAAAACGCAGGTTGCGTACCGTGGCATACCCCGACGATGAAGGCCAGAGGACATGACCGATCAGCTCGATCCAAGCACGCTCGACGACGCGGCCGCCTGCCCGCGCTGGTATGTGGTGCAGTGCAAGGGCGGTGAATCCTTCCGTGCCAGCGAACATCTGACCAATCAAGGCTATCGTGTCTTCCATCCGCTGCTCGAGGTACAGAAGAAGCGCCGCAACAAGCTGGTCTGGATAGCCGAGCCTTTGTTCCCCCACTATTTGTTCATTCGTCTCGATCGGGTGGCCAGCAATTGGCGTCCCATACGTTCCACGCGGGGCGTGTTGAGGCTGGTTGCGTTCGGCGACGAGCCGTTGCCCGTGCCGGATGCGCTGGTCGAGATGCTGATCGCTCGTTCCCAGCGCGATGAGACGGAGCGTGAGGCGGGCAATGTCTACTTTCGTCCCGGTGAGATCGTCGAGATCACCGAAGGCCCCTTTCAGGCGCTCAAGGCCGTGTTCGAGACTCAGAAGGGCGAAGAGCGCGCCATCGTCCTGCTCAATATGCTGCATCATCAGCAGCGCCTCGAGTTACCGGTAGGCGATCTACGCCGCACGACATGACACGCCGCTCAATGCTGTAAAGACCAGGAGTTTTGATGACCATCTCGCCGCAACATGTCGTTCGCCTGCATTATGCGTTGTGCGACTCGGCAGGACACGTGCTCGACGACTCGCGTCGACGCGAGGCGCCGCTCGAATACCTGCATGGCCACGCCAATATCCTGCCAGGTCTGGAGACGGCGCTGGAGGGGCTTTTTAGCGGCGATACCCGCGAGATCAAGCTGACGCCCGAGCAAGCCTATGGGGCGCATGAGCCCGATCTCGTGCAGACGGTGGCGCGCACGGCCTTTCCCGGCGTCGAAGAGTTATCACCGGGCATGCGTTTTCAGGCGCAGGGCCCCGATGGGCCGCGTACGGTGACCTTGATCGAGGCGGATGACACGCAGGTGACGGTGGATGCCAATCATCCGCTGGCGGGGCAGACCCTCGTGTTTCGTGTCGAAATTCTCGACGTCCGTCCGGCGAGACGCGCCGAACTTGCCAAGGGTCATCCATTGGCGGCAGACGTGGCGGCCTCTGAGGTCGAGGACCGCAAGCAATAGCTGCTGCTCCTTGGGGGCATCTATCCTGGCGGCGTCTTTTCCATGCGGCGCAAGAATGTATCCACCGGCTCGGGGTGTGCCAGATAGTAGCCTTGCAGAAAGTCGATGCCACGTGCGCTTAGATAGTCTTGCTGTGCCGCGTTTTCCACGCCTTCAGCGACCACGCGAAGCTCCAGTGCCTTACCCAGTGCGATGATCGAGCGCACTAACGGTGCATCGCGGTGCGGTGCGATGGCATCGACGAAAACCTTGTCGATCTTGATCTCGTCGACGCGAAAATCTTGTAGATAGCGCAGCGACGAATAGCCTGTTCCGAAATCGTCGAGGGCGAGACGCACGCCGAGTTCACGCAGCGCATTGAGCCTGGCGGCGATACCCGGTGTGACGAGGAGCGATTCGACGACTTCCAGGATCAGCCGCCGAGGCGCGAAGGCATGGCGCTCGAGCAGTTGCGCCAGATGCGTCATGAAGGCGTCATCATGAAGCTGCTGTACTGAGACGTTGACCGATAGCGACAGCTCACTGCCATGTAGCGCGCCGCCGAGCAAGGCGCAGGCCTGGTCAAGCACCCACTGCCCCATGGGACGGATCAAGCCGCTGTACTCGGCTTCGGCAATGAAGCTGCCTGGTGCCAGTAGCCCTTCGCGTGGATGTTGCCAGCGCAAAAGCACTTCGGCGCCTGCCAGACGTCCCGCGGGATCGAACTGGCCTTGTAGATATAGACGAAACTGGTGTTCGTCGAGCGCCGTGCGTAGTTCGCGTTCCAGGCGATTGAGGCGCTGTTCCCAATCGCTTAGTTGGCTGGTGTAGAACGCCAAGTGGGGCGGTGGTGTCTCGCGTGCGTGCTGCACCGCGAGTTCGGCGCGTTGTAGCAGCGATTCGATATCCTGGGCGTCGAGCGGATAGCGTGCCACACCGGCATTGAAACGCAGCTGGCTGGGCGTGCCGAAGATACGCCAGCTGTTCTCGCTGAGTGAAAGAAGCCGCTCCAGGCAGTAACGGCGCAGTGACTCATCCGTTTGCCTGGGAATCGCGATCAACAGGCGATTGGCCGGGAGCCGGCCGACGTGAATGCTGCCTTGCAACTCGGTCAGGCGTTCCTTGAGCTTCTCGGCTACCTGGCGAATCGCTTCATCACCGGCCTGCTGGCCGAGTGTCTCGTTGATATGGCCGAGACCGCCCAGCCGCAGCACCAGTAGGTGAAATGTCTCGTCGCGTTGTGTCAACGCTTGCAGGCGCTCGAGGAGTCCTCTCAGTGTTGCCAGTCCCGAGACTTCGTCGTGGTGGAGCTGGCGATACAGGTCATGCTCTACCTCGCGACGGCGCAAGGATTCCGAAAACTGGGAGAGCAGTCCCGCGAATCCCGTCAGGCTAGTGATTTCATCGCCATGCCATTCGCGCGAGTAGGTCGACTCGCAACAGATTGCCCCGCGCAGCTCACCGCCGACGAAGATCCCTACGTCCAGCATGGAGTGAATGCTATGGGCACGCAGATAGTTGCCCAGGCCACTCAAGCGATCATCGTGCTGTGCATCGTGCGTGACCAGGCAAGGGTTTTGTACCAGCGAGGCAAGATAGTTATCCAGCCCCAGGGGCGAGAGTGTGAGGCCATTGAGCGCAGGGTCGAGAGCCATGCGACAGGTCAAGGTGCGATCTTCACTGTCAAGGAACCAGAGGCTGATGCGCGCCGACCCCAGTACTTCGGCCGTGGTGTCGAGCAAGGCGCGCAGGAAGGCGTCCTCGTCGAGATCGCACTGTAGAAGCTCACGCATGCGCCGCCAAGCTTCCTGTTGAGCCGCCTGGCGCTGTTGTGCCTGCATCAGCGCTTCCCATTGCGCAATGTTGTGGCGTGTTTGCTGGGCCATGCGATGTCGCAGCAGCGCGCCCATCAGCATCACCATGATGGTGATCGCCATTAACCAGGATAGATGTTGTTCGAATAGCAGAGACGCCACGATAGCGATCCCGCTGCCTACCGCAAACACGCGGAAAAGTACGCTGTTACGACGTTGTTCTTGACGCAAGCGGTGTAATTGGCCGGCGGTATCGGGCGTCATGCGGGGCACCGCCGGTGGTTGTCGAAGCAAAGATGAGTCGTCATGCGACATCCTATGCCATGTCCAAAGACCCTTGGCGCCTCGGTGTTCAGCTGCCGTATGGGCTCGGGCGAATTGTTGTTATGTGACGCGCAAGGCGTATGCATGGCCAAGAACGCGCGGACTGCGAACTGCGTTGAGAATGGTTTCTGACCAATATCTTGGCAGTGAACCAAGGTGGGGGAAAGGGAGTCCGGGGCATGCCGCGCAGGGCAGGCCCCGGTGTCGATCAGGATGTCAGGCGTTGACGCAGGAAATCGAGCATCGTATCGACGGGGACCATGGTGACTTCACTATCGCGGCGTCCTTTGTACTCCAGCTCGCCGTTATCCAGTCCGCGTTCGCCGATCACGACACGGTGCGGAATCCCGGTGAGTTCCTGATCGGCGAATTTGACACCCGGGCGCAGGTCGCGATCATCGATGAGTACGTCGACGCCGGCGTCGCTGAGTTGCTGATAAAGGGTTTCGGCATACTCGCGAACGCGCTCGGATTTATGCGCGTTCATGGGTACGAGCGTGACTTCGAACGGCGCGATGGCATTCGGCCAGATGATGCCCCCGGCATCGTGGCTCTGCTCGATGGCGGCGGCGACGACCCGAGTGACGCCAATGCCATAGCAACCCATCAGCAGTGGAACTGCCTGGCCATTAGCATCGAGCACGGTGGCATTCATCGCCGTGGAATACTTCGTGCCTAGCTGGAAGACGTGACCGACCTCGATGCCGCGTGCGATGGCTAGTGTGCCTTTACCGTCCGGCGAGGGATCCCCCTCGACCACGTTGCGCAGGTCGGCCACCTTGGGCAGGGCGACGTCGCGTTCCCAGTTGATGCCGAAATAGTGCTGGCCATCGATGTTGGCGCCGGCACCGAAGTCGCTCATCAGCGCCACGCTGCGATCGATGATCAACGGCATGTCCAGATTGACTGGTCCCAGCGAGCCGGGGCCGGCGCCCACCGCCTGACGAATTTCCGCTTCATTGGCCATGGTCAGAGGCGCGGCAACCTCGGGTAGGTTCTCGGCCTTGACCTCGTTGAGTTCGTGATCGCCACGCACCAGCAAGGCGACCAGACCGCCTTCTGCGGCATGCACCATCAATGTCTTGATGGTTTTCTCGATGGCCAGGCCATGTTGCTCCACCAAGGTGGCGATAGTGCGCGCATTAGGCGTATCGACCAGACGCAGTTCTTCCTGGGGCGCGGCGCGTTCGGGAGTCTCCCCCAGCGGGGCGGGGAGCGCCTCGGCTTTCTCCATGTTGGCCGCGTAGTCTGACGACGTGGAAAAGACCACCGCGTCCTCGCCGGAATCGGCCAGCACCTGAAACTCGTGGGAGCCGGTGCCGCCGATGTCGCCGTTGTCGGCTTCCACGGCGCGGAAATCCAACCCCAGGCGCGTGAAGATGCGCATGTAGGCGTCGTACATCACGTCGTAGGAGCGCTGGAGACCGGCCTGGTCGATATCGAACGAGTAGGCATCCTTCATGATGAACTCGCGGGCACGCATCACGCCGAAGCGCGGTCGCGTTTCGTCACGGAACTTGGTCTGGATCTGGTAGAAGTTGGAGGGCACCTGCTTGTAGGAGCGTATTTCGTTGCGCACCAGGTCGGTGATCACTTCCTCGTGCGTCGGGCCGTAGCAGAAATCACGATCATGGCGGTCACGAATGCGCAGTAGCAGGTTGCCGTATTGGTCCCAGCGTCCAGATTCCTGCCACAACTCCGCCGGTTGGATCGCTGGCATCAGGACTTCCTGAGCGCCAGCGCGGTTCATTTCCTCGCGCACGATGTTCTCGACCTTGCGAAGCGTGCGCAGCCCCAAGGGTAGCCAGGTATAGAGCCCCGAGCTCAGGCGGCGAATCATGCCCGCACGCAGCATCAACTGATGGCTGACGATGTCGGCATCGGCGGGAGTTTCCTTGAGGGTGGAGATCAATAATTGACTGGCGCGCATGGACAAGCGGTTCCTTGGATTCGGGGCCTAAACATCGCGTCGCCCTGAAGCGGCGCGGCAAATGGGGATATTGTACGGTCAAGGCGTAAACGCGGCAAAAGCGATGCGCATTGGGGCGCCGGAGCGGACGTCGAGCCCGGTGAGGGCGGGCTCACGTTGCTGCGAAGTTTGCGATATCCTTACGCGTGTAATACCCGGCTTATGGATGCCCTAGTCTTGATCTTGAATAATGTATGTGAACAGGGTAAGAGGATAAAGTGATGAGTGCCATACACGATCGGAAAGTCTCCCAGGCTCGCCGCTGGATAGCGGCACTGACCATCGTGGCTACCACCACGACGCTGGCAGGGTGCGGGACAGTGTTCTATCCCGAGCGCAAAGGGCAGCCCAGTGGGCGTATCGACCCTGCAGTGGCGGTAGCCGATGGCGTGGGCCTGTTGTTTTATATCATCCCCGGGGTCATCGCCTACGCCATCGACTTTTCCAATGGCACGATCTACTTGCCGAGTCGCGATACTGCGCAGGTGGATACGTTGCATTTCGAGGACGAATTGGATACGCAAACGCTCGAGTCGGTGTTGGCCGAACGCACGGGCGGAGCAGTGCGTCTAAGCGATGAACTCGTACGCGTCGAACGGGTCTCCTCTCGAGACGAGGCGCTGGCACTGGTGCGCATGTCAGGCACTTACGATAAAGAGCGCCTTGCCTCGATGTAAGGGCTTTGTTGGCGGATGAAACAGTCTAGTGCGAGTTGCCTCACATGACTTTGATGAGTGTCATGATACGAGGCAATTCGTGATCGGCATGAGAAAAACCAGACATGTAAACGCGAATATCAAACTGTGATCAAAAAGACTCTCCCGCATACTGAAAACTCGATTCAGACGCAGGGAGTCTACGATGACATCACAATATAAAGCATCTCGATTTGCGGCACCGTCCGAGCACCCGAGGCAAACTTATCGTTTGAGCAACATGTGCTTGCCAGCACCCTTGTCGGTGGGCGAGCTGGAAACGTTCAGTACGATCAGTCGTCAGGTGTCGCCTTTGAGAAAGCGCCAAACGCTATTCGCACAAGGCGAAGAGTTCAAGAGCCTGTATATCGTTCGCTGCGGAAGCTTGAAGCAAGTCTATCGTGATATCACCAATGAAGAACACATTACCCAGTTTTATTTGCCGGGCGAAGTGGTGGGGCTAGATGCCATCAGTAGTGGTTTTCATCCAGGGGTGACGCAGGCATTGGAGACGACATCCGTCTGCGAAATATTGCCTGAAGCACTCGAAGAGCTTGCCCAAAAAAGACCGAGTGAGCTGGGCATGAACGGTTGTTTTCTAAGGGTGATGAGTCGCGCCCTGCATCAGGAGCGCATGATGGTACGTCTATTTCTGAATAGAACGTCCGATGTTCGCTTAGCCAGCTTTCTGCTTGCCTTGTCGACGCGCTTTCGGCAACAAGGTTACTCGCCGTTTAGCTTCCGTCTGTCCATGTCGCGTAGTGATATCGGCAATTATCTGGGGCTGGCGGTCGAGACGGTGAGCCGTCTATTAGGACGTTTCCAAGACTTGGAATTGCTCACTGCAAAGGGGCGAGAAATCCGGATCGACGACCTGGAAGGCCTAATGGCATTGGCGGATGGGCGTGGGCGTCAGTCCATCTGGCACGCCACGGTCTCATCGCCGAGTCATCACGCCAGCATGCCGGCGCACTGAGCCCGAGAGTGTGGTGAACACGTCATCGATACTTTAGAGGCTGTCGGAAAAAAGAGGCTGTCGGAAAAAATGCTGGCAGGAGAGGGCGCCAAGCGCTTGATACTACTGGTGCCCGGAGCCGGACTTGAACCGGCACGGTGTTACCACCGAGAGATTTTAAGTCTCTTGCGTCTACCAATTTCGCCATCCGGGCTAACGGATACGTAAGGGGAACACCGCAGAAGAAATGGAGGCTGGAGTCGGAATCGAACCGGCGTACACGGAGTTGCAGTCCGCTGCATCACCACTCTGCCATCCAGCCTTGTTGCAATCGTTTAACAACGAATCAACGTTCGAGTTTGGAGCGGGAAACGAGATTCGACCGGGCTGGCGTTCCAGCTTGCGACCCTCATTGACCATTCCAATACTCTTAAGTTCTGGAGCGGGAAACGAGATTCGAACTCGCGACCCTCGCCTTGGCAAGGCGATGCTCTACCACTGAGCTATTCCCGCCGAACTCGAGGACGTATTATAGAGATAAGCCTGTGAATGTCAAACGTTTATGTGCTTCTCCAAAGTAAAAATGGTGCTCACATGGAGCGCGTCAATTCCGGCCACGCTGCGCGCAGGTACTGGAACATCGACCACAGCGTCAACGCGGCGGCGACGTAAAGAAGCACGACGCCCAGGCTGGCTATCATCGAACCAGGCGTGAAGCCGAGTAACAGCAACAGTGAAACCATCTGTAGGGTGGTTTTTAGTTTTCCTACCCACGAAACAGAGACACTACCCCGCTTGCCGATTTCCGCCATCCATTCGCGCAACGCCGAGATGACGATTTCCCGACCGATGATGACCAGGCCCGGTAGTGTCAGCCACACGGCGTCGAAGCGTTCGATCAGCAGGGCTAGGGCGACGGCGACCATGAGCTTGTCCGCTACGGGGTCGAGAAAGGCGCCGAAGGGGGTGCTCTGATTCCAGCGACGAGCCAGGTAACCGTCGAGCCAGTCGGTCACAGCCGCAAGCCCGAACAATCCCGCGCACAGGAGCATGCTCCAGGAATAAGGGAGGTAGAAGGCGATCACCAGCAAGGGAATGAACACGATTCGAGCAAGCGTCAATAAGTTGGGGATGTTCATCGAGCGATGTAAGTCCTGACTGGTGAATGAGATCGTCGTGCCATTGTATCTTTCCGCTCATGGCTCATCCATGCAAGGCCTGATGAATGGTCGTGGCCATTTGGGCGCTGATGCCGGGCACTCGGGCTAGTTCATCGCGGCTGGCCTGGCGGACGCCCTGGAGTCCGCCGAAGAAGCGCAGCAACTCCCGGCGGCGTTTGGGACCGACACCGGGAATGTCTTGCAGGGTCGAGGTGCGGCGCTGCTTGTCGCGTTGCTGGCGATGCCCGGTAATTGCAAAGCGGTGCGCCTCATCGCGGATATGCTGGATCAGGTGCAACCCGGGAGAGGCGCTATCGAGCGATAAGGCGTTGTCGACGGTTTCCAGGAACAACGTCTCGAGGCCGGGTTTGCGTGTCGTACCCTTGGCGACGCCGAGCAGGTGCGTGTTCATGATGCCGACATCTTCTAGCACCTCGCGCGCCATGTTGAGCTGCCCCTTGCCGCCATCGACGATAAGTACGTCGGGCAGCTTGCTTTCGTCCTGCATCAGGCGCTTGTAGCGGCGTGTCAGCGCTTGGCGCATGGCCGCGTAATCGTCGCCCGCCGCGACGCCTTCGATGTTGAACCGCCGATAATCGGATTTGACCGGCCCGTCCTGATCGAAAACCACACATGAGGCGACCGTCGCTTCGCCGTGGCTATGGCTGATATCGAAACACTCCAGACGTGTCGGGGTCTCCTGCATATCGAGCGCCTCGCGCAAGGCATCGAAGCGTTTGGCCAACTGCGAGCGATTGGCCAACTGGCTGGTGAGGTGCTGTTCGGCGTTGGTGCTGGCCAGGCGGAGCCATTGGGCACGATGACCGCGTACCTGATGCGCCACACGGATGCGTTTGCCGGCGCGTTCGGAGAGTGCGGACTGGATGACATCGGCATCCACGAGCGGTAGGGCCGTGATAACCTCGCTGGGGATGTCGCGATCATGGCCTAGGTAATAATGGCTGATGAACGCGCCGAGTAGTTCTTCCGCCGTCAGGTCCAGGCCGTTTTGCGGCATGTGGTGGCGTGCCCCGAGCATGCGTCCGCCACGTACGCTCAGCGCGCTGATGCATACGCCGCCCGGGCGCTCGGCGAGGGCAAAGATATCGGCATCGCCGTCGCCAGTGTCGACGATCTGACGCTCCTGCAAGCGGCGCAGCTGCTGAATCTGGTCGCGCAGGCGCGCGGCTTCCTCGAAGTCCAGTGCCTGACTGGCGGCTTCCATGTCCTGAGTGAGTTGCGCGGTCACCTGCTCGCTGCGCCCATCCAGGGCCATGATGGCGTGGTCGATGTCGCGCTGGTATTCCTCGCGGCCGATATAGTCGACACAGGGCGCGCTGCAGCGTTGTATCTGATATTGAAGACAAGGTCTTGTGCGATGGGCGAAGACGCTGTCTTCACAATTGCGGATACGAAATATCTTCTGCACCAACGCTAGACTCTCGCGGACGGCAGTCGTACTGGGGAAGGGGCCTAGGTAGCGACCGTCGCCGCGTTTTCCTCGCGCACGTTTGAACTCGAGTGCGGGATAAGGGTGGCGATCCGAGACGAAGATGAACGGATAGGATTTATCGTCGCGCAGGAGAATATTGTACGGCGGCCGCTGCTCCTTGATGAGCGTCTGCTCGAGCAATAGCGCCTCGGTTTCGGTGCGCGTGATGGTGACCTGGATATCCGCGATACGGCCGACCAGGGCTTGCGTCTTGGTGTTGAGCGCACCGCGAAAATAGCTGGCGAGACGTGCCTTGAGCCGCTTGGCTTTGCCTACATACAAGATTTCGCCGTCGGTATCCAGCATGCGGTACACGCCGGGCGACTCGGAAACCGTCTTGAGGAAATGCTTGGCGTCGAAGCTCATGGGCGCGGGACATTCGTTGAGTCGGACATGCCCGCTAGTATATCAAAGGGACAGGGACGCCGGAGACCCGAGTCGAGGCGCCGGCGACACCCGATCTCAAGAGGCTTCGTAGCCGTCTATCAAACCGTAACGCAGCCCCAGGTGGGTAAGCTCGACATCCGATTGCACATTGAGCTTTTCGAAAATGCGGTAACGATATGTGTTGACGGTCTTGGGGCTCAGGAAAAGTCGGTCGGAGATATCGCTGACCTTTTGGCAGTTGACGATCATCATCGCCACCTGCAGCTCGCGATGCGAGAGCTGGTCGAAGGGGTTGTCCTGCGAACCTATCTTGGACAGCACGACCTTCTGGGCAATATCCGGGCTGATGTAGCGCTGTCCCCCGAAGATGGCGCGGATCGCGCGGACCATTTCGTCGAGCTCAGTGCCCTTGCTGATGAACCCGGCGGCGCCTGCGTCCATGAGGCGCTGGGCAAACGCTTCTTCGAGAAATGCCGTCACGATCACGACCTTGATATCCGACATGCCACGCATGATTTTGCGCGTGGCTTCGAGCCCGCCGATACCGGGCATGCGTATATCCATCAATACGATATCGGGACGCATTTCACGCGCCATGTTGACGGCTTCTTCGCCATCGACGGCTTCGGCAACAACGTGCAAACCGTCTTCGGAATCCAGCATTCGGGCAATGCTGGTACGAACTAGATGGTGATCATCAGCGACAAGAACCTTGATCAAGGGAACTCCTGCAATCAATCGCCGGTTAACGAAATAATAGTGGGCATGGCGACCTTGTGTTGCGGCCATTATGTAACGCTTTAGCTTAATGCGCTATGCAACATTCTCAATCAACCTAACAGTAATGTTGGCTTTATGCTGCTGTGGATTTTGCACTTTCGCGCGCTGTGTGGCGCCAGCGCTGAACGGTCTTGGCGCATGGCGCTTACGCATTGACATGGATGGATGGCAGTCGTAGTATACGCAGCGTTCCAAGGGCACTGTTGCGGTTATACACCCTTGTTATGAAGATAAGCGCATCGCCTAATGCGTTATCGATATGGGGCCTTAGCTCAGTTGGG
Organism: Chromohalobacter sp. 11-W; assembly: GCF_029889905.1. Classification (GTDB taxonomy): domain Bacteria; phylum Pseudomonadota; class Gammaproteobacteria; order Pseudomonadales; family Halomonadaceae; genus Chromohalobacter. The sequence goes on along the minus strand of NZ_JARANZ010000002.1, from coordinate 326,597 downwards.
AGAGCGCAACACTGGCAGTGTTGAGGTCAGCGGTTCGAACCCGCTAGGCTCCACCAGATTCGTTTGATATCAAGCCGCCGACGCATTGCGTCGGCGGCTTTTTTCGTATCGTGGCCAATGTTAAACGGCCGCCGACAATGTTTTTCTCAGGGGCTGGCGGGGCCGCTGGCGCCGCATTCCAGACATCGGTAATGCATGCCACTTTCGGCATGGCGCTCTTCGAAGGCTTGTAGGCGCTCGTCGTCATTGATCGTCTCGCTGACGCTGCATGCCGGGCATTCGATGGTACGTTCGTTGTCGCGTTGTTCGATGAGAAACATGCTGTTCTCCTGCCGTAGTCTCGACTCGATGGAAGGCATATCTGCCGTGCGGTGACGGCAAGGCACGAAGCCTGTGAGCACGGGGCTCGTAAGGAGAAAAGTCGGCGTTTGGCGGGGTGGCGTCAACGTAGACATTGGCGACGCCCGGGTAGTAAAAAATCAACGTTCGCGGCGTGTTGTAAGCGTTCCAGCGTGTGACTTCGTCGTAAAGCGGGGTGTCGGGTAGGGTGATGCCGTGGTAGTGAAGTTACACGAGGGGCAATTTAACGGTCGTGGCGCGTTAGGCAAGACAGGATGTCGCGGAAATAAAGGAGACGATGCCGCCCAGGCGGCATCGTCTCTTGCGATGGATGTGGCATGTCGAAGGGTTATTCGTCGACCTTGCCGAGCAGAAGAAATTCGATCAAGGCCTTCTGGGCGTGCAGGCGATTGCCGGCTTCCTGCCATACCACGGCACGCGGGTCGTCGAGCAAAGTCGTGCTGATTTCCTCGCCGCGATGCGCGGGTAGGCAATGGAGAAATAGCGCGCTATCGGCGGCGCGATCGAGCAATGCCTCGGTGACCTGAAAGCCGGTGAAATCTCGCTCGCGCTTGGCCTGCTCTTCTTCCTGGCCCATCGAGGCCCAGACATCCGTGGTAATCAGCTCCGCGCCTTGTACTGCCTGCTGCGGGTCGTGCAGTACCTCCACGCGATCGCCAGCGGCCGTCACCAGGTCGGCATCCGGCTCGTAGCCTGGCGGGCAGCAGACGCGCAGTTGGAAATCGAACTGCCGTGCGGCATTGATCCAGGAATGACACATGTTATTGCCGTCACCGATCCAGACCGCAGTCTTGCCTTTCACCGACCCGCGACATTCAGTCCAGGTCATGATATCGGCCAGCAACTGGCAAGGGTGATAATCGTCGGTCAGCGCATTGATGACCGGCACCTGGCTGGCGGCGGCATATTCTTTGAGCCCGGCGTGCGAGAAGGTGCGGATCATGACGATGTCCACCATCTCGGCGAGTACGCGGGCGGTATCGCCGATCGGCTCGCCGCGCCCGAGTTGCGTATCGCGCGGCGAGAGAAAGAGCGCATGCCCGCCGAAATGCGCCATGGCGGTCTCGAAGGAAACCCGCGTGCGCGTCGAAGACTTCTCGAAGAACATCGCCAGGGTACGATTGGTGAAGGGCGTATAGATTGGCCCTTGCGCTTTGAGGCGGTTCTTGATCGTGATCGCACGCTGAATGAGGTGGCTAAGTTCCTCGGGTGACAGGTCGAGCAAGGTCAAGAAGTGGCGTGTGGCCATGGCGACGCTCCTTTCATATGTGATCCACGTTCGTATGTGATCCACGGCATATCAGGGCGACGACGCCCACCAACAAAAGCGCGTGAGCGTAACAGCCAAGAGGCGCCCTGAGGCCCGATTTGCTGCGACGCTCGGCCTTACAAGGGCGACATGCGGGCCGTGCGGAAAGTCGACCATCCTAGCCAGGCTACCGAGAAGGCGCAATGTCGGTGTTAAGAGGGCTGTTTTCGGCGCTCGCCATCAGTAGAATGGAAGTACATTCACCCGACGTATTGCGGCGGTGCCGGCCAATGGCAAGCCGCCCCGCGTGAGGAAACTGAGATGAGCACGACTCTCGAGAACATCCAGCAGCAAATCGGCGAAAATACGATTCTGCTCTACATGAAAGGCACGCCCCAACTGCCGCAGTGCGGTTTCTCCGCCCAGGCGGTACAGGCAGTCATGGCGTGCGGTGAGCGCTTCGCCTTCGTCAACATTCTCGACAATCCGGACATCCGTACCGAATTGCCCAAATACGCCAACTGGCCGACCTTTCCGCAGTTGTGGGTCAACGGCGAACTGGTCGGCGGCTGCGACATCATCGTGGAAATGTACGAAAGCGGTGAGTTGGAGAAGCTGATCAAGGAAGCCGTAGCCAACGCCGAAACCGAACAGGAGTGAGGCGTTGAGCCGAGCGTCCTTCTGAGGGAAGGCGTCGGCGCATTGAAAAGCCCTGCCGATGAACATCGGCAGGGCTTTCGTATGGGCGGCCAGCGAGTAATGACGTGCCGCGTCAGTCTTCGTCCATGCTTTGTTCCTTCTGGGCCAGTTCCCAGCCGCCGAGATCCTTATAGCGGTTGACCATGGCACAGAACAGTTCTGCGGTGCGTTCGGTGTCGTAACGAGCGGAGTGTGCCGAGTCGTTATCGAATTGTATGCCCGCCGCGCGGCAGGCGCGTGCCAGTACGGTCTGGCCGTAGACCAAGCCACCGAGGGTGGCGGTATCGAAACACGAAAACGGATGAAAAGGGTTGCGCTTGATGCCGTTGCGCTCGATGGCGGCATTCAAGAAGCCCTGATCGAAAGCGGCGTTATGGCCGACCAGAATGGCGCGAGTGCATTGGTTGGCCTTGATCGCCTTGCGCACCGGCTTGAAGATTTCGCCCAACGCGTCGTGCTCGTTCAATGCCACTTGCTGGCGCAGTGGGCTATCCAGGTCGATGCCGGTGAAGTCCAGTGCGGCCTGCTCGATATTGGCCCCGTCGAAGGGTTTGACGTGGAAGGCGTGCGTGGTATCAGGCATCAAGTTGCCTTGCTCGTCCATGGTCAGGGTCACGGCGGCGATCTCGAGCAGGGCGTCACTCTGGGCGTTGAAACCACCGGTTTCCAGATCGACGACGACAGGGAGAAAGCCTCGAAAACGTTGAGCCATCAAATCGCGTGCCTGGCCGTCGCTCATGCTTTTGCTCCCATCCCAATACGGTCTCGATAGCGTCGCCACACCCGGGGCGGGGCGACAAAGTGGCAGCGAGTGTAGCATTTTCGCCCCTCGACGTCCCGCCGCTCGGTGTTCGTCAGCCTCGCTCGGCGCTATAATCGGGTGACGTTTTCTCGCTGTGTTCGCGCAGCCGAACCATTCGATCAATATCCATCTTTTCAGGAGTCCCGCATGTCCGATGTGAACAAGGTCGTCCTCGCCTATTCCGGCGGCCTGGATACGTCCGTCATCGTCAAGTGGTTGCAGGAAACCTACGATTGCGAGGTGGTGACTTTCACCGCCGACATCGGTCAGGGCGAAGAGGTCGAGCCGGCGCGCACCAAGGCACAGGCCCTGGGCGTCAAGGAAATCTACATCGAGGATCTGCGCGAAGAGTTCGTGCGCGACTATGTCTATCCGATGTTCCGTGCCAACACGATCTACGAAGGCGAATATCTGCTGGGAACCTCCATCGCACGGCCGTTGATCGCCAAGCGCCTGATCGAGATCGCCAACGAGACCGGCGCCGATGCCATTTCCCACGGTGCCACCGGCAAGGGCAACGATCAGGTACGCTTCGAACTTGGCGCCTACGCATTGAAGCCCGGTGTTCAGGTGATTGCCCCGTGGCGTGAGTGGGATCTCAACTCCCGCGAGAAGTTGATGGATTATTGCGAGAAGCACGACATTCCGGTCGACTTCTCCAAGAGCAAGAAGAAATCGCCGTACTCCATGGACGCCAACCTGCTGCATATTTCTTACGAGGGCGGCATTCTCGAGGATCCCTGGGCGGAAGCCGAAGAGGAAATGTGGCGCTGGAGCGTGTCGCCGGAGGCCGCGCCGGAGACACCGACGTATATCGAGTTGACCTTCGAGAAAGGCGATATCGTCGCTATCGACGGCGAGCCACTCAAGCCCCACGAAGTGCTTTCCAAGCTCAACCAGCTCGGCGGCGACAACGGCATCGGGCGTCTGGATATCGTCGAAAACCGCTATGTGGGCATGAAGTCGCGTGGCTGCTACGAAACCCCGGGTGGCACCATCATGCTGCGCGCCCATCGCGCCATCGAGTCACTGACGCTCGATCGCGAAGCCGCGCACCTCAAGGACGAGATGATGCCCAAGTACGCCGAGGTCATCTACAACGGCTACTGGTGGAGCCCGGAGCGCAAGATGCTGCAGGCGGCCATCGACGAGACTCAGGGCAACGTCAACGGCGTGGTACGCATGAAGCTTTACAAAGGCAGTGCCACCGTGGTCGGGCGCAAGTCCGATGAGTCGCTGTTCGATGCGTCCATCGCGACCTTCGAGGACGATGCAGGCGCCTACGATCAGAAAGACGCCGAAGGCTTCATCAAGCTCAATGCCTTGCGTTTGCGCATCGCGGCGGCAAAAGGCCGCAATGCGAATTGATCCGCATTCACCCGCGTCGAACGTCTCCCGGGTGGGCGGCGTTCAACGCATAGCCAGCGCGCAGGAGGCTTTATGCTGAAACGACTCATCGAGGGCTTGTTTCGCAGCGGCGATGTCAATGACGAGGAAATACCCGCGACAGACTACGAAGGCTACCTGATCACGCCGGATCCGCAGGATGCCGGCGGTCAGTACCGAGTCAGCGGTTGGATTCGCAAGCCCGTCGAAGGCGGTGAGACGCGTGAGCATCGTTTCGAGCGTTCGGATATTGTCTCCAGCCGCGAAGACTGTATCGAGTTGACGCTGCGCAAGGCCCAGCGCTATATCGACGATATCGGCGACGAGATGTTCGAGGATCGCTGAGCGTTTCTCGCTAACGCGCACACGAATACCAACGCCACTATCTTTGGAGCTATGGTCTCTGGAGTAGTGGCGTTTTTTTATTGCCACGACGCCTAGGCAACGCGAACCGGGAACTCTTACCGCTGAAAGCGGGCCCAACCTTTTATAATTCCGATGGAGCCGCTCATGATTACCGTGCATCACCTCGACAACTCCCGCTCGCTACGCATCGTCTGGCTGCTTGAAGCTTTGCAGCAAGCTTATGAGCTCGTGACTCACCACCGCGATCCGCAGACATTGCTGGCGCCGGAGAGCCTCAAGCGTCTTCATCCGCTCGGCAAGGCGCCGCTGATCGTCGACGAGGGGCTGACCGTGGCCGAGTCTGGGGCGATCATCGATTACCTGATCGAGCGTTACGACGATGGCCGCTTGGCGCCGCCGGTGGGAACGCCCGAGCATCGCGACTATCGTTATTGGCTGCATTACGCCGAAGGCTCCGCAATGCCGCCGTTGGTGATGCATCTCGTCTTTTCGCGTTTGGGCAAGCCGCCGGTGCCGGCGCTGTTGCGCCCCGTGGCGGGCAAATTGGGACAGGGTGTACAAGCCAAGTTTCTGGACCCTGAGATCGAGCGGCATCTGGCGTTCTGGGAGTCCACGCTCGCCGAGCATGCATGGTTTGCCGGCTCAGACTTCACGGCGGCAGATATTCAGATGAGCTTCCCCGTGCTGGCGGTCGAATCGCGGCGTGGCATCAAGGACTTCCCCGCCATTGTCGATTGGTTGGCGCGGGTACGTGAGCGGCCGGACTATCAGCGTGCTGTGGCGCAGACCGGCGAATTGAACCTGAGTGCGTCACGCTAGAAGGAGCGGTCATGATGAATCATTGGTGGGGAAGAGGGCTGGTACTAGGAATGATGGCGTTGCCGATCATCGCTAGTGCCCAAGCCCAAGAAAAGACGCACAATGGCGGAGACGACGAGGTCTCCGGCGTGATGGCCTGCGATGCTCTGCAGGATGAGATCGAAGCCAAGATTCGTGCCAATGGCGTCGAGGACTTCCAGCTCGATATTATTGCCAGCGAACGCGTCGACGAGGACGGGGTCCGCGAGGGCGATGCTCTCGCCGGAGGCGAAGTCGTGGGCAGTTGCGATGGCGGTACGCGCAAGGTGATCTACCGTCGCGGCGCCCAGGGAAGCGGAGCCATGTCGTCCTCGGATGCCTCGCTGCCACCGTCTGATGAGCGTGCTGAGCCAGGCAGCGACACGACCGATGAGGCGCTGGGTGCAGACGCCGAAAACGAGGAGGGCGGTTACTAGGCGGATGCTGCTCCCGCCTTTTGGCGGTCCGCTTCCGTCGGCTGCCGGGCTTGGTTAACATGGCGCCTTTTTCTCAGGAGGCGCGCGTGAAGGCTTTATTGCTTTCCGCCTACGCGGCCGTGAGTCATCGGCACTGGGCGGATGGGCTGCAGCAGCAGTTTCCCGAGATCGACTGGCGGCGGTTGGAACTGCCTCCGCGGCATTTTCCCTGGCGGATTCGCGGCAACCCCCTGACTTGGCTGGGTCAGGAGAGTGATTGTCTGCATGACGACTATGACCTGGTCGTCGCTACCTCTATGGTCGATCTGGCGACCTTGGTGGGTCTTTGCCCCTCGCTGTCGCGCGCACGCAAGGTCGTGTATTTCCATGAAAACCAGTTTGCCTATCCGCTTCCCAAGGGCCAACGCATTCGCGCCGAGCCGCTAATGGTCAATCTCTATACGGCCCTGGCAGCCGATGTCGTGGTCTTCAACAGTGCCTACAACCGCGACAGCCTATTGCGCGGCGCGCGCGACTTCCTCAAGCGCATGCCTGAGCGCCTGCCGCTCGGCACGTTGCTGTCACGCGTAGCCGATAAGGCCGTCGTGCTCCCCGTGCCCTTGTCCGAGGAGACGCCAAAGCCGGCGCGCTCGGGGCGGAGAGTTCTGTGGAATCATCGTTGGGAATATGACAAAAATCCCGAGGCGTTCTTCACTGCACTGGAAACGTTGGTCACGCGCGGCATCGATTTCGAGGTGGCGGTATTAGGCCAGCAGTTCCGCGATCAGCCGCCGGTCTTCGAGGCGTCGCGTGCGTGGCTGGGCCAGCGTGTCGTGTGCTGGGGTGAGCAGCCCGGCGATGTCTACCGAGATATGCTTGATAGCGCCGATATCGTGGTGTCGACGACCGACCATGAATTTCAGGGATTGGCGGTCATGGAGGCGGTGACGCAGGGATGTGTGCCGTTGGTGCCGGATCGCCTGTGCTTTCCCGAATATTACGCGTCGGCGTATCGCTACGCAGGCGATCAGACGACGCTCGAGGCCACGCTGGCGCAATGGCTGACCGACCCTACATCGCGACCAGGGCTGCCCGACGCGCGAGCCTGGCAGTGGCCTGCGTGGCGCGATGCCTATCGCGAGGTGCTCATGGGGGCATAAGCGCCGCGATAGGCGCGATGCGTCAGCCGATCTCGGTCTTTTCCTTATATTCGCAGAGATCCTCGATCACGCAGCTTCCGCAGCGCGGCTTGCGCGCCACGCAGGTGTAGCGCCCGTGCAGTATCAGCCAATGATGCGCGTCGTGTAGAAAGTCCTTGGGCACGTGGCGCATCAGCTTTTGTTCTACTTCGAGAACGTTCTTGCCTGGCGCGATTCGCGTGCGATTGGCGACGCGGAAGATATGCGTATCCACCGCCATGGTCGGCTGGCCGAACGCAGTATTGAGAATCACGTTGGCGGTCTTGCGCCCGACACCGGGCAGCGCTTCCAGTGCCTCGCGGGTGTCCGGCACCTCGCCGCCGTGCCGTTCGAGCAACAGGTGACAGGTTTTCATCAGGTTGTCGGCCTTGCTGTTGTACAGGCCGATGGTCTTGATCTTGTCCTTGAGCCCGTCGATGCCCAGGTCGAGGATACCTTGTGGGGTATTGGCGATGGGAAACAAGCGCGCCGTGGCCTTGTTGACGCCGACATCCGTCGCCTGGGCCGAGAGCAACACCGCCGTCAGCAGCTCGAAGGGCGTCTGCCAGTCCAGCTCGGTGGTCGGCGTGGGGTTGTTATCGCGCAGGCGCGAAAAGATCTCGTAGCGTTTTTGAGCATTCATGGGCGAATCAAGTCGATGAGGGAGAATCGAACGCGGCGCGTGCGGCGTCGAGCATGCGCTGGGCTTCGTCGACTTGGCCATGCGCGGCCTCGAGGCTGGTGGCATTGCCATGGCGCTGGGCATGCGTGACTTGCTGGCGCGCCTTGCGCAATGACTGCTCGGCGGCCTTGATCGCCATGCGCCGATGGTGCGTGGTAGAGGTGTCGGTGCGCGGTGCCTGCGCGTTGCCGAGTTGCCGGTCGATATCCGCCAGGCGCGAGGTCAGCGTCTCGGCGCGCTCATCGAGCGCTCGGCGTGCCTCGGCGTCTAGATCGTCACGCTGACGTTGACGTTCCACACGCTTGAGTCCGGCAACCAACGTGGCACGCGTCGCCTTGAGTGACGTGGTATCTACGCCGGCGGTGTCGCTGTGTTGTAGCGGCTGAGCGGGGGCCGTCTCGCGTTTGGCTTTTGCCGCTGTGGCCGCCTGACGACGTTCGCGTTTGCGGCGTTTTTCCTCGGCCTGGCGGGCGAGACGCTGTTGACGTGCCTCGTAGCGTTGTCGTCCCAGTTCGGCACGCTTGACCAGGTAGGCGTCTTGCTGAGCCTGGGTGCGTGCCGCGACCCATTCGGGATGCGGCAGGATATCGATGCAGTCGACCGGGCAAGGCGCGACACACAGCTCGCAGCCGGTACATTCGGATTCGATCACCGTATGCATCTGTTTGGCGGCACCAAGTATGGCGTCTACCGGGCACGCCTGGATGCACTTGGTGCAGCCGATGCACTCTGCCTCGCGAATGTACGCCACTTTTGGAGACTGCGCCGGTTCCGCGAGGGGCTGGCGCGCTTGGCCTGTCAACTCGGCCAGCCGCGCCATAGTCGCTTCGCCACCGGGCGGGCATTTATTGATCGCCTCGCCGGCGGCCATGCCTTCGGCATAGGGGCGACAGCCGGGATGCCCGCACTTGCCGCATTGCGTCTGCGGCAGTTCGGCGTCGAGGGTCTCGATGAGTGCAGGATTAGCGGACACCTTGCCTCCTCAGGTCACGCGCTGGCCGGGTTCCGCGCCGCTGTCCGGCGACAGCAGATAGATACCGCCTTCCTTGTCGCCGGCGGCCAGCACCATGCCTTCCGAGATGCCGAAACGCATCTTGCGCGGCGCCAGGTTGGCGACCATCACGGTCAGACGCCCCTCCAGTGCTTCGGGCGCGTAGACGGCACGGATGCCCGAGAAAACGGTGCGCGTCTCGCCGCCCAGGTCGAGCGTCAACTTGAGCAGTTTCTTGGCGCCCTCGACGTACTCGGCCTTGGCAATACGCACGATGCGCATATCGAGCTTGGCGAAATCGTCGAAGCCGATTTCATCGGCGATTGGATCGTCGGCCAGCGGTCCTGTGGCGCGTTCCTTGAGCTTTTGCTCCTCGGCGAGAACTTCCTTGGAGGCCTCGGTCATCTGCGCGATTCTGTCGCTGTCGACACGCGTCATTAGCGGCTTGAACTTGGCGATGGCGTGGTCTTCGAGCACGTGGTGGCGGCTTTCCCAGTCGAGGGAGTCGACCTTCAGGAAGACGCGAGCCTGTTCAGCCATGGTCGGTACCACGGGTTGCAGGTAGACCATCAGCACGTGGAAAAGGTTGATCCCCACCGAGCAGATATCGAGTACTTCCTGCTCGCGACCTTCTTCCTTGGCCAGTACCCAGGGCGCCTTGTCGGCGATATAGGCATTGGCCTCGTCGGCGAGCTCCATGATCTTGCGCATGGCGCGGCCGAATTCACGCGACTCGTAATCGGCGGCGATCGCCTCGCCGGCCTCGACGAAGCGTGCCACCAGTGCGGGCTCGGCACAGCGCGCGGCGAGTTGGTTGCCATTGAGCTTCTTCACGAAGCCTGCGCAGCGGCTGGCGATGTTGACCACCTTGCCGACCAGGTCCGAGTTCACGCGCGAGGCGAAGTCCTCGAGATTGAGATCAAGATCGTCGACGCCGGCGGTGAGCTTGGCGGCAAAGTAATAGCGCAGATATTCCGGGTTGAGATACTCGGCGTAGGTCTGCGCCTTGATGAAGGTGCCGCGCGACTTGGACATCTTGGCGCCGTTGACGGTGACGAAGCCGTGGCAATTGACACCGGTCGGCGTGCGCAGCCCTGCACCTTCCAGCATCGCCGGCCAGAACAGGGCGTGGAAGTAGACGATGTCCTTGCCGATGAAATGATAGACCTCGGCCTCGGAGTCCTTCTTCCAGTAGCTGTCGAAGTCGATGCCTTCGCGCTCGCAGAGGTTCTGGAAGCTGGCCAGGTAACCGATCGGCGCATCCAGCCACACATAGAAGTATTTGCCTGGCGCATCCGGAATCTCGAAGCCGAAATAAGGTGCGTCGCGAGAGATATCCCACTCGTTGAAGCCTGACTCGAACCATTCCAGCAGCTTGTTGCGGATCTGCGGTTGCACATGACCGCCATCGATCCAGCCCTGCATGAAGTTGGCGAAGTCGGGCAGCTTGAAGAAATAGTGAGTGGACGTGCGAACTTCCGGCGTGGCGCCGCTGATCGCCGAGACTGGATCGATCAACTCTGCCGGCGTGTAGGTCGCGCCGCACGCTTCGCAGTTGTCGCCGTATTGATCATCGCTATGACACTTGGGGCAGGTGCCCTTGATGAAGCGGTCGGCGAGGAACAACCCCTTGACCGGATCAAACATCTGCTCGATGTCGCGCGTGGAGATATGCCCCGCATCGCGCAGCGCTTTATAGATACGCTCGCTGTGCTGGCGGTTCTCTTCCGAATGCGTCGAATGGTAGTTGTCGAACGCCACCCCGAAGCGGGCGAAATCGGCCTGGTGCTCGGCGCTGACGTTGCTGATCAACTGCTCCGAGGTAATGCCTTCCTGTTCCGCGCGCAGCATGATGGCGGTGCCATGGGCGTCATCGGCACATACATAATGGCACTCGTGGCCGCGACTCTTCTGGAAGCGCACCCAGATATCGGTCTGGATGTACTCGAGCAAATGGCCCAGATGAATCGAGCCGTTGGCATAGGGCAGGGCACTGGTAACCAGGATCTTGCGCTTGGCGTTGGCGGTAGTCGGCATGGTGGCTCTAATGACGAAAGTCGGAAACGAAAGAAGGCGTCGCGAATGACATCGACGAAAAGGCGATTGTAGCCCGCTTGGCGCTTGGCTGCATCCGTGATGCGGCAGACGTGCTGATGATGCATCGGTAAGAGTAATGCTCAGGGCGTACCTGACCAGCCGCCGGCGCGAATGGCCGGACACCCCGTGATGTCGAGATTGTAGAGATAAAGCCATGCGGGACCGAAGGCGGTGCGATGAATGATGCGGTCGTAGGTGCCGCTGCGCGGTGCGCGCACGCGATAATCCTCGAGCCGGTCGAGATCGCGTAGGCCTCGCGCATCGACCCGGTAGAGCTCGACGTCGATGCCGTGGGAGGGTTCCGCCTTGGCGCCGGGGCAATGCCCCAGGTCGTAGAGGGTGACATCACTGAGCGTATCCGCGCCGATGAATTCGGCGCCGGCGAGCCAATGGTGATTGCGCAGGCCCCGCTTGAGCGTGCCGTACACGGCGACCAGCGGCGTTCGACGAATGGCGAGAACGGGTGAGTGCATGGCAACCCTGTGGTGACGACGAATGTCTGCGTTTACGACGAATGACGGTTCAGCGCTCGGTGTTGCGGTTGCCGCGATAGACGACGAAGTTCTTGAGTCCCTGGTCGGCGAGCCGAAGCGCCTGCATCTTGCTCATGATGCCCTGATCGCAATAGAGCGCGTAGCGCCGGTGCGATGGCAGGTGCGCGGCGCGTTCGCCGAGCTCGAAGAACGGAATCGTCAGCGGCTCGCCCTGTGGCAGACTCAACGGCGCTGCATCGCGCTCATCGGGGTGGCGAATATCGATGACCGTGACGTCATCGGCCTCGCGCAGCGCTGCGGCGCTCTCGATGACGGGGACATCGAGTGGGCGTGGCGCGGGCGTGTCGAGCAGGCGGTCCACCCGCGTTTGACGGGTGGCTTCGAGTGCTGCCTCGAGCACGTCCATGTCGAAGTCGGCCTCGGCGGCGTCGATCTGGTCGGGCCTGGGGCGTGTATTGGGGCGTTGCGAAATCGTACCGCAGTACTCCGGCAAACGCTCGGCATGGCCGGCGGTGCCGATGCGGCGCGCATCCTCGATGATGGTTTGCTTATCGTCGGCGATGAGCGGACGTAAGACGGGCCGCTCACTGACCGTGTCGATCAGCCCCAGGTTGACCAAGCTCTGACTGGAGACCTGCGCCAAGGCATCGCCGGTGACGAGTGCTGAAATGCGCGCGCGTGCCGCGACGCGATTGGCGGCTCGCAGCATCATGCGCTTGAGCACGACGCCTGCCAGGCCGGCGGGCACACGGCGCTGGATTTCATCGAGCACACCGTCGAAGGGCACACTGATGAAGTGGGCATGGTGCGATGCGCTGTAGCCTTGCCACACCCGATGCACGACCTCGCGTACGGACTGCTCGTGTTCCGGTCCGCCGAGATTGAAGAACAGGTAATGCGTCTTGAGCCCGCGCCGAATCAAGCGCCAGGCCGCCACCGGCGAATCGTAGCCGCCCGAGATGAGTGCCAGTGCTTGGCCCTGAGTGCCCAACGGATAACCGCCCAAGCCGGGCAAACGGCGAGTCACCAGGCGCAGATGCTGATCCTGCAACTCGAGCGTGACATTCACCTCGGGGTGGGAGAGATCCACTTTGGCGTCCGGGCTGGCGTCGAGCAGCGCGCCGCCCAGGTAACGCTCGAGGTCCGCCGAAGTGAAGTCGTGCTGTCCGCGGCGTTTGACGCTGACGCGAAACCGGCGGCCGGCCAGCGGCGCTCGCCATAGCGCTACCAGGCGCTCGGCGGTATCGGCGAAGGAGACGAAGGTATGCACGTCGATCACCAGCACCTCGTGGATGCCGGGCACGCGCGATAGCGTTGCTTCCAGGCGCTCGCGGGTAGCGTCGTCGATGGCGTGGCGTACCCGCACCTCCAGTGCATCCCAGCAGTCGGCGATCCGCACATCCGGGACCAGCGGCGTCAGGATGTTGCGCAGGTTGGTGCGCAGACAACGAACCATCTGCTTGCGCACGGGGCGGGACTTGATGGTGATCTCGGGGAAAAGCTTGACGCGATACCGCATATGTCTCGTGTCGAGTGCTAGGCCTCGTCTGAAAAGTCGACGAGCGATGATCAGACAAGGCAGAAATTGGCGAAAAAACGGAGTTTACAGGTCGTAAATGAGTACTTTGAGCCTATTTTTAACGCCGTATGATCGAGCGCAGGCACTTTTCAGGCAGTGCCTAGTGAAGGCGTGCATGGTAGCAATCCGGCCCCTCCCTCGCCAGTCACCCCGCCGAGGCTGCTACGCTGAATCGATATATCTCGCGGAGACTTCTCATGCAATACGAGCTGTATTATTGGCCGGGCATTCCCGGGCGCGGTGAATATGTGCGCTTGGCGCTCGAGGCGGCGGGGGCCGACTACGTCGATGTGGCGCGTGAACGCCAGGATGGCGTGAGCGCAATCGGCGATCTGCTCGAAGGCGAGGTCGCACCGTTCGAGGCATATCCGCCTTTCGCGCCGCCGATTCTCAAAGCCCAGGAGCGGCTCGTGTCACACGTCGCCAATATCCTGCGTTTCCTGGGGCCGCGGCTCGACCTGGTGCCGGACGACGAGGCCAGCCGCGATTGGGTGCATGGCTTGCAACTGACGATGACCGACTTCATCGCCGAGATTCATGATGTACATCATCCCATCGGCAGTTCGCTGTATTACGAAGAACAGCAAGACGAGGCGCGCCGGCGTGCCCATGTATTCCGGCAGGAGCGACTGGGCAAGTTCCTCGGCTACTTCGAGGAAGTTCTGGCGCGCAATCTGGCTGGCAAGGCGTATCTCGTCGGCGATGCCTTGAGTTATGTCGATCTCTCGCTTTTTCAAACCGTTAGTGGCCTGCGCTACGCCATGCCCCGTGCGATGGCGGCACAGGCGCCATCGATTCCCGGCGTTATGGCCTTGAGCGAGCGTGTGGCGGCATTGCCACGTATCGCCACCTATCTGGGGTCCGCTCGACGCCAAGCGTTTAACGAAGACGGCATTTTTCGCCATTATCTTGAGCTGGATGCCGATTGAGCGCTCGATGTTATCGTCTGGTGGCGCTATGTTGAGAAATGTGTGCAGGGGCCGCGCCCGAGCGCCAATGAATTTGATACCATCTTGGCGTTCGTGATCCGCGCCGTGGTGGGCGCTTCTTGATGGGCAGGGATAAGCGCATGTTTCTCGACGACTTTCACACCGTGACCGATGATCGGCTATGTATTACGGCCGAGCAGGCAAGCCGTTTCGCCAAGTGTATCGCTGGCGATTACAATCCCATTCACGATGCGGATGCACGGCGCTTCTGTGTGCCGGGCGATCTGCTGTTCGCCTTGGTGATGGCACGTTTTGGCCTGGCGCAACGCATGACCTTTCACTTCAAGGGCATGGTCGGTGATAGCGTACCGCTGTGCTTCGCTCAGCACGGCGATACCGTCCAAGTGACCGACGCCAATGGCAAGGTGTATCTCGAGGTCGAGCGCGGCGGGGATATTACCCACGATGCCGGCGTCATCGAGGCCTTCACGCGCCGTTACGTGGCCTTTTCGGGGCGCAATTTCCCGCATTACCTCAAACCGCTGATGGAAGAGCAGGGTGTCATGTTCAATCCTCAGCGACCATTGGTGATCTACGACAGCATGGGCTTTTCGTTGTCGCGGCTGGATGTCGCCGAGGCCGGCGTGGCCTTTGCCGGCGCGACGCTGGATGTCAGCGGCAAGCGGGGCGACGCCTTGCTGCAATTCAAGATGACCGACGGCGAAACGGCCATTGGCCATGGCTCCAAGAAGTTGGTGGTCAGCGGGCTGCGTGAGTACGATCCGCCGGTGATGGACGCCTTTGTCGAGAAGTTCATGAACCTCAAGGCGCATTACGCCACGGCCGAGTGAGTCGCCAGATGCAACCCTTGCACGCAGAAGGTGTCACAGGCCATGTCATCTTTTGTTATAGGAGCATCCCTTGAGTATCGAAGGCATTCAGCAATTCTTTCAACGCATGTTGGAGTCCCCGCAATCGGAGCGTCGGCAGGTGACGCTGGAATTGGCGGTGGCAGCCTTATTGTGCGAGATCATGCGTGCCGATTACGAACATCACCCACGCGAAAGGGCCATGCTGCGAGAGCTATTGACCACGCGCCTTACGATTGTCCCGGAAGACGTCGATGAACTGATGTCGTTGGCCGAAACCGAAGTCGAGCAGGCCGTCGACCACTACGAATTCGTCAGACTGATTCGTGAGCAGTACGGCTACGAAGACCGCGTGGCGCTGGTGGCTCAGATGTGGCAACTGGCCTTTGCCGACGGCGAACTCGATGCCTTGGAAGAGCATCGCGTTCGGCGTCTCGCCGATCTCCTTTATGTCAGTCACAGCGATTTCATTCGTACCAAGCTCGAGGTCATGCCTGAGAATTGAGTCGACACGGCCAGCCTGCGTGTGTCGAGTCCCTGAAAGCGTCTGGCGAAAAGTTGACTGAAACGCTTGGGTAAGTGCCATCGCGGGACGTTATACTGGGTGTATCGAGCTGTCAGCTTGGCTGGCGCACCGCAGATGAGCATATCGTGGAAAGGAGAGTTGCTGTGATCGAAGGCGTGAAGCATATCGTCGCCGTGGCGTCGGGCAAGGGGGGCGTTGGCAAGTCCACCGTGACCGTCAATCTGGCCCTGGCGATGGCCGCCGAGGGGTATCGAGTGGGACTGCTCGATGCCGATATCTACGGTCCCAGTCAGGCGCAGATGCTGGGTATCGCCCCGGGTGTGCGGCCGCAGCCGGCGGGTGAAAATGCCTTCAAGCCGCTGGAGGCTCATGGTCTGCAAGCGATGTCCATGGCGTTCATGGTGGATGTCGATGAACCCATGGTCTGGCGCGGGCCGATGGTGGCGGGGGCTTTCCAGCAGTTGCTCAACCAGACCGCCTGGCAGGATCTCGATTATCTTTTCGTCGATATGCCTCCGGGCACCGGCGATGTGCAGCTGACTCTGGCGCAGAAAGTGCCGGTAAGCGGCGCGGTGATCGTGACTACGCCTCAGGACATCGCGCTGCTCGATGCCAAGAAGGGCATCGAGATGTTCCGCAAGGTCAACGTGCCGGTGCTGGGCGTCGTCGAAAACATGAGCCAGCATGTCTGCTCGCAGTGTGGCCACCAGGAGCCGATCTTCGGTAGCGGTGGTGGTGAGCGCATTGCGGAGCAGTACCAGACTCGGCTATTGGGTCAATTGCCCCTCGACGGCACGATTCGCGAGCAGGTCGACGGTGGCAAGCCCAGCGTGATCGCTGACCCTGAAGGAAACGTCGCGCAGACGTTCCGCCAGGTGGCGCGTTCCGTGGCCGAGGGGATCGAAGCGCAGTCCGACGAGTCGCCGACCATCAGCTTTGGTGAGTGACGTTCGTCACCTAACGTTTGCGTGACGCGATGGGGCCGTTATCATAACGGCCCCCTTTGTTTTCAAGTACCGAGTTTTCAAGTACCGAGTTTTCACGGGCCGAGTTTTTACGGACTGAGTGTTCGCGGAGACGACCCGATTTCATCGCGATAGCGCACGGAGCAGGAAACTTCAATGAGCATCAAATCCGACAAATGGATTCGGCGCATGGCCGAGGGCCAGGGCATGATCGAGCCGTTCGAGGCGGACCAGGTTCGTTACGTGAACGAGCAGCGGGTGATTTCGTATGGAACCTCCAGCTACGGTTATGACGTGCGCTGCGCCGATGAATTCAAGGTGTTCACCAACATTCATTCGGCCGTGGTCGATCCCAAGGGGTTCGATGAGAAGAGCTTCGTCGACGTCAAAGGCGATGTCTGCGTGATACCGCCCAACTCTTTTGCCTTGGCGCGCACCGTGGAATATTTTCGGATTCCACGCAGCGTGTTGACCATCTGCCTGGGCAAGTCGACTTACGCGCGTTGCGGCATCATCGTCAATGTCACGCCACTGGAACCCGAGTGGGAAGGTCACGTCACGCTCGAGTTTTCCAATACCACCAACCTGCCCGCGCGAATCTATGCCAATGAAGGCGTGGCGCAGATGCTGTTCCTGGAGTCCGACGAGGTCTGTGACGTCTCCTATAAGGACCGTGGCGGCAAGTACATGGGGCAGCGTGGCGTGACGCTACCGAGGACCTGAGAAAGCGTCGATTTGTTGCTGCGCTTGCCATCCTGGGCGCCGGCGGTGCTCGGAATCCTCATGTAGCAGGCTACACTCCGGTTCCTGTGCTCCGGCGGCGCCCAGCCTGCCATCGCTCGCTGCGCAAATCGCCGGCTTTCTTGTGTTTGAGATAGTACCTCGAAAACAAGAAGACCCCGAAGGCCGAAACCTTCGGGGTCTTCTTTTGCTGCGTGTGATTTCACGCTGTTAACTTCCAACTTACTCGTCGATATCTTCGTCCAGCTCTTCCGCGGCGTCTTCATGCGACATCCGCAGTCCGGTGGGCGGCAGCGGCATGCCGTCGAACTGAGCGCCGTTTGCCCCCAGGCTCAAGCGGCCTTCGAGAAACCAGCGCACGGCGATGGGATAGATCAGATGCTCGCGGGCATGGACTTTCTCGATCATCTGCTCGGCGGTGGAATCGGGGTCGATCCTGAGCGCGGCCTGCAAGGCGACCGGCCCGCCATCGAGTTCCTCGGTGACGAAGTGCACGCTGGCGCCATGCTCCGACACGCCATCGGCCAGGGCGCGCGTATGCGTGTCCAGCCCAGGGTAATCCGGCAACAGCGAAGGGTGGATATTGAGCATGCGGCCGGCATAGCGATGCACGAACGTCGGGGTAAGAATGCGCATGAACCCCGCCAGCACGATCAAATCCGGAGTGTGGCGGTCGATGACCTTGATCAGTGCACGGTCGTAAGCTTCACGATCGTCGTACTCGCGATGCGGTAGCACGACGGAGTCGACACCGGCTTCCTTGGCGCGGATCAGGCCGTAGGCATCGCCTTGATTGGAGATCACGGCAACGATCTCGCCACCTAGCTCGTCGTGTTGTTGTGCGTCGAGTAGCGCCTGCAGGTTGCTGCCATTACCGGAGATCAACACCACGACACGACGTTTCTCGGCCGGTTCCGCTTCGAAGTCGTTACCGTCGGGGGTGTCGGCTTGAGTCGTAGCATTCATGAGCGGACGTTCTCCAGACGAACTTGTTCTTCCTCACCTTGGCGCGCGACGATGTCGCCGAGACGATGCACCGTCTCGCCGGCGGCCTCGAGCGTGGCCTGAGCGTGTTCGGCCTGCTCGGCAGGCACGACCACGACCATGCCAATGCCGCAATTGAGCACGCGATGCATCTCGTGCTCGTCGACGTTGCCTTCACGTTGCAGCCAGTCGAAGACCGCGGGACGCGTCCAGCTTGCGGCGTCGATGCGCGCGGTGAGCGTATCGGGCAGCACGCGAGGTACGTTCTCGAGCAGACCGCCGCCGGTGATATGCGAAAGAGCGTGTACGGCCACGTCGCTGTCCTTGATCAATGACAGCAGCGGTTTGACGTAAATGCGTGTCGGCGCCAGCAAGGCATCACGCAAGGCCACACCGTCGACCTCGGTGTCGAGATTGGCCTGGCTCACGTCAAGGATCTTGCGGATCAGCGAGTAGCCATTGGAGTGCGGACCGGAGGCGGCGAGCCCGAGCAGCACATCCCCCTCGGCGACGCGGCTGCCATCGAGGATTTCGGATTTCTCGACGACACCGACGCAGAAGCCGGCCAGGTCGTAGTCGCCTCCCGTGTACATGCCGGGCATCTCGGCGGTCTCGCCGCCGATCAGTGAGCAGCCCGCCTGGGCGCAACCTTCGCCGATACCGGTGACGACGTCGGCGGCAATCTCGACATCCAGCTTGCCAGTGGCATAGTAGTCGAGGAAGAACAACGGCTCGGCGCCGGCGACGACCAGGTCGTTGACGCACATGGCGACCAGGTCGATGCCGATGGTGTCATGCCGGCCTAGATCCATGGCCAGGCGTAGCTTGGTGCCCACCCCGTCGGTGCCGGACACGAGTACCGGCTCGCGGTAGCCGCTGGGCAATTGGCACAACGCGCCGAAGCCGCCCAGGCCGCCCATTACTTCGGGTCGGGAAGTGCGTTTGGCGACTCCCTTGATACGTTCGACGAGCGCGTTGCCGGCGTCGATGTCCACGCCGGCATCCTTGTAGCTGAGAGGTGCGCGGGAAGAGGTGGGCGTGTCCGAACTGCGAGTCATGGGCATTCCTGTCAACAGTGTGCCGATCGCGGGGCGATCGAGCGAAGCCGATGGCGCCGCCTGGCGCCCGAGGCCAGGGCGGTATAAGGGAAGCCCACATTGTAGCATTGCCCTACGGGAGGCGCATCGCCCGCGCAGGCGTGTAGAATCGAAACCAAAAGGGTTGGGAGATACGTATCGCAATGACACGCATACAAGTGTGGGGCCTTCTGGGCGCGGCGGGATTGGTCTGGTTGCTCGTCTTGCTGGAGCCCATCTTGATGCCGTTTTTCGTCGGCATGATATTGGCTTACCTAGGTGACCCGGTGACCGACTGGCTGGAGGCGCGTGGTTTGTCGCGCCGGCTCTCGGTGAGTGTGGTATTCCTCGTGCTAGCGTTGTCCATGGTCCTGGCGTGCCTGATTCTGATCCCCTTGCTGGGGCGCCAACTGGCGCAGTTGGTCGAATCTTTCCCGGCCATCTTCAACTGGGTACAGTCGGTGGTGCTACCGGAGGTCCAGGCGGTGACGGGCGTGGATCTTAGCGCTGACTTCGATCAACTGCGCGGCACCCTGATGGAAAACTGGCGCGAAACCGGCACGGTGGCGGCGGCGGTGCTGGCCCAGGCATCCAAGTCAGGCATGGCGTTCGCCGTGTGGATGGGCAATCTAGCGCTGATTCCCGTGACGACTTTTTACTTCCTGCTCGACTGGGATCGGCTCAAGGCACGCCTGCGCGATTTGCTGCCGCGTCACGTCGAGCCAACGATCACGCGCCTGAGCCATGAATGCGACGAGGTGTTGTCGGCCTTCCTGCGCGGGCAGTTGCTGGTGATGCTCAGCCTGGCGGTGATCTATGCGACGGGACTGAGTCTGCTGGGCCTGCGGTTTGGCCTTTTGATCGGCTTGGTGGCGGGGCTGGCCAGTATCGTGCCCTACTTAGGCGTGATCGTTGGCATTAGCGTGGCGGCGTTGGTGGCATTCTTCCAGTTCGGTGAATGGCTGCCGCTGCTCGGCGTGGCCGTGGTCTTCGGCATCGGTCAACTCGTCGAAAGCACCGTGCTGCAACCGGTATTGCTCGGCGACAAGATCGGCTTGCATCCCATCGCAGTTATCTTTGCCGTGCTCTCGGGTGGGCAACTGTTCGGTTTCACCGGCATTCTGTTGGCGTTGCCGGTCGCTGCTATCGTCATGGTAGTATTGCGTTACCTTCATGAGCGCTATAAAAACAGTCGCTTATACGATACATCCCGCCACGCTGGCGCCTCGCACGAAGGCGATGAGGAAAGGTCATGACCGGGTCCGCGCAGTTGCCACTGGGAGTGGGGCTGAGTGACGATGCAACGTTCGCCAACTTTCATGCGTCGAGCAATGCGCCATTGCTCGAACGCTTGCGCGGTCAGCTCGACACGGACGGTGAGCCGTTTCTGTTTCTGTGGGGCGCCCCGGGCAGCGGGCGCAGCCACCTGCTGCAAGCCGCCTGTCACGAAGCCGGCGACCGGGGAGGACGTGCCTTGTATCTCCCTTTGCGCGACCTAGGCCACTTTCCGCCGCATATGCTCGAGGATCTCGAACGCCTGGACCTGGTGGCGATCGACGATCTCTCTGCGGTACTCGGGCGCAAGCGCTGGGAAGAGGGGCTGTTTCATTTCTTCAATCGCATGCGCGATGCCAACAAGCGTCTAGTAATCGCCGCCGAGGCCGCGCCGCGCCAGTTGCCGACCGTTCTACCCGATCTCGCCTCGCGCTTGAGCTGGGGCGTGACCTTCCATGTTCAATCGCTGGATGACAGCGGACGCTTCGAGGCCTTGCAGTTGCGCGCACGGGTGCGCGGCATGCAGCTCCCCGATGAAGTGGCGCGCTACATTCTGCATCGCGGCCCGAGACAGCTTGCCGCACTATTCGATGCCCTCGCTCGCCTCGATCACGCCTCGCTTTCCGCTCAGCGCAAGCTGACCATTCCTTTCGTCAAGCAGGCACTGGGCTGGTAGGTTCTATACGAAAACTGCCTGCGCTCGCCCATACGGCGTTAAAAATCGGCTCGTGCGCGAGTCCGATCAAAATACTCATTTACAACACGTAAACTGGTGCGCCAGCCCGGTCCGTTTTCGCCGAATTTTGCCTTGTCTGTCCATCGCTCGTCGACTTTTCATACAGAACCTCACGCGACGGCTCATGCGTCGTCGCCGTTGAGGGTGGCGAGAATGCGGCGTGGCCCACCGTGCTGACGATGCTCGCCTAGCCATATGCCTTGCCAGGTGCCGGTGGCGAGTCGCCCCGACTCGACGGCCAGCGTTAGCTGCGTACCGAAGAGGCTGGCCAATACGTGCGCCGGCATGTCGTCGGGCCCTTCCAGCGTGTGGTGCATGCCGTCGATGCCTTGAGGGGCGAGTCGTTCGGCATAAAGCGCCATGTCGTGGCGCACGTCAGGGTCGGCGTTTTCATTGAGAGTGAGCGACGCGGACGTATGCAGTAATTGTAGATGCAAGAGACCGAGACGTACGCAAGCGAGCGCCGGAAGCTGGTCGGTGATGTCGTCGGTGATGAGATGAAAGCCCTGACGGCGTGGACTCAGGGTGAGCGTGGAGCGATGCCACATGATGGATTCTCCCGAGAGATAATGACGATGCCTTGAAAGGCACCATCGGCAGCACAATTTTACATTGATAGTCGCCGGGCTCGTGTGCGCCGGATGGGCGACCGTCATGATCGTCGATAGCGACGGATATCGCCATGATGGGGCGCGTGCACGGTGGTCTCAACCGATCAGGAGGGTGTGATGAGCGAGACACGCATTGAACGCGACAGCATGGGGGAGCTCGAAGTCCCCGCCGATGCCCTGTATGGCGCCCAGACCCAGCGTGCCATCAACAATTTTCCCATCAGTGGGCAGCCCATGCCCGCTGCGTTCATCCAGGCCGTGGCACGTGTCAAGCTGGCGGCGGCGAACGTCAATCGTGACCTTGGCCTGCTCGACGTCCAGCGCGCGGAGGCGATCATCAATGCGGCCCAGCGTCTCGTCGATGGTGAGCATGGCGATCAGTTTCCGATCGATGTCTTCCAGACAGGGTCGGGCACATCGACCAATATGAACGTCAACGAGGTGATCGCGCATCTCGCCGGCGAGAGCGGCACCGAGGTCGGCCCCAATGACCATGTCAACATGGGGCAGTCGAGCAATGACGTCATCCCCACCGCGTTGCATCTGTCGGCGGCGCTGGAGGTCGAGAAAGCGCTGCTTCCCGCCTTGCGTCATCTGCAGTCGGCCATCGATGCCAAGGCGCACGAGGTGGACGATGTCGTCAAGACCGGGCGTACCCACCTGATGGATGCCATGCCGGTGCGCATGAGTCAGGAACTGGGCGGCTGGTCCAGCCAGGTCGCTCAGGCCATCGAACGCTTGGAAGGCACCCAGCAGCGGCTGACACGCCTAGCGCTCGGCGGCACGGCGGTGGGCACGGGTATCAACGCCCACCCCGAGTTCGCCGAGCGAGTCGCCAAGACGCTGGGTGAGCAGACGGGGCTCAGCCTGCGTCCCAATGATAGCTTCTTCGCCAGCCTTGGTTCGCAGGATGCCGCCGTCGAGCTGTCCGGTCAGCTACGTACCTATGCCTGCGCGGTGATGAAGATCAGCAATGATCTGCGCTGGATGAACTCAGGCCCCTTGGCAGGGCTGGGCGAGATCGAACTCGAGGCCTTGCAACCAGGCAGCTCGATCATGCCGGGCAAGGTCAATCCGGTGATTCCCGAGGCAGCGGCGCAGACCGCGGCACAGGTGATCGGGCTGGATAGTGCGATCACGGTGGCGGGGCAGAGCGGCAATTTCCAGCTCAATGTCATGTTGCCGTTGATTGCCTCGAACCTGCTGACGTCGCTGCGCTTGATGTCTCGCGCCAGCACCTTATTGGCGGATCGCGCCATCGCTACCTTCAACGTGCGGCGCGACAATATCGAGGCGCCGCTGTCGCGCAATCCCATTCTGGTGACTGCGCTCAACTCGGTCATCGGTTATAACGCGGCGGCGCAGGTCGCCAAGAAGGCCTATCAGGCCGGGCGGCCGATCATCGATGTGGCCGAGGAAGAAACCGAGTTGTCTCGTGAGGAACTCGAACGCCTGCTCGATCCCACGCAGCTGACACAAGGCGGCATTCCCGAGTGACGTGAAAGGTGGGTAGGCATGGCTTGTTTTGGGCGCCCTCACGGGCGCCCAATTTATTTAACCCACTGCACTTTGCCATCTCGGTGGGTGACATAGACAGGCTCAATCGTCGTTCTTGACGGGCTCCTCGCCACGCCGTTCATGGGCTTCCTCGATAGTTTCCTCGGCGTCCTGTCGTTCTTCGCGATCCGCGTCCGGGCTGTCGTTTTCATCGGCACGCGCCGGCCGATAACGAAAGGTCGCGAGAATGGGGAAGTGGTCGGAACCGAACGCCGAGAGGCGGCGTAGTGCGACCAAGGTGAAGTGCTCGCTGACGAAGACGTGATCCAGCGGCCAGCGTAGCCAACGATGTTCGGCGTGGAAGGTGCTGTACAACCCGCGTCCGCGGCGAGGATCCAGCATGCCGCTGATGCGACAGAACAGGCGTGTCGTCTTCGACCATGCCACGTCGTTGAGATCGCCGGCGACCAGCGTGGGTTGATCCGAGTCTCGGACCGTCTGGCCGACTAGCAGCAGCTCGGCATCGCGCCATAGCGATTCATCGCTTTCGCCGGGCGCGGGAGGGCGTGGATGTACGGCATGGAAGCGCACACGCTCGCCACCTGGCAGCTCGAACCAGCCGTGTATCGATGGGATGTCGTCCTGGATCAACCACTCGACATGCGGTTCATGCAGCGAGAGACGCGAATACAAATGCATGCCGTAGAGGTTGTCGAGGGGAATCTTGACGGTATGCGGGTGGCTCTCGGTCAGCGCTTCGTCGAGGCGCTCTCCCCACCAGGCGTCCGACTCCAGGGTCAGTACGATGTCGGGGTCGACCTCGTGGATCTGGCGCATCAGCGATGCAGACTGGCGGTTGGGCGTGAGAACGTTGGCGACCAGCAACGAAAATTGACGTGAGGCGTCTTCGCCTTCTGCATTCACCACCTGGCGTTTTGCCAGCCATGTCCAGGGAAAAATGCGCGTGCCTTGCACGCCGAGCACGATCAAACTCGCGATGGCACCAACCCAGCCCAGTGGAGACCAGGGCAGCACGCAGAGTAAAGCGAAGAAAATCACGGCGGCGAGCGCCGCCAGTTGCAGACGTGGAAAGTCGAAACCGCGCACCCACCAGTAGCGTAAATTGAGCCATGGAATGGCAGTGGCAATAAACGCGATGAGCGCGAGCAGGGCAAGCACTATCTCGACGACATATTCAATCATCATGGCCTCGTTCCGGCGGCGCCGACCCCTGGCTCCATGCCGGGGCGTTACCGTCCATGGTCAGCGTGGAGATCGAGCGTAGCACCCTAACTGGTGGTGATGCCAAGCTAAAACATGTCAGTCAATCGCCTCGTCAGGCCGCATGCCCTTGGCAATGACGATTGAGATAGGCGGTCAGGCGCTGATGCTGTTCGGGCGTGAAACGCAGGCCCAGCTTGGTCCGTCGCCACAGGATATCGTCCGGTGAACGCGCCCATTCCTCATGCACCAAGTAGTCGACTTCGGCTTGAGTGAGGCCGGCGCCGAACGCCTCGCCAAGCTGATTTTCGCGGCTGACGCCGTGCAGGAAGCGCAGGCATAGCGCGCCATAGCTCGAGGCCAAACGCCGTGCCCGAGCCTCTCCCAAAAACGGATAATCGCGGACGAGTTGCATGGCAAATGCCTCGCGCGAGTCGATATCTCCACCGGGGAGCGATGCCTCGGCGGTCCAGGGCGCTCCTATCTCGGTGAAGTAGGGCTTCAGTTGCTCGAGGGCGGCTTCGGCCAGCTTGCGGTACGTGGTGATCTTGCCCCCGAAGACTGACAGCAGCGGTGCACCGCGGGCGTCGAGATCGAGCGTATAGTCGCGGGTCATCGCAGAGGGGTCGGCGGATTCGTCATCGCACAACGGCCGCACACCAGAGAAGGTGGTGACGATGTCCTCGTGAGAGAGCGTCTGGGTGAAATGCTGATTGACGACGTCGAGCAGATAGTCGATTTCCTGACGGCTTGCATTGACCTGGGCGGGATCGCCTTGGTAGCGCACATCGGTCGTGCCGATCAGGCTATAGTCCTGCTGATAGGGCAGCACGAAGACGATGCGGCGATCCTGATTCTGCAGGATATAAGCGCGCTCGTCGGTATTGAGACGCGGCACGACGATATGGCTGCCTTGGATCATGCGAACGCCGTAGCGCGAATCGCGCTGGGCGTTTTCGCGCACCACCTGCTCTACCCAAGGCCCGGCTGCGTTGACCAAGGCGCGCGCGTATCGTATATGGCGCTTGCCCGTGGTGACATCTTCCAGTGTGATGTGCCAGAGGCCATCTTCTTCCTGCGCCCCGACGCAGCGACTTCCCACCTGGATATCGGCGCCGTGTTCGCGCGCTTGCATGGCGTTGAGCACGACGAGCCGGGCATCATCTACCCAGCAGTCGGAATATTCAAAACCGCGCTTGATATCTGGTTTGAGGGGGCTTTGGGCGTCAAATCGCAACCCTTTTGAAGCGGGAAGGCTGGCACGCTGGCTGAGGTGGTCGTAGAGAAACAGGCCCGTGCGGATCATCCAGGCCGGACGTAAATGCGGCTGGTGCGGAAGAATGAAGCGTAACGGCCAGACGATATGCGGTGCCTTGCGTAACAACACTTCACGCTCGTGCAGCGCTTCGCGCACCAGGCGAAACTCTCGATGCTCAAGATAGCGCAGGCCGCCATGAATCAATTTGCTGCTCGCCGAGGAGGTTGCGCTGGCGAGATCACGTTGCTCGCTCAGGGCGACGCGCAAGCCGCGGCCTGCCGCATCATTGGCGATACCGGTGCCATTGATGCCACCGCCGATGACGAAAAGATCGAGTATGTCCTGTCGGGGGGAGGCGTTCATGGCAAGCTCCGCAAGGTTGGTTCGCAAGTCGATTGTTCGAATATGAAAGTAGCGTACTCGAAAACGAACATCAAGTCGACGAAACGAACACGGCGCCACTGAGTGACGCCGTTAGCGGGGCAAGTCGATCAGGCGTCGGCGATATGCAGTGTTACATCGTATTCGCGTAGTAGGCGCAGGATGCCGTCGGGTGGCTGGCGGTCCGTGAACAACGCGTCGATCTGCGAGATGTTGCCCTGGCGCACCACGGCATTGCGGTGGAACTTGGAGTGATCGGCGGTCAGGAAGACCTGGCGCGAGTTACGGATGATGGCCTGGGCGACACGGACTTCCTGATAGTCGAATTCGAGCAACGAGCCGTCATCGTCGATGCCACTGATGCCGATGATGCCGTAGTCGACCTTGAACTGATTGATGAAGTCGATCGTGGCTTCGCCGATAATGCCGCCGTCGCGCGAGCGCACTTGACCGCCAGCGATGATGACGTTGAAGTCCTCCTTGTGCTGAAGGATCGCCGCCACGTTGAGGTTGTTGGTAATGACCTCTAGGCCCTGGTGGTCGCGTAGTGCCTCGGCGACCATTTCATTGCTGGTGCCAATGTTGATGAACAAGGAGGCGGAGTCGGGAATCTGCGCGGCGACGCATTCAGCGATATGCTGCTTGGCATCGGCATTGAGTGTCTTGCGCGTATGGTAGGCGGTGTTGACGGTGCTCGATTCGAGACCGGCTCCACCGTGCACGCGCTTGATCGCGCCTTCGTCGGCCAATTGGTTGAGGTCGCGGCGAATCGTTTGTGGCGTGACGGAAAAATGCTGTGTGAGCTGCTCGATAGAGGCGTAGCCCTGATGCTTAACCAGGGTGACGATGGCGTCGTGGCGATCTTGTTGTGTCATTGGAGGTTCCGTTACCTGGCGAGTAAAACGGCCGATGAATGAGCCATGTCGTGTGGATAGACGCGAACGTTGCACAGGCGGTGCAGTGCAGGCTGGAAGGCTATGTTAAACCATGCACTAGTGCGGAAAAAGACATTATAATTGTTGTAAAACGAAAGTAGACATAAGTTTTATCCGCTAAAACGAACTTTTATACGCAGCCATGGAAATGTGCCGGGACTCGCGTCAAGCGTTTGAACCTTGGCGAATTTTTGGGTCGGGGCTTGCAATTTTCTACGGTCTGCGTAAAATGCGCATCCGTTGCCAAGGCCAGAGTTGGCAACGGCAGTAATGGCAGTGCCAAAGCTAGTGCAAAATAGGACCGTAGCTCAGTTGGTTAGAGCGCCACGTTGACATCGTGGAGGTCAGCGGTTCAAATCCGCTCGGTCCTACCAAGCGCTTAATGCCAGCAGTACTTCATATCAGTACCGCTTGACATAATCAGTGCTTGAGATGCTAAGTATCTAGCGTCTAATGCTGCCAACAATCGATTTTGCAGATCCCGATTTGCAGGACCGTAGCTCAGTTGGTTAGAGCGCCACGTTGACATCGTGGAGGTCAGCGGTTCAAATCCGCTCGGTCCTACCAGAATATTGAACGCCCCCGCTGCAAAACAGCGGGGGCGTTTTCGTTCGCGCCTCGTGCCGTCGAGCTTATCCAGTCACACTGGGTGTGGAGAGGTCGCTGGCGGCGATGAAGATGTCAACCAAGCGCTCGATTCCGCGTTGGTCGTCTTCGCTGAAGCGCTCGGGGCGCGGACTATCGAGATCCAGCACACCCCAGAGTTCGCCGTCGTGCACGATGGGTACCACCAGCTCCGAGCGTGATGCGGCATCGCAAGCGATGTGACCGGGAAAGGCATGGACATCCGCGATACGTTGCGTGCGCCGTGTCGTGGCGGCGGCACCGCACACGCCTTTTTCGAAAGGAATGGGGTTGCAGGCCGGCAAGCCCTGGAAAGGCCCGAGGATGAGCGTGCCGGGTTGGCGTTGAAGATAGAAGCCGGCCCAGTTCAGGTCGCTGACCTCGTGTTTCAGAAAGGCGCAGGTCTGTGCCGCGTTGGTCAGCCAGTCGCGGGTGTCCAGCAGGGTTTCTAACTGACGGGCGAGCAGGGCGTAGTCACTCATGATGTCTCCGGGTGAATGAGGATGATAACGAAACAGGCCGGCCCCGTGGGGCCGGCCTGTCGAATGAAACAGCGGAGGGCGGTTACTTCCAGCCGGGGACTGCGGCGCCCTTGAACAGTTCGTTGGCCTTGTCGATGACGGCCTGCGACTGATACGCCTTGACCAGATTCTGGATCGCTTCGTCGTCCTGCATGTCTTTGCGCGTCACGATCAAGTTGACGTAGGGCGACTCCGGCCCTTCCTTGATCAAGGCGTCGTCCAGACTGAGGCCTGCCGGCTGGGCAAAGGTGTTGTTGATGAAGGCCAAGTCCACATCGGGCAACACGCGCGGCAGTTGGGCGGCTTCGATTTCACGGAACTCGTAGTCATGCGGGTTTTCGCTGATATCCACCGGTGTCGCTTCGAGATTTTCCGGATCGTCGAGTTCTAGCAGTCCTTCGTTGTGCATCAGAATAAGCGAGCGCCCTTCGTTGGAAGGGTCGTTGGGCAGTGCGATGGTGGCCCCGTCGGGTACACTGGAAATGTCGTCGTAGCGTTCGGAGTATGCGCCGATCGGGTAGACGAAAGTCTTGCCGGCGATGGCGAAATCGTAACCGCGATCCTCGACCATACTATTCAGGTACGGCTCATGCTGGAAAGCATTGGCATCCAGGCTGCCATCGGCGAGGGCCGCATTGGGGGAAACGTAATCGGTGAATTCAACGATCTCTACATTGAGATCGTATTCTTTCTTGGCGATTTCCTTGGCGACTTTCATGACGTCCGTTTCCGGTCCTGCCACGGTGCCGACCTTGATCGATTGTGTCTCGGCGTCATCGCTTCCGCAGCCGGCGAGCAAGCCGGCACCGAGTAGTGCGGCGGCGCCGAGGAGGCGAACAGGGTGTAGGGCCTGGGCCAGAGTGTCTTTCATGGTGCGAGCTCCTTGAATGAGGCGTTGTTGCCTGATGTGCGATGGTTCCCGAAAAGCATTTATGCTTTTTTGAGTATAAAAGTGTTGCCTACTATAGCTTTACGTTTATCCCCTGGCCACGCGCTCATTTGTGGTCGGCCTTACGTACTAAGCGGTCTCCAAGGCTTTGAAAGCCCTGCACCATGACCACCAGTATCGCTACCGTGATGAGCATGATCAGCGGTTCGAAACGGTTGTAGCCGTAACGGATGCCCAGGTCACCCAGGCCGCCACCGCCGACGGCACCGGCCATGGCCGAGTAGCTGACCAGCGTGACCACAGTGATGGTCAGGCCGTTGATGATGCCGCCCTTGGCTTCTGGCAGGAGCACCTTGGTGATGATCTGCAGTGGGGTGGCGCCCATCGCTTGAGCGGCTTCGATCAGGCCCGGGGGGATTTCGTTGAGCGCTCCTTCTACCAGGCGCGCGACGAAGGGGATCGCGGCGATAATGAGCGGCACGATGGCGGCGTTGGTGCCGATGGAGCTGCCGACGACGAGGCGCGTGAAGGGGATGATCGCCACCATGAGAATGATGAAGGGAATCGAGCGGCCGATATTGGTGACGATTCCCAGTACGCGTTGGGCGACTGGCTGTGCGAGGATCTGCCCCGGCCGCGTGACATAAAGCAGAACCCCGAGGGGGATGCCGATCACGGCCGAGACCGCGCCTGACAGGGCGACCATATAGAGGGTATCGAAAGTGGCCTCGAGAATCAGTTCAAGCATTGCGCTGGACATGGCCGAGTACCTCTACATTGATATCGTGGGATTCGAGTTGCGAGAGCGCTTGTGACGTCGTCTCGGGCGTGCCGATGAGCTCGGCGATCATCAGGCCTAGCGTGCGCCCCTGGATCGACTCCACCTTGGCTTGCAGGATGCTGACATCGACGCCGCTATCGCGTGCCAGGCGCGAAATGAGCGGCGTGGCGACATTGGCGCCAGAAAACGCCAGGCGTACCACGGGATGCGTATGTTCGCCGGGTGCTTCCTCGAGGCGCTCGACCAGCGCCTGCGGTGGTTCGAGTTCGAGAAAAGCGTTGAGAAAATCGCGTCCCAGTCGTGTGGCCGGTGCGGTGAAGAAATCGCCGACGTCGGCTTCTTCCACCAGCTCGCCATCCGAGATCAGGCCGACACGGTGGCAGATGCTCTTGACCACTTCCATCTCATGGGTAATGAGTAGAATGGTCAGCCCCAGCTTACGGTTGATGTCCTGCAGTAGCTCGAGGATCGAGGCCGTCGTCTGTGGGTCGAGGGCGGACGTCGCCTCGTCGCAGAGCAGCACCTTGGGGCGGCTGGCGAGGGCGCGCGCGATGGCGACACGCTGTTTCTGCCCTCCCGAGAGTTGCGCCGGGTATTGCGTGGCTTTGTCGGTTAGGCCGGTAAGATCGAGCAGCGGTCCGACGCGCTCGCGAATCTCGCCTTTCGATACGCCCATCAGCTCCAGCGGTAGCGCCACATTGTCGAAAACCGTGCGCGAGGCGAGCAGATTGAAATGCTGGAAAATCATGCCGAGCTGATGGCGCGACTGCCGCAGGGCTTCGCTGTCCTGCTGGGTCAAGTCCTGGCCGTCGACGATAACATGGCCCTCGGTCGGGCGTTCGAGGAGGTTGACGCAGCGAATCAGCGTCGACTTACCGGCCCCGGAGAGGCCGATCACGCCATGGATGGCGCCCTTCGGGACTTCCAGGTCGATATTTTTGAGGGCATGGACCGCCGTGGGGCCAGCCCCATAGGTTTTGGAGACACCTTCGAGTTTGATCATCGTCTTCGTTTGGGTCGATGCGTTGGGACGTCATGGCCAGTGGCACGCCGGCGACCGTTGGGGATCGAAGCTTGTATGCCTGGAGTGGCGTCGCATGTGGCAAAACCCAGCATTATAACGAGACTGGACTGCCTATGTGGCGGGATTTGTAGGCTGTGGCCATAAAAAAAGGCCACCCAGGCGGGTGGCCATCAACGCTGGACACACCCTTTTAGCGGTATTTCCCGGGACATGCCCAGGCGCGCCCGCAATCTGGGTACAAATCGGCGCTCAAGAAGTCGCGAATTCTAGTGAGCGCTTCGTTACCTGTCAATGTCTCTAGGCCAAGTGTCGGCGATCCAGGGATTGATTCAGAAAGATCGCCTGTTTTTAGGGCTTTGAAAGGTATAGGCGCCTGACGATGGGCGTCGATGGGTCATGGTAGAATGATGCCTGTCGAGCGTGACAGCATTGGTCAAGGAGTCGAGATGTTTACCGGTATCGTGCAAGGCGTGGGGACGGTGGTAGCCGTGGAAGAGGAAACGCAGTTCCGGCGCCATGTCGTGACGTTTCCCGAGGGCATGGCGGATGGGCTCGAAACCGGTGCCTCGGTGTCGCACAACGGGTGCTGCCTGTCGGTGACTCGCATCGAGGGAGATCGAGTGTCCTTCGACCTGATGCGTGAAACATTGCGCCTCACCAACCTGGGTGTGCTGAGCGTTGGCGATCACGTCAATCTCGAGCGTGCCGCACGCATCGGTGACGAAATTGGCGGCCATGCGATGTCCGGCCACGTCATCTGTCAAGCGGCCCTGACAGAACTCGAGGAGGCACCGAACAATCGTCGCCTATGGTTTGCGTTGCCCGACGAGCATGCGCGGTTCTTGTTCGAAAAAGGCTATATTGGCGTCGATGGCATCAGTTTGACGATCGGCGCGCTCGAAGGTGGGCGTTTTTGTGTCGACCTGATACCCGAGACATTGATGCGCACGACGTTGGGTGAGCGCATGCTGGGTGACCGAGTCAATATCGAGATCGACCCGCAGACCCAGGCCATCGTCGAGACGGTCGAGCGGGTCATGGCGGCGCGAGGCACGGTATAAAATTGCACAGAGATCGAGGTTCTGACGCGTACCCTCGATTCCTGGCGTTGCATTGGGTACCATTTGCGGCTTTGTCCGCTGCCCGTCGCGGCTAAACCGCGTGCATTGCTGATGGAGCCTCAGATGAGCATTTATGGCGATTATATAAAGTCGGTCATTCGCACCGTCCCCGATTGGCCCCAGCCGGGCGTCAATTTCCGTGATATTACGCCGGTGCTGCAAAACAGTGCCGCTTTCCGCAAGCTCATCGATAGCTTCGTGCACCGTTATCAAGAGCTCAACCTGGATGCCATTGCCGCTATCGATGCGCGCGGTTTCATCATCGGGGCGCCGGTCGCCTATGAGCTCGGCTGCAGTTTCGTGCCGGTGCGCAAGAAAGGGAAGTTGCCGTTCAAGACCATCAGCGAAACCTATACGTTGGAGTACGGTGAGTCGACCGTCGAGCTGCATTCCGATGCTTTTCGCGAAGGCGACCGTATCCTGGTGATGGATGACCTGATCGCCACTGGTGGCACCATGCTGGCGGCGGCCTCGCTGATCCAGCGCAGCGGCGGACACGTGGTCGAGACCGCTGCGATCATCGACCTTCCCGAACTCGGCGGCGCGCAGAAGATTCGTGATGCCGGCCATGGCGTGTTCGCCGTTTGCACTTTTACCGAACACGAATGACGAGCGTGGGCGCGTGGCCTTTACGTGCCCTGTAGCCCCTTATATTCCCCCGTGTGGTCTTCCCATGAGTACCGATCGCTATCACCAGCAGTTCACCGTTTCCTGGGACCAGTTGCATCGCGATGTGCGTGTCCTGTGTCACCAACTCGTCGAGCGAGACTTTAAAGGCATCGTCGCGATTACCCGCGGCGGCTTGATTCCCGCTGCATTGATTGCACGTGAACTCAACGTGCGTCTGATCGATACCGTGTGCATCAAGAGTTACGAGCACAAGGAGCAGGGCGGCCTGAACGTCATGAAGGGCGTCGATCATGATGGCGATGGCTGGCTGTTGGTCGACGACCTGGTCGATACTGGCAAGACGGCGCGGGCGGTGCGCGAGATGCTGCCCAAGGCGCATTTCGTGACCATCTATGCCAAGCCCGAAGGGCGTCCGCTGGTCGATCAATGCTTGACCGAGGTCGCGCAGGATTGCTGGATTCAGTTTCCCTGGGACATGGGTATTGCCTATGTCGAGCCGCTGGTCGACCAGGTGCGTTCGCGCGATTCATGAGCCCTGTCGCCAAACGCAAGCGTAAGGAAGGTACGTGATGTCTCAAGTCTTGCCGGATAGCTGGCAGCATCATTTGGGCGCGGAATTCGAGGCGCCCTACATGCAGGCGCTGCGTGCGTTTCTGGCGCGCGAAAAAGCCGCGCGCAAGGTGATCTATCCGCATTCGGATCATTGGTTTCGTGCCTTCGAGCTGACGCCGTTGGATCAGGTCCGCGTCGTGGTTTTGGGGCAGGACCCGTACCACGGACCACACCAGGCGCATGGCTTGTGCTTCTCGGTGCGCCCCGGCATCCCGGCGCCGCCTTCGTTGCAGAACATTTACAAGGAACTGGCGCAGGATGTAGGCACGACCCCGGTCTCGCATGGTTTCCTCGAGTCCTGGGCGCGTCAGGGTGTTTTGCTGCTCAATAGTGTGTTGACCGTCGAGCAGGGCAACGCCGGCGCGCATCGGGGGCAGGGCTGGGAGGCCTTCACCGACCGTGCCATTCAGGTGGTCAACGAGCAATGCGATGGGGTGGTTTTCTTGCTGTGGGGCAGCTATGCCCAGAAGAAGGCATCGTTCGTCGACCGTCAGAAACACCTGGTATTGCATGCCCCGCATCCCTCGCCTTTGTCGGCGCATCGCGGCTTCTTCGGCCAGCGTCACTTCTCTCAAGCCAATGCCTTTCTGGCCGCACGGGGCCGAGAAGGCATCGACTGGCAATTGCCGGCACAGCCTGAGTTCATCGAGTCCCCTTAACCCGCGCCCCCTGGCACGCTAGAATACGTGCAAATCCGAACCGCTTTCCGGCCGCATCCGTGACGTACCCGCATGGCCGGTGTGGAGTGCGGTTCGGCTCGTCATCGCCGAAAGGATATCCCCCGACATGAGCGTTCATGCCATCCAACATCCCCTGGTCAAGCATAAGCTGGGCCTGATGCGCGAAGCCGGTATCAGCACCAAGAGCTTCCGTGAGCTGGCCAGCGAAGTCGCCAAGTTATTGACCTATGAAGCGACGCAGGATCTCGAAACTCAGAAGACCGAGATTCCGGGATGGAGCGGTGGCTTGCTCGAGGTCGAACTGCTCAAAGGCAAGAAGGTCACCGTGGTGCCCATTCTGCGCGCCGGTCTGGGCATGCTCGATGGTGTTACCGATCTCATCCCTAGCGCGCGTGTCAGTGTGGTGGGACTTTACCGCAACGAAGAAACACTGGAGCCGGTGCCGTATTTCGAGAAGTTCGTCGGCGATCTCGATGAGCGTCTGGCGATCGTCATCGATCCCATGTTGGCCACGGGGGGCTCCATGGTGGCGACGCTGGATATGCTCAAGGCGCGTGGCTGCCCGCTTGTGAAAGTCATCGTCCTGGTCGCGGCGCCGGAAGGTATCGCCCGGGTGCAGGAAGCTTATCCGGAGGTGGAGATCTATACCGCTTCCGTCGATGAGCGCCTCGACGAGAATGGCTACATCGTCCCTGGGCTTGGCGATGCTGGCGATAAAATATTCGGCACGCGCTGACACTCTTCAGCAAGCCCGCATCGGATTTTTTGATGTGGGCTCAGACTCTCCTCATCCTTGGATTTCATTGCCAAGAACTCGGGTCGCTTTATGCGACCTTTTTTATGTTCGAAATCGAAGAGTCCGACCGTCTTCTTTTGGAAAGCGTCGAGTACTGTTTTTTTTGTGCAGAGTAGACAAAAGTTCTATAAGGTGTTTTTTATTCTTATAAACAATAGTTTACGGTTCCTTTGTGGCCATATTGTGCGGCATGAGCATCGTTTTCGATAAATAACATTTGTGTCTGAAATCGAATCTCGACTAACGTGATTTTACACGCTTACTCAGCGTGATCTCATAACGAATAACAGCCGAGATCCGTATGTCATTGAACCTAGAAAACATCGATCGGGTGGTCGGCGGCGAGACGCATATCGCTGATATGAACCTGACCCTCGAACCCGGATCGTTCAATGTCCTGTTGGGCCGGACGCTCTCTGGCAAGACCACTCTGATGCGACTGATGGCGGGACTCGACACGCCGACCCGAGGGCGAGTCTTAATGGATGGTCAGGATGTGACCGGGCGTTCAGTAAGGCATCGCAATGTATCGATGGTCTATCAGCAGTTCATCAATTACCCCAGCCTTACCGTCTACGATAATATTGCGTCGCCGCTGAAGCTGGCGAAGGTAGGGCGCGCCGAGATTGATCGTCGGGTTCGGAGCATCGCCGAGATGCTGCATATCGAGCACCTGCTAGATCGTCAGCCACTGGAGCTGTCCGGTGGCCAACAGCAGCGTACCGCCATGGGGCGTGCCTTGGTGAAGGATGCCGATGTGGTGTTGTTCGATGAGCCACTGGTCAATCTGGACTACAAGCTTCGCGAGGAATTTCGCGAAGAGCTGCGGGCGGTCTTCAGCGAACGTAACTGCATTGCTGTCTATGCGACCACCGAGCCTGCTGAAGCACTGGCACTGGGAGGCAATACAGCGGTATTACATCAAGGGCGCTTACTCCAATATGGCCCCACTGCCGATGTTTACCACCGTCCGAGCGATATCAGGGCGGCTGAGATGTTCTCGGAGCCACCCATCAATATCGTCAAAGGGACCCTCTCCGGCTCTGAAATCAGCTTCGATAATACGTTGCACTTTCCTGTTGGCAACGATCTTAGCGCGTTAGAACCGGGTGAATATCGGTTTGGCATTCGTGCCTCGCATATCTCGTTGACCCCGCGAGCCAAGAGCGATATCGAGATTCATATGGTCGTTGACTTGGCCGAGATCAGTGGCTCTGAAACCTTCCTGCATGTGCACAACGAACACTTCTACATGACGGTACATCTTGAGGGAGTGCACGAATTTCGCGTTGACTCGCCGGTCAAGCTCTACTTTCCGGCGCATAAGGTTTATGCCTTCGATCACGAAGGTGCGGTCGTTCATATACCGACTCACCTGAGAGGTATTTGAGATGGCCGAGATCACCCTGAAATCCTTGGCGCATACTTATTTGGCCAATCCCCAGTCACCTCAAGACTACGCCATCCGTGAGATGAATCATGTCTGGCAGCAGGGCGGTGCGTATGCCTTGTTGGGGCCTTCGGGCTGTGGCAAATCGACATTGCTCAATATCATTTCCGGTTTGCTAGAGCCATCGAGTGGCGAAGTGCTTTTTGATGGTGAAGTGGTTAATGAGTTGCCACCCGAAGCGCGCAATATAGCCCAGGTTTTTCAGTTTCCTGTCATCTACGACACGATGACGGTTTACGACAACCTGGCCTTTCCGCTGCGCAACGTAAAGACTCCTGAGGCGAGGGTCCATGAGCGTGTCATGGAAGTGGCTGATGTTCTGGAACTGACTTCCCAGCTAAAGCGCAGAGCCAAGAACTTGACGGCGGATGAGAAGCAGAAGGTGTCCATGGGCCGCGGTTTGGTACGTGATGACGTCTCGGCCATTCTGTTTGACGAGCCGTTGACGGTTATTGATCCGCAGCTTAAGTGGACATTGCGACGTAAGCTCAAGGAGATTCATCAACGTTTCCAGATCACCATGGTCTACGTGACCCATGACCAACTCGAAGCCTCCACCTTCGCTGACAAGATTGCCGTGATGTACGAGGGCCAGGTGGTGCAGTTCGGCACTCCTAGAGAGCTTTTCGAGACACCGAATCACACCTTCGTCGGCTACTTTATCGGCAGCCCGGGCATGAATTTTCTGGACGTCTTCGCTCGCGATGGCGTGGTCTGGGCAGGCGATACCGCGCTCACGGTGGGGCAAGGGGTTCGAGATGCCATCGAGAAAGCGACGTCTTCCAACATCAAGCTGGGAATCCGGCCTGAATTCATCGAGGTGCATACCGATCCGGTGGAAGGCGGGATGTCGGCTCAAGTGGATCACGCTCAGGATCTAGGAACCTACTCGATTGTTTATTTGACCCTTGGTGGCCTCTCGCTCAAGGCGCGTATCGAAGAAGACCAGATGACCCCGACCGGTAAGGCTTGGCTGCGCTTCCCCGATGAGCGTCTCGGGCTTTACGTCGATGAATACCGCGTGGAGATCGACCATGAATAAAGTCTACAACAACCGCGCATGGTGGCTGATCCTGCCCATGCTGCTGTTGGTGGCCTTTTCGGCCGTCATACCGCTGATGACGGTGGTGAACTACTCGGTCCAAGACGTCTTCGATGCCAATACACGGTTCTTTACGGGCACCGAATGGTTCAAGGAGATGCTCAACGACCCGGCTTTGCAGGCGGCTGTGCTGCGCCAGTTTGCCTTCTCGTTGACGATCCTGGCCATCGAGGTGCCGTTGGGGATCGGCATTGCGCTGATCATGCCCAAGAAGGGCTGGCAGGCATCGGCTGCGCTGATTCTGGTGACCATGCCCTTACTGATTCCTTGGAACGTAGTGGGCAGTATCTGGCAGATATTTACGCGCGGCGACATCGGCCTGATGGGCTGGAGCCTGCGCGAGCTTGGCTATGGTTACAACATCACCTCGAACCCGGTGGATGCCTGGGCGACCATCATCCTGATGGACGTCTGGCACTGGACGTCGCTCATCGCCTTGCTCTGCTATAGCGGCCTGCGTTCGATCCCGGATGCGTATTACCAGGCAGCGCGTATCGACCGCGCCTCGAAATGGGCTGTGTTCCGTTATATCCAACTGCCTAAGCTCACCAACGTACTGGTGATTGGGGTGCTGCTGCGCTTCATGCACTCGTTCATGATTTATGCCGAACCTTTCGTGCTGACCGGCGGTGGTCCGGGGAGCTCGACGACCTTTCTCAGTCAGTCGCTGACTACCATGGCCATTGGGCAGCAGGATCTAGGGCCATCGGCGGCGTTTTCGCTTATCTATTTTCTGATCATTCTACTGGTCACCTGGGTGTTCTACACCGCGATCATGAATATGCAGAAAGACAACAACAAGGGAGCATGAGATGAGTGCTTCGTCATCGCCGAAAACACCCGAAGAAGTGCGTCAGCGCGCGGCAGTTGCCGATAACCGACGTCGACGCAAGGCCCGCTCGGCGCCCCGTCAATGGCGGCGTCGGGGGCTGATGGCCGCCTACATCGTGTTCGTGCTACTACCGGTCTATTGGCTACTCAATATGTCCTTTCAGTCCAACAACGAGATCCTCGGCGGACTGACTCTATGGCCGGAGAACTTTACCGTTGAGCACTACGCCAAGATATTGACCAACTCCAGCTGGTACATGGGCTACATCAATTCGATCACCTACGTATTGATGAACATGTTGATCAGTATCGTCGTTGCTTTGCCGGCAGCCTATGCCTTCAGCCGTTATCAGTTCATCGGCGACAAGCATCTTTTCTTCTGGTTGTTGACCAATTTGATGGCGCCACCAGCAGTTTTTTTGCTGCCGTATTTCCAGTTGTATTACACCGTAGGGCTTTTCGACACCCATGTGGCGGTCGCTCTAGCGCATTGCCTGTTCAATATCCCGCTGGCCGTGTGGATTCTGGAAGGCTTCATGAGCGGTGTTCCTAAGGAAATCGATGAGACCGCCTTTATTGATGGCTATAGCTTTCCGCGCTTCTTCGTGAAGATATTCATTCCGATGATCAGCTCGGGCATCGGCGTGACCCTGTTCTTTCTGTTCATGTTCTCCTGGGTGGAGCTGCTACTGGCCAGCACTCTCACCTCTACGGGTGCCCAGCCCATCGCCTCGGTGATGACCCAGACCAAGGGCGCCTCGGGCATCGACTGGGGGACACTGGCCGCTGCCGGCACCCTAACCATTCTGCCGGGGATCGTGGTGGTCTATTTCGTTCGCAATCATATCGCCAAGGGCTTTGCCCTGGGCCGTACCTGAGGAGGTCGCGACATGGCATGGATGGTCTGGACGACACCCACGATGGTCTTCTTCGTGGTCATCGCTGCCATGCTGGCGGCGATGACCACCTGGGAGATCATCTCACCGACGGTCGAGCGTAAGGGCTTCTTGCCGATCTCGACCACCCGCGGCGATCGGTTCTTCATAGGACTGCTCAGCGCGGCCTATATCCATCTGGTGGTAGTGGGCTTCACCCCATTGAGTATCTGGCTGGCCTTGGGGGGATCGGTGCTCTGGCTACTGGTACTGATGCGCTGGGGCTGACAGAAAGGGATGGAGTTAAACGTCCAGGAACGGATGACAACAACCAAAGAGGTCAATATGAAAACGACAACAATGCGGCTCTCTCTACTCGCGGCAGGTGTCATGCTGGCATGTGGTAGCGTGCACGCCGATGAGAAAGATACCCGAGCTATCGCCGAGCGATTGGTGGATGAACACTTCCAAGAATCGACACTGACGCGTGAGCAACAGATTGAAGAACTGATGTGGTTTGCCAAGGCGGCCAAGCCCTTTCAGGGAATGGAGATCAACACCGTCGCCGAAGGTTTGACCACGCATGTTTATGAGCGTGACGTGCTGGCCGACGCATTCAGCGAGCTGACCGGCATCGAAGTGACGCATAACATCATCGGCGAGGGCGATGTCGTCAATAATATGCAGACCCAGATGCAGTCGGGTCGCAATATCTACGATGGCTACGTTAATGACACCGATTCCATCGGGACGCATATCCGCTACGGTACGACCGTCAATATTTCCGAGGCCATGAAGAACGAGTGGGCGGACTACACCTTGCCGACCCTGGACCTCGACGATTTCATGGGCTTGCAGTATGGCACTGGCCCGGATGGTAGTGTTTACCAGTTACCTACCCAGCAGTTCGCCAACCTCTACTGGTTCCGCTATGACTGGTTCCAGCGCGAGGATCTGCAGAAACAGTTCCGCGAACTCTATGGCTATGACCTGGGCGTGCCGACCAACTGGACCGCCTACGAGGACATCGCCGAGTTCTTCACTGAGCATGTCGGTGAGATCGATGGCACCAAGGTCTATGGCCACATGGATTACGGTCGTCGTGATCCCTCGCTAGGATGGCGGTTCCACGATTCATGGCTCTCCATGGCGGGGATGGGGAGCCCCGGCGTGCCGTTTGGGAACCCGGTGGACGACTGGGGTATTCGCGTCAATGAGCAGAGCCAGCCGGTTGGGGCCAGCGTCTCCCGGGGTGGGGCCACCAATTCGCCGGCATCGGTCTTCGCTGTGACCAAGATGGTCGATTGGCTCGACAAGTATGCCCCCCCTGAAGCTAGCGGCATGACGTTCGGTGAGGCCGGCCCGGTGCCGGCACAGGGACATGTCGCTCAGCAGATATTCTGGTATACCACCTTCACGGCCGATATGACGGCGCCTGATCTGCCGGTCACCGATGATGAAGGCAACCCGAAGTGGCGTATGGCCCCGTCACCGACAGGCCCTTATTGGGAAGAGGGTATGAAAGTCGGTTATCAGGATGTGGGGGGTTGGACTTTCTTCGACTCGACGCCCGAAGATCGGCGCACGGCGGCCTGGCTTTTTGCTCAGTTCACCGTTTCCAAAACCGTCTCGCTCGAGAAGTTGTTGGCGGGTCTGACGCCGATTCGTGAGTCTGATGTCTTCTCCGATAAAATGACCGAAATGGCGCCCAAGTTGGGTGGTTTGGTGGAGTTTTACCGCAGCCCCAAGGCTGCCAATTGGACACCATCGAGCACCAACGTACCGGACTATCCGCGAATGACGCCCTTGTGGTGGGAGAATTTGTCACAAGCAGTAAGCGGGGACATTGCTCCTAAGGAGGCACTCGATAACTTGGCTGGGGATCTCGACAGCATCATGAGTCGCCTGGCTCGGGCGAAGGTCTTCGAGACGTATTCCCCCAACCTCAACGAGGAACGTGACCCCCAGTACTGGCTCGACCAGCCGGGTTCGCCCAAGGCGAAGCTGGATGATGAGATGCCGCAGGGGACCACCGTTCCCTACGATGAAATGATGGAGGCGTGGATGGCCGCCGATTCCCAAGAATGATCGGCGATCGGGCCATCTGACTCGCCTGCCATTGCCCCGGGTGCGCTCGGGACAATTCAAAATCGCGTAACCGGTTGCCTGAACGGAACCTGAGGCCCCGCTCGATATGCATCGAGCGGGGCCTTTCGCTTCGCAAACAAGGACCAGACATGCAGTTCAGAAAAAGAACCCGCTCGATAGGCGTCCTATCAGAGCTTTGAGGCCGTGGCGGCTGCGATTTAACGCTCGGGATTGCTAGAATACCGCGCGTTTTCTTTCTTCCCTCCGCCAATGCTAGGAGTAGCTTTTCATGACCGACGATACGGTGGCTTCAGGCACGCCGGCCGATACCCCGGTGCGCACCTTGCTAGTCGGCGCACAGATGCTGTTCGTGGCGTTCGGAGCCCTGGTGCTGGTGCCGCTGTTGACGGGGCTGGACCCAAGTGTGGCGTTGTTCACGGCGGGCATTGGCACCTTGATGTTCCAGTTCGTCACGCAACGCAGCATCCCGGTGTTCCTGGCATCCTCGTTTGCCTTCATCGCGCCCATTCAAGGCTCGGTAGCCAGCTATGGCATTCCTGCCACGCTGGGCGGATTGTTCGTTGCGGGGCTCGTCTATGTGGTGATCTCGCAGATCGTGCGCTTGAAAGGCACTGCCTGGTTGCATCGCTTGCTGCCGTCTGTGGTGGTGGGACCGGTGATCATGGTCATCGGCCTGGCATTGGCCCCCGTCGCGGTAGACATGGCGACGGGCGAGAACAGCGACATGGGGTACGCTCAGGCCATCACGCTGTCGATGGTGAGTCTGCTGGTGACACTGATATTGGCGGTCTTCGGACGTGGTTTGATTCGCCTGATCCCGATCATGGGCGGGGTCGTCGTGGGCTATGCGCTAGGGCTAGCGATGGGCGTGGTCGACCTGACACCGGTACATGCTGCCGCTTGGCTGGCGTGGCCCGATTTCGTGGCGCCGACGTTCAGCATGGCGGCGATTCTGTTCATGATCCCGGTGGCCATAGCGCCGGTGATCGAACATATCGGCGACATGGTGGCGATCGGCTCGGTGACGGGGCACAACTATCTTGAAAAACCGGGGTTGAAACGCACCTTGCTGGGAGACGGCTTGGCGACCTCCGTGGCAGCGCTTTTCGGTGGGCCACCCAATACGACGTATTCGGAGGTCACCGGGGCGGTGACGCTGACCCGCAATTTCAATCCGGCGATCATGATCGTCGCGGCCTGTACCGCCATCCTGCTGGCGTTCGTCTCCAAGCTCGGTATGTTACTGCAGAGCATTCCCACGCCGGTGATGGGCGGCATCATGACACTGCTGTTCGGTTCTATCGCAGTGGTCGGGATGAACTCTCTGGTGCGTGGTGGTCAGTCCTTGACGGCGCCGCGCAATCTCGTGGTGGTATCGTTGATCCTGGTCTTCGGGATCGGCGGCATGCAGCTTGGTAGTGGCGAATACGCCTTGCAGGGCGTGAGCCTGGCTGCTTTGGTTGGCATCGTCCTCAACTGGATCTTGCCGCCGGCCGCCGAGCATGAATGACGCCTAACGGCGATGATGTGTGCTCGCACCGCCCTCTGAGAAACCTGGCGGGGTGTTGGCGCTGACGATGACGCAGTCCGCGTCGCCAGTGTTGCGAAAGCGGTGCGGCAGGCGCGAATCGAAATAGTAGGCGTCGCCTGCATGAAGGCATTGCGTGTCGCCGTTGACGGTAAGCTCGATCATGCCGGTAATGACGACACCGCCTTCCTCGCCCTCGTGTTCGAGCATGTCTTCGCCGGTATCGGCGCCTGATGGGTAATGCTCGTGGATGATCGACATATCGCGGCTGGGGTGGCGAGCGGCGACCAGGCGCCAAGAGAGGTTGCCGTCGCCGATTTCTGTCAATTCCTCGGCCCGGTAGAAGACCTTTTCCTGGGGACTGGTTTCCTCGCCAGCGAAAAACTCGCTGATCGAGACCGGCATGGCGTCGAGGATCTTCTTCAGCGAGCTTACCGAAGGGCTCACGCTATTTTGCTCGATGAGTGAAATCGTGCTGTTGGTCACGCCGGCACGTTTTGCCAGCTCGCGTTGCGATAAGTCGCGCAACGTGCGCAATTGCTTGAGACGTGCGCCGACGTCGAATCCGCTCATGGATGATCCTTTGTGATGAGACGTTATCGGGTCATGATAGCGCCTCGGCGCGGCGATCTTAACCGCCGCGTGAGGAAGGTGAGCTCATGTCGCTGAGCGATGCGATCAGTTTGCGTGTGGTGGCTTCCTCGGCGCCGCTGGGGAGCGCCCGGCAGGGGAGCCAGACATGGAAGATAGTGCCGCGACCACGCGCTGAAACGACCCACATCTCGCCGCCGCTGCGCCTCACGATGCCTGCGCTGATCGCTAGCCCGAGCCCGGATCCTGCTTCGCGCGTAGTGAAGAACGGATCGAAAATTCGGCCGCGTAGCTCGGCAGGGATGCCTGGCCCTCGGTCGGCGACGCGAATTTCCACACCGTCGAGGCATCCGTACCCGGCGACCTCGCGCACGGTGTCGCGTGTCGCTAGATGAATGCTCATCGGCGAGGTACTGGCTTGGGTGGCGTTGAGCAGCACGTTGATCAGCACCTGTTGCAATTGACCGCGATGGCACTCGGCGCGCCGGGTGGCGTGCAGCGAACTGATCAGGCGATGGCCGTGTTTGTCGAGAGCGTGGCGGATCAAGAGCTCGGTGCCGGCGGCAATGGCGTTGATGTCTTCGGGGACGAAAGCGGGCTCATGGCCACCGGCACGCGAATATTGCAGCAGGTTGTCGATCAGCGCACGAATACGCTCGACCTGGGCGATGATGGTGTCGACTTCGTCGCGCACGGGGGCTACATCGGCGCCAAGGCTATCGGCCAGTAACTCCACGTGGCCAAGGATCACGGCGGCGGGATTGTTGATTTCATGCGCGATACCGGCGGTCATCTCGCCCAGGGCGGCAAGCTTTTCCTGAGTCATCAGACTGGCACGAGCCTGCTTGAGCAAGGCGACGTGCTCCTCGAGTGCACGTGTTTTCTCGGTCAGTGACTGGGTGCGTGTTTCGACGCGTCGCTCGAGGGTTTGAGCAGCACGTTGCAAGGCGGTCTGATGGGCGTCCAAACGGTCGAGCATGGCATCGAATTCATGCGCCAGTTCGGCCAATTCGTCCTGGCTATCCAGGTGGCCGATACGTAGGTGCCGGCCCTCGCGGATGCCGTGTATCACGTGGTGCATTCGGCGCACCGGACTGGCGAGGGCGTCGACGCCGCGAATGACCATCAAGCCCGAGATCAGGATGATGACGAGTAAAACGGCGCCGATCTGCAGCAGTGTGTCCCGGTAGAGGGCTTCATATGGCGCCAGAGGGAAACCGGCATAGATCATGCCGATACGTTGGCCGGTCAGTGACGCGAGTGGGGCATAGGCGGCGACGTACCAACCACTGACCACGAAGGCGTTATCGATGAAGCGTTCACCGCGTCCCAGGACCTGGCGGCTGACGGGCTCGGAGACGCGCGTGCCGAGGGCGCGCTCGCCATTGGTCAGGCGCACATTGGTGGCGATGCGCACGTCATCGAGAAACAAGGTAACGCTGCCGGTGCTGCCTTCGGGAAGCGTGCCCGGCCCGTAGACCAGATCACGAATCTCATCCACGGGTTCGGCATCGCCGTTGAGCAAGCGACCACCATCGAGGAGAA
The DNA here is from genome assembly GCF_029889905.1 of Chromohalobacter sp. 11-W. Classification (GTDB taxonomy): domain Bacteria; phylum Pseudomonadota; class Gammaproteobacteria; order Pseudomonadales; family Halomonadaceae; genus Chromohalobacter. The sequence goes on along the minus strand of NZ_JARANZ010000002.1, from coordinate 281,748 downwards.
GACGCAGGTTTCCTTGGTCGTCATGGATGGGATACAGCGTGCGCAAGACCATGCCGCGCGTCTCGCGGCGGCGCTCGCTGGGGGCTGCTTGCGGTGTGTCGCGTAGCGCAAGGCGTGCTCGTCGTGCAAGCCCAGAGGCCAGTTTTTCAAGACGCGGTGCTGTGAGAACGTCCAGTCCTGACATGCCTTGCGCATTGTCTGATGTTTGCAAGCGGCGTTGCAGTTCGGGGCTATCCTCCAGTGCTGAGAGCGGCACTACGCGCAACCAGTCCAGTTGCATCGCGTTTTGCGTTTCGTCGAGCAGTGCCTCGAGTGACTGAGATCCTTCGCCTTGCAGTGCCGAGGCGAGCGCGTGGCTGCGCGCCAATTCCTCGAGGCGCGCTTGCTGTTGCTGGCCCACGCCGTCCAGCACGCGAGAGGCAACGGCCAGGTCTGCGCGCACTTTCATGTACAGTTGGCGGTCGTTGTACGTCGAGGTCCAATACGCAGTGAGTCCCGCCAAGGCGAGTACTAGCAAGGCCAGTGGAGCGAAGGCGAGCCACAACAGTCGGCGTCGAATCGAGGCGCGCAACCAGCGGCGTAGACCTTTCATAGGTCCAGGTCTTGCCAGGCATTGAGCTTGCGGTCGAGGGTCTTGCGCGATACGCCCAGCGCGCGCGCGGCACTGGATTTATTATGACCGTGGGCTTCTAGCACACCCAATATATGCGCACGCTCGACAGCTTCCAGAGACCAGTCGCTGGGGTAGCCATTCGCGGCAATGGCGCTGGGGGCGGTAGTCGCCTCGTCGAGCATGTCGCTCGGGAGTTGGCCGAGCAGTATACAACGCTCGATGAAATTCTTGAGTTCGCGGATGTTGCCGGGCCAAGGGTAATGCGTCAGACGCTCCAAGTCGGCATGCTGCCATGGCAGGGCGGCAAGCCCCAGGTCGCGAGACAGCTGTCGAGAAAAATGGTGGGCCAGGGCAGGGATGTCTTCAGGGTGTTCGCGCAATGCGGGGAGCGTCAAGGTAAGAACGTTGAGGCGAAAATAGAGATCCTCGCGGAAACGTCCCTCACTGACTTCGTGCTGCAGGTTGCGGTGAGTGGCGGCGAGGATGCGCACGTCCACGGGCTGCTCTTGCTCGCTGCCCACCGGGCGAATGCGCTTGCTTTCGAGCACGCGCAGCAGTTTGGCCTGCATTGCCAACGGCATCTCGGCGATTTCATCGAGGAACAACGTGCCGCCATCGGCATAGGTGAACAGCCCTTCGCGGGTCTTGACCGCGCCGGTGAAGGCGCCCTTTACGTGGCCGAAGAGCTCCGATTCCAGCAGGTCACCGGCGATGGCGCCACAGTTGAGGGGCACGAAAGCACCGAATCGCCCCGAGAGGCGGTGCAGGTCGCGGGCCACGAGCTCCTTGCCGGTACCCGATTCGCCATGGATCAAGACGGCCGAGGGTGTCGGTGCGACGCGCTCGGTGATCGCTCTGACCTGAACCATGGCATGGCTATCCCCGATCATGCTCTCATCGGGGCGGTGCAGGCGCTGGGTCTCGCGCTTGAGCACGAAATTCTCGCGCGCCAGGCGACGCTGGGCTAGGCAGCGGTCGACGGCGCTTTGCAACTGCTCGAGGCGAAACGGCTTGATGATGAAGTCGCTGGCCCCGGCGCGTAGTGCCTGGACCGCCATATCGAGATCAGCGTAGGCAGTCATGAAGATGATATCGCTGCGCCGTTCGGGGCCGAGCGCCTCGTGCCATTCGATGCCCGAACGGTCAGGGAGACGGATGTCGACCAACAGCAGATCGAAGTGCAGCCGCTGACGCAAGGCTTCCGCGGCGCTGAGCGAGTCGGCGACCTCGACCAGCGCGAAGCGTGATGCCAAGGCCTTGGCAAGATAGCTGCGCATGCCGGGCTCGTCATCGACGATCAACACGGAGGCGGTCGGCAGTTCGGTGGATGCGGTCATGAGCGACGTTCCCTGCGCGGCGGGACATAGTGTCCCGTCATTGGGTCAATTTGTTACATTCGTTGCGCACCTGGATTATTTTCATGGTAAAAGGCGCGATGCAATCCGGCAATTGTCACCGTTTTTGGCAGCGTGGTCACGTCAGGCATACCAATTGCAAGGAGAGTTGGGCACGTTCATGACTCGACAATAATGAGGGGTTCCCATGATGACACGCCGTCTCTCGCTGTTCGCCACCCTGGCGCTATCGTTGTTGCTGGTATCCGGAGTCCAGGCGGCCGATACCGTTCGTTTGGCGACCACTACCAGCACCTACAATTCTGGGTTGCTCGATTACCTGTTGCCCAAGTTCGAAGAAGATCATCCCTACCAGATCCAGGTCATCCCCGTGGGCACCGGCAAGGCGCTGCGCCTGGGGCGTGACGGCGATGTCGACCTGGTGTTGACACATGCGCCCGCTGCGGAGAAGGCCTTCGTCGATGCCGGTTACGGCGTCGAACCGCATGGCGTGATGTACAACGATTTCGTGATCGTAGGGCCGTCCGACGACCCTGCCGGGATCGATGGCGGCGATGATGCCACTAGCGCGTTTGCCGCTCTGGCCGGTCAAGGCGCGACCTTCATTTCACGCGGCGATGACTCCGGCACCGACAAGAAAGAAAAGCATCTCTGGGATGAGGCGGGTGTGACGCCTGATTTCGAGGGCTTTCGTGCTGCGGGTCAAGGCATGGGGGAAGTGCTGAATATGGCCAGCGAACTACAAGGCTATACGCTGACGGATCGCGGTACATGGTTGGCAATGAAGGATAAGCTCGATCTTGAGATCATGGTCGAAGGCGATGCTGCGTTGTTCAATCCGTACCAGGTCATCCTGGTCAACCCCGAGCGTTATGACGGCCTCAATACCCAAGGTGCACGGGCCTTGGCCGAGTGGCTGATTTCCGATGAAGGGCAAGACCTGATCGACGCTTTCCGACTCAATGACAAGGTCTTGTTCCATGCCAGCGCCGGTGAGAACGTCGATCCCACTAGCGCCGTCCATGAAAGTGACTGACGCTCGGAGGCGTCGATGCACGAGCTCATGAACACGTCGAGGGAGGCGCTACACTTGCTGGTCTCCCTCGACCCAGCCTTGTGGGAAATCATCGGCGTTTCGTTTCGTGTCTCGCTGACGGCGATACTCGTGGCCTTGCCGCCTTCGTTGTTGATTGCCTTGCTGCTGGCGCGCGTTGCCTTTCCGGGGCGCTGGTTCGCGATATCGCTGGTCAATACGTTCATGGCCGTGCCCACCGTGGTGGTGGGGTTAGTGCTGTTCATGCTGCTGTCGCGCAGTGGCCCGCTGGGGGAGTTGCGTTTGCTGTTCACTCAGCGCGCCATGATCCTCGGCCAGATTCTGCTGGCGATGCCGGTGTTGACCGCGATGTTGCACAGCACGCTGCAAAGCATCGATCAGCGTGCCTGGGAGACGGCACGGCAATTAGGCGCCGGCTGGTGGCAATCTCTGTGGGTGTTGATCCGCGAAGCGCGCTTCGGGGTCATTGCCGCCGTGTTGGCCGCGTTCGGGCGCATCATTGCCGAGGTCGGCAGCGCGGTGATGATCGGGGGCAATATCGAGCATTTCACGCGCACTATCACCACGGCGATCGCCCTGGAAACGCTCAAGGGTGAATTCGCTCAGGGCCTGGCCCTGGGGCTCGTTCTGTTGCTGCTGGCGCTGGTGCTCAATGTATTACTGGGCGTCATGCGCGGACGCGGTCATCAAACCGTGAGCGTCTGAACGCGTATCGTCCATCGAGAGGGATGCACATGCTCGAGGTGAGCCAGCTTGCCCATGGCTTCGACCGCCAGCCTGCGCTATGGGAGATATCTCACTTGCAATGGCAGGGCCGCTCGTTGGTGCACTTGCGCGGTGATAATGGCAGCGGCAAGACGACATTACTGCGTCTGCTGGCGGGATTGGAGGCGCCCCGTCAAGGCAGCATACGCTGGACCTTGACGGGAGCGATGCCTGCCGCCTCGCCGCCTTGCCCAGGGCGCGTACTCTATCTGCATCAACAGCCCTATCTCTTCGATACCAGTGTCGCCGGCAATCTGCGCTATGTCGCTCGCTGGCATGGCTGGCGTGGAAACATGGCGCGTGACCGCGTGGCGGCGATGCTGGAACGCTGCGGCCTTGCAGCACATGCGACGCAGCGGGCCCGGTCGCTGTCCGGCGGTGAGCGCATGCGCCTGGCGTTGGCGCGTGCCTGGTTATTGTCGCCACGCGTGTTGCTGCTCGACGAGCCCACCGCCAGCCTCGATCGTCAGGCGATTGCCGATGTCAGTACATTGATTTCGTCGCTGCATGAGACGGGCTGTGCCATCGTGCTCAGTGCCCATCAACCTAGCGTGTTGACCGAGCGCTGCGACGAGTACTGGTGTCTCGAACAACGCTGCCTAAAGGTAAGTGCCTTCAAGCAGGCGGTGGCGGTGTGACGCGGTCATTGCCGTACACACTCGGCAGGTGACTCGGCGTGTACATAGAAGCCGAGTATGATGGTGGAAGTGATAGCCAGTGCGGGGGCGATAGGCATGCACGAAGATGAAGTGACCGCCGTGATTTTGGCGGGTGGAGAAGGGCGTCGCATGGGCGGCCGCGATAAAGGTTGGGAGTCGTTTGCGGGTGAGCCCTTGATCACGCACGTGGTGAATCGTTTGGCGCCTCAGGTTGGGCGTATCGTGATCAATGCCAATCGCAGCCACGAGCGTTATCGTGAGCTGGGATATCCGCTCATCAGCGACCGCGAGACAGGCTATCATGGGCCGCTCATGGGCATGTGGAGCGCGTTATGTGCCGTGGAGACGCCCTGGGCACTATTCGTGCCTTGCGATTCACCAGCGCTGCCAGCTGACCTGGTGACGCGTCTTCAGAATGGGCTCGGCGAGCAGCGTATCGCGGTTGCCCACGATGGTCAGCGGGCGCACCCGGTAGTGGCTTTGGTCGATACCGCGTTGCGCGATGATCTCGGCACGGCCCTGCGCGATGGCGAGCGCAAGATAGATCGTTGGTATGCGCGACACCCTTGGTGTCATGTCGATTTTTCCGATCAGCCCGAGGCATTCGCCAACCTCAACTCCCCCGATGATCGTGACGTTATGGAGCGGCGCTGGCGCTCTGATGGATCGTTTTGACCCGGTGGCTGCCTTCTCATGCGAGTTTCGGAGAGCCAAAGCGACTCGCTATCGCGTCAATGGCAGTCGCTCGGCATGCTTGTTGCCTCCTGTTACCCATTGAAGCTTCTCCCACAACGACATGGCATGAGGACGATGAAACGCGATGACGTTATCGCTTGACGCGCTAGACACGCCACTGCTGGGTATCGCCGCCTGGAGCGGGACCGGCAAGACGACGCTGCTCGAGGCACTTTTGCCCAGGCTAGCCGATGCGGGAATGCAAGTGGCCGTGATCAAGCATGCCCACCATGCCTTCGATATCGACCGCCCCGGCAAGGATAGCTACCGTCTGCGCCAGGCAGGCGCGACGCCGATGCTGGTGGCGTCGGGCAAGCGTTTTGCCTTGATGATGGAAACGCCCGAACGCGAAGAAGCCGATCTCGCGGCATTGATTCCCCATGTCTTGCCCTTGGCGCCGGATTTGATCCTGGTCGAAGGCTTCAAAGCCTGGCCCCTGCCCAAGCTGGAGTTGCATCGCCAGGCCTTGGAAAAGCCGCTGATGGCGGCCGATGACCCCTGGGTGCGAGCCGTGGCGACGCCCGACGATATCGCGCTGCCGGCCGGCGTCGAACGTTTGTCGATGGACGCTCATGACACCTTGATCGACTGGCTACAGGCCTGGCCGCAACGTTGGCCCGAGATGCGCCGTGGCCCCCGGGAGACGTCATGACTTTATCTTGTTTTGACTTGGGCGAGCGCATGCTCAGTGTCGACGAGACGCTCGAGGCCCTGGCGGCGATGACGCCGCCGCCGGTCGCCACGCATCGGGTCAGCCTGGCGGCGGCCGGCAATCGGATATTGGCGGTGGATGCGGTATCGCCGGTCAACGTGCCGCAGAATACCAATGCCGCGATGGATGGCATCGCGCTTGCGTGGCCCGACGATGCGCCGGCAGGCGACATGCTCGTGGATCTGGTCGGTGATGTCCTGGCGGGTACACGGTTGACGACATCGTTGGCGCTAGGCGAGGCGGTGAGAATCACCACTGGAGCGCCGCTGCCGGCCGGTGCGGATACCGTCGTCATGAGCGAGCAGCTCGCCGACATTGGCATCCCCAATCGCATACGTGTCGAACAACCCGAGCGGGTGCGGCGTGGGCAGAACGTACGCCAGGCCGGCGAAGACATTGCGTGCGGCCAGCGTGCGCTGGGTGCAGGGACGCGGTTGCGGCCGCAGCACTTGGGGTTGCTGGCCTCGCTGGGGCATGCGGAGATCGAGGTGTTTCGCCCGCTACGCGTGGCCGTGTTTTCCACCGGCGATGAAGTCACGGCGCCGGGCGAGTCGCTGCCGCCCGCCGGCATCTACGATACCAACCGCTTTTCGTTGCAGGGCCTGCTGAGCCGTTTAGGTTGCGAAGTCATCGATCTGGGCATCCTGCATGACGATCTGGACAGCATGCGGGTGTCCCTTGCGGCGGCGGCCCGCGAGGCGGATATGGTGGTGACCAGCGGGGGCGTGTCGGTCGGCCAGGCCGATTGGGTCAAGCCCGCGCTTACTGCTATCGGTGAGCTGGGGTTATGGCGGATCGCCATGCGTCCCGGAAGACCCTTGGCGTTCGGGCGTATCCATCAAGCGGAGGGCGTGACGGTGCCTTTCTTTGGACTGCCCGGCAATCCCGTGGCGGTCATGGTGACGTTCTTGCAGTTCGTTCAACCCATGTTACGGCGTATGCAGGGAGAGCACGACTGGCAACCGCTACGCCTCACAGCGCTGGCCGCCGAGCCATTGAAAAGCCGCGAAGGGCGTGTCGATTTCCATCGCGGCATCTATACCGGGGATGATGCTGGCCAGTTATGGGTGCGTACCACGGGCCGCCAGGGCTCGGGCATTCTTAGCTCGATGGTGGCGGCCAATTGCCTTATCGAAATCGGTGACGGACGTGCCGCCGTCGAGGCGGGTACGCCGGTGACGATACAACCGTTCGGTGACCTGACATGAGTTTGACCCATCTCAATGCGCGTGGCGAAGCCCACATGGTGGATGTCGGCAATAAAGAAGAAACGCAGCGTGAGGCCGTGGCCAGCGGACGCATTGTCATGCGCCCGGAAACGTTGGCATTGCTGGCCGAGGGCGGCCTGCCCAAGGGCGATGTATTGGCCACGGCGCGCCTCGCCGGCATTCAGGCCGCCAAGCGCACGCATGAATTGATTCCCTTGTGTCATGCGTTGTTGCTGTCCAAGGTGAGTGTCGATTTTCGTCTCGACGAAGCGGCTTCCTGCGTGCACGTGGAGTCACGCTGCCGTCTGGCGGGCCGCACCGGTGTGGAAATGGAGGCGCTGACCGCGGTCTCGGTTGCGTGCCTGACCCTTTACGATATGTGCAAGGCGGTCGACAAGGACATGACGGTCGAAGGCGTGCGTCTGGAACACAAGACGGGCGGCAAGTCTGGTGATTGGCATCGCGACTCAGAGGACGTAGCCGCGACGCGTGAAGTGGCCGAACCCCCCTCCCTCGATAGCGCCGCCATACGCGTCAAGTTTCTCGCCGAATTGCGCGAGCGGCTGGATGTTGAAGAGGTGGAAGTGCCGCTCGCATCGCTGAAAAGCCACGATGTCGCGAGTCTCAAGGCCGCGCTTGAGGCACAGGACCCTCGCTTCGCGGCCTTGTCCGCCGCGCGCATTCTATGTGCCGTCAACCATGCCATGGCGCATGAAGAAACGCCGCTCTCCGCTGGGGATGAAGTGGCGTTTTTTCCGCCGGTCACCGGTGGGTGAGGAGGCAATCATGATCGATGTACGTGTGCAGTCTCCGGTCTTCGATGTGGGCGAGGAGCAACGTCAATTGCTGGCGGGGCGCCACGATATCGGTGCCGTGGTGACCTTCACTGGCCTGGTGCGCGATTTCAATGAGCGCCCGGACGTGCAGGCCCTGTCGCTGGAGCATTATCCCGGCATGACCGAAGCGGCGCTGCGAGACATTGCCGAGCAAGCGACGAAGCGCTGGCCGCTCGATGGGATACGCATCGTGCATCGTGTCGGCCGCTTGTCGCCAAGTGACCCCATCGTCATGGTCATGGTCGCGAGTGCCCATCGCCGCGCGGCATTCGATGCGTGCGATTTTCTTATGGACTACCTCAAGACACGTGCGCCATTCTGGAAGAAAGAACACACTGCAAGCGGGACGTATTGGGTCTCGGCGCGTGAAAGTGATGCGCGAGACGCGGACCGTTGGGAGGAAGCATGACCGAGCTGATCGACAACTTTCAGCGCCAGATTCGCTATGTGCGTATCTCGGTGACGGATCGCTGTGACTTTCGCTGCGTCTACTGCATGAGCGAGGACATGACGTTTCTGCCGCGTGCACAGATATTGACGCTCGAGGAGATAGAGCAGGTGGCGCGTGCGTTCGTCGAACTGGGCGTGGAAAAGATTCGCTTGACCGGCGGTGAGCCACTGGTGCGACGTGGCATCGACGATCTGGTGTCGCGTGTCGGCGCGCTGCCGGGCCTCAAGGACTTCGCCATGACCACCAATGGTGCGGGGTTGGTCAAGCATGCCAAGGCACTGCGGGAAGGCGGTATGCAGCGTCTCAATATCAGCATTGATTCACTCGACCCCGAGCGCTTCCGCAGCTTGACGCGCACCGGCAATCTCGAGCATGTCATTGCCGGTATTCGTGCCGCGCGGGATGCCGGGTTCGAGCGTATCAAGCTCAATGCCGTCGTGCTTAAAGGGCGTAACGACGATGAAGTTCTCGATTTGGTCGACTTCGCGCGCCGAGAAGGCGTGGATATCAGCTTCATCGAGGAAATGCCGCTGGGTGACGTATCCGATCATTCGCGTGAAGAAACCTTTTATTCCAGCGATGACGTTCACGCGGCCATCGCATCGCGTTATGCGCTGTTGCCGACTACCGAGAATACCTTGGGGCCATCGCGTTATTTCCGGATGCCGGATAGCGATTCACGCATCGGTTTTATTTCGCCGCACAGCCATAATTTCTGCGATACCTGCAACCGGGTGAGGGTTACGGTCGAAGGGCGCTTGTTACTGTGTCTCGGCAACGAGCATTCGGTCGATCTGCGCGAGGTTTTACGACGTTATCCAGGTGATATGGAGCGTCTCAAGCAGCGCATCATCGAGGCCATGCCACTGAAACCCGAGCGCCATCATTTCCGCACGGATGGTGATGTGGATATCGTGCGCTTCATGAATATGACGGGCGGATAATGTTTTGTGTGTGCTCTTTATTCACGGTAGCGTGATGCGTCTCCTGACCATAAAGATATAAGGTTCGGCTTGGGTTGAGGACATTATTTTCTTGCTAAACCAAGTTCGAGTCATATACTTTTCAGAAACGCCAAGGCGTTATGCTGCAGGTTGGTTATTTTAAATGGAGGAGGCGAATGTCCACTGATACTCTGGAGCGCATTGCGCGAAATAAAAACGTGGCTCGCGCTGCCGCGCGACAGCTCAGCATGGAGCAGCTCCACAAGCTGTCGGAAGTCATCGGTGAAGTGATCGAACAGAAGCAGCAGGAAGATCATAAGCGCCAAGCTGAAGAAGCCGATAAAGAACGTAAGTTGGCGGAAATTCGTGAAGCGATGAGCGATGCCGGCCTTTCTCTGGACGACTTGATGTCCGAACAGCCGCGCAAGCGTCGGGGGCGTCCGCCGAAGAAAGATAAGCAACGCAAGCAGTAAGCGACATGCTTAAACGATCAAAACGGACCTTCGGGTCCGTTTTTTCATATGGGGTCAAAAGTCGATCGGCGAGGTCTCTTCTGCAGCCATGATATGCAGATGGACGTCGGGAAGATGTCGAAGGTGCTGATTGAGCCAATGCATCAAGGGAGCGTGTAGTTGTTGGCGTAATGTGGCGATGGTGTCCGCCTCGTGGATGGTTAATTGATCGTCGAGCCAATCGGCGAGAGCGGTATCGTCCAATGCCAGGTCGTGGCTCGTATCCCACAATAAGCGCCCCACGCGTGCCCATCCTGACGCCTGTCGAACGACCGGAAGCGTCAAGCTCAAGATGCCGCTACGGCGATGCATGCTCGACATGGCGGGCGCGCGCAGCCCTTCTAGAGGATGAATGCGATTCTGGGTGACGATATGCGGCGTCAGCGAGTGGCGTGCTATGCAGTTCAGGCCCTCGTTATCGAAGCGCAGCATATCGCCGTTTCGTGGAATCCAGGGCACCTCGATACCCAGCGATTCCGCCAGAGTGCGATGCGCTTGTTGGTGCTGGAATTCGCCATGCACGGGCAGCAAGCGCCGGGGAGCGAGCCAGCCATAAAAGCGCTGCAATTCGTCCTGTGCGGGATGCCCCGAGGCATGCAGCTCGGGATGATTGCGTTCATCGTAAAGGGTGACGTGGGCGCGCTTGAGTCCGGCCTGTAACCGCTCGATTAGCAATTCGTTACCCGGGATCGCCTTGGCCGAGAAAATGACGCTGTCGCCAGGCTGGAGTTCGAAATCGGCGTGCTGTCCCTGGGCCAGGCGAGACAGTGCGGAGCGTGGTTCTCCCTGGCTGCCGGTGGCAATGACCAGCACCTCTTCGGGCGGCAAATAGCCAAGGTCGCGAACGGGCACCAGGGAGGGGAAGTCCTCGAGATAGCCAAGGCCTCGGGCGACATTCACCATGCGCTCCATCGAACGTCCCATGAGGCTGACGCGTCGTCCGCATGCCTTGGCGGCACGGCCCAGTGCCAGGATGCGCGCCAGGTTGCTGGCAAAGCAGCTGACGATCACGCGGCCGGGGCAAGCGCCGATCGTTGTTTCAAGCGCGCGCGCGACGTCGCCTTCGCTGCGTGAGTGTCCGGAGACGGGGGCATTGGTGGAATCGCCGACGACGAGATCGATAGGTGCCAGTGCCTGGAATCGCTGCGGGCATACGGGATCACCGATCAAGGGCTCAGGATCGAGCTTCCAGTCGCCGGTGTGCAGGATGCGGTGATCGGGTGTCGCCAATAGCAGGGCACAGCTTTCGGGAATCGAGTGCGGCAGCGGCAAAAAGCGTACATCGAAAGGGCCGCTTTGCATGGCTTCATCGGGCGTGATGACGTGAATCGCCTCGGTGGGTAGTTGCTGCTCGGCGAAGCGCAGGCGCAGCAAGCCGGCGGCCAGTGGTGTCGCATGGATGGGACATTGCCAACGTGGCCACAGCCAGGCAATCGCGCCGATGTGATCTTCATGCCCATGCGTGACGAAGATTGCCTGAGGCACGATACCCTGAGAAGGCAAGAGATCGACATTGGGGACTTGCAAGGGCGCCTGTGGGAGGTCCTGGCGAATCATCATGCCGCAGTCGACCACGATCCAGTGATCAAGGTGCCCGTAAAGGGTGAAATTCATGCCGATTTCACCGCAGCCGCCGAGGGGCAGTATCTGAAGAGGAGGTTTGCGGCGGGCGCGTATCTGGATGCGTGGTTGGGACATCGTTATCCCTTAACGTGAAGATGCCCATTACTATACGGGATGCCCCGGCGCGGCCACAATCGAGGCTTCTCGTCATGATCGAATTCGCTACAATAGCCGCCCTTTGGTGAGAGGCGCTTCTTTCATAGAGCGCGCCGATCACCGCCTCATTTCAGGATTGATGGTAGCGCGCATGTCCCATTCGTATCGTCTTATCGTCTCGTGCCCCGATCGCGTGGGCATCGTTTCTCGCGTATCCAGTTACATCGCTGGCCACGGCGGCTGGATCACCGAGGCCAATCAGCACTCGGACTTGGCCACCGGACGCTTTTTCATGCGCTACGAAATCAAGGCTGAGTCGTTGCCGCTGAGTATCGATGCGATGCGCGACGACTTTACCGCCATTGCCAGTGAGTTCTCGATGGATTGGGCGCTGAGCGATACCGCAAAACCCAAGCGCGTTGTCCTGATGGCTTCGCGTGCGTCGCATTGCTTGGTCGATCTGCTGTACCGCTGGACTGCGGGTGAGCTCGATTGCGAGATCCCCTGCGTGATCTCCAATCATGAATCGTTGCGTGCGCTGGTCGAATGGCATGGCATTCCTTTTCACCATGTGCCGGTCGATGCGGACGACAAGGCGGCGGCATTCGCTCGGGTCGAGGCGCTGGTCGAAGAGGCCCGGGCGGACACGGTGGTGCTGGCGCGCTATATGCAGATTCTGCCGCCTAACCTGTGCCAGCGATATGCCGGACGGATCATCAATATCCACCACAGTTTTCTGCCCTCCTTCGCGGGCGCCAAGCCTTATCACCAGGCCTACGCGCGGGGCGTCAAGCTGATCGGCGCGACGTGTCACTATGTCACCGAAGAGCTCGACGCGGGGCCCATCATCGAGCAGGACATACAGCGCGTGACGCACTGCCATACCGCCGAGGACCTGGTGCGTCTGGGGCGTGACGTCGAAAAAGCCGTGCTGGCGCGGGGATTACGTTGGCATTTGCAGGACCGGGTCTTGATCCATGGCAACAAGACGGTCGTCTTTGCCTGAAGGGAATCAGTCGAAGAGTGTCATCTGCCGTTGTTGCGCTTCGGGCGTCAGTCGCACGCCAACCCCCAGCAGGCGCACGGGGCGCTCACCGCGGGCCCAGGCACCGTCCAGCAAGGCCTGAAAGCGTGCCGCGAGCGCCTCGCGGCCCGTGGTTTCAAGGGTCGTGCTGCTGAAATCATTGAAGCGAACCTTGACGAACAGCTTTTGAATGGCCGGCGTGCCGTGCCGTGTCAGACGCGCCATCAAGCGCTCAATGAGCGGCGTGAGTGCGTCATGGCAGCTGGCCAAGTCGGGCAGGTCGCGGTGATAAGTCGTCTCCACGCTGACGGATTTGCGTTCACGCTCGATCTGGACCGGGCGTTCGTCGATGCCACGCGCCAGCTCGAATAGCCGACGTCCGAACTTGCCGAAGCGCTCGACCAGAGATTCGAGTGGCCATTCGCGGAGGTCGCGGCAGGTAACGATCTGCAATGCCTCGAGCTTGGCCGCCGTCGCTGGGCCGACGCCGTGCAACTGCTTGACGGGTAAGGCGAGGAGAAAAGACTCGACTTCATCCGGCGCGATCACGCATAGCCCATCCGGCTTATCCCAGTCGCTTGCCAGCTTGGCGAGAAACTTGCTGGGTGCCGCGCCCACCGAGATGATGATCCCCGTGCGTGCCAGCGCCTCCTGTTTGAGCCATTTGGCCATCCAGGTCGCGCTCCCCTGAAAGCGTGTGACCTCGCTGACATCCAGATACGCCTCGTCGAGGGACAGTGGCTCCACCAGTGACGTCAGCTCATGGAACAGTGCCTGGATGCGAGCCGAGACGGCACGGTATTTTTCGAAGTCCGGGGAGAGTCGCGTTAGATGCGGGCACAGGCGCATGGCACGCGCCATGGGCATCGCTGAATGGATGCCGAAGGCGCGCGCGGGATAATTGCAGGTGGCGACAACGCCGCGCGTCTCAGGGCTACCGCCGATCGCCAGGGGGATGTCGCGTAACGCTGGATCGTCGCGCATTTCCACGGCGGCATAAAAGCAGTCGCAATCGGCGTGAAGGATCTTGCGCATGATGAACGGCGTGTCGGCTTAGTGCAGGCCGTTACCGCCACCGCCACGAATCACGCCGACGCCGAGGCCTTCGATCTCGAGATCCTGGTGGCGTAGGTCGACCTCGATGGGTGAAAAATCCTCGTTTTCGGCGAGCAGCCAGACATGATGGCCTTGACGCTTGAAGCGCTTGACGGTGACATCGTCTTCCAGGCGGGCGACGACGATCTGGCCGTCGCGAATCTGCTGGGTGCGATGTACGGCGAGCAGGTCGCCATCGAGAATGCCGGCATTCTTCATCGAGAGCCCGCGGACACGCAGCAGGTAGTCGGCGCGGGGTGTGAAGTAGTCCGGTGCGAGAGGGCAGTGCCGGTCAATGTGCGCTGCGGCAAGAATTGGGCTGCCGGCGGCGACCTCACCGACGACCGGTAAGCCATCGCCGTTGGCCAAGGCGGTGTCGTCTTCTCCAGTGAGGCGGATGCCGCGCGAAGTGCCGGGGATCATGCGAATGACCCCCTTGCGGTCGAGCGCGCGAAGATGCTCCTCGGCGGCGTTTGGCGAGCGAAAGCCCAAGGCCCGGGCAATTTCTGCGCGCGTCGGCGGGTAGCCAAGCTCATTCATGGTCTTGACGATAAAATCGAAGACATGTTGCTGGCGCGAAGTTAACGAGCGGGACATGGGGCCTCCGGCAGGCGCTGACGTGTTCAAGCATACAGTATGTGATTGTATCCAGTCTTTGGCGCGGTGCAACCATTCGCGCAGTCATTCGCCCAGGGGCATGGTGTTTCAAACGTGGGAATTTGTCGTTATCGACGTCAAGGCTTAGAATCGAATTGTTTTAAACATTCGTTTATTCCACGCGGGGCGCCCCCATGGCTCAGACAGATACAGTGACGCGCATTCTCGATACCGCCGAGGTCCTGTTTGCCGAGCGGGGGTTCGCCGAGACCTCGCTACGTACCATCACCAGCAAAGCCAAGGTCAATCTGGCGGCGGTCAATTATCATTTCGGATCCAAGAAGGCGCTCATTCAGGCGGTCTTCGCGCGCTATCTCGATCCCTTCTCCGAGCGTTTTCACCAGGCTCTGGATGAACTCGAGGTGCAATATCGGGGCGAAGCCATTCCCCTCGAGGTGCTGTTGGAGACGCTGGCGCGTACGGTGTTGGAAGTCCCCGCCGAGCGCAATAGCCTCAAGGTGTTCATGCGTTTGCTGGGGCTGGCCTATACCCAAGCCCAGGGCCACTTGCGCCGTTACATTCAGGAGCACTATGGCAATGTGTTCTCACGCTTCAGCGATCTGGTGCGTCGTGCCACGCCGGAACTGCCCGAGGCGGAGCGCTTCTGGCGGTTACACTTCATGCTGGGCACAGTGATCTTCACGTTGTCGGGTCTCGATGCCTTGCGCGATATCGCCGACAAGGATTATCACGAGCATGTCAGCGTGCGCGACTTGATTCGGCGTCTGCGCCCGGTGGTCGTGGCCGGCATGCAGGCGCCATTACCCGATGATGCGCTCAAGGTGGCGGGATGATGCGAACGCCGCAACTCGCCGATCTGCCTCCCGAACACGGTGTCTGGCTGGAAATCGATCTTGGCGCGCAATCGCTGACGATCCGCGAAGGCGATGTGTGCCGCGAGACGTTCTCGATTTCCTCGGGGGAGAACGGTATCGGACAGCACGAGGGTAGCGGGCAGACGCCTGTAGGATGGCATTATGTGCGCGCGGCCATCGGCAATGGGTTGCCGGCCGGTAGCGTCTTTCGCGGGCGGCGCCCCTCCGGCGAGGTGTTTTCGCCCGAACTGGCACGTGTCCATCCCGAGCGGGATTGGATATTGACGCGTATCCTGTGGTTGTGTGGTCTGGAACGAGGTGTCAACCGCGGTGGCGATGTGGATAGTCAGCGCCGCTATATATACCTGCATGGCACACCCGCCGACCAGCCGATGGGAACGCCGGCCTCGCATGGCTGTATTCGGCTACGCGACGAGACGTTGCTGGCCGTGTTCGAGGCCGCGCCGGCCGGCACCCCGGTTTGGCTGCACGACTGAGAGGCTTGTTTACACAGGGGCTGCGCTCGACGTAGTGCGGCTCACCGCCTAGAATCCTTCCTCCATTTGCCAGGAGCGCGACGATGACCCAACCTCTCGGCCCGGTCATGCTGGACATCGAAGGTACTCAACTCAGCGACGACGAACGTCATCTTCTGGCTCGCTCCGAGATCGGTGGGGTGATCCTGTTCAAGCGCAATACGCAGGATGCCGAGCAAGTGCGCGCCTTGACCCGCGCGATTCGCGACGTGCGCCCTGACGTGCTGCTGGCGATCGACCAGGAAGGCGGGCGTGTCCAACGCCTGCAGGACGGCGTGACGCGGCTGCCGTCCATGGCGACGCTGGCTGCCGGGTATGCCGAGACCCCCGACGCGACTCGCACCTTGGTTCACGAAGCCGGCTGGCTGTTGGGCATGGAAATGGCGGCCTGCGGTTTCGATATTACCTTTGCCCCGGTGCTCGACGTCGATGACCAGCGCTCGCCGGCCATCGGCGATCGCAGCTTTTCCGCCGATCCCGAGGTCGTCACGGTGCTTGGTGAGGCTTTTATCGATGGGTTGCATGAGGCCGGCATGATCGCGGTGGGCAAGCACTTCCCAGGGCATGGCGGTGTCAGCCTCGACTCGCATCACGCATTGCCTGAGGACACGCGCTCATTATCGGCGTTGCGCGAGCATGATCTGGTGCCTTTCAAGACGCTCTCCGGCAAGTTGGATGCCGTGATGCCGGCGCATGTGGTGTATACCGCGTTCGACTCGCGCCCGGCGGGGTTTTCCCCTTCCTGGCTTGGCATGTTGCGCGAGGAACTGGCGTTCAAGGGCGTGGTGTTTTCCGATGACCTAAGCATGGCCGGCGCGCACGTGGCCGGGTCCCCCTCGGCGCGTGCCGAGGCCGCCTGGGCAGCGGGATGTGACATGGTACTGGTGTGTAACGATCGCCCGGCGGCGCTCGAGATCATCGACGCGGCGGCGGGGCATTCTTCCAAGCGTCTGGGCAAGTTGCGTTACGGTCGGGCCCGCCCTGAGCTTGAAACGCTGCCCGCGCTGGCGCGTTGGCGTCGAGCGCATGCGCGTCTCGAGGCACTCTCGGAAACGCCCACGCACTGACCCCGCCATTGGGTATCGGTGTAGTTACCTGTACTAGAAGGAAGGAACCTCGTGTTCGACTTTTTCTCTCCCGTGATGGATTGGATTCAAACCACCCTGGGCATGCCGCTGTGGGTGGCGGCGATTGGTTTGGTCATCGCCCTCACGCTGATCGTCGATTTGCTGAGCTGGGTCGTCTTCTGGCGTCTTGGACCGTTATTGGAGAAAACCAACAACCGCTGGGACGATATCCTGATTCAGGCGCTGCGGCGGCCGCTTCGCATCTGGCTCTGGGTGATGGGGGCATTGCTTTGCCTGACCGTCATTCGTTATCACTGGGAAATCGATTGGGTGGCGGGGCACCTGTCCCAGGCGCGTGCCGTCATTTCGCTGTGCTTGCTGGCCTGGGCAGGCCTCAGGGCCGTGAAACTGCTCGAAAAACGCCTGGTGTTTCCGCCAGGCGGGCATCGTGCCAAGCCCATGGACGCCGATACGGCATCGGCCGTGGCCAAGATATTGGGCGCGGTCGTCGTGGTTGTCATCGGCTTGCTGATTCTTTCAAGTTTGGGTGTCTCACCCTCGGGGGTGGCCGCCTTCGGTGGCGCTGGCGGTCTGATGATCGGCTTCGCTGCGCGGGACATGCTGGCCAATTTCTTCGGTGGGCTGGTGATTCATCTGGACAAGCCGTTTCGTGTCGGCGACTGGGTTAAATCCCCCGAGCGCGAGATAGAAGGGGTCGTGGAAGATATCGGCTGGCGTCTGACGCGCATCCGCACTTTCGACTCGCGTCCGCTCTACATTCCTAATTCCGCCTTCAGCAGCTTGGTGCTCGAGAATCCCTCGCGGATGTTCAATCGCCGTTTGTACGAGACCATCCGACTACGTTATACCGATATCGAGCGCGTCACGGGGGTCGTCAAGGCGATTCGCTCGATGCTCGATGCGCATGATGACGTGGATACCAATGAGCAAATCCTGGTGTACTTTCAGAGCTATGGCGAACATGCGCTAGAGTTGATCGTATACGCGTTTGCCAAGACCACTGACTGGGCCGAATTTCAGACGATGAAGCAGGACATTTTGCTGCGTGTCTACGATATCGTGCGCGAGCATGACGCGCGCCTGGCGTTACCGGCTTCCGAATTGCATATTGCCGGTCCGGTAGCGATCACCGACGAGATGAGCGGCGATAACGCGCAGGACGCCGCCGAGAACGTCGAGAACGTCGAAAACAACGAAAACGCCGACAACGATCAGAACGCGACATCCGGCGCTACCCATTCGCGGGCGGCGCCCGACCGCGAGGCCCCCTATACGTCGTCTCGCCAGCGTTCGCGCAATGCCGGACGAGGCGAAGTGAATGACGCTTCCCAGGATCACGATCAGGAATCCGATGCCTAACCAACCTACTTCCGTGTGCCAGGAATCACTGGCGACCATGCGCGATGTCATGGCGCATGCCGATTGCCTCATTTCGCAGCAGGAAGTCGAGCGCGCGCTCGACCGTATGGCCGACGAGATCACTCACGATCTGGGCGACACATTGCCGGTTTTTTACTGCGTGATGAACGGCGGGCTGATCACCACGGGGCATCTGCTGACGCGGCTCGGCTTCCCGCTGGAAGTGGATTATCTACATGCGACACGCTATCGCGGCGGTATGCGCGGAGGCGAGCTGTTCTGGCGCGTCTCGCCCGAGATTCCCATGGCCGGTCGCCATGTGGTGATCGTCGACGACATTCTCGACGAAGGCACGACGCTGGCGGCGATTCTGGATTATTGTCGTCAGGCGGGCGCGGCGAGTATTTCGACAGCGGTACTGGTCGACAAGCGTCACGACCGCAAGGCAGTGCCGGGTCTCCAGGCGGATTATTGCAGCCTTGAGGTCGTCGACCGCTATGTATTCGGCTTCGGTATGGACTACAAGGGCTACTGGCGCAATGCGCCGGGAATCTTCGCGCCGCGCGGTATGTGAGCGTGCGTTCTGCCACAATGAAGCCGTACGCATGAACAGCTAGCTTGCAGCGTCTTTTCGCAGCAGAAGGTGAGGGGTGGTGATGACGGAATCCGAGGTGATCTTCGAGGAACGGCCGACGCGTGATGGTGGGTATATCGGCGTCGTCACGCTGAATGCGCCCGGCAGTCTCAACGCCTTGTCACTGACGATGATCACCTCGCTGCATGCCAAGCTCGACGCCTGGGCGGATGACATATCGGTGCATGCGGTATGGCTGCAAGGCGCGGGCGACAAGGCCTTTTGTGCGGGCGGCGATGTGGTCGCCTTGTATCGCGCCATGACGAAGTCGCCCGGAGACGAGGGAGAGGCCGCTCAGGCTTATTTCGGGGCCGAGTATCGTCTCGATCATTTCCTGCATCACTATCCCAAGCCTCTTGTCGTCTGGGGCGATGGCGTCGCCATGGGGGGCGGTCTGGGGCTATTGGTTGCCGCCGATCATCGTATCGTGACCGATACCAGCCGCCTAGCAATGCCGGAAATCAGCATCGGCCTATACCCCGATGTTGGGGCCAGTTGGTTTTTCCAGCGTATGCCTCGCGGCGTGGGGCTTTATTTGGGCGTGACCGGCGCCCAGCTCAATGCGCGCGATGCTCTTGAGCTGGGACTGGCGGATCGCGTCATCGCCAGTGAGGCGCGTCAAGACGTGCTGAAGGCCCTGGAAAATGCCGATTATCGCCATCCCCAGCAGGCGGTCAGAGAGGTCTTGCGTGGTTTCGAGAACCGCACGCTGGCACCGGAGGCCGAGGTCATGCCGCGTCTGGATCATTTGCAGACCTTGAGCGATGGGGCGGATATCACGCAGGTCGTACGTCGTATCCTCGATGACCCTCGTGAGGACGCTTGGCTAGCCGCCAATCGTGCGCGTCTGGCGGCGGGTTGCCCCGCCACGGTGCACTTGGTGTGGCGCATGCTGTGTCGGCACCGGCATGGTAGCTTGGCGGAGACGTTTCGCGATGAGTTGATGCTGTCGGTGCAATGTTGTCGGCATACGGAGCTCGCCGAGGGCATCCGTGCGCTGTTGATCGACAAGGACCGGGCGCCGCAATGGGCGTATACGGAGGTCGCCAACGTGCCAGCGAACTACATCGATGGCTTTTTCATGCCGCTTTGGGATGCCGAGACGCATCCACTTGCCGATCTATGAGCCCGTTCAACGCGGGCTGAAACGCCGTGTCAGGCTGGTCTCGGCGATCATGCGTGTGGAAATTTCCTCGATGGAAAAGCGTGTGGTGTCGATATAGGGGATATGGTAGCGACGAAATAGTGCCTCGGCTTGCTGCAGTTCCTGCATGCATTGATCCATCGAGCAATACCGACTGTTGGGGCGACGTTCGCTGCGAATCGCCGCGAGTCGGCGAGGGTCGATGGTCAAGGCGAATAGTTTGTGACGATAAGGCGCCAACGCCTTGGGCATGCTCAGCGTACCGTCTTCATCCAAATCATCCTCGGTCAGGGGATAGTTGGCGGCTTGAATGCCGAATTGCAGGGCCAGATAGAGCGAGGTCGGCGTCTTGCCGCAACGTGAGACGCCGACCAGGATGACATCGGCCTGGTCGTATTGATGCGTGCGTGCGCCATCGTCGTTGTCGAGCGCGAAGTGCACGGCATCGATGCGATGCATGTAAATGTCATCGCGGCCAATAGCGTGGGTGCGTCCCACCGTATACGTGGAATGGGTCGCCAGCTCTTCTTCGAGCGGGGCCAGGAACGTCGAAAAGATATCTACCTTGAAGCCTGGTGCGGCGGCGATGATGTCGCGGATCGCCTGATCGACGATGGTATCGATCACGATGGGGCGGGCGCCGTCACGGTCGGCGGTCTGGGCGATGATGGCCGCCAGGGTGTGGGCTTTTTCCAGCGTATCGATATAGGGCTTGACCACCAGATTGAGCTCGACGCCCTCGAATTGGGCGAGCAGGCTGCGACCCAGCGTTTCTGCGGTGATGCCGGTACCATCGGAGATGAAGTAAGCGGTGCGGGGCATGGCGATGTCCGAACGTGGCGAAAATGTCGTGCCTATTCTCTGGTTCCTTTCTGACAAGCGCAAATAGGCGTTCGTCGCGCTCGGCAAGGCGACTACAAGAATCCTCGAAAATGCCACGTTGTTGTAAAAATACTCCAACCCCTTCGCTATTAGACCAATGGCGAATAGCAAGCCCCCTTGATAGGGTACGAGCATCCGCCGCGCCCCGCGCGGTACTGGCTGTGACGACGTCGTCATCGCGACCGTCCTGACTCGAGGGGGTTCTCTTGGAAGAGTATATCGTTTGGTTCGATCAGCTTGGCATGAATGATGTTGAGCGGGTGGGCGGTAAAAACGCGTCACTCGGGGAAATGATCTCCAACCTGGCGGGTGCCGGTGTCACTGTGCCCGGCGGATTTGCTACCACCGCCGTCGCTTATCGCGAATTCCTCGCGCACGAGGGACTCAACGAACGTATCAACGAAGCGTTGGCGCGTCTGGATGTCGACGATGTCACGGCCCTGGCGGATACAGGGGCGCAGATCCGTCAGTGGGTCATCGATACGCCATTGCCACCGGCTTTCGAGCGGGTCTTGGCCGAGGCGTATGGCCAGCTTCAGGACAAGCATCCGCATCTCAAGGCGGCGGTACGCTCCTCCGCGACGGCTGAGGATCTACCCGATGCGTCGTTTGCGGGGCAGCAGGAAACCTTCCTCAATATCGAGGGCTTCGACAACGTCAAACGTGCCGTTCACGAAGTCTTCGCGTCACTGTTCAACGACCGTGCCATTGCCTACCGCGTGCATCGAGGTTATCCGCACGAGAACGTGGCGCTTTCCGCCGGTGTGCAGAAGATGGTCCGTTCCGAAACGGCAGCCAGCGGCGTGATGTTCACGCTCGATACCGAATCCGGTTATCGCGATGCCGTTTTCGTGACGGGCTCCTGGGGACTGGGCGAGACGGTCGTTCAGGGCGCAGTCAACCCGGATGAGTTCTATGTCCACAAGCCGACGCTAGCGGCAGGGCGTCCGGCGGTGCTGCGGCGGACACTGGGCTCCAAGCTGATCAAGATGGTCTACGGGGAAGAAAGCGCCGCTGGCCGTTCGGTGAAGACCGTCGATGTACCGCACGCCGACCGTCAGCGTTTTTGTCTCGGCGATGATGAGGTCATGGCGTTGGCCCGGCAAGCGGTGACCATCGAGGAGCACTATGGACGCCCGATGGATATCGAATGGGCGCGCGATGGCGACGATGGCAAGCTGTACATCGTGCAGGCACGTCCTGAAACCGTGGTGTCCAACGTGGAAGGCGGCAAGCTCGAGCGTTTTCAGCTCAAGGAAAAAAGCCGCGTACTGGTGGATGGCCGCGCCATCGGCCAGCGCATCGGCCAGGGCGCGGTCAAGATCGTGGCCAGTCCCGAACAGATGGACAAGGTACACGATGGCGATGTGCTGGTGACCGACATGACCGACCCCGACTGGGAGCCGATCATGAAGCGCGCCTCCGCGATCGTCACCAACCGGGGCGGGCGTACGTGCCATGCGGCCATTATCGCGCGCGAATTGGGCATTCCCGCCGTGGTGGGTTGTGGCGACGCGACCCAGGCGCTTGCCGATGGCCGTGAAGTGACCGTGTCCTGCGCCGAGGGTGACACCGGCCATGTCTACGATGGCTTGCTCGATTACGACTGTCAGACGACGACGGTCGATAATATGCCGGAGCTGCCTTTCCATATCATGATGAACGTCGGCAATCCCGACCGGGCTTTTGGCTTTTCTAGCTTGCCCAATGCGGGGGTCGGGTTGGCACGCCTGGAGTTCATCATCAACCGCATGATCGGCGTGCATCCCAAGGCATTGATCGATTACGCCACGCTGCCCGCCGACCTGCAGCAGACCATCGACCTGCGGACCGCGGGATACGACGACCCGGTCAGCTTTTACGTCGACCGCTTGGTGGAGGGTATTTCCACGCTGGCAGCGGCGTTCTATCCCAAGCGCGTCATCGTGCGACTCTCCGATTTCAAGTCCAACGAATACGAGAACCTCATCGGTGGCAAGCTCTACGAGCCCGGTGAAGAGAACCCGATGCTCGGGTTCCGTGGCGCTTCGCGCTACATCTCCGAAACATTCCGGCCGTGCTTCGAGCTGGAGTGCCGCGCTCTGAAGCGGGTTCGCGATGTCATGGGCCTCGATAACGTCGAGATCATGGTGCCTTTCGTGAGAACGCCGGACGAAGGGCGTGAAGTCGTCTCCCTGATGGAAGCCAATGGGCTCAAGCGGGGCGCCTCTTCATCTCCTCAGGGCCAGGGCCTCAAGGTCATCATGATGTGCGAGCTGCCGGCCAATGCGCTCTTGGCTGATGAGTTCCTGGAGCATTTCGATGGTTTCTCCATCGGCTCCAATGACCTGACTCAGTTGACGCTGGGGCTGGATCGCGATTCAGGCATCGTGGCGCACCTCTTCGACGAGCGTAATCCGGCGGTCAAGAAACTGTTGTCCATGGCCATCCAGGCGTGCCGGGCACAGGGCAAGTATGTCGGTATCTGCGGTCAGGGACCGTCGGATCACCCCGAGCTTGCTAAATGGCTGATGGAGCAGGGCATCGATTCCGTGTCATTGAACCCCGACGCGGTACTCGAAACTTGGTTCATGCTGGCGGGTGAAAAGGTCGGCGGCTGAAACGGTCCATACGGAAGCAGGAAAGGGCGCGCCGACTGTGGCGCGCCCTTTTTCGTGGAGCGGTGTATATGTCGCGAGTAGTTCTATTCATTATTAGTTCTATTCGCTATTCGCTATTCGCTCTATTCACTGATGTAACCAATTGCGCAGTTTGAGCAGCAGCAACTCGCCATCGCTGAGGGTGGCGCGTTCGATGAGCAAGTCGATCAGCGTCGCGGGACGGTCGGTGATGATATTGTCGACGCCCATATCGATGTAACGCGACATGTCACGGGCGCTGTTGACGGTCCAGACATGCAATTCGCGGCCGCTGTCATGCACCATGCTGACGGTGCCGGCATCGGCGCGGGTGTGACGCAGGCCGATGATGTCGGCCGGGGTCGAGGTCAGAGCGCCGGGCAACAGGAATTGAACGAACAGCGTGGTATCGATATCGGGGGCATAGTCTTCGACGTCGCGAATCACCGTCGGCGATAATGACGCGATTACCGCGCTGTCGGCGATACCGTAACGCCGCAAACGTTCGACGACCGCCTCGATGAGCGCCTGCTCGTTGCCGGGGATGGGCTTGAGCTCGACGTACAGGCGCGACTTGCCATGCGCGAGGCCAATCACCTGATCGAGCGTTGCCAAGCGTTCATCGGAAAATTCATCCCCGAACCAGCTACCGATATCGATATCGCGTGTTTCCTCCAGCGTCAGGTCGTTGATGTTCAATGCCTGGCCGGTGAGGCGTTCCAGCGTCCGGTCGTGAGAGAGGACGACATTGCCGTCGCGCAATAGCCTGACGTCCAGCTCCAGGTAGTCGGCGCCTTCCTGAATGGCTTGGCGCATCGCCGCCAGGGTGTTTTCCGGTGCCGCCATCGAACTGCCGCGATGGGCGGTGACGGTGACATCGTCGCGCAGTTGGAAGTCGCTCAGCACCCATCCCGCTTGGAGCAACGCGAAGGCCAGCAAGACGGCCTCGGCGGCCCAGGCCCACCATCCCGACTGCTGGGGGGCCGGTGAGTCCGCGACACCGAGCATGCCGCCGCCCAAGCGTCGATAGAGATTGGCCACCAGCAGGCTATTGGCCGCGACCCCCAGAAACGTCACGGCGATGATCGAAAGCGTATAGGCCGCCACGTAGACCAGCATGACGGGAATGAGTAGCGAGATGCGATCCGGTAGGTGGCTGAT
Source organism: Chromohalobacter sp. 11-W (assembly GCF_029889905.1). Taxonomy (GTDB): domain Bacteria; phylum Pseudomonadota; class Gammaproteobacteria; order Pseudomonadales; family Halomonadaceae; genus Chromohalobacter. Next base: position 257,172 of record NZ_JARANZ010000002.1, on the reverse strand, counting down.
CAGCGGCGATGCCAGGCTATTGAATAGGATGCTGAACAGGACCGGCAGCGCCGCGACACCCAAGGCGAATGTCAGCGCCAGAGCCGTGATGCGCGCGTGTCGCCCCCTGGTTAGCGCACGGCTGCGTGTCAGCGCCTGGAGTGGGGAAAGCCGGTCGAGTACCAGAGCGGGTAGTGCCAGGAACCAGCGCGCATAAAGCAGTGCTTGAAGCCAGAGTGCGATGAGTGCCAGGCCGCCGCCGAGCATGGCGAAATACCATAAGGCGGGGGGCTTCATGCGCATCACGACGTAGAGCTCGGCATCGCCGAGCAGGGCGTCATAACAATAGGCGGTCAGCAGCGCAAACGGGACGACGAGTAGCAAGTGGGCGCCGACCTGCAGGAATGTGAGCCCGGCGATATCCGGAAAGCGGCGACCGATTTGCCACAGTGTATTCATCGTTGCCCGGTAGCGCCCCGGCCTGGGCGCGGCGACCAACCGCATCATGCCGCTTTGCTGCAGGAAGATCAGCAGGAAACTCAGGCCCAGTGCCACGAGACCCCAGGCAAGGCCCAAAGGAGACAGCGCCATGTCGGCGATCTGGGCATTACTGAGTGCCTGACGATGGAAGGCATGCAGCAGACTGGTCAGGGTCCAGGTCGTCAACGGCACCAATACGGCCGTGGCGAGGACGGTGAAGAATAGATGAAAAACCAGTAACGCTCGTCCCTGAGCGCGCAATTGGGTCGCAATGTCACCCAGCAACGTGCGGGTGGCGAGCATGACAACTCCTTCGTTTCCTCTCAGGATCTTGCTAGGCTCGCATCGTCGCTCGCTGCTGGCAAATAGCAGTGCTATCAGTCGTCTAGCGTTAACGGCTCATGGGCAATCACGATTCCGTTGTTGTCGGCGTAAAGCCACTGCCCCGGGGCGATCGTCACGCCGCCGAAAGTGACGGGAATATCGCGCTGGCCCTCGCCACGTTTCTCGCTCTTGCGAGGGTGCGTGCCAAGCGCCTGGATGCCGATTGGAGTCTCGTTGAGAATGTCGACATCGCGTACGCAACCATGGACGATGATGCCGGCCCAGCCATTGTCGACGGCTTTGGCGGCCAGCATGTCGCCCAGCAGAGCGCAACGCCAGGAGCCGCCGCCATCAACGACCAGGACGGCACCATCGCCGGGTTCGTTGACGGCTTCCTTGACGCGCGAGTTATCCTCGAAGCACTTGACCGTGCGTACTGGCCCGTAGAAGGCGTCGTGTCCGCCGACATTGGCCAACGATGGCTCGATCACCTTGACGTCGGGATAGGCGTCACAGATATCGGGAGTGATGATAGTGGGCATGCTGTCTCCTCGCCTGTGCGGCGTTCGCTGAAACAGGTGTCATCATGCCATGCTCTGAGCATCGCGCCATTGCGGCCTTGGGGGGAGAAGAACTAGCAAAATGACAGGAAGACGCCGGGCGCGGCCCGGCGTCTTGTACAGCGATGCCCGCAGAGGCGTTCTTTAGAACTGCCAGCCCACGGATGCGGAGAAGGAATCCACCTGGTAGTCGCTATCGAAGTCGTAGCGCTCGTATTCAGCGCGCACCAGGAAGGGCGTGAAGTTGAATTGCGCGCCGGCACCGTAGACCGGGTCCACGCCATCGTTGTCCTTCAGATCGGTACTGGCGCCGCCGAGATTGCCGTCGACGTCGGTTTCCCACTTCGCCATGCCCGCCTTGGCGAAAAGTTCGAACCAATTCGTGATGGGCAGCTTGCCGACGAGGCTGACGCCGTAGGCTTCTGACTCGAGGTCGGTATTGGCTGTGTCGTTGCCCTTGAGCTCGACACGTCCGAGATCCGCATAGAACGCCTCAGTGGCGAAGTAGCGGTTGAAGTTGTAGCCGACGAAGCCCTTGAAGCTGTTGTCGTCATCGTCGACATCGAAGTCCTCGCTGCCCGACTCGATAAAATCGTCAACGTCGCCGTCATCGTTTTCCAGCGAGCTGAAGCCGGTCCCGACGCCGAAGTACAAGCCTTCGGGGCTGGGAGCGGCCATGGCATTAGGTGCGAAGACGAGAAGACTCGACGTGGCCACGGAAGCGGTGATCAAAGTCTTGAGTGTCATGGGGTTCTCCTTGATTTTCTCATCACGACGTACCTTTTGTGTGCCGGCCTTGAGGCGCGGCATCGGATGGTCGGAATGTCATGGCATCCTGCCGTCTCATCCCATACCCGTATGGAATGGGGCGCGAACGAGCGTTTCATATCTAAGCGTCTGTCCGGCCCACTGACAAGGCGAACAGTGTTAAAAAACGTATTCGGGCGTTGGTATATGGAGACACCATAAAAAAACACCCCGCATTGGCGGGGCGTTTCGGTGACCTGCACTCTTTCTCAATAGGCGAGCATTGGAGACGAGTGGTCAGGCTTCCTCGGCGACCGGAATCACGTTCGCGGCCGCGTTCTGGAACTCTTCGATTTCATGAAAGTTCATGTAGCGGTAGATTTCACTCGCCATGGCATTGAACTCACTCATGTAACCTTTGTATTCCTCGACGCTCGGCAAGCGTCCCTCGACGGCCGCGATGGCGGCCAGCTCGGCGGAGGCAAGATAGACATTTGCACCATCGCCCAGACGGTTGGGGAAGTTGCGCGTGGAGGTCGAGACCACTGTGGACTTGGGCGCTACGCGTGCCTGATTGCCCATGCACAGCGAGCAGCCCGGCATTTCCATGCGTGCGCCAGCGCGCCCGTAAATGCCGTAATAGCCCTCTTCCGTCAACTGATGTTGGTCCATCTTGGTGGGCGGCGCAAGCCATAGCCGGGTCTTCAGACTGCCGGGAGGCTGTTTCTCGAGCAGTTTACCGGCGGCGCGGAAGTGGCCGATGTTGGTCATGCACGAGCCGATGAAGACTTCGTCGATCTGCTCGCCGGCGACCTCGGAGAGCAGTCGCGCGTCATCGGGGTCGTTGGGTGCGCACAGCACGGGTTGGTCGAGTTCGCTCATGTCGATCTCTATCACCGCGGCATACTCGGCGTCGCCATCGGCACGCATCAGGCTGGGATCGGCCAGCCATTCCTGCATGGCTTGAATACGACGCTCCAGCGTGCGGGCATCGCCGTAGCCATTACTGATCATCCACTTGAGCAGAGTGACGTTGGAGTTCAGATACTCGGCGACCCGCTCCTCGCCCAGAGTGATCGTGCAGCCAGCGGCGCTGCGTTCGGCGGAAGCGTCGGAGAGCTCGAACGCCTGTTCGGCGGTGAGGTCCTCGAGGCCTTCGATTTCCAGAATGCGGCCTGAGAAGAAGTTCTGCTTGTTCGACTTCTCGACGGTCAAGAGGCCGTCTTTGATAGCGTAATAGGGAATCGCATGCACCAGGTCGCGCAGTGTGATACCGGGCTGGCGTTCGCCCTTGAAGCGCACCAGCACGGATTCCGGCATATCCAGCGGCATGACGCCGGTGGCGGCGGCGAAGGCGACCAATCCCGAGCCCGCCGGGAAGGAGATGCCCATCGGGAAGCGGGTGTGGGAGTCGCCGCCGGTACCGACGGTGTCTGGCAACAGCATGCGGTTGAGCCACGAGTGGATAATGCCGTCACCCGGGCGCAGCGAAACGCCGCCACGGTTCATGATGAAGTCGGGCAGGGTGTGGTGAGTCTCGACATCGACCGGCTTCGGGTAAGCCGCCGTGTGACAGAAGGACTGCATCACCAAGTCGGCCTGGAAGCCGAGGCACGCCAGGTCCTTGAGCTCGTCGCGGGTCATCGGGCCGGTGGTGTCCTGCGAGCCGACGGTCGTCATCTTGGGTTCGCAGTACATGCCCGGGCGTACGCCGCCCATGCCACAGGCCTTGCCGACCATCTTCTGCGCCAAGGTGAAGCCCTTGCCGGTGTCGATCGGCTGTTCGGGCTTGCGGAAGACATCGGAGCCAGGGAGGCCGAGTTCGTTACGCGCTTTCTCGGTCAGGCCACGGCCCACGATCAACGGAATGCGGCCGCCAGCACGCACCTCATCGAGGATGACCTGAGTCTTGAGTTCGAAGGTGGAGACGACCTCGTCGCTGCCGTGGCGCGTCACCTTGCCTTCATAAGGATAGACATCGATGACATCGCCCATCTCGAGCTTGGAGACATCCATTTCGATGGGCAGGGCGCCAGCATCTTCCATGGTGTTGAAGAAGATCGGTGCGATCTTGCCGCCGAACACGAACCCGCCGGCGCGCTTGTTAGGCACGTTGGGAATGTCGTCGCCGAAGAACCAAAGCACGGAGTTGGTGGCTGACTTGCGCGACGATCCGGTGCCCACGACGTCGCCGACATAGGCGACCGGGAAGCCTTTCGCCTTGACCTCGTCGATCTGTGCGATGGGGCCCTTGCTGCCTGGTGCTTCCGGCGTAATACCCTCGCGCGGATTCTTGAGCATGGCATTGGCATGCAGCGGGATATCGGGGCGCGACCAGGCGTCCGGCGCGGGGGAAAGGTCATCGGTGTTGGTTTCGCCCGGCACCTTGAACACGCTCAGCGTGACTTTTTCCGCAGGGGCCGGCTTGGCCAGGAACCATTCGGCCGCGGCCCAGGATTCGAGCACGGCTTGCGCGATGGCATTGCCGTTCTTGGCACGTTCGGCGACATCGTGGAAGGCATCGAACATCAACAGGGTGTGCTTGAGCTGTTCGCCGGCTTCCTGGGCGAGGGCGTCATCGTCGAGGAGTTCGACCAGGGTGGCGATGTTGTAGCCGCCTTGCATGGTGCCCAACAGCTTGACCGCGTGCGTCTTGTCGATCAGCGGCGACGTCGCCTCACCTTTGGCGATGGCGGTCAGAAAGCCGGCCTTGACGTAAGCGGCTTCGTCCACGCCGGGCGGGACGCGGTTGGTGAGCAGCTTGAGAAGCGTTTCTTCCTCGCCGGCGGGCGGCGCCTTGAGCAACTCGACCAGTTCGGCGGTTTGCTCGGCGTTGAGCGGCTGGGACGGCACGCCTTCGCGCGCGCGCTCCTCGGCATGTTGGCGGTAGGCTTCAAGCACGTTGGGACCCTCGTCAGTCATCGAAACCAGGGCGGGGGCGATGCGCGTGGCGATTCCTCGCACGCGCACGGCAGACACGACCTGGGGCAGGTTGTCACCGGTCTAAATAGGCAGCGAGATTCTACTCGAAACTGTCGACAATGTTAAGAAGGCCTTCTGTGCCGGGCGTTGAGAGGAAGGTCAAAGGCATGCCATGCGCGGCGGTCGCTGTAGCGGCGCGCTCGCGATATCATGAGTGCTCGGGCAAAAGGGAGGTGAGATGGCCGCCAACGAGAGCAAGGCAAAGCGTATCCAGTCGCCATGCGTGGGATTGTGCTCGACGACCGTCGGTGATCGCGTATGCCGTGGTTGCCAACGTACAGAGGACGAAATTCGCGACTGGTTCACGCTCGACGCTGAGGCCCGAGCAGCGCGAATCCAGGCATTGGATGCGCTGCGTGTGCGGGTCGCCTCACGCTTCCTGCACGTCGACGATCCGGCATGCCTGGAGGCGCAATTGATACGTCACCAAATTCGCTTTCGCAGCGACCAGCCATCGTTGTCACGCGCCGTAGAACTGCTGCGTGTGGGGCGTACGCGCATGCAGGATTTGAGTCGCTATGGACTACGACGTCATGCAAGCGTCGCGCGACTCGCGCCCGATGCCTTGTACGCGGCGCTGCAGGAAGCGTTGATGCAGGAGGCGCTCCACCGTCTGACGACAGCGCCGACCGAGCCTTCCGTTTAACTTTCATGACCGCTCAGAGGGTGTTTACAAAATAGGCGAGCGACGTCCTTTTGTAAGCATCCTCTCACCTGATAGAAGAAAGCCATGTCCACTGACGCAAACGCCTTGCTACCCCAGGAACTGTTGAACTTCTTGCCGTGCGTGACTCCGGATGCCTGGATTCAGGCAGCGCTGGCGCATCCGTCGCTATTGCTCATCGATCACGCTCAATGCGAAAAAAAGGCGGCATCCACGGCGATGAATCTGATGTATCGCTATGTCGAGCATACTGAGTTGCTGACCAAGATGTCGCAGCTAGCTCGCGAGGAGCTCTTGCATTTCGAGCAGGTGGTCACCTTGATGCGCGCGCGTGGCGTGCGTTATCGCCAACTCAGCGCCTCGCGCTATGCAGCGGGGTTGCGGCAGCATGTCGGCAAGGACGATCCGCAACGGTTGGTCGATACCCTGATCGTCGGCGCCTTCATCGAGGCACGCTCCTGTGAACGTTTCGCGTCTCTGATCCCTTTTCTGGATGATGAGCTTGCCAAGTTCTATCGCGCTCTGGTTAAGTCGGAAGGACGCCATTACGAAGATTACCTGGCGCTGGCGCAGCAGTACGCCACGCAGGATATCGCGCCACGTATCGCGTTTTTCGCCGAGCGTGAGCGCGAACTGATCGAATCACCGGATACCTGCTTTCGTTTCCACAGCGGTGTGCCGTCGGTAGCGTGATCGCGCTCGCCGACGGCACCGGCCCAATCAGGGTATGACGACGATGACTCAGGACACCCCGGTACCGCCTCGATTGACGCTTTTCGGGCATTTTTCGATGACGTTGGGGGGTGCCACGCTCACCCAATTCAGCTATGACAAGGTCAAGGCGTTGTTGGTCTACCTGTTGCTCAACGAGCAAGCGGCCAATCGCGCCGGGCTGGCGGAAATGCTGTGGCCCGATCAAGGCCTGTCGTCGGGACGCACCAATTTGCGTCATGCGCTGCATTGCCTGCGGCAACGTCTCGGCGATGAAGCCGAGTCGGCCTTGACGGTCTCGCGTCAAAGCATCGAGTTGCGCCTGGAGTCGCATTGGGTGATGGATGTGCGTCGCCTCGAGACGCTGCTGCAAGCGCCGCCCGAGATCGGGGCCATCGATGAGTTGCTCACCTTGTATCGCGGCGACCTGGTCGAAGAGCTGCACTTGCCGCAGTGCAGTGAGTTCCAGCGCTGGCTGGTCAAGGTGCGCGGCGAATGGCGCCAACGCATGATCGCCTATATCGAGCATGCGTTGGGTGAGGTCGATGATGTCTCCGAGGAGATATTGCGTCAGTTGGTGAGCCGTTTCTCGGGGTATGGCCCCTTTCATGAGCGTCTGGTGCGCCAGCTAGCCGAGAAAGGGCAGATTGCCGCCGCGCATGAGCAGTTCAATGCTTATCTGGAACTGCTGGCGCTGTCCGGCCAGCAGCCCGAAGCTGAGTTTTTACAGCTGGCGCGCTACTGGTCGGGTGGCGCGCAACCGACGGTGCCCACCTCGCCCCAGGGCGCTTTTTCGCGGACCGTGGCGCTGGACAGTGCCCCCGTGCGCGAAGACGAGATCGACTATCGCCAGCTATCGGTGATGGCGATTCGCCTGCACTTGCAGGGCGATTGGCAGGAGCGTGCTCAGGGGCACGCCTGTCTGCTCCTGCAGGTGGAGTTGATGCGTTGGTTGGAGCGCCAATGCCATCTATTGGGTGGGTTCTGGCTGCCTGGCGCCACCGGCGGACTAGGGCTAGCCTGCTTCGGCACCCACGGGCCGACACACCAACTGGCCGAGCTGGTGGCATTGTACGAACATTGCCGCCGCCAGTTGCCCGAAGAGGTCCAGCGTCACTGGTCGGGTGGCGATCCGGCGCCGCGTTTTGAACTGGCCGCGGGACTCAACAGTGGGCGTGGCTTGTATCTGCCCGAACGCCGCTTGGCCGATCCCCTGGGGCAGGTGACGCAACCGGCGCTCGAGCTCATGAGCGCCGCCCAGGGCAGCGAACTGGTGATTTCGCAAGAGGCGAGCCAGCACATGCCCCCCGCGCTGGATCTGCAGCCGCGCCTGACAACGCGCTTGCTGGCCGCCGATGGACGCGTGCGCCTGCGTGCGTTGGTACTGGGGGTCGACGAAGGCGGACGCGATGCCACGCCGCCGAGCTTGATCGGACGCGAAGCGGCACTGCGACAGTTGCGTGATGCGCTGGCCCGAGTGGTCATCGGGTTGCGCCAGAGCGTGCTGGTGCAAGGTGCGCTGGGCATGGGCAAGTCGGCGTTGCTGGTAAGCTTCCGGCAACTGGAGCAAAGCCAGGAGATCGCCTTGTGCTGGCAGCCGACGACCCGATTGTCGACCCAGACGCCTTACGGGGTGGTGCGCTCGCTATTGCGCTGGTATCTCGACCGAGATGTCGATGGCTCAACGCTGGCCGCCTGGTTGGCCAATGAGCCGGCGCTGGACGAGTCGCGGCGCGAGGTGCTCAACCATGCGCTGAGCGATGGCGGTGACGGCGACATCGGTGAGAGTCTCGAGCCGGTCACGCAACTCTTCCATTCGCTGATAGAACGTATCACCGCGAGCCGCCCACTGGCCTTGGTCATCGACGACCTGCAATGGCTGGATGAGCTCTCGCTCAAGGTATTGCTGGCATTGCAGGCACGCCTGCCGATCAATGTCCCCTTCATGCTGATTGCCAGCCACCATGGGCGCGAGGCGCTGCCGGTGCGACTCAATTGGGACCAGCACATCGTGTTGGGACGCCTGGACAGCACACAGTCGTCACGCTTGCTGGTACAACTGGCCAAGCATTATCGGCTGCACATCAGTCCGCGTCTGCGTGAGCAGCTCATCGAGCGTTGCGACGGCGTGCCGCTTTACTTGCAGGAAATTTGCCGGCGTCTCGACATGGATCGCCGCGAGGGGCGGCGTGTCCAGGTGGATGAGTTGCCACGCGGGTTGCTGGGGCTTCTTTCCAGCCGCATCGAGCAGCTCGATGCCGACCGCGATGTGGCCCATGTCGCGGCAGTGCTCGGGCGCCAATTCCGGGTCACCTTCTTGCGCGAATGCACTGGGCTCGGCGAGACACGCCTCAAGCAGGTGCTCGATCACATGCAGCGCCTGGAGATCATCGAGCCTTGTCATGGCGATAGCCCGTTCGACTACCAGTTCGTTCATCAACTGTTGCAGGAAGCCGCGTATCTTTCCTGTCCTCGCGATGTCAGGGAGCGGCTACATCACCAGGTCGTCACGCTCATCGAGGAGCGCTTTCCGGCCTTGATTGGCCAGCATCCGGGGTATTTTGCGTCTCACTTGCGTCGTAGCGGCGACCATGCGCGGGCGGCGCGCTACTTCGAGCTTGCCGCGCGGGCCGCTCTCAAACTCAGTGCCAACCGCACGGCGCTTCAGATGGCCGACTCTGGCCTGGAGTGCCTGCAAGATCTCGCCTCGCAGGAAGAGCGCCATATCAGCCTGTTGACGGTGCGCGGCCAGGCTGCCTTTGCACTCGAAGGGCACGGTTCACCCACGGCGCATGAGAGCTTCGTGCGCGCCAAGGATATGCTGGCAACGCTGGAAACGCGGCGCGTCGAAGACGACGAACCGGATGACGAGCAACCGTTCCTGGTGACTTGGGGACTATGGGTCGGCTGCAGTCAGCGCCATGCACATGCCGATGCGTTTGCACTGGCGGCGCGCTTGTCGACATTCGCCGAGGGCCTCGTCGATCCGCGCTACCAGCGCCTGGCGGATTACGCGCGTGCGCATTGCGAATATTGGGCGGGACGCGTGCGCCATGCTTTCGAGCATCTCGAGGAAATCGATCCGTTGCATCAGCCGATGGTGCTCGATTGGCTGCCATTTTCCGATCATCCGCAGATCGCCGCGGCTTGCTATCATGCCTGGGCCTTGTGCCTGCGCGGCGATTATTTGCGTGCCGAGCAACAGATCGAGGCGGCAATACGCCTGGCCGAGTCGATCAAGCATCCTGGCTCGTTGGCACTGTCGTTGATTTTCGCCGCGGCGTTGTATCGCCAGTTAGGCCATGTGCACATGGCGGCGACACGCGCCGAACGCGCGTACGAAGTGACGTCGACGCCGGATCTGCATCTCTGGCATTACGCGGCGCAAGGCATTCTCGGTTGGTACAAGGCGATGAGCGGCGACCCCCAGGGCCTGGAGTTGCTCGAAGAAAGCATGGAGCGGGTGACCGAGGCCACGGGGCAGGATCGTTATCAGCGCCCTTTGCTGTGGTACGGCGATGCATGCTTGGCGCTGGGAGAATATGCCCGGGCCGAGGACTATCTGGACCAGTGCTTGATGGTCGCGCGTGAACGCGATTCGTTGTATTTGCCGGAGCTGACCCTGCAAATGGTGCGTGTTCGCCATGCGCAGGGGCATGCACCTCAGGACGTGCGTCGTTTGGCCGAACAGGCCTATCGCGTGGCGAGCGAACAGGAAAATCGGCATCACCAGATCAATGCCTGCGAAGTCTGGCTCACGCTAGTCGATCCCGATGATGACGAGATGCGGCAACGCTTCCGCCAATTGCTGGGCCAGGTCTCGTTGACCGACGCCCCGATGCTGGTGCGCTGGCAACTGGATCGTGCCTTCGAGCCGCAGCACGAGCGGACATGATTGCAAGCTCAGCGTCGTCAGATCGCGAATTCGCGTAGCTGGGGCGCGGCATCGTCCTCGACACGCACTTCCCAGCCACTGCCGGGCCGCCAGTCGCCGAGTACGATGCGTTGGGCAGGCTGACCGTCGAGATCGAAGTCGTGTACCGCCGGGCGGTGCGTATGGCCATGGAGCAGCGTGGTGACGTCATGCGTGCGCATGGCTGCTTCGACTTCCGCCGGCGTCACGTCCATGATCGCATCGGCTTTTTGCGTGTTGGCGTCCGCGGATTGCAGGCGCAGGCTCTTGGCGAGTTCCAGGCGTTGCTCGACGGGCAGGGCGAGAATCTGGGCTTGCCATTCGGGATCGCGCGACATGGCACGAAACTTCATGTACTCCTCATCGCCGGTGCACAGGCTATCGCCGTGCATCAGCAGTACGCGCTGGTTGCCCAGGGTTACTAGGCTGGGGTCATCGAGCAAGGTGGCACCGGCGGCATCGGCGAAAGCGTTACCGACTAGGAAGTCTCGATTGCCGTGCATGAAATAAATCTGGGTGCCGGCGTCGCTGAGACGCTTTAGCGCATCAATGACGTGACGCTCCAAGTCGCCGAGGTAGTCGTCGCCGATCCAGGCTTCGAAGATATCGCCGAGCAGATAGAGCGTGTCGGCGTGGCGTGCCTCGGTCTCCAGATAATTCAGAAAGCCGTGAACGATGTCCGGCTGGCCTGCGTGGAGGTGTAAATCGGAAATCAGCAGGGTGGTCATCGTGCTGGCGTCCTCATGGGCGTGCTTGTGGCTGGAGTCAGGCGTCAGGTGCTTCAGCGTCGCGCCGAATAACGGCGCGACGCTGTGCATCGTCAATCCTCGACGTAGGCGCGCTCGAGGATGACGTCTTCGGCGGGCACATCGGCGTGCATGCCGCGGCGCGTGGTGCGGATGTTCTTGATCTTCTCGACGACATCCATGCCCTCGGCGACCTCGGCGAAGACGCAGTAGCCCCAGCCTTGCATGGACTTGTCGCGATGGTTGAGAAAGTCGTTGTCGGCGACGTTGACGAAGAATTGTGCGCTGGCGGAGTGCGGGTCTTGGGTGCGCGCCATGGCCACGCTGCCCTTGACGTTCTTCAGGCCGTTGTCGGCCTCGTTTTCGATCGGCGCGCGCGTGGGCTTTTGTTCGAACTGGGTGTCGAAGCCGCCACCCTGGACCATGAAGCCATCGATGACGCGATGGAACAGGGTGTCGTCGTAATGGCCGTCGCGCACGTATTGCTCGAAGTTGGCCGCGGTCTTGGGCGCGTTTTCATGGTCGAGGCGCAGACGAATGCTGCCGTAATTGGTTTGCAGAACGATCATGGGCGTATCCTGGCGAAGAGAACTGAGCGCGACTTGGCGTCGCGCGCTGGCGTCGCGCTATAATAGCGGCTTTGCACCCGCGGGCGAAACCGTGTCGAGGCGCCAGCCAGTGCTTTGACGTGCCCTCCGGTCACTTCGCGAACGAACAGAGGTTCTTTAGACAGCCCATGAGCGTAGATAGCCACTCCGCCCCGAATTTCATCCGCAATCAGGTTCGCGAGGAAATCGAGGCCGGTCGCCAGGATACCATCGTCACTCGGTTTCCGCCGGAACCCAACGGTTTCCTGCACATCGGCCACGCCAAGTCGATCTGTCTGAATTTCGGGCTTGCCGAGCAGTTTGGCGGTCAATGCCATCTGCGTTTTGACGACACCAATCCCGCCAAGGAAGAGCAGGCCTATATCGACGCCATCAAGGCCGATATCACTTGGTTGGGATTCGAATGGGACGGGGCGGTGCGCTATGCCTCGGATTACTTCGATCAGTTGTATGCCTGGGCACAGTACTTGGTGCGCGAAGGCAAGGCGTACGTCGATGACCTGTCTCCCGACGAGATTCGTGAATATCGCGGTACCTTGACCGAGTCCGGCAAGCCGAGCCCGTATCGCGATCGTACGCCCGAGGAAAACCTCGATCTGCTAGAGCGCATGCGCAAGGGCGAGTTCGCCGAGGGCGAGAAGGTGTTGCGTGCCAAGATCGATATGTCGGCGTCCAACATCAACCTGCGTGACCCGATCCTTTATCGTGTTCGACATGCCCATCATCATCAGACGGGTGACAAGTGGAAGATCTACCCGTCCTATGATTTCACGCATGGCCAGTCGGACGCGCTCGAGGGCGTCACGCACTCCATCTGCACGCTGGAGTTCGAGGATCATCGTCCGCTTTACGAGTGGTTTCTCGAGAACCTCCCGGTGCCGGTCAAGCCGCGTCAGATCGAATTCGCACGTCTCAATCTCGCGCACACGGTGACCTCCAAGCGTAAGCTCAAGCTGTTGGTCGATCAGGGCATCGTGGATGGCTGGGACGACCCGCGCATGCCGACGATCTCGGGTATGCGTCGACGCGGTTATACACCAGGCTCGGTGCGTAAATTCTGCGAGATGATCGGCGTGACGCGGGCCGACGGCGGCATGGTCGACATCGCCATGTTGTACCATGCGATTCGCTCCGATCTGGAAGACAACGCGCCGCGCGCGATGTGCGTGCTCAAGCCGCTCAAGGTGGTGTTGACCAATCTTCCAGAGGATCATCAGGAAACCTTCGAGGTGGCTGGCCATCCGGCGCGCGATGACATGGGCGTGCGTCACTTGCCGTTGACGCGCGAGGTGTGGATCGACCGTGACGATTTCATGGAAGAACCACCCAAGAAGTTCTTCCGCTTGGCGCCGGGCAAGGAAGTACGTCTGCGCAATGCCTATGTGATTCGTTGCGACGAGGTCATCAAGGACGCCGACGGCGAGATCCAGGAGCTACGCTGCAGTGTCGATCTCGACACGCTGGGCAAGAACCCCGAAGGTCGAAAGGTGAAGGGCGTCATCCATTGGGTGAGTGCCGCGCACGCCGTGCCGGTTGAGGTGCGTCTGTACGATAACCTGTTCCAGGTCGAGGCGCCGGATCGCGACCGCGATGGCGATTTTCTCGAGCATTTGAATCCTGAGTCACTGCGTGTCGTCGAAGGCTATGCCGAGCCGAGCCTGGCCGATGCCGAGCCCGAAAGCCGCTATCAGTTCGAGCGCGTGGGCTATTTTTGCGCCGACCGTCATGAATGTCGCGATGGCAAGCGGGTTTTCAACCGTACGGTGGGGCTCAAGGATGGTTGGGCCAAGGCACAGAAGAAAGGCTGAGGGGATTGCCGTGCAGATTTACAACACGCTGACGCGACGCAAGGAAACGTTCACGCCGCTCGATGCGGGACGGGTGCGCATGTACGTCTGCGGGATTACCGTCTACGACTACTGCCACATCGGGCATGCCCGCGTCATGGTGGCGTTCGACATGATCACGCGCTATCTGCGCTGGCGCGGGTTCGAGGTCGATTATGTTCGCAACATTACCGATATCGACGACAAGATCCTCAAGCGGGCCGAGGAGAATGGCGAGCCGATTGCGGCGCTGACCGAGCGCATGATCGATGCCATGCACGAAGACGAAGGGCGACTTGGCGTATTGCGTCCGGATCGCGAGCCACGTGCCACGGCACATGTCGATGATATCGTCGCTATGGTCCAGCGCTTGATCGACAAGGGTTATGCGTATCCGGCCGCCAACGGTGACGTCTATTATCGCGTGCGGCGTTTCGAGGGTTACGGCAAGCTCAGCAATCGCGATCTCGATGACATGCGCTCGGGCGCACGTATCGAAGTCGAGGTCGCCAAGGAAGACCCGCTGGACTTCGTGCTGTGGAAGGCTGCGAAGCCGGGCGAGGAGAGTTGGCCGTCGCCGTGGGGTGAAGGGCGTCCCGGTTGGCATATCGAATGCTCAGCGATGTCGACGTGCTGCCTGGGCGATACCTTCGATATTCATGGTGGTGGCCCGGATCTTGTCTTTCCGCACCATGAAAACGAGATCGCGCAAAGCGAGGCGGCGACTGGGCAGGCCTACGTCAACACCTGGATGCATGCCGGGGCGGTGCGTGTCGATCACGAGAAGATGTCCAAGTCCCTGGGCAACTTCTTCACGATTCGCGAGGTGTTGCAGGCGCATGCCCCTGAAGTCGTGCGCTATCTACTGCTGGCCAGTCACTACCGCAGCCCCATCAATTATGCCCCCGACGCGCTGGGCGAGGCGCGTCGTTCGCTGGAGCGCTTTTATAATGCGTTGCAGGGCGTAACGCCGGTCGAGGGAGATGTGGACGCGCATTATCGCGAACGTTTCGTGGCCGCAATGGATGATGATTTCAATACCGCTGAGGCGTTGGCGGTGTTGTTCGACCTCGCGCGCGAGTTGAACCGCGCCAAGCAGGAGGCCCCGGAGCGTGCGCCAGCGTTGGCTTATGAGCTCATCTCGCTGGGCGGTGTGCTAGGGCTCTTCGGGCAAGCTCCGGCCGATTTCCTGCAGGCGGGTGCGGGGCAGCTGTCGATGACCGAGGAGGAAATCGAGGCGCGTATCGAGGCGAGGGCGCAGGCCAAGAAGGCTAAGGACTTCGCCGCCGCCGATGGCATACGCGATGAATTGGCGGCGCAGGGGATTGTGCTGAAGGATAGCCGCGAAGGCACGACTTGGGTGGTCGAAGGCGGCTGAGCTGCGTCCAACGGATACCCGATGCACAAAGCCCACGACGTTAGTCGTGGGCTTTGTTATTTCTTGCCGGCCAGTGCCGTTATCAGCTCAAGATGCCGTGCCTAAGCGCTTGACCATGGCTTCGACCATTAGCGCCGAATGCGTGGCGGCTTTATCGATAAAGGCTTTGAAGGAAAGGTTGGACTCCTTGCCGGCAATATCGGAAAGCGCACGAATGACGACGAAGGGGCAGTCGTAGAGGTGGCACGTCTGGGCGATGGCCGCCGCTTCCATCTCGGCGGCCAGCATGCTCGGAAAGCGTTCGCGCGCCTGTGTCACCATGGCCTCATCGGCCATGAAAACATCGCCCGTGCAAATGAGGCCTTCCGTGACACGCAGTTCGCCGAGCCCCTCGATGCATTCCCGGGCAACTTCGACCAGGCGAGGGTCGGGAAGATAGGCGGCTGGCATCTGCGGCACCTGGCCATACTCGTAGCCGAAGACCACGGCATCGACGTCGTGGTGACGTACCTCGCTGGAGATGACCACGTTCCCGACCTCGAGGTCGGCCCCGAAGCCGCCCGCCGAGCCAGTGTTAATGACCACGTCGGGTTTATAAAGCTCAAGCACCTGGGTAGTGCCCACGGCGGCATTTACCTTGCCGATACCCGATTGCAGGATAACGACATCGACACCGTGCAAGTGGCCGGTGTGAAAGGTTGAGCCGGCGTGTTGACGGGTTTGGCCGTTTTCCAGGTGCGAGGCGAGGAGTTCGACCTCCTCGGCCATGGCACCGATGATGGCAATCTTACGCATGTGGGGCGTGGTCCCTCTCTCGATCAGGCGAAAACCTGGTTCCATTCGTTGCGTTTGGCCAGCAGGTCGCGGGCCAAGGCTTGGGCACCCTCCAGGCTGTGGCTGGCGGCCCAGCCGCACTGCATCTCGTTGCAGGCCGGTACGTCCTCGGCGACGAGGACATCGTTGAGGGTCTTGTCGATCAGATCGAGCACATCGTCGTAGTCATCATGATTGATCAGCGAAATATAAAAGCCGGTTTGGCAACCCATGGGGCTGATGTCGAGAATCTTGTCGGTATGGTTGCGCGACAGTTCGGCCATCAGGTGTTCCAGGGAGTGCAGCGCAGGCATCTCCATGTGTGCCTTGTTGGGTTGGCAGATGCGCAGATCATACTTATGAATTGCGTCGCCTTGTTCGCCAGCTTTGATGCCGGCCAGACGCACATAAGGCGCCTTGACCTTGGTGTGGTCGAGGTTAAAGCTTTCGACATTCATTTCTTTATCGCTCATCTATCCACTCCTTTTCTCGAGCTCGGTATCGCCGTTCATTGTAACGCCTGTATGTCAGGCATGCATGCCGTCGTGGAGTTCGGCGGCGAGCAGGGTGTTCTCCAGCAGCGAAGCGACCGTCATGGGGCCGACGCCGCCCGGTACGGGGGTGATGAAACTGGCACGCTCGGCGGCGGGCGCGAACTCGACATCGCCCGCGAGCTTGCCATCGGCTTGGCGATTGATCCCCACGTCGATGACGACGGCACCTTCTTTGACCCATTCGCCCTTGACGAGCCCGGGCTTGCCGACGGCGACGATGAGCAAGTCGGCACGGCGAACGTGCGCTTCGAGATCTCGGGTGAAGCGATGGCAGACCGTGGTCGTACTGCCCGCCAGCATCAGTTCCATGGCCATGGGGCGACCCACGATATTGGAGGCACCGACGATGACGGCGTCAAGGCCGCGTGCCTGAAGGCCGCTTTCTTGTAAAAGCGTCATGATGCCTTTGGGGGTGCAAGGCCGCAGCACGGGGAGTCGTTGGGCGAGGCGGCCGAGGTTGTAAGGATGAAAACCATCGACATCTTTATCGGGCCGGATACGCTCGAGAATCGGGCGTTCGTCGAGATGCTCGGGTAGGGGAAGTTGTACCAGTATACCGTCGATGTCGGTGTCGGCATTCAGCGAGTCGATCAATGCTTCGAGCTCTGCCTGTGTGGTCGTGGCAGAGAGGTGGTGCTGTACCGAATGCAGGCCGGCCTGGTCGCAGGCGCGATGCTTGTTGCGAACGTAGACTTCGGAGGCGGGGTCTTCACCAACGAGGACGACCGCGAGCCCTGGAGCGCGCTTGCCTTCATGGCGGCGTGCCTGGACCTGACGAGATACCTGTTCGCGGACATTGGCGGCAATCGCTTTGCCGTCGATCAACTGAGCGGTCATCGACTCGTTCCTTTGGCGTGCGTGGCCCGGTGAGGGGCGGCGTTTTGAAAGAAGCGCAATTTTCGCACGCTGGGAGGCGCAGTCAATGTATCCTGCGCTGGGGTGGGGCGGAAGATGAAACGTAAGGGCTTGACCTGGCAAGGAAGATGCGTAGAATACGCTGCGCATCGACGGGCTCGATTGGCCACGCCCAAGCGGTCTCGGGGCAACGGGGTATAGCGCAGTCTGGTAGCGCGCCTGCTTTGGGAGCAGGATGTCGGGGGTTCAAATCCCTCTACCCCGACCAGCATCCGAATCCTCTCGAGGGTCGGTTCCTGGTTGGGTCTGTGCCAGCGTTATCAAGCGCTCATAGCTCAACCGGATAGAGCAACGGCCTTCTAAGCCGTAGGTTGCAGGTTCAAGTCCTGCTGGGCGCACCAAGCTAAAAGCCAAAAAGCGTCGATGTCGGGATTATTCCCGTGTATTTCAAGTTATGGTGGATGTAGCTCAGTGGTAGAGCCCCGGATTGTGGCTCCGGTGGTCGTGGGTTCGATCCCCATCATCCACCCCATGCTTGAATATGCCGCAACAAATCGTCGTGGTGGATGTAGCTCAGTGGTAGAGCCCCGGATTGTGGCTCCGGTGGTCGTGGGTTCGATCCCCATCATCCACCCCAGCGACGACCTTCTCCTTACTTGCCCTCTCTGTTTGTTTCTCTTGGCGTAACCGCATTTTTCGTGAGTTGCACTCCGCACGTCTGTATCGATATGCCTCGTTCGGCTTTCTTGCGTCGTCACGATGGCCATTCGCTCTTTTTTCGCGCCTTTTCCCTTGTAAGATGAGGCATACAGCCCCATAAACTTCGCAGTACGCTTGCCAGCGTGAATGGGGATTCATAGAATCCTCGTCTTATACTTATTTTCAGAACGCCCCCAGTCGGTAGAGGATCATTCATGCAAGTTTCCGTTGAGTCGACTTCCCAGATCGAACGTCGTGTCACCGTCCAAGTGCCGGCTGCCGAAGTCGATCAAGCCGTGGCTACCCGTCTCCAGGAAACCGCCAAGAACGTGCGGCTGAACGGCTTTCGGCGTGGCAAGATTCCGCAGGCGGTTGTGCGTCAGCGTTTCGGCCAAGAAGTCCGCAACGAGGTGGTGGGCGAAATGATGCGCCAGCACTATGTGCAGGCGATCACTCAGGAAAGCCTCAATCCGGCAGGTTCTCCGCAGGTCGAGCCGACCGTCGACGAAGACGGTAAGGACCTGGAGTTCGTCGCTCTCCTTGAGGTATATCCCGAGTTCGAGCTCAACACGATCGAAAACACTGAAATCGAGCGCCCCCAGGCGGACGTGACCGAGGCCGACGTCGATCAGATGATCGATACGCTACGTTCACAGAACGCCGAGTGGGAAACGGTCGAGCGTGCCGCAGCCGATGGCGATCAGGTGACCGTCGATTTCCAAGGGTTCCTGGGTGATGAGCCGTTCGAAGGCGGCGCCGCCGAAGGTCATGAGTTGGAGCTGGGGTCCAATAGCTTCATCCCCGGTTTCGAAGAGCAACTCGTGGGTGCCCAGGCCGGCGACGATCTCGAGATCAAGGTGACCTTCCCCGAAGATTATCAGGCAGAGCACCTGGCGGGGCAGGAAGCCACCTTCAAGGTGAAAGTCCACAAGGTGGCCGGTAAGCAGTTGCCCGAAGTCGACGATGAGTTCATCAAGCGCTTCGGTATCGAAGAGGGCGGCGTCGCTGCCTTCCGCGCCGACGTGCAGAAGAACATGGAGCACGAGCTATCTCAGGCCGTGACCAATCGCGTCAAGCAGCAAGCGCTCGAAGCGTTGCAGCAGGCCAATGATATTCCGGTCCCGCAGTCATTGATTCAGCAGGAGACCGAGGGGCTCAAGCGCCAGGCTGCACAGCAGTTCGGTCTGGGGGAAGACTTCGATGTTTCCCAACTGCCTGACGAGCTGTTCGCCGACCAAGCTAAGAAGCGCGTTCAGGTCGGCCTGCTGCTGGCCGAAGTCGTCAAGGTCAATGAACTCGACGCTAGCGACGACGAAATCAAGGCGCGCGTCGAAGAGTTGGCACAGCAGTATCAACAGCCTGAGCAAGTGGTTGAGCATTATCTCAAAAACGAGGACATGAAAAACCAGGTCAAGTCCTCGGTTCTTGAAGACAAGGCGGTTGACAAGCTGCTGGAGCAAGCTCAGGTTAAGGACGTCGAGATGTCCTACGAGCAGGCATTGCAAGCGGCACAACAGCAGCAAGAAGCAGATGATGAGGACGAGGCGCAGGAAGAGACCAACGCATAAGCGTTTTCCAGCGTGTCGTCGCAAGTGCCTGGACCCGGCTACGGCCGGGTCTCTAGTCACTGGAGCAATCAGTCACCGAATTAAGGAAGCCACGCAATGGGCAATGAGTTCGATATCAGCAACGCCGGCGGTTTGGTCCCCATGGTGGTGGAGCAGAGCGCGCGTGGCGAGCGGTCCTACGACATATACTCTCGCCTGCTCAAAGAGCGCGTTATCTTTCTGATTGGCCCGGTCGAGGACTACATGGCCAATCTGGTGGTGGCTCAGTTGTTGTTTCTCGAATCCGAGAACCCCGACAAGGACATCCACCTTTACATCAATTCGCCGGGCGGCTCTGTGACCTCGGGAATGTCTATCTATGACACCATGCAGTTCATCAAGCCTGACGTCTCCACCGTGTGCGTCGGTCAGGCCGCGAGCATGGGAGCGTTGCTGCTTGCCGGCGGCGCCGAGGGCAAGCGCTATTGCCTGCCGCACTCACGGATGATGATTCATCAGCCGTTGGGCGGCTATCAAGGGCAGGCCGCCGATATCGAGATCCACACCAAGGAAATTCTCAACATCCGTCAGCAGCTCAACGAGATTCTGGCCAGGCATACCGGACAGGATGTGGAAACGGTGGCACGAGATACGGATCGCGATAATTTCATGAACGGCGCCCAGGCGGCCGAGTACGGCCTCATCGATGCCATGCTGGATAAGCGCCCTGTATCCTGATAGCGTTTAACCAAACATGGTAGCGATTAGCGAGACATGCATTTATTACCGGCGGTTCGTCAGGGCCGCCGCTATCACGAGGTACACGAATGGCTGACGGCAAAGGCAAAGACGAGAGCGGCAAATTGCTGTACTGCTCGTTCTGCGGCAAGAACCAGAACGAAGTGCGCAAGCTGATCGCGGGTCCTTCCGTCTACATCTGTGACGAATGTGTCGATCTATGCAACGACATCATTCGCGAAGAAGTGCTGGAGGCCGATGCCGAGGGCGATGAAGAGCGCCTGCCGGCACCGCGTGAGATCCGTTATACATTGGATGATTATGTCATCGGGCAGGACCGTGCCAAGCGGGTGCTGTCGGTGGCGGTCTACAACCACTACAAGCGTCTTCGTGCCGATGTGAAGACCGACGATGTCGAACTCGGCAAGTCGAATATTCTGCTGATCGGTCCGACCGGTAGTGGTAAGACCTTGCTGGCCGAAACCATGGCCCGTCTGCTCAACGTTCCGTTCACGATCGCTGATGCGACGACCCTGACCGAGGCCGGTTATGTGGGCGAGGACGTCGAGAACATCATCCAGAAGCTGCTGCAGAAGTGCGAGTACGATGTCGACAAGGCGCAGCGCGGGATCGTCTACATCGACGAGATCGACAAGATTTCGCGTAAGTCGGACAACCCCTCGATTACGCGCGATGTCTCCGGTGAAGGCGTCCAGCAGGCGCTGCTCAAGCTGATCGAAGGTACGACAGCGTCGATACCGCCACAAGGCGGTCGCAAGCATCCCCAGCAGGAATTCCTTCAGGTCGATACCAGCAACATGCTGTTCATCGTCGGCGGGGCGTTCGCAGGGCTGGAGAAAGTGATCCGTGACCGTATCGAGAAAGGTGGCATCGGCTTTAATGCGGAGGTGAAGAGCAAGGACTCCGAAAAATCGATGGGAGATGTCCTCGCTGGTGTCGAGCCTGAGGACCTGGTCAAGTTCGGTTTGATTCCGGAGTTCGTAGGCCGTGTTCCGGTCATTGCGACGCTGACCGAGCTCAGCGAAGAGGCTTTGATCCAGATTCTCACCGAGCCCAAGAACTCGCTGATCAAGCAGTATACGCACCTGTTTTACATGGAGGGTGTCGAGCTGGAGTTTCGCGAGGATGCCTTGCGTGCCGTGGCTCACAAGGCCATGGAACGCAATACGGGCGCACGTGGTTTGCGTTCGATCCTCGAGTCCGTGCTGCTCGATACCATGTACGAGGTGCCATCGCTGGAGGATGTCACCAAGGTGGTCATCGACGCCTCGGTCATTACCGGTGACAGCGAGCCGCTACTGATTTATTCCCAACAGGAAGAAAGCAAGGTGGCTGGCAAGGACGGTTGAGCTCTAGCCTGAGTCACCGTGGGGGCCTAAGGGCCCCCTTTTCGTATGCGTCCCTGTTTTGAGCCATGAAACCGAAGGGCTGCACGGTTGCATCATGCTGGATGCGCCCCCATTTCTCTGGCATTAGTGCCGTCTCGCGGCCCATCCACTGAATTTGTTGAGGAACGTCTGCGATGGAGCAGAACGCTGAACAGACCTTGAGTCTTCCCCTTTTGCCGCTGCGGGACGTGGTTGTCTATCCGCAGATGGTGATTCCGCTGTTCGTGGGGCGCGAGAAGTCGATTCGCGCGCTCGAGACGGCCATGGAAAACGACAAGCGGATATTACTCGTTGCCCAGCGCGAGGCCGGTCAGGACGATCCGGAATTCGGCGATCTCTTCGATGTCGGCACGGTGGCCGAAATCATGCAGCTGCTGAAGCTGCCTGATGGCACCGTCAAAGTATTGATTGAAGGCGATTACCGTGCCGATGTCCGCGATATCCATGAGGACGACGCGGGTTACGTCTCGGCCGAAGCCGTTCGCCGCGAAAGCGAGACGTTGACCGAACGCGAGCAAGAATCGCTGGTGCGCGTGCTGCTCAATCAGTTCGAGCAGTACGTCAAGCTGTCCAAGAAGGTGCCCAACGAAGTACTCAATTCGTTGTCCGGCATCGAGGATCCCAGCCGCTTGGTGGATACCATCTGTGCCCACTTGTCGCTCAAGATCGGCGACAAGCAGGAATTGCTCGAGATGGATCGTGTGCGTGATCGCATCGAACACCTGATGGCGCTGATCGAATCCGAGATCGATTTGCTGCAGGTGGAAAAGCGCATCCGCTCGCGCGTCAAGGACCAGATGGAGAAGTCGCAGCGCGAGTACTATCTCAATGAGCAAATGAAAGCCATCCAGAAGGAAATGGGTGAGCTCGAGAATGCGCCCAACGAGGCCGACAAGTACGAGCAACTGATCGAATCCACGGGCATGCCCAAAGAAGCGGCCGAGAAAGCGCGTCAGGAGCTAGGCAAGCTCAAGATGATGGCGCCGACCTCGGCCGAGGCGACGGTGGTGCGCTCGTACCTCGATTGGTTGGTGGCGGTGCCCTGGAAGAAGCGCTCGCGCGTCAAGCACGACTTGGCGAATGCTCAGAAGGTGCTCGATGAAGACCACTATGGCCTGGAAGAGGTCAAGGAACGCATCCTTGAGTATCTTGCCGTCCAGAAGCGCGTCAAGAAGCTCAAGGGGCCAGTACTCTGCCTAGTGGGCCCACCGGGGGTTGGTAAGACCTCGTTGGGGCAATCGATTGCGCGGGCTACCAATCGACGCTATGTACGCCTGGCATTGGGCGGGATTCGCGATGAGTCGGAGATTCGTGGCCACCGGCGTACCTACATCGGCTCCCTGCCGGGCAAGATGATTCAGCGCATGAGCAAGGCTGAAGTGCGCAATCCGCTCTTCCTGCTCGACGAGGTCGACAAGATCGGCATGGATCATCGTGGCGACCCGTCATCGGCACTCCTCGAAGTGCTCGACCCCGAGCAGAACAATAGCTTCAGCGATCATTATCTGGAGCTGGACTACGACCTGTCCGATGTCATGTTCATCTGTACCGCGAACTCGATGAACATTCCTGAGCCGCTACTCGACCGCATGGAAATCATCCGCCTGCCCGGTTACACCGAGGACGAGAAGCTGGCGATCGCCAAGCGGTATCTGGTGCCCAAGCAGCTCAAGGCCAATGGCCTCAAGGAAGAAGAGCTCAGCTTCTCCGACGAGTCGCTACTCGAGCTTGTACGTTATTACACGCGTGAAGCGGGCGTACGCGAACTGGAGCGCCAAATCGCCAAGGTTAGCCGTAAGGTATTGCGCGAGCGTGTCGAGGCCGAAAAGCAACAAGGCGCGCAAGGCCCTCAGTTGCTTGCTGCATCGGATATCGAGGCCTACGCCGGCGTACGTCGCTTTAGCTATGGCCTGGCCGATCAGCAGGATCAGGTGGGGCGTGTCACTGGGCTTGCCTGGACGTCGGTGGGCGGTGAGTTGCTCAATATCGAATCGGTGGTATCGCCGGGCAAAGGACGTCTCAACAAGACGGGCTCGCTTGGCGATGTCATGAAGGAGTCCGTGGATGCCGCGCATACCGTGGTGCGGGCTCGTGCCAAAGCGCTGGACATCGATCCTGACCGTTTCGAGAAGGAAGATCTGCACATCCACGTGCCGGAAGGGGCAACGCCCAAGGACGGACCCAGCGCCGGCGTCGCTATGGTCACCGCGATGGTGTCGGCGTATACCGCGCGTCCGGTCCGCTGTGACGTGGCGATGACCGGTGAGGTCAACCTGCGTGGGGAAGTGATGCCGATCGGCGGTCTCAAGGAGAAATTGCTGGCAGCGCGGCGCGGTGGTATAAAGACGGTGCTAATACCGGAGGAAAACCGCCGGGATCTCAAGGAAGTGCCGGACAATATCAAGGATGCGTTGGATATCCGGCCCGTTAAATGGATTGATGAAGTTCTCGACGCGGCGCTGGTCGGAAAGGCAGAGGTTGAAACCGGTGATTCCCTAGCGGAAACTAGTCAACCTTCGCGTTCCAATATCAGCACGCATTGACAGAATTTAGCGGCCATGTCGTGGTATGAATCCTCGCATGGCGCGGCTCGGCGCGAAGCTTTCTTGACAAGAGTTTCGTGGCATTGCTATAAATTCCAGCCTTTGTTGTGACGCTTCAGGAAGTGGAAGTTTCGCGCCGATTTCCAGTCATTACCGAAACAGTCAAGGGGTGAAGTGTGAACAAGTCCGAGCTGATCGAAGCCATTGCTGCATCTGCCGACATTCCCAAGGCGGCTGCAGGCCGTGCGCTCGACGCGATGGTCGAGACCGTCTCCGATAGTCTGAAAAAGGGCGATTCCGTCGCACTGGTTGGCTTCGGCACATTCTCCGTCAAGGAGCGTGCCGCGCGTACCGGTCGTAACCCTCAGACCGGTCAGACGATCGAAATCAGCGCCGCCAAGGTGCCGACGTTCAAGGCAGGCAAGGCGCTCAAGGATTCGGTCAACTAAGACCGGTCGAGCGGGACCGAGGTGGTCGTCATGAGCGCGACGCATGACAAAAGCCGTGTCTGAAGCGAGATGTCGTGTCGGTTCGGTCCAGCCAAAGAGGCGTATCGCGTAAGCGGTGCGCCTTTTTCATGCCAGTGGCTGTGCTGGAAGTGTGAGCCCATTTTGACCGGGGCACACTCGATGCCGGTATAATCCCTTTTGGTTTCAAGAATCTCCATCACGTCGAGGCAAGCATGCTGCAACGAATTCGAGAGGGTTCCCAAGGGTGGGCCGCCAAAATGATCGTCGGCGCGATCATCGTGACGTTCGCACTCTTCGGGGCCGAGTCCCTGGTCGGGGTCTTTACCTCCGGCAGTAATGACGCCGCGACTGTGAACGGCGAACCGATCGGCAAGCGAGCGGTCGAGATTCAGGTGCAGCGCGCTATTCGTTCTGGGCAAGTGCCGCCGGATCAAGAACGCGAGCTGCGTAAACAGGTCACCGACCAACTGATCTCTACTGAATTGCTGGATCAATACGCCGAGGAAGGGGGCATGCATCTCTCCGATGCTCAGATCGATCGGCTCATCGTGAGCCGTCCTGAGTTTCAGGATTCAGAGGGAAACTTTTCCCAGGACGTCTTCTCCAGCCGTCTTTCTCAAGCGGGCTACACACCGTTGTCGTTTCGTAGGGAACTGCGCAGTGACATGAAGCGCCAGCAGCTTCAGCAGGGTATCGGACTGTCGACCTTGGTGTTGCCGGGGGAAGCCAAACGCTTGCAGGCCTTGGAGAATCAGACGCGTGACTTCCGCTATGCCGAGCTGACGGCAAGCGATCTCGATACCCCGGTCGAGGTGAGCCAAGACGACATGCAGGGCTATTACGACGCGCATCAAGCTCAGTATCAGCGTCCTGAGCAGGTCAAGATCGCGTACGTCGTGCTGGATCAGCAAGAGGTAGCCCAGGATGTCGACGTCGATGAGCAGCAACTGCGAGATGCTTACGCAGAAGAGCGCCAGGACGCTCCTCGCGAAGTTGCACACATCATGGTCGATTATGGCGACGAGCGTTCTCGCGATGAGGCCATGACAAGGATCGAAGAAGCTCAGGACAAGCTCGACGACGGTGAGGACTTTGCAGCGGTGGCGGCCGAATACTCCGACGATACGGCATCCGCCGACCAGGGCGGTGATCTCGGCGTGATCAATCGCGGCTTCTTGGGCGAAGCGTTCGATGACGCCGCTTTCTCGCTGGGCGAGGGCGACGTGTCGTCGGTCGTCGATGGTGGCGATGGCTTGCATCTAATCAAGGTCACCGACATCGATTTCCCCAGTTTCGACGAAAAGCGCGACCAGCTCGCCGAGAAAGTGCGTCTCGACAACTCAAGTGATGCGTTTAACGAGCAGGTCCAGGCGCTGGAAGATCAAAGCTATGCGGCAGAGGACTTACAGAGCGTTGCCGACGAGCTCGGCCTTGAGATGCAGACGAGCGACTGGGTCTCCAGGGGCAGTGTCGATGGCGTGCTCGCTGAGCCGGGTGTGATGGATGCTGCCTTCAGCGAGGATGTGCTGGAAAATGGCTATAACAGCGATGTGTTGGAACTCGACGATCAACGCCGTGCCGTGGTGCGTGTCACCGATCATCGTGATGCCACGACCTTGCCGCTCGATGATGTGAAGGACCAGGTGCGTGAAGCGACCCAGGCCGTCAAGACACGTAAAGCGCTGGAAGCCCGCGCCCAAGAATCGGTCGAGGCACTCAAGAAGGGAGAGTCGGTGTCACTCGACTGGCAGAGCATCGAGAATGCCACACGCGATGGTGACAAAGCCCCCGACGGCGTGTTGCGTCAGGCTTTCCGCCTGCCGCATCCCGATCAGGGAAGCAGCTTCGGGCAAGCTCCTGCCGATGAGGGGGTCGCCGTCATCGAATTGACCGACGTACGCGACGGCGATACCGGTAACGCCGGTGATAGTACGCAAATGATGACCCAGAGGTTGCGTGCGCAGGCCGCCATTCAAGGCTTGACCGAGACACTACGCGAAGAGGCCGATATCGAGCGTCATTGATCGATACCCTCGGGTAAAGGTAAAAAGCGCGGCTCCTGGAGTCGCGCTTTTTTAGTTTGTGCAGGAGATCGCTCATGGCTTGGCGGCCAAGGCAAGCGGCTCAGGAAGACGTTTCGGTATGCCGCTCCAGATCCTCGAGGATGGTCAGTGCTTCTTCGCGACTGTCGCCGCAAACCGCGTGGTCGTAATCGAAGGCATGACAAACGGCAGGCCGCCGGGAATCGCCGAACAGGCGGCAGCGATTGTCTTCATCGAGTTGAGCGCAGCGCACGCCCGCCGGCTTGCCATCGGGCATGCCGGGAATGGGGGAGCTGATGGTCGGCGCGATGCAACACGCGCCACAACCGACGCGGCAAGACATGAAGATGTTCCGTATAGCGAATAATGGGTGATGCGTTCGACGTTTCGGTCACGCCGATTCGGCGATGGCGCCCTTGTCGATTCCCTCGAAAGCCTGCACGCGAATCCGGCTGTGCGTCTCTTGGGCGATCTTTTCCGCCAGCCAGGCGGCGATATGCTCGATGGTCGTGGGCGTGGAAAGTAGATGGCAGCGCTCGCGGGGAAGCGTCAGATGAAACCGTCCCTGATCGGCGCGATAGGCAACACTCAACGTGTCTAGAGACTCATCGGCTTGCGGCGCGAGGTCTTCGTCGTGGATCAAGTAGCAGGCATCCAGTGCCTGTGCCCATTGGCTTTCCAGCTCAGGGTCGCGTCGACCATTCCGCCAGATATGCAGGCGCGAGCGATGGCCATGAGCGATACGCTGGCAATTGCCCGAATGGTGCTTGAGTCCATGGCTGTAAGTATAGGCGGCCGTCTCGATATCCTCATCGCGCAAACGCAGGCGAATCGTCTCCACCTTGGCGGGCGGTCGACGGCTGAGTTCGGTGGAGAGGTGCGTGGCCACTTGCTCTGTGGTGATCTCTGGCCAGGGCAGCAGGGTGAAACTTTGACGCGGGCCCCGGAGCTCCATGGGATAGGGAAATTGCGTGCGCAGGCAGAGCCCCTCGGCGCAATCGAACACCTGGATTCCTGGTGCCTGGGTTGGTACCAGCAAGGTGTGGTCGAGGCCCTCGTCGAGCCGCGATTTGATCCAGGGTTTGACCTCTCCGAAGTCGAACAGCATGCCGTCGGGACCGAGTTCGCCCTCGAGTTCGGCATCGACATGCCAGCTAACACCGGTCAAGCCATGTTCGGGCGACCACAGCGAGGCGTCGATATGGGTGAGGTGGTTGACGAAAAGCGTCATCAGTCGATTCCCGCGATCTTGTGAGTTTGCAGCGACAGTCGCCATTGTGGTTGAGCGAGACAGTAGGCCACGGTGTCTTGCATGGTCGTGCCTTGTCCGCCGCGCGGCGCGAGATCCATTGGCTGCAGGTAGAAATGCTTGAAGGCGAGATGCGTGAAGTGCTCAGGCATGGCATCGGACTGCGGAAACACCAGTTTCAGCTCATCGCCTTGTGTGATGCGCAACGTCGCATCGCCCTTGGGGCTGACGCATAGCCAATCGATACCGTCGGGTGACGGGAGCGTGCCGTTGGTCTCGACGGCGATTTCGAAACCCTGAGCATGCACGGCCTCGATCAGCGGTGTGTCGAGCTGCAGCAACGGCTCGCCGCCGGTGAATACCACGTAGGGCACGGCGGCCTCCTGTGTGTGAGGCCAGAGGCTCATGAGATGAGCCGCCAAGGTTTGGGCATCCTCGAAGCGACCGCCGTGCTGACCGTCGGTACCGATGAAGTCGGTATCGCAAAAGCGGCAGTGGCTGGTGGCGCGGTCGCGTTCACGCCCCGACCAGAGATTGCAGCCCGTGAAGCGGCAGAACACGCTGGCACGCCCGGCGCGGGCGCCTTCGCCCTGGAGCGTATAGAAAGCTTCCTTGACGCTGTACATTACGACATCTTCTCCGGCGCGGCATAGGTCAGGGGGTCATCGACCCCCTGCGCGGCGAAGGCCGCCAGACGTTCCCGGCAGCTACCGCATTGTCCGCAGGCGTGCTCGCCTCCCAGGTAGCAGGTCCAGGTCTGGGCGTAATCGAGCCCCATCGCCAGGCCATCGGCCAGGATGGCGTGCTTGCTGACATACAAATAGGGCGCGGCGACACGCACGGGATTGAAATCAGCGATGGCGGCGACGGCGTTGACGCCATCGACGAATTCGGGACGACAGTCGGGATACAGCACGTGGTCGCCGCCGTGGGCGCCATAAAAGCAGACATTGGCACCGATATTGATGGCGTGACCGATGGCTAGCGAGAGCAGGATCATGTTGCGATTGGGCACTACCGTGGCGGCCATGTTGTCGGCATCGTAGTCGCCCCCAGGCATGTCGCGATCGGCATCGGTCAGGGCGGAGTTGCCGATCAGGCCGTGGATGGCGCGAATGTCGACCACTTGATGGGCGACGCCCAATTGTTGGCAGACCTGGCTTGCAGTCTCGAGCTCACGCGAGTGGCGCTGGCCGTAGTGAAACGACAAAGCGTGCACGTCGAAGCCGGCGCGCAAGGCACGATGCAGGACGGTATAGGAATCCATCCCGCCGGAGTATATGACCACCGCCTTGGCGGTATCGTCGGGTGTGGTGAGCGCGGTAATAGCGTTTGACTCAGCGTCGGAGGGCTGAGGCGCATGGCGCGGTATATCGGTCATGAGAGTTGTCCTGAGCGGAGAATTTGTAGCCTCCCGCAAGTATCACGACACTTGCGGGAAACACGCCCGGGATCCGGTCCGGACGAAGCGCGCACAGTGTACCCGGCGAACCATTTGCCGGCTAGCGTGGCGTCAAGTCAGCGCGCTGCGCTCGCCGCATAGCGAGGATAGAAACTGGCGCCGGCGCTGGGCCTCGGGCAGTGGCTGTGAGAGTAGATGGACGAGCTTGGTAAACGTCGCTTCTGGCGTCATGTCGTCGCCGGCGAGCGCGCCGATCTCCTTGAGTACATTGCCGCTGGCATAGGTGCCTAGCGTCACGGGGCCGTGTGGACACTGGCTAATGACGGCGAGCAACGTGCCACGGCTACTGGCGGCGGCCAGCTCGCCTGCCAGGGCAGGGTCTTCAGGGATATTGCCACTGCCCCAGCTTTCGAGAACGGCGCCGTGTACCGTGTCGTCGTCGAGCAGTCGCGCGATCTGGCGTGCTTGAATACCGGGCCACAGTGGCAGGCGTATGACCGCCGAGGTGGGCATCAAGTCGGGTAGCTCGAAGCGTGGCGCGCCGCTAGGCGATAGACATCGCGCGGCATAGAGGACCGGCTCGTCATCGATGATCTCGCCCAGTAATGGCCAGTTGGGGGCGTAAAAGGCATCGAACGCTTGCGTATCCCATTTGCGGGTGCGGCAGCCGCGCATGAGTTTGCCGCCGAAGGCGATGGCGACTTCGTTGAGATCCGTCCGAGTGGCGAAGCGTAGCGCCGTTTCGACGTTGTCGAGTGCATCGCTTTGAGGGGCTTCCAGTGGTTTCTGAGCCCCCGTGACAACGACGGGCTTGCCCAGGCCCTGCAATTGAAAAGCTAGGCTCGAGGCGGACCACGCCAAGGTATCGGTGCCATGCAGGACCACGAAGCCGGCATAGTCCGCATAGCGTTCGGCGATGTCACGCGCCAGGCGTTGCCAGTCGGCGGGCGTGGCGCTGCTCGAGTCGATGGGCGTCGTGTATTCGAGCATTTCGAAAGGTGGTATGGCATCGCGCCGGTGTGCTGCGAGGTGCGTAAAAGCTTGGCGCAGACGCGTCTCGAAGTCGCTGCCGGGGCGAAGTCCTCGAGGCCCGTCGAGCATGCCCAGAGTGCCGCCAGCATAAAGAACGAGAACGGTGTTGGAAGTCATGGTGTCACGAATGTCCGGGAAGGTATCGGGATGGCGCGATGATGGCTAGTCGTCGTCTCGTGCAGCCAGCGACCACCCATCGGAAGTGCGCGGTGGCATTGCCTGCGCGTTGGGGGCGGCGGTCTTTTCACGTATCGCGGCGACGTCTTCGTGGCTGACGAAGCGCAATTTGCCGTCGTTGCGCTGGGGTTGAGAAATCAGAGGGCCTTGGAAGCGCCAGCAACGCTCGGGAACCCAGGAGACGTGATAACGTCGTCCGGCGTATTCGGCTTCACGCTCATCGATCAGGCGTAATTCGTCGCGTAGCGGTAGCCGTGCGAAGAGATCGGAGTGCAAGACTTCATGGTGCTCGCCAATTCGCACCGGTCCCACGAACGTGCCGCGGGCCAATGCGCGTCGGCGACGCGACATTCGCTCCGTACCCTCTGCCATCCCCTTGCCGCAAAGATGCAAGGTCGTGTCGTCGAATTGTTTGATGACCCAGATAGCAATACCGTGTTGGCGGAATAGGCGATCTTGCAACCACTCGAGCATGCAAAACTCCTTCGGCCGTCGATAAGCGCCACCGGGTTCGGGAGTGGTCCCGAACCCGGTGGGGTGTGTATTACAAATCGTGTCCGAGGATGACCTGGCAGATGGCGGCGAAGCTGCGCGCTTCCGGCGGATGATCGAGGTCGATCCCCAACGACCGGCTGATATCGGAGGCCGAAACCAAGCCGCGAATGATCGGGGCCTGTTCCCCAGGTGCAGTAATCAGCAAGTGTTGGTCGCCGGATGCCTTGAGCGTTTCCACGAGATCGCCGACGCGTGCGGCTTCCAGCTGTGCTAGCGACAGTGAGTGCAACTGCGCACGCGGCGTCTGGATCATGTCCACGGTGACTTCTTCGCGCGGCACATCATGTTTCTGCATGGCGATGGTGATCTTACGGCCTCCGACCAGCTCGCGAGCGTTGATGACACCGGTGAATCGCCCGTCCGGCCCCATGACCATGAGCAAGCGCACGCCTGCCTGTTTCATGGTGTTGAGGGCCTGCGAGATGGTGTTGGAGGTGAGGATGGTCTGGGCGCGCTGCGTGCTGAAATCGGTCAAGAGTCGCGCCGCCGGACTATCCAGCGTCAGCTTATGATGAGTGGCGCGTGGTTGAGCGATGCCGGTGACGCCGTCCAGCTCCGAGAGGGTCAGCGTGGAATAGAGGCTCGGTGAAGGAGATGTCGTCATGATGGATTTGCCCCATTAGCTGAGCCGCTAAGCCGCGTCGTAAACCGTTGGACGAGGCTTGGCGGGCAGGATTTACATGTGCTGGCGAAGATCGCCACGCACACTGTCGAGAAAAGTAATGAAATGGATGTCGCGATCGTCATCCTGACGGTCGATGCGGCATCCCATCTTCATGGTGCGTTTGACGAGAATTTCGTCGTAAATATCCAGTGTGACCTTGAGCGCTGGCTTGTCGCCTGGTGTGAGGCTGCCATCTTCGAGTGTGAAGCTTTCAAGCAGCGTTCCGCGTACACGCGTAATACCGCCTTCAGAAAGAACGCGGCGTACGAAGAGCCAGCCTTCGCATGCCAGCGCGGTTTCATGGGGGCGCTGGCGCAGAAATAGAGTGCGGTAACAAGCGCTCTCGGCGGCACCTTTTTCCGCCATGCTGCGGTAGCCTTCGGCGACACGCGACGCCATGGCGCCTGACTCGGCCAGTTTGCGCACGGCAGCGTTATGCTCGCGATGAAGCTGATCTTGACGTTGAAAGCGTTGCCAGCGTGCGTAGTCGGCGAAAAGCGATGTCGAGTCCATCGTGGCTGTGGCTCCTGGGGTCGATTCGAGTTGCCTATCATCGCTCATCGAGGCGTGATATTGCCAGCGTCGACGCTCGGGGCGGGACGCGCCGCCCTGTCTCGAGCCGTGAGAAACGATCACGCGCAAGGGCTAAAGTTTATGCACCTGGGGCCGATGTATGAATAAAGCTCGTAAAGTTAGTCTTTTCGGCGCTAGCGTCGGCGGGCCTCATGGTAAAAAGATCAACCTATTCGCTGAGGGCATGTCATGCCAACGATTACTTCCCTGGGTGTTGGATCGGGGCTGGATTTGAGTGGCTTGCTGGACGAACTGGAAGAGGCCGAAAGCGCGAAGCTAGAGCCGATTACCGAACAGAAGAAAAGCTACGAAGCCAAGCTGTCAGCCTTCGGGCGCCTGGAAAGCGCGCTGGACTCGCTGCGTGAGTCGGCAACTGCGCTCAGTGATCCTGAGACCTTCCAGGCGCTGAGCAGCAACATGCAGGGCGATGCCGTCAGTGTATCGACTGACAACACGGCCGTTCCGGGGCGTTATCAGGTTGAAGTTAGCGCCTTGGCTCGGTCGCAGACGCTTGCTTCCGAGGGGTTCGAAGCAGAGGCCGAACTCGATACTGGCGAGCTTTCTTTCAGTGTTGGTGACGAGGCGTTTTCCATTACCCTCGACGATAGCAACAACACCTTGGAAGGCTTACGGGACGCTATCAACTCGGAAGGTGCCGGGATCAGCGCCTCGATCATCAACGATGGCAGCGATACGCCCCAACGTCTGGTGCTGACTGCCTCCGAGACGGGCGAAGCGAATCAAATCGCGATCTCCTCCGCAGAGGCAGGGTTGCAGGCGGCTTTCGGTTTTGATGCCGCTTCTCCCGAGGCCAGCGATATGCGTCAAACAGTGGCCGCGCAGGATGCACAGTTGAGCGTGAACGGTATCGATATCACCAGTGCGTCGAATCATGTCGAGGGGGCACTGCAAGGGGTGACTCTCGACCTGCAGGCGACCAACGAAGGTGAGCCGGATGCGCTGACGCTCAGCCGCGACGACGGCGCGATCAAGGATTCTCTCAATGATTTCGTCAAGGCCTACAATTCGCTGCAAGAGCGCATGTCGAGCTTGACGTCGTTCGACGCCGAGTCCGGAGCAGCAGGGGAGTTGCTTGGCAACTCCACGCTACGAGGCGTGGAATCGCAACTGCGCAATGCCATGGGGCATGTTGGGGACGGTGATTTTGCGTTGTTGTCCAATATGGGGATTTCCTTGGCGCTCGATGGGACGCTTGAGGTTGACGACGAGGCATTGGACGAAGCGATCGAAGGCAATCTCGACAGCGTCAGTTCGTTTTTCGTCGGCGATGTCGACGCTGAAGAAGATGATGGGTTCGCCGCCAGTCTGGACACGGTCTTGGGCAACCTGCTGGATGAGGGGGGAGCGCTGGATACTGCTACTAGTGGTATCGATACCTCCATCGAGCGTCTCGGCGAGCGTTATACCAGTATGCAAGCCTCCATCGATGCGACGGTGGATCGCTACCGCACACAATTCGCCGATTTGGACTCACTGGTGTCGCAAATGAACTCGACGAGTTCTTACCTGACCCAGCAATTCGACAGCTTGAACGCACAAATGAACCAGTAGGGGAACTATCATGAATATGATGCGAGGCGCCCAGGCCTATGCCCGTGTCGGCGTCGAATCCGGGGTAATGTCGGCCAGTCCCCATCAGTTGATCGTGATGCTTTTCGACGGCGCGCAAGCCTCCATTCGGGCCGCCAAAATGCACATGGAGGATGGCAATATCTCCGCCAAGGGGCAGGCAATTTCCAAGGCCTTGAATATTGTCAACAACGGATTGGCTGCGGCGCTGGATCATGAGCGCGGCGGTGAACTCTCGGAGCGCTTGGGCAGTCTGTATGACTATATCGCGCGGTTGTTGCTGAGGGCCAACTTGCTCAACGATCAAGCCGCGCTCGACGAGGCTGCGCATCTGTTGGAAGATATCGGGTCGGCTTGGCGCGAAATCGCCCCGCAAGTGGATGGATCATGACATGAGCAATGCGTCGGAGCGTCTGGACATCTATGAGAATATGCTCGAGCGTTCTCGGGCAATGCTCGAAAGCGCACGTCACCAGGAGTGGGATGCGCTGATCCAGCAGCGTGCTCGCTATGTGGCCGATGTCGAGACATTGCGGCGCGCACCTCAAGGTGAACAGCTCAATGAGCAAGATCGCCAGTATTGCGCACGCATGATCGAGGAAATTCTCGAGCATGATCGCGTCATTCGAGAACAGCTCGATGCCCGCTGCGAGGAGCTTACGCAATTGATAGGCAATTCTCGGCGCCAGCAAGCGTTGGTGCGTGCCTATAATCAGGGGCAGGGCACGCTATCGCAACGCACACGCCCCTCTCGGGGCACTGAAGGGCGCACGTGAGTGGCATCACGCCCATTATCGACACGTTGCTCCATCAGGTGCTGGGGCAACGTATCGATGCGCCTCGAACGACTGACCTGCCTGCGCCGGTCAAGCCGGTGCTCTCTGGGAATGCCATCGAATCATTGACCCGTGAAGGCGGCGGGCTTCAGCAGCGCGGCTCCTCACAGGCTGAATTTACCGCGGCACGTGCCTCGGCGCTTCTCGAGTCGGGCATGGCTTCAGGCAAGTCGGGAGAGCACTCGACGGCCACGCCCAGCTCATCCACCACCCATTTTAGTACCGCCGCACGCACCATTGCCGATGTGCTGGCGCGTTTCCCTGCGCCGCCTTCGTCGATCACCTCTCCGCAGCCATTGCTCCAAGAGGGAGATGCGTCGCCGAGGCTTCTAGCATCTCAATTGCAGCAAAATATTCAACACAGTGGCGTGTTCTACGAATCGCATCTGGCGCGTTGGCTGAAGGGCGAATGGTCGACGGCCGCGTTGGCGCGCGAACCGCAGATGGCATTGGCACCGCGCATGGTGGCAACCGGACTTGCTGCGGCCGAAACGCCTCATGCGGCGCGTATGGCAGACACGGGGCCGCCCACTTCACGCGCGGCCATGGCCGAGATGGCATCACCGGCCACGTTAACTTCCTTAAGCCCCGCGACCACGGCCAATCGTTTCGCTGAGGCGCCCTGGCTCGCGCAGCAAGGCGCTTCTCCGGAGTTGCTGGCGGCACGGGGGGATATGTCAACGAGCGGACAGCGCCAGACACTGGCGAGTTCAGCCTTGCAGCAAATCGGCACGGATCAAAACGATACCTTGCAGTCTGTCGTCCGCCACCAATTAGAGATGTTGGTGACGCCGTCGTTACGGTGGGAAGGCATGCTGTGGCCGGGCGTCATGCTGGCCATGACACTGCAGCAATGGTCGGGGGGCGATAGCCAGGATGCTGATGGTCAGGCGCAATCGCAGGGGCATGACAAATCACCCTGGCATAGTGAGATGAATATTTCCTTGCCGCATCTTGGTGACGTGCATGTCGCCATGACACTACGTGCCGAGCGGGCCTCGCTGTCGATCTCGGCGCCTGAAGGGGCGGCCTTGGAGCGCCTTTCGGAACAGGCGTCGGCACTGCATGAGCGCCTTGATGCCCTAGGCGTTCAGGCTGTGATCGACGTGCACCGCATGCCTGACAACGACGCAAGCGAGGAACGCCATGAATGACACGCCCGACGAAAGGCGCCGCGCCGTTGCGTTGGCTTACCAAGATCCCTCGGCGGCGCCTGTGGTGGTCGCCAAGGGGTACGGTGACCTGGCTGAACGCATCGTCTCGACGGCCCAGAACGAGGGTATTTTCGTGCATGATGCCCCCGAGCTGGTGGCGCTTTTGATGCAGGTCGATCTGGATGCTCAAATTCCTCCCACCCTGTATCAAGTCATTGCCGAGCTACTTGCCTGGGTCTATGACCTGGAGCGTGAAGAGGCGACCTCGAATATTGCGTCAGAAACGTCCGCGCGTCGCTGAATTGCGACGAAAGGGTGCGGTTTATTGACGCACCCAGCTCATGTAGCTTGCTAATAATTAATCTGCTGTGGCAGGCCCTCGATCCCTCGGCAACGCTTGCCGTTAGCGTGTTATCGCCCCATACAGCATGGGGGATATCGAGTTTACGGATGAGAAGCCTCATCCTTTTTTTGTAAGGAATTGTTGGTTTCCATGTAGGAGATGTTGAATCTTTTCATAAAAACGTCTCAAAATGATGCGTCAATAAGAATCGAGTCAGCCGAAAAAGCAAAAAAACTGGCTCATCGGAGAGAGGCCGTAGAAGCCTCCTTCACCAAAATAACGTCGTACGCAGGGATTTATATGGAAACCGATAGCCTTCTGGATGATATCCAAGATATCAACCTGTCCTACCTGCTGCTTACGCAGCGCATGATCAGCGAAGATCGTACCACCGCGCTCTTTCGTCTCAAGATGGACGACGAAATGGCGGATCTCATCGCTTCCTTGTCGATCAAGCAACTGACACAACTCGCGCGAACGAATCAACTGCTCTGCCGACTCTGCTATGACGAGCCGGAGCAACTGCGAAAGCTGACCCACAATCAGCGAGAGCAGGGGTTGGGGCAGACGCATGCTGCCCTGTTGATGGCGAGCGCACGTAATGAGTGCTCGTCCGTCTCTTCGAACTGAGGAGTATCGTCGTGAGCGAGAAAAGTCTAGTGGGCGAAATGCTGCAGGTGCAGCTCGCCATCGAATTGATCGATCTGGGGGCGCGCCTGCAGGTACTCGAGACCGAGACGGATTTGAGTCGTGGGCGCTTGATCAAGCTTTACAAGGAAGTGCGCGGGATGTCGCCCCCCAAGGGCATGCTGCCGTTTTCGACCGACTGGTTCATTACCTGGATGCCTAACATCCATTCCTCGTTGTTTTACAACATTTACTCGAGTCTGCTCGAAGATTGCGGTTGCGAGCGAATGTCGGCTTTCGTCAAAGCCTTCAGGCTTTATCTAGAGCAAGTCAGCCTCGAAGCAGGGGAGCCGGTGCTGGGATTGACGCGCGCTTGGACGCTCATTCGCTTCTTCGAAAGCGGCATGATGCAACTCTCGCCGTGCACCAGTTGCGGTGGTCGGTTCGTCGCCCACGCATACAGTCCCGATCACGACTTCGTGTGCGGTATTTGTCAGCCGCCTTCGCGTGCCGGCAAAACACGCAAGAAGCGTCAGGCCGAAGAACGGGTAGCAACGCCGCGTCGTCAGTCTGTGGCGGCTTCTGAGTCGGATGGGATGACGGCGCGACGCCTCGTCGCAAGATAGGCGTTCGCGCGTATCTAGTGTCGTCGCGACATTAGGGGGTAACGACCGGTACAAGGAAGCGACACGACGCATTTCTGCGTTTTTTCATTCAAGGCGTGTCGCTTCCTGCCGATAGAGATATCAACGGGCCAGTCATGCATGCCGCTAGGAGCGTTCTGCTGTGTTGATTCTAATCGGCTATTTGGTTGTTATCGCATCGATCGGGGGCGGTTATACCCTCGTCGGAGGCCACTTCGGTGCGCTATTCCAGCCATCCGAAATTCTCATGATCGTCGGTGCTGCCGTGGGTGCCTTCATCGCTGCCAACAATGGCAAGGCGATCAAGGCCACTCTGCGTGCGTTTTCGAGGCTCAAGCGTACCAATAAGTACAACAAGGCGATGTACATGGAATTGATGGCCTTGCAGTACCGTCTGCTGACCAAAGCACGGCGGGACGGCATGCTGGCCATCGAGCGTGATATCGACTCTCCCGAAGATAGTGCGATCTTCTCCGACTATCCCAAGATCTCTAGTGATCCAGTGATCATGGCGTTCATCACCGACTACTTGCGCTTGATGGTCAGTGGCAACATGGACCCGTTCGAGATC
This sequence comes from Chromohalobacter sp. 11-W, assembly GCF_029889905.1. Classification (GTDB taxonomy): domain Bacteria; phylum Pseudomonadota; class Gammaproteobacteria; order Pseudomonadales; family Halomonadaceae; genus Chromohalobacter. The sequence goes on along the minus strand of NZ_JARANZ010000002.1, from coordinate 219,167 downwards.
GATACGCTCATGGAGCACGAGATCGATACCTTCCAGCACGAGGCGGAAATCCCCTCCCATTCTCTACACAGTGTCGGCGATGGCCTGCCTGCGTTCGGCATCGTGGCGGCCGTCATGGGCGTCGTTCATGCCTTGGGGGCCGCCGATCAGGGCGCGGCGGCCATGGGACAGATGATCGCTCAAGCGCTGGTGGGAACTTTCCTGGGGATTCTGCTCGCCTACGGGTTCGTGCTACCCGTCGCCCAGCGACTTCAACTCCAGATCACCGAGGCCATCAAGATGCTGCAGTGCATTCGCGTGACACTGATGGCGAGCCTGAACGGACTGGCGCCTCAATTGGCCGTGGAGTTTGGGCGTAAGGCCTTGTTCACCGCCGAGCGGCCCTCGTTCACTGAACTCGAAGAACATGTTCGGGCCGAGGGAAGCGGCACACGTGGCACTGGGACGGGCTAAGCATGAGTAGCGAACGCCGCCCAATCATCGTCAAGCGCAAGAAGGTCGTCAGCAAAGGGCATCACGGGGGCAATTGGAAGATTGCCTATGCCGATTTCATGACTGCGTTGATGGCGCTCTTTCTGGTGCTTTGGATTCTGTCGATGGTGCCTGAAAACGAGCTGGATAATATCGCTGAGTATTTCCGTACGCCCTTGGCGGTGGCGATGACCGGTGGCGACAAGTCGACGGCAAGTACCAGCGCGATCCCCGGCGGCGGGGCGGACCCCACCTTTTCCGAAGGCGAAGAGCGGCGCCTGGACATTCGCCAACAATCGCGTCCCAGTGACGAGATGCGACGCTTGAGGGTGCTTCGCGACCGTCTGGAACGCCAGGTTCGCGAAGATCCCAACCTGCGTCAGATGAGTTCGCAACTGCGTACCGATTTCATACCCGAGGGTCTACGCATTCAACTCGTCGATACCGACAAGCGACCCATGTTCGAGTTGGGCAGTGCCCGGCTCGCACCGTATATGCGCGATCTCTTGCAAGCCCTGGCGCCGGAACTCAACACGGTGCCCAATGCGATTAGCCTCACCGGGCATACGGATGATCTGCGTTACGCCGGAGGGGAAGCCGGATATAGCAATTGGGAGCTTTCCGCCGATCGTGCCAACGCGTCGCGTCGCACCCTGGTCGCGGCTGGGCTCGATGCCGGCAAGCTACTGCGCGTCGCGGGGATGGGGTCACGCGTCAATCTGGAAGGCACAAAGCCCAGTGATGCCATCAATCGTCGTATAAGCATCGTCGTGTTGTCGGAGCACGCCGCCGAACAAATGCGCGATCAGGGTGAAGCCGGCGCGGCATCCCCCGAGACGATACTTGAGCGTACGGATGACACACAGCGAGAAGGGTTGTCGCCGACGCAGGGCGCTGACTCATTAATGCGTAACGCACTCCCGCAAGTGTATGAACGCACCACTGGTGGCGGTGAAGGGCAAGATCAGCCATCGCCCTAACGATCACGATCACGTGGAACGAGCATGGATATAACAGAATTCTACGAGACCTTTTTCGAAGAGGCCGAAGAGCTACTGGGCGACATGGAGCGCCACCTGCTCGAGCTGGATCTCGACGAGCCGGATCCGGAGCAACTCAACGCCATTTTTCGTGCCGCGCACTCGATCAAGGGTGGCGCGGGCACCTTCGGATTCAGCGTGCTGCAAGAAACCACGCACATGCTCGAAAACCTGCTGGATTACGCCAGGCAGGGCGAGCTCATCTTGCGCACGGATATCGTCGACCTCTTTCTGGAAACCAAGGATATGCTTCACGACCAACTTGATGCCTACCGCAATGGCGCCGAACCGGATCCGGAAGCCTATGCCCGCATTTGCCAGACGCTGAAACAGCTAGCGCTGGATGAGCTTGGGCATGGCGTGGGCAGCGAGCCCGAGGCCGATATCGCGCCCCCCGAGCGGGCGGCGGATGAAACCGAAGGCCTGACTGCCGGGAATACGGTTGGTGAGGGCGCGTCGGAGGATCAAGCGCATGAAGCTCAGGCCGCCGAGACCGATACTGGCTGGCTCCGCGTTGTGCTCTTGAACGTTTCCGACAAGGACCGTGAACTTCTCGTCGAGGAACTCGGCAATCTGGGCGCTGTGAAAGAGCAGCACGGTGATGCCGCACGTTATGAGGTGGTGCTGGAAAGTGCCTCCAGCCGCGACGATATCGAAGCCGTGATGTGCTTCATCGTCGAGCCTGAGCAACTAGATATCGCTGCGATCGCCGCACCGACCGAGACGACGCAGGCCGAGGCTGCCTCGGTGCCTGCCGTGTCGCAGGGCGATGCACCGGCATCCGAGGCGCCTCCTGCCGAGCAGGCGAAGGCTCCCGCAGAAAAAGCACCAGCCCAGGCAGCGGCCGATGATAAACCCGCGAATGCGGCGCCAGGAAACAAGGGCGGCGGTGCCAAGAAAAAGGCGGGCGGGGAATCGGCGACGATTCGCGTGCCGGTGGAAAAGGTCGATCAGATCATCAACCTCGTCGGTGAGCTGATCATTACCCAGTCCATGCTCGATCAAACCGCCAGCGAACTCGACGTGGCCTCGCATGGGCCGTTGGTCAACGGCATGAACCTGCTACAGCGCAACGCGCGTGACTTGCAGGAGTCGGTGATGTCGATCCGCATGGTGCCGATGGACTACGTGTTCAGCCGCTTTCCTCGCTTGGTGCGCGATCTTACCGGCAAGCTAGGCAAGGACATCGAGCTGGTCACGGAGGGCAAGTCCACCGAGCTCGACAAGAGCCTGACCGAGCGCATCATCGATCCTTTGACGCACCTCGTGCGCAATAGCCTCGACCATGGCATCGAGATGCCTGATGCGCGCGAGGACGCCGGAAAACCGCGCACCGGCACACTGACGCTGTCCGCCCAACACCAGGGTGGCAACATCCTCATCGAAGTGAAGGACGATGGGGGCGGTCTCAACCGCGACAAGATCCTCGCCAAGGCGGCTCATAACGGACTGGCCGTTTCCGATAGCATGAGCGACGACGAGGTTTGGCAGCTTATCTTCGCGGCGGGATTTTCGACCGCCGATCAGGTCAGCGACGTCTCCGGACGCGGCGTGGGCATGGACGTTGTCAAGCGCAACATTCAGGCCATGGGCGGCCACGTCGAGATTCAGTCTTGGCCTGGGAAAGGCACCACGACCCGCGTGGTATTGCCGCTGACCCTGGCCATTCTCGATGGCATGTCGATCAAGAGCGGATCGGAGATCTTCATCTTGCCGCTTTCTGCAGTGCTCGAGTCACTACAGCCCAGCAACGATGATATCTACTCGATGGCGGGCAACGACAAGTTGCTCAAGGTACGCGACGAGTACCTACCGCTGATCGCCTTGCACGACATCCTGAACATAGACGGCTCCGAGCAGGATCCGACCCAATCCATTGCGGTCATCCTGCAGGCCGAGGGGCGGCGCTATGCCTTGTTGGTCGACGATCTCGTCGGTCAGCAACAAGTGGTGGTCAAGAACCTCGAAACCAACTATCGCAAGGTGCCGGCCATTTCCGCCGCGACGATTCTGGGGGATGGCAGCGTGGCGCTGATCCTCGACGTCGCCGATGTCAACCGCTTGCACCGTCAGCGTGCCAACGCTCCCAGGCACGCTGAACTAACCGCATCACGCCAGGAGGACGTAGTTCATGAGTGATATGACCCAAGCCGCCGAAGCGGCTATCGATACGCAAAGTCAGGAATACCTGGTGTTCTCGCTGGGTAGCGAGGAATACGCCGTCGATATCCTGAAAGTTCAGGAAATCCGTGGCTATGAAAACGTAACGCGTATCGCCAATGCCCCCGACTTCATCAAGGGCGTAACCAATCTGCGCGGCGTGATCGTGCCGATCGTCGACCTGCGCATCAAGTTTCATCTCGACAAGATCGAATACGAAGGACAGACCGTGGTGATCGTGGTCAACGTCGCCGACCGGATCGTGGGCATCGTGGTTGATGGGGTATCCGATGTCATGACGCTTACCTCCGACCAGATCAAGCCAGCGCCCGAATTTGGTGAAACGTTATCCGCCGATTATCTAAGCGGCCTGGGAAGTCTTGAGGATCGCATGCTGGTCATCGTCGATATCGAGAAACTGCTGACCAGCGAGGAAATGGCTTTGGTCGAGCAACAAGCACAATAACGCTGTCGCGAGGCGTCATCAGAGCGCGCCGACACAAAGCAATAAAAACGAACACCAGGGAACCGTATCATGCGCAATAACCAGCCCGTTACTCAGCGTGAGCATGAGCTCTCGGATGAAGATTACCTGTTGTCCCGCACCAATTTGAAAGGGGTCGTCACCTACGCGAATCCGGCTTTCGTCGAGATCAGCGGCTTTAGCTATGAAGAGCTCGTGGGGGCGCCACACAATCTCGTACGTCATCCGGACATGCCGCCGCCGGCGTTCGAAAACCTTTGGGTCACTCTGAAGAAGGGAGAGATCTGGAGCGGGGTGATTAAGAACCGTTGCAAGAATGGTGACTTCTACTGGGTGCATGCCACCGTGACGCCGATTTTCGAAGGCGGCGAGATCGTTGGCTATACCTCGGTGCGCGTCAAACCCACTGCCAAGGCCCGTGCCGATGCGGAGCGCGCCTATGCGGCCATGTCAGCGGGCAAACGTCGTGGGGTCAAGCTCGACCATGGCCAGATTCAGCATACCGGTGTCTTGGCGCGTCTCAAGGGTCTCAAGTTCAATACCTTCAAGGGCCGGCTGGTGACCATGATCGTCGCGGCGGTGCTGATGCTAGCGGTCAGCAGTGTCCTGTCCATGGTCAGCTTGCAGCGCGCCGGTGACAAGTTGCAGGCACTCTCAGAGCAAGGCCTGGAAGACGTTGCCCGCTTGCAGAAAATCGATCAGCTGATGTCCAGCGGTCGAAACCTGGTCGATAAGCCCGTGAGCAACCCGATGTCGGGTGACATGGAAGCGGTAACGGCCGAGGCCGAAGCACTGATGACCCGGCTTTCCGAAACCTGGAGCGCGTATTACGACGGCCGTCCCGCCAATCACAGTGATGCCGCAGAAAGCTTCGATGCTTCCGTCCAGCGTTATCTGGACGATGGGCTGCGGGTAGTGTTGGATACTCTGAATGCCGGCGACTTCTATGAAGCCTATGTGGCTTACAACGATGTGTTGGAAGGCGAACGCGATCAGGTTAGCGAGCAGCTCAATAGCCTGGTCGACGAAAAGCGCAACGATGCCATGAGCATGGCCAAAGAAGCGGCCGAGACACAGCACGATATGCTGCTGTGGCAGGCGGGTGTCTTCATCTTCGGGCTGCTCATGCTGGTGGTGCTAGGGATCATCACGGTGCGCTCGACGCTGCGCCCGGTGCGCGAGGCCCTGGATTTCTCACTACAGATCGCAGCCGGTAACCTCGGCGCCAGTCTCAAAGGCGGCAAGCAAGATGAAATCGGTCGCCTCACCCGTGCGCTGGATACCATGCGTCGCAGCCTTGGCAATATCGTCAAGGAAGTCAACGAAAACGTGGGCGTGGTGACACCGGCGACCCGCAACATTGCCGAAGGCAACGAAGACCTGTCCTCGCGGACCGAGCAGCAAGCCGCATCGCTTGCCCAGACGGCCTCAAGCATGGAAGAAATGACCGCCACCGTGAAGCAGAATGCCGACAACGCGCGTCAGGCTAGCCAGCTCTCGAGCACGGCGAGCGAGACGGTGCGGCAGAGCGGCGAGGTCATGGGGCAGGTGGTCAGTACCATGGGGCGTATCCGCGACAGCTCTCATCAGGTAGCCGATATCGTCGGGATGATCGACTCGATTGCCTTTCAGACCAATATCCTAGCCTTGAACGCTTCAGTCGAAGCAGCCCGTGCGGGTGAGCAGGGGCGTGGCTTCGCCGTCGTCGCTGGCGAGGTCCGTAACCTGGCGAGCCGTAGCGCCCAAGCATCGAAGGAAATTCGCGAGCTGATCGACAACTCCACGAAGGAAGTCGAAGGCGGTACCGATCTGGTACGCAAGGCCGAGGGCAGCATCGAGGAGGTGGTCAACTCTGTCACGCGTGTCAACGACATCATGAACGAGATCACTGCGGCGTCCGACGAGCAGAGCAGCGGTATCGAACAGATCAATCAGGCCATCACGCAGATGGACGATGTCACCCAGCAGAACGCTCATCGCGTACAGCAAACGGCCTCGGTGGCTGCCGATCTCGAGTCAAGCGTCAACGAGCTGTCGCGCTCCGTGGCTGTCTTCCGCCTCGCCGGCAGTGGTGTTGAAACGGTGCGTCGCAACAAGAATTCGGCGAGTCTCGCCAAGCCGCAGGCCTCCGCAAGTACCAGTGGCGACAAGCAGGCGACGTCACATTCAGCGCAGCGTCAAGAGACTTCACTGGTGTCTCGGCGTCAGGAATCACAGGAGGCGGGCGCTCACCAGGCATCACATGAAGAAGAGTGGGAGTCCTTTTGAGCGAATTTCGTCAGTCCCCTGCGCCGCAGGAAGAGCATCCTAGCTTGTTCGGAGCCGCCGACCGGGATCTTGAATTCACGGAGGCGGATTTCGACAAGATACGCACGCTCATTTATCAGCGCGCCGGCCTCGTGCTGGCGTCGCACAAGCGTGAAATGGCCTACAGCCGCTTGGCAAAGCGGCTGCGGCTGCATGGTATGCGCCGCTTCAGTGATTACCTGGCGCGTCTGGACCAACATCCTGAGTCGCCAGAGTGGGAGGCGTTTACCAACGCACTGACGACGAATTTGACGTCTTTTTTCCGCGAGGCACATCACTTCTCGTTGCTCGCGGAGCACGTCAAGCAAGCGACCTCTCCCGTACGGATCTGGTGTGCTGCGGCGTCGACGGGAGAAGAACCCTACTCGTTGGCGATTACCCTGAGTGAGGCGCTGGGTAGCCGGGCCTCACAGGCGCAGATTCTGGCCACCGACATTGATACCGACGCGCTAGCCAAGGCGCGCAAGGGGATCTATGCGCTGGACCAGCTTGAGAAGGTTTCCGAAGCGTGCCGTCGGCAGTTTTTCCTGCGGGGCAGTGGTGCACGCGCCGGGATGGCGAAGATTCGTCCCGAACTGGCCTCGATGATCGACTTTCAATCACTCAACCTGACCTCGGGTAGTTGGGCGGCGAAGGGGCCATTCGATGCCATCTTTTGTCGTAACGTGATGATTTATTTTGATAAAGAAACACAGGCACGCATTTTGGAGCGTTTCGCTCCGCTGTTGAAATCCAATGGTCTGCTATTTACCGGCCACTCGGAAAATTTCTCCTACCTGACGCAGCGCTTCAAGCTGCGGGGGCAGACCGTGTACGAATTGTCGCGCTGACCCTTCAGTGTTCATGCGACCGGCCGATAGACCATGCATATTGGTTCGCCGTGCCCGGCAGTGCGTCGGCGGTTTTCATGCGTAAGGAGTGGTGGCGTTGTCCTCGAACAAGATCAAGGTGCTATGTGTCGATGATTCGGCGCTGATTCGCGACCTGATGAGCAAGATCATCGACAGTCAGCCGGATATGGAGGTCGTTGCTACGGCACCTGACCCCTTGGTGGCCAGGGATCTGATCAAGCGCACCAACCCCGATGTATTGACACTGGATGTGGAAATGCCGCGCATGGACGGTCTCGATTTTCTCGAGCGTTTGATGCGTTTGCGCCCCATGCCGGTGCTGATGGTGTCTTCACTGACCCAGAAGGGCTCTGAAATAACCCTGCGCGCATTGGAACTGGGCGCGGTCGATTTCGTCGCCAAGCCCGAAATGGGCATCCGTGAAGGCATGCTCGAGTATACGCAGATGATTGCCGACATGATTCGCGCAGCGGCACGTTCGCGTCCGAAAGCCGTGGCCAAGCAGGCCCCGGCGAAGGATAAAGAACCGCTCAAGGCGCCTATTCTGTCGAGCGAAAAAGTCATCATCATCGGCGCCTCGACAGGCGGTACCGAAGCCATCCGACATGTGCTGGAGCCTCTGCCAGCCAATAGCCCGGCGATTCTTATAACCCAGCACATGCCGGGTGGGTTCACGAAATCCTTCGCCGAACGTCTCGACAAGTTATGTCGTATCTCGGTCAAAGAGGCAGTGGACGGTGAGCGTGTGCTACCCGGCCACGTCTATATCGCGCCGGGGGACTGGCACATGAAGCTGGCGCGCTCGGGCGCCAACTACGTCATTCGCTTGGACGATGCGCCGCCGGTCAACCGTCACCGTCCGTCGGTGGATGTGTTGTTTCATTCCGCCGCGCAAAGCGCGGGCCGCAATGCCATTGGTGTGATTCTCACTGGCATGGGCAAGGACGGTGCGGCGGGTCTGCTCGAAATGCATCAGGCAGGCGCCTATACGATTGCCCAGGATGAAGCGAGTTGCGTGGTCTTTGGCATGCCGCGCGAAGCGGTCATCCTCGGTGGCGCCGCCGATACCATTGCACTTTCCGATATCCCCGCTGCCTTGATGAGACGTGCCGAAGCCTCGGGTCGCGCACAGCGGGTATAGCCCTATCGGGCGAATTCGAAGAACAAAAACGACTCATCATCTCAATCTATGCCAGGGAACTCATCAGGAGACGACATGGGGAAAATACTTAACGACCTTTCGGTCAGGGCTAGTCTGACAATTGCGCTGACGATCATGGTCGTGATGATTGCGATCATCAGCGCATTGGGCTTCTATTCCAACCAAAAAAGCGCCGAGGCGATGGATACCATCGGCACCATCGGTTTCGAGCAGACGAATACCGTTAACCGGGCCACCTTGAACCTGGTGCGTGCGCGCAGCCTGCTGGCTAGCTATCGCAACGCCGTGGAAGACGGCGATAGCGATCGGGCGGCAAGTTTACAGGGACGAGTCGAGGATGCCCTGGATAGCGCCCAAACCCGTTTCACCGAGTTTTCACAAGTTTCCAAGACCGATACCGGGGAGCAATATGCCGCACGTATTGGCGAGGCCTATGCGGCATTCCGCGATGAAGTCGACCGTCAGATGAACGAAGGTGAGGACGCTGTGCGTGCCGAGGACGATCAGCGCATCAACCCGCTGATGGACGACCTCGACAATAGCGTGCGCGATTTCATCCAATACGCCGAAACACGTGTCGACGACGCCATCGTGGCTGATGCCGATAACAGCCAGCTGATGGAAATTTTGTCCATCGTACTGCTGGTGCTTGCCGTGATCGTGGCCGTGCTGGTTCGCATGGTGCTGGTCAAGTCCGTGGTCAAGCCACTGGATGAAGCGGTCGAACATTGCGAACACATTGCCAAGGGCGACCTCTCGCACCATATCGCCGAGCGCGGCAAGAACGAGATCGGGCGCCTGTTCGCCGCCATGCGCGACATGCAAAACGGTCTGGTTGGGACCGTCACGTCCGTGCGTGACGCCAGCGGGTCGATTCATGGCGGAGCTCGCGAGATCGCCTCCGGTAATGCCGACCTGTCGTCGCGCACCGAACAGCAAGCTGCCTCACTCGAAGAAACGGCTTCCAGCATGGAAGAGCTGACTTCTACCGTACGTCAGAACGCCGACAATGCGCGTCAGGCGAGTTCCCTGGCCAGCGATGCCTCGACCACGGCCGGACGCGGCGGCGATGTCATGCAGGAGGTCTCCACGACCATGCAAGGCATCACCGAAAGCTCCAAGCAGATCTCCGACATCATCGGCATGATCGATTCGATTGCCTTCCAGACCAACATCCTCGCACTGAACGCCTCGGTCGAGGCGGCGCGTGCCGGTGAACAGGGTCGTGGTTTCGCGGTGGTCGCCAGTGAAGTACGTAACTTGGCCAGCCGCAGTGCCGAGGCCGCCAAGGAAATCAAAGGCTTGATTCATACATCGACCACTCAGATCGAGCAGGGCTCCGAGCTGGTGGGCAACGCCGAAACCACCATGCGCGATGTCGTCCAGGCGGTGAAGCGCGTCAGCGATATCATGGATGAGATCTCCGCAGCCTCGCAGGAACAGAGCGATGGCATCGAGCAGGTCAGCCAGGCCGTGACGCAGATGGATCAGGTGACACAGCAGAACGCCTCTCTCGTCCAAGAAGCCTCGAGTGCTTCCGCATCGCTGGAAGAGCAGGCGCAGCGCTTGGAAGACGTCGTCACCACCTTCCGTTTGCCGGGCGGTGCATCGCACCAAGCGTTGCCGGGGGCACGTGCGACGGCGACCAGAGCGTCGGTATCCGCACCAAGATCGACATCAGGTGCCTCGACTCAGGCGTCGACGCGTCAAGTACCGTCGCAGCAAGCCTCGACGAGGCAGGAAGAAGACGAGTGGGAAGAATTCTAGGCCCTTTCTGAAAAGCGCCTAAGCCATGTCGCCGGGGGCGTGCCGGATGCGCCCCGTCAAGCACCAGCTCGCGCAGCGAATGATTAGCCAGATTGAATGAATCGGAGGATGTATGGCAGACAAGAATATGAGCATTCTGGTCGTGGATGATTTCCCGACCATGCGGCGCATCGTGCGTAGTTTGCTCAAGGAACTGGGCTTCAATAATGTCGATGAAGCGGAAGATGGGCAGGAAGCGCTCAATAAGCTGCGTGCCGGTGGCTTCGAGTTCGTGGTCTCTGACTGGAACATGCCCAATCTCGATGGCCTCGCGATGCTCAAGGAGATCCGCCAGGATGATGCTCTGTCGGAACTGCCGGTGTTGATGGTGACGGCGGAAGCCAAGAAGGAAAATATCATCGCCGCCGCACAGGCCGGGGCGAATGGATATGTCGTGAAGCCGTTCACCGCTGCGACGCTGGAAGAGAAGCTGGACAAGATTTTCGAGAAACTGGGCAAGTAAGTTCGCACGAGGAGGGCAGGCCATGAGCGGTGAAACGCAGCCGGAGAACAGTGCGGATGGCACCCCCGCTGACGATCTGATCCACAAGATCGGCAAGATGACACGCATGCTCCACGAGAGTATGCGTGAGCTGGGGCTGGACAAGGAGATCGAAAAGGCAGCTGAAGCGATTCCCGATGCACGGGATCGTCTCAGTTACGTCGCGGCCATGACTGAGCAAGCGGCGGAACGGTCACTGAACGCCATCGATCAGGCACAGCCGTTGCAGGAGCGTATGGAGTCGGGGGCCGAAAAACTCGATCAACGCTGGGAAGAATGGTTCGCCGCGCCTGTCGAACTGGACGACGCCAAGGAGTTGGTGAAGGATACGCGTGACTTCCTGCGTGATGTGCCGACTCAGACCAAGGCAACCAATGCGCAGTTGCTTGAAATCATGATGGCTCAGGATTTTCAGGATTTGACCGGTCAGGTCATCAAGAAAATGATGGATGTCATTCGTGAGATCGAGCAGCAATTGGTGCAGGTGCTGATCGATACCGCTCCTGAGAGCCATAACAAGGAAGAGCTGCAGCAACTTGCCGACGAGCGTTCGCGTAAACCTCAGAAGCGCGATGAGGAGCTGCTCAACGGGCCGCAGGTCAAGCCCGAAGGCACCGATGTCGTCAATAACCAAGATCAGGTTGACGACCTCCTCGATAGCCTAGGTTTCTGATCCCTCCCTGCGCTGCCGGCGCCCGCCGGCAGCGTTTCAGTCTAGCGTCCCCTGAATAGCATGGCTAAGTAGTCGCTATTCCAGTGATCGGCTGTCTCACGTTCCCGAGAAAATAGCCCGCATTCGATGAATGCGGTTGTTCGACGCTTGGGTCTTTGCCTAGGCGAAGGGCTTCTAGCGCCACGACGTCAGAGGGCCCATGGCCGAGGGTAGCGACAGCGACGAGGAAAAAACCGAAGACCCGACACCTCGACGACTCGACAAGGCGAAGGAAGACGGTGAGGTTGCGCGTTCGCGCGAGTTGACCACCTTCATGCTATTGGCGGCAGGCGTGATGTCGCTATGGTCGCTGGGAGGCCACCTCTACGAGAGCCTAGGCGGGGTCATGGAGCAGTCGTTCATATTTTCGCGCGCTGAAGCTTTCGACACCGCTGTGCTGATGTCGCATGTCTGGGCGTTGGGCAAAAACACGCTGATGTCCTTGTTACCGTTGTTCCTTATCGTGTCGGTCGTCGCGCTGGCAGCACCGGTAATGCTGGGTGGCTGGCTAATGACGGCAAAGTCGCTGCAGCCCCAAGTGTCCAAGCTCAATCCCCTGAAAGGATTGAAGCGTATGTTTTCGTCGCAAGCGGTAGCGGAATTGGGCAAGGCCATCGCTAAGTCGACGCTGGTGGGCGGTGTCGCCGTGATCTTTCTGTGGTGGCACCGTGGTGACCTTCTAGGCTTGATGAGCCTGCCGTTGAGCGAAGCGCTGGCGCGAGGCATGAATCTCGCCGCTCTGTGTCTGGCCTTCTGCGTAGCGACACTCATCGTCGTGGTGTTGATCGATGTGCCTTTCCAGCTGTGGAGCTTTACCAAGAAGCTGCGCATGACCAAGGACGAGATCAAGAAAGAGCACAAGGAAACCGAGGGTGATCCCCAGGTGAAGGCCCGCATGCGCGCCCAGCAGCAGTCCATGGCACGGCGGCGGATGATGGCCAAGGTGCCGGATGCAGATGTCATCGTCACCAACCCCACGCATTATGCCGTGGCGCTGATGTACGAGGGGAGTCAAATGGAGGCGCCGCGCGTCGTTGCCAAGGGCTCGGACATGGTCGCCACGCGCATTCGCGAGCTGGGCGAAGCGCATGGTGTGCCCTTGCTGGAAGCGCCGCCGTTGGCGCGTGCCCTGCATCAGCATGTGGACATCGATCACGAAGTCCCCGCGAATCTATATACCGCCGTGGCGGAGGTGCTGGCTTGGGCCTACCGCTTGAAACGTGTGCGCGAGGAAGGGGGTGACTGGCCGCAAACGCCATATGACCTGCCCGTGCCCGACGAGTTAGACCCGTCTCGGCAAAACGTTGCCGACGCCAAGGACACACCATGAATGCGTTGAGTCAGTTATGGGGCCGTCGTGAGTGGCTGAACGACACCCGCTTGAAGGTGCTGGCCGGCCCCGTGCTGATCATCATGATCCTGAGCATGATGATCCTGCCGTTGCCGGCGTTTGTGCTGGACCTGCTGTTTACCTTCAATATCACCCTGGCCGTCATGGTGCTGCTGGTGAGCATGTTCACGCAGAAGCCGCTCGATTTCGCGGCCTTCCCGGCGGTCTTGTTGTTTTCGACCCTACTGCGGTTGTCGTTGAACGTCGCTTCCACGCGCGTGGTCTTGATGGAGGGCCATGAAGGCGGCGATGCGGCTGGCAAAGTGATCGAGGCCTTCGGTGCCTTCTTGATCGGGGGTAACTTCGCCGTCGGTTTGGTCGTGTTCATGATCCTGGTGGTGATCAACTTCATGGTCATCACTAAAGGGGCGGGGCGTATCGCCGAGGTAGGCGCGCGCTTTACGTTGGATGCCATGCCCGGCAAGCAAATGGCGATCGACGCCGACCTCAATGCCGGCTTGATCGGTGAGGACGAAGCGCGGGCGCGGCGTCAGGAAACCTCTCAGGAAGCCGATTTCTACGGTTCCATGGACGGGGCCAGCAAGTTCGTGCGCGGCGATGCCATCGCCGGCATCATCATCATGATGATCAATTTGATCGGTGGTCTGGCGATTGGCATGGCGCAACATAGCCTGAGCTTTTCCGAAGCTGCCCATACCTATACCTTGCTGACCATCGGCGACGGGCTGGTGGCACAGATTCCGGCGCTGGTGATCTCGACTGCGGCGGGTGTCACCGTCTCGCGCGTCAACACCGATCAGGATGTCGGTCAGCAACTGATCAGCCAGCTCTTCAACAACCCGCAGGTCCTGATGCTGGCCGCAGGCGTCATGGGGCTGCTGGGTCTCGTGCCGGGGATGCCCAACCTGGTCTTCTTGCTGTTTACCGCGTTGCTCGGAGGGTTGGCGTGGTGGATGTGGCGTCGCAACCAGCAACAAGTCACCGAAGAGGCCTCTCCCCAGACACCGCCTCCTCAGCCCGAAGTGCCGGAGGCGAGCTGGGACGATGTGCAGCTCGTCGATACCTTGGGCCTCGAGGTCGGCCACCGTCTGATACCACTCGTCGACCATCGCCAGAAGGGTGAGTTGCTGGGGCGTATCAAGAGCGTTCGCAAGAAATTCGCCCAGGATGTCGGCTTTTTGCCACCGGTGGTGCACATCCGCGACAATCTCGAATTGGGGCCTTCGACCTATATCATTACACTCAAGGGCGTCGAAGTGGGCCGCGCCGATGCGCATCCGGGACAATGGCTGGCCATCGACCCGGGGCAGGTATCGGGCAAGGTAGAAGGTACGCCGACCCAGGATCCCGCCTTCGGTCTGCCCGCCGTATGGATCGACGCCGCGCAGCGGGAACGCGCCCAGGTCTACGGCTATACCGTAGTCGACGCGAGTACGGTGGTGGCTACGCATCTCAACCACCTGTTGCATCGCCACGCCAATGACATGCTGGGGCGCCAGGAAGTACAGCAATTGCTCGACAAGATCGCCGCCGAGAACAAGTCGCTGGTCGAAGACGTGGTGCCCAAGCTGCTGACCCTGACCGCGATGCAGCGCATTCTACAGAACCTGCTCGCTGAGGAAGTCTCGATTCGCGATATGCGTACCATCCTCGATACGCTGGCCGAGCATGCGCCACAGCAAGCCGATCCCCATGAGTTGACCGCCATGGTGCGTGTGGCGCTGGGACGCTCGATTACCCAGCAGTGGTTCCCAGGGGACCAGGAGATGCATGTCATCGGCTTGGAAGCCAATCTCGAACAAGTTCTCACTCAGGCGCTGAGCAATGGCGGTGGCCTGGAGCCTGGACTGGCCGACACCCTCATGGAGCAGTCGATGGCCGCCGTGGAGCGTCAGGAAGCGCGTGGCGAGCCGACGGTGCTGGTCGTCCAGCACGGTCTGCGTGCGTTGCTGGCCCGCTTCCTACGCCGCCGCATTACCCATCTAGTGGTGATGTCCAATGCCGAAATCCCCGATGACCGCACCTTGCGTGTCACCGCTACCGTCGGAGCACGTTCATGAGCGTGATGCGGTTTCTCGGTGCCAATAGTCGCGAGGCGATGCGACAGGTACGAGACGCGTTGGGGGATGACGCCCTGATCCTCTCCAACCGGCGCGTGGATGACGGTGTCGAGGTCGTGGCCGTGGCCGAAGAGGCCCAGTCGTCACTGGTTGAGCAGGCAGAGGACGTCGCCGCGCCCGCGCAGGCTAGTGCTCCTTCAGTCGAGACCTCGCCCGCGCCGGGGCAAGATCGCCTGTATGCTGAAATGCAGGCCATGCGCGAATTGTTGATGTCGCATATCGCCGAGACACCACGCCCGCGCAGTGCAAGTCCCGGCGTGCGCGGCGTCTTGCGCCAGCGCTTGATTACTGCCGGCTTCAGCGCCCGTCTGGTGCGCGAAATGCTCGAGACGTTGCCCGACGAACTCGCCGATGTCGATGCCGATGACCCGCGTTTACTGGCCTGGAGCCGACGTCAACTCGAGACCCGGCTCGCGGTGCTCGATGACGAGGCGACGATGCTCGAGGAGGGCGGTGTGTTCGCCCTGGTGGGGCCGACCGGTGTAGGCAAGACCACGACCACCGCCAAGTTTGCGGCACGTTACGTGATGCGCTTCGGCGGAGACGATGTCGCCCTGGTGACTACCGACGATTATCGTATCGGTGCGCATGAACAGTTGCGTATCTATGCCCGCTTGCTGGGTGTCGATGTGCATGCCGTGCACCATGAAGATGATCTCGAAGACTTGCTATCGCGCCTTGAAGGCAAGCGCATGGTGATCGTCGACACCGTGGGCATGAGTCAGCGCGATCAGCGGGTGACGGGGCAGATCGCGCGCCTCGGCGGTGCGGGGCGTCCGGTACGCCGTCTCTTGCTGCTGAACGCGGCCAGCCACGGCGATACGCTCGAAGAGGTTGTCGAGACCTATCAGCGAGCCTCGCAGGACGCCGGTGCGCCGCTTTACGGTTGCCTGTTGACCAAGGTCGACGAAGCGCCGCGTCTAGGGTCCGCGCTGGATGTCGTGATGCGCCATCGGCTACGCCTTTATTACGTCTTACATGGCCAGCGCGTGCCCGAAGACATTCGCCTGGCCGAAGCGCCAGCGTTATTGGATGAAGCGCTGGCCGTGGGGCAGGGCTCTCCGTTCACCTTCGATGAAGGCGTACTCACCGAGATGTTGCGGCCCACTGCCTCCGGGCAGGGCCTGCAAGCGCTATCGCGAGATCTCTTGGCACAGCGCGATCAATTGACGCGGGTGATGGAAACGTTGCAACGCGGCGTACCCGGCGTGGCGTGGCTTGATGCCGCGTGGCACCGTCGTGAGTCGCCACGTGCCATACAGCAAGCCTGGCTCGAAGAGCACCTGGCACCGCCGTCGATGATCAAGGCGTGGCATGACGCCGAGGCAACTGGCCTGTTCTGGCCGGGTGGGAAGCCGCGAGGAATGGATTGGGCGGCGCCGATGCTCCCACTGGACGCCAATGGCGATGTCTTGCCGCTGGCCTGGCCTCTCCATCGTTGGCCGCCGTCCGACACGCAGCGCCTGACCCTGGCGCGGCGCCATCTGGGCAGTCATTGGCATGTGTTCGCGCGGGTACCCGATGCCGACGTCAGGAAACAGTTGCGCGAGACGGATAGCCCCTGGCTAGCACGCACACGAGTGCAGCAGCGCGTCTGGCATGCCGGGGAACGTCTGGCGATCGGCGAGCTGGTCGATCTCGCCGAGCCCTGTGGCCAGCATACCTGTCGCCTGCGTGGCCGCGCACGACGCGTGACGCTGTCGCGCTTGCCCGTGGCCTTGGCCGAGACCGACGCGGACACCCTGCAACTGTGGATTGCGATGAGTCACGACCCCGAGAGCGGGCGTCGGCGGGGCGTCTATCACTGGTTGGGGCATGGGGGCGACGCGCTGGATATCGACATGCGCGCCTTCGTTTATCGCCAGCTCGAACAGGATGATCTATCGCGTTTGATGCGCACGGCGTGGCAACAGTTGGGCGCATCGGCACCTCTGGATTGCGAACTGCGCGTCTATCTTGCAGCGCAATTGGCGGCCTTGGCGCTACGGATGGACTTGAGCGAGGACGGCTGGGCGGTGGATGCGCGCCCGGTGGTGAGGCGTCTTGCCGGTGAGCGCAAGCGACGCAGTCCCGATACCCTGCTGCATGGGTTGTTGCACTTGCTGACGGCGCATGCGGCGCTGTCACAGGCCGCGTGAGGTGACGATGAACGATCAAGCGGCAGGATTGCGCGCCTATGCGAGCCAGCGACGCGACAAAGCGGCGCTGGTGACGATCGGCCATCCGTCGCCTCAGGCGGTGACGGCGATCTGCGAACGCCTTGCGTCACTCAGCGGTCTTGCCTGGGAGACCTTGCCGCTGGCCGTCGGTGATGTGACCGCCACCCAGCGTTCTTCGCCGCATTGGGGCATCTGGGTTGCCTCCGGTGCGGAAGGCTTACAGCGCGCCTATCGCGAACTCAAACAATGGTCGCAGCGCGAACGTCTGCCACGTTTACTGGTGATACGCGATCCGGCCAGCGCGGGCGATATGCCGCTTGGCAACTTGGTGGACACGGCGCGCCGCTTCCTGGCGGTCGAGCTTGTCGCCGACCCCGCCGAGTGGCTGGCGCAGACGCTACCGTCAAGCGAGCGTCGGTCGTGAAGTCCCTTGGCTGCGTCCTGGCTTTGTGGGCGGCGTTAGGCGCCACGCTGAGCATGGCGCCATTCGCGAAAGCCGTCGAGGCCGGCAGTTGGGCGGTGACGTTGCCGCGTGGGCCGCTACTGACGACGCCGGGGCGTGACGAGCGAACGGCGCCCCTGCGTCCGCCTGAGGCTCACACGGTCGGCGATGGCCATATCACGCGGGTGTCCTGGCGTTACGTCACGAAGAGACCGAGCGATGTGCGGGCGTGGCTGTGTCATCCGCGTCGTTGTGTCGAAATGGCGACGCGTCGCGGGGGCACGCGGGCTTTGCAAGGCCTTTCCGCGCAAGGGCCTTTTGTCCTGCGCTTTCGGCGTGCCGCCTCGCGGAACGCCCCGCGCGCGGGTGTACGCATCGAAGACTTGCAACTGATCGTGAATTACCGCTGAGAGAAGGCGGTATAGACGAATTCGGGAAAAGGCCTATCAAGCGGGGGTTATTCCGGCCTTGGGTATCGGGTCGGAAGCTCGATAATGTCAGCGGGCGTCGCGTCGAGCGTCGACCCGAACATCCGAGGCGATAGAGATGTATACGGCACAGGGCAAAATCGACCAACGCGCACTGCTGGAACAATACATGCCGCTCGTACGGCGTCATGCGCTGGCATTGCAAGTACGCTTACCGGCCAGTGTCGAACTCGATGATTTGATTCAAGCTGGCATGGTGGGATTACTCGACGCGCTGGAACGCTTCGATACCGCCCAAGGGGCGAGTTTTTCCACTTTCGCCAATCAGCGCGTGCGCGGCGCGATGATCGATGAACTGCGCAGTCGCGACTGGATGCCGCGCAGCGTGCGGCGCAGCGTACGGGCGTTGGATCAGGCGGTGCACAGGCTCGAGCAGTCGTTAGGGCGTGCCCCGGACGAGCGCGAAATCGCCAGCTCCCTGGATATGAGCGTCGACGAATATCATCAGCTGCTGCTGGATGCCAATAATGGTTATCTGCTGGGCTTCGACGAGGTCGTGTCCGAACTCGGCGAACCCCCGGCGGGGGAGACCGCACCGGCGACCCCGCACGACGCCTTGTTGAAAGGCGATGCGCGGGCGCATCTGGTCGAAGCCATCGAGCAATTGCCCGAACGTGAAAAGCTGCTACTAGGGCTGTATTACCAGGAAGAACTCAACCTCAAGGAAATCGGCGCCGTGCTCGGGGTCAGCGAATCGCGGGTATGCCAATTGCATAGCCAGGCCGTGGCACGTCTCAGAGGGCGGCTCGCAGCCTGAGGTTCATCCTTCCTCGTCCACGCTAGTCATGGGTAACGGCCGTAGCATGACCGTCCGTCCGGTTGCGACCATGTGACCTGGCTTCATAAAGCGCCGTGTCAGTTCGTCTCCGCCGCGTCGGCCACCTCCACCAAGGCATCGACCAAACGATCGCCAAGGGTATCCCAAGCCGAGCCCAGCGCCCTTACCAGCGCAGGATAGCCATCGTCCTCCAGCGGGCGCTCGATCTCAAAGGATTCGCGCGACAATGTGCGGTCGTTGTCGTCACGGATACGCCACTGGCCGTCGACCACGGCCATGCCGTCGTCGCGACCCTGGAAACGGTCGACGTCGAGCTGGACATGCAGCGCCGGTGTAGATGCCTCGGAGGATTGACCGCTACGTAGCACGTCGGCGTTGGGCAAGGCCTGGCTGAGATGCTGGCGCATGCGTTCCTGCAGTTGACGATCAAGTGGTTCGGCCCATAGATGGTGGCGTGCCTGATGGATACGAATGTCATCGAGTTGCATGACGATGCTATCATCCTTCAGGTAGCTCGCCATGCGTGGCGGCGCGAGCGAGACACTGCCCTTGAAGTCGCTGGCGACGTCGACGTTTTGCGTTTCACTGGGGAGCGTATAGCGCGACTCGTCGATGCTTTGTCCGGCACAGCCGACCAGCATCGACATGCACAGTCCCAGCCCGGCGGCGGCGAGAAACCGCACCGGGCATGTCGGGCGTCGAGTATGAGTGAAGGTCATCTCGGTCATTGGCGTGGGGCCCTCGGTTGCGGGTCTGGGGCGTCTTCGCTGTCGAAGATCAGTGCGTTGGGCTTCTCGCTAAGCGTGCGCGCCACGGGTTGCAGGTCGCGCATCAGTGACTCGAGACGCGAGAGCGTATCGTTGAGTTCACGGTAACCCTGTGAGTCGGGAGAGAAGCCCTCCAGCGTGTCGCGGGTCTGGCGCAGCGTCTTGTTGAGATTGCCGGGCAGCTCGCGCGTGGCTGGATCGTCGAGCAGTGCATCCACCGAATCGGCGATCTCGTTGACTTGCCGCATCGTGTTCTGCGTGGTCGCCAGCGTCTCATTCAGTGAGTCGAGGACGGGCTCAATCTGCACGTCGTTGAGTTTATCCAGCAGGTTCGAGACCTTATCCTCGATCTGCGCCAGGCTACCGGTGGTCGTCGGGAAGACCTTCTTGCCCTCGAAGGTGAGCGGCTCGTATGGCTCGGGATCGTCATGGAAGTTCAAGTCCACGAACAGTGCTCCGGTCAGCAGGTTGCCGCGTTTGAGCGTTGCCCGTAGGCCGTGCTCGAACATGCCCTGGAGGCGCGCGCGCCATTCATCGGCATCGAAATCTTGCAGGGCGTTGTCGAAGCGCTGCGGCTCGATGCGAATCAGTACGGGAATCGCAAAGCGATCCAGGGCGTTGGGCTGCGGGGCCGCGAAACGCCACGGCACGGTTTCCACGGTACCGACGCGCACGCCGCGATATTCCACCGGGTCGCCGTGGCTAAGCCCACGCACGGTGTCGTCGACCAGTAGCACATAGTCGAGATGACGATCGAAGGTCCCTTCACGGGCGCTTTCTTCGTCGCTAAACAACTGATAGGTCGCCTCCGATTCGGCGGGCTGACCCATCTCCACGTCCTCGGGGACCCCGAAGGTCACGCCGCCGCCGATTAGAGATTCCATCGACTCGATATTGACGCGAAAGCCCTGCGAGTTCAGACGCAGGTCGACTCCCGACGAGACCCAGAAGCGTGTGGTGTCGGTGACCAGCACATCATAAGGCGACTGAATGTAAAGACGGTGGCGCATTTCCTTCTTGTCGGGATCGAACTCGGTGTTTTCCACGCGCCCCACCGTGAAGCCTTGATAGGTGATCGGGTCGCCGGCGCTCAACGAGCTGCCTACCTGGCTGACCAGGTTGATGCGGATTCCCGGGGCGTCGGGAGGCGCGACCGGGGGCTGTTCGAGCACATCGAAGTCGCGTTGGGGCTCCCCGCCGTGACCGGGCAGCAATTGAATGTAAGCCCCTGATAGGACGGTCCCCAGGCCGCTGATGCCTTCGCGATCGATGCGTGGCTTGACCACCCAGAAACGCGCATCGTCATTGAGCATGCGTTCGGTGTCGGGTTGCATGCGCGCGGTGATGACGGTGTGTGACATGTCATCGGAGAGCGTCACATCCTCGACCCGGCCGACCTCGACATTGCGTGTCTTGATCAACGTCTTGCCGGCTTCGATGCCTTCGGCGTTTTCCATCTGCAGCGTGATCGTGGGGCCAAGGCCGGAAAGATTGTCGTAAAGCATCCATAAGCCGATGAGGACCGCCACCAACGGTACGATCCAGATCGGCGATAGGCGGCGGCGATATTGGCGTGTCGCACGCTGTGGAGCTTCAGGCATCGTCGGATTCCTTGCGTGATGAAACGGTAGCGATACGTCGCGGCAGACGATCCCGCCATGCGCGTCGAGGGCGCTGGGGGAGGTCGTCCCAGATCATGCGCGGGTCGAAACTGTGGGCCGCCAACATGGTGATGATCACAACGCTGGCGAAGGAGAGCGCGGCAGGTCCGGGTTCGACCGAGATCAACTCGCCCGCACGGATTAGTGCAACCAGGATGGCGACCACGAACACATCGACCATCGACCAGCGACCGATGAACTCGGTGATGCGATAGAGACGCACACGGGTGACATTACTGAACGGCTCGCCGCGATGACGTACTGCGTAGCACAACCAGCCGAGCGCGAGAATCTTGCCGATGGGCACCACCACACTGGCGGTAAAGATGATCACTGCGATGGGAATGTCACCGTGCTGTAGAAACAGCATGACCCCGCCGATGATGGTCGAGGGCGAGGTGTTACCCAACGACGTCGTGCTCATGATCGGGTAAAGGTTCGCCGGGATGTACATCACCACCGCAGCGAGCAGCAAGGCCAGCGTGCGCTGGCGACTGCCGGGTGTTCGCGCGTGCAGCGTTTCCCCGCAGCGTCGACAACGCCCACGGCCCTGCGCATCGAGACGATTGACCAGCCCACAGGTCGCGCATCCGCTCAAGCCTTGCGGTGTCGCGGGCTCACCCGAGCGGGCGCCTTCCGGGGCCAAGGGCTCGCTGGCTAGCGCGAACCACATCCAGTCGGTGTCGATGGACTGGGTGGTGAGTAGCAATAACACGGCGTAGGCGCAAAACGTCCAGAATGAGAGCCCCAGGCTGACATCGGCCATTCCTGCGACCTTGATGAGACTGACCAGCGCGGCGATGACGAAGACATCGGCCATCATCCACGGCGTCAAGTGCTTCAGGGCGCGGGCGATGCCACGTGAATAGGGCAGAATGCGGTGCCCGAGAAGCCCCAATGAGAGCCAGATGACGCTACATAGATAGACCGTGGGTAGGATGATCACTGTCAGCAGCACGCAAATCGCCACCAGTGGTTCGTGGAAGCCGACCAGTGTCGAGGCGGTCTCGGTCAGCTCGATGCGATTAGTGACACCACGGGCCTCGAAACTGATGAAGGGAAAAGCCACCGAGAGCGTTAGCATGATCAAGGCGGCCACGGCCAGCGCGATGCTACGCTCGGCAGGCTTGTCGTGACGCGTGGCCAGCGTATGTTCGCAACGCGGGCAGTCGGCCTTTTCTCTCGGCCGCAACGGCGGCAGCGCGACTAGCAAATCGCATTCGTGACAGGCGCGCAGACGTCGCCGTGAGTGGCGCGTCGTCGCCATCGACGTTGCCGCGTCGCATGGCGAGTGATGAGGCGCTTGTGACGAAACGTTATCTGCCAAACTCAGTCTCGCTCATGGGTTTATGGTGCCGAATGATGCATGCACTATAGCAATTCGGCGCGGGGATATTCCGACAGACTTTTGCCTGAGAAAATCAGAAGCGCGAACAGCGTACATTCACGTGCGTATGTTTGTCAGTAGCATGAGCGTTCGATTGCGCTAGAATAGCGGGGCAACGCGATAGCATGCATGACACGACAACGTTCAGGGAAACGACATTCAAGGACAATGATATTCAAGGAGACGTACCGTGCTGATGGCCATCATTGCCGTAGCGTTGGGGTTGGCGGTCCTGGTATGGAGCGCCGACCGATTTGTCGATGGCGCAGCGGCGACCTCGCGCCACCTGGGGCTACCGCCGCTGCTGATCGGCATGGTGATTATTGGCTTCGGCACCTCGGCACCGGAACTGATGGTCTCCGGACTTTCCGCCTGGCAAGGCAATCCCGGCCTCGCGCTCGGTAATGCCTATGGCTCCAACATTGCCAATATCGGCCTGATCGTGGGCCTTGTGGCATTGTTCAGCCCATTGACCATGCACTCTCAAGTGTTGCGCCAAGAGCTCCCACTGTTGGTAATGGTGACCCTGGCCTCGTTGTGGTGCCTGCAAGATGGCAGCGTCTCGCGCTGGGATGCCGTGTTACTGCTCGCGATGTTGGTGGCGTTTCTGACCTATAGCGTCATGCGGGGGCGTCAGAAGGGCAGCGACACGTTGGCCGACAATACCACCGCCAACCTCGATACGCAGTCGATGTCGCTAAAGCGGGCGATTACCTGGACCCTGGTGGGCTTGGTTCTGCTGATCGTCAGCTCGCGTTTACTCGTGTGGGGCGCGGTGGATATTGCCTCGGCGTTTGGGGTCAGCGATCTGGTCATCGGCTTGACGGTGGTTGCCATCGGGACCTCGTTGCCGGAGCTTGCCTCCTCGATCAGCGCGGTGCGCAAGAACGAGCATGATCTTGTCATAGGGAATGTGGTGGGTTCCAACCTCTTCAACACTCTCGCCGTGGTTGGGCTGGCGGGTATCATCGATCCGATCGACGTCGATAGTGCGGTACTCGTACGGGACTGGCCGGTCATGGCGGGCTTGACCCTGGCGTTGACCGTTTTCGGCATCGGCTGGAAGGGCCAAGGGCGCATCAACCGCTTGGAGGCGGCGTTGCTGTTGGCGACGTTTATCGCCTATACGACATGGTTGGTAGTGTCCGTCATCGGTGGACATTGACGGGAGAGCGGTTCAGGCATGCGTATGCCAGGGTGAGAGCTCGCCAAGAGCATCGTAGAGCGGGCGTAGATCTTCGATGGAGGCGGGTGCGTGGGGCTGATGTTCGATGCGTATGCATAGGCGGTCCGCGAAGGATGTCTCGAGCTGCTCGATCCAGGGGCGTTGTTCCTCGCGCCAATTGGCGAGCCACTGGCTATCGACCGTAGTGGGCAAGCATTTGTTGATGACGACGGCGCTGACATGCAGGCCGTTGGCTTCCAGCAGGTCACGGGTGCGCGCGGTTTCCAGCGCCGGTAGGCGTTCCGGGTTGGCGACCAAAATCATCGCCGAGTGCGCAGGGCACGTCAGGTGCTCGCGAGCGGCGGCGAGGCGTCCGCGTCGACGCATCAGCGCTTCCTGAATGGGGTCATCGACCACTTCGCCGTCTCCCAGCCAGGCCTTGTAGTCGCTGCGCACCTTGTGGCGACGTTGCATCAAGCCGTCTACCCAGGCGCCCATGATTTCCGGCAGCGCGAGCAAACGCACGGTATGGCCACCCGGCGCGGTATCGAAGATCAAGCGGTCGTAGTGCTGTCCGGTATCGAGCAAAAGGCCGACCAGCGCATCGAACAAGGCGGCTTCCTCGGTGCCTGGGGCATGGCGAGCCAAGTCGAGCTGACGAAATACCGCCGCACTGCGTTCGCCGCTCACCATGGGCTTGATGTTGGCCTTGACCTGGTCCAGATAGCGTTTCGTCTCATGGTCGGGGTCGAGTTCGACGACATCCAGGCCAGGGCGAATGCGCGTCGGCGTCGGGCCGGGTTGGCGACCGAATAGGTCGGCTAGATTGTGGGCGGGATCGGTGGACACCAGGAGGGTGTTCCATCCGGCATCCGCGCAGCTCAGCGCGTAAGCGGTCGCACAGCTAGTCTTGCCGACGCCGCCCTTGCCGCCGAAAAACAGGCTTTTGGCCATATCGGCTGTCTCTCCTCGGTTGTGCTACGTCGTCGGATTCGTTCAGCAGCAGCGAAAACCATCCAGGGGCGAGCGCGGCATACCCTGACGCTTATGCCACTCATGAAAGCGGTCCAGCATGTAGGGGTAAAGTTCCAGGGTCATGTCGCCGACGGGGTTGGGGATACCCATCATGTCGCAGAAGCACAGCAGCATGAAAAGATCTTCTTCATCCTGCAGTTCGCGGACGATCTCACGGCGGTGCTGAAGGCTTAATACCGCGTCGTAGCCCTCGATGAGTCGTTTGATCCGCGTCCGCCAGTTGGCGGACGCGGCACGTTCATCATCAGCGCGTGTCATCGGAACTCAACGACTCTTGGACGGCTGTCGGGTCCTGGCGGAAGCTACGCGAGGCTTCGAGCAGGATCCACAGCGTGAACACCATGATCAAGCTGCCGAAGGTGAACAGCAGCAGGTTACGGTCGGCATCGCCGAAGCCCGACCACGTGAAGATCACCTGCTGTGCCATAGCCCACAATGTCATTACCAACAGGAACAGCATCGGTACCAGCGTGAACACCACCGGGCGGCCCTGACGCTTGAGCCACACCGAGACCAGCATCAGGGTGATACCGGCCAGCAACTGGTTGCTGGTGCCGAACAATGGCCACAGTAGATAACCGCCCGAGCCGAAGCCATTGGGGCCTTCCGGCAGAATCACCAGCGCGGCGCTGGTAATGACGGCAATGCTGGTCGCGACATGCTTGCGCGCGATCACTGGCATGCCGTACTCGTTGCCCAGCTCGGCGATGATGTAGCGCATCAGGCGTACGGCGGTATCCAGTGTGGTGGCGGCGAAGCTGACCACGATCACCGCGACCAGGGTCGAGCCCATGTGCTCGGGAATGCCGAGGTTGCCCGCGAGCTGTCCGGCGCCTTTCACGAAGGAACCGAGTCCGCTGGAACCGGCCGCCGAGAAGCTTGAATAGGTGGCGGTGAAATCCGCGCTGGACGCGAACAACGTGCCCACGGCGATGATCGCGATCATCGCCAGCATACCTTCACCCAGAGCGCCACCGTAACCGATGAAGCGAGCGTCGGTTTCCTTGTCGAGTTGCTTGGAGGTGGTGCCCGAGGCGACCAAACCATGGAAACCGGAAATGGCACCGCAGGCGATGGTGATGAACAGCAGCGGGTACCAGCTGACATCGGTTTCGCCGTTGACGCTGGGCGCGGTCATCTCCGGCGCCCCGACGAGCAGCCCCAGATACAGCAGGGCGAGCCCCACCACTAGCTGATGCGAGTTGATATAGTCGCGCGGCTGCAGCAGCTTCCAGACGGGTAGCGTGGAAGCGATATAGACATAGGCCATCAACACCACGATCCACACCAAGAAGGCCATCGAGGTGGCATCGAAGCCGCCTGCCACCGCAGTGTCACCGCCACCGAACCAGCTGACCAGATCGATTTGCAGGAAGGGGACTTCGCTCGCCAAAAGCGCTGCGCCATACATGACGGCGAGGGCGATGACCGAGGGCAGAAGCATCGACCCCGAGTGACGATAGACGCGATAGCCGATCCACACCGCCAGAGGAATCTGGATGAATACCGAGAGCACGCTGGCAGGGAAGGTGATGAACAGCTTGGCGATGACCCAAGCGAAGACCGCGTTGATCATCAACACCAGAATCAGAATGATGAACAAGAACAGCAGCTTGGCACGCTGTCCGATCAGTTTGTTGGCCAGCGTTCCGATGGAATGGCCCTTGTGGCGGTTGGACAGCACCACGGCGCCGAAGTCATGCACGCCGGCTGCGAACACAGTGCCCAGCACGACCCATAAGATGGCGGGTAGCCAACCCCAGTAGATGGCGATGGCCGGCCCGACAATGGGAGCCGCGCCTGCCACCGAAGTGAAGTGGTGTCCCCACAGGATCCACTTGTTGGTGGGGACATAGTCGACGCCGTCTTGATAGGCGTGAGCGGGCGTTTGGAAATCGGGGTCCAGACGGTAAATGCGTTCGGCGATGAACTTCGAATAGAAGCGATAGCCCATCACGAAACACACGGCGCCGAAGATGGCGATCCAGATAGCGTTCATGAGTGATCCTTGTCGAGAGCGGTCGCGCCGGGCGCCGACCATGCTTTTATGGAGACTGCTATCCTACCAAAGAGGGATGGCGTTCTCCGTTAGACGAACGACGCAAAACGAAATCGCTGCGACATCGGCGCGCATGCGGCAATTTGCCTTGCGGCAACGCGACACATACCAAACCCAGTCATAGCGCTTTTTAATGTTATATAAACCCTCTACGATGTAGGGGTATTGGAAACGAAACAATAAGATCCAGGCGGCGGGCCTTTTTCGGCTATGACCACCTCTTTCCGATGACATTTCGACTAAGTGGGCTTCAAGGAGTCAGCCATGGCGCTAGATCCGATCCTCCTGTCGCGATTGCAGTTCGCATTCGTGGTTTCCTTTCATGCCATCTTCCCGGTCTTCACGATCGGGCTTGCCTCCTATATCGCCGTGCTCCAGGGCCTTTACGTATCCACGGGCAACCGCGTCTGGGATCGTCTCGGCCTGTTCTGGACCAAGGTTTTCGCCGTGGTCTTCGGCATGGGGGTGGTGTCCGGCATCGTGATGGCGTTCCAGTTCGGAACCAATTGGAGCAACTTCTCGCAGATGGCGGCGAACTTCATTGGTCCAATGCTCAGTTACGAGGTAGTCACGGCATTCTTCCTCGAAGCTGGCTTCCTGGGCGTGTTGCTGTTCGGTCGGCATCGTGTCTCGCCGGCGGTGCACTTCTTTGCCGCGCTGATGGTCGCCGTGGGGACTTTCATCTCGGCGTTCTGGATTCTTGCCACCAACAGTTGGATGCAGACGCCCGATGGCTATGAGATCCGCGAGGGTGTGATCCATGTGACCTCTTGGTTCGATGCGATCTTCAACGCGTCCTTCCCGTATCGCTTCACGCACATGGCCCTGGCGGCGTTCTTGACCGGTGGCTTCGTGGTGACTGGGGTCAGTGCCTGGTTCTTGCTCCGCGGTCGTGAGGTCGATGCTCATAAACGCGCGCTGTCGATGACACTATGGCTGCTGCTATTTCTGGCGCCGCTACAAGCCTTCGTCGGTGACGAGCACGGTCTCAATACGCTGGAACACCAGCCGATGAAAATCGCTGCCATGGAGGGTAACTGGGAAACCGAGTCGAACGTGCCGTTGTTGCTCTTCGCGTTGCCGGATCGCGATCTGCAGGCTAACCGCTTCGAGATCGGCATTCCCAATGGCGCCAGTCTCATCCTGCGTCACGATCCAGACGGGGTGGTACCGGGGCTCGATCAAATCGACCGCGCGCAACAGCCGCCGGTGTGGATCACCTTCTATAGCTTCCGCGTGATGGTGGCATTAGGGCTCTTGATGATCGCCTTCGCCGTTGCCGGGCTGGTGCTGCGCAAGGGTGGGCGTGTCTACCGCAGTCGCTGGTTCTTGCGTGGGTTGCAGGGCATGAGCCTAGCGCCGTTCGTGGCGGTGGTCGCGGGCTGGTTCGTGACCGAAACCGGGCGTTCGCCGTGGCTGATCTACGGTGTGCTCGACTATGCCGATGCCATTACCCCTTCGCTGAGTGGTGGAATGGTGCTATTCACGCTGCTGGGGTATATCGCCGTCTACGCCGTGATCTTCATCGCCGGTGTCTATTACCTGTGCAAGGTGATCGACCAGGGCCTCGATGAGCACGACGACACGGAGGATCTGGATAGCCACGACCGTCCGGCGCGGCCCATGTCCGCCGCCCACGTGCCCTTCGATGATGCGCGCGACGACCGCGCCCCGAACAGGAGCTAAGCCATGGAAATGTTCGATCTCTCGTTGATCTGGGCCGTCATCATCGCCTTCGGCGTGATCATGTACGTGCTCATGGATGGTTTCGACCTGGGGCTGGGTATCCTGTTTCCCTTCGCTCCGGACGAAGACGCGCGTGATGTCATGATGAATTCCGTCGCCCCGGTGTGGGACGGTAACGAGACGTGGCTGGTGCTGGGGGGAGCCGGATTGATCGGGGCCTTCCCGCTGGTCTATTCGATCCTGCTGCCGGCGATGTACATCGGGGTCTTCCTGATGCTGGCGGGCTTGATCTTTCGTGGCGTGGCCTTCGAGTTCCGCTTCAAGTCGCGGCGCACGCGCAACTGGTGGAACGCCGCCTTTGCCGGTGGCTCCTTCGTGGCGGCCTTCGCCCAAGGCGCCGTGGTAGGCGCCTACATCGAAGGTTTCGAGACTGCCGATCGCGTATTCACCGGCGGAGCGCTCGACTGGCTGACGCCGTTTTCGGTGATCACCGGCTTGGGGCTGGTGGCCGGCTATGCGCTGCTGGGATCGACCTGGCTGGTGCTCAAGTCGGAAGGGCATGTGCGTGAATGGGCGCGTGGCCTGGTGCCCAAGCTTCTCGTCGGCGTGGTGGCGGTGTTCGCCGTCGTTAGCCTTTGGACGCCATGGATCGACCCGGGCGTCTGGGAGCGCTGGTTCGACCACATGCAGATAATCTGGCTGCTGCCCGCACTGGCCTTGGCCTGCGTGATCGGTGTCTACACTGCCAATCGCAAGGGGCGCGAGTTGATGGCATTCCTGCTCACCTTGGGCATGTTCGTCTTCACCTACCTGGGCTTGCTGGTGAGTCGCTGGCCGTATGTCATCCCGCCCGACTACACGCTGTGGGACGCCGCATCGGCACCGGAGTCACAGTTCTTCCTGCTGATCGGTGTGCTGTTCGTGGTACCCATCATTCTGACCTACACCGCCTGGTCGTACTGGGTGTTCCGCGGCAAGGTGCGTGTCGGCGACGGGTACCACTGAGCCGTGTCTCGATCTCAAGCCCAAACCTCGGCGCGCGCGTCGCGCCAATGGCTGGCCGCGCAATCCCGTGAGGTGCGCGGCTGGTTGAGCCTGGCCATCGCCGCTGGTGTCATCGGTGGGCTCGCGACACTCGCGCAACTCGGCCTGATGGCATGGTTGATCAGCGCTGTCGTGATCCACGACACGCCCTTGGTGACGCTATGGCCCTATGCGGCGGCGTTGGCGGGCGCGGTGATCGTGCGCGGGCTCGCGCAGTGGCTGCAGGAAACCAGCGGTCTGGAAGCCGGGCTGCGCGTCAAGGCACGCGTGCGCGCCCAAGTGCTCGATCAACTCGCGGCGCTGGGGCCGGTGCATCTCGCCGAGCGGCATAGCGCCGGGAGTACCGCACAACTGGTCGATCAGGTCGAGGCGCTGGAAGGCTATATCGCGCGTTACGTGCCCCAGGCCACGCTGGCGGTGGTGCTGCCGCTGATCTTTCTCGGCGTGGCGTTTTCGCTGGACTGGTTGGCAGCGTCGTTCTTCTTGATCGCGGCGCCGTTGATTCCGCTTTTCATGGCGTTGATCGGCATGGGCGCCCAGCGCTTGAACGAGCAGCAGTTCCAGGCCATGACGCGTCTCGCCGGGCATTTTCTCGACCGTGTGCGCGGGTTGACCACCTTGCAGCTATTCGGGCGCACCCGTCAGGCCACCGAAGAGGTCACCGCGGTGGCCGACGACTACCGGCGGCGCAACATGAAAACGCTGCGCGTGGCGTTTCTCTCCTCGGCAGTGCTGGAGTTCTTCGCCTCGGTGTCGATTGCGGTGATCGCGATCTACATCGGCTTCGGCTTGCTGGGCTACATCCAGTTCGGTCCCGCCGATCAACTGACGCTGTTCAGCGGTTTGTTCCTGTTGTTCATGGCGCCGGACTTCTTCCAGCCGCTGCGCTTGCTGGCCCAACATTATCACGACCGCGCCAGTGCCCTGGGCGCTGCCGAGGGCTTACGCACCCTGCTGGCGCAGACGCCACCGCAGGGCCCGCGAATGGAGTCTCTAGGCAGTGAGCACGACGCCACGCTGCCACTGCGGGCGCGCCTGACCGATGTCAGTGTGGCGCATGCCGGACGCGGCCGGGTGCTGGGGCCGCTCGATCTCGATATCGACGATGGCGAGGTGGTGGCGCTGGTCGGTCCCTCGGGCACCGGCAAGTCGACATTGCTACAGGTGCTCGCCGGTTTCGTCGATGCCGAGGCGGGCGAGGTCGTGCTGCGTTTGAAGACACACGTGGCTTGGCTCGATCAACGTCCGTTCTTGATGCAGGGCACGCTGGCCGAGAATCTGCGCCTGGTCGCCCCCGATGCCAGTGACGACCGATTGCGCGAGGCGCTGACTGCGGCACAGCTCGGTGACTTGCTGAGCGCTTTGCCCGAAGGGCTCGACACGTCTCTCGGGGAGCGCGGCCTGGGGCTTTCCGGCGGGCAGGCCAGCCGCCTGGCGCTGGCGCGGGTGTTTCTCAGCGATGCACCCTTGGTGCTGCTCGACGAACCCACGGCCAGCCTCGACCCTGACAGCGAGCAACGCGTGATCGAGGGGCTGACGCAACTGGCCGCACAAGGCCGCACCCTGGTCATCGCCACGCACCATCCGGCCGTCATGGGCATGGCCGACCGCGTGTTGCGTCTCGAGGCGGGGCAGCTGCATTCACAGGATGTACCGGCATCGTCGGAGGTCTTGTCATGAAGGAGTCCATCATCATGAAAGGGGCTACGGTAAAGGCGCTGGGCCCATGGTTGCGTCTGATGGGCGAGCGGCGTACACGCTTGCTGATCGGGGCGTTGCTGATGCTGGCGACGCTGCTGTTCGCCATCGGGTTGCTGACGCTGTCGGGGTGGTTCATCACCGCGACCGCGCTGACCGGGATGACGCTCGCGGCGGGCGGCGCGGCGACGATCAATGTCTTCACGCCGGGTAGCGGCATTCGTTTCTTCGCCGTGGGGCGCACCGCCGCTCGTTACGCCGAGCGACTTTATAACCACGACACCGTGCTGCGCCTGCTGGCGGATATTCGCGGGCGCACCTTTGCCGGCTTGTCACGGCTCTCGGGCCGTGAATTGGCGCGTTACCGCGCCGGCGAATGGCTCAACCGGCTGACCGCCGATATCGACGCGCTCGACAATCTCTATCTGCGCTTGCTGGCGCCGCCGTTGGTGGGACTGCTCGCAGTTCTCGTGGTCAGCGGTATCCTGGCGCTGGCGATGCCCGCGCTCGGCGGCGTGCTGCTGGCGATCATGCTGCCGTTATGGGGGATCGTCACGCTGGGCATGGCGGTGGCGGGAAGCGGTCCTAGCGCACGGCGCGTCGAGACCTTGGAACGCCTGCGCGTTCGTGCCCTGGAGCATCTTCAGGGTCTTGCCGAGCTGCGCACCTTTGGCGTACTCGGCGCCCACCGAGCGAGGGTGGAACGCGAGCAGCGGACGTTGCTCGACGATCAGCGGCGCCTGGGACGACGCGCCGCGCTGGGTAATGCGCTAGTCACCGTGACCGTGCAAGGCGCTGCCGTGGCGATTCTATGTTTGGCGCTGCTCGCGTTCGCCGCGGGCAAGCTCTCGGCGCCCGTGGCCAGCATGTTGCCATTGGCGGTGCTGGCGCTGAATGAAGGACTCGCCATGCTGCCGGGCGCCTTCGTGCAATTGGGGGCTACGCGTACGGCTGCCGCGCGGCTCAATGCCGAGGCGGCGCCTGCGAGTGATGAAGGCGAGGGTTCTCTAGCTGACGAAGCTGAGGGCTCCCTGGCGAGCGCCGAGTCGCCTTCGATCACCTTCGAGGCGGTGACGCTACGTTATCCGGGTATGGGTACCACGCCTGCGCTGGAAGACGTCAACCTGCACGTGGCTGCCGGCGAACGTGTCGCTGTGCTGGGCCCCTCGGGTAGTGGCAAGTCGAGCCTTGCCCAACTCGTCGTCCGGGCCTTCGATCCCGATGCGGGCAGCGTGCAACTGGCGGGGCAGGATCTACGCAGCCTGGCGCCGCAGGCATTGCGTTCGCGGCTCGCCTACCTGACCCAGCACACCGAGCTTTTTCATGCCTCGCTGGCTGACAACCTGCGCCTGGGGTTGCCGGTTGAGCACGACCTGGATGAAGCGGCCGTCGAACGTGCCCTGTGGCAGGCGCTATGGATCGTCGATCTGGAGGGTTGGGCACGCGAACTGCCGCACGGACTCGACACCTGGGTCGGCGAAGCCGGGCGCCAGCTTTCCGGTGGGCAAGCGCGCCGCGTGGCGCTGGCCCGAGTCATTCTGCGCGATGCGCCACTGGTGTTGCTCGACGAACCGCTGGCGGGGCTGGACGCCACTACGGCGACGACGGTCGCCGAGCGGCTCGACACCTGGCTCGATGGGCGTACCGCGCTGATGTTCGCCCATCGCCGCGACGCCCTACCGCATTGCGATAGGGCGTTAGTGCTTTGACTATGACACGTTCAGCTATAGCGATAAGCGCGGCACCGGCGTTTTATGAGGCGACATGAAAGCCCATGGTCGCTTGGACGGCACGCTTCCAACCCTCATAGAGCTCGTCGCGCTTTTCCACGCTCATCTTGGGCGTGAAGCGGCGATCTATGGCCCATTGCTTGGAAATTTGTTCGCGCGACTCCCAGAATCCCAGCGCGAGGCCGGCCAGGTAGGCGGCGCCCAGTGCGGTGGTTTCATTGACCGCGCAACGCAGCACATCCACACCCAAAATGTCGGCCTGAAACTGGGCGAGAAAATCGTTAGCGATGGCGCCACCGTCGGTCCGCAGTTCGGTAAGCTCGAGATCGGCATCGGCCTGCATGGCGTGGAGGACGTCTGCGCTCTGGTAGGCCATGGATTCCACCGCCGCACGGATGAAATGCTCCTTGCTCGTGCCGCGCGACAGGCCGAACATCGCGCCGCGGACGTTGGAGTCCCAGTAGGGGGCGCCCAGCCCGGTGAACGCCGGTACGAGGTAGACGCCGTCATTGTCGCCGGCGCGCTCGGCATAGGCTTCTGAATCGGACGACTTGCCCAGCATGCGCAAGCCGTCGCGCAGCCACTGGATCACTGAACCGGCCACGAACACGCTGCCCTCCAGGGCGTATTCGAGCTGCCCGTCTATCTCCCAGGCCACGGTCGTGAGCAGCCCGTTTTCAGAGGCCGTGGCTTCCGGGCCGGTATTCATCAGCGTGAAGCAGCCCGTGCCATAGGTGTTCTTGGCCATGCCGGGTTTGAAGCAGGCCTGGCCGAACAGGGCGGCTTGCTGGTCACCGGCCATGCCGGCGATCGGCAGTTCATTGCCGAAGAAATATTTCGGCAGCACCTTGCCATAGACTTCACTGCTGGATTTGACCTCGGGCAGCATCGATTCGGGTACGCCGAACAGCTCGAGGAGTTCCGGGTCCCATTGGCGAGTGCGGATGTTGAACATCATGGTGCGCGACGCATTGGTCACGTCGGTGACATGCACCTTGCCGCCGGTCAGGTTCCATACAAGCCAGGAATCGATTGTGCCAAACAGCAGGTCGCCGTTGTCGGCTTTTTGCTTGACGCCTTCGACATTATCGAAGATCCACTTGAGTTTGGTGCCCGAGAAATACGCATCGATGACCAGCCCGGTCTTGTCGCGGACCATCTCCGCATGCCCGGCTTCACGCAACTCATCACAGATCTCGGCCGAATGACGTGATTGCCAGACGATGGCGTTATAGACCGGCTGGCCGGTGTGCTTGTCCCAGACGACGGTGGTTTCACGCTGGTTGGTGATGCCGATCCCAGCAATTTCCGAGACATCGACCTGCGTGTTATTGATCACCTCGGTCAGCGTCGTCAGCACGCTGGTCATGATGTCGCGTGGGTTGTGCTCCACCCAGCCCGGTTGCGGGAAGATCTGCTCGAACTCGCGTTGGGCGATGCCGGCGATCTGGCCGTCGTGGTCGAACAGCATGGCGCGGGAGCTGGTCGTGCCTTGGTCGATCGCGAGTATGTATTTCTTTTCATTGCTCATGGAAGGTCACTCCTCGTGTTCGTTACAAAAAACCGATCAATCTGGACGATTAGTAGGCGTAAGCCACAAGCGCCGCCAAAGTGCTGCCGATGACAGGGCCAACCACTGGCACCCAGGCATAGCGCCAGTCGTTAGAGCCCTTGTTCTGGATGGGCAGTATGGCGTGGGCAATGCGCGGGCCGAGATCGCGCGCCGGATTGATGGCATACCCCGTCGTCCCGCCCAACGAAGCGCCGATCGAGACCACCAATAGTGCGACCGCCAAAGGCCCGAGGCCGGACGGTGTGTGACCGAACATGATGATGACGAAGATCAGCACGAAGGTGCCGATGATCTCGCTGAGCAGATTCCAACCATAGGAACGGATGGTCGGTGCCGTGGAGAAAGTGGCGAGTTTGAGCGCGCTATCTTCCGTGTCATCGTACTGTTTTTTGTAGGCCAGATAGCAAATGACGGCCCCTAGAAAACCACCGATGAACTCGGCCACTAAATAGGTGACGGTCGTGACGAGATTGATCGGAATGCCCTCGGCATACTCTTTGGCCGGGCCAATGAGCAAACCGAGTGTCACGGCTGGATTGAGATGCGCACCGGTATCGTAGGCGACATACACACCGCAGAACACGGCAAGCCCCCAACCGAAGAAGATCACGATGCCATCGCTGCCGTTACCGTTCGTCTTGTTCAATAGGACATTGGCCACTACGCCGCAACCCAGTAGTGTCAGGAACGCTGTGCCAGCGATCTCGTGGACCAGTATCGTTTCTACGATTCCCATGAATATGCCTTGCGGTAGTGAGTGTCACGGTCGAATAAGGCGGGATACGCATGTCCTGCAATATCGATGGGAATATGAGCAATGGGTTGGCGAGTCATGGTTTTCCTCCTCTTCGTTGCGCCATCCGCATCGATGGCAGTTGGGGTTGTGTCGTTATTCACGACGGCTGGTTTCGTTTCTAGGCATTGTCCGAAAACTGCCTGCGCTCGGTCATACTGCGTTAAAAATCAACTCAAAATGCTCATTTACACCCCGTAAACTCCGCTTTTTCGCTGATTTTTGCCTTGTCTGATCTTCGCTCGTCGACTTTTCAGACAGTGCCTAAGTTTCCGGATCGGCGTTAGTCGGCTCAGCGAAGGAACGGTCGAGATAATCGGCGAGTCGGCGTTGTTCGCTGTCATTGAGACGCAGCCCCAGCTTGGATCGCCGCCAGAGGATGTCCTCGGCCGTGCGCGCCCATTCGTGATCGCGCAGATAATCGACCTCGGCGGCATACAGGTCGGCACCAAAATGCTCACCCAGATCGCTCAGACTTTTTGCATTGCCGACGATGTTCGTGACCCGTGTGCCGTAGTTGAAGACCATGCGATTGGCCATGCCCAGGGGAATGAAGGGATGACTGGTCTGTAGCGACTCGAACAGGTGCTGTGGTTTGGCTTCTTCGCCGCCGGGCAGCGGATGACCTTTACCGGTCCAGGCTTTTTCTTGGTTGCCGAGCTCGGGTGCCAATTGATCGACGGCATCCTCAGCCAGCCGCCGATAGGTCGTCAGCTTGCCGCCGAAGACGTTGAGCAGCACAGCACCGCCGGCGGTATCGAGTTGGATGCGGTAATCGCGGGTGATCTCGCTGGCGTTGTCCTCACGGTCATCGAGAAGGGGGCGCACACCGGAGTAGTTCCAGACGATATCGTCGGGCCCGATAGGCTGTTCGAAATAGCGATTGGCCGACTCGCAGAGATAGCCGATCTCGTCTTCCTCGATGGCGATATCGCCGGGAGCGCCCTCATGCTCGATATCGGTCGTCCCGATGAGCGTGAAATCGCGCTCGTAGGGAATGGCGAACACGATGCGGCCATCGGGCTGCTGGAAGATATAGGAGTAGTCGTGGTCGAACAGCTTGTTGACGACGATATGGCTGCCCTTGATCAGGCGCAGCGAATACTGGTGATCCAGTGACGCGGCCTCGTCTAGAAAACGCACGGCCCAGGGCCCGGCCGCATTGACCAGTCCGCGAGCGGCGACCTGGAAAGTATCGCCTGCGGCGGACCGCAGGGTGACGGTCCAGCCGTCGCTGCCGCGTACCGCCGCCTCGGCACGCGTGCGCGTCATGATGCAGGCGCCACGGCTGGCCGCATCCATGCAGTTGAGCACTACCAGCCGGGCATCCTGAACCCAGGCGTCCGAGTAGACGAAGCCCTTGGTGAACTCGGGTTTCAGTGGTGCCCCGGCCGGATGATCGGCGAACTTGACGCCGTGCGAGCCCGCTAGCGTCTGTCGTCCACCTAGGTGGTCGTACATGAAGAGCCCGGTGCGGATCATCCAAGCCGGTCGCAGGTGCTTCTGGTGAGGCAGGATGAAACGCATCGGCCAGATGATGTGCGGCGCCGCCTTGAGGAGTATTTCGCGTTCGGAGAGGGCTTTGGCCACGAGCTTGAATTCGTACTGCTCGAGATAACGCAAGCCACCGTGGATCAGCTTGGTCGACGCCGATGACGTGTGGCTGGCGAGATCATCCGCCTCGACGACGAGCACCGAAAGTCCACGGCCTGCAGCATCACGCGCGATGCCTGCACCGTTAATGCCGCCGCCGATGACAATCAGATCGTAGGTTTCGTTGCGCATGTTCGGATCCGCTCACCAGTGTTCGAGTTAGATCATTGTGGCGCGGATTCGAACATTTTTAATTAGGCAAAAAGTAGTAGACGCTATTTCGAGCGATGGCTGAAGTCGGCCACATGGACCGCAATTTCGATCTGATAGAGCTAAAACCGGCTCGTGGATAGGGTTCGTCAGTGAAAAAGCGAGTCGATGTGAAAATTCGAAATTCGGATCAGAACATTGCGGCCAGGCTCGAAGCACCATACGTGCGGCCAGACTCGAGGCCCTACCGCGCGGTGACCGGTCATGGTCGACTCAAGGGTTTATACGAGCCCCTGTTCACGTAATACCTCCTTGATAATCGGTACCGGCGTCATTAGATGCTCGCGCATCATCGTGCAGGCTGTCGCCGCGTCGCGAGCGAGGATGGCGTCGGTCAGCGCCGCATGCTCGCGGCGCTTGGCGTCAAGCGCCTCCGCCGAGAACACGGTTTGGCACAGCCATAGATGGCGGTAGCGTTCGGCTTGATCGAACAGCCAGGCCCGCGTCTGCAGCAAGTGTGGCGAGTCGCAGCCTGCCGCGATGGCGCCATGAAAGGCTTGGTGGCGGGCATCCCAGATATCCAGCATGTCGTCGGCACTGTGTACTTCCAAGACCTTGCTCAAGGCATGCGCCTTGGCCAGGATCTGTGCTTCCCAGTCGTCGCCACCCCGGGCGATGGCCAGCTCCAGTACCAAGCCTTCCAGTTGTGCGCGTGCGTCGTAGAGATCCTCGAGCTCCTTGATCGACATTTCGGCGACGCGATAGCCGCGTTGGCTCACGGCCGTCACCAGGCGCTCGCTTACCAATTGCGACAGGGCCTCGCGCATGGGCCCCACGCCCAGATCGTAACGTGTCTTTAGATCGCTCATGCGCAACTTTTCGCCCGGCGTGTAGGCGCCGCGAATGATGTCGCGTTTGAGGTGTCGATACGCGCCGATGGCGAGGTTAGGGCGCGGCGAGGCACGGGTCATGGGACGATTCCACTAGATATGTGAACGCCATGATACCGGACGCCACCGCAGGCGGGGAACGTTCTGGCGTCGGTGTTCAGGTATAATTTTGACGTTTTATAAAAATGTAGATATTTTTAAGCCGTCATCTAGAACACCATGGAGACCCCTCATGACGGCCCTCAATACGCTCGCCGATCGCGCTCCTCAGGGATTCAGCGCCGCGCCTTCCGCCCAATCGCCACGCTTGTTGCAGCTAACCCTGGACGGCGCGACCGTGCGTGCCTTCCTCGACGCTACCGCCGAATGGCCGATTCAGGCGCTGGAGTACAAATCGATGCTGCGTTTTCGCGTCGCTCGAATTCTCGATGACCTATGCGCCAATACGCTCAAGCCGTGGTTGGCGAATACGCTGGTGGATCGTGCCACCGGTGGGCTGCTGGTAACCCCGGAAGGGCTCGATGAAGTGGCGCAGGCCGACGATATGGTGAAGGTGGCCACGGCGGTGGCGCATTGCATCGGCCGCTCCAACTTCGATGCCATGAGCGGGCAGTACTATGCGCGCTTCGTGGTCAAGAACGTCGACGAATCCGACAGCTATCTGCGTCAGCCGCATCGCGTGATGGAACTGCATAACGACGGCACCTTCGTCGAGCAGGACACCGACTACGTGTTGATGATGAAAATCGACGAGCAGCACATGCAGGGCGGCAATTCTCTGTTGTTGCATCTCGACGATTGGGCGGATCTCGAGCGTTTTCACGCACATCCCATGGCGCGACGCCAAATGCGCTGGGCGGCGCCGCCGAGCAAGAACGTCGGCAAGGACGTCTATCATGCCGTGTTCGACGTGGATGCCGAGGGGTGTCCGGTGATGTCCTACATCGACCAGTTCGTGCAGCCGCGCGATTTCGAGGAGGGCAACTGGCTGTGCGATCTTTCCGAGTCGCTGGAAAGTAGCGCGGCGCGCCTGTCCGTGCCGGTGCCCATCGGCAGCTTCCTGCTGCTCAACAATCACTTCTGGCTGCATGGGCGCGATCGCTTCACGCCGCATCCCGACCTCCGCCGCGAGTTGATGCGCCAGCGCGGCTACTTCACGCACAAACAGACGCTTGCCAACCCCAAGCACGCTTGAGTGGGTAGTCAATGCGCGATGTGTGAGGGATGTCTTGAACGCCGACCGGGCGTTGCGCAGGCTGTAACGATTCAATTCTGACAAGCGAGAACGCGGTGTACGATTTCATCATCATCGGCGGCGGTATCCTGGGGATGTCCACCGCCATGCAGCTGATCGATACCTATCCCGACAAGCGTATATTGCTCGTCGAGAAGGAAAGCGGCCCGGCGCATCACCAGACTGGCCACAACAGCGGCGTGATCCACGCCGGGGTCTACTACACGCCGGGAAGTCTCAAGGCGCGCTTCTGTCTGGAAGGCAATCGTGCCACCAAGGCGTTTTGTGACACTCACGACATCGCCTACGAGAGTTGCGGCAAGCTGCTCGTCGCCACCAATGGGGTGGAAATGCAGCGCATGCAGGCGTTGTGGGAACGCACCGCCGCCAATGGCCTGGAGCGC
The DNA here is from genome assembly GCF_029889905.1 of Chromohalobacter sp. 11-W. Lineage (GTDB taxonomy): Bacteria > Pseudomonadota > Gammaproteobacteria > Pseudomonadales > Halomonadaceae > Chromohalobacter. Next base: position 179,405 of record NZ_JARANZ010000002.1, on the reverse strand, counting down.
GAATGGCTCGATGCCGATCAGCTGCGCGAGCGTGAGCCGAACATTACCGGGGTGGGCGGTATCTTCGTGCCTGCCAGTGGCATCGTCGATTATCGTCAGGTCGCCGCGAAGATGGCCGAGGTCTTTCAGAATGCCGGTGGGGAAGTGCGTTACGCGGCGCCAGTCACGGCCCTCGAAGAGCGCAGCGAAGAAGTCGTGGTGACCACCGGCCAGGGCACGTTCACAACACGGCATCTGGTCTCATGCTCGGGGCTGATGGCGGACCGCGTAGTGCGCATGCTGGGCGTCACGCCCGAGTTCACGATTTGCCCGTTCCGGGGCGAATACTATCAATTGCCGCCCGAGCATAATCGCATCGTCAATCATCTGATCTACCCGATTCCCGATCCGTCGATGCCGTTTCTCGGCGTGCACCTGACGCGCATGATCGACGGCAGTGTGACCGTGGGGCCGAATGCCGTGCTGGCGTTCAAGCGCGAAGGCTATCGCAAGCGCGACGTGTCGCTCGGTGATCTAGCGGCCATGGCCGGCGATCCCGGCATTCGCAAGGTGCTACGCGCCAACCTCAAGCCGGGGCTTCACGAAATGAAGAACTCGCTTTTCAAGGGCGGCTATCTGGAAGAAGTGCGCAGGTACTGTCCGCGCCTGACCCGCGACGACCTGCGCCCTTATCCGGCGGGGGTGCGCGCGCAAGCCGTGGCCAAGGACGGCAAGATGATCGACGACTTCCTGTTCGTCAACACGCGCCGCAGTGTCAACGTCTGCAACGCGCCATCGCCAGCAGCCACCTCGGCAATCCCCATCGGCGCACATATCGTCGACCAGGTGAAAGCGCTGGTCGACGGCTAAGTGCCTCCCTTGAGGAGAGATATTCAACCGGCAACACGGCGCGTGGGGCTGGGCTCCTTGAAGGTATCAGTCGCGATGCCAAAGCGCTCCGATAGCCCGCAGACTTGGCGCCAGTTGAGCTTACGACGCCCAGCGAGAATGGCGGATACCACCGATTGAGCGCCTATTTCAGGTAATTCGCTTTGTGAAATCTGATGCTCCTGCATCAAGTAACGCAGTACGTCGACACCCGAAACGTCGGGCAGGGGCCGGCGTTCTTCATCGTAGGCTTCGATGACATCCCCCAAGCGACTCGCCAAGCTGGCGAGGTGGTGGGACTCATCGTCGCCAATCAGGTCGAGAAGTTCATCCAAGGCCTCGACGCGCGCGTCGTAGTCGGTATCGTCGGTGGGCATGGTGAGCAGCGGTGCCAGATAGCTCCAATGCTGAGTGGCTTGTTCGACGAGCGTGTGCATAGTCACTCCTGTTTCCACTTGCCCTGATCGTATTCCGCATGCGTTAGAATATGACGGATGTACACTTTCTTGGCTTGGTAATGAACGATCGCAATCAATCGTAGCTTGTTGCCGCCTATGTCAAACACATGGAGCTTCCCCACTTTGTCGGTAGCGGGAAACAAGCGTTTCATGGCGTCGAAATTCTTGGGATCGTTCGACTTGATCAGCCGATACCATGCATCCAGCGCGTTAGCAGTATTGGGATTGGCCTTTTTGGCGTCCCATATGCGCTTTTGTGTAATCACATGCACTGGATGATGTCTCCTCGTGTTCGGATAAGCGTATAGCAATTTGTGATAAATAGCAATATGCTATATAGGTCTTTCCAATTCTCATATTGTTTGGTCATCGACTCCCGCTTTGAGACACAACCTAACGATGGGCGTTGTTAGGCTACGGTTTCACGGCGGTTTTCTCGTCGTGTAGCGCTTCCCAGGCGTGATAAGTGCTCAGGAAGACCTCGCCGGTGAGCTGGTCGAGGAAGTCGCTTTGCTTGAGCTGGTCCATCACTGGGCCTTTTACCTCGGCGAGGTGCAGTTTGACCTGTGAATCGTCGAGGCGAGCATTGATAGCTTCCAGGCTTTCCAGCGCCGAGGCGTCGATCAAGTTGACGGCCGAGCTGATCAACACGACATGCTTCAGCGCCGGGCGTTCGGCAACCATGGCGTAAACGGTATCTTCCAAGTAGCGCGCGTTGGCGAAGTATAGGCTCTCATCGACGCGCAGCAGTGCCACGTTGGGATCGTGCTCGGTGGTGTGGCGCTCGACGTTACGGAAATGTTCGGTGCCGGGGACGCGGCCTACCAAGGCGCTATGTGGGCGGCTGGTGCGATACAGGAACAATGCCAGTGACAGCCCCACGCCGGCCATCACGCCGACTTCGACGCCGCTGACGAAGGTCAGCACGATGGTCGCCAGCATGGCGGCGAAATCGCGCTTCGAATAACGCCAGGTACGCTTGAGACCGCGCGCATCGAGCAGCGTGAAGGTCGAGACGATGATGCTGGCGGCGAGCGTGGCGATAGGCAGAAAGTGAATCAGCGGCGTGAGATAGAGCGTCACCAGTGCCACGCCCAGCGCGGCGAAGCTGCCTGCGGCCGGTGTACGCGCGCCGGCATCGAAGTTGATCACCGTGCGTGACAGGCTGCCCGTCACCGGCATGCTACTGCTCAAGGCGGCGGCGAGGTTGCTGCCGCCTAGCGCGAAAAGCTCCTGGTCGGGCGAGATGCGCTGGCGACGCTTGGCGGCCAGCATCTGCGCCAGCGATACCGACTCGATAAAGCCCACCAAGCTGATCAGAAACGCCGGCATGAGCAGCGTGCCGATCAGGCTCGGGTCGAGCGAAGGCAGCGCGAGCGGCGGTAGATGGCGCGGAATCTCGCCGACCACGGCGACGCCGTGCGCCTCCAGGTCGAATGCCCATACCAGCAGGGTCGAGATCATCACCGCAATGATCGGCCCCGCCTTGGTGATGAAGCCACTCAACGTCGCGGTCATACCCAGGCGGCGCAGCGTGGGGCCGGCGCGGCGCATCCCCATCAAAAACGCCAGCGAGCCGAGACCGATCAACGCCGTCAGACCGTTGAAATCCTGCCAATGCGTGGCCAGCCCGGCGAGCTGCTCAATCAGCGTGAACCCGGACATCGTGATGCCCAATAAGTTGCCCAATTGGCTGGTAGCGATCAGCACGCCCGAGGCGCTGAGCAGGCCGGAAACGACCGGATGGCTCAGGAAGTTAGCGAAGAAGCCCAGCCGGAAGACACCCATCAGCATCAGCATGACGCCGGACAAGAACGCCAGTGTGGCGGCGGCTTCGCTGTAGGCGACGGTCCCCGTGGCGACGATGTTTGATAACGCTGCGGCCGTCATCAAGGCGACGATCGCCATCGGCCCCACCGCCAGCGTACGGCTGGTGCCAAAGACCGTATAGGCCACCAACGGCAGCATGCTGGCGTAAAGGCCCGTCACCGCCGGCAGCCCGGCGAGCAGCGCATAGGCCAGCGCTTGCGGAATGACCATCAAGGTGACGATGACGGCGGCGAAGAGATCCTGGGATAGCGTGTGGCGGTCATAACTTGGTAGCCACTCGACGATGGGAAAGTAACGCTTGAGCATCCGGGTCTCGTTGATGTGCAAGGAAGTCAGGTTTCTGAGCGAAAAGATATAACGCTAGAAGTGTTTCTAATAATCACTAATGGTGCGGCGTGAGGGCCGTGTGTGCAAGTGCGCGGGGGCTGGCTCGAGGCTTTGTTTGTCGGCGGGGCAGGGGAAAGATACTACTTATGGCGTTTTGCAAGCGCGACACCGGCGAAGCCATGCATGCCTCTCGGTGCCGGCCTTGTGAATCACACTTCCCAATCGACTAGCCGGCCCTGGCGTTGCTCCAGGGTTTCGGCGATGCGCAGTACTTCCTCGCTGGGGATTTGACGAATCAGTTCCTGGCTGTCGCGGTCGACGATGCGGGTCACGATCCGGCCCTCGTATTCCGATAGCTCGAACTGGACGTTGTAGGCGCGCATCACGTCGTTGACGCGCTCGATGGGCTTGGCGAGTTCGCTCATGGTCAAGGACGATGACTCAGAGGTTGCCAGGGCGTCATTGCCGGGCTGGATGTGGGCCAGGGCCATGTCCAGTCGTTGGCGACCGCTCAGCGGGTTGGGGGTGATATTGGCGGTGGCGGGACCGCTGTTGACGGGAAATTCAGGAATGTTCGACGACATAGGCGTCCCTCTGCGTTGTTATCGCTTTTTGTTGTCGAGTGCAGACTTCTTTGAAGAGACAGGCTTTTTAGAGGCAGGTTCTTCCAAGAGAATCTAAGCGCACTCGGTGGCAACCGGATCACGTCATCATGTCGATGTGCGTGCGCCCGGCATCGTCGCCGACACCGATGTCGACGAAGAAGGCATGCCGAAAGCTGCTATCGCGCTTGTAAGCCTGAATCTTTTTGATGTCCTGATGCTTACCGAAGCTATTGGTGCTTTTTTGCACCTCGATGGCAGCGAGATTCTCGTGGGTTCCGCGGTGATGAATGATGATGTCGGGGTAGGCGGTACGCGCATCGGTATCGGCGGTATTGGTTACGCTCGTCATATGGCGAGTGCGCTTGCAGGGGCCCGTCCAGCGATTGTATTCACAATCGATATCCCAATCGGGAAACGCCTGTTGCAGGTACATGGCCAAGCGGAAGGAGAGCGAACGCTCCGTCGCCGATGCCTTTAGCAAAGGGGCGTCGCGCTCGAGAAGCGTTTCGAGGGCATGCGTCAGTTTTTCATGGATGCTGGTGTCGGATTCCGTAATGAATGTTCCGATATGAGTCATCGGGTGCCTCGCGCTTTTTCTTTTTAATAACGGGGTGGCGTCTTTACAGGGAATCTATCGGCCATGTCAGGCCGAACTTTAATGATGGATTCATACGGGGCGAAACTCGGCATGCAGCTTGCCATCGTGCACCATCACATAGGCCATGTTGCGCTTACCGGCGTCGTCTAGCCAATCGAGTTCATTGACTCCCGGTTTGAGAACGGATTCCGCCGCTGCGAGCGATGTCGCCGGCGTACCGTTGACCGACTCGACCACGGCGCCGATGGGCAAACGACTCTGCAGCGGGCTCTCCGCTTCGATCTCGACTAATTGCAGACCGGTTGCGGTAGCGGCCTCGGCGCGGGCGTCGGTCCTTGGACGCGGCGAGCGTGAAGAGCGCGACTTGGGTTTGGGGGTAGGCGGCGTTGAGGGTGGTGCTTCAGGTCGGCCTCGCGAACGGCCCTGGCGCAACTGCAAATGAGCAGAGGTGACGAGTAGCAATAGGCCGACCAGGAGCACGATCATGGCAATATTGGCAACGAGCAATGCAGGAAAATGGGCGCTGAGTAGTGACGGCGCCTGGCGCTGGAAGAGCAGTATCTTGTACGTCGTGTAAGGCAGGGTCGCCATGGCCACTCCCCATAGCACGATGAGAAATACTTGACTGCGCAATAATGTCCGCATGGTGTGCTAGCCACTTTCAGAGAAGTTCAGCAGGTTTAACGCATCACAAGAAAAAATCAAGTATCCCCCGCCTAAAGTACGAACGTCCATTGCGCTTTGATCCCACCAATAATCCGCGCTGTGACGTGATTAGGCTATGCGCGAAAAGTCGGCGAGCGATGGCCAGACAAGGCAAAAATCAGCGAAAAGGCGGAGTTTACGGGGTGTAAATGAGTACTTTGAGCTGATTTTTAACGCCGTATGGCCGAGCGCAGGCAGTTTTCGTACAAAGCCTAGCGTGCATGCGCCTTAACCTGATCGTACAACGACCGTGCGTTATCCAAGGCAATCGCCTCGTTTTCATCCAACTGCAAGAGAGAACCGCCAGTGCGGTCGCCGTTCTGAGCGGCGCGGATCACCGTCGCATGGCGGCGCGATACACTGGCGACATTCATCCGAATGGACAGCAGCATCAGCTCGAAACGGCGTTTTTGATCCTCGCGCCGTTCGCGTTCCTCGACGGATTCGGTGGTTTCGATGAGCGACGCCAGGGTCGTATTGATCAACTTCTCGACCAGATCGAGGCGCGGCACGATCTCGTCATTCAGCTCATTAACGGTGATTTGGGTACGGGGAGAAGACATGGTATCGCCTATACAAGAAAACGCGCGCAAACAATAAGGAGCAACAACAGGGTTGCTCATGGTCTTTCGAATATCGGCCTCGTGCCGGCTAACTTGAGCGTTCTTGGATGGATATGTGGCGACTGGTGGCGCTTCTGGTCTAGAAGCGTTGCCTGACGCCCACTCAGAGCGTACCGGTGCTACTGCGTCATCGGCCGGCGCGGTTCGTGGTCTTGAGCGTTATGGAGTGTCGTTACCTAGGAGGGTGAAATTTCAAGAATGCATTTTTTTATTAGTATTTAGCAATTATAGATTTTGTAAAGATTCCCTATGGCATGCCGATATGGCTATTAACTACATAAAGATAACGTGTCTTATATTAGGGGAGTTATTATGTTGGATAAGCTCAATAAAATTAACGTTAAGTATGCAGCCGCATTCATTGCGGTGGCGTTTTCGCTGTTGGCGATCGTGGCAGTGGATGAACGTTTGGTAAATGCTGTCAAAGAGCGAATGACCGCCTTCAGCGGTGAATTCAACGTGGCAATCTCCGACGTGCTGAATGCGGACCGGGATCTTTACCAAGGGCAAATGGCGTTACTGGAGCTGCTTGGTGAGGCGCCAGACAGTGACTCCAGTCAGAATTTCCTCGCGGATTACGAGGAAAATGCCGGGCAGGCCTATGACCGCATGAATACATTTAAAGGCCATATGTCGAATTATCCGGATGTCGTAGGGAAACTCGAGGAGTTCGAAACCCGTTTCGATGAGTGGAAAACCGTGTCCGATGAAATCGTCGAGTTACATCAGAATGGTGAGGTCGAGAAGGCTCAGTCACTCTTCGATGAAAAAAGCATGCCGCGCTTCAATGAGTTGCGTGAAATTTACGACCTGGCGGGACAGGCCGTCGATGCGAAAGTCACTGAACTAGAAGCATCGATGCTCGACCGGATCAATATCCAGCAGACGTGGGTTATCGCTATCTCGGCGATCATCTTCCTGGCCGCCACCGCACTGGCCTTGATCGGCCCGAGAAGGATGTCGAAGGCGATCCGCGACGTCAGTGAGCGAATTCGCGAGATTGCCGAGGAAGATGGTGACCTGACCCAACGCATCGATTCACGTCGCAGTGACGAAATCGGCGAACTGAGCGAACGCTTCAATGGTTTCATCGATCGAATCGACAGGACGCTGCAAGCCGTTAGATCCAGCACTCAAAGCGTCAACTCGGCCTCGGATGAAATCGCCAAGAGTAGCCAGGACTTGGCATCGCGTACCGAGCAGACGGCGTCCAATCTGCAAGAAACCTCGTCATCGATGGAAGAGATTACCTCCACGGTTCGCCATACGGCCGAAACCGCAACCCAGGCCGATGAACTGTCACGCCGTAGCGTTGAGGTCACGCGTGACGGCCAGACAGCGATGCAGGATGTCGAAACGACCATGAGTGATATCAGCGAGTCGGCAGCACGCATCAACGAGATCATTGGCATGATCGATTCGATTGCGTTTCAGACCAATATCCTGGCGCTTAACGCTTCCGTCGAGGCGGCGCGAGCCGGTGAGCATGGCAAAGGCTTCGCCGTCGTCGCCGAAGAAGTCCGCACGCTGGCCGGGCGCTCGAGCGAGGCCTCACGCGAGATCCGTGGGTTGGTGGCAACCTCTGTTGCCAACGCCGAGTCAGGTTCGGAAAAAGTGCGTAAAGCCGGTCAGACGATGGAAGACATTGCCGGTAGCATCGAGCGGGTCACGCAAATGATCGGCGAGATCAGCACCGGCTCCCAGGAGCAGAGCAGTGGCATCAGCCAAGTCAACATCGCCGTGACGGAGCTGGACACCATGACACAGCAGAATGCGGCGATGGTCGAACAGAGTAGCGCCGCCGCTGATGAAATGAGCCATCAGGCGGAACGCCTCATGGCCCTGATCGGTTCCTTCAAGCTGAGTAATACCGAGGAGGATGACTCACGCATGAACCAAGTCCTCACGCATCAACAGAGTGAGGCGTCACAATCTATTGAGGAACAGAAGTGGCTAGCGGGCGTTTAGCCTTGAGGAAAAAGGGCCAGCAACCAAGCTGGCCCAAGGCTTGCTGACGGCAAGCGTCATACACAGCGAGTGTCGGTATTCACGGTACGTGAAGCGGTCGCAATACCTACGATAATCCTATCGGCCCGTTCGTATTGAACTTTAACCCACGTCGTTTCGCTGACTCAGTGCTTATGGTCGACACGGTGGTCGTTCGGGTTGACGATTCCCACGAGTCGGCCAATTTGCATGAAATCGGTCGAGGTCAAAACGGTATCGATATGCGCATCGATAAAGGCAAGGTTCTTGACGACATGCACCTGGGTCGGGGCCCCTTTGTTATCGATATCCATGATCCAGGCGAGGAAGCCTCTCGAAAACTTGGCCAAACTGCCAATGGGGTATAAGCCGTATTGCTGGATGTAGTCGGTAAGAATCATGTGATCATAGAGTTCATCATGTTCGTGCACCCAGCGATAGGCATCCAGTGGCGTGCGTGGCGTAACACCATTACGTGCATGGGTGTATTTATTGACCGCCTTGATGACGGAGATGTGCTTGACGAACTCCGAGAGCTCATTCCCCGTCTTGCCCGCAGGATAACCGCTACCATCGAGCAGCTCGTTGGCGTTTTGGATGACATCCAAGCACCCTTCGCTAGGGCGCCAGCCCAGTTCCGACATCTTCTCGAGCAGCTTATCGACATGACCAAGGAGTATCTCCTTTTGTTGCGGCGTCATGTTGGTCTTCAGCGAGGGCAGCTTTTCGCTCATTAGAAGCGGTTTGCCCATCGTATGCATCAGAGTGCCTGCCAGGGCCTCGCGCAAGTGGGGTGAATGAGGATCACGCGACGTGACCATGTCTGCCAGGAGGCCGGCGACCTGGATGGCATGTCGTACCCACTCCGGCTGATCGCGCAGGAAGGAAAGCGCGTACAAAAACTCCTTGCGGTTCTGCCTGACGAGATAAAGCAACGAATCGGTGCAGTCGTAAAGCGTTTCTTCAGGAAAGGCATTCCAGTTCTTGATGAAGATCAGAACGGCCTGAAGTTGACGCGCGATGGTACGCACGCCCTTGACCATCGGCGGCGTGTTGGGCGACTCGTTCGACTTCTGGCTGGCATGTTTCAGAATGCTATCTTCCTTTTTCCGGGGGATGTAAACGGCTGACTGGCTGACACTGCGGCCATCGACGCCGGCCCGGTAAGCGGCTTCACGTTCAGACTCGGAAACGACATGGAATAGCGCATTCTCCATGTCGCGTTCCACCTCGACGAATTGAATGCCCAAGGCCGCATGCCCCTCGCTACCGAAAGGGCGCATGTGGCGTATGCACCCTCGGGCGTAGAAATACTCACCATTGGGAAATTCCAGCGTGACGCTGGGCAGCACTTGGTTCACGTAAAGTGGCAGACTGTCTTCTATGTCGATATCGAGCATGCAGCCGCCGGTCGAGATATTGCGTAGTCGCCCCTTGATGGTCAACTCATTGGGAAATACCTCGAGCGTGGCACGCGCAGACATGCCGAGAATCAGCGGGATGCGTACCGCCCCGCGCGTTTCCTCCGTGAACAATGCATCTGCCAGTTGGCACTTGATCTCGTAGGCACCGGTCTCTTTCTTGAGCGGCTGGGCCTTGATTTTTTCGAAATTGTAGATCTCCGTGACCTCCTCGTCGGATGGCGCGGGGATCTCGATATCGAAGGATAAATACCCTTGGTAGATATACGACTCTATGTCGGCCTTGTCATAGGTGACGCTAAGCTCAAAAGCCCCGGTGTCCATATCCAGGTTGAGGATCTCGCCTTGAAGCGGATTGGTCGTCTTCTTGGAAAACACCGTGATGGTGTGCTCTTTGGCGATCAGAGCGCGCAGCACGCCCGCCAGGTGATTGCCTGAGTATTGGTGTGACAGCATACGCGTACCTATGAGTCCAGTGCTGGGGCGATATACGGGATGTATTCGTTTTTGTTGTAATAGTATTTTTTGATTTTAATCGTTGTTATAAATGGTGCTTGTGCTGCCAGGCCGTATAGATAGGTGCGCCGAAAGCACCACAGATAACGACCATGGTTCCCTTATATCATAGATAGGCAGGATAGGGAGTGGGGCGGATTGCGCATGTTCAGTGAGTGTCTAAAAACCGGCTCGGGGCACGACAGGGACGATGAGACGAGCCACGCGTAAAGTTTGCTAAAAGGCGATCCATTGATCACCAGAGGGCTCATGCGGCAGCGTCGTCTTCAGCTAGTGCCTCATCGAGGTCTACTAGCCGCGTTCATGATGGGGCTCCGCTCGATGGCAATGCAGTGCTTGGTGGCGCGCGTTCGGCAAGCGATTGCGCCGTGCGTGCTGATAAGTTATATTTTAGTATAATTTGAGCGTATTGCTATGAGCAGGAGGCCTGTATGAGTACTACCAATCTTCGTCGTGTCGGCGGTTCTGTCATGATGTCAGTGCCGCGTACGCTTCTCGATCAATTGAACCTTCACGTGGGCTCTCAAGTCGAGATCGAAGTCGACCACGGACGCTTGATCGTGGAACCGGCCAAGCCGCAGTACTCCCTTGAGGAACTGCTGGCCCAGTGCGATACCACGGCTGATATGTCTGCTGGCGAACGCGAGTGGCTGGAGGCCGCCCCCGTCGGTCGTGAACTGCTGTAATGCGGCGCGGTGACATCTATCTCGTTTCGCTCAACCCCACTCGGCGTCATGAACAGCAAGGTATGCGTCCGGTGCTGATCGTGTCGCCGGACGCGTTCAATATCGCCATGGGCACGCCTTTGGTCGCGCCGATCACTAACGGTGGTGGCTTCGCCCGCTCCCGAGGCTTCACGGTGTCGCTGGCTGATGCGGGGACTACCACCACCGGCGTTGTCTTGTGCAGCCAGGTGCGTACCTTGGACATTGAGGCCCGTCAGGGACGGCGGCTGGAGAGCATTCCGCAGGAGGTTATGGATGACGTGCTGGCAAAGCTAGCGACTCTGGTTAGCTAAACCACATCGTCATGCTTCAAGATGAAGATACCGTTGCGTATTTTAAGAAGCTTGCCGAGGAAAAAGATCTCCCATGTCAGAGTCTCATTCATCGAGAAATGCTAGCCGAGTACGGCTTTTGTGGGAGGGAACTTGTTCCCGACGGGCTTGGGCAGGAGGTAAATTGCTGGCATTCGTAATGCGCGGCTATGGATCACCAAGGCGATGGAAGGGCGCAACGACAACTTGGTATGCGTCGCCGTGGTACTTGAAGACCGACTGGTCGTCAAAACCGTCATGCATCATTTTCAGTGGGAGGAATGACTATGCGCACTACGTACGATGAAGCTGACGATATCCTGGTTGTGCATCTTTCTGATAAGGCCATTGCTAAGGAAATCTCGCAGAATTGGAATACCCATGTCAGTTATGCGGAAGACGGCTCTATCGTGGAAATTGTTTTTGGACGCATCCAAGCAGGGCGCATGGCCTTTGTTGCGTAGCCATGCGGCCTGAGGTGATGGGATTATTCTATGAATCCAGGGTGGGAGAGAGCTTGTTCCCGATGGTTTTAGCCACCCTTTATCGTGACGCGTTCGAGCCCAACAGCGTTTGGATGCGTTCGCCATCACCGCTGGCTGCTTGCTACAAGTCATCCCAGCTATCCGGTGGGTTACCGTTCTCGAGCATCTTGCTGAAGACAGCATAAGCGTCGTACTGGCTGTCATAGGTGCGTTTGGTGGAATGCCGCTTATTATGCTGTAGTTTATCCCCACCCTTGAGCGCTGGAGGGTCACCGAAGCATATCTTGTACCTTTTCTGAATTGGCTTTTTGCCGATCAGTGTAAACTGATTTCATTTTATGATATTGGGTTTCGAGCTTGTTAACTTTTTTTTCGAGTGCTTTTGTTTTTTCCTGAAGGTCTTCTATTTTTTTGCCGTAGTCACATCCTGTCAATACGAGCATTGAAAAGATGGCTACTATGAGTTTTGGTAGTAGAAAATATTTTTTAGTATTCATGTTTTTCTCCCTGCCCTCTTTTCTTGTTAAGGTGTTTTGCCTTTCTAATAAAATTGCCAGTTTTATTAGGTGGTATTTTGGAAAACTTTTGACGAAGTGGTTGTGTTTTTCGCCATGCTGCTAAAATAATAGGTACGATATGTTCTTCAAAGGTTTTTTGTATGAATATTAAAGTGAGTGAGAAGCCGAATAATTTTACCATGTTCATGACAAGCGTGGAGAGATAAAAAATATAGAAGTATTGAGCTTTTTCTTGGTAGCTTATATCGAGCGCGGTCATGATCTCATTGGCCATGGCAATCTTGAAAGCGTTGATGATGACGTAAAGGTTGACGAAGAATCTTGACGCCTCGTTATCGATAGTCTTGTCGATAGAACGAGTCTCGGCATAATTTATGAAAGATGAGAAATCGATGCTGCTGCTGAGAAATGTAAATAGATCATGAGCACTTAGAATCATGGAGAGGAGTAAGTTAAGCCAAAATGCTGTCATGACGGTGGAAATAATCGATATGGCATGGCGTGAGACGGTGCCCGTGGTGTTTTCACCAACGGTTTCCTTGATAGTGCTGAAGTTGATAGCTCGAATGAAAAGGCTTGCAATGCCAACTATGATTAGCATTGACAAAAATCCATGCGACAGAGACATACCTTTTAATACCACCATGAATGCTAGTGATAGAAACGCAGCAATAATTATAGAAAAAATTAACTGACTCCATGCCTTATCTTGCGAAAGATATGATGTGAAAAAAGAATCTTTTTTGAAGTACACACTCATTGCTTTTCGACTACCCATACGCAATTCGAGTACCGAGCGGAATATCAAATAGACTGTAACGATAAAAAGGAACAGAGCTATCATATCGCTGATACCAAAGAAAAGCATGTGACATGCAGTCAAAACTCCCATGGATGCCGCGATAAAAAGCAGGTGTGTGGCGTTTCGTAGTGTAGCGGACAACGGAGCATCGTTTTTTGGAGAGCTATCATTCATAAGCATCACATCATGGGTTCATGAGATATTAGGCTGCTGCCTTATACCCCTAATCGGCAGGGGGCCTGAAAACTTGAATTCAGGAGATGGAAGAATAGGTTTGAATGTACTTCCTGAGCTTGTCGGGCTCGTCTCATGACAAGTCTGAACGTTTTACTGACCGAGGTAGCCATTGGCTTGCAAGTGGCGGATGACCTGTGCTGCTGCCTCTTCCGGTGCGATGCCATCATTCACGATATGCAGCTCGGGCGCCTCGGGTGGCTCATAGGGGGAGTCGATCCCCGTAAAGTCCTTGATTTCTCCTTCACGTGCGCGCCGATACAGGCCTTTGGGATCACGCTGCTCACAGGTGGCAAGCGGGGTATCGATGAATACTTCGACGAAGTCGCCTGCCTCCATTCGCTCCCGCACGGCATCGCGGTCGACACGAAAGGGGGAGATGAAGGCCGCCAGCGTGATCATGCCCGCATCGACGAACAGCCATGACATTTCACCGATGCGGCGAATGTTCTCGACTCTGTCCTGGTCGGAAAAACCGAGGTCCTGGTTCAAACCATGGCGCACGTTGTCGCCATCAAGCAGATACGTGCGCTTACCCATGGTATGCAGTTTTTCTTCCACCAGGCCGGCGATGGTGGATTTTCCCGAACCGCTTAGCCCCGTGAACCAAAGCAGACACGCTCTGTGACCGTTGAGTCGCTCACGGTGGGCGCGGTGGGTTTTGTGTGTGTGCCAAACTGGCATGTTTGTCATGCCGGAATACCTGTTTTATTGGTTATTTTAAATTGGCAATCTCTGATGTTATTTCGCTGGAAATAAAGCTAGAAGACAAGACTTCATCTATGAAAGGAGGGTTGAAAAAAGCCACTCTGTCGATCACCTCAAGTTCCTCCTTCAGAAGGCTGGTTTGGTGAATTTTTCTCTCCTGAGGGTTTGGGTTATGATGTTTGGAAGCTATTTCAGAGTGCGCGGCTCTGGCGGAGTCCTGGTTTTCAACCTGCAAGCCAAAATGACTGCCAATCGATATTGTAAAATCAAAGTCATGAAAGTCGTCTGCTGTGGCCCAGTGGTATCTTTTGCCCTCTTGGTCGTATATTTTTTTTGCTTCAATCTGTCTAAAATAGGAATCTAGTACTCCCCAGTAGCAGAGTTGGTAGTCCGTAAGAGTGTCGGGTGAAAAAATAGGCAGGCTACCAGGCACCCTCGGATCGGCTGAAAAGTGAGCGCCGCGCTTGGTGCGCATGGGAGTGCTACCTCGCTTGTAGAGGCTCTTTGCTGTCTCCCTGAAGTCGCGATTAAGGAATATGAGGTTAGGAAATATTCCCTGTCTCAATAGCGGGAGGAGGAATCCCTTCCCAAAAACATTGCTTGTCTCAACATAATTTGAAGAAGTTGTATGTTCAATTTCTTTGAGTTTTTTGTCCAGGAAATATAGCGCATACCTAGGATTTTCTTTTACTCTAGGAAGTGCCGTCGCATAGTTAGGCTCCGGTTCGTGAACTGAGCATGTGTCTGCGAAGATGCTGAAAGCTTCAGTTAGCATGGTAGTGCCTGTTCTACCATGTGTGACAGTGAAGATGAGGTTTTTCGTTGGTTTATTCATAAGGCGTGCCGTCAATATTCTTCACGGGGTGAGCAGGACGTCCGGCAACAATAGTATTTGGTGGTACATCGCTTGTAACCAAACTTCCGGCAGCTACAACAGCGTTTTCACCAATGATTGCTGGTCCCAAGACAGTAACACCAGAGCCGAGCCAAGCCCCTCTTTTTATAACTATATCTCGGCCACTATCGGGGACTGCCGTTAGACGTTCATGACCGGTTTTTGAATAGTCGTGAGTACCGGTAAGCAGCATGCAGCGATGACCAAAAAAGCATTCTTCCTCAATCGTTATATGTCCAGAGCGGGTGTTGGCAAGCAGGTCATTGACAGAGATCGTGGCGCGGTCTAAGTGAAGTTTGCTTTTGTCTCCCCAAATGCGTAATTGGCGCATTTCAGCCTCTGCTAAGTAGGGCATCAAAATTTTTGCTAAAGCTGCGAGCTCTTTCTTCTTTACGGTCTTTAAAAGCGATAGAAACTGACTTTCAGTTTCTTCCTTGCTATGACTCGTAGCCGAGTTGGGTGTTGGGGTTTCGCTTTCTGGCTGATCATTAATAGGCGGTAGCATAATGTCTCAATGGCTCTACAGGTTGTTCATGATTTCGTCGATTTGGCTAGCAATTGTATCGTCGGGAGATGCCAGGCTGTGATCTGGGATATGTTCTCCCGTAAAATGACTTTTTTTCGCTAGACCTTCTTCTTCTATGTAGTTTCTTGCTTTTGTGCTGTTGTTTTTTAACAAGCTTGAATAAGCCACATCTTTAACTCCATAAACCGTATGCAGCAGAAAAGCGAGTCGAGTCCGTTGATTATCAGAAAGCGCTTCCATTCGGGCGTGACTGGGCAGCAGCAGTGCATCCGCGCTTGTCAGTTCGGTGGCTTGGCGCTGCGTTTCCGGCACATCCTCTGGGAGGTGACTGCGGTGCTGAGGCTCGTGTAGTCGGTAGAAGCGGAAGCCGTTACGGCTGGCCCAGTGCTGAAGCTCCGCTAGGCTGGGTTGGCGTTCGTGCGTGGGCTGAAAGGCGACCTTCACCTGGAGCAGCAGGGTGTCTTTCAGCGCTTGGGTACTGTTGTTGAGAATCGTGGTAGCGTCGTTCAGGTCGTCCAGTACCAGCCAGTCGATGGCGGGCAGGCCTTGGATACTATCCAGCGCAACGGTATTGAGAGGTAGTTGGGTAAGTACCTGGCTGCCTTTGCGAATGGCTTCCGGCTGGTACTCATCCCCCAGAGGCGCCAGAGTGGCGCTTAGCTTGGGGTCGAGGCAGGCATGCAGTTGCCCCGGCTGGCCGTCGCCGAGTGTGGCGCTGGGATAGTAGTGCACCCCCTTGTGTTGCTTGAGCGAGGTATCCGGCGCTTGGCTGCTGGGATCGAAGGCGATGAGTTCGAGCGCGTCACGCTGAAGCAGTTGGCGTATGACTTCGCTTTCGAGCAGTTGCCCGCCGTTGTCCACGGCGATGAGTTTACCTTCGAATTGCCATTGAAACTCGGCATCTTCTTCTGGCGCTTCCGCGTAGTGGATTTCCACTGGCGCGTATTCATCCTCAAACCGGGCCTCGCCCTCCTTGTTGAAGGTGAGGGCGGTGGGGGGCTTATCGTCACAGTAACGCTGCCAGATGGCGCGCATGGCATCGGTGAAATGTTTGGCGAATCTTGGGCCGTCACACACGGGGGATTGCAACAGCACGTCGCGTAGGTGCTGGCGGATGGTGCCGAGGCTATCAAGGTCGCTGGCAAGCTCGATCACGCGGGCGCGGTATTCTTCCCAGCTATTGACCACTAGCTCCGGCATGCCGGCATGAACGAGGTGAGTGGCGCTATGCCGGCCGGCAAAGGTCGGGCCGGGGAGCGTCACCACGGGTACGCCCATGATGAACGATTCACACGTCGTCAGCCCGCCGGAGTAAGGCCAGGGGTCAAGTGAGATATCCGCGCGGTTATAGGCTTCCAGCATCTCATAATTGTTACCGGGGCCTTCGAGGATCAACCGCTCGCGAGCGATGCCCTCAGCTTCAAGTGTGGCATACAGGCGCTCGCAGAAGCTTTCGCTGGTATAAGGACGCCCCTTGAGCAACAACCGAGCATTGGGCAGCTCATGCATGATGCTCGCCCAGTGCTTGAGCGTGACATCATTGAGCTTGGTGGGGTTGTTGAAGCACGCCAGGGTAATATAGCCGTTTTGCTTGGCCGGCAGTTCGCTTAATTCAGGCAGTTTTTCGGGCGGGTCGAAGACGATGTAATCATCCGGTAGGCGAATGAGCTTCTCGGTGTAGTATCCATCTTCGCCTTCTGGCGTCTCGACATGATCGCTGATCAGGTAGTCAATAGCTTGCACACCTGTCGTATTGATCAGCCCGCCAACCCATTTGACGAGCAATGGTGCCGGCTGCATGGCAATCGCTCGCATTCTCGACCCCGTGTTATGGCCCGAGAGGTCGATAAGAATGTCGATTTCGTCGTCGCGAACCTGCTGAGCAAATTCCTCGTCGCCAAGGTGGCGAATGGGCTGCCAATGCTGCGCACAGTGCTGAATACGCTTAGTGGTGCCATCGACTGCATCGCTTGTGGTATAGCAATAAAGCTCGAATTGCCCCTGCGAAAGGTACTCCAAGCAGCGGGTAATCATCTTGCCTACGGGGTGCTTGCGAAAGCCGTCTGATAGCAGGCCAAGACGTAATTTTTGGGCAGTAGCTGCATTGGGGCGTTCTGGTCGTAATGGTACAAGGTGGCTAGCTGGCGTGAAGCGTGCTTCCCAGGATTTGGCAAATGCCATGAGCTCTTCCCGAGTTACGTTGGGATCATAGTGCAAAGCCGTTAGGTGGTTGGAGTAGGGAGTAGGGTGGTGGCTTACCTTGTACGCCTGCTCATAATAGGTGTAAGACTCATTGAGACGCCTCAGGTCTCTCAGCATGTTGCCGGCATTGTTCCAAGACGAGAAATCTTGCGGTACCAGCTTCGTTAGGTGACAGTAAAGGTCAAACGCTTCTTCGTAGCGGTAGAGATTACTAAGGGCACTCGCCAGCGTGTCTATCGTGGGAATGTCTTGGGGGGATATCTCATAGGCCTGTTGTGCATATTCCAGGCCTTTCTGAAACTCGCCGCGATCAATATGAAGCTTGGCTAACGTCACAAGCCCGATCACTAACTGCGGGCGTTGCGATAATGCGTCATGTAAATAATCAAGTACGTCTTGTGTGCGGTTTTGTTTATATGCGACATGCCCAAGCCATGCTTTTTGCTCGGCGTTGTCTGGTCGCAAGCTTTGTGCCTGTTCAAGTGCCTCTCTGGCGTTCTGCCAGTCTTTCTGCCCGACCAATAGCTGCCCCAGTGTTAGCCAGGCACCAGGGTCCGAGGGAGCACGCTGGGTTTGCTTGCGAGCCTGCGCCAGGGTGGGCGTGTCATTCGTGCTTGCGTGACGGCGATTGCGTTTTTTGGACATAGGGATCGCATGATGAGGTGGTTAATGCAATCACTATAAAGTGCTGTGGCGATCTCAAAGGTGAGAAAAGCTCGCTGGGGAGTGGACTTTTATGGCTTTTGTGGTGGGTAGGTTGAAAAACTGAAAAAGCGGGCCCGAGTGGGCCCGCTTCGTTGTTGCTGCGCAAGCTGTCGCTAGGGACTGGTGGTTAGCCCAGCAGTGACAGGGCGTTCTGCGGCAACTGGTTGGCCTGAGACAGAACGGAAGTGCCGGCCTGCTGCAGGATCTGGTTACGCGTCATGTTGGAGACTTCATCTGCGTAGTCGGCATCTTCGATGCGCGAGCGAGCGGAGGTGAGGTTAGTCTCGGTGGTGCTCAGGTTGGTGATGGCGGAGTCAAAGCGGTTCTGCAAGGCACCCAATTCGGAGCGCTGGCTATCGACTTTGCCAATGGCAGAGTCGAGTGAAGCAAGCGGCGAGTCGTCGATAGTGGAGGCATCTTCTGTGACGTAGTTAGCGGGTTCGGCATCGTCCGCTACGGTATAGCTAACTGTGGCTGCGTTAGAGCCGTCACCTTCCGTCGCCGTTAGCTCAGCCGCGTAGTAATTGGTTTCGCCGCCATTCTCGTTTTTGATGTAGGCATTGCCATCTGCATCGCTGACGATTGAGTTAGTTCCATTCTCAACTGGTGTACCAGTAACGTCCGCAGCAATACCAATGGCGCCGGTACCAACTTCCGTAGCGCCAGATGCAGTGGATGGCGAAGCACTAGCGGTGAATTCAGTACCATCAACGGTAATGGTGTCGCCCGCCGCGAGGGTTTGTCCACCGGCAGTTGCAGCAACAGCATTGACGTTGAAGTCACCCAGCCCCAGCGTCTCGGAGCTGATTTCTTGCAGGTTCATGCTGATGGTCTGGCCATCTTCAGAACCCACCTGAATGGACAGTTCCTGATCGCTGGCGAGGACGTCGACGCCATTGAAGCTGGTCTCCTCGGAGATGCGATCGATTTCGCTCAGGCGCTGATTGATTTCGTCCTGAATGGAGTTCAAATCTTCCTGGCTGTTGGTGCCGTTTTCGGCTTGAACGGTCAGTTCACGCACGCGCTGAAGGTTGTCGTTGACCTGGTTCAGGGCGCCTTCGGTGGTCTGGGCGACGGAGATACCGTCGTTGGCGTTGCTCTGTGCCTGGCTGAGGCCGTTGATCTGGCTGCTCATGCGGTTGGCGATGGCCTGACCGGCAGCATCGTCGGCGGCGCTGTTGATGCGCAGGCCTGAAGACAGACGCTCCATGGAGGTGGACAGCGCGTTCTGTGACTGGCTCAGGTTCTGCTGGCCGATCATGGCCGTGATGTTCGTATTGATCACTGACATGTGATGTTCCTTCCTCTCTGTTTGGGCTCCATTGGCCTGCCGTCGGTAATTCCGGGGCGTGCCACAACGGCGCCGTTGGCCGTTACCTCATTTATCGGCGCAGGGGAGATTTGCTTTAGGGGTGAATTGCAAATTTTTTCAGGCGCCGTGGCTGGGTATACTTGGCGCCTCTTCATTCACCCGGAGCTTGCGCTCGCCATGCCGTCGCTGGATATCATGCTCGACCTTTCCCTTGAGACGTGTCGCTACCATTACGAAGGCGCCATGCAAACCGTGATCGCTACCAGCGTGGATGGGCGCCGGGTGAGCTTTCCCGCCACGGCACTGTGCCGCATCGTTACGCCGGATGGCGCACACGGCGTGTTTAGGTTGACGTTCAGTGAGGAGGGCAAGTTCATGTCGATGGTGGCGGTAAGACGTTGGGAGGCGAGTGATACATAAGCAAAATTATGGATATGATAGTATCCATAAAGGCGCTATTTGTGCCACTATGGATACTATTGGGTCTTTTATGGGGTAGCTTATGCGATTGTCGCTGAGCACGGCGGCGGACGTGCAAGAAGAGCTGGCACAGGCTGTGCGCGCCCGCCGCCGGGCACTTAAATGGTCTCGCCAGCGTCTGGCGGAAAAAAGCGGCGTGCCGGCCCCCACGATCAAGAAATTCGAAACCACCGGGCAGATTTCACTGCGTCAATTCTTGTTGCTTTGGCAGTGTGTGGATCGCTTGGAGCGTGTCTCTACACTAGCTGAGGCGCCGTCACAAACGCCTCGCAGCATCGAAGAGGTGCTTTCCGATGAGTGAGCTTCAGCCCGTACGGCAACTGGAGGTCGTTCGCCGCTTGCAACGGGGCGGTGAATGTCGAGTCGGCATGCTGGCCCAGAACAGCAAGGGCGTGTTCTTTCAGTACGATGCTGCGTACATCGAGCACTACCACAGTCTGTCGCCTTTTCAATTGCCTTTCGATACGCAGCTGCATCCGGCGCCAGCGTCTCCCCATCATGGCATTCACGGTCTTTTCGCGGATTCCCTGCCTGATGGGTGGGGGTTGATGCTCATGGATCGCGTTTTCCGTCAACATTGCATAGCTCCAAGGCAAGTGACGGCGATGGATCGCCTGGCCTGCTGAACTGCCAATTCATGGCAACCTCACCGAACCAAGTCTGGTTGGTGGATAATACCGCGATCTGGACGTTGTAAGGCTGACTCTATCGGGCAGCGGTTCTGGATATCCACGACCGCCAACTCGTGGGCTGGGCCATCGCTGTCTCAAGCTCTACATCGTGCGCGAACTCTACCCACTGATCATCAAGGATTTACAGGCTACCGATGTTGCGCCTTGACATAGGAGCGTCAACGCCGTCATGGAGCGCTTCTTCGGCTTACTGAAGGGCGAGTGGCTGGCAGATCAGCGATACTGGACGCGCGAGTCGGCACGGCGACAGGTAGAGCCGGCCACCTTCGCCCAGCTAACTATCTTAAAATTCCTGGGCGATGTAGCCGAGTTGCTTCATTACCTCGGTGTCGCGCGCCAGCGCATGAGCATCGGGTTGGAGTAGCGCCACGATCAAAAATCGGTGCTCGTAAAACTCGTGGCGAACATACACCAAAAACACGTCGTTCTCAGGGTCGCCTAGTGGGTTTTTTCGGTCTTGTTGGCACCGGTTGACATCGAACGTGCTCGGCGGCAGGCAGATGTGCAGATGCCTCAGTTTTGCCCGTTGTGCCAGGTATGGTTCGTTGAAGATCGAGTCACGACCGAACGTTTCTGGCAAGTAGGCGGTTTCAGACGAAACGTAAGTGTAGAAGCTATTCAGAATATCCTGCTGAAGGGAAGGATACCTTTCCGACAAGTCACTCAATGCCCGATCAAAGAGGGGGTGCGTGTCGATCTGAGCGGACTTGTGCATGCCGGATTCTATCCGCACTTTTCTCGGAGAAGCCGGGTGTTGACGCGTGCAAGCTCTCGCAGCCCTTCCGGATCTGTCGTGGAAGGCACGCTGGACTGTGCCCCTGGCGTCTTTTGCCGAATCAGGTTTACTACGAGGCTGGCATTGGAGCGAGCTTTTGCTGTCGCGCGGCGCAATGGCATCATAATGTCGCGAATAATTTGGTGCTCAGCCATGCCCCTGTCCATCTCGGCCTCGCTTTCGCGCATTTCGTCGAGCATTCTTTGAAAGGGCGCTGAACTTGGGGGGATACCGGAGACCTCGGTTTCTAGAATCCGGTAGGTGGCCCACAGCAATTCAGCCAGCTCGAGAGAGTCTTTGCGTGTTTCCTCGCATACAGCGCGTAACTTGGCGACTGCCGATTGAGTATCGGCAGTCGCCGGTTGGTGAGAAAGCGCATCGGTTGCACGCAGAGCGTTGCCCAACCCCATCGCTGTGGCGTAAGCCGATGCCATCACCTCGAAATCGGGCTGCTTGGGCGGTGTGTGTTGCTGAAAATCCATCATCATGTGTGGATCCTCCGGGAGGAAGCCTCATTCTATGTGGTGCCATTCATTCTGACACCGAGTCGCTATTCTAGTTCTGTCATGACACAACGTCTATGGGGCACAGGTCTCTCGGATGCTGAGGGATTCGGGTTAAGCGGTAGAACGCCTTGTGTCTTCGGTGTGCGTCGTGATGCGCAGCCCCGGAAAAAAGGCGATGATGCCTGATACTAACGGCTGTAACTGAACATGAGGTTTATGCCATGTCGATGAAGAACCCTCCGCATCCGGGTAGGATGCTGCGGCGTCGTATCGTTCCGGCCCTGAATATGAGTGTGACCGAGTTAGCGGAAAAGTTAGGCATGTCTCGCAACTCGGTGTCTCGAGTATTGAACGAGCACGCTGCCATTTCTCCAGATTTCGCCGTTCGCCTTGAGTCTGGCGGGATCGGTGAGGCGGCGCATTGGCTGCGGATGCAGGCTGCTCACGA
The DNA here is from genome assembly GCF_029889905.1 of Chromohalobacter sp. 11-W. Lineage (GTDB taxonomy): Bacteria > Pseudomonadota > Gammaproteobacteria > Pseudomonadales > Halomonadaceae > Chromohalobacter. The sequence continues at coordinate 157,145 of NZ_JARANZ010000002.1, read as the reverse complement.
TCTTGCCGAGGCGAAAGCGAAAGAAAAAAACCACATAGAAAGATTCGCTCAGACCGCGTAAGTCGCGGGATAGGCGTGAAGCTAGACATTTAAGCGGTCTTGCCAACGCCTAGGCGAGTGTCGTCTGTCGGCTTTTAGCAGAGCGTCGTTTCCAGATGATGAGGTGCCGTTAGCCATGAATGGTGTCATTGGCATCCGACTAGCCCTTGATGCATCCTTGACCGAACGGACAGCATAAGGTGAGAGACGCGATGACGACGAGCGAGACGGCGATGACGACGTGGCTACGAGCGCTTCCCAAGGCGGAACTGCATCTGCATATCGAGGGGACGCTGGAGCCGGAGCTGATGTTCGCCCTGGCGGCGCGTAATGGTGTGACGCTGCCGTACGACTCGGTGGAGGCGGTGCGCGCGGCGTACGATTTCGAGGACCTGCCGTCGTTCCTCGGTTTGTATTACCAGGGCATGGGCGTGTTGCATACGCAGGACGATTTCTATGATCTGGCGATGGCGTATTTCGCCCGTGCCCGGGAAGATGGCGTGGTGCATGTCGAGCTGTCGTTCGATCCGCAGGCGCATTTGGTGCGTGGCGTGCCGCTCGAGGCGCCGTTCGAGGGGCTGCTGGCCGCATGTCGTGAGGCGCGTTCGCGCTACGATATTTCCTCGGCGCTGATCATGAGCTTTCTGCGAGATCGTGACCCCGCCGAAGCGCTGGAGGTGTTCGAGCAGGCGACCCCTTGGCACGCGATGATCGACGCGGTGGGCCTGGATAGTGCCGAGCGTGATCATCCGCCGGGGCGTTTCGCTGAAGTGTTCGCACGAGCGCGTGCGACCGGCATTCCCGGCGTAGCGCATGCCGGAGAAGAAGGGCCTGCCGCTTATATCCGCGAAGCCTGGGAAGCGCTCGAGGTATGCCGGATCGATCACGGCGTGCGTTGCTTGGAAGATCCCGAACTGGTCGCGCGGTTGTGCGAGGCCCGCATACCGCTGACGGTGTGCCCGCTGTCCAACGTCAAGCTCAAGGTAACCGACACGCTAGCCGAACATCCGCTGCCCGCTCTGCGCGAGGCGGGGCTCAACGTGACCCTCAACTCGGACGACCCTGCCTATTTCGGCGGCGGCATGCTGGATAATTACGTCGCCTGTCACGAGGCCTTTGACTGGACGCGAGACGACTTCATCGATATGACGCGCAACGCTTTGCAAGCTGCTTTCATGGCTGAAGAAAGGCGCGAGGCACTGCTGGCAATGTTGCAAAAGATGTAGCGGCAGGGATGCGCTTAAGGTAGTTAAGGTAGAGGGCACTCCCGAAGTGCCTCAAGCCCCCAGCTATGGGGCAGCCGGCGCCAATGAACGATCAACTTGCGCTTGTGTCCGGGGTGCATCGGTGCGTCTTGAAGAAGCTCGGGCCATGTTTCCCGAACACGTTGTAGCGTGTCGTCGAGCGCGATGCGGATGCCGTGCCAGGGAACGCCGATATGTTGGCTCCAGGCGCGGAAATCATCCCAGTCGAGGCGGTACCAGTTTTTCTGGCCATTGAGGTTGAGCGCGATTTCTTGCTCGTTGTCGATATACGCCTGTGTGAAAACGATATCGTAGGCAGGCGCTAGCACCGGCAAGTCGTCATCCGGGTATAGAAAGCTCCAGTTCTTGAGATGCGCATCGCCGTTGGCAAGCAGCAGGTTGATGAGCAGGCGGCGGGCGAGTTCCTGGGCGCTGCGCAAACCATCCTGAGTGAAGCGCGTGAATAGCTTGCCAAGTGTTTCGTAATTCGCGCCGGTGTATTTTTCGTGCGGATATTGCGCCAGCACCTGGGCCATGTCCTCAGCATGTATCCGATGTGCCGACTGCCGGTCGTAACGTCGAATCGCGTAGGCCCACTGTTCATTGGGAAGAGGCAGGTCGGGCAGCGCCTTGAGGGCCGAGAGGGGCACCAGCCGTATTTCGGGTACTTCGACGCCTGCGGCTTCGGCCAGGCGCATCGCGGTATATTCATTGGCGGGGACGCTGCGATGGCGCGTGGAGGGTGTCTTGATAATCCAGTCGCCTAGCGTGTCGTGTCGGCCGAGTTGAAATGCTCCCTCGCGTTCGTACATCGAAAACTTCATCTGCACGCCTGCCAGCGAAAACCCTTGCCCGTGGGGAACTGAACGAGGGATAGGGGTGACGCTGGTGCGATATTCGAGCACGTGGGCGGGGACTTCGTTGGCGGGCAGAGGTGTGGCTATGATGGCCCCCGGCAAGTCATGGCCGAGCTGGGCGATAAGGGGAAACTCGTTGTCGGTATGAATCTTCAAGGAACGTGCAAGCCAGTCGCGTAACGTCCCTTCGGGCAGCATGTTGGAAAAGAAGGGATGCAACCGTTGGCGCCGTATCCATGGGGATATCATGAGACGGTCGGCATGGGGGAAGTCGGGATGCGTTGTCAGTGTCAGGGTGGGGCGCTGGGGATCCTCGCGAAATGCTGTATCGAAGATCATGACGTTACGCCCCCCTTGATAGCCGACTAGGTGGCCGACGCGCGTACCATGCAAGCTGATTTCAAGCACTGAGACAGATTCGGTCTTCATGAGTCGTGCCCGTGTGACGAGGTGTCGTGATCGTCAAGCAGGCCTTGCCAGGGGTCGGCATCGAGAGGGGGCTCGGCAACACCGCGCTGGCCTTCAAGCACGGCTTTGACGGCGTAGAGTTTATCCTGAGGAATGAGCATCAGCTCGGCATTGAGGCCGGCGGCGACGAGGCTGAGGGAATCCAAGCGTGGATTGCCGCCGGCTTCTAGCCGTTGATATTGCTGGCGAGGCATACCGATGCGTGACCGCATGTCGGCCTGCGTGAGTCCTAGCGCTTGGCGCCGATGCTTGATTTGGTCGTGTAATGACATGATCGCTTGGCAACTCATGAGTTTCTTTAAAGGCAATATAGAAACATATTTGTTGCTATGCAAGCCAAAAAGCAACATAAACGTTGCATTTAATTTCTAATGACAAGCGCTTTTAATGAAAAAAGCCCCATCCAGACGGATGGGGCGAAGCTTTGTACGCAGAGACTCAACTGGGGATGCAGCGTAGTCTCGAGGCGTATTCTATCCTGCTGGCCCGGTGGCCTTAGCGATGAATTGGTGCCATTAACCTACGTTAATCTTTGTGCTTGTGCAGGCTGTACCGATGCAGACAGCGCGTCGGCGGCTTGGGCGGGCGTCGTTGGCAATGAACGAGGCGCTCGGGGCCGTAATGATAATGCCGGGGTCTGCGCGCTTGGGTCTGTGGCGGTGCGTCGTCATGCAGAGCAAGGCGGATCAATAGCAGGCTGAGAGCAACGGCGATAAGGTCCATGGCATGAATTCCCCTAGGGCGTCGAGCATGCCATCAGTATGGTTCATTTCGGTAGGTTTCTCATGCCTGTACGCAAGGCGAGGGGAGAGGCTGTAAGGGGAGAAGGTGTAATAGTGCTTGGTGAAAACGGTGCTTGGCAAAAGCAGAGCCTGCAAGGGGCTAAGTCGGTGCGCTTACTATACTCGCGAGCTGATGCGATTGAGCCCTTTGTGCCGTGAGCGTCCGTCGGCTTCGTACATCGTGCTGCCGGCGGCTTCCTTCAGGAAGTTGAGCATGCGCTGGTTCTGTTCCATACGGTTCATGGCCAGCAGACCGTTGATGCGGTTGAGCTGACGCGCCTCTTCACCGGAACTGCGCAGCTGTTGCCAACTATCTTGTCGCTCTGCCTCGGTAGCGGCGCGCTCGGCACTTTGGCGGCTTTCGCCGTGGCCTTGTTCATGCAGAAGGCGGCGGCGTTCGGTGTCGAGCGTTTCCAGTTCGGTGGCGACCTGGGACTTCGCCTCGGCGAGGCGTTCCAGCTCGGGGCCATCGACCTCGCCCTGGGACAAGGATTGCCGCTCCTCGCGCAGCAAGGTGACGAAGCGCTGCATGGCGTCGAGTTGGCGATCCAAGGTTTCGGCGAGCGACATAATGGCGTTCCATCCATCCTTTGTTGATAGGCCGGGTAACAGGCCGGCGGTGGCATATTGGTGCCGAGTTTAGCGTGCCGAGGCGTCGCCGAGCAGGTCGCGGACGCTGTCGATCAAGCCATCGGCGATCTTGCCGGTATCAAGCTCCAGTTGGCCGTCGCTGATGGCCTGGCGGATCTCGTCGACACGCGCAGTGTCGATGTCCTGGCTGGTGTCGGTTTCATTGCCCTGACTCAGCGTGGTGATACTTGCCGGCGAATCGGTTTGTGCGGTGTCACCGCCACGCGGTGTACGCTGGGCGGCGTCACTCTTCTCACTCTGTGAGGCCTGAGTCGGCGGATGTAAATTGGAAATTTTCACAATTGAGCTCTCTTGCAGCGCGGGCTTGTACCCTTTATCGGCCACGTTGATAAAAACTGTAGGGCATTGACCGCATCATTTTTGAATGAGGCGATTCACTGCCACGCTGCTGGCATTGTAGCGTCTGTTGACGTGTCTATCAGTAACTGACTGCAAGCCTTCCTCGTGAATCCACCTGGCCTCGAAGCACTTTCCCATCCGGCATGCGGGCCCGGACCGAGTCACCCTTGCCGCCGTTGTTCAATGCTTCGCCTTCGCGCGTCACCGAAAAGCCCTCGCCGCCTGCGATGAGCGTCACGGATTCGCCGCGATGGACGAGATAAGGCTGGCGAAGCCTATCGCCGCGCAATGCCATGCCCTCGACGAGCCGCTGGGTGACGACTTTGCCGATGGCCTGGTTCGGGTCATCAAGGGCATTGCGCGGGCGGCGTGAGACATCGGCGCGTTCCCAGTCGAGCATATCGGCGCTAAGGCGCTCACCGCGTTTGATGGCCGTGGACGCCACCAGAAAACGCACGCTGGCCGAGACGCGTGCCTGCACATAGCGCACCCGTTCATCGTTGCTGCAGTGCACGCCCACCATGACACGGCCTTGCGGCACGCCATCGCGCGGCAGGAACGGCTGCGGCGAGCGACATTCGGGAAGTCGCGCGGTGTCGCTTGTCAGCTCGACGCCGACATCGTCTCCCAGGGACGCGGCCTGACTCATCAGGAAGTGCTGGGTGGCCTGAGCGATGGCGTCGTCCGGCGTGGCTAGCGCTGTGGGCGTTGCCGCTATCGCAAGCAGGCCCAGCACGAGCGCGATTGGGCGCACGAGGCTAAGTACCTGAATTGCGTTGAGGATGCGCTGCATTGCGGGAGCCCTTGGGTGATTGCCGGAGCCCTGGAGTGAGCCTGAATGAGTGTCGAGACCGGAACCCGATGACCTGATTCTAGTGGGACGCCACATCAAGCAAAGGTGGAAATGGCGCTCAAATATCGGCTTGTTTAGTCGTTTGCAGTGACGGCGGCGCGGCTATTCTGCATCGTGCAAATTTCCCCATGTCTAGCGAAGGGGAACGAACCGCGGAACAAACGCGATGACAGGGACACAGGGCATGATCGACAAGCTTTCAGGCTACCTGGATCACCACCAGGAGGCGCTTAGCCTTCGCCACGAGCGCCAGAAGGTATTGGCCAACAATATCGCCAATGCCGATACGCCGAACTACAAGGCGCGTGATTTCGACTTCTCGGCGGAACTGGATCGCGCCATGCAATCCGGCGGGCGCGGCCAAGAGGGCGGTTTGTCGCTCACCACGACCTCCGCGCGTCATATCCCGGCACAGGCGCCGGGCGGCGGCGGTGTCCAGGATCTGCTGTACCGCGTTCCCGAGCAGCCGAGCCTAGATGGCAATACCGTTGATATGGATCGCGAGCGTGCTGCGTTCGCCGACAACGCGCTGCGCTATCAGGCCAATACGACGATTTTGACTAGCAAAATCCAGGGCATCAAAGGTGCCATGCAGCCTGAAAGGTAAATAATCGCTATGTCCATGTTCAGCATTTTCGATATTTCCTCCTCGGCGATGAGTGCGCAGTCACAGCGCATGAATGCCACCGCCAGCAACATGGCTAACGCCGATAGTGTGGCCGGCCCCGATGGCGAGCCCTATCGCGCCAAGCACGTCATGTTTCAGGCGCAGTCTCAAGGCGGCAGCGAGTTGGGTGGCGTGCGCGCGACCGAGGTGGTCGAAGACGATTCACCACCGCGTATGGAGTACCGCCCCGAGCACCCCTTGGCGAATGAAGAGGGCTACGTGGCCATGCCGAACGTCAATCCGGTCGATGAAATGGTCGACATGATCGCGGCGTCGCGTTCCTACCAGGCCAACGTCGAGGTCATGAACACCAGTAAGTCGCTGATGAGTCAGACGCTTACCATCGGACAAGGTTAACGGAGAGAGAAATGGCTAGTTCGGTTATCGGCAGCAATACGCTTGCCTCGATCAACGGTACGCCCAATGCCAACGCCGCGAATGAAACGCGTACTACCGGTACGGAGTCTTCGGGAGATCTCAACGAACGCTTCATGACGTTGTTGATCACCCAGCTGCAGAACCAAGATCCGACGAAGCCGATGGACAATTCGGACATGACGGCGCAGTTGGCACAGATCAACACCGTCAGCGGCATTCAGGAGCTCAACGACTCGCTGGGTGAGATCAACAATCAGATCGATGCCGGCAAAACGCTGCAGGCTTCGTCGCTGATCGGCCAAGGCGTGATGGTGCCGGGCAGCACCGTGCGCGTGGGTGAAGGCGAAGATGGTAGCGTCGTGGCCACCCCGCTGGGGGCCGAGCTGGCCACGGGCGCCGATGAGCTCGAGATTACTATCACCAATGGCTCTGGCCAGGTGGTTCATAAGAGTGTCGAGGAAAACGTGCCGGCGGGCGTGCAGGCCTTCGATTGGCCGGGCACGGGCCTGGATGGCAATGCCGTGGCCGAGGGCGCCTATAACGTCGAGATGACGGCCAAGGTCGGCGGCGAAGAGGTTCCCGTCACACCGCTCAATTATGCCTTGGTACAAGGCGTGACCTCGGGTGAGAACGGTCCGACCCTCGATTTGGGCACCTCCGATAGTGTCGCCTTAGAAGACATACGTCAGATTCTTTGATCACGATTTGAATCCAAATTAACGCGGGGAAGGGAAAATGGGCTTTTCACAATCATTGAGCGGGGTCAACGCGGCCTCGTCGCAGTTGGACACCATCGGCAATAATATCGCCAACTCGCAGACCGTCGGCTTCAAGAGTTCCTCGACACAGTTCGCGGATATCTACGCCAACAGCCAAGGGTTGGGGACGCGCGTCGCGGACACGGTGCAGAACTTCGGTACCGGCAGCCTCGAAACCACCGGGCGTGGCCTCGACCTAGCCATCGCTGGTGACGGTTTCTTCCAGTTTTCGCAGAATGAGCAAATGGCTTATTCGCGGAACGGCCAGTTGACCATGAGCGCCGACGGCTACTTCGAGAATGCCCAGGGCGCGCGCCTGACGAACCAGCAAGGCGAGCCGCTTCAGGTAACGGAGTTTAGTCAGGGGGCTCAAGAGACAGTTGGAGTCGACACGCAATTTAACTTGAATGCCGAAGCAGATGAAATTGACCGTGCTACGGTCCCCTTTTCTCAAGATGATAGCGACTCTTACTCTTACGTTACCAATGCTGGCACCGTGTACGACTCATTAGGTGTCGCGCACGACATGAGCCTTTACTACTCCAAGACGGGTGCTAATACATGGAACGTGCGAGCTGCGCTCGATGGCGAGATGGCTGCTGGCACGGGGGAAACTATTAGCTTTAATACCAATGGGCAGATCCCAGACGGTGACCAGACAGCTTTCAACTTCGACTTTGGTGATTTAGGGAATGGATCAGCCAATCCCTTTGATTTCGAGGTTGATTTGGCGGGTACTACCCAGTACGGCGCTGAGTTTGAGCTGAGAACTTTTGCTCAGGACGGTAATGCTTCCGGCACCTTCGTGGGCGTGGATATCACCGAGAACGGTGAAATCATGGCCAACTACTCCAATGGTAACAGTGGCGAAGTCGGCACTATCGGCATGGCCAACTTCCGCAATCCCGAAGGACTGACGCCGGAGGGTGACAACCTGTGGACGGCGACCCAGGAGTCCGGCGCGGCATTGCTGGGTCAGGCCGGTACCGGCCAGATCGGAAGCCTGGAGTCGGGCACGGTGGAAGCCTCCAACGTGGACCTGACGCAGGAGCTGGTGGATATGATCATCGCCCAGCGCAACTTCCAGGCCAACAACAACGCCATCCAGACCCAGTCCGATATTCTGGAAACGGTCACTAACTTGCGTTAACGCCTAAGCCGGCCGGCCGTTTCGGCCGGCTTCATTCGTTGTGAGTCGAGCAGGACGATCAGCATGGATCGGATTATCTATACCGCCGGTAGCGGCGCCAGCCAATCGATGAATCAGCAGGCGGTGGTCAGTCACAATCTTTCCAACGTCTCGACACCGGGGTTTCGCGCTGAGCTCGATGCGATGCGCGCGGTGCCGGTGGAAGGCGACGGCCGTCTGGCGACACGTTCCACGGTGGCGGCGACCACGCCGGGCACGGACTTCTCGCCGGGTTACATGAACGCGACGGGGCGGCGCCTGGATGTCGCCATGCAGGACGATGCCTTCCTTGCCATTCAGGATCCGCAAGGCGGCGAGGCCTATACGAAGCGTGGCGATCTGCAGGTCAATGCGGATGGCATGTTGACCGTCAAGGGCGAGCCCGTCATGGGCGACAACAATGCCCCGGTCGTGGTGCCGCCGGATGCGGATTTCTCGATTGGCTCGGATGGTTCGATCAGTGTCATCGAGGCCGGCGCCAATCCCGATGAAATGGCCCCGGTAGGCCGCTTGAAGCTGGTCACGCCGGACCAGCAGGCATTGACGCGCGGAGACGATGGTTGGTTTCGCCTGCCGCCGGGTGAGGGTGCCGAGATAGCAGCACCGCAACCCCAGAACGAGGATGCGCGTCTGCAATCCGGCGTACTGGAAGGCAGTAACGTCAGCGCTACGGATGCCATGGTGGCCATGATCGACGGCGCGCGTCGCTACGACATGCAGATGAAGGTGATCGAGAGCGCCGACCAGAACGCGCAACGCGCCAATAGCTTGTTGTCGATTCAAGCCTAATCGCGCCAACGAATTTCCGGCATCGCCCCGCGGTGCCCTCTAACAGGTAAGAGTCATGATTAGATCGCTGTGGACGGCCAAGACGGGGCTTGAATCCCAACAGGTCAAACTCGATGTCATTTCCAACAACCTCTCCAACGTGTCGACCAATGGCTTCAAGCGCTCGCGGCCGGTGTTCGAGGACTTGCTCTACCAGAACGTGCGCCAGCCCGGTGCGCAGGCCTCGGCGGTAGATACGCTGCCGTCCGGCTTGCAGGTGGGCACCGGGGTACGCCCGGTCGCCACCGAGCGTTTGCATACCCAGGGCGGCTTGCAGAACACCGATAACTCCAAGGATCTGGCCATCAATGGCGATGGCTTCTTTGCGGTGCAGATGCCCGACGGCACCTCGTCGTATACCCGCGATGGCAGCTTCCAGATCGACGAAAACGGCCAGATGGTCACCGCGGGGGGCTATCCGCTGGATCCACCCATCGTGATCCCGGAAAACGCGCTGTCGGTGTCGGTCTCCCAGGATGGTGTGGTGTCCGTGAAGCAACCCGGCGACACCGCGTCGCAGGAAGTCGGTCAGCTCATGATCTCCAAGTTCATCAACCCCGCTGGCTTGCAGAGCATGGGTGAGAACCTCTATCAGGAAACCGATGCCTCCGGTCCGCGCAATGATTTGATCCCGGGCATGGAAGGTGCTGGACGGCTTTATCAGGGCTACGTCGAAACCTCCAACGTCAACGTGGTGGAGGAGATGGTCAGCATGATCGAGACCCAGCGTGCCTATGAAATCAATAGCAAGGCGGTGGAAACGTCCGATCAGATGCTGTCGCGCCTGACGCAGCTGTGAGGAGTCGCGTCGTGAAGGGGATGGACGTGGGAAGAGGGACGAGCGTGAGCGCATCCAATGGCGACAAGCCGCGCTCGGCGATGAGCGGCCTTATGGCTGGACGCGACGGGGTTGGCATTTTGGCACGCGTGCTATGTCTGCTCGTGCTGTTGATCATGAGCGGCTGCGCGCAGTTGCCGCATGAGTCGGTGGTGCCCGATGCTGGCCCGGTGACCTATCCCGAGTCGCCAATGTCACAGCCCAATGGGGCGATCTATCAGGCGCGCTACGGATATCAGCCGCTCTTTCAGGATCGGCGTCCGCGTCAGATCGGCGACATCATCACGATCACGATCAACGAAGATGTCAGCGCCAGCAAGGATTCCTCGGCCAATGCCAACCGCGAAGGCAGCATGGGGCTGGACCTGGAAACGATCCCCGACCTGATGAGCTTCCTCGAGGACAACGGCCTGGATGTCTCAGGCGAAAACGACTTCGAGGGCAGCGGTGGCGCGAGCGCCAGCAATACGTTCACCGGCACCCTGACGGCGACGGTGGTGGATATTCTTCCCAACGGCAATCTCAGCATTCGTGGGGAAAAGCGTATCGCCATCAATCAAGGCACCGAGTACATCCGCTTCTCGGGGGTCGTCGATCCACGCTCGGTGACGACGCAGAACACCGTCCCGTCGGGGCAAGTGGCCGACGCACGCATCGAATACGTGGGTGATGGCTACATCAACGAGGCGCAGCACATGGGTTGGCTCCAGCGTCTCTGGCTGAATATTGCGCCTTTCTGATGAGTGCGCCTTTCTGATGAGGATGAGATACGCCATGAGAAGTTTGCTGCGTTGGATGGGCGTGCTGTTGTTGTGTGGTGTCTGCGCCGCTCCCGCACAGGCCGAGCGCATTCGTGACCTGGCGAGTTTCGCCGGGGTCCGCGAGAACCAGTTGGTGGGCTATGGCCTGGTCGTGGGGTTGGACGGCACGGGTGACCAGACGACGCAGACGCCATTCACGGGCCAGACGTTGATCAATATGCTCTCGCAGTTGGGCGTGAGCATTCCTGAAGGCACCAACATGCAGCTGCGCAACGTAGCCGCGGTCATGGTGACGGCGCAGTTGCCTCCCTTCGCGCGTCAGGGGCAGGAAATGGATATCACCGTTTCCTCGATGGGTAACGCCGACAGCTTGCGTGGCGGCACGTTGCTGATGACGCCGCTGCGCGGGGTGGATGGAAATGTCTACGCGATGGCACAGGGCAACTTGCTGGTCGGTGGCGTGGGCGCCCAGCAGGCCGGCAACAGTGTTCAGGTCAACCACACGGCGGCCGGGCGGATTCCTGGTGGTGCCACGGTCGAGCAGGAAGTGGCCCTGCGCTTGGGGCGCGGTGACGGTACGCTGGATCTTTACCTCAATGAGTCTGACTTCACCACGGCGCAGCGCGTCGTCGAGGCCATCAACCAGGACTTCGGTACGCCCGTGGCCGCGGCGATGGACGGTCGTCTGATCCGTTTGAAATCGCCCAGCGACAGCAACTCGCGAGTCAACTTCATGGCGCGTATCCAGAACCTGGACGTTACGCCCAATGCAGGCCCGGCCAAGGTCATCGTCAATTCACGTACTGGCTCGGTGGTCCTCAATCGTGAGGTAACACTGGACCGCGCGGCGGTGGCGCACGGCAATCTCTCGGTGACCATCGATTCCACGCCTCAGGTCAGTCAGCCCAATCCCCTGAGCGGCGGCGATACGGTGGTGGTGCCCGATGCGGACATTTCCATCCAGCAGGAAGGCGGGGCGCTGCAAATGGTCAATACCAGCGCCGAACTCATGGATGTCGTCAATGCCCTCAATGCGCTGGGTGCTTCACCCCAGGATCTGATGTCGATTCTGCAGGCGCTCAAGTCCGCGGGCGCGCTTAATGCGGAACTGGAGATCATTTGATGAGTGTCGATGGACTCAGCAATCAGTTCGCCCTCGATGTGCAGTCGTTGTCACGGCTCAAGCACACGGCGAGTCATTCGCCCGAGAAGGGGCTTTCGCAGGCGGCGGATCAGTTCGAGGCCGTGTTTCTGCAAATGATGCTCAAGAGCATGCGCGACGCGATTCCGCAGTCCGATCTGCTCAGCAGCAATGAGACCGATACCTATACCTCGATGCTAGACAAGCAATGGGCACAAAAACTCTCGGGGAACATTGGGCTCTCGGACATGCTGGTCGAACAATTGCAGGGCAGAGGCATTGTCGGCCGCGATGACGATGTGACGCGCAGCGATCTGATTGCCGGTATCCCACGTGGCACACCGCGCGTATTGAGCGATCCGGTCGTCCCCAAAGATGATGTGGTTGCCAAGGGGGACGCTGCGACGCAGGCCTCCGACGCTTCGTCTGCACGCGCGACGATGCCGGAAGTGGCGGAAAATCGTGAGACACGGCCATCGGTGGCGGAAGCCGCTACCGGTGAGACGCGTGCGGCGCCGCATGTCGAAGGATTCCTGTCGCGCTTGCGTGAGCCTGCTGAGGCGGCCGCCCAGGATAGCGGCGTGCCGGCGTCCTTGATCCTGGCGCAAGCGGCACTGGAAACCGGCTGGGGCGAGCGTGAGATCCCCACTCGCGATGGCGGCAATAGCCATAATCTCTTTGGTATCAAGGCCAGTGACGGCTGGGACGGGGATGCCACGAGCATCATGACCACGGAGTATGTCGACGGGCGTGCTCGCCAGCAAAGCGATGACTTCCGCGTCTACGACTCCTTTGAGGCGGCCTTCAAGGACTACGCCCAGTTGATCGGTAACAACCCGCGTTACGCCGGCGTGGTCACCGCCTCGACACCGGAGAACGCGGCGCGCGCATTGCAGTCCGGCGGCTATGCCACCGACCCGAACTACGCCGATAAGGTGATCGATGTGATGGCGCAGATCGATGAAGGCCTCGCGAGCGGCCCGGCGTTGGCCAGTGCCGCCGAGCGCTCTGGCACGGGCTCAGAAGCTGACAGTGTCGACCCCTATGGTGTGTCGCGCATGCCCACGGGCATTTTCTGAGCGTCCGCATGGATTTTTCCTCAAGTCGTGCGCGGTCTTGCCGATACAACAAGTAATCACTATTCGTCGTGCCGGCCATCCTCGATAGGGCCCGGTACCCCTAGCCAGGAAAACGTGTCATGAGCATTTTCTCGATTGGCCTGAGTGGCCTAAGTGCGGCCCAGACAGCGTTGTCGACGACCAGCAACAACCTGAGCAACGTCTATACCGAGGGCTACAATCGCCAGTTGCCGATCCTCGGGGAAAGTTATAGCAATGGCTCGACAGGCACCGGGGTTTCGGTCGACGAAGTGCAGCGCCAGTTCAACAGCTACGTCACCGAGCAGTACAACGACGCCAACAGTCAGACAAGTGCCCTTAAAAGCTACCAGAGCCAGGTTTCGCAGATCGACAACCTGCTGGCCGATAGCGATGCGGGGCTAGCGCCCCTGATGCAGGATTTCTTCTCCAGCCTGGACGATCTCTCCGGCGCGGCATCTGATCCCGCGGCCCGCGAAGGGGTGCTGGGCTCGGCATCGTCCATGGCGGCGCAGTTTCGTTCGTTCGACTCTTACCTGGGCGATATGCGCAGCAGCCTCAATGGTCAGCTCGAAGGGACAGTGACGGACATCAACAACACCGCCACGCAAATCGCCTCGCTCAATGACCAGATCACCCAGGCACGCGCCAAGTCCGGTGAAGAGCCCAACACGCTGCTCGACAAGCGCGACAAGCTGGTTTCGGATCTCAATGAATTGGTGGGCGCGGACCTGAACGTCCAGGATGGCGATACCTACAACATCAACCTGGAAAATGGCCAGCCGCTGGTGTCAGGCACGCGGAGCTATGACCTCGAAGCGGTGTCTTCCAGCGAAGACCCATCGCGCACGGTGATCGGTTATCGCGACGCGGCAGGCAACGTCAATCAGATCGATGATAGCGCCTTCGAGAACGGCGAGCTGGGCGGCTTGCTGTCGTTTCGTAGCGAAACGCTGGACAGCGTGCAGAACCAACTGGGCCGCATGACAGCGGTGCTGGGTTCGGAATTCAATGCCGTGCATGAGCAGGGCGTCGATCTTAACGGTGACGATGGCGAAGCCTTCTTCAATGTTGGCTCGCCGCGTGTGATGAGCAATAGCGAGAATGACGGTAATGGATCGATCACCGCCGAATACGGTGACGTTACGAAGCTGACCTCGAGCGATTATCGTATTACCTATGAGGGTGGGGAGTACCAAGCCGAGAAATTATCGGATGGTAAGACCACTACCTTGACCCCGAATGGTGCCGGTGACGTTGAGTTCGAGGGCATGACCTTGAATATCTCCGGTACCGCCCAAGAAGGCGATAGCTTTATGCTGCAGCCGACGCGCACCGCCGCGCAGGACTTCGAGGTGGCGATCAGCGAGGGCGCAGAAATTGCAGCGGCAAGTGATGCAGGTGGCAGTGGCAACAACGAAAACGCGCTGGCGCTGCTCGACTTGCAGAGCGAGAAGATCGTCGGCGGAACATCGTCTGTCAGCGGTGCCTATGCCTCCCTGGTGAATGACGTGGGCAATACCACCAACATCACGCAGGTCAATCTGGACGCGCAATCGGGGCTTACCGAGCAACTGCGCGAGTATCAGCAGTCCGAGTCCGGTGTGAACCTGGATGAAGAGTACGCCAACCTGGTCCGTTATCAGCAGTATTACCAGGCCAATGCACGGGTCATCGACGTGGGGTCCCAGGTCCTCGATTCGGTTCTGCAATTGCGTTGATGTTGTTGGACGAGCACCGCCGTAACGCCATGATGCTGGCGAAGGCAAGGTGCTCGAAGACAAGATTCCTGAAGACAATACGACGCTGGGTGAGCACAGCGTGCGTGACGAGGTAAGCAAAAATGCGTATCAGCACCGTGACGATGTACGAGCAAGGCGTTTCGGCGATGAACCGCCAGCAAGCCGATTTCGCGGATGTCGGTCAACAGATCGCTTCCGGCAAGCGCGTGGTGAATCCTTCCGATGACCCGCGTGCCGCCTCGCGTGCGGTGGGGGTATCGCAGTCGCTGGCCGTCAATGCGCAACAAGAAAGTAGCCGAGTGACCGCGCGTAACTCTCTTAGCCAAGAGGAAAGCGTCCTTAATAGCGTCAGCGATGCTATCGGTTCGGCTAAATCACTGGTCGTACAAGCCGGTAACGGTACCTTGAGCGACGCCGACCGCGAGTCGCTGGCCTCCGATCTCGAGGGTGCCTATGAAACGTTGATCGGGCTTGGCAACACCACCGATGGTAATGGCACCTACTTGTTCAGCGGTTATCAGGATAATGCCAAGGCCTTCTCGCGCACCGATGCCGGCGACAATGTCGATACCATCGGTTATGAAGGCGATCAGGGCGTCAAGAAACAGAAGATCGATGCCGAGCGCTCGATGAACACCAGCGATACGGGTTCCGACGTGTTCATGAAATTCTCGTCGGGTAGCGAATATATCGCCGAAGCCGGTGAAGGCAATACGGGGAGCATGACCTTCACGGGGCCGGATGTTCGTGATGCCGCCGCCGCGGGCTATGGTGATGCGTACGAAATCTCGTTTGCTGACAATGGCGCTGGTGATCTTGAATATACTGCGACCAATACCAACACCGGTGACACGGTAACGGCTGAGTACACCGATGGCGAGACCATCGAATTCGGTGGTCTGGCGCTGACGATGGAAGGCGAGCCGGCAGACGGTGATTCGTTGAACGTTACGCCGGGTGGCGATATGGATGAGCAGCAGGCCAGCCTGTTCAAGACCATCGGCGATACCATCAATGCTCTGCGTCAGCCCGTCGAGACCGATGCCGACCAGGCGGCATTGGACAACACCTTGTCTACCGCGAGCCGCAAGTTGGATGCCTCGCTGGATAATGTGCTGACCACGCGAGCCTCGGTCGGCGCACGCATGAACGAGTTGAACGCCTTGGACGACGTCGGCGGCAACCGCGAGATTGCCTACGAGCAGACGCGCTCCGATCTGGTAGATCTGGATTACAACTCGGCGATTTCCGATTATATGCTCAGCCAGGTAGGGCTGCAGGCATCACAGAAGTCGTTCGCCGATATTCAACAGATGTCCCTGTTCCAGTATTTGAACTAGGCATCACTGAGTGCAGCGCCGCGTTTTACCCACGTCAATCGTGCCCGCAAGCAAAACGCCACGTCCGCAAGGACGTGGCGTTTTACGTTCCGTCGGATAGGCAAAACCTAGGCACTGTCTGAAAAGTCGACGAGCGAAGGTCAGGCAAGGCAAAAATCAGCGAAAAAGCGGAGTTTACGGGGTGTAAATGAGCATTTTGAGCTGATTTTTAACGCAGTATGGCCGAGCGCAGGCAGTTTTCAGACAATGCCTAGCCACCTGCCAGGCGCTGGACCACCTCCTGCATGGCATTCAGGCTGTCGCTGAAGACAATCTCCAGAAAGCGCAGCAGGTCCGGCATCAGCGTCATTAGCAGCACGAGGCCGGTGGTCAGGGTCATGGGGAAGCCTATCGAGAAGATCGACAACTGCGGCGAGGCGCGGTTAAGCACTCCCAGCGTCAGGTTGATGATCAGCAGCGAGACGATCAAGGGCAATGCCATCAGTACGCCGGATGTGAAAATTTCACCCCCCCAGTAGGCGATGAGCTCGCCGGCGCTGGCATCCACCCTGGGGCCGCCGATCGGTAGGGTCTGGAAGGAATTGGCGAGTATCTCCAGCGTCATTAAATGCCCGTTGAGCGCCAGGAACATGAGCAGAGTGATCATCTGAAAGATGCGCGACAGTACCATGCTGTTGCCCACGCCCGGCGTGAAGAAGGTGGCAAACGCCAGCCCCATTTGCAGACCGATGAATTCGCCGGCGGCCTGTACCACCGCGATGGTCACGCGCAGGACCATTCCCATGGCGATCCCGATCAGCATTTCCTGGATCAGAATGCCGAGCGCCGCCACTGAGAAGATCGGCGTGTCGGGCATGGGGGGCAGCGTCGGAGCGATGACCACCGCTAGCAGCGCCCCTAGTATGATCGACACTTGGCGCGGTACGCCATGCTGGTTCCATATCGGCGTCGCTGCGAGGAAGGCGAGGATGCGCACGAACGGCCAAAAGAATAGCGTCAGCCACTCATGCAATTGGTCGAACGTTACCTGAACCATGGGTGTCTAGCTGACCATCGTGGGTAGGTTCTGAAATAGCTCGCGGGTAAAGTCGACGATCGTTTGGATCAGCCACGGGCCTGCCACGACCAAGGCGCCGAAAACGCCCAGTATCTTGGGTATGAAGGTCAACGTCATCTCGTTGATCTGCGTGGCCGCTTGAAACAAGCTGACCAGCAGGCCGATCAACAGGGCCGTCATCAGTAGGGGGCCGGCGAGCATCAGCGTGACTTTCATGCCCTGATACGCCAGCCCCATGACCATTTCGGGTGTCATGGCTGCGTCTCCTTAATATCGTTGGCAGGGGCGTCTTGAGGTGCGCTCATGCCGTGTCTACCCCTACCTACATATAGAAGCTTTCGGCCAGCGAGCCGATGAGCAAATTCCAGCCGTCGACGAGTACGAAGAGCATGAGCTTGAAGGGCAGAGAAATCGTCGCCGGTGGCACCATCATCATCCCCAGTGCCATCAACACACTGGCGACCACCAGGTCGATGATCAGAAATGGAATGAAGATACTGAAACCGATCTGGAACGCGGTCTTCAGTTCGCTGGTCATGAAGGCGGGCACCAGCAGGCGCATCGGGACATCTTCGGGGCCCTGCATTTCATCGGCGTCGGCCATGCGCGCGAAGAGCGCCAGATCGGTTTCGCGTGTCTGGGCGAACATGAATTCGCGAAAAGGCTGACTGCCTTGCTTCATGGCTTGCTCGAGGCTGATCTGGTCCTCGGAGAAGGGCACCCACGCTTGTTCATGCACGCGGTCGATGACCGGCGACATGATGAAAAACGTCATGAACAACGCCAGCCCCAGCAATACCTGATTGGGCGGCGTCGACTGGGTGCCGATGGCCGTGCGCAGCAAGCTCAACACGATGATGATGCGGGTAAAGCAGGTCATGCCCAGGAGCAGCGCGGGCAAGAAGGCCAGCGAGCTGAGCAGGAGCAACGTCTGCAGGCTCAACGACCATCGTTGACCGCCGTCACCCGTGGGTTCGGTGACAATGCCCGGAATTTCCTGCCCCCAGCCCAGCGCGGGCCAGACTAGCAACAGCAATGCCAGACCACGACGCAGCATGACGGCGACGTCTATCCGGTTGAGGATGGCTGCGACGTTCATCGGTCGGATTCCTTGTCCGCATTAGCACCGTCCTGAGACCGCGAGGAAGATGAATCCGGCGATTTGCGTCCCATATTCTGCGCCAGCGCCTGGCGAAAGCGTTGGGCGAAGCTGCCGCTCAGCGGGGCCGGGGACTCCGGTGTCGGTGCGTCGCTCGCCTCGGCGGCGGGCATATCCTTGAGCAGGGTGACCTGGTTGCCGCCGACGCCGAGTACCAGCCAGCGCCCGTCGATCTCGACGACGGTGACGCGCTCGCGTTGGCCGATGGCGGTGTTGGACACTACCTTGACGTGTTGGGACGCGCGCAGGCGTCCCGGTGTCAGTCGGCGCAGCAGCCAGGCACACAGCAATATAATGGCGACGATCAACGCCAGAGAGAGGGTGGTCTTGCCTACCCAGGCCATCCCCATTGCGGCGTCACCGCCACCGTCGAGCGAGACGGCCGCCTCGCGTGCGCTGTCGGCGACACTCATTTGTTCAGCTTTTTGACGCGTTCCGAGGGAGTGATGATCTCGGTGATGCGGATGCCGTATTTGTCATCCACGACCACGACTTCCCCCTGCGCGATCAGGTAACCGTTGATGAGAATGTCCATGGGCTCGCCGGCCAGGCCATCCAGTTCGATCACCGAGCCTTGGGCGAGCTCGAGCAACTGCTTGATGGTGATGCGCGTACGCCCCAGCTCGACGCTGAGTTTGACCGGGATATCCATGATCAGCTCGAGGTCGCGCGGCGTGGTGCCGGCGGCTCCTTCGTCGAGCTGCTTGAACACTTCATGCTCGGCGTTTTGAGCCCGTGACGCGTTTTCGTCCGACGTGATGTCGGCGCTTTCTTCTTCGGTCGTCTGTTGCTCGGCCATTGCCGCCGCCCACAGATCTTCTTCCGCGTCGGCAGCGCTTTCATCCGTGCTCTTGGATGGATTGGTATCTTTGGACGCATCCTGCTCTGCCATGGCGTCGGCCCACTCGTCCTCGGTGCCTTTCTGATCGGGGTTCTTGGAATCAGTCATCTTTCGGATCCTTCGCTGCAACTTGGCTCGAGCCGTGTTCGATAAGGTGCCGAACGCGCAATGCGCGTTGGGATTTTTGGCTGCCGTAATCGCACGTCATCACGGGAATACCGTCGACGCTGACATTCACCGCCTCGGGTAATTCGATGGGGATGATGTCGCCCACCGACAGCTGGGTGACATCCCGCAGGCGCAAGGGAATGTCGACGAAATCGGCTGTCAACTCCACGTCCGAGTGGCGGATCTCATGAGCCATGCGCGCCTCCCACTGCTGCTCCTCGTCGGGATGCGTGTCGTGCAGGGGGCTGGCAAGCGTGTCGCGGATCGGCTCGATCATCGAGTAGGGAATGCAGATGTTGAACTCGCTGGAGAGATTGCCGACCTCAACGTGGAAGGTACTGTTGACGACGATTTCGTTGGGCGAGTTGGTGATGTTGGCGAACTTCACCTGCAATTCCGAGCGTGTGTATTCGATATCCAGGGGATAGACCGATTTCCACGATTCGCTATAGCCATCCAGCGCCAGCTTGAGCATTCGATGGATGATGCGCTGTTCGGTGCGCGTGAACTCACGCCCCTCGGATTTGGTGAGGAAGCGTCCGTCCCCGCCGAACAAGTTGTCGACCACCATGAAGACCAGGCTGGGCGGAAATACCACCAGTGCCGAGCCACGCAACGGTTTCATGGTGATCAGATTGAGGTTGGTAGGCACCGGTAGGTTGCGCGAGAACTCGCTATAGCTTTGATAGCGAACGCTTTCGACCGTGATGTCGGCGCTACGCCGCATCAGGTTGAAAAGCGCCACGCGGAACTGGCGGGCGAAGCGTTCGTTGATGATGTCCAGCGCATGCAGCCGCTCGCGTATAATGCGATGCTGCTTGGCGGGATCGAACGGACGCACCTTCCCCTGGCGCGAAGTATCGTCTTCCTTCGCGCTATCATCGTCACCGCTCACGCCCTTTAGGAGCGCGTCGATCTCATCCTGCGAGAGTAGATCGTCTTGGGACATGTCGTCTTATTGCACAATGAATTCGGAAAATAGCACGCCGGTGACGTCCAGAGGCGGCTGCGGCTCGGCTAACGGTTCGTCGAACAGCGTCAGAATCTGATTGGCAAGGCGTTGCTTGCCCTCGGGCTTGACGAGAGCTCCGGCTTCTTGGCTGGAAAGCAGCATCAGCAAGCGGCTGCGAACCTCCGGCATGTATTGCTCGAGAACCTCTTTCGTCTTGTCGTCACCCACCTTCAAGGAGAGTCCTACATAGAGTAGGCGGTCACTGTATTCATCGTCCTGCAAGTTGACCGTGAACGGTTCGATCGTGACGAAAATCGGCGCCGGCGCCTCCTTGGGCTCGATCGGCTCTTCGTTGGCCGATGCTTCCTGGCGCGAGTCCATGAGCATGTAGACGCCAATGGAGCTGCCGACCGAGAACAGGACAATCAGGAGTCCTATTAGCCATAGAGACTTGCCGCGCTTGTTGGTTTTGGCCATCGTTTATGTCATTCACTTCGGCGTAGATGAGTGGACCGAGTATGGCGATAGGAAGCGCTATCCGATTGCTCGAATAGAAAGCTTCACGCACGCCACTTCGGGCTTTGTCGAACGTCTACCGTGGACGTCTCTCACGTGTTATCGGCAGCTAGGCTCAGGCATAAAGGCTAATTCCCGAAGACGCGATATATTGCAATGGCGTCTCGTTTAGGCTCGGCATGTCAGCGTTCGCGTCACCGGCGGCGAACAATCCACCTTGGGCATCACCTCGGGAGCCGGGCTCTCCCTGTTGCTCACCGGATTGCTGCTGGAACTGGTCCTGCTCACCGACGGAGGTTTCGCCCAAGGCGATGCCGCTATCGGCGAGGGCTTCGCGCAATTGCGGGATCGCTGCTTCCAGGGCATGACGCACGGCACCGTGAGCGGAGAAGAACTGCAGGTTGGCCTGCTGCTGATCGCCCATCTTGAGCGAGACGCTCAATGGGCCTAGTTCGGCGGGATGCAGCCGCAATTCGACCTGTTGGTCACCGCGCTGTGCCATGCGCACGACCTGCTGACCGAGCGACTGCCCCCATTCGGCCATACCGACCTGGGGGGTAAGTGTTGCGGTGGCGGAGGCACCGGCGGCGCTGGCTGCAGCACTGGCATTGGTGGCGGCACCAGTGGTGGCATTACCCGCGGCGGCGTTGTGGCCCAGATTGGTGAACAGTGACGAGTCACTGCCCTGACGCTCCAGGCCCTGCTGGCCGGTCAGCGTGTCGCCACGTTGTGCATCGGCGACGGCCTGCGCCTGTTGAACCAGGGTGGCACTGAAGGCCGCCGTCGGGGAGATCTGGCCATTGCCTTGTGACGAGGCCTGGCCCGATGCGCTCTGTGCATTCTGCATCAGTTGGGCGAGGGACTGGGTGTCTTGGCCTGTGCCTGTATTCGTGGCGGCGTTGGTCAGCCGCGCCATGAGGTCTTGGCGTGAGAGGGCATCGCCCGCACCGTCCCGCATGCCGCTGGAGGACTGCTGAATGAGCATCATGCGTTGCTGGATATCGTTGAGCGAAAGATCGCCACTTTGGCTGGCCAGCATGCCGGCACTGCCCTGAGCTTGGCCGGTGCCAGTCGTCATAGCATTTGTCGGCAGCTGCGCGGCGAGTAGTGCCGCCATAGCGTCATCGGTGAGTTTCGAATCATCGCCGCCCAACGCTTGCTGTATTTCTCCCAGGCGTTGAGTGAGAGCCTCTAGCTGGCTGGCATCACCGCTTTCGAGCCAGTCGCTGAGCAACTTGGCGTCGTCGCTGTCTTGCATCATCTCGTTGAGCGCCGCGACGAGACCGCTATCATCTTGGCTCGCGGTGTCCTTTGACAGCAATTCGGTGCCGGCATCGCTCTTGGCATCCGAGCCGCCACGGGCCTTGCCGAGGAGGCTGGCGAACGGAGAGGCGCTGTTGTCGGCATTCTTGCCGCCACGCGTCTCGCTCGCATTGCCAAGGTTGGTCGCGGAGGCTTGACTACCGCCTTGAAGGTTGTTGAGCAGGGCAATATCCATGAGCATGCCTCGTCAAAAGCGGTTATTGGAATGCGTGGTGTCCGTCGACGTAACGTCGAGGCCACGATCGTTTTTCTGTCGACGCGACATGCGCGCCGACATCTCGTCGAAGAGCTGCTGCTCACGCCGTGTGGCGCGTTTCTGCTCGACCTGTTCGCGGCGTGACACCAGCGTATCGTAAGTGTTGAGCTTGCGCCGCTCGCCTTGCCACGCTTCTTGCTGACGATCGAGCTGGCGTTGCTGGTCGTTGAGCACTTTGCGTTGGCTGGCAATGGCCTGATCGAGTGAGGCCAGAAACTGTTGGTAATTGTGCCAGTTGGCGGGCTCGATGCCCTTTTCCATGCTCTTGTCGAGGCGCTGACGGTACTCATGCCGATAGTTCAAGAGCTGGTCCAGGCGCTGCTGCGTTTCCTGCAGACTGCGGCGGGAGTGTCCCACCGACTGTGCTGCCTGATCGCAGGTTTCCTGCGCCAGTTCCTTGAGCGTGGAGAGCGGTGAGCGTGCGTTCATGAGAGCTCCTTACCGCGATGCAGAGTGAATGTCATCAGCGCGTCTCCGGAAATAGCGATGCCAGGGCGTCTAGCGTCGCAGTGACATCGGCTTGTTCGTAGATTCCCTGCTGGAGGAAACCCTCGAGACGCGGATAAAGGGCGACGGCGCGGTCGAGCTGCGGGTCGTGCCCGGCGGCGTAAGCGCCGACGCTGATCAGGTCGCGATTGCGTTGATAACGCGAGAAAAGCTGCTTGAAGCGTTTCGCCCGACGCTGGTGAACGCCTTCGGTGATCTCGGTCATCGCGCGGCTGATCGAGGCTTCGATATCGATGGCGGGGTAGTGCCCGCTTTCCGCCAGGTCCCGCGAGAGCACGACGTGGCCATCGAGAATGGCGCGTGCGGCATCGGCGATGGGATCCTGTTGGTCGTCGCCTTCGGTCAGCACGGTATAGAAGGCAGTGATCGACCCGCCGCCGGGTTTGCCGTTGCCGGCACGTTCGACGAGCCCTGGTAAGCGCGCGAAGACGGATGGCGGATAGCCTTTGGTAGCGGGCGGTTCGCCCACGGCGAGGGCGATCTCGCGCATGGCCATGGCGTAGCGTGTCAGTGAGTCCATGATCAACAGGACGTTACGTCCTTCGTCACGGAACCCTTCGGCGATGCGCGTGGCGTAGGCGGCGCCTTGCAAGCGCTGCAGCGGTGAGACGTCGGCAGGTGCGGCGACGACCACGGCGCGCTCGCGTCCCTCGGTGCCCAAGATGTTTTCGATGAAATCCTTGACCTCGCGGCCACGCTCGCCGATCAGGCCGACGACGATGACATCGGCCTGGGTGTAGCGCGACATCATGCCGAGCAACACACTCTTGCCGACCCCAGAGCCGGCGAAAAGCCCCATGCGCTGCCCACGACCGACGCTCAACAGGCCGTTGATGGCGCGAATGCCGACATCGATGACGGACTCGATCGGCGCGCGGTCGAGCGGATTGATGGGCCGCGTATTCAAGGGGGCATGCGGGGCGTTTTCCAGTGAGCCCTTGCCGTCGAGCGCGCGACCATTGCCGTCCAGCACGCGTCCGAGGAGCGCGTCGCCAAGGGGAAAACGGCGTGCGCTGGCGGCATCGCGCTGGTTGCTGCCCAGTGTCAGCACACGCGCTCCCGGTACCAAGCCCTGGGTATCGCCGAGCGGCATGAGGAACAGCCGGTCGCCGGCAAAGCCGACCACTTCGGCTTCGGCATATTCGGTATGCCCATGTTGGGCGAGTTCCACCAGGCACGCACTGCCCAAGGGCAGGCGCAGGCCGGTCGCTTCGAGTACCAAGCCGGTGGCACGCACGATCTTGCCGTGGGGGCGACGTGAATCCAGCCCCTCGATACGCTGCGCGACCTTACCCAGGGCGCGCTGCCAATGGGCGCCATGAGAGGTCTCGTTATGCGTGTCGGCAAGGTGCGTCTCAGTCATCACCGGCCTCCGATCCCGTTGCCGGGGAAGGTGCGACGTGGCGCTGGCGACGCTGATTCAGCGCCGTTTGCCAACGCGTCTCGAGCGTGGCATCGAGACCGCCGGTGGCGCTTTCGGCACGGCAGCCACCGCGTTGCAGCGAGGCGTCTTCATGCAGCGTCCAGTGCGCCGCTTCGAGCTCGTTGCCGACATGCTCGTGGACCAGCGCCAGATCGTCGGGATGTAGCCACAACTGAGTGGGACCGTTTAGCACGGGCTCCTCGTGGAGGAGCTGGCGAACGATGGTCACGACATGCTCGGGGGTGGCGACCAATGCTTCGTCGGCTAGATGCTTACCGGTGAGCATGGCCAACTCGACGAGTTGGTCGGCAAGCTGGGTGTCCATTGTATCCAGCGCGGTGCGGAACTCGTCGGCCAGTTGGCCGAGTGGGGCGAGGGCGTCGTCGAGCTGGCGCTTGGCTTCTTGATCGCCTGCCTCACGCCCCTCTTGGAGGCCCTTTTCGTAACCGGCCTGGCGACCCTCTTCGAAACCGGCGTCGTAGCCTTCGCGATAGGCGCTCTCGCGGGTCTTGTGGTGCAGTGCCTCGCGTTCTTCGATGAGACGCTGACGTTGCTCGCGCCGGCGTTGCTCGAAGCGTCGTGCACGGTCGAGCTGATCGCTGCCATCGCCACCGTCATGCGGCAGCTCATCCATACGCCAGGGACGCCAGCGCTGGTCGTCCGGCGTATGAATGACGTCGTCGGATAGCGGCTTGTCAGACATAACTGTCGTCACCTCCGCTGAGTACGATTTCGCCGTTGTCGGCCAGGCGACGCACCACCTGCAGGATCGCTTTCTGCTCGGTCTCGACCTGGGATACGCGTACCGGGCCGCGTGCTTCGAGGTCTTCGCGCATCAGCGTGGCCGCGCGTTGCGACATGTTTTGCGTGATCTTGTCGATCAGGGCTTCCTGGGCACCCTTGAGGGCCACGACCAGCGAGTTGGTATCGACTTCCTTGAGGATGAGCTGAATGCCACGGTTGTCGATATCCAGCAGATTCTCGAACAGGAACATCTCGTCGATGATGCGCTGCGCGAGGTCGTCGTTGTGCGCCCGCACGGCGTCGATGACCAGCTCTTCCTGAGACGAGTTCATCAGGTTGAGGATCTCGGCGGCGGTTCTTACGCCACCCATCTTGCTGCGCTTGACGTTCTGGCCATCGAGCATGCTGCCGAGTACTTCGGTGAGTTCCTGCAATGCCGCTGGCTGCACGCCGCTGAAAGTGGCGATACGTAGCACGACGTCGTTGCGCAGCTTCTCGTCGAGCTGCTCGAGCACATCCGCGGCCAAGTTGCGATCCAGGTGGATGACGATGGTGGCGATGATCTGCGGATGTTCGTCACGGATCAGCTCCGCGACGGTAGTGCTTTCCATCAGGTTCAGCGCGTCGATGCCCGAGGCGGAGCCGGTCGTTTCGAGAATGTCCTCGATCAGGCTGTTGGCCCGCTCGCTGCCCAGTGCCTTGGTGAGCACGGTGCGTATGTGCTCGCTGCTGTGCAGGTTGACGGCGGAGAACTGCTCCACTTCATCGTGGAACTCGCTCAGAGCCTCCTCCATGTCCTCGTGCGAGATTTGGCTCAAGGAGGCCATCTCCAGGCTGATTTCCTGGACCTCCTTGTTGCTGAGGTACTTGAAGACCTCGGCGGCGCTGTCCTCGTCCAACGAGAGCAGCAGAATTGCGCTTCGGCGAGCGCCACTCATCTTACTCATGGGAACCCATCCACCCTCTGACGATCATGGCGACGAGACGCGGGTCTTCCTGAGCGATCTCACGTACGTCACGGAGGTTTTGCTCGTAGCTGGCCGAGCGCCGCTCACGCCGCTTCTGTGGCGGTGCCGGTGGTTCTTCCTCGGCGCCAGCTGTCTCGGATTGAGCCGTCGCGTAGGCGTCGGCACCACCGCCCGCACCGGCCCCTGCGGCTGCACCGGCAGGGCCCGACATGGCCGGTGAGAAGGCTGGGCGCTCGGTCTGGCGTTGAACCAGCGGACGCAGCACCTTGAACCACAGGAATAGGGCGACGAGACCGATCAGCAGGTATTTGCCCAGCGTGGCGGCCAGCGACCACAGCAAGGGAGATTCCCACCACGGTGATGTGGGGCGCTGCTCGTCAGTGTCTTCGAAGGGCGAGTTGACGACCTCGAGCTGGTCGCCACGTGCTGCCGAGAAGCCCATAGCCTGCTGTATGAGGCTGCGGATGTTGGCGATCTCGTCGTCACTCAGGGGGACACGCGCCGGATTGCCATCCTCGTCGACGCCGTCGCGGTAGTTGACCACGATGGCGGCATTGAGGCGTTCGATGGTACCGGTCTGGTGCTGAACGTGTTCGACCTGGTGATCGACCTCGTAGTTGATGGTGTTGTCGCGGCTGGTACGCCCCACAGTGGCGTTTTCCTGGGTCGCGGCGTCTTCGCCATCCTGGGCTTGAGCGTTATCGTCTTGTGCGTTGTCGCCCTGTGCGTTGTCGTCCGCTCCATCATTGTTTTCCTGCGGCGCATTGATGGGGGACGCTGCGGTACCCGGCGGTTGATTGCTCAGCGCGCCGGGAATCCCCATGGCCAGATCGGCATCGCCGCTGTAGGTAATGCTCGATTGCTCGCTACGCACGGCGGCTTCATTGGGCGGCTGATTGGGGGAGTAAGTCTCGCTGGTGCCCTCGCGCTTGGAGAAGTCGAGCTGGGCGGAGACTTCGGCCTTGACGTTACGCGCGCCGAGGATGGGCGCCAGAATCGATTCGATGCGCTCGGCATAGTTGCGCTCGACGCGGGATACGTAGTCCAGCTGCGTGCCGCTGAGCGCGTCGTTGCCATCGCTGGCAGGAGAGAGCAGGCGGCCGGTTTGATCGATTACAGCGACGTCGCCGGTGGCCAGCTCGGAAACGCTACTCGATACCAGGTGCATGATCGCCTGCACCTGGCCTTCGCCGAGAACGCGCCCGCGTTGCAGGTCGAGCATGACGGAGGCGCTGGCGGGCTCACTCTCACGCACGAAGACTGAAGGCTTGGCCATGGCGAGGTGAACGCGGGCTTTGGCCACCGGGCCGAGATCCTCGATGGTGCGCGACAGTTCGCCTTCGAGGGCGCGCTGGTAATTGACATGCTCGGTGAACTGGCTAATGCCGAACGACTGCTCGTCCATTAGTTCATAGCCCACGCCGGAGGCTTCCGGCAGGCCTTGTTCGGCGAGCTGCATGCGTAGTTTGTTGACCCGTTCGGCAGGCACCAGCAGTGCCTGGCCGTTCTCGCTGAACTCGTAGGGCACGCCCATGGTGTCGAGCTCGGCGACGATCTTCCCGCCATCTTCCTGCGTGAGTGTCGAATAAAGCACGCGATAATCGGGGGAGCTTGCCCACATCAAAAGCGCGGCGATGACCGCGACACACGCGGCGGCGGCGATAATCAGCGGTACGCGCGGGTTACTGCGCAGTCGGTCGACAAACGATGGGGCGTTGCCCGTGGCGGCGCTGCCTTGACGTTGTCCTGACGTACCTTGGTTGGCCTCGGTCGAGGAGGATGCTGCTGTGCTCATGTCATCCTCCGGCAACGCCGGGGTAGGCACTGAAAAGGTCCAGCGGCAAGCATGGGGGTGTCCAACTCCAAAATTCTGCGCATCGTTTGACGCCTCGTGACGGTGCGATCGATACCGTCACGAGGCGTATGTGTGATGACCGCCATTATGTGTAGCTAAGAAAACCCTAAAGGGTGGAAAAGCCGATGTTTTAGGTCCCAATTGCAGATATGACGCTGGCCTGGTTGCTGATAGGGTTCAGCAACGTATTCCAGAGCTGTTCGATCGGCGGAGAAAATTCATGAGTGCACCTGCCATTTCACAGGCGCTTCAGCAAATGCAGTCCATGGCCAATCAGGCGAGCCAGACGCCCGGGAGCCAGGTCAATACGTCGGTCGGCGGCGGTGGCTTTACCGGCGAATTGCATAGCGCGATTTCACGTATCAATAGTTTGAAGCAGACTGCCAATGCGCAGGCCGAAGCCTTTGAGGCGGGTGCGCCGGGTGTGGAGCTCAACGACGTAATGGTCGATATGCAAAAGGGCAGCATCGCCTTCGAGATGGGCAAGCAGGTACGCGATCGCTTTGTGACGGCCTATAAAGATGTCATGAATATGCAGGTGTGATGCGCGAGCGCTGCCCGGGCACCGTCATCTCCGGCGGTGCGACGCGTCGCTTTCCGCGTGTCGCCGCCTACCTATCGATAACGCTACACCCTAACTACCGATAACGCCGCAGGAAGCGCGCATCGATATAGCGCTTGAGCCGCAAGGCCAGGCGACTGCCTCGCCAGTGTTCCCCGTAAAGTGCCAATCCCTTGTCGTGCATGTCCACGATGGCCAGTGCCGTTGCCGGTGGGTGGTAGTCACTCAGTGGCGTGCCATTCTGCAGGGCAATCAGATTCTGCAGTAGCACGGGGCCTTGACGGACGCCTTCGATGCCGCGCTTGGGAAGACTGTAATCGATCAGCGAGGCGCAGTCACCGACGGCGAAGATCGTCGCGTGTTCCTCACTTTGTAATGTTGCCTTGATGCGTATGCCGTTGTCGTCGAGAGCCAGTGGCAAATCGGCAACGCAGTACGCAGGCCGCAATCCCGTGGCGAGGATGATGTCGTCGGGTGAGAAATCGAGGGTGTCGAGCCACCCGGCACCGCCGTCGAGCGCTACGTCGGGATGCCAGTCGACGCCCAGTCGCGAGAGTTGACGGCTGGCCCATCGGGATGCGGTGGGCGGTGCGGCGGGCAAGAGGCGTGCGTGGCGTGTAACGAGGCGAATAGCGTTGTTGGCCTCTAGGCGCTGGCTCAACCCCGCCAGATTGGCGGCCATTTCCACGCCGGAAGGTCCGCCGCCGACCACGACCATATGCAAGGCCCGGCGCTGCTGAGCGGCATCGAGTACATGCTGGCGCAGTGCGTCGAGGCGCTCGATGGGTTTGACGTGCCAGTAACGTGCGTCTCCCCAAGCCGGTACGGTGGCGCCGGTCGGGGTCGGCGGGACGACGTCGCTGCCCACATTGAGTGAGAGTACGTCGAAGGCGATGTGGTGACCGTCGGCCAGGAAGACATGCTTGGTGTGCACGTCGAGTGCCACGAAAGGCGCTGTGACATGCTCGATGCCATGGCGTGCGGAGAGGGCGGCGATATCGAGGCTGCAGGCATCACGCGGCGCGCCGCCAAGCAGACGTGCGGCCATCCCCGAATACCAGAATCGCGTGGGCGCCACGAGCGTGATGCGATAGCCGGCGCGACGTAATGCGGTAGCGTGTTTCAGCAGGTGGAGGTGCGCGTGACCGGCGCCCACCAGCACTAGGTGCGTCGTCATGAAGGCGTGTTTCCTCGGGCCAGTCGGCCGCCGCGCGACACGTCGTGGCGGTCATGCACTCACTCTAGACGATGTCGGTGCCGTGACGCTTGTCTTACTTGGCGCCAGCATACCTGCCTTGCCAAGCGGAAAGCGAATACAGTGCCAGCCCGAGCCAGATGAGCACGAAGGTGATGAGTTGCAGGGTGCCTAATGGCTCGCGAAAGATCAGCAGTGCGATCAAGAATTGCAGAGTGGGGTTGATGTACATCAAGAATCCCACTGTCGACAGACGCAGTCGGCGTGCGGCCCCGGCGAAGGCCAGCAATGGCAGAGCCGTCAGCGCGCCACTCGCGATCAGTAGCGTGGTGTTGTGTGCGGTGCCACCAAAATGGGATAGACCGGCAATTTCGAACCAGGCCACGGCAAGTAAGCCAAGAGGCAGCAGTATCAGTGTCTCGACGAACAGCCCCGAAAGGCCATCCAGGCTGACCTGCTTGCGCAACAGACCATAAGTGCCGAAGCTGAGAGCAAGACAAATGCTGATCCACGGCAGACCGCCGAGCCCCACCAGTTGAACGCCGATGGCGACGATGGCGATGGCCACTGCGGCGCCCTGGAGGCGTGACATGCGCTCGCGCAGTACCAGCATGCCCAGCGCCACGTTGACCAGTGGCGTCATGAAATAACCGAGGCTGGCCTGGAGGACATGGTGGGTTTCCACCGCGTAGATATAGAGCCCCCAGTTGAAACCGATGAGCAAGGCGCACCCGAGTACCCGCACTAGCAGGCGCGGCGCGCGCAAGGCAGTCTTGACTGGTTGCCAGCGCCCCAAGAGGGTGACCACGAGGGCCAGAAACAGACACGCCCAGAGGATGCGGTGAGTCAGGATCTCCCAGGCGGGTACGCCCTCGAAAAGCGAGAAAAAAATCGGAAAGCATCCCCATAGCGTATAGGCGATCAAGCCGAACGTTACGCCCTTGGCGGCGTCTTTATCGGCGGCGGCCGTCGATGTGGAAGACGTGTCTTGCGGGGCACTTTGTTTAGTACTCTCTTTAGCGCTCTCTTGGGCACTCTCTCGAGCCATGGGGACCTCAGCATGGGGCGACAAAACCGAATAGGCGAGCGCTAATCTAACATGGACGAAAGAGGCTTGCCGCTGCCCTGAGCTGGCCTTCAGACTGAATCATCAATCCGGGAGGTGTGTGATGAGCGAATTACGTACGACCCTGGTGCAGGCCGACCTGCGCTGGGAAGACCCCCAAGCCAATTGCCGCTTGCTCGAGGAACGCCTGGGGACGCTCTCGGCGGACGATACGGACTTGATCGTACTGCCGGAAATGTTCGCCACGGGGTTCACCATGAATTCCCGCGAAATGGCCGAGCCCATGGCGCAAAGTGCCACCGTTGCCTGGATGGTCGAGCAAGCCCGCCAGCGTGGCTGCGTGGTGACTGGCAGCGTGGCCGTTGTCGAAGACGGCGAGTACTTCAACCGTCTTGTCTGGGCGCGTCCGGATGGCGATATCACGCATTACGACAAGCGCCACCTATTTCGCATGGCTGGCGAGCACGAGCGCTATGGCATGGGCAGCGAGCGCGTCATTGTCGAGCTCAAGGGATTTCGAATCCTGTTGAGTGTCTGCTATGACTTGCGATTTCCCGTATGGCTGCGTCAGCAGCCCGCATCGGGCGAGCATTTCGAGTATGATGCGCTGCTGTGCGTTGCCAACTGGCCCGCGCCTCGTCGTCAGCCTTGGCGGACCCTGCTACAGGCACGTGCCGTCGAAAACCTCTGCTATGTAATCGGCGTCAACCGTGTGGGGGAAGACGCCAAGGGGCTGGCGTTCGCGGGCGACTCGATGCTTGTCGACTTCAAGGGCGAGCCCTTGATCGACGGGCCGCGCGACGTGCCCTTCATGCGTACCGGCCACCTGGATCGTCAGGCGCTGAGTGCGTTCCGTGACAAATTTCCGGCCTGGATGGATGCCGATCGCTTCCAGGTCGAGGAGTGAATTTCCTGCATGCGTCTCGACCGTTTTTTAAGTGAAAGTACCGAGCTGACGCGCTCGCTAGCCAAGAAAGCCCTGCACCGCGGCGAGGTCGAGGTGGATGGTGACGTGATCAAAAATGCCGCCTTCAAACTCGGTGAAGAACAGGACGTACGCTGGATGGGGGCGCCCTTGGCCCTGGTCGGCGTGCGATACCTGATGCTCAACAAGCCCTCGGGCTATGAGTGCACGACCCGGCCGGGGCGCTACCCCTCGGTGGTCGAACTGCTGGATGTCACCAAGCGCGAGCGCCTTCACATCGCAGGGCGCCTGGATGTAGACACCACTGGGCTCGTGCTGATCACCGAGGACGGCCAATGGTCGCATCGACTGACATCCCCCAAGCGGCGCTGCGACAAGCATTATCTCGTGACGCTGGCTCAGCCGCTGATGGAAGGGGCGGAAGATCGCCTGGCGGCAGGGCTAATGCTGGAAAAGGAAGACAAGCCGACATTGCCCGCGCGCCTCGAACGTCTGCCGGCGTCGGACGAAGACGATGTAATTCAGGCGCGTCTGATCATCCAGGAAGGCCGCTACCATCAGATCAAGCGCATGTTCGCGGCGCTGGATAACGAGGTCGTCGCACTGCACCGCGAACGGATCGGCGATATCGTTCTCGACTCAGCACTAGCGCCGGGCGAGTGGCGTGAGCTTAGCGAGGCGCAAATCGCATCCATCTAGTTTATACCGTTATCTTCCTGCATGCTTATCGCTCCTTAACCTGGCGACGCCGTCATGAGTCTCCAAAAAGTTCGTCAGGTGCTGAAATGCAGCCCAGAGGCCTCGAGAAGGCGCTTGGTATACGCTTCTCGAGGTTGATTGAGCAGCGTTTCGCAGTCGCCTTGCTCAACGATCTCGCCGTCTTTAAGCACCACGATGCGGGCTTGCGACATCTCGCTTGCCGAATCTGACAAGCTCACTTGTCAACGTCAGCGAAAGTTGTCCTGGGATCAGCCTACTCCTCAGCTTGGTGCTGAATGGAAGCAGGTGTGGTGCTGCGCTTACCCGACTGGATCAGAACCACGCCCCCTAGGATCAGGGCCAGCGAGAGTATAACGGTACCGGTGATTTGCTCACCGACCGCAGCGCCAATGAACACGGCTACTACCGGGGCGATGTAGGTTGCACCGGATGCCTGCACGGATCCGAGTTTTTCGATGATGAAGTAGTAGCTGAAGAAGGCCCCGCCGGTGCCTAGCATGCCCAGGCCGACGATGGCTCCCAACAATGCTCGCGAGTCCGTCGTTATGGCAGCCATGCCGTCGAAGTCGGTCAGTATCAGCAAGGTCAGAAGCGCGAGTCCCGTCTGCCAGGTCGCCAATGCCAGCGGGGGTAGTTTCAGCGGCGACAGGAACCGTTGGGCATAGACGAACGACACCCCGAGGCTCAGCGTCCCGGCCAGCATCCAGAAGACCCCGGTCAACGCCACACCATCGGTGCCCTCCCAGGGGCGGGCGCTCAGTGCGATACCGATGAAGCCCAGGGCAACGCCAGCCGCCATCTGGCCGGTCGGGCGATCCTGGCGTAGGAACAGGAAGGCGCAGATGAACGTGAAGATAGGGATCGAGCCGCTCAGGAGCCCGGCGATGCTCGATGGCAGCCGGGCGGTGCCAGCCACAAACCCGTAATAGTAGAAGGTCGTCGCAAGCACCGACATGACCGCGAAGTGCGGTAGATGGCGCAACTGATCACGCGTCAGTACCTTGGCTCGCCATGCCACCAAGGCCAGGGGAAGGAAACCGAACAGCACTCGCAGGAATACCGTCTGCGTGGGCGAGATCAGGTCGGTGGCCCACTTCATGAAGATGAAGTTCGAGCCCCAGATGATGCCGAGCGCGGCGAGCGCAGCATAGGCACATAACATGGCGTTCTCCTTGAGGAAAAGCGCAACGAGCGCCTTCCCCCGGGGAAAGGCGGCTCGTTGACGCGGTAGGGCAGGGGCAATCAGATGGAGCGGGTCACGCCGCCATCGACGCGGATATTCTGTCCGGTGACGTAGCCTGCGCCGTCCGATAGCAAAAAGGCCACGGTGCCTGCGATTTCCTCGACCGTCCCATAGCGACCCATCGGCACACTGTCGCGGCGCTCATCGACTTCGGGAAGGCTGTCGATCCAGCCGGGCAGCACATTGTTCATGCGAACATTCTTCGCCGCATAGGCATCCGCGAAGAGCTTGGTGAAGCTGGCAAGGCCCGCCCGGAATACCACCGAGGTCGGGAATACGCTGGACGGCTCGAAAGCCCAGGTGGTCGAAATATTGACGATGGCGCCACCACCCTGAGCCTCCATGATTGGTGCGACCAGACGGGTCGGACGCACGGCGCTCAGGAAATAGACATCCATGCCTTGGTGCCAGTCCTCGTCAGGGATGTCGAGGACTGGTGCGCGCGGACCATGACCTGCGGAATTGACCAGCGCATCGATCCGCCCCCATGTCGCCATCGTCAGATCCACGACCTGCTTCACGTCGTCGAGTGATTGGTTCGAGCCGGTGACACCGACACCGCCCAATTCCTTGGCCAGAGCCTCGCCCTTGCCCGACGAGGAGAGGATGGCGATACGATAGCCATCCTGGGCCAGTCTGCGTGCGGCAGCGGCTCCCATACCGGATCCACCGCCCATGATGAGTGCAACTTTTTCTTCAGCCATGACAGCCTCCTTGGGTTAGGTTCTGGAGGCATTGTGTCAAGTGACAGCCGACGTTTCGCGTGATAAATAAACGTGTAAGACTGTAGAAAAACTATAGGCTATCGCCATGACGCCATCCCGCCGCAAACTTCCCCCTCTCAATGCCCTGCGTGCCTTCGAAGTCTCAGGCCGCCGACTGAGTTTCCGGGCTGCCGCCGAGGAGTTGAGCGTCACCCAAGGCGCTGTCGCGCAGCAGGTGCGCGCGCTGGAACAACATCTGGGCCAGGCTCTGTTCCAGCGCTTGCCGCGCGGCCTCGTCCTGACGCCACAGGGCGCAGTCTATCTGACGGACGTGACCCGCGCCTTCGATACGCTCGGAGAGGCCACCGGACGACTCCTGGAGCGACCGGATACTGTCACGATCAGTGTTACGCCGACCTTCGCCGCGAAGCTGCTGATCCCTCGTCTAGCCGAGCTGAACGCTGCGCTACCCGGCGTGGAATTGCGCACGGTCGCAACCGAGGCGCTCTCCGATTTTGAGCGCGACCAGGTGGACATCGCAGTGCGGCTAACCCGCCCCCCGTTTCCATCCGGGGTCGAGGCTAAGCTGCTGTTCCACCAGGAGCTGGTTGCGGTCGCCAGCCCCCATCTGGTCAAAGATTTACCGCTCCCCCTCTCTACCGAACGGCTTAGGGAGCTTCCGCTCTTGCATGACGCGCACGGTCATTGGCCGATGTTTCTACGTGCCGACAGCAAGCTGCCCGGCGCGGTATTCAACCAGACGACACTGGCGCTGGATGCAGCCATGGCTGGCCAGGGCATCGCCTTGGCATGCCGAGCGTTTGTGGCGGGGGATCTCGAGGCTGGGCGTCTAGTGCAGGTCACGGATGAGGCCATTATCAAAGAGCCCAGCTATTTCCTCGTCCGCAAGCGGTCATCCTTACCTCATGCCCCGCGAGATGCGGTATGGGACTGGTGC
Organism: Chromohalobacter sp. 11-W; assembly: GCF_029889905.1. Lineage (GTDB taxonomy): Bacteria > Pseudomonadota > Gammaproteobacteria > Pseudomonadales > Halomonadaceae > Chromohalobacter. The sequence continues at coordinate 122,031 of NZ_JARANZ010000002.1, read as the reverse complement.
GTGGCTCGGCTCTCGCTTAGTGTCGATTAGCGGGGCTGCACCGCCTTCTGGTGACTACTCTGTTAACAGATGGGGCAATCTTCTAACCATCTACCAACCAGCGAGTCCGTTGAGTAGGCGTGGTGTGACCTCAACGTGGTATCAACTAATCAACCACCTCATCTGGATACCCAGAAAAGTTCGTCAGGTGCCGAAGTGCAGTCCAGAGGCCTCGAGAAGGCGTTTGGTATACGCCTCTCGAGGTTGATTGAGCAGCGTGTCGCAGTCGCCTTGCTCGACGATCTCGCCGTCTTTAAGCACCACGATGCGGTGCGCCATGGCGCGTACGACGGCGAGATCATGGCTGATGAATAGGTAGCTCAGCCCGCGTCTCGCTTGAAGGCCGCGCAGCAAAGCGATGAGCTGCTTCTGCACGCTGCGGTCGAGCGCGGAGGTCGGCTCGTCGAGCACGAGTAGATCGGGCTCGAGAATGATGGCGCGTGCCACGGCGATACGCTGACGCTGGCCTCCCGAGAATTCATGTGGGTAGCGCGCTGCGCAATTCGCTGGCAGACCGACTTCCTCGAGGGTGGTGGCGACCCGCTGCTCGATTTCCTCATCGTTGAGTGAAGGATGATGGAAACGCAGCCCTTCGCTGACGATATCCATGACCGGCATGCGTGGCGAGAGCGAGCCGTAAGGATCCTGGAAGACGACCTGAAAGCGTCGCCGACGGCGGCGTAGTGCATTGCCGCGTAATGTATCCAAGCGCTCACCATCGAAGAGGACTTCGCCGTCGGCGGCGGTCAGGCGTAGAAGCGCCAACGCCAGGGTGGTCTTGCCGGAGCCGGATTCCCCGACCAGGCCTAGGGTTTCGCCGCGCGCCAGGGTGATATTCAGCGGCTGGACGGCCACGAACGGGGCGGGACGGCGCCCGAACCAGGATTTGCTCCGCGCGAAAGAGACGCCGAGGCGACGTGCCTCGAGCAGCATCGTGCGGGTCGCCGGCAGCGGCGCGGCGTGGCCTTCCGGGTTGGCGGCGAGCAGGTGTTGGGTATAAGCCGCGCGCGGGGCATCGAAGACGCGTGTGACGCTGCCGCTTTCGACGAGTCGTCCATGCTGAATGACATGCACGCTGTCGGCATGTCGGCGCACCAGGTTGAGATCGTGGGTGATGAACAGCATGGCCATGCCATTGGCGTCGCGTAGCCGCGCCAGCAAGGCCAGGATTTCCTGCTGCACGGTGACATCGAGTGCCGTGGTCGGTTCGTCGGCGATGAGAAGTCGTGGCGCGTTGGCGATGGCCATGGCGATCACCACGCGCTGGCGTTGACCGCCCGAAAGCTGATGGGGATGCGCCTCGAGCATTTCATCGGGGCGCGGCAACTGTACTTCCACCAGCAATTCCCGAGCGCGCTGGCGGGCGGCACGGCCACGCAACCCTTGATGAAGACGCAGCGTTTCACCGAGCTGCTTGCCGACCGTGTGCAAGGGGTTGAGCGAGGTCGTGGGCTCCTGGAACACGAAACCGACTTGACCGCCGCGTAGCGTATTCCAGCGTCGCGGTGATAGCCCTTCGAGAGACTCTCCGCAGAGCCGACGTCCACCCTCGACGCGCGCGCTAGGCGGCAGCAGGTCGAGGGCGCCCAGGGCAGAGACCGACTTGCCGGAGCCCGACTCACCGACCAGGGCGGCGGTTTCACCACGGCGTATGGTGAGCGACAGGTCCTCGACGACGCGCATGTCGCCGAAGGCGATGCGCAAGGCATCGAGCTCGAATACGACGTCGTCAGTGGCCATGCGCGGTTCTCCCGGGTAGATCGTCGGTATCGGCGGAGGTCGGTGTGAGGGGGCTGGGCGCGTGGCGCGGGTCGAAGGCGTCACGTAGTCCTTCGCCGATGAAGACCAATAGCGAAAGCATGATCCCGAGGCTCAGGAAGGCCGTGATGCCAAGCCAGGGCGCCTGCAGGTTGTTCTTGCCCTGGGCGACGAGTTCGCCCAGCGAGGGCGAGCCTGGCGGAAGACCGAAGCCCAGGAAATCCAGCGCGGTGAGGGTGGTGATCGCGCCGGTGAACAGAAACGGGATGAAGGTCAGGGTGGCGACCATGGCGTTGGGCAGCACATGGCGCCACATGATCAGGCGTGATGGCAGTCCCATGGCGCGTGCCGCGCGCACGTACTCGAGATTGCGCGCACGCAGGAATTCGGCGCGCACGATGTCGACCAGGCCCAGCCATGAAAACAACAGCATGATGCCCAGCAGCCACCACAGGTTGGGCTGCACCAGGCTGGCGAGGATGATCAGCAGGAACAGCACCGGCATGCCCGACCAAATCTCGATGATGCGCTGGCCGATCAAATCGACCTTGCCACCGAAATAGCCTTGTATGCCGCCGAACAGGACCCCCAATGCCATGGAGCCCAGCGTCAGTACCACGGCGAAGACCACCGACAAACGAAAGCCGTAAATCACGCGGGCGAAGACGTCGCGGCCGTGGTCATCGGTTCCTAGCCAGTGGCGTGCCGAGGGCGGTGAGGGTGCGGGTCCCGACAGCTCGCGATCCAGCGTGTCGTAGGAGAAGGGCACGGCCGGCCATAGCATCCAGCCCTGCGCGGCAATATTTTCCCGCACGGCGGGGTCGCGATAGTCGGCCGTAGTGGGGAGAAAGCCGCCGAACTCGGTCTCGGGATAATCGAATACCACCGGGGCGTACCACTGGCCCTGGTAGTGCATGACGATGGGTTTGTCGTTGGCGATCAACTCGGCGCCCAGGCTGACGATCAACAGCAGGGCGAAGGCCCACAGCGACCACCAGGCGCGCCGATTGCCGCGGAAGATCTGCCAGCGGCGACGGGCGATGGGAGACGGGCGTGCGCGCATGCGAAGTGTCATTATGCCTCCCGCGTCGCAAAGTCGATGCGAGGGTCGACCCACACATAAGTGAGATCCGAGATCAGCTTGAGCACCAATCCGATCAAGGTGTAGAGATACAGGGTGCCGAAAATGACCGGGTAATCGCGCTGCATGACGGCCTCGAAGCCGAGCAGTCCGAGGCCGTCGAGCGAGAAGATTACCTCGATCAGCAGCGACCCGGTGAAGAAGATGCCCACCAGCGCCGAAGGCAGGCCCGCGATGATGATCAGCATGGCATTGCGGAACACGTGTCCGTAGAGCACGCGACCCTCGCTAGCGCCCTTGGCACGCGCAGTGAGCACGTATTGTTTGTGGATTTCGTCGAGGAAGCTGTTCTTGGTCAGCATGGTGAGCGTGGCGAAACTGCCGATGGCCGAGGCCAGTACGGGCAGCGCGATGTGCCAGAAATAATCCTGGATCTTGCCCCACCAGGACAGATCGCCGAAGTCGGGTGAGGTCAGTCCGCGTAGCGGGAACCAGTCCAGGTAGCTGCCGCCGGCGAACACCACGATCAGGAAGATGGCGAACAAGAACCCCGGTACGGCATACCCCACGATGATCAGCCCCGAGGTCCAGACATCGAAGCGCGAGCCGTGACGCAAGGCCTTGCGTATGCCGAGCGGTATCGAGATCGAGTACACCAGCAGCGTCGTCCAGAGTCCTAGCGAGATCGAGACCGGCAGGCGTTCGACGATCAGGTCGATCACCGGCCGCCCGCGAAAGAAGCTATCGCCGAGATCGAAGGTGGCGTAATCGGCCAGCATGCCGAAGAATCGTTCTACGGGGGGCTTATCGAAGCCGAACTGCTTCTCTAGTACCGCTTCGAGACGTGGGTCGATGCCGCGCGCATTGCGGGTGTCACCGCTGGAGGTCTCGCCGCCGCTTTCCAGGCGCGTACTGGCGTTGCTGTCCATGCCCTCGAAGCGGGCCAGCATCTGGTCGATAGGACCGCCCGGTGCCACCTGCACGATAATGAAGTTGAGCAGCAAGATGCCCAACAGGGTAGGGATCATCAGTAACAGGCGGCGTAGGATGTAATTAGCCACGATGCTGTCCTTAGCGTTCGCCGCGTTGACGTTGTTCTATCCGGGACGCGCGCTGTGGATCGACCCACCAGCTCGATAGATCGAAGGTGTATTCGGGGAATGGCTGGGGATAGCCGAACTTGTCCCATAGTGCCACGCGGGTGCCATCGAGATGCCACTGGGGAATGACGTAGAAGCCCCAGCGCAGTACCCGGTCGAGCGCGCGCGCGGCGGTGTCCAGTGCCTGCCGGCTGTCGGCACGGATTAGGCGATCGACCAGGCCGTCGATGGCGGGATTCTGCAAGCCGATCAAGTTGCGACTGCGCGGCGCGTCGGCATAGTCGCTGGTCCAGAATTCGCGCTGTTCGTTACCTGGATTGGCGGACTGCGGGAAACTGCCGAGGATCAAGTCGAAATCGAAGTTGCGCTGGCGCGTCAGGAACTGATTGACGTCGACGACGCGCAGGCTGGCTTCGATGCCGAGGCGCTCGAGGTTTTGAATCAGCGGCAGGGTGACGCGTTCGAACTGAGTATCGTAGAGCAGGAATTCGAGACGCAGCGGTTGCTGGGTCTCGTCGTTGACCAGGGTGCCGTCATGGACCTCATAGCCAGCCTCGCGCAGCAGGCCCAGCGCTTTTTTCAGGCGTGCTCGCAACCCCTCGGGCCGGGATGCGGGCAAGGGCGTGTCGAAAACATCCTGCGGCAGGCGATCGCGATAAGGCGCGAGTAACGCGCGTTCGGCGTCGCTGGGCAGGCCGCTGGCTTCCATCTCGGAGCTCTCGAAGTAGCTATCGGTTTCCTCGTAAGCGCCGTAGAAGAGATGCGTATTGAGCCAGTCGAAGTCGGTCGCCAGGGTCAACGCTTCGCGAACGCGACGGTCCTGGAATTTCTCGCGGCGCAGATTCATGACGAAGGCTTGCATCCCGGCGGGCTGTGCGTCGGGGACGACCATGCGCTTGATGAAGCCTTCCTGACGAGCGGGGGTATCGTACGCGGTGGCCCAGTTCTTGGCGCTACTTTCGCGACGCAGATCGAGATTGCCGGCCTTGAAGGCCTCCAGCGCCACGGTCTGATCCCGGTAGTAGTCGTAGACCAGGCGGTCGATATTGTGCCGCCCACGGTTGATGGGCAGGTCGCGCCCCCAGTAATCCTCGGCACGACGATAGACGATGCGGCGCCCCGGCGAGAGGCTCTCAACCGCATAGGGGCCAGACCCCAGCGGCTTGTCCAGCGTCGGTGTGGCGAAGTCGCGTGAGGCCCAATAGTGTTTGGGCAGCACCGGAAGCTGGCCGAGGATCAGTGGCAACTCGCGCGAGTTGTTGTCGCTGAATTCGAAGCGCACGGTGTCGTCATCCAGCGCTTCGATCTTGTCGACATCGGCGTAGTAGGCGCGATAGAAGGGCTGCCCCTCGTCGCGCAGCAGGCGAAAGCTGAACACGACGTCTTCGGCCGTCACGGGATGGCCGTCGTGGAAACGTGCTTCCGGGCGTAGATCGATTTCCATCCAGTGGCGATCAGGGTCGAGGCGGATGCCGCCTGCCAGTAACCCATACATGGTGAAGGGCTCGTCGGCGCTGGCTTCCATCAAGGTGTCGTAGACGTGATTCAGGCCGTCGGCCGGGTTGCCCTGAATGATGAAGGGGTTGGTCGAATCGAAGCTGCCCTGTGCGGCACGCCGCATTTCGCCGCCCTTGGGCGCATCCGGATTAGTGTAGGGCAGGTGCGAGAAGTCATCGGGCAGCGCGGGGGCATCGTAGAGAGAAATTCCCGCGACGGTTGGCACGTCTGCGGCCGGCACGGCCAGCGCTGCGAGGCTGATCGCCCATAGGCAAGACCCCAACAGCAAGGTGAGAACGAACGAGGGCATCAACCGATTCCTTGAAGCAAGATGCGCAAGGGCCGGTGAAGCACCGGCCCGCTCGCTAGCCTACCCCAGTGATGCCGCGCTGAGTAGAGGTATCGCTCAATGCGGTCAGCGAGAGGCCTGGCGCAAGGTCAGACGTTGCCCAGGTTGCAGATAATCGCTTTTATCGAGCTGGTTCCAGCGTGCCAGATCGCCGACGCTGACGTCATGGCGCGCTGCGATACGCGACAAGCTGTCACCCGGCTTGACCCTGACTTCGCGCGTGGTGTCGTGACTGGCCAAGCTGGGGGAGCGGCCGATTGAAGGGACCACCAGCGACTGCCCGATGCGCAATGTATCGCCGCTGAGCGCGTTCTGTTGGCGTAGCACGCTGAGGGGAATGTCATGACGCGCGGCGATGCCGGAAAGGGTATCGCCGCGTTTGACGACGTAATGCGCCTTGGCCTGACGTTTCTCGGCCGGCAGCGTGTCGAGCTTGGCAAGAAAGCGTTTGCGGCTGTCGGCGGGAATCACCAGCTTGGCGTTTTGACTGGGGCGTGTCGCCTCGCGGCGAAAGGCCGGGTTGAGTTCGCGCAGTCGCGATTCGCTAACCCCGGCGAGCTGCGCGGCATCGGTCAGCGCGAGTTGGCCTTTGGTTTTTACTTGGACAATGGCAGGACTATCGGGAATATCGGGCAGGGTGACCGAATAGCGTTGCGGGTCGGACACAACTGCGGCCAACGCCAGCAGCTTTGGCACATAGTCCATGGTTTGATTGGGCAGCGAGAGGTGCCAGTAATCGATGGGCTTGCCTTGGGCGGCGGCCCGCTCACGCGCGCGGTTGACCGTACCCGCACCAGCATTGTAAGCCGCCAGGGCGAGCTCTAGATTACCCTCATACCATTGGTCGGCGAGTGTCTGCAGATAGTCGAGAGCGGCGGCTGTCGAGGCGACGACATCGCGGCGGCCGTCATACCACCATGTATCGGTCAGGCCCATGGCCTCGCCAGTGCCCGGCATGAACTGCCATAGTCCTGAGGCGCCGCCGGGATGGGCGGCTGTGGGGTCGTAAGCGCTTTCGATGAACGGCAGCAGTGCCAGCTCGGTGGGCATGTCGCGCGCTTCGAGCTGACGGGTGACCCAACGTAGCCAAGGACGCGCATTCTGGGCCACGGCCGAGACATATTCGGGATGCGCGGAAAAGTAGTCGAGCCACTCTTTGACGCGCGGATTCTCGATGTCGTGAGGCAATCCGAAGCCGCTTTTAAGGCGCGTCCAGGCATCGGCTTGCGCGGCGCTTTGAAGCTCCAACGCTTGCCAGAAGGTACCGTGGTGCGCCGATGCAGCCGTGTCGCCGCCGGTCGGTGAGTCGCTGGCCGCTAGTGCGGGTAGCGACAAGGTGATCAGAAAAAGACCTCCCGCCAAGCCCCGAGCTTGGCGGCGGATCGATCGAACGTGCATGGGAAGCGAACCTCTCGAGGGCTATGACGTCAGCTGGGCATGATGTTGCTAGAAACGGTCTTTCCATTCGCGCAACGTGGCGAAGGCGCTGCTGGCGTCGTCGGCATTGCCTTGTTCGGCCACCGCGCTGAGCAGGCCGGGTTGGTCGATGCGCAAGAAGGGGTTGATCTGGCGCTCGGAGCCGATGTTGGTGGGCAGCGTGGGGCGTTCCAGCCGACGTGCTTTTTCGCACTCCTCGAGGTAGGCGTCCCGCGTGGGGTTGTCGGGCTCGGCAGCCTGAGAAAAGCGCAGATTGGCCAGCGTATATTCGTGGCCCGCGAAGACCATGGTGTCGTCGGGCAATGCCGCGAGGCGCTCGAGTGAGCGCTGCATTTGCGCGGGCGAGCCTTCGAACAAGCGCCCGCAACCGGCCGAGAACATTACATCGCCGCAAAACAGCAGCCCCGGCGTTCCGGGGGCATAGAACGCGATATGGTCGAGCGTGTGGCCGGGGACTGCGAAGACTTCGAAGCGCCGACCCTGAACACGGCATTCGTCGTCATCGCCCACGACTTCTTCAACGGCGGGGATGGCCGAGTTGTCGGGGCCGATCACGCGCGGTCCGTAGCGCTTGACTAGCGTTTCGATACCGCCCGTGTGGTCGTGATGATGGTGGGTGACCAAGATCGCTACCAGGTTCAGGTTTTCACGCTCCAGGTACTCGATGACGGGTTGCGCATCGCCGGGATCGACGATCGCGACCTTATCGCTGGCATCCTGACGGAGCAGCCAGATATAGTTGTCCTGGAACGCGGGAATTGGAATCACGGTCAACATAATACGCTAGACCTCGGCAAACGTCGGAAACACGCCTGTCGTCATGCCATGCACGATGGCGGACGGCAGCGTAAAATGCGACAACCTTGGGGGGAATGGGCCGTCGTGTCAAATTCACATATGACGATGACGTTGGCGCAGGCCGTCCGCGAGGGGCGCCGCTTCTGGGGCTCCGAGGAGGGCGTTGCGTTATGGCAGGCACAGCGTGCGTGTCTGGGGCCACTCTGCGAGTCGCGCTTCGGAGCTCACAGCCTGCAACTTGGTATGGCTTCGCGGCTGACCGACATGTGCCCCATTCGCCATGCGATGAGTTGGGCGCCGACGCGCGCCTTGGCTCAGGACGATGCTTCCTTGGTATGCGATCCCAGCGCCTTGCCGCTTCCCGATGAAAGCCTTGACCTTGTACTGGTGCATCATCTGTTGGAGGTGATGCCCAACGCGCATCATCTGGTGCGTGAAGCGGCACGGGTCACGCGCGATGATGGCTTGCTGGTCATGATGGGCTGGAATCCCTTCGGCGCCGATGCCCTGGGACATTTGTCCCCTGCCAGTCGGCGTCGTTGGCCCTGCAAGGGGCGTTGGCGGCGCAGCGGCCGGTTGCGGGAGTGGCTGGCGTTTGTCGATTTCGAGATCGACCGCGTAGACTACTGCGGCTTTCGCCTGCCTGGCGGGCATATTCATAACTTGGGACTCGAAACGCTGGGGCGCCGCTATAACCTTCCCTTTGGGGGGTGTTATTTGATCGTGGCTCGGCGTAAGCAGGTCCCTGTACAGCCGGTGCGCACCTTGCTGCGCCGCGATTCGATGGCGGGCAACTGGCTCGGCCCCGCCGCGCTTCATCGCGATCATGGCGGGCGCTCGGGCCGCGCCACGCACGCCCACGACGATAGGATGGCCGAGGTTGACTGATACTCCCACCGTGGGCGATATGCCCCACGTGACCATTTATACCGACGGCGCCTGTCGCGGTAACCCCGGGCCCGGTGGTTGGGGCGCGGTGCTGCGTTACGGTCAGCATGAGAAAACCCTTAATGGCGGCGAGGACGAGACCACCAACAATCGCATGGAACTGACGGCTGCGATTCAGGCGCTGCGAATCTTGACGCGTCCCTGCGAAGTAGCGCTATGGACCGATTCCGAATACCTGCGAAAAGGCATTACCCAGTGGGTCCATGGCTGGATCAAGCGTGGCTGGAAGACCGCCGCCAAGAAGCCGGTCAAAAACGCCGAGCTGTGGCGTGAACTACTCGAGGAAGCCCAGCGCCATCGCATCGAATGGCACTGGGTAAAAGGACACAGCGGCCACGAAGGTAACGAACTGGCCGATACGCTCGCCAACGCTGCTACCGACGATATCCAGGCGGCTCAGCGGCGAGCCATGGCAGGAGAAGAGTAAGCAATGCGTCAGATCGTACTGGACACCGAAACGACCGGCATCGATCCCAAGGAAGGGCATCGTCTGATCGAGATTGGTGCGGTGGAGGTGGTCAATCGCCGGCTGACCGGCAACAACTTCCATCAATACATCAATCCCGAACGCGATATCGATCCCGAGGCCGTGGAAATACACGGTATCACCAATGAACGCGTTGCCGACGAACCCGTGTTCGCAGATGTTGCCGATGCCTTCTGGGAGTACATTCGCGGCGGCGAGTTGGTGATTCACAACGCGGCGTTCGACGTCGGCTTTATCGATCATGAATTCGGCCTGCTGCAGAATAAGCGTGGTGGGCCTCGGCTGGGTCCGGTCGCGGAGTACTGCGGCGTGCTCGATACGCTGGCCATGGCGCGTAAGATGCATCCAGGACAGCGCAATAGCCTGGACGCGCTGTGCAAGCGTTACGCCATCGATAACGGCCGCCGAGTGCTCCACGGCGCCTTGCTCGATGCGGAAATCTTGTCCGATGTCTATCTAGCGATGACCGGGGGGCAGACGGCGCTGTCGTTAGCCGGCGTCGAAGGGGGCGCTGGCGGTGATACGGAAGGAGCGAATAGTGTCAGCGGTATTCGCCGCGTGGCGCGGGAAGGCGTGACTCTGGCGGTGACGCGGCCCAGCGATACGGAATTGAATGCGCATCGAGCCAAGCTCGATCGTATTCGCCAGGCGGCGGGCGAGTGTCATTGGGACGCGTTGGATGAGGCGTCGCAGGGGCCGTCATGACGATCACTTCGACACCGGCATTCGTGAGAGAGCTGCCCGGCGCGGAGACGCCGCGCTGGGGGTATTGGATTCGTTTCGGTGAAGCGGGCATCGCCCCTGGTGAAGAGGCGGGCATTCTACAGCCGCCCGGCGCTTGGCCGGAGCACGCCATGCCGCTAGGAATGTGGCAAGGCTTGCCAGTCGCGATGGCGCACGAGAGCGGCGAGGCAAGTTGGCCTCCGGCGCGAAATTGGCTGGCGCGCTTGCCCGCCGCACAGGGCGATCTACTGGCCACGGCGCTGCAAGTCTCCGCCTGGGCGCGCGATCATCGTTTTTGTGGGCGCTGTGGAACGCCGATGCAGCGTCTATCGCACGAGTTTGCCATGCAGTGCAAGGCGTGCGGTCATCGCAGCTATCCGCGCATCTCGCCGTGCATCATCACTCTGGTGACCCATGGGCGAGACCTGTTGCTGGCGCGCAACGCGCGTTTTCCTGCGCGACGCTATTCCACCTTGGCGGGGTTCATCGAGCCAGGGGAAACCGCCGAAAGCGCGGTGCGGCGTGAAGTCCACGAGGAAGTCGGGGTCGAGATCGGGCGGGTCAGTTTCTTTCGCAGTCAATCATGGCCGTTTCCGCATTCGCTGATGCTGGGTTTTTTTGCTGAGGCAGCTAGCCGACGCATTCGCATCGATGGCGTAGAGATCGCCGATGCCGCTTGGTTCACGCCGCGCCATTTGCCGGAGCTGCCCCCCAGCCATTCGATTTCGCGTCAGTTGATCGAGACGCACCTCAGCGCGGTGGCGATGCGCTGAGATGTAACAACGAAAGAAAAGAGCGGATCAGCCGCTGGGGAACAGGCTGGTGAGCTTGCTGGCTAGCATGACATTGCCAGCGGCCTTGAGCTTGCCGCTCATGAAGGCTTGCATGCCATTGATGTCGCCGCTCATCACGCCTTTCAGAGTCTCGGTGTCGGTGGTCAGGCTGACCGATGGGTCGTCGTGTTCGCCTTGCTGAACGTCCAAGGTGCCGTCCTGAAAATGCAGGTAATAGTCTTCGGCATCGCTGATGTGGAACTGGAAAATATCATTCATGCCCCGGGCGGCGGCAGGATCGAAGCGCGACTGAAGTTTTTCGATGACGGTACTGGCGTCGGCCATGATCGGTCACTCTGTGATGTTGATGGAAACTCCAGCCTATTTCAAACAAATGTTTCATACAAGAGCTGTATTGATTGTCATCCAAGCATGAGGTAGCGACGTGATTGAATGGATAGCGGAATACGCTTTGTTCGCCGCCAAGTTGGCGACTCTGGTAATCGCACTGGGCGTACTGATCGTGCTGGCTGTATCCCTCAAACAGCGCGCCAGTGGGCAAGGCGATGATAACCGTCTGCGTGTGGTGACATTGAACGAGCGCCAACGGCGGCGGCGTGAGTCGTTGCGCCTGGCCGGGATGTCGCCCGCACGGCGGCGGCACGCACAAAAGGCGTTGCGCAAGCAGGAAAAGGCGCGCCGCAAGGGAAAGGATGATGCATCTGACGAAGTGTCATCGCGGGTGTGGGTGCTCGATTTCGATGGTGACCTCAAAGCATCGCGCACCCCGCAGCTGGCGGAGCAGGTTTCGCTGCTGTTGGGCGAATTGCAGGCCGAGGATGAAGTGGTCGTGCGTCTCACCTCGGGTGGCGGTCTGGTGCATGCCTATGGGCTCGCCGCTGCGCAACTCGACCGGCTGCGCGATGCCGGCGCGCATCTGACCGTGTGTGTCGATAAGGTCGCCGCCAGTGGCGGGTACATGATGGCGTGCTGCGCGCACCGTTTGATTGCGGCGCCGTTCGCTGTCATCGGATCGATCGGGGTGGTCGCGCAGGTGCCCAATGTGCATCGCCTGCTCAAGAAACACGATATCGATGTCGAGCTACTCACGGCGGGGCGTTACAAGCGAACCTTGACTGTGCTCGGGGAAAATACCGACGAGGGACGCGCCAAGTTTCTCGACGATTTGCAGGAAACCCATGATCTCTTCAAGCGCTACGTCGGCGAGCGGCGTCCGGCGCTGGAAGTCGACAAGGTGGCGACCGGCGAAATCTGGTACGGCCGTCAGGCCCTCGAGGATGGCTTGATCGATGAGATCGCCACCAGCGACGGTTATCTTGCGGCGCGGATGAAAGAGGCACGGGTTCTGCATGTAAAGCTGGAGCCGCACCATTCGCTGTTGCAGCGTGTCGGCGTGGGGGCCTCGATGGGGATCGAGCGTCTGGGGGATCGCGTCATGGAGCGCTTGGAAGCCAGCAGCTGGCAGCGGCGCTGAGCCGCTGCCAGGGCCGGTTAGCGGGATTTGCCGTACAGTGCGACCAGCGAATCGATCACGGTGCGGGCCTCATCGCCCGCCAGTGAATAGTAGATGGTCTGCGAGGCACGTCGTGTGACCACTAGGTTTTCACGGCGCAAGATGGCTAGGTGCTGCGACAGCGCCGACTGACTGAGGTTGAGCTTGCGATTCAGCTCGGTGACCGAAAGCTCGGCGTTGTCGAGCAGGCACAGGATGCGCAGGCGGTTTTCGTTGGCCATGGCCTTGAGTAGCGTCGTGCCTTTGTCGATGGCGCCGTAACCGGCGTCGATCAGGGCGGAGGCAGGCTGGAGCGGGCGCATATTGTCTCTCCTACATTGGGATTGGCGATTGATTGCCGAAGGGCGAGGGATAGGCGCCCCGCGGCAAAGGGATGCTCGCGTGTCGAATGACCGTCTATGTCGGGTGTGTCCTTTCACCGATTGGACAAGCCGTCATTCCCTGTTACTCATTCTTGATTTAGCGAATCTTCAATAACTTCGCCAGCCCTGTCCAAGGTAGTCTTCAACGGTATTTCATCGGTTGGGGGTGCGGCGATATCTGCCGACCGTGGGACGGGGCATTACCATGACACTTGTTATATTGTAAGGCATTGAAGTAACAACGATAGTTCCTTTTCGTCTGAGGCACTTGGCGATGGACGCGTACTCCCATGGCAAGGGGCGCGAAGCGTCTCGCTGGCCGACATCGGTGAAATCCTTTACAATCCCGCCGCTTTCACTCGGCGTCTTTCACGCCGTCCCGCCTTGAGGGTTCCCTTACCCCTCGGCCTCTTTCGGCAACTAAAAAGGTGCTACATGTTTGTGCTCGATTCTCGCCAAGCGCGCCGCTTGATGGGGTGGCTCGTGAGCTTCCATATTGTCGTCATCGCGGCCAGCAATTACCTAGTGCAGTTGCCGTTTTCGATGTTCGGCTTACACACTACTTGGGGAGCCTTCAGCTTTCCATTCATCTTTCTCGCCACCGACCTGACCGTGCGGCTGTTCGGGAAACGCCGGGCGCGCACGACCATCGCGCGGGTCATGTTGCCTGCCTTGCTGATTTCCTATGTGGTGTCGGTGCTGTTTCAGGATGGCGCCTTCCAGGGGGCCTCGGCGCTGGGTGATTGGAACCTGTTCGTAGGGCGTATCGCTCTGGCGAGTTTCATGGCCTATGTGCTGGGGCAGTTGCTCGACATTCACGTCTTTGATCGGATGCGGCGGCTGCGTGCCTGGTGGGTGGCACCGGCGTTTTCGACCCTATTGGGCAACCTGGCCGATACCTTCGCGTTTTTCGCCATCGCCTTCTGGAATGGGCCCAATGCGTTCATGAGCGCGCACTGGGTCGAAATAGCCTGGGTGGATTATGCCATCAAGCTGAGTGTCAGTCTGGCCTTCTTCCTGCCGTTGTATGGTGTGCTGCTGGGGGCGTTGACGCGCCGCCTGGCGCATGTCGCCGATGCCTCCGAGCAGGTCTCGGGGCGCAATGCCTGAAACGCCTCTGGTATTATGCCGGCATGACTTGAATGGCTGACGAGGCAAATTGTGGAATTACATCATGTCGATACCGGCGGCGCCGGGCGCCCACTGGTGGTGTTGCACGGCTTGTTCGGAAGTGCCGACAACTGGCGCTCGCATATCAAGCGCTGGCAGGAAAGCCGTCGCGTGATCGCCGTCGATCTGCGCAACCACGGAAAGTCTCCTCACCAGGCAGGCATGGACTATGCCGCCCAGGCAGCTGACGTCGATGCTTTGCTGGATCGCCTGGCGATCGAAAGCTGCGATCTGCTAGGTCACTCGATGGGAGGCAAGGTCGCCATCACGTTGGCGCGTCAAGCGCCTGAGCGTGTCGCACGCTTGATCGTCGCCGACATCGCACCGATTGCTTATGAGCATGGCCATGAGGCGATCTTCAAGGCCATGCGTGCCGTCGAGCGGCAGCCGCCTGCGGACCGCAAGGAAGCCGATCGGATCATGACGGGCTTCGTCGAAACGCCGGCGATACGGCAGTTCCTGGCGACCAATCTGATTCGTGGTGAGAATGCCACGCTGATATGGCGCGTGGGCCTCGACGAGATTGAGGACGATTACGCTCATATCGTCGCAGTGCCGGACGGGGAAGGCGCCTATACAGGGCCGACGCTCGTGCTGCGTGGCGGGCGTTCCGACTACGTTGGCGATGATGTGTTGCCGGCGGTCGAGTCGGTGTTGCCCGAGGCACGTATCGAGACCATTCCCGATGCGGGGCATTGGCTGCATGCCGAGCAGCCCGAGGCGTTTCAGGAAGCCTTGGCACGCTTTTTAGCGGCATGAAATGGCGCGCCGGCCATGCGAGAGGATTTTTCTCGCTTTCTCGCATGGTCGGCGCGGCTTGGGGTCAAGGCTGGCTGAGATCGACGGCGAGGCGTGACAGCGGGCTCTTGGCCTTGATCTGGCCGCGCTCAAGCAGAAACGACTCGAAGGCCTCGTAGCGACGCCCATCAAGCGCTGCGGGCCGCAAAGCGAAGCGTGGAATGGTGTTGTACCAAGCTTTCTTGTTGACTGGCGTGTCGAGTGCCGGATCGGAGGCCTTGAAGGCTTTCCAGCCCTCGTCGGGGTGGTTGATGATCCATGCCGTGGCTTCTTCGATGGCGGTCATGAAACGGGTATAAGCATCGCGATGCGCATCCAGGGTGTCGCGATTGGCGATGAAGATCAGTTCATCGTAGGTGGGCACGCCTTCTTCCTCGATATAGAAGGCGCGGCCCTTGACGCCTTCCTGCGCCATCTGTGCCAGTTCGAAGTTGCGAAATGCACCGGTGACGGCATCGACCTTCTCGCCGATCAGCGCCGGTGTCAGCGCGAAGTTGACGTTGACCATCTCGACGTCATCCGGCGCCACGCCATTGTGCTCGAGCATGGTATTGAGCAGCACTTCCTCGACGCCGCCCACCGAATAGCCGATGCTTTTGCCGGCTAGGTCTTGCATGCTTTCGATATCGCTGTCGGCGCGTACCAGCGTGATGTTGAGCGGCGTTGCGATCAGAGTGCCGACGCGCACCAACGGCAAGCCTTGGTCGACCTGTAGGTGTAACTGAGGTTGATAGCTGATGGCCATGTCGATCTTGCCGGCGGCGACCAGCTTGGGAGGGACGCTGGGGTCGGCGGGCGAAATCAGTTCCACGTCGAGCCCGTGTCGTTCGAAGAAGCCGCGTTGCTGGGCGATGACCAGGGGAGCGTGCGACGGGTTAGTGTACCAATCGAGCATGACCTTCAGGGACGTCGTCTCGGTGGTGTCGTCGTCATCTGCGGCCCATGCCGGGCCGGAAGCGATCAATACCAACGCAAGGCAAGCTCCCATGAGGCGTCGAGTCAAACGTAGCATGTGATGTTCTCCTGCGGATCTCCCGCCCGTTGAAGCGTGGCGGGCATTATCGTTATCGCCGTGAAAGGCGGCGTATGGGGCGTTGTCACGCAATGACGGACGCTGCCCCGGGCGGTTGTCAGCTAGTAGCGCCGGTGCGGTCGTCGTGCCATGGCATGAGACGTCGCATGACGGCGTCGGTAGTGAAGTAGAGTGCGACCCCGAAGGTGACGAGAATCAGCAGGGCGGCAAACATCAGGTCGACCTGCATGCGTGCGTTAGCGTTGAGCATCAAATACCCCAGGCCCTGGCTGGAGCCAACCCACTCGCCGATCACCGCGCCGATGGGGGCGGCGCTGGCGGCCATGCGCATGCCCGATGCTAGCGCCGGTAAGGCGGCGGGCAGTTGGATACGTAGCAGGCGGCGTCGACGGTCGGCCCCCAGCGTCTGGGCTAGATCCAGCCACCCTTGTGGTGTCTGGCGCAGGCCGTCATAGCATGTCGAGGCGACCGGGAAATAAATGATCAATGTGGCCATGACGATTTTCGCGGTCATCCCATAGCCCAGCCATAGCATGAGAATAGGCGCGAGGGCGAACAAGGGCACGGCTTGGCTGATCAGCAGTATCGGCAGCAGAGTACGCCGCAAGCCATGAAAGCGCGCTAGGGCCAGCGCGGTGCCTAGCCCGCCGATGCACCCGATGAGCAGCCCCGCGACGATCTCGATCACCGTGATACCGGCATGATGCCACAACAGTTGCTGGTGCGACGCGAACGCTCGCATGACGGACAGTGGTGAGGGCAGAACATAACCGGGAACGCCGGTGACGACGACGAGTACCTGCCAAAGCCCGAGGATGGAAAGAATCCCTACAAGGGCGGGCCAGAGACGCTTGAGTACGCTCATGAGATGCTCCCCTCGATGTTGGTATGGGGGGCAGAATGAAGGCGCGCCACCAACTGCGATTGCATGCGCTGTACATCGGGTGCGTCGAGGGCGCGAGGGCGTTGTCCGTGCGGAACCTCGAAGTCGCTTAACGACGCCGGTTGATCGCCGAGTATGAGGATGCGATCGCTCAGTCGCAGGGCTTCGAGTGGATCGTGCGTCACCAGGAGCACCGTACGCCCGGCCAGCAGGCGCGCGGCGAGCTCATGCAATTCCAGGCGCGTGATGGCGTCGACGGCGGAAAAGGGCTCGTCCATCAAGACCACTGGCGCATCCTCGAAGAGTGTGCGTGCCAGCGCCACTCGCTGGCGTTGCCCGCCGGATAGCGTCTTGGGCCATTGCTCGGCCTTGTCGCTTAGGCCGACGTCGTCGAGCAGGGTCATCGCGTGCTGACGTTGTGCTGCCGTGGGGTGTCCACGCAGCGCGGGGCCGAGCAGAACGTTGTCGATGACCTTGCGCCAGGGAAGCAATTGATCTTGCTGGGCCATCCACGCTAGGCGGCCGGCCAGCGGGCGCTGATCGTCGGTAGTGAGGGTTAGGGTATGGGTATCGGGAATGGGCAGGTCGGCGATCATGCGCAGCAGGGAGCTTTTACCGCTGCCGCTGCGGCCGAGCAGCCCCGTCCAGCTACCGGGAGCGAAGGTGGCCGAAAGACCATCGAATAGCCATTGCCCCGAAAAGGCGAGCCGCGCCTGCGACAGGGAAAAACCGAGGGACGTCATCAAGGCTCCATGAATGGGGCGAAGGACGTGCCGACGGCACGCTCTGGTATTTCCTCCGCCGGTGCTAACCGGATCAGGTTCCAGGGTTGCGCGTGGCGCTCTCAGCCCATTGCGTGATGGGCACCCCTATCCAGAGATGGTTATTGTATCCTGATACGGCGGCGACTGCCCAGACGTGCCGGGTCCGCCGCCTCGCTATCGCTTGGGCTGTCAGGAGTGTGCATGTATCCCGATCCCGCATTGACGCACCGCGTCGAGGTCTTCACCGGTCATGCGCTTGCCCCGTTGCCACTGGCCTGGGATGACAGTGCCAATTGGTTGTGGCGAACGTGCGATGAGACACCGCAATTGCTCAAGCTGGCTCGAACGCACCCGACCCAGGACCCATTCTGGCAGGGGGTGGATCGTCTCTTCGGCTTCGACCGCTGGCGCTGTCCCGAGGCGCTGACGCGTTTGGCCGGTGCCTTACCGACACATTTGCCGCTCCCGCCCTTGCCTTTGACGTACCTGGGCGCGCTGCACCAGACGCCGCTCTGGAGCCTGCCCTGGAGCGAGGGTACGCCGGCCCCGATGGGAGAGGTGTTCGCTGAACTCTTGGGAAGCCAGTTGGGGCATCTGCATCGCGAAACGGTGTCGGGCTGGGGGCATCCTCTAGAGACGGTCTGGACGCTGCCGCAGTGGCCGCGACGGGCGCACGATTTTTTGAGACATCACCCGCGTTGCGCCGATTGGCAGACGCTTCCCGATTTTCCTGTACCCTCACGCGCAGTGTGGTGCCTGCCCGATTTGCGTGCTGATCAGTTCCTGTGCGGCGCCACCGGTTGGCTATGGAGTGACTGGGAGGCGCTGGTATGGGCGCCGCTCGAGTTTGATCTATGCGTGGCTGAGCTGCTCATCACAAGGTCCGCTGAGCGGGACGCCTTTGTCACCGCCTACCGGCGACAGTCGCCGGATGTCGCGCTTGGCGAATATCGTCGGGGGATGCGTGCCCTTATCTGGGCCATGCGATTACAGGGCGATATCGACTGGCATATCTTGAAATCGCATCCTGCTTGGTTGATGTAGGTGACAGCATGGCGTGTCGGGACATGGCATACTAGGCCCTTGAATTTAGGGAGATAGTCGTTAGTCGTGGATACCATCAACAGCCTTTTTTTGTTTTCGGGATTTCTAATCGCGCTCAGCATCGTCGCGAGCCGCGTCTCGTCGCGCATCGGTGTGCCGCTGTTGGTGCTGTTCCTGGGGTTGGGCATGATGGCTGGCGAGGAAGGCGTGCTGGGCATCGAGTTCGACGACTATTCGCTGGCCTACCTGATTGGGCACCTGGCGCTGGCGATGATCCTCCTCGATGGCGGCTTGCGCACGCGTCTCAAGACGTTCCGCGTGGGTCTCAAGCCGGCGCTGTGCCTAGCGACACTCGG
This sequence comes from Chromohalobacter sp. 11-W, assembly GCF_029889905.1. Taxonomy (GTDB): domain Bacteria; phylum Pseudomonadota; class Gammaproteobacteria; order Pseudomonadales; family Halomonadaceae; genus Chromohalobacter. The sequence continues at coordinate 103,097 of NZ_JARANZ010000002.1, read as the reverse complement.
GGTTTTCGTAACCAGTGGGCTCGTGGGTCTGTTGGCGACCTGGATATTCAATCTTTCCCTGGTGGAAGGCTTGCTAGTGGGTGCCATCGTCGGTTCGACGGATGCCGCTGCGGTCTTTTCGATGCTCAGTGGGCAGGGCGTGACGCTCAACGAGCGGGTGGGGGCGACGCTGGAGATCGAGTCAGGCACCAACGATCCGATGGCGATCTTCTTGACTATCACTCTGGCCGAAGTGCTGGTAAACGGTGCCAGTGGTGTCGGGCACACACTGATGACGTTCGCCTCGCAGTTCGGGTTGGGTTTGTTGTTCGGGGTGGGGGGTGGCTGGCTAGCTGCCAAGCTGCTGCGCTGGCTCGATCTGGCGTCAGGGCTCTATTCGCTACTGGCGCTGGCGTCGGGGTTCTTCATCTTCGGCTTGACCAGTGCGGCGGGCGGTAGCGGTTTCCTGGCGATTTATCTGGCGGGCTTGATGATCGGCAACCAGCCTGGGCGGCATCTCACGCATATTCTGCCGGTCCACGATGGCTTGGCGTGGCTGAGTCAGATCGGGCTTTTCCTGGTCCTTGGGTTGTTAGTGACGCCCAGCGAAATGATCGATTACGCCATCCCGGGGGCCGTCTTGGCATTGGGCTTGATTTTCGTGGCGCGACCGTTGGCCGTATTGGTTTCGCTCAAGCCGTTCTTCAATTTCCGCTGGCGAGAGCTCGGCTTCATTTCCTGGGTAGGCTTGCGCGGTGCAGTGCCCATCGTACTGGCCATCTTTCCGGTGATCGCGGGGGTCGAGAATGCGACGCTGTATTTCAACGTCGCCTTCTTCGTGGTGTTGATGTCGTTGTTGATGCAGGGGGCCTCCCTGGCGCGGGTGGCACGCTGGATGCGGGTCGAGGTACCGGCCGGCACGACGCCCAACCGTCGCGGTCCGCTAGGGGTGTTGCCGGAAAACGATTATGAAATGTTCGTCTACAAGGTCGAGAACGAAGCACTTGAGGACGTGCCCATTCGCTTGCTGCGCTTCCCGTCGGGAGCCTTGATTTCCGGCCTGTTTCGCAAGCACACCATGCTGCATGCCAAAGGCAGTACGCGCCTGAAACTTGGCGATGTGATTTGCGTCATCGGACGCAGCGAGGATCTGCCGGCGCTCAATCGCTTGTTCAACGGAGACGCCACGCTCAAGCGTGAGCGTGCCTTCTTCGGCACCTTTACGCTGGATGGAGAAGCCGTCATGAGCGACGTGGCGGATGCCTATGGACTGACCTTGAGCGCCGGTGAGCAGAACATGACGCTGGGCGAATTCGTATCGCTGCGTGTCGGTGGCCATCCCGTGGTAGGGGACGATGTCGATTGGCATGGCTTTCACTGGGTCGTCAATGCGGTGGAAGGTAACCGGGTGACTCGGGTTGGGTTGAGGCTTTATCACTGAGCCAGGTACTTGAATACAATAGCGCACGGCGCGTTATCTTGTTCTACGCTGAATAGATTGTTTTTGCCCCGCGGAGTTTGTCATGTCCATGCCCCATCGGCGCCTCTATCGTTGTCGCGCTTGTCAGGTTGAAGTATTCATCAAGGCAACGCGTCGGCCGCTGGAAGCAAGGTGTCCGGAATGCAAGGCGAGTGATTTCGAGAGCGTCGAGATGGCTGGGGCGCATCCACGTGCCAGCGTCGATGAGCTGCTGGCGAAGGCGTTGGAGCTGGAAGGCGGAGATTCACGTGACTTGGCTCGGCGTTCTGAAAAGTCGGCCTTTCGCGATATTTAATTGGCTCGTGCGATGCGTTCAGTAGCGGGAAAGGAGCAAGCGACGTGATTCAACGGCACGGTCCCAATGAGCGCGGCCGCGATTTCCTCGTCGGTGATATACACGGTCAATGGTCCTTGCTGCATGACAGATTGAACGCAGTCGGTTTCGATCGACAACGAGATCGACTGTTCAGTGTTGGGGATCTGATCGATCGTGGCGCCGATAGCCTCCAATGTTTGTCTCTCGCCCTCGAGCCTTGGTTTTACGCTGTGCGTGGCAATCATGAAATGCTGGCGTATGACGCGTTGCTGGGCGAGGAAAGAGGCAGTCTCAAAGCCCGCGATGCTTGGATGGTCAACGGTGGCACCTGGGCCCTGGAAGCGGGGTTGGCGGAAGCGCAGATGATGCTTCAGCAGGCTTTGCCTTGCATGCCCTATGCGCGCGAAATATCAGTCGCGGGCAAGCGTCTCGGGATCGTTCACGCCGAACCACCCGCAGACTGGCGGGACGTCGTAACGCCTTCGCAGGACCAGCTTTGGGGAAGAACGCGCATCCGGCGTGGCGACGAGACCCCGGTCAGCGGTATCGATGCCGTGGTGGTGGGGCACACCATCGTGGAGCGCCCCACATGGCTGGGGAACGTCCACTACATCGACACAGGCGCTTTCACGACGGGGAGGCTAACGCTCATCGAGGCGCACACGCTCATGAGCGGTATCGCGTCGTTGCCGCTGTAACTGTAACAATGCGGTGTAACGGCTAGATGTAACATCCCGAAACGAAAACGCCCCGAGACCAGTAAGTTACTGAAATCTCAGGGCGCTTTGATGTAGTGGCGGAGGGACAGGGATTCGAACCCTGGGAAGGCGCAAACCTTCGCCGGTTTTCAAGACCGGTGCATTCAACCGCTCTGCCATCCCTCCGGCTTACGGCGGTGTATACTACCAGCATTCATCGAGTCGTCAAGACTTTTTGTGCTTTCAATGAGTTAAAACAACGCTGGGGCGTTGAATATCCATCTTGCAGTGGGAACTCAAGCGGGGCATCCTAGGTCTTACCTTATGTTTTCAGCGCCACCGAGGAGAGAAATCCCATGGCATACCGTACTTCTCAGATTGCTGACCAGCAGACGAAGCGGTCGGAAATCAGTACCAACAAGGTGTTGCGTAACACCTATATGCTCTTGGCCATGACGCTGTTGTTCTCCGCCGTAACGGCGGGAACTGCGATGGCCATGGGCATCGGGCAGATGAATATCTTCATCTTCCTGATTGGCGCCTACGGCTTGATGTTCCTGGTTCACAAGACCGCGAATTCGGCGGCAGGCATCTTGTCGATCTTTGCCTTCACGGGCTTCATGGGGTTCACGTTGGGGCCGATGTTGAGCCTCTATCTGTCATTGCCCAATGGGGCGCAACTGGTGATGACTGCGCTGGGGATGACGGGCGCGACGTTCATTGGACTGTCGGCCGTGGCCTTGATTACCCGCAAGGACTTCAGCTTCCTGGGTAACTTCATGATCGCCGGGGCGATCGTGTTGGTGCTGGCGATGGTCGCGGCGATGATCTTCAATATCACCGCCTTGGCGTTGGCCGTCTCCGCAGGCTTCGTGCTGTTCTCTTCGGCTGCGATCCTGTACCAGACCAGCGAGATCATCCATCGCGCAGGGGAAACCAACTACATCTTGGCGACCATTACCCTGTTCGTGTCGATCTACAACCTATTCGTTAGCCTGTTGTCCCTTCTGGGCTTCATGTCCAACGACTGATGCAGAAAGTGGCGCTGTTGCGCCAGTCTGTCGAAGGCCCGCATCTCTCTTGAGGTGCGGGCCTTTTGCGTGAGGAGCGTTTATCCTCGCCAGATTTGAAGCAGGGGTTCGGCAAGTCCGTGCCAGCGGGTATAGAAAATCGCGCGGCGTCGGGCATTGGCGATATCCTCGGTGTCATATATGTCATGACGAAGGTGGAGATCATGACGCAGGAGCGCCAGACAGCCTATCTCGCACTTGGGTCTCGGACCCACGAGAGTTGCTTTATCGCTATGAGTGACCGACAACGTGGTGGGAACAGCCGTTTCGGCCGGCTTCAGCGTCGCTGGCGGGCGTTTGGTCGGGACAAGCAGGGCAACGGTCATGATCGTAACCTCCACGAATCAGCAGGTGTGCCGGTACATTACGACACAGACACTTTCAATTTAGCCGGATTTCGTAACGGCTAAAGAGGATTCGTACAAACCGTGACGGCGCTCATATTAGTCGCTTCTGTTGCGGGCGGCATAAAAAAAGCCGCCTAGAGAGGCGGCCAAGGTTGGGGATATCAACAGATCGTATCGCTAGCTAAAGACACGCTATACGTTAGCTTGTTAAAAATATACTCGCTAACATGGTTGGCGTCAATGATCGTTTGATGCCATGAGGCGTGGTGCATCCATGATTTGCCTGACCTCGCTACGTCGAGGACAATAGCGCCATTCACCGCGTTAGTGACGGGAGACTATTCGATGCGTTACGCCCTGCTCGTGCTAGGAGGTCCGTATAGCCATCAGGCAGCGCACTCCGCATTGCGTTTCGCGCATGCCGCCATCGCACGAGGGCATCGTGTCGATACGGTGTTCTTCTATCACGATGGGGTTTACAACGCTTCGCACTTCGCGGCGCCGCCGCAGGATGAACCGCACCTCGTCGATGCCTGGTGCGACTTGCAGCGTACGCATGGGACTACCTTGCAGGTCTGTGTGGCGGCGGCGCTGCGCCGTGGCTTGCTGGATGCCCGTGAGGCCGAGCGTCATGGCAAGAGCGGTGTGAGTCTCGAGCCTCCCTTCGAGTTGACAGGGCTGGGGCAGTTGCTCGACATCGGCCAGACACACGAGCGGCTGATTACCTTTGCGCCCTGAATTTGGCGTCGCGCATTCATGCCATGAGGAACTGTCATGTCCGAGATAACCGAGGCGCCGCACGGCGATCTTCTGGTGATGCTGCGCCATGCGCCGCACGGCGGCTTATGGCTACGCGAGGCTCTCGATCTAGCATTGGTGGGTGCGGCCTTCGGCCAGTCCGTCTCGTTGTTGCTGATGGGGGACGGCGTCTGGGCATTGCTTCGGGAACAAGGCCCGGGTCCACTGGGACAGAAGGGCTCACAAAGCACCTTCGAGATGCTGGAGATGTACGATATCGAGCGTTTGTATGTCGATGCCGACTCGCTCGAGACGCGCGGATTAACCCCCGACGATCTGCTCTTGCCGGTGATTGAAGTGTCGGCGCCGGAACTGTCGACGGTGCTTGCCGGCCACCGTCAAATCTTCAATTTCTGAACGCTGCCCGTACTGAACGTTAGCTGGGCAGCGCTATTAGGAGACACCTGCGAATGTTGTTGCACTTGCTCAATCGTGCCCCGAGTTCGAGCTCCGTTCATCAGGACGTATTGCGCGCGATGGGGGAGGAAGATGGGTTGATGCTGATCGAAGATGGCGTGTTTGGCGCGGTGAGTGCACAGGTACAACATTTTCCCGGTCTGGACGGGCGCTTGTTCGCCCTGCGCGAGGATCTGGAGTCGCGCGGTTTGGCGGGACGTTGCGATGCCCGCGTGATCATCGTCGACATGGACGGTTTCGTGGCGCTGACCGAGGAAGCGCAACGCACGGTGAGCTGGTTCTGATGGCGACGACGCAAGCGACACGCTATATCACGGTAGAAGGCCGCGACATCGGGCTCGACCCCGAAGGGTTCATAGTCGATTTGACGGCCTGGACACCGGCCGTAGCCGAGGCGCTGGCCGCCGAGGAAGGCAGGGAACTGACGCCCGAACACTGGGAAGTTCTCGAGGTTTTGCGAGCCTTCTACGCGCGTTATGAGAACGCCCCGGCGATGCGGCCCTTGGTCAAGGCCGTCAGCCAGGCGCTGGGGCCCGATAAAGGGCGTTCCTTGCACTTGATGCGGTTGTTTCCCGACAGCCCCGCAAAGGTGGGCGCGCGCCTGGCGGGATTGCCCAAGCCAACCAACTGTCTTTAAGAACTATCGTCTTTAAGAGCTACCTTTAGGTCTTCCATGAACTTTCTTGCACATGCCTGGCTGGCACGTGGTGGCAACGACGCCTTCCTGTACGGCAACTTGATCGCCGATGGCGTCAAGGGCGACCCCGATGGCGATTGGGCGGCGGAGGTCGCACGCGGTATCCGTCATCATCGCCGCGTGGATGCCTGGGTCGATGACCATGCCGTGATCCGAGGCGTACGCGAACGCGCACCGCGCCCCCAGCGGCGTGTGGTGGGCATCGCTCTGGACCTGGTGTGGGATCATTTCGTGGCGCGCGATCATGCCGATGTCGCCTTGGTTGCGCGTTGTTACCGGGTGCTCCAAGCCCAGGGGCGAGCTCCTAACCGCTTGGCCCCCATGATTCCCGCCCTGATCGAAGACGACTGGCTGAGTCGTTACGCCGATTTCGACTTCACCTGCCAGGCGATCGCGGGCCTCGGGCGCCGTTTGAGTGGCCCCAATCGTCTGGCCGAATTGGTGCCCTGGTTGCGCGCCGACTACCCCGTACTAGAGCACGACTTCCATGTCCTCTGGCCGGCGCTCAATCAGGCGTTGAGCGCTGACTAGGCCTCGTTTTCAGTGGCATTAATCCGTCAGCCAAAGGCACTCCACGCGCTCGCCTTCGTGAAGGGTGGTGTGTTCGGGGACGACCGCCAGGGCATCGGCCTCGAGGCAAGAGGACAGCACGGCTGAGTTCTGATCGGCGAAGGCGTGGGCGACGATGCCATCGGCGGTGAACTCGAGCCCCACACGCATGTAATGACGCCGCGCCTGCGTGCGCGTGGTGAAGGCCGCGCGTGCCCACAGGCGGGGCAGCGTGGCCATGCGTGGGCAACCCAGCAGGGCGCCCATGAGGGGACGAAGATATACCCAGGCGCCGACGAAGCATGAAACGGGGTTGCCGGGCAGGCCCACCAGTCGTGCATGGCCGATGCGCCCCAATGCCAGTGGTTTGCCGGGGCGCATGGCCAATTGCCAAAGGTCTAGTTGGCCCAGTGACTCCAGTGCGTGCTTGACGTGGTCTTCTTCGCCGACGCTGACGCCACCAGTGGTGACGATGACATCGGCTTGCTCGGTGGCCTCGCGCAGGAGGCGCTGGGTGGTCGCGAAGTCATCGGGCACGTGCTCGCGCATGACCAGCTCGGCGCCAAAGCGCTCGAGCAGGCGCGAGAGCATGGGCCGATTGGAGTTATGGATCTGCCCCGCGGCGAGCGACTGGCTGGGGTCGACGATTTCATCGCCGGTGGAGAGCAGCGCCACGCGCGGACGACGATAAACGTTGACCTGCGTGATGCCTTGACCGGCCAGGTGCCCCAGGGCGGCCGCTTCCAGCCGGGTGCCTGCTTCCAGAAGCGGAGTGCCGGCTTCCACGTCGCGCCCACGGCGACGCACGTTGTCGCCCAGCGTGATGTCGCCGGGAATATGCGCCTGGGCGTCTTGCGCCTCCACGCGTTCCTGCATCACGACCGTATCGGCACCCGGCGGTATTTCCCCACCGGTGAAGATGCGTACGCAGGTACCCGGCGCGAGCGGCTCAGGTGCGTAGCCGGCCGCGATACGCTGGCTGATGGGTAACCACTGACCGGCATCGGCATGGCGCAGGGCATAGCCATCCATGGCGCTGTTATCGGCAGGCGGTACGTCGAGGCGGGCGGTGACCGATTCGGCCAGCACGCGGCCCGCCGCTGCCTCGCAATCGATGCGTTCGGTACCTCCCGTCTTTACATCCTCCAACAACGCCTCCAGCGCGCGCTCGACGCTTTGCAGCTCAGCCATGCTGGCCTCTCCCGGGAATGACGAGGTTGGCGAAGTTGCACGGTTGATGGCGGCTGTCGAGCTGTTCGTGAAGTATGCCGTCCCATGCGGTGCGGCAGGCGCCGGTGGAACCAGGCAAGCAGAACACCACGGTAGCGTTGGCCAGGCCACCGAGACAGCGGCTCTGCACGGTGGAGCTGCCGATTTCCTGCCACGACAAGTGGCGAAACAACTCGCCGAAGCCTTCGATGTGCTTGTCGAGCAACACTTCGACCGCCTCGGGGGTGGAGTCGCGCCCGGTGAAGCCGGTGCCGCCGGTGGTGACGATGACCTGCACGTCCTCATCGGCGATCCACTGAGCGACGAGCGCGCGGATACGATAGACGTCATCGACGACGATGCGTTTGTCGGCGAGTTCGTGCCCATCGCGCTTCAGGCGTTCCACCAGCGCGTTACCCGAGCGGTCGCTTTCCTCCGTGCGGGTATCGGAGACGGTCAGCACGGCGATCTTGAGGGGAACGAAAGCGGCATCGCTCATGCGTGCGTGTCCTTCTTACGCTTCTGGCGGGCGTCCAGCGCCTCGAGTTGTTCGGGCGTGGCAGGGGCCTGATAGAGCTCTTTCCATTCGCTGTAGGGCATGCCGTAGACGTATTCGCGGGCCGTTTCGTAGTCGAGTTCGATACCGCGCTCGCTGGCGGCGGCCACCAGCCATTTGGAGAGGCAGTTGCGGCAGAAGTCGGCCAGGATCATCAGGTCGATGTTCTGCACGTCCTTGTTGGCATCGAGGTGGTCGAGTAGCTGGCGGAAGGCAGCCGCCTCGAGTTCGGTGCGCGTGTCAGCGTCGATGTGTTGCATGGAAGAGCCTCTTCGCTTGGCATGTCATTAGGAGATAAAACTAGCATAACAAAGAGCGACACCGCCCGGGGGGGCGGTGTCGTCTCGCTTGCGGTGTTTCAGCGCTCGTTATGGCGTTCAGTTGGGTCGGTGTGCCGTCGCCGTGTCGTCGCCGACGGGTGGATCGCTTTGCTGGGGCTGGCCGGCGCTGTTCTTGACCTCCTCGTACCACAGGTTGTGGTGCTGCTTGGCCCAGGTTTCGTCGACATAGCCGGTCGCCATGCCTTCGAACGCGCCCTCGGTGCCCAGGGTGCCGATATAGATATGCCCGAGCGCCACGGTCATCAAGATCAACGACGTCACGCCGTGGAACATGTTGGCCCACTGCATGTTGTCCCGGGTCTGGCCGAAGATGGGAAAGTCGAGCACGAAGCCACTCACGATGACCAGCAGACCGACACTGGCCAGCAGCCAGAACCAGACCTTTTCGCCGGCATTGGCGAAACCGGCATCGGGATGCTTGTCGCCCACCATGCCGCCACCTTGCTTGAACCATTCCCAGTCGTGCTTCTTGGGCAAGTTCATCTTGAGCCATTTGGCGAGAATGACGATGAGCAGGATGCCGAAGACGGGCCCCGCGTAGTTGTGGATCAGCTTGGAGCCCATGATCATGTTGGCCCAGAAGACATCGCCGAAGATGTGCCGGAACACGAACTTGCCATACAGCAGATTCAAGCCTGTCAGCGAGAGAGCGATGAACAGCGTCGCCACGGTCCAGTGCAACGAGCGCTCGAGAGCGGTCCAGCGCAGGATTTTACGACCCGTGCGCTCGTGATCGAGGTCGTTGCGTCCGACAACAAGGTAGAAGATGATCAGGATCGCCAGCATGCCGCCGATGGCGATCAGGCCGGCGGGCGAAATCCACTCGTTACGAATCTGGCGCCAGGTCTCGCCGCTGGGGTTGATCAGGTTGTAGGTCGAGTCATGGCGGGAATCGATGAAGTTCTCGCCACTCTTGACCTGTCGCCAGGTGTCGGCGTCCACCGTGCCGACCGCTTGACCGATTTCCTCGTCGGGCTCAGCCGCCGATGAGGGTGGGGCCAGGCTGGCGGCCAACACCGCCAGCAATAGCACCGCACCGATCATACGCAGCCGCCACAGGCATTGCATGAGTGTGTGCATGAGCGTTCTCCTCACCCTTCACGTGTGGCGCGGGTGGCGTCGTAGGCCATCTCGTCGAGATTGGCCGAGACGTCCGGGCCCGACATTTGCGCCTTCTCGACGGACGACCAGCCGCCGTCTTCATGGCCGCGATAGACCACACGCTGGCGGAAGATGTCGGAAATGGTCTGGGCGTCACCGGCCAACAGCGCCTTGGTGGAGCACATCTCGGCGCACAGGGGCAATTTGCCTTCGGCGATGCGGTTGGCGCCGTACTTTTCGTATTCTTCTTCCTTGGTCTCGGCGGGACCGCCGGCGCAGAAGGTGCACTTGTCCATCTTGCCGCGTTCGCCGAAGGCTTCTTCCTTGGGAAACTGCGGCGCGCCGAAGGGGCAGGCGTAGAGGCAGTAACCGCAGCCGATGCAGATGTCCTTGTCGTGCAGGACGATGCCGTCATCGGTCTTGTAGAAGCAGTCGGTGGGGCATACCGCCATGCAGGGAGCATCGTCGCAGTGCATGCAGGCCACCGAGATCGAGACCTCGGAGGGCTTGCCGTCGTCCAGGGTTACCACGCGACGACGCTGGATACCCCAGTCGGTTTCGTTGGCGTTCTTGCAGGCCGTGACGCAGCCATTGCACTCGATGCAACGTTCGGCGTCGCAAAGAAATTTCATTTGAGCCATGGTGTTCTCCTCTAACCGATGAGGCGCGAGGCCTCATCGGTGTTTCAAGCATCGTCGGTCAGGCGGAGGCTTTCTCGATCCGGCATAGCGTGCACTTGGTTTCCTGCATTTGCGTCACTATGTCGTAACCGTAAGTGGTCGCGGTGTTGGCGGCCTCGCCGAGGACATAGGGCCGTGCACCTTCGGGGTACTTGTCCGCCAGGCTCTCGCCCTGGAAGATGCCACCGAAATGGAAGGGCATGAACGCTACGTCGCGCGCCACGCGTGGTGTCACCATGGCCTTGACCTTGACTTTGCCGCCCTCGGGTCCGTGAACCCAGACCATGTCATCGTTCTTAATGCCCAGGTCGTTGGCCTGGGCTGGATTGATCTCGACGAACATTTCCTGCTGAAGCTCGGCGAGCCATGACATGGAGCGGGTTTCTTCGCCACCCCCTTCGTACTCAACCAAGCGCCCTGAGGTCAGGATAATCGGGAATTCCTTGCTGAAGTCTTTCTCCTGAATCGAGCGATAGAGAGTCGGCAGACGATAGAAGGACGCCACGTCGTCCCAAGTCGGATATTCCTCAACCAGATCGCGCCGGCTGGTATAGAGCGGCTCGCGATGCTTGGGCACCTCGTCGGGGAAGGTCCACACACGGCAGCGAGCCTTGGCGTTGCCGAACGGCGCGCAACCGTGCTCGATGGCCACGCGCTGAATACCGCCGGAGAGGTCGGTCTTCCAGTTCTTGCCTTCCGCCGCGGTTTTCTCTTCGGCGGTGAGATCATCCCACCAGCCCAAGTCCTTGAGCATGTCGGCGGTGAACTCGGGGTAACCGTCGTTGAGCTCGGAGCCCTCGCTTGCGACCCCGTCGGCGAGTAGATCCTCGCCGTCGTACTCGACGCCGAAGCGGGCTCGGAACGTAAGGCCACCTTCTTTAACGGACTTGCTCATATCGTAGAGCAGGGGCGTGCCGGGGTGATTGAATTCGGGCGTTCCCCAACAGGGCCAGGGCAAACCGTAGAAATCACCATCGGCGGGACCGCCTTCCGCTTTCAACGTATCGAAGTTGAAGGTGTGCCAATTCTTCTGGTGTTCCTTGAGGCGTTCGGGACTTTGCCCGGTATAGCCCACGGTCCACATGCCGGCGTTGATCTCGCGTAGGACATCTTCAATGACCGGGCGTCCGTCCTCGATGGCGAAGTTGCGTGTGAACTCGTCGCCGAAGCCCAGCTTCTTGGCCATGAGATACATGATTTCATGATCGGGCTTGGAGTCGAACATCGGTTCGACGACCTTATCGCGCCATTGCAGCGAGCGGTTGGTGGCGGTCACGCTACCGGTGGTTTCGAACTGCGTGGCCGCGGGTAGCAGGTACACGCCATCCGTGCGGTCGTGCATGACGGCGGCGACGGTGGGGTAGGGATCGACCACGACCATCAATTCGAGCTGACTCATGGCCTTTTTCATTTCCGGACCACGGGTCTGCGAGTTCACCGCATGCCCCCAGTAGAACATCGCCTTGAGGCTGGTGCGCTGGGCGATATCCTCGTCGTTTTCCAGAACTCCATCTATCCACCGCGAGACGGTGATGCCATTGGAGTTCATGGGCAGGCTGCCGTTGTACTCGGCCTGGTCGAAACGGTTCTTGATCCACTCGTAATCGACATTCCATATCTTGGCCCAGTGCTTCCATGCGCCTTCGGTGAGACCGTAATACCCAGGGAGTGAATGCGACATCAACCCTAGATCGGTCGCGCCCTGCACGTTGTCGTGGCCACGGAAGATGTTGGCCCCGCCGCCGGAAACGCCAATATTGCCTAGCGCTAGTTCGAGAATGCAGTACGCGCGGGTATTGTTGTTGCCGGTGGTGTGCTGGGTCCCGCCCATGCACCACACCACGCAGCCGGGGCGGTTCTCGCTGATGCGCTTGGCGACATCGTACATGTCGGCCTCGCCGACGCCGGTGATACGTTCGACGACCTCCGGGGGGAACTCGGCGACTTCGCGGCGCACTTCTTCCATGCCGAAAACGCGCTGATCGATGAACTGCTGGTCTTCCCAGCCATTATCGAAGATATGCCAGAGCAGGCCCCAGATGTAGGCTACGTCGGACCCCGGCCGCAGGCGTACGTACTTGTTGGCTTTGGCAGCGGTCCGCGTGAAGCGTGGGTCGACGACGATGATCTGCGCGTGGCTACGTTCCTTGGCATGCAGGATGTGCTGCATGGCGACGGGGTGCGCTTCGCTGGGGTTGGAGCCGATGAACAGAATCGACTTGCTGAAGTGCATGTCGTTGAGCGAATTGGTCATCGCCCCGTAACCCCAGGTATTGGCCACACCGGCGACGGTAGTGGAGTGGCAGATGCGTGCCTGGTGATCGGTATTGTTGGTGCCCCACAAGGCTGCCAGCTTACGCATCAAGTAGGCTTGTTCGTTATTGAACTTGGCCGACCCTAGCCAATAAATACTGTCGGGACCGTGTTGTTCGCTGAGCTCCAGGACCTTGTCACCGATCTCCTCGATGGCCTGATCCCATTCGAGGCGCTGCCATTTGCCGTCGACCAGCTTCATCGGATACTTCAAGCGTCGCGTGGAGTGGCCGTGCTCGCGCAGTGAGGCGCCCTTGGCGCAATGCGCGCCGCGGTTGATGGGGTGGTCGAACGCGGGCTCCTGCTTGGTCCAGACGCCTTCCTGTACCTCGGCGTAGACGCCGCAGCCCACCGAGCAGTGGGAGCAGATGGTGCGTTTGGTTTCGACGGGCGCATCGGAATACGCCGTTTTTTCCTTGGCGTTGGCGGCCTGCATCATGCCATGGCCCATGAAGCCGGCAGCGGCGAGGCCACCCGTCGCCACGCCACTGCGCTGCAGGAATTGCCGGCGGCTGATGCCCAGCCCACCTTGGCTGGCGGGTTGGGAGGATTTTCGAGTCAATCGCATGGTTATGTCCTCAGTTCCGGTTCTCTCGACCGTTTAGTCGCGCAAGGTGGCGTAGAACGCCTTGACGTGATCGGTTTCGCGATACGTCGTTTCGCCGGCATCGGCGGCGTCTTTTTCTTCATCCGACTGTGTCTGTGCCAAGGTGACATGGCCGACGGCCACGACCGCACCCGCAGCGACCGTGCCCAGTCCGATGTTGCGCAAGAAGTGACGCCGGGCGGGGTTGTTCGACGTTTTATTGTTCGACTCTTTCATGGGGCGACTCCTGTGGTCACTGAGCACCGTGATATCGCCGTCAGGCAGCGTCTTGGGTGCAGGTCATGAGTGGGTGTCCCCTTCACTGTGCCTAGTTCCTTCACTGAGCTTAGTGGGGGTTGGCGAAAACGTGACGACTTGCGCGTCGGGGTCGCTTTGCAGCTGGTTATCCTCGCGGGAGAGAAAGGCCTCCCCCAGCGCCCCGACGCTGGCATAGAACGGATCTTCGACCTGGGCCAGGTCACGCATGAAACGTAGCGCCCAAGGGCTCAGATGGCGTTTGAAGAAGACCGCCTGTGCCTCGGCGTGGGATTCGATGAGCATGGCCATGACTTCGCACATCGCCGAGAAATGATCCTCGGGTTCCTTGACGTGGGCGGCACGCTCGAACCCCAGATGCTTGAGGTCATGGCGCAGAGCCACCAACGGCATTTCCATCAGCGAGCCGGTCAGGTACCAGGAGGCATACGGCACGAGTTGCCCCTGAATGACGCCGACCAGCAAACCGAAATGCACATCGTGCAGCGTGCCGGGATGCGCGTGGTGGGCGGCCAGTGACAACGAGGCCCAGTGCCGCTTGAGTGCCGAATTCTCGTCATCGGGTTCGAGCGTGGAGAGAAAATCGAGCAGCTCGGCATTGGGCGCCTCACGCACCAGGCGGGCCAGCAATAGATAGACATCGGCGCGCAAGGCGTTACGCTCCTCGAGCGCCGCCGTCAGAGACGCTGGGGAGTGATGGGTATCGCTATGCTCGGGTGTCGTCATCGTCATACCTTGAGCTGAGCGTTGGGGTCACGCGCCATGTCGTGCCAGATATCCTTGACGCGACAGTCCTCGCACATTTCCAGGCGCTTGATGGCATCGCCGGCGAAATAGGGATGATCGGCGAGTTTCTGCTTGATCGAGGCGATGGTGCTGGCGGTGGCAAACGGCTTGCCGCAGCTAATGCATTCGAACGGCGCTTCTTCCTTGACCGTCGCAACGTGGTTGCGGGTCTCAGGTGCGGCCATGAAGCCGGGATGCAGTGCAATGACCTGTTCGGGGCATGCGGTTTCGCACAGCCCGCACTGCACACAGGCATTTTCTTGAAATTGCAGTGCCGGTGATTGGCCGGGGCTGCTCAGCGCCTGTGTCGGGCAGACCGCCACACAGGCCATGCACAGCGTGCAGTGGTCGGTGTCGATATCCAGCGTGCCGTATGGCGCGCCTGCGGGCATGGCCACGCGCTCTTCACTGGGAGTGCCGCGTGCCGCGAGGAAATCGAGGATGGTATTGAGGGCCTCGCGCTTGCCGTGTGGGCGCGGCGATTCCAGGCGTTCGTCGAGAGGCGGCACGATCGGCAGAGCGTCGCGTATGGCGATATCGCCTGCATCGATCAGGCTCAGGCGCCGGGGATCGTGGCCCAGCGACTCGAGCATGGTAATGGCCTGTGCATGCTGATCACGTACCAGATGCGCCAAGGAAGGCGGCAGGGCGTCATGCATGACGATGCGCACTTCGGCGGCGCCGCGGGCAATGGCGCCGAGCCAATGATCAAGTCCTGCCGCGCCCAGTTCCTCCAACGGAACATCGAGTACATGGCCCGCGGCTTCGGTGGTTTCGCTGGCGTGTGTCTCCTGATCGAGAAAACGCACTACCGCCGTATCGCCACCTTCGGTTTGATAGGTGGCAAGCAGGCGCGCGATGTAATCGTCGAGGCTCTCAGGTGTGGGCAATGCATAACGAATGGCGCCGGTGGGGCAGACGCTGGTGCAACTGCCCGCACCGTGACAACGGAATGGGTCGATGACGATTTCCTGCTTGACGCTCGAGATGGCGTCGGCGGGGCAGATATCGAGGCAGCGGGTGCAGCCGCTTTGGCCACGCCCGGCATGGGCGCACAAATCGCTTTCGATCTGAAAATAGCGTGGCTTTTCGAACTCGCCGATGCATTCCTGCAGATCGCCGAGGGCTCGCTCCAGCGATATCGTCGCCGTCACGCGGTGGTAGCCCGGCGGGGGGAGCTCGTAGTGCATCAATGGCGATGCGCCGAGATCGAGTACGGCATCGAAGTGATCGCGTCCGAGGCTGGCCTGTGAAAGAGACTCACCGCCGTCACGGGAGGTCAGATGAAATGCGCCCAGGTAACCTTCCAGGTGGGGGTGGGCGCAGGCGATATAGTGCGCATTGGCGATGTTCGGCGCAGCGTCATGAGGCAAGGCGGATTGCGTCGTGACCAGTGTGATACTGGCGAGCTCGCTGTCCGTGAGTGCCTGAACGGCACGTTGCAATGCTTCGGCCGGCCCTACGATGGCGACATGGCCGAGGCTTACGTAGCTCACGGTGGGCGGAGCGAGGTTCTGCGGCCATGATACCTGCTGCAGGGCAGCCTCACGGGCGGCTACATTACGTGCGTCGTCATTCAGCGCGCGCGTATCGATGAACTGGGGCATGTCACCTCATCAACTTGTCGGTCTTGCCACGGGTCTTTGAATCTTGTCGTGCCAATCGTGTGGCATCGTGTCTCGGTCTTCGCCGAGCTTTATATAATGTTATGACTGCAGGTTAGATACCCGTTCTCGTCGCAAACGAAGGGCTTGCCGGGCAAGATACGGGAGTGCGTGGGCGCTATTGATCGACCCTGTGGGTCAAGTTGACGCACCCGGGCGCCCGGATGGGTCATTTGGTGCCTCTTCCGTCGACTGGTCTACCTCTTCTGTTTGAGCGGTCTGCACCGCTTCAGATGCATCGTCCTTATCCTCTTCAGGAGGGATATCGGATTGCAGCGTCTCCGCGTCGTCATGTCGTTCCGAGTCTTGGGGCTCCGGCTCTTGGTCTTTGTGCAGCCATTGGCGCATGCGTGCACTGACCTCGGGCATCATGCGCATCAATTGCGAATAATCCTCGTCGTAATCGTCCAGGCCGTCGCGCACGTTGTAGTTGCCGACCTTGAACATGCGGCGCAGGGCGCGGCGTTTGAGGAATTCACCGACCCCGGGCAGCATGAAGGCCCGGAAGTCGTCCCCGGCGCCGAGTTGTTCCGGTTCGGGGAGTTGCTCGTCGAGTGGGCGCTGCGGGTCGTAACCGGGAATCAAAGCCGCGGCGCGCGATGACGTTTCGTGCTCTTCGCTCGGGGCAGACGCGTGTGTTTGCTCCGGCAGGGTGGCCGGTGTTTCTTCGCTCGCTTTATCGAACGACGACGTGTCGCCTTGATCGCGTTTGCGCTGTGACCAGCGTTGCATGAAGCTCATGACATCACTCCTGACTGGCGCGCCCGGCGCCTGCGCGTTTCTTCTTGCGGCCACCTTCGACACGTTCGCCGTGACGCGCTAGATAGGCCTCGATCCAAGCCTGTATGGCCAAGGGCATGGGAGTGTCGAGTACCTGGGTGTCACCATCCATCCAGTTGGCCGCAACTTCTTGGCTGGCGGTCAGCTCGCGCGCTACAGGGCCGTCGTCGGTCGACTCGCAGCGCACGAACAGACGAGGGTGTTGGGAGTTCAAGTTGAAACGGTAGGCGGTACGTTCGGTGAGAAAGAGTGTCAGCGGCAGGACATGAGGGCCGCGATCATGACACCCCATGTCTGCAATGTACCAGGCCAGTGACGTGAAGCCCTTGACCTCCTGGCGCTGGAACGCCAGCTCGAAGCTTAAGTGTCTCAGATTATCGTCGGCCGCCATGATGGTTGCCTCCCTGTGAGATGAAACATGGCACGCTATGTCTGAATCATATAGCAAGCCGCATGCCTGATAGTCGGGAAAATGCGTCATCGTCGTATATTTCCCTTGGTCATGCGTATCGCGCTTTGGGTATCCTGTCGCTACAAGAAGGAGGTGAGCATGTCCAATGTAGTGCTGAGTCGGGCGCGGATGCCGACAACGCTCGAGATTGCGGTGACCGACGAATATGGCCAGCGCCGACAGCAGGCGATCGCCGCCGAACGTGCCTTGACGGTGTACCTGAATCGTCAGGAGATCGTCACGTTGATGACGCTGGGTGCCGAGCCGGAAGCGCTAGTGCTCGGTTACCTGCGCAACCAAGGATTGTTGGTGCGTGTCGAGGATGTCGAAGCACTGCAGGTCGACTGGGACGTGGAGGCCGCCGCGGTGGTGACGCGTGCCTTGCCTGAAGATCTCGACGCGCGCCTGGCTCAGCGAACCGTGACTACTGGCTGCGGACAGGGAACGGTCTTCGGGCGTTTGCTCGATGCCACCGATCTGCGCCCCTTACCCTGCGAGCCGTTATCTCAGGCGGTGCTGTATCGCATGCTCGACAATCTGGGGCAGTTCAACGAGACATACCGCAATGCCGGGGCCGTGCATGGCTGCGCGCTGTGTCGGCAGGATCGTGTGCTGGGGTTCGTGGAAGACGTGGGGCGCCATAATGCGGTGGATACGCTGGCCGGTCGCCAATGGCTGGCGGCACTGGGCGAAGGCGCGCCGGAAGACGCCGAACTGGCCACGGCGGACATTTTCTACACCACGGGACGGCTGACGTCCGAAATGGTGCTCAAGGTCGCGCAGATGGGAATCAGCGTGCTGGTCTCGCGCTCGGGCATGACACAGAAGGGCGTGGAGTTGGCCCAACGGTTCGGTGTATTGCTGGTGGCACGTGCCAAGGGACGTCATTTCCAGGTCGTCGACGAACAGGCACGCCTGGTGCTGGACGCCATGCCGGCGCCACGTCCGGGGGACAAAGCGGCGTCTCGGCAAAAGGGCACCTCATGAGCGATTCATCCTCCACGTCGCCGTTTCTCAACGTGCATCAAGTCGCCGAGCTTTTGCATCTCAACGAAAAGAAGATTTACCAGCTGGCCAGCGATGGCGCCATTCCCTCCACCAAGGTGACCGGCAAATGGCTCTTTCCTCGACGCTTGGTCGAGCAGTGGATTCTGGAGTCCTGCCACCATGGCGTGCTCGCCGATCGTCTGATGGTGACCGGCAGTGACGACCCGTTGCTCTCGGCGCTGATCATGCGACTCAATCAGCAGCAACAAGGGCATGCCTTCTATGGTTATAGCGTCACCGGGACGCAACTGGGTTTGTCGCTGCTTTCGCAAGGTCGCGCCGATGTATGTGCCATTCACTGGGGACGCGCCGAGGAGAGTGAGCTGCGCCATCCCGCCCTGGTGAGAAGTCATAGCGGCTATCGTCATTGGGTGCTGGTACGTCTTTTCCGCCGCAGTCAGGGGTTGATCATTCGCTCGGAGGATCGACACCAGCCGCACGACCCTTCCGGACTCTTCGGCGGCAATCGGCGCTGGGCGATCCGCCAGGAAGGGGCTGGGTCGCAGCGTTTCCTCAAGGAATGGCTGGCGGGGCATCAATTGCGACTCGAGCAGCTCAACACCCAGGTCGTCGCGTATAGCGAGCGTGAAATCGCCTCGCTCATCGCCCGTCACGAAGCCGATATCGGCCCCGGGACGCTGTCGGCAGCCAATGAATTCGGCCTGGGCTTCATTCCCATCACCGAGGAAGCATTCGATCTGGTGACGCCGCGCAATGTGTATTTCCGGTCGCTGTTGCAGCAGATGTTCGATTATCTACACAGCGCCGCCGGTTTGACTCTGGCCCAATCATTGGGCGGTTACACGCTCGACGAATGCGGCAAGCTGTTATGGCGGGGCGACGACGTTCAGCATACTTAGCCTCTATTGTTCTTATCGTCATGGCGTGGAAAAAGCGGACATGGCCTCGTGCCCCGGGTTGTCTCGATTCAAGTGGTCAATTATCTTCCTCGGTTGGCGTGCATTATATGAAACAAATGCCGCTTTCTGGACGCAAGATAAGTGCACTCAACAACACCGCTTTCAATAAACGAGTATCGCGATGAATCGAACAACGTCTTCCAATGAAGTAAGCGAACTGACGCGGGTACTGGCGCGTAAAGATGTACTCGCGTTGGCGTTCGGCGCCATGGTTGGGTGGGGCTGGATCGTCATGACCGGCAACTGGATCCAGTCTGCTGGGAGTCTAGGGGCCATCCTGGCCTTTGTCATCGGTGGCATTGCCATCGTATTGGTGGGATTGACGTATGCCGAGCTGGCCTCGGCGATGCCTCAGGTCGGTGGCGAACACGTATACAGCTATCACGCCCTGGGACATTTCGCCTCGTTTCTCTGTACCTGGACCATCGTGCTGGGTTACATGAGCGTGGTGTCCTTCGAGGCCGTGGCCCTGCCTACGGTATTCGAGAATTTGTTTCCCGGTTATGCCGTCGGCGATCTCTGGACGGTTGCCGGCTGGGACGTCAAGGCCACCTGGGTGGCAGTCGGCGTCGTCGGTTCGCTGGTCATGATGGCGATCAACTACATCGGCATTCGCACGGCGGCTCTGGTGCAGAAACTGGTGACGATTCTGATCCTGGTGGTGGGCGTGATGTTCATCACCGGGGCGTTGTTTACTGGAGAAACGGCTCACATGGAGCCCCTGTTCAATGTCGAGAACGGCCTCGTGGGCGGGATCATGATGGTCATGATCATGGTGCCTTTCATGTTCGTGGGCTTCGATGTCATCCCGCAGGCGGCCGAGGAAATCAATCTGCCATTCCGTGATATCGGCAAGGTGTTGATGATATCGGTCATCCTGGCAGTGTTCTGGTATGCCTTGATCATTCTCGGCACGTCGCTGATGCTCGACCCCCAAGCCTTGACTGCCTCTCATCTGGCGGTACCGGATGCCATGCAGGCCGTATTCGCGGCTCCTTGGGCCGGCAAGCTAATGGTGCTGGCGGGCATCGCGGGCATCATCACCAGTTGGAACGCCTTTTATATCGGTGGTTCGCGTGCCATCTATGCGCTGGCCCATGCGGGCATGCTGCCGGCGTTTCTGGGCAAGCTTCACCCACGTTACAAGACCCCCAGCAATGCGATCATTCTGATCGGCGCTGTCTCCTGCCTGGCGCCGTTTTTTGGGCGTCCGATGCTTGTCTGGTTGGTCGACGCCGGTGGTCTGGGTATCGTCATCGCGTATTTGTTCGTGGCGCTGTCGTTTGTGGTGATGCGTTACAAGAACGCCGATATGCCGCGTCCCTTCAAGGTGCCTTATGGCAAATTGGTCGGCATCGTTGCGGTGGCGTTGTCGCTGGGCATGGTGAGTCTTTACCTGCCAGGCAGTCCGTCTGCATTGTTGCCGATCGAGTGGGTCGTCTTCGGGGCCTGGATGCTGCTCGGACTGGTGATGTACCTGTGGGCGCGCAAGCGCTATGGCGTGGCGTATAGTGACCGCATGATGGCCCGTGAGCTGTCCGGCGATAGCGCCGTCAAGGATATCGATTGAAGATGTCGCGGGTGCATGTCTCCCGACATGTTCAGCGTGAATGAAGTAAGCGCCCGGCCTGGAGTCGGGCGCTTTCATTCATGGGGTATTACGCGTTCTCGCCGCGCGTGCATACGGAGAGTACTACGGCATCTGATTCGCTGACCGAAACCAGGGCGTGGCCCATGTCGCTGTCGAAATAGATGCTGTCGCCGTGGGTCAGATGTATCGGCTCGTAGAACTCGGTATATAGCAGGATGTCGCCGTCGAGCACCATCAGGAATTCCTCGCCGTCATGACGTACCCATTCGTGGAATTCGTCGAAGCTGCGGGCGCGGACGATGGTCTTGAAGGGAATCATCCGTTTCTGCGCCAGTTGCCACGAGAGGAGTTCGTGCTCATAGGTAGGCGTGGGATGCTGTTGGCCTTCGCCGACACGCGTTAGATCGCGTCGACCGAGTGTGTGTGACTGCGGCTTGGGCGGGGTCAGCAGTTGCGGGAGATCGATCCCGAGGCCGCCGATGAGTTTCTGCACGGCGCTGAAGGTAGGCGAGATCTGATCGTTCTCGATCTTGGACAGCGTCGAACGCGCCAAACCGGTACGTTGGCTGACCTCTTCCAAAGTCCAGTGGTTGGACAGGCGAATTTCCTTGAGGCGATCACCCAGACGTAGCGGCTCGACGAACGCTTTGCGTCCGGAGGCGATGCGCAGGGCGGCGTCGCTATCGGTTTGGGTAGCCATGAGGTTCCACAATAGGAAATAAAGTTTCCGTTAGGATACCACAGCCCGGTGGGCGCGGGGCCAGCCGGGCGTCGTTCGCGGGCGCTCACGAGTCGCCGAGAGGAAAGCCCAGCAGCGCTTTGAGATGTGCCTCGACACTGGTCCCCAAGGCATCCAGTTGATAGCCCCCCTCGAGTACCGAGACTAAGCGCCCGTCGGCGTATACACGGGCGATATCCAGGGCGAGTTGCGTCACCCAGAAATAATCGGCTTCGACGAGGTTAAGATCCGCCATGGGATCGTCGCGGTGAGCATCGAACCCCGCCGAGAGCAGGATCAACTGTGGTTTGAAAGCTTGCAGAGCGGGAAGCCATTGCATTTCCACGCGACGGCGAAACTCATTGCCATCGGCCCCTGCTGATAAGGGAGTGTTGACGATGTTGTCCCATGTACCGTCCTGATAGCGCCAAGGGTAGAAGTGCGACTGGAAGCTCGAGCAGACCAGGACGCCGGGGTCGTCCTTGAAGATATCGACCGTGCCGTTGCCTTGGTGGACGTCGAAGTCCAGCACGGCGATGCGCTCGACGTCATAACGCTGGCGGGCGTGAGCCACCCCGATGGCGACGTTGTTATAGAAACAAAAGCCCATCGCCGAGCCGCGTTCGGCGTGATGCCCCGGGGGACGCACGGCACAGAAGACATTGTCTGCCTGGTGCCGAAAGACCTGATCGACGCCACGTACGGCCGCGCCGGCGGCGACGCGCGCGGCGGCCAGCGTGTCCGGGTTCATGTGGGTCTCGCCGTCGAGTTCGCTCAAGCCTTCCTGCGGGGCGTGAGCCTCGAGCGTTTCCAGATACTGCGGACAATGCGCGAGGGCGAGCGTCTGCGCCTTTACCGGCTGCGCTTCGGATTGCATGGTATGCGTCAACACGCCACTCAAGGCTAGGCGGGCGCGTATGGCTTCAAGGCGCTTGGGACTCTCGGGATGGTTCGGCCCCATGAGATGCCGCATGCAATCGGGGTGGGTAATATACGCAGTGATCATGGGAACTCCATCCAGGGGACGTCTATCGGCTGAGACGATGGGCGTATGCCGTCCGCGTGGGACCTTAAGGCCTGATAGGATGCGAGAACAGTGCCCATAGGTCGAACGATGCCATGTCATCATGGCCGTGACGAGAGGCCTACGTTGAGTTTAGGCCGTTCGCGCGCGATGGTGAGCGGCAAGGTCGGATCAATCGGGAGAAATTGCTGTGGGAACGCGTTTTCTGCGCCACTTCTTCGAGCCTCATAGCGTGGCAGTGATCGGCGCTTCGGAAAAGCCGCACTCGATGGGCGGCATGGTGCTTGGCAATCTGCTCGAGGCCGGGTTTTCCGGCACGCTGTGGGCGGTGAACCCGCGCGGTTATGACACCGTGTATGGGGTGACCTGCGTGAAGCGTATTGCGGATTTGCCCGCCGTGCCGGACCTGGCGATCCTCTGTAATCCGGTGGAAGGCGTACCGCGGAGCATCGAAGCGCTGGGCAAGCTGGGGGCGCGCGCGGCCTTGGTACTTTCGGGAGGCTCCTATCTCGATGACCGCACGCAGGATGGGGGCTCGCTGCGAGAGCGTATGCTTAAGGCGGCGTTGCGCTCGGGGATCCGCGTGTTGGGGCCGGAGTGCCTGGGGATCGTGGTGCCCGGCAGCAAGCTCAACGCCACCTATGCCAGCCAACCGATCAAGGCGGGACGCGTCGCCTACCTGGGCCAGTCGGGGATGCTCGGCAATGCCATGATCGACTGGGCAGCGGGGCGCGACATCGGTTTTTCGCATCTGGTGACACTGGGCGACAGCGTCGACGTGATGCTGTCCGATCTAATGGATTACATCAACCAGTACTCGCCGACACGCGCCTTGTTGCTGCATCTGGAGCGGGTGCACGACGCGCAGCATTTCATGACCGCACTGCGTGATGCTTCACGACACCGGTTGGTGCTGGCGATCAAGAGCGGACGCTCGGTGCAGTCGACACTGACGCATGAACCGCAGACGCCGGGGATCGACAATCGCGACGTGATATTCGACGCAGCGCTGGCGCGCGCTGGGGTCGTGCGCGTGGATGATTCCGATGAGTTGTTCGATGCCTTGGAAACCCTGACGCGGATGCGGCCGTTGCGCGGTGATCGCTTGGCCATCGTGGCAAATGGTTTGGGACCGGCGCTCTTGGCGATCGACAAGCTGGTGATCGCTGGCGGCAAGCTGGCGGAATTGACCGATGTTACTCGCGATGCGCTGGTGCAGGGGGAGTTCGATGTCAGCTTGCCGGGGCGCAACCCCGTCGATTTGGGCGGTAACGCCTCGCCCGAGCGGTTCGTCGATGCGCTGGAAATCGTGGCGGCCGATGCCAACGTGGACGCCGTGCTGGTGGTGCACGCGCCGACCCGCCTGGCGCCTTCCAAGATCACCGCCGAGGCGCTGATCGCCAATCGCAAACGTTTCAAGCGCAACCTGCTGACCAGTTGGATGGGGCTCGAGGAAGCGCTCAAGGCGCGCCATGAGTGCAACCTGGCGGGTATCCCTACCTATATCTCTCCAGAAAAAGCGGTCAAGGCTTTCATGCACATGGTCGATTATCAGCGTGTGCAGACGCTTTTGCAGGAAACGCCGCCAAGCCTACCCTTCACGACGCAACCTGACATCCGCGCGCGCTGCCATCGTTTGATCGCCTCCGCCAAGCAACGTGAGCGTGATCGCCTGACGCATCAGGAAACCGCCGAAGTCCTGGCCGCCTATGGCATACCGTCGGTGCCGAGCCAGTATGTCTTCGGCCCTGAGGAGGCGCTTCAAGCGGCGCGGGGCATCGATGGCCCCATGGCTCTGAAAATCGTGCATGCGCATAACTGCGTACCGTTTCGCTATCGCAAGCATCCGCACAAGTTGTCCGCCGGGTTACTGCAAGATCTCGAGACGCCGGAGCAGGTGGCCGATGGCGTGCAGCGTCTGGGTGACAAGGTTCGCGAGAAATTCCCCGAAAGCCCGATTTTCAGCTATTGCCTGCAACGTATGCAGCGCGGCAAGGCGTCGATGCAACTTTGCGCAGGCATCACGCGTGATCCGGTGTTCGGGCCGGTCATTGTCTTCGGCATCGGCGGTTACAAGATCAATGTGCTGGCGGATCGTCAGGTGGCCTTGCCGCCGCTGAACATGACGCTGGCCAACGAGCTGGTATCGCGTACACATGCGTACCGCCTGATCCGTGAGCACGCCTCCGACCCCGAACAGGACGTCGAACGGCTCTGCGAATTGCTGGTCAAGCTCTCGCAGATGGCGTCGGATTTGCCCGAACTCCAGGGGTTGGAACTCAATCCGCTATTGCTCAATCGTGATGGTGTCGTGGCGGTGGACTTTGCCATGGACCTGGGGCAGCCCGCGCGTCATGCGATCATGCCGTACCCCGAGGAACTGCGTGAATGGCGGGTGTTGGGCAATGGCATGGATGTCGAGGTGCGCCCGATCCGGGGAGAAGACGCGCCGCTGATCACGCTATTTCACGAGCGGCTCTCCGAGGAAAGCATTCGCTTTCGTTATTTCCACCACAAGGCGGACCTGACGCAGCGTGATCTGGCCGTGCTGGCGCAGATCAATTACGACCGCCAAATGGCGTTCATCGCCGAGCATGCGTGCCCCGATGGCAGTAAGGAAATGCTCGGCGTAGTGCGTGTGTGGAACGATCCGGACAACATCCGTACTGAATTTTCCGTGATCATTCGCGATGATCTCCACGGGCATGGCCTCGGTAGCCTGCTGATGGAAAAGATGATCCGCTACTGCAAGGGTCTCGGCATCCTCGAGATGGTCGGCACGGTGATGCTCGACAACCAGCCCATGCGCGCGCTGCTGAAACACCTGGGCTTTAGCTTCCGCTATAACATGGAAGAGCAGGTGGTCGAGGCCTCCTTGCGACTCAACGAGCCGAGCAGCGATTGGCAACGCCACCGGCTGGAGAGTCCGGCGGATTGATGCTCCTGGGCCTATCTCCCGATGTCGCGACGAAGCCGCTAAAGGTCGGCTTCATCGATTGCCGATCGGGGTGATCGAGTATGATCGAGACGCCTGGCGGCGCGCGCCGGGTTATTGAACCATGGATCAATCATCAGTTGTTTTTATTTGAAGCAATATCAATAAGTAGGTATGATTCGATACGAAACATAACGAAATTTTATCTTCATGATCATCTCTTATCATCTCCATGACCATAATAAGAGCCAGGAGACTGACCCGCCAGATACTCGCAACGTGACAACGTGACATTGCTGAGCGCTCTTGCTTTGCAAGGGCATGGCGACGACTTGACCAAAGCAGGCAAGCCTATGACTGAAACAGACGAAACCAATATCAAGATTCAGGTACGCGGTCTGAGCAAGGTGTTTGGCTCCCAGCCTAAGAAAGCACTCGAGCTGCGTAACCAAGGGAAAAAGCGTCCCGAGATTCTTGAAAAAACCGGCCAGACTCTGGGTCTTTCCAATATCGACTTCGATGTACGTGAAGGCGAGCTTCTCGTCATCATGGGTCTGTCGGGTTCCGGGAAATCGACGCTGATTCGCTGTCTCAATCGCCTCATCGAGCCCACCGAAGGCGATATCGTGATCGATGGTCAGAACATTCCCAAGCTCAGCGAGAAAGAGCTGCTGGAATGTCGGCGCCGTCACTTTTCGATGGTTTTCCAGAATTTTGCGCTCTTCCCGCATAAAACCGTGCAGGAAAATGCCGAATACGGCCTTGAGGTGCGCGGTGTCGAGAAAAAATCTCGTGTGGAAAGCGCTCGCAACTCTCTCAAGCAGGTAGGCCTGGACGGCTGGGAAGATGCTTACCCAAGCCAGCTTTCCGGGGGCATGCAGCAGCGTGTCGGTCTTGCCCGCGCATTGGCTAACGACTCTACCGTGATGCTGATGGATGAGGCCTTTTCGGCACTCGATCCGCTGATCCGCAAGGATATGCAGCAAGAATTGATTGAGCTGCAGCATCGTATGAAGAAGACCACGATCTTCATCACCCACGATCTCGATGAGGCGATCAGCATCGGTGATCGCATCATCCTGCTCAAGGATGGCGAAGTCGTGCAGATGGGTACGCCCGAAGATATTCTGACGCGGCCCGCTGACGATTATGTGGCGCGCTTCGTCGAGGGCGTGGATATGTCGCGCATCTTCACGGCCAATAGTGCCATGCGTTCCGTGCGTGCCACGGCGCGTGATAGCGATGGCCCGCGTACCGTATTGCGCAAGATGAGCGAGCATGGACTCGACTCCATCTACGTCATCGATCGTGATCGCACCTTGCTGGGCATCGTGAGTGTCGACGACGTTGATGCCGCTGCCAAGGCTGGCAAGGACACGATCAACGAGTTGATCCAGAACGACTTCCCGAAGGCCGGTCCGGATGAACCCATGAACAACCTCTTTGCCATGTTCAACGAAAAAAGCTATCCGATTGCCATCGTTGATGACAACCAACGTCTATTGGGTGTGGTCGTGAAGGGCGCGGTACTTGAAAAACTGGCTGAAGCGGGAGAGCACTGATGGCGATCGATATTCCACGCATTCCCCTCGGCGACGGCATCGAGGGTGGTCTCGATTTTCTAACATCGCATTATTCCAATGTGACACGAGGCATTTCCAGTGTTACCCAAACAGGTATATCAGCGCTTAACGATGGGCTGATGTGGTTGCCTGAGTGGGCGCTGATGGCGATCATCGCATTGATCTGCTGGCGGGTCGCCAACTTGCGCCTAGGGATCGGGGCGGTGTTGGGGCTGGCCTTGATCTGGAACCTCGAACTTTGGAATCCGATGATCGAGACCTTGACGCTGGTGGTGATTGCCACGGCAGTCGCGGTGGTCATTGCCTTGCCATTTGGGGTGCTCGCGGCCATTTCGGATCGCTTCTATAGTGTCATCATGCCGGTTCTGGATTTCATGCAGACCATGCCGGCTTTCGTTTATCTGATTCCGGCCATTCCGTTTTTCGGTATTGGTTCGGTGTCGGCTATTTTCGCCACGGTGATCTTTTCGATGCCGCCGGCGATACGCTTCACAACGTTGGGGATTCGACAGGTACCTAACGATTTGATAGAGGCGGCGGATGCATTCGGTGCCACGCGTACTCAGAAGTTGATCAAGATACAGTTTCCGCTGTCCTTGCCGACGATCATGGCCGGCATCAATCAGACGATCATGCTAGCGCTGTCGATGGTCGTGATCGCGGCGATGATCGGGGCCGATGGCCTGGGTAGCGAAGTATGGCGCGCCATCCAGCGTCTGCGTCCTGGCGATGGTTTCGAAGCGGGTATTGCTGTCGTCATCCTCGCAATGTTGCTGGATCGCATCACGCAGGCGCTTCGCAAGCCGAAAAAGAAAGCTAGCTAAGAAGCAAGGCGTAATAAAACGCCAGGTATCGAGCATGTGCTCGAAAAGGAGCGGCCGCAGGCCGTTCCGGCAGGATCTCCCATCAATAAGAGAAGGGGAAAGACGATGACACGCACTCCATTGACGAAAGCCGTACGCTATGGCGCCATCATGATGGCCGCCGGCGCAGGGCTCAATGCGGGCATCGCGCAAGCGCAGGACAGCAAGGGTGATATCACGCTCGCTTATGTCGAGTGGTCTTCCGAGGTAGCCTCCACCAACGTGGTGCGCGCGGTGCTCGAAGAGCAAGGCTATAACGTGAAAATGTCCTCACTGTCTGCCGCTGCGATGTGGCAAGCCGTGGCGTATGGTGATGCTGATGGCATGGTGGCGGCATGGTTGCCTTCCACGCATGAACAGTACCTGAACAAGGTCGGCGACAAGGTCGAGAACCTGGGCCCGAACCTTGAGGGTACCAAGTTGGGACTTGTCGTTCCCTCTTATACCGATATCTCGTCCATCGATGAACTTGATGATAAGGCCGATGTCGTCAATGACGAGATCGTAGGGATCGATCCCGGTGCTGGCCTCATGAACCTGACCGAGAAGGCCATCGACGAGTACGATCTTGATGATGCTATCAACCTGCAATCAGGTAGCGGCGCCACCATGACCGCTGCGCTGGATAGTGCCATCAAGAACGATGAAGATATCGTGGTCGCCGGTTGGACGCCGCACTGGATGTTCGCACGCTGGGACCTCAAGTATCTGGACGACCCCAAGAACGTCTATGGTGGCGCTGAGCACATCAATACCGTCGTGCGTAAAGGGTTGAAAGACGATATGTCGGAAGCCTACGCGATTCTCGATAACTTCGAGTGGACGCCGGAACAGATGGGCGAAGTGATGCTCATGAATCAGGAAGAAGATTCCGATCCGTACGAAAACGCCAAGAAGTGGGTCGACGAGCATCCCGATGTCGTCGATGAGTGGGTAAACGGCGATAGCTGATAGCCACGGCTCTCGACATTATGTGTCGAAGAGCGTTGCACTAGACGCCCGGTCCTTCACGGATCGGGCGTTTTGCATGGTGGGGTGGTCAATGCGCTGAATGGGGCAAGCCATGAGGTTTAAGGTGCCAAGCGCGTTTTGCTCCAGGCAGCATCCTGTTCGTGATGGCGATAGCGAATACGGTCATGGAGACGATTGGATTGGCCTTGCCAGAATTCCAGAATAAGCGGCCGAACACGATATCCACCCCAGTGCGGTGGGCGCTCGACGCTTTGGTTGGAATAGACCTGTTCAAACCGTTGCTTGCGTTCCTCCAGCCATTCGCGGTCGGGGATTTCCACGCTCTGCTGGGAAATCCACGCGCCTAGCTGGCTGTCCCGAGGACGGCTGGCGAAATACTCATCCGAAATGTTGGCCTCGGCTTTTTCCACGCGTCCTTCGATACGCACTTGCCGGTGGAGGAGGGGCCACCAGAACACCAGGGCCGCATGAGGGACATTTGCCAGCTCGCTGCCTTTGTGGCTTTGGTAGTTGGTGAAGAACACGAAACCTTGCTCGTCGAAATGCTTGAGCAATACTACGCGGGCATGAGGGAGCCCCTGGCTATCCACAGTGGCCAGCGTCATGGCATTGGGATCTTGAGGCTCATGTTCGCGAGCGGCCGCAAACCAGGCTTGAAACAAGTCGATGGGCGATGCCGGCGTGTGCGCGTCGGAGAGTGTCTCGCCGGCGTAATCGCGTCGCAGGTCAGCGATATCGTAATTCATGGTCTTACTCTCCTAAATGTGCATCCATCTTTATCGGGTGGCGGCATTCGACGGTCATTCCCAGTGGATGCCGGCATATACAGACGAATGCGGTCATACCCATCAGGATAGCGCTCCAGGCGGTCGAGATAGGTAAAAGTCGTCGTGTCGATAGCAGAGCCTTTACCCATGATGAGCGCGCGCAAAGCATGAATATCATCCTTATGCAGGGTGAGGGTCAGGGTGTCTGCCACCAGGCATACAAGGCAAATACCGCGCCACATGCCAGCCAGCCGAGTACCGCGTAGGGTAGGTTCCAGCGCATCATGTCCCGCGACTTGATGCCGTAGCGAACGCATAGCGCGAGGTTGCTGCCCGACAAGGGGCTACAGCCGGTCCCCAACGCCCAACTCATGAGAAATAGCATGCCCAGCAAGGTTGGATCCGGTCCCAGAGGTTGCACCAGCGGCGCGATCGTGGCGATGCCCACAAGCGGGTGAATACCCACGAATGCCAATATCACGAGAATACCTTGCGTGATCCAGGCAGCGAAACTCCCGAAATGGTCAAGCGGAAGGAACTGTTGATCCGGTGCGCTGGCCAGCAGCGCGGCGAGACCGCTCGAGATGAGCCCGGCGGCGAGAAATAACGCGAATTGGGGCCCCAGGCGCGGCAATCCATCGTTGAGCTGCTTATGCAATCGGCCACGGCGCTCGCGCGAGGGGACCAGCAGCGTCGCGAACAGTGGCGATACGATGCTGATGATCAAGGGGATGGATAAACTCGGCCAGATGAAGTGCGTCACGATGACGCTCAGCGCCAGTACGCCGGGGAGCACAAGACTACTCTTACCGAGCGGGTAACCGATGAATTCACCGGGCAGGCGCAGCGCATCGATGGTCACCAGTGCCAGCAGGAGCAACGACGCGAGAAGTCCCCACGGGAGCAACGCAAGGAAGTCGATGCCCGGCGCATAGGTCAGGGCGACCCCCATGGCGACGAAGAACGGCGACCAGGCTGCTGCCGCCGGGAAGGCGCGTCCCAGGACGATGGCCTGTTGGCGCGTCAAGCGTCCTTTGCGCTGCATGCGGTCCCCGAACAGAAACAGTACGGAAAGATTGATGACCGCTCCAAAGAGGTGGACGCCTAGCAACGTGCCCCAGAAGCTGCCGCGCCGTTCGTGCTGCGTATCGTCATCGTTGAGAGGGCGCGCCATGGAGAGAAAGCTGACGCCGGCGAACATCATCAGCAAGGGCTGGTTGACGCTGAGTCCGGAAGCCAGAGAGGCCGGTGTCTCGCGCCATAGAGCGACGCCCCAGATGACTATCCCGGCCAAGCCCAACCACATGGCTTGTCGCTGGGAGGCCCGTGGCAGTTGCAGGCTCAGGCGCAACGTCGCAAGCCATCCCAGAATCGCCGCCGGCCATAATGGCAGGTGGAGCAACGAGCACGCGATACTGACGACGAGCATCGCGAGGATGAGGCAGCTCGACGGGCGTAGCGACATTCCTCAGCCTGTCAGCTGTTGTCGGCGCCAGCGCGCATACGCGGCGGCGCTAACGAACAAGACGAGAGCAGCGAGTGTTTCCAGCGTCCCCCATGCCAACCGCCCCGGTAGCTGGGCGATCATCAGCCCTTGCAAGATGTATAGCAGGCTGACGAACGCGAGCATGACGTGTCCACGCGGGCGTCTAGTGATTATAGGGGGCAGGAAAAGTACCAATGGCAAGAGACGGACGGCGATCGGCATCAGGCCGATCTGACCGCTGGCATGCAGTTGCCATCCGCCGAGAAGCTGCAAGATAGCCAGTGCCGCCAAGCCGCCCCAGACGCCTCGACGTGCCTGTGTCGTGACATATGCTAACCCATGACGTGATGCCAGTTGATCGAGTTGTTGACGCATCATGTCGCCTCATGCAGAGAACGCATGGCCAGCGCGAGGCGTCCTAGCCGCTCGCCCTGTGCACGCGACAGTGCTGTTTCGTCGTCATCCAGAGGGCGATCTGCCTGCGCGCCGGCGAGGTGGCTCGTGCCATAGGGTGTGCCGCCGGATTGCGTCGTCAGCAGACGTGTCTCGCGATAGGGCACGCCTGCGTAGACCATGCCGTGATGCAGCAGGGGAATCAGCATGGTCAATAGCGTGGCTTCCTGTCCGCCGTGCAGGCTGGCCGTGGACGTGAACGCGGTGGCGGGTTTGTCGGCGAGGACGCCGTTCATCCAAAGTTCGCTGGTGGTATCCAGGAAGTATTTGAGGGGCGAGGCCATGTTGCCAAACCGTGTAGGGCTGCCCAACGCCAGGCCATGGCAGTGGCGGAGGTCGTCTAATGTTGCGTAGACAGCCCCCTCAGCGGGAATTTCCGGGTCGACCGCTTCGCATGTCGTGGAAACGGGGGGAACGGTACGTAGCCGTGCCGCGATACCGGAGATGCTTTCCACGCCGGCGGCGAGCTGCTCTGCCATCTCTCGCGTGGCGCCGTTCCGTGAATAGAAGAGGACGAGTACATAGGGTGTTTCAGAAGCGGGGCGAGTCATGGGAGACCTCATGTCGTGGGGCATCGATCATTCGATCAAGTCGAGAAGAGCTTCCGGGGGACGACCGATGCGGGCGTGCGTACCATCGTCGAGTATCGGGCGTTGCATGAGCCGAGGATAGTCGGCAATGGCCTGCAAGCGTTCCTCGTCGCTGGGATCCTGGAGCGCCAAGGCTGTCCATTGGGCTTCGTTGGTGCGAATCAGGGCCGGCGCGCCACCCTCGAGCCGCTGTGCGAGTCCACGAAGGTGCGTGATGTCGAGTGGCGTATCGAGATAGCGATGCACGTTGACAACGACACGCCGAGCCTCGAGCAGGGCCAAGGCCTCTCGCGACTTGGAGCAGCGCGGGTTGTGGTAAAGTGTAAAAGTCGTCATGCCTTAACTCCGGCAGCTGGGGGCGACGAATCAAATAATTAGCCAAGCATTGTAGAGTGCCACATGCGACGCCCACAACTCCTTGACCGCCGCTGGCCCGCCCTCATCCTGCGTAGCCTGCGTGAACTGATACAGCGTTTTGATTCTCACGATGGGCTCAAGACTGCCTCGGCGTTGACCTATACCACCTTGTTCGCCGTGGTTCCTTTCATGACCGTCGTTTATGCGATGCTGTCGGCCATCCCTAGCTTTCAGGGAATCAGCGAACAACTTCAGGGCCTGATCTTCAGCCAGTTCGTGCCCGCTACGGGATCGGCGTTGGTCGAGCACCTGCGTGACTTCTCTCGCCAAGCGCGTAGCCTGACGTTGATCGGGCTGATTTTCCTGTTGGTGACGGCCGTCATGATGATGATCACCGTCGAAAGGGCATTCAACACGATCTGGCATGTGTCACGCAGCCGGCGGGGAGTGTCCAGTTTTCTGCTGTATTGGGCGGTGCTGACGCTCGGCCCGCTGTTGGTCGGTTCGGGGTTTCTGTTGTCTTCTTATCTGGCGTCATTGACGCTGGTGCGCGGCGCCGCTGATGTGCTGGGCGGGCCGGCGACCTTCCTGCGCCTGTTGCCTCTGACGCTGAGTTTCACGGCCTTCGTCTTCATCTACATGGCAGTCCCCAACTGCCGTGTGCGGTTTCGGCATGCTGTGGCCGGGGCAGGGATGGCGGCATTGGCGCTGGAGCTAGCCAAGGGTGCTTTTTCGCTTTATGTCACCTATTTTCCTTCCTACCAGGTGATCTATGGCACTTTCGCTGCCGTTCCCTTGTTCTTGATATGGGTGTTTCTGTCCTGGGCGATTGTGTTGGTCGGGGCTGAACTGGCCGCCTGGCTGAGCGAGCGACGCCGTGTCGAATGGCGCTATTGGCCGCCGTTCTGGCAAGCCTTGGGCGTAGTGTCTCGACTTCACGAAGCGCATCAGCATGGGCGATCGCTTGCCGATCGAGAATTGGCGATGTGCCTGGGGCTGCGGTACACGGAAGTGATGGCGCCGCTGGAAAAGCTGGGGGTTGCTGCTCAGCTCGACAATGATCGCTGGATGCTGGGGCGTGACTTGGGCGTGCTGACGCTCTGGGAGTTTCAGCGCGCCATGCCCTGGCCGGTGCCACTTGGCGAAAATGCACCGACAAGTGAAATGACGCTCGTGCATGCTGCACTCCAGGAAGCCGAAGACCATCGCCAGCAGGTGTTGACCCAGCCCATGGAACGCCTACTGCACACGCCTCGGGGATGAGGCTTTATTCCTTGCAGCATTCTTTTATACCGTTATCTATTTATGTAATAACTCAACCTGAAAATTCTCAGTGCATTACAAACGTTGATAGACCCAGGCGCTTTGTCCGTTATCGAGTTTGACGTTTACACGCCGATAACGCTCCCCCAAGTGTTCATATCGATCCAAACGCTTGAGCTCATCGCTTGTGACCGAAAGGGCATATCCATCGACCTGCTCGTCTGGCGCCGGTGAAATATCCAGCTCATTACGGGCATAACCTTGGAGCTTGGCGGGTGTCGCGGTGCCGGCACGTCCCATGACCAGCCAGCGGATCGGAGCATAACGCAGGGTGCCATAGACGAACACTGTGTGATGCTCGAGACGACGATCGATGATTGGCGGATTGGCTGGCGCTGCATAGCCATAGGGGCTCTGGAAGGTGTACCAGAGGTAGCCGACCCCGAGGGCGATAGCGATCATGGCGAAAAGCCCGATTCTATAGACCCAACGCATTGGCTTCTCCCCAGTGCTTGAAGTGCGAGGAAGCGGGCGAACGGGGTAGGACACCCACGGTTGTACTTGCCGCCAAGGGCGGGGAGTGTGGCATTATCTCGTTAGCTTGGGAATCGTCAAGGCGTCCCGAGATCGTGGGCCATAGGAGAGCAAACCAATGAGCCAGCACATGCAGGACGATCTATTTCGGCAGGCGTTAGGGGAAGATGTTCAGCCCTTGACCAAAGGCCGCGACAAGGCGGATGTCGAGCATTCACCCTCCGCTCCTTCTGAGGCTCAATTGGCTCGCCGTGCTCAGGCCGAGGCCGACGACAAGGAGAGCAATTTCTTATCCGATGAGTTCGTCGATCTGGTAGGGCCGGCCGATCCCATCGAGCATCGTCGGGATGGCATTCAGATCGGTGTGCTCGAGCGTTTGCGTCACGGCGGCTATGCTCCGGAGGCGTATTTGCATGTGCAGAAGAGGCCGCTGGAGGTATGTCGCCGCGAATTGTTCCGGTTCATACGAGACGCGCGAGAGCATGATCTGCGCTGTGTATTGATCGTGCATGGTCGCAGCAAGGAGGCCGAAGGGCATGCGAACATCGTGCGTTCCTACGTCGGTAAATGGCTGGCGCAGTTCGACGATGTACAAGCTTATGTCTCGGCGCATAAGAGCCACGGCGGCTTGGGCGCCACCTATGCCATGCTGCGGAAGTCGGAGCGTGCCCGCGCCGACAATCGCGAACGTCAGCAGAAACGGCGGGGCTGACTCGTGGATGATAAAACGCAGAAGGGGCCGACGTCGTTCGCATGTGAACGTCCGTCGGCCAGTGCCTAGTCAGCGTCAGGCGCTTTCGCGCATGCGCCGTCTGAACAGGGGCTCCGGTGTGTCGGTGCCGGGTTGATAGCTGAGAGTGAACGTGTCCAGGGCATTGAGTGCGTCCTCGACGACTTGATCCTCGCGTAGCAGGAAGGCATCGAAGCCGCAGCGCGACATATAATAGAGTTGATCGATCAGGACGTCGCCGACTGCACGAATCTGCCCCTGATACCCATAACGCTCCCGAAGCTGACGCGCAATGCTGTAGCCGCGTCCGTCGGTGAACTTGGGAAAGTCGATGGCAATCAGTGGTGCATCGAGCAGTTGCTCGGCGAGCTCGGGGGTGAGCTCGGTATCGCTGACCAGCAACGGCGCGACGTCGTCGCCGGACGCTTCCTGCCACTCCACCAGCGGGACGATGATCCGCCCGTTCTCCGGGCGTGATACATTTTCCTCGCAAAGTACCCATTCATCGTTCTGGACGCGGCGCTCGGCGATCAGGGTGCGTGACTGATCAGGCATAGACATGCTCCTTGAAGGGCTTCAAGCCGATGCGGCGATAGGTGTCGAGAAACGTCTCATCAGGCGTACGTTCGCCGACATAGACTTTCAATAGTTTGTCGATCACGTTGGTTACGTCTTCCCGGTAGAAAGACGGACCGAGGATCTTGCCTAGTGACGACTCGTTGCCCTGACTCCCGCCCAGTGAAATCTGGTAATACTCTTCGCCCTTCTTGTCGACGCCGAGAATGCCGATATGACCCACGTGGTGGTGTCCGCAAGCGTTCATGCAGCCGGAGATGTTGAGTTCCAGCGGCCCCAGATCATAGAGGAAGTCCAGATCTTCGAAGCGCTGCTGGATTTCCTGAGCAACCGGGATCGACTTGGCATTGGCCAGCGAGCAGTAATCGCCGCCCGGGCAGCAGATCAAATCGGCCAGGGTACCCACGGTAGGATTGGCCATGCCCAGCGTCTCGAGTCGTTGCCAGAGTTCTTCCATGCGATCCACTGGCACATCGGTCAGCACTAGGTTTTGCTCGTGCGTGACGCGCAGCTCGCCGTAACCGAATTCGTCGGCCAGATCCGCAACGGCGGCCATATCTTCGGAGGTCACGTCGCCGGGTGAATGATCGGGACGCTTGAGTGATAGCGTCACGGCCTTGTAACCGGGGACCTTATGATCGGTGACGTTGTTGGTCACGAAGCGAGCAAAGGCACGGTTTTCTCCGCGCAGGCGAGCATAATCCTGGATGGCCTCCTCGGCGACATCGCGACGGGGCGGCTCGACGAAGTGGTCGGCCACGGCGGAGATCGCCTCGTCGGTCAGCGTCTGAGGGCCATCCTTGAGGTGGGCCCATTCCGCCTCGGTACGGCGCCGAAACTCGTCGATGCCCAGCGCCTTGACCAGAATCTTGATACGCGCCTTGAACTTGTTGTCGCGGCGACCGTATTGGTTGTAAACGCGCAGGATCGCTTCGAGATACGTCAGCAGATGTTGCCACGGCAGGTCTTCACACATCACGGCGCCGATCATCGGCGTACGCCCCAGACCGCCGCCGGCGAGTACCTTGACGCGCACGTCGCCGTCCTCGTTACGCCAGAAGCGTAGACCCACATCATGCACCTGGATGGCCGCACGGTCTTCCTCGGCACCGGTCACGGCGATCTTGAACTTGCGCGGTAGGTAGGCGAACTCAGGATGGAAGGTCGACCACTGACGAATGAGCTCGCACCAGGGGCGCGGGTCGACATCCTCGTCGCCGGCGATGCCGGAGAACTGATCGGTGGTGGTATTGCGGATGTCGTTGCCGCTGGTCTGGATGGCATGCATTTGCACGCTAGCCAGATCGGCCAAAATGTCCGGTACGTCTTCGAGTTTCGGCCAGTTCAACTGCAGGTTGGTGCGCGTAGTGAAATGGCCATAGCCGCGATCGTAGCGTGCGGCGATCTCGCCCAGCTTGCGTAGCTGATAGGAGGCCAGCATGCCGTATGGAATGGCAATACGCAGCATCGGCGCATAGCGCTGGACATAAAGGCCATTCTGCACGCGCAGCGGTAGAAATTCCTCGTCGCTGATCTTGCCTTCGAGATAGCGGCGCATCTGGTCGCGGAACTGGGCGACGCGCTCGTCTACGAGCGTTTGGTCGTACGTGTCGTACCGATACATACAGGCGGTGTCCTGCTAGTCACATGGATTGCCGTAGCAGGGCACCTTACCCTGCCTTGTATATTCTTTGAAAGAATAAATAATAATAGCTTATTGCATTTATGTTATTAAAAGGCCGTTCGGTGGCATCGCTCACTCGGGGTCGTAAGACAGCACCGGTGACAACCAGCGCTCGAGATCCTTCAATGGCATCTGCTTGCGTGCCGCCAGCGATTCGACCTGGTCGCGCCCGATCTTGCCGGTAGAGAAGTATTTCGAACGTGGATGCGAGAAGTACCAACCGGAGACCGCGGCCGAAGGCCACATGGCGTAACTATCGGTCAGCTCGATGCCGGTCTTGGCCGTGGCATCCAGCAGCCGGAAGAGTGTGGCCTTCTCGGTATGGTCCGGGCAGGCCGGGTAGCCGGGGGCAGGACGAATGCCCTGGTATTGCTCGGCGATCAGCGCGTCATTGTCCAGGGTTTCATTGGGTACATAGCCCCAGAACTCCTTGCGTACACGCTCGTGCATGCGTTCGGCAAAGGCTTCCGCGAGCCGATCGGCCAAGGCCTTGACCATGATGGCGTTGTAATCGTCGCCGGCCGCTTCGTATTGCTTCGCCAGTTCATCCGCGCCGTGTCCGGTGGTCACCGCGAAACCGCCGATCCAATCCTGCTTGCCGCTGGGCTCGCCGTTTTCCAAATCACGTGGCGCGATGAAGTCGGCGAGGCTCTGGCAGACACCATCGCGATTCTTGGTGGTCTGCTGTCGAATATGATGAAGACGCTCGACGACCTCGCGGCGCGAGGCGTCGGCATACACCTCGAGGCTATCGTCGTCGACGCTGTTAGCCGGCCACATGCCGATCACGCCCCGCGCCGTTATATGACGCTCATCGATCAGCTTGCGAAGCATCGTCTGGGCATCGGCAAACAGGCTGCGGGCCGCCTCGCCAACCACTTTATCCTCGAGAATCTTGGGATACTTGCCAGATAGCTGCCAGCTCATGAAAAAGGGCGTCCAGTCGATGCGCTCGACCAGCTCTTCCAGCGGGTAATCGTCGAATACCTTGAGCCCGCTGAAGGTCGGCTCGGGCGGCGTGTAATCGGCCCAGTCGAGAGCGGGGCGGCGCTCGCGCGCCTCGCTGTAAGCGAGATCGGCGGCCTTGGGGCGACGCTTGGCATTGCGCTCGCGGACCTTGTCGTATTCCTCGCGTATCTCTTCGACGTAACTCGGCTTGAGGGTCGGCGAGAGCAAGCGGCTGGCGACGCCGACGGCGCGCGAGGCATCGCTGACGTAGATGACCGGTTGTTCGTACTGCGGGGCGATCTTGACCGAGGTATGGGCCTTGGAGGTCGTTGCGCCGCCGATCAGCAGCGGGATCGTGAAGTCCTGACGCTGCATTTCCTTGGCCACATGGACCATTTCG
This sequence comes from Chromohalobacter sp. 11-W, assembly GCF_029889905.1. Classification (GTDB taxonomy): domain Bacteria; phylum Pseudomonadota; class Gammaproteobacteria; order Pseudomonadales; family Halomonadaceae; genus Chromohalobacter. The sequence goes on along the minus strand of NZ_JARANZ010000002.1, from coordinate 64,562 downwards.
TCCAGCGAAGGCGTAATCAGTCCGGATAGGCCGATGATATCGGCGTTGTGCTCGCGCGCGGCGGCGAAGATCTTCTCTGCCGGCACCATTACGCCGAGGTCGATGACCTCGTAGTTGTTGCACTGCAGGACCACGCCAACGATGTTCTTGCCGATGTCATGCACGTCGCCCTTGACCGTGGCCATGACGATCTTGCCCTTGGCCTGGGTGCCCGCGCTCTTCTCGGCTTCGATGTAGGGGATGAGATAGGCGACCGCCTGTTTCATGACCCGCGCCGACTTGACCACCTGGGGCAAGAACATCTTGCCATCGCCGAACAGGTCGCCGACCACGTTCATGCCGTCCATCAGGGGGCCTTCGATGACCTCGATGGGGCGCTCGGCACGTTGCCGCGCCAGTTCGGTGTCGTCTTCGATGTACGCGGTAATGCCCTTGATCAAGGCATGCTCGATGCGTTTCTCGACTTCCCAGCTACGCCATTCCAGGTCTTCCTTCTTCTCGCCACCGCTGCCGTCGCCCTTGTACTTGTCGGCGATGTCGAGCAGGCGTTCCGTGCCGTCGTCGCGACGGTTGAGTACCACGTCTTCGACCGCATCGCGCAGCTCGGCGGGCAGGTCGTCGTAGACCGCCAGCTGCCCGGCATTGACGATGCCCATGCTCAGACCGGCCTTGATGGCGTGATAGAGAAACACGGAGTGAATCGCTTCACGCACTGCATTGTTCCCCCGGAAAGAGAACGACACATTGGACACGCCGCCCGAGAGCATGGCATGCGGCAAATGCTCGCGAATCCACTGCGAGGCCTCGATGAAATCGACGGCGTAGTTGTTGTGCTCTTCGATTCCCGTGGCGATGGCGAAGATGTTGGGGTCGAAGATGATGTCCTCGGCGGGGAAGCCGATATCGTCGACCAGCAGGCGATAGGCGCGTTCGCAGATTTCCGTTTTGCGCTGGAAGGTGTCCGCCTGGCCGTCCTCATCGAAGGCCATGACCACGATGGCGGCGCCATACCGGCGGCACGCCGTGGCCTGTTGGCGAAAGGCATCTTCGCCTTCCTTGAGCGAGATCGAGTTGACCACCGCCTTGCCCTGGACGCACTTGAGGCCTGCCTCGATGATCTCCCACTTGGAGGAATCGAGCATGATCGGCACGCGCGAGATATCTGGCTCCGAGGCGATCAGATTCAGGAAGCGCACCATGGCCTCCTGAGACTCGAGCATGCCTTCATCCATGTTGATGTCAATGACCTGGGCGCCATTTTCGACTTGCTCGAGCGCTACTTCGAGGGCGGTAGTGTAGTCCTCTTCCTTGATCAAGCGCTTGAAGCGCGCCGACCCGGTCACGTTGGTACGCTCGCCCACGTTGACGAATAGAGAGTCCGCTTCGATGTTAAAGGGCTCCAGACCCGAGAGCCGGCACGCCTTGGGACGCTCGACGACCTGGCGCGGCGTCAGCTCGGCAACGGCATCGCGAATGGCGGCAATGTGCTCCGGCGCGGTACCGCAACAGCCACCGATGATGTTGACCATGCCGCTCTCAGCGAATTCGCGCACGATCGACGCCATTTCCTCGGCGGTCTGGTCGTATTCGCCGAATTCGTTGGGTAGCCCCGCGTTGGGATGCGCTGAGACGAAGGTATCGGCCTTGTGGGAGAGTTCTTCGAGATAAGGGCGCAACTCCGCCGCGCCGAGGGCGCAGTTGAGCCCGACGGAAAGCGGCTGAGCGTGACGGATCGAGTTCCAGAACGCCTCGGTGGTCTGTCCGGACAGCGTGCGCCCGGAGGCGTCGGTAATGGTGCCCGAGATCATCACCGGCCAACGCGCGCCACGCGCCTCGAACAGCCTCTCGAGCGCATAGATGGCTGCCTTGGCATTGAGCGTGTCGAATATGGTCTCGATCATGAATAGATCGACACCGCCGTCTATCAGGGCGTCGGCCGCCTCGTAGTAGTTGTCGAACAACTGATCGAAAGTGACATTGCGCTTGGCGGGGTCGTTAACATCCGGCGAGAGGGACGCCGTGCGCGAAGTTGGCCCCAGTACACCGGCCACATAGCGGGGCACGCCGGTTTCCGAACTCACCGCCTCGCAGACGTCTTTGGCCAGGCGTGCGGCTTCGCGATTGAGCTCGGGGACCAGTGACTGCATGCCGTAATCGGATTGCGACAGCTGGGTGCTGTTGAAGGTATTGGTCTCGACGATATCCGCGCCGGCTTCGAGATAGGCACGGTGGATGTCACGCACCACATCAGGACACGTCAGCACCAGCAAGTCATTGTTGCCTTTGAGATCGCTCGGCCAATCGGCGAAGCGTTGTCCCCGAAAATCGTCTTCATCCAGCTCATAGCCCTGCAACATGGTGCCCATGCCACCATCGAGGATCATGATGCGCCGTGCCAGCTGTTCGTGAAGCGACGAGAACGAAGCGGCGAGTGTTAATGACGAAGCAGTGGCGGCAGGCATGTCGGCGTATTTCTCCAGCGGGATCCGAGCGATAGGGTGAACGTCAGCGAGACCGGCACGAGGCTGATGTCACGCAGGCGATATACGAGGCGTGGATGGTACCAGAAGGTCCGCAATGTGGGCAGCCGCCAAGACCCAGCAAAATACTCGGGATTGTGTCGGGCGACGCTTTTTCATACCATGAAGGCAACATCTCAGGTAGAGAGTAACGTTTTATGAGCCAGCCCATCCAAATCACCGACAACGCTCAAGAGTATCTTGCCGAGCTGTTGGCCAAGCAGAACGTCGAAGGCATTGCGGTACGCATCTTCATCACTCAACCGGGGACGCCATACGCTGAAACCTGCCTGGCTTATTGCCGGCCGGGTGAGGAAGAGCCGAGCGACGAAAGGCTAGATCTGGACAAGATCACGGTCTACCTCGAGAAAAACAGCATCGCATTTCTCGAAGAGGCGGTGGTCGACTTCAACGCGGATCGCATGGGTGGCCAACTGACCATCAAGGCGCCCAATGCCAAGATGCCGAAGGTCAACGCAGACAGTCCGCTCGAGGATCGTGTCAATTACGTGCTTTACAGCGAAATCAATCCCGGCCTGGCTGCTCATGGGGGGGAGATTCGCCTGATGCAGTTGACCGAGGAAAATATTGCGGTGCTGCAGTTCGGCGGTGGTTGCCAAGGTTGTGCAGCGGTCGATATCACCCTCAAGGATGGGGTCGAAAAGACACTGGTAGAGCGCGTGCCCGAACTGGCCGGTATCCGCGACGTTACCGACCATACCGACGACACCAACGCCTATTATCGCTGATCGGCGCTAGACGCGACACTCCCAGGTACTAAGTTGTGACAGTCTGCAACCAGCATCGAAGGCCCGCCATGTGCGGGCTTTCGTCATTTCGAGGCCTGTCATCCAGGGGAGTGTCCGCAGTGCTCATTAGACGACGAAGGGCGGTAGTGGTAGCCGTGCCAGCTTTTCGCGCAGCTCACGATTGACGGCGTGCTGTTGCTCGAGCTCGCGTTCTGCGCGCCGGTTGTCGCTTTGCGTTTGCTGTAGTTGCCCTTGGCTTTCCCGTAATTTGCTTTCCAACGACTGCCGCTGCGAGGTTTCGCTGCGTGCCTTTTCTTCCAGCGTCGTGTATTGGCGCCGCTGCTCGGCGAGCTCGGTCTGCACACGCTCGAGTTTCTGTTCCAGAGACGCAGTGCGTTTTTGAGCTTGTTTTTCAATGTTCTGACGCTCCTGGCGCGCGTCATCGAGAAGTCCCATCAAACGTGCTTCCGCTGCTTCGTGGCGCTGTTCCTCTTGTTTCAGCTGCGTCTGGTGCTCACGAGAGAGTTCTGCCATGGCTTCCCGGTTCTCGCTGCGAGCGGTTTCTAGTTGGCGCTGATGTTTCTGGCATTCCTCGTCGAGTTGCTGCACGCGTCGTGCTTGCTGCGTTTCTTGCTGATGGGCCGCTTGCAACTCGCTTTGCGTGTTGGCCAGTTGCATTGTCTTTTCTTCCAGTCGTGCCTGGGCCTGCTCGAAGTGCGTGTTCAACGCTGCTAGACGTTCCTCGGCGTCCGCTGCCTTGCGCGCGGCGGCTTGGGCCTCTGCTTGTGCCTCTTCGACACGCTGATCGGCCTCCTGGCGATAATGGGTCAGGGATTCGGTCGCCAGTGCCTGGGCTTTTTCCCAGAGATCCGTCATCCATGTCTGTAGCGACTCCGGCGGTGTCTCGCTCGACGTGACATCCTGGTTCCTTTCCCGCCTTAAGCGCCACTCTCGCAAATGATCGCTGATCGTCGTGAAGCTTCCCGTGCCCAGGATATCGCGGATTTTCTGGACGGTGGGGGCGTCGTTTTGACGTAGCAGCGTATCGATCGCGTGCTGTACGTCTTCGTATTGAATGCCGTTGCGGGCCATGTCGAGTCCTCTGTACCGGGCGCCACAAAGGGCGTTTGATTACTCCTCACAGCATACCCCGTTACCAGGAATTGGCCAATATTACATTAAACGTAATACGTAAAATTACGTTATGAAATTATAAAAAATTCAAGATTACGCGCATTATCTTGAATTTTTGAACGTAACGACGGACACTGCTCGACATTGGAAACAGAGAGGGCATGAGCCGTCATGCAAGACGAGCGGAGGCAGGAACAGCAAGAGCAGGAACTGGAAGGACCGCTCGAAGCGATCGTCGCGCTCGAAACCAGTGCCGCCACGGTGGCGTCACAACCGCCAGGGGGGCTGGAGAAACGCGTCACGGAGCGTGAGGCACATATCTCGGCTCGTACCGATGTGGAAGCCGTCGCATCCTGGCTGAGTGAATTTCAGTCGAGCCCTCAGACATGGCGCGCGTATCGCAAGGAAGCCGAGCGACTGTTGTTGTGGCTTCAGCGGCGTGATGAGGCGTTGGCCGAGGTGCGGCGCGACACGCTGGATGCCTATGAGCGCTTTCTGGCCGATCCGCAGCCGGCCTCGCGCTGGGTTGGGCCGTCACGGCCTCGCGCTGCCTTGGATTGGCGACCGTTTCGTCAGCCGCTCTCGGCGGCCAGTCGGCGCCAGGCACTGGTCATTTTGCAGGGTATGTTCGCTTGGCTGGTCGAGGCGGGGTGGCTCGAGCACAATCCGTTTCGCCTGATGCGCGACAAACGTCGTCGCATGGACAATCGCAACGAACGTATCGAGCGTTATCTCGAAAGGACGCTGTGGCAGCGCTTCTGGGCATGGCTGCAAGTGCCGCCATCTCCGCGGGCGGGCGACGGCGCCTATTATCGTTGGGCGCGGCGTCGGTTTTTGTTTGGCTTTGCGTATCTGCTGGCACCGCGCCTTGGCGAAGTGGCCCAGGCACGCATGGGTGACTTCATCCAGCGTGAAGGACGCTGGTGGTGGCGGGTCGTGGGGAAGGGCGACAAGCTTGCCGAGGTTCCGGTGCCGCCGGACATGATGACGCTGCTCGCGGATTGGCGGATGACGCTGGGCATGTCGCCACAGCCTGAGCCCGACGACACCACGCCGCTGCTGCGTGCACTGGATGGCCGGCGTGGGCTAGGGGACAACCAGCTTTATCGGCTGATTCGCGAAACATTTCGTGAGGGCTACCAAGCCCTTGATGATCTGCCGGAAGCCAAGCGCGCCCCGCTACAACGAGCCACGCCCCATTGGTTGCGCCACACAGCATTGACACATCAGGCGCAGGCCGGCGTGGAGTTGCGCTATCTGGCACGTACCGCCCGTCATGCACGCCTGGACACCACCGCGCGCTATCTGCACGCCGAGGCTGAAGAGTGGCATCGTCAACTGGCACATCACCGGCTCGCGGCCCCCGACACACATGGCGATGGCGCGTTATAATGGGCAATCGATTTGCGAGGAGGGCGCATGACAGCACGCGAAGCACAAGCCGAACTGGCAGATGAGTTCGCCATATTCGACAACTGGATGGACCGCTACCAGTACATCATCGACATGGGCAAGCAATTGCCGACATTTCCGGAATCGTTGAAAAGTGACGACACCAAGATTCAGGGCTGTCAGTCCAATGTCTGGATTCACGACCGCCTGGAGGATGGCCGGCTGCATTTCGATGCCACCTCCGATGCCGCCATCGTCTCGGGGCTGATTGCCGTTCTGCTGCGGATCTACAACGACCGGCCGCCCAGTGAGATTCAGGCGACGCCGCCGGACTTCCTGGGCGAGCTTGGCTTAGACAAGCATTTGTCGCCGACACGCAGCAATGGGCTGCATGCCATGCTTGATCGTATCTATGCGGTGGCCAAACAAGCCGCATAGATTGGCTGACTTGTGGTGGCCTGAAAAGTGGAAGGCTTTCAGTGCGTATCGGGGCGCCCGTGATCGGCGTGAGCGTCACAGTCACCTGGCCCGGGCGGCACCGGATCGACACCGCCGGGGTGGCCGGGATGGCATTTCAGAATCCGTTTGAGTGCCAGCCAACCGCCTCTTAGAGGACCATGAATCTGGATGGCCTCCACGGCGTATTGCGAGCAACTGGGCCAGAAACGACAGCGCGGGCCGAGTAGGGGGCTGATGACGTACTGGTAACCACGCAGCAAGCCGATCATGAGACCGGCAAGGCATTTGCGAAGAAGGCGACGCATGGCGGCTAGCGCTGGCCGTATAGCTCGGCGGGATCCATCAGTGGCGCGCTGCCGACTTCCGCTGTTTCCTCGCCTAATGCAACATAGAAGCAGCTACGCCGCCCGGTGTGGCATGCAGGTCCTTGCTGATCGACGCTCAGCAACAGAGTGTCACCGTCGCAATCGAGATGCGCCGCCACCAACTTCTGAACCTGCCCGGAAGATTCACCTTTGCGCCACGGTTTGCCGCGTGAGCGCGACCAGTAGCAGACACGCCCGGTGGCGAGCGTTTCCTCCAGCGCGGCGCGATTCATCCATGCCATCATCAGTACCTCGCCACTCTCATGTTGCTGCGCAATGGCGGGCATCAGTCCATCCTCGTTCCAACGCGCGGCGTCGAGCAGGGTGTTTGTCGGTTCGCGCGTGCCTTGCGGGGCCGGCTCGAGTTGCTTGAAGAGATCGGTCATGGCATGTCGTCTTGGCGTTATAGGGTGAGTTAAGCGGACGCTTGCTCAATGCAGGACGCACATAGGCCCAGCAGTTCGATAGTTTGCCGCTCGATCCGGTAGCCTTGTTGATGAGCTACCTGGGTCAGTTGCTCGTTGACATCGTCGAGGTGCAATTCTTCGACCCGCCCGCACGAACGGCATATCAGCAGTTGGAAGCCATGCGCATGTTCGGGGCAGGGGCAGGCAACGTAGGCGTTGAGCGACTCGATGCGATGCACCAGGCCTTGCTCGATGAGAAACTCCAGCGCGCGATAGACGGTCGGGGGACGCGCCGAGGCATGCTCCGTCGCGAGACGGTCAAGCAGGTCATAGGCTTTGAGACCGCCTGGCGAGGTGGCAATCATTTCCAGGACACGTCGCCGTATAGGCGTGAAACGCGCACCGTGCTTGTGGCACTGGCGTTCCGCCTGAGTCAGTAGCGCATGGGAATCGAGCATCGCAACACCATCGTTCTCGGTAGTGCGGGGCATTCTACGCCGTTGCCCCGGACGGGGCCAGACGCACCCGGCCTTCCGCTCCGGTCATGCGGAACTGGCTAGCTCCCCCTCGCGCGCGAAATGCCGCTGCGCGAAAGCGACGCGTGCCTCGACCGAGCGTGTCTCGGCTTGCTTTTCGATCAGATCCAGCCGCCGCCGTAACCCTTCGCCATTGGCCATCTGGATGGCTAAGCCCGGGCGGGCGTTGAGCTCGAGGAGCATCGGGCCGTGGTGGCGATCGAGCACCATGTCGGTGCCCAAGTAACCGAGTCCGGTCATTTCATAGCAGCTGGCTGCCAGGTGGAGCAGGGCATCCCAACCTGGAACGTACAAGGAGGCCAGGCCGTGGCCGGTGTCGGGATGGTCTTCGCGGGGGCGATTGAACTGCACGCCTCGCAAGGCCGCCCCCGTGGTGATGTCGAGCCCTACGCCGACCGCGCCCTGGTGCAGGTTTGCCTTGCCATCCGACGCCGCCGTGGAAAGGCGCATCATCGCCATGACCGGATACCCGCGGAAGATGATGACGCGAATATCGGGCACGCCTTCGTAGGTATACGCGGCGAAGACTTCGTCGAAGGCGATCAAGGACTCGATCACGGCGACATCGGGCGTGCCGCCCAGCGAATAAAGCCCGGACAGGATATTGGAGACGTGACGTTCCAGATCCACGCGCTCGATGCGCGCACCACTGGGCTTGACGTACCCGCCATCCTGCTGACGTTCGACGACGAGAATGCCCTTGCCGCCACTGCCCTTGGCGGGCTTGATGACGAAGCCGGGTGCGTCTTTCACCATCTCGACGACGTGCTTCACGTCGAACTGCGTGCTCACGGTACCGATCAAGTCCGGCGTCGTGATGCCGTGGCGCTTGGCCAGGAGCTTGGTCTGTAGCTTGTCGTCGACGAGAGGATAGAGCCGGCGATCGTTATAGCGGCCGATATAGCGAATGTTGCGGCGGTTCATGCCGATGACGCCCTTGGCTTGCAACCTGGCTGGAGTCGCCCACATGTCAGTCATCCTTCGCCAGGGGCTGGAAGCGTCGCAACTCCAGCAAACGGTACCCGGTATAATTCCCCAGCAGCAGAATCATGGCCATGAGAATCAGTTGCACGCCCAGGAAGTTGAAGGTGATGTGGCGTACCCAGGGGTTGTTCATGGCCAGATAGGCCAGCACGGCGGTCAGCAGGCTGCCGAATCCCTGCTTGAGGACTTCTCTGGGGCCTTCTTCCTCCCATAGGATCGACATCCGCTCAATGGTCCAGGAGAGAATGATCATCGGGAAGAAGGTGATGGTCAGCCCCGCATTGAGGCCGAAGCGATAGGCCATGACCGAGAATAACGAAATGATGGCGATGACCGTGATGATCACCGCCGACACTCGCGCCACCAGTAATAGATTGAGCCGCGATAGATAGCTGCGAATCACCAGACCCACGGCGACGACGAGCAGGAAGCCGACCAAGCCGGTGACCAAGGTCGTTTGAATGAAGGCCAGAGCGATCAATACCGGCATGAAAGTACCGGAGGTCTCGAGCCCCACGAGAACGCGCAGCAGCACGACGACCAGCGCCCCGATGGGAATCAACAGGATCGTCTTGAAGAGCGCCTGTTCTTCGATGGGCAAGCTATGAATGGAGAAGTTGAGCAGGGTGTCGTCGGCAAACTGATTGCGCACCGCAACTGATGCCGGTTCGTTATGACGCAACATCGAGAAGCTCACGCGAGAGTCGCTGCCCCCCTGAACTTCGAGCACGGCATTGCCGTTACGCTCCCACAGCAAGAGGTCATCCGGCTTGCCTTGATCGCCCGTCCGGGGATTGATCAGTACCCATTTCTCGTTTTCGAATACTTGCAGCCACGGGGTCAGCGACTGTCGACGACGGCCATCTTCCAGCCTCAAGCCATTGACGATCCGAGCGTGAACATCGGCTTGATTGAGCAAGCGGGTCAGCAAGACAGGGCGCTCGTATTGAGAAAGCAGGAGCCGGGCGTTTTCCCCCTGACGTTGATCGGTGAACACCTTGATCAACTCACGCGTGAACGTGAAGGCATCCGCCGAGCGTTCATGTGCCTGGCCGATGACTTCTCTGGCAGCCGTATCGTAGGGCCGCTCCCAGCCGATATCGCGTTGCAATGCCGGGGGCTCGGCTAGAAACTCCTCCTCGCCATCGGTCACCAGCAGCTGAGCCGAGTAATAAAGCTGCTGAGGCCCATTGGCTTGCCGGATTGCCCACTGCGCATGGCGTGCCTTGTCGTCACGCAGATATGACAGTCCGAATCCCGAGGAGGCGGTGTTTTCCGTCAGTAGACGAAAGCCGGGCTGGTTGGAGGGCAGGGCAAGATCGACCCTGACGGGGCCGTTCTCGGCATCGAAATTGACCTGTGCCTCGACTTCCCATATCTGGCGTTGCTCGCCTGGCATGAAGGGAACGTCGTAATGGAAATGTCGGAAGATGGTCAAGATGATACCAATGACCAGCAAGGCGCCGACCAACAGGTAAAAAGGCACTCGAGACATGCATTGTCCTTGTCGACAAGGCGGCGCCGCCGTGACGCCGTCCACTTAAGGTTATCGAGATGCGCCATGGGGCGCCGGCTCAGCGAGTTTCTTCCTCGCTATCGTTGTCTTGCTGATCCTTTTCCGCCTCTGACGCGCTCTTGCCACCGGGAAATTCCGGCCGCGGATGGATGTAGGCCTGGCTGACATCGATCAGCGCTATATCCATGAAGAAACGCCGTCCCAGCAAGACGGGGTAATCGAGATGCGAGCGATCGTTGAGCGTGAACTCGACGCGCTGCTTTAGAGGGCCCAGGGTCATCAGCAGGCTGATCACGGGACGACTATCGGTACCCGATGCTTGAATGATCTTGACGCGGCGTGTCACCGGCGCCTCGATCACGTTGTCACGCATGCCGTCGACGGCTGGTTCGTCATCCTCGAGTGCCAACTTGAAACGCACCCAGCTTTCGCCATCGCGTTCGAACTCCGTCACTTCATGCGCCGAGAGCGAGGATGTATTTGCACCGGAGTCCACACGCGCCTTGAGGTAGGTGCCAACCGTGGGAAAGCCGACCCATTCATTGCGCCCGAGCATTTCCTTGCTGGCTGTATCGTTGCGCTCTATGGGACACGTGGTCACCACGCGAGGTTCTTGACCGATATTCTCCACATCGGCGCGTAAGTGACGTAGCAGTTTGCCATTGGCCCGCACATTGTCACCGATACGCTGCGCACGCTCGGCTTGAACGCGTAACAGCTCGGTTTGAGTCGAGCAGCGTAGCGCCAGGTTGTTTTCTAGGCTCTCCAGACGTTGATTGAAAGCCGTCTCAGTCAAATCGTCGGTGTTGTGATGTGTCGCCTGTGGTACGGCGCAACCTGCGAGTGTCAGTACACCAACGCACAAAGCGGAAAGAAATAACGAGCGGGAGCGCATAGCATATTCCTGTCGAGGGCCATCTTGGCAACGCATTGAAAACGAAACGAGAGGGCGTGGGGCTCAGGCACCTGAACAAAATCGCGCTTGATCATACGGAGTTGGTTGCTGGGATGTCCATTACTGACACAAGATAAAACATATAATTTAACATAATATATATTATGCGAACCAGAGGGTGGGCAATATGGATACAATCACAAGCGCTATCCATTGGCTATTAACGCCATCCATCATGGTGTCGAGCGACGCCCTCGCTGGTTGCACCGCTAACTCACGCACACACGCACAAAAGAAAACGCTGCCGGATAAGGCAGCGTTTTTGCGGGCGTGCTCGACGCTAGCGTCTATTCATCAACCGGTGCGTAAGAGCCGTCTTCACGGTGAACCTCACGCCCGGTCAGCGCAGGATTGAACACGCATGCCACGGTCATGCCTTTTTCTTTGCCGCGTAGCAAATGCTCATCGTGCTGATCGAGCAGATACATATCGCCAGCCTTGATGGGATGGATCTTGCCATCGGCCAGCGTTTCGACTTCACCTTCACCTTCGTAGCAAAACACGGCTTCGAAGTGATGCTTGTAATGAATGTGGGTCTCAGTGCCCGGATGAATACGGGTAATGTTGAACGAGAAGCCAACGTTGTCGTCGGCCAGCACCAGGCGCGTGCTGTCCCAGTTACCGTTATCGGCTTCAACGAAGCGCTCGGTCTTGCGGCACTCTTCCAGGTTACGAACGATCATGTAGCGCAATCCTCCATGGGGCTCAATAAAGGGCCCGCGATCTCGCGGGCCACATCCGAAGTCCACTGTAACGCATGTGACGATAGTAACTTAGTGGACTAACGAATAGCGCGTTCAGGCTTGACTAAAGACTTCCTTGACGCTTCGCTCAAGAATATCCAGACCTTCATTGAGGTCTTCGTCGGAGATGGTCAGCGGACACAGGCATTTGACGACCTGGCCGGAGTGCCCCGACGTCTCGATGATCAAGCCGTTCTTGAAGGCCTGAGCGGTGATCTTGTCGGCCATATCGCCGTCGACGACATCCAGGCCGCGCATCAGGCCACGGCCACGCTCGCTGGCTTTGTGTCCTTTCTCGGTCATGAAGGTAGCGATTTTCTGGAAACGCTCTTCAACGATACCGCCTTTGCGTTGCACATCACGCTCGAAGGTATCGTCGCTCCAGAAGTGGCGCATGGCGGCGGCGGCCGTCACGAGAGCAAGGCTGAAGCCACGGAACGTGCCGTTGTATTGGCCAGGCTTCCAGATATCCAGCTCCGGACGCATCAGCACGTGAGCGAACGGTAGTCCGTAGCCTGATAGCGATTTGGAGTTGGTAACGATGTCCGGCTGGATGTCGGCATGCTCGAAGCTGAAGAACTTGCCGGTACGACCGCAGCCTGCCTGGATGTCATCGATGATCAGCAGGATGTCATGGGCGCGGCAGATTTTCTCCAGGCGTTGTAGCCACGGAATGCTGGCCGGATTGATACCGCCCTCGCCCTGCACCGTTTCGACGATCACGGCGGCGGGAATATCGAGGCCGCTGGAGTTGTCGCCCAGCAGCTTTTCGAAATAGCCCAGGGTGTCGGTACCTTCGCCCATGTAACCATCGAAGGGCATGAAGCTTCCGCCCTGCATCGGGATGCCGCCGGTGGCTTCACGGAACTTGCGATTACCGGTGGTGGCCAGCGCCCCCATGGTGACCCCATGGAAACCATTGGTGAAGGCGACGATGTTATGACGCCCTTTGGCATTGCGCGCTATGCGGATGGCGGCTTCCACGGCATTGGTACCCGTCGGCCCCGGCAACTGAACCTTGTAGTTCAGACCGCGCGGCTTGAGGATTACCTCTTCGAGGGTCTCCAGATATTCGCGCTTGGCCTTGCTCCACATGTCGAGGCCATGAACGATGCCGTCGGACGCGATGTAATCCACCAACGCCTGCTTGATATGGGGATTGTTGTGCCCGTAGTTCAGCGTACCGGCGCCCGCGAGAAAGTCGATGTACTGCTTACCGTCTTCAGAGTGCAGACGGGCACCCTTGGCTTCGGTGAAAACGGTCGGAAACGAACGCGAATAGGTCCGAACTTCAGATTCCATACGTTCGAGAATCTCGGTCTGCATAGATTGCCTCTTTAAGCGGGTCAAATTCGTTGCGGCTCGAACGGGCCGATTCGGACGAGATTTTCCGGATCGTGCTCGCCACCCAGCTGCCCCGTGGAGAAATACTCACGGCTATTCAGCGGTGCCTGCCAACGGTCGGCAAGACGCTTGAACAGCCCCCACGATGCCTCATTATCGGGTGTGATGGTAGTTTCGAGATGGCGGACACCGCTCATCCCGGAGCGCATCAGTACGGCTTCGACGAGACGCCGTGCCAATCCCGTTCCGCGAGCTTTATCACCCACGGCCACTTGCCACAGGAAATAGGTATCCGGCGCGTTGCGCTTCACGTAACCGGAGACGAAACCGACGATCTCCCCTTCTTCGTCCGTGGCGACGGCACAGGTATCGCGAAACTGCGTCGCGAGCAATAGATAGGCGTATCCCGAGTTGACATCCAAGGGGGGGCACGCCTTGACGAGCTCGTAGATTCCCCACCCATCGTCGGTCGTGGGCTTACGGATGAAAAGAGTCTTCTGTGCACTGCCAATCACGGTATCGGCGACGCTAGGACGCGCCAGATCGGCGGAAGGCGTGAAGTTCTCGGTCGTGGGTGTCATATCCATTTTTCGCTAATGGCGAATGTGTTCGCAATAATAACAGCGGCTTATGCATTGATCAAATAAGCCATTATCGTCATGTCGCTATCACATAAACACACATTATAGTCTGACATGCGCATATGGAATGCGCTGCTAACCTGAGCTTATGTAACCACGACTGCTCTCAGTTTAGTCAATCATGAGTCGTATGCATGCATTGCGTGGAGATGCCTCGCGGTCGGGTATCAACGCAAACGGGCCACCGAGGTGGCCCGTTTGCTATTCGAAACTTCATCATATCGCTAGCGACGTGACAAGGAGCGCATTGTGACGAACTCTTCAGCACTAGTGGGGTGAATGCCCACCGTGGCATCAAAGTCGGTCTTGGTCAGGCGTGCACGCACGGCGATGGCGATCCCCTGAATGAGTTCGCCGGCATCGTCGCCCACCATGTGAGCGCCGACCACACGATCGGTTGCGTCATCAACGACTAGCTTCATCAGGCAACGTTCCTGGCTACCCGAGAGCGTGTGCTTCATGGGGCGGAAGTCAGCGCGATAGATGCGCACTCCAGCCTCGCACTGCTCGCGCGCTTCTTCTTCGCTCAGGCCGACGGTGCCGATATTGGGGTGACAGAAGACTGCCGTGGCGATGTCCTGGTAATCCAAGGGCCCCGGCGTTGCATCCCCGTAGTGGTGTTGAACGAGGTGCATGGCCTCGGCAAGTGCCACGGGGGTAAGCTCGGGACCTCCGGTCACGTCGCCCAGCGCCAGGATCGACGGTTCTGAGGTCTGATAACGCTCGTCGACCTTCACGGTACCATTGGGATTGAGCGCGATATCCAGCTCATCGAGCCCCAGACCGGTAAGGTTGGGGCGGCGTCCAGTGGCCGCCAGTACGACGTCCACTTCCAGTGTTTCGCCGTTAGTCAGGCTCACGCGGTAGGCATCGCCGACCGGCTCGATACGCTCGATGGTGGTTTCGAAATGCAGGTTGACGCCCTTCTTCTGCATCTCGTCGCGGGTGAACTCCCGTACTTCACGGTCGAAGCCGCGCAGGAAAAGCTCGCCGCGGTAGACCAAGTGCGCGTCACTGCCGAGTCCATTGAAGATGCTGGCGAACTCGACCGCGATATAACCGCCGCCGAGCACCAGGAAGCGCTCGGGAAAGCTCTCCAGGTCGAAGACGCGATTGGAGTCCACGGCGTGTTCCGCACCCTCGATGTCGGGAACCCAGGGCCAGCCGCCTGTCGCTACCAGAATCTTCTCGGCGGAGACCGTCTCGCCGTTGATCTCGACGCTATGAGGCCCGGCAATCCGGGCGCGACCATTGAGCAGCATGACGTCGGCACCTTCGAGCAAACGCCCGTAGATACCGTTGAGGCGCTTGATCTCCTCGATCTTGTTGTCACGCAGCGTAGCCCAGTCAAAGCTCGGTGCCTCGGGCAACGTCCAACCGAAGCCGGCACTATCCTCGAAGGCATCATGGAAATGCGCCGCATAGGAATAAAGCTTCTTGGGCACACACCCGACATTCACACAGGTGCCCCCCAGATAGCGGTCCTCGGCAATGGCGACGCGCGCCCCCGTAGCAGCCGCCGTGCGTGCGGCGCGTACTCCACCGGAGCCTGCGCCGATGACAAATAGGTCGTAATCGTACTGAGCCACGTCGATCTCCTGACTTTTCGATGCGCAGATGATAACAGTCCGGCGAACGCTCAGGGAGGGGCTAGATTGACGCTTGGTAGCACAGGGGGTAAAAGTTGCTTGGATACCCCCTGCATGAAGAGATTTACATGAGCGATATCAAGAAGCTGTTGGAACAGAACCGCCAGTGGGCCGCCAGCGTACGTGAGCGTGACCCGGACTTCTTCGAGCGCTTGTCGCATCAGCAGAATCCAGATTATCTGTGGATCGGGTGCTCGGACAGCCGCGTGCCGGCGAACCAGATCATCGATTTGCCCCCGGGCGAGGTGTTCGTACATCGCAACGTGGCCAATCTGCTGTATCACAACGACATGAATGCGCTGTCGGTGGTGCAATTCGCGGTTGATGTGCTGCAGGTCGAACACATCATGGTGGTCGGCCACTATGGCTGCGGTGGCGTGCGGGCCGCTATCGCCGATGGCGATAATGGCATGATCGATTACTGGCTACACAGCGTTCGCGAGATTTACAGCATCAACCGTGAGGCGCTGGAGCCATTGTCGCTCGACGAGAAGGTCGATCGAATGTGCGAACTCAACGTGCGTGCACAAGTCGCCAACCTGTGTCGTACCAAGGTCGTGCAGCGAGCCTGGCAGCGGGGACAAAAACTATCGGTGCATGGTTGGGTCTACGGCTTGTCCGATGGCTGTGTGACCGATCTTGAGTGCACGGTATCGCAGCTCGACGAAGCCTCGCACATCCATCGCTTCGACCGCGTCGAGCGCTGATATCGACCACGCGCTGGAAGCTGCCAGGACGCTGTTATTCATCTGACGAATGGCGACCATCAAGATTTCGATTGTCGTCTTCACACAAAGCTCTTTATGTTGAAGCTGACGATTCTCGTCGCATAACAATACACAATAGGGCTTCAACATGATCGATAAGAAGACTCTCCTGGCCTCGTTGCTCGGCGCTTCCGTCGTGCTTCCGCTGCCTGCGCTGGCGCAAGACTCGGCCAGCGATAGCGATCCCGTGACATTACGCATGGCGTATGATGCCGACCCGGTGTCGTTGGACATCCATGAGCAGCTCTCCGGCGGCATCTTGCAGCTTTCGCACCTGACGCACGACCCCCTCGTACGCTGGACGAAGGACGTCAAGTTTGAGCCGCGCCTGGCGGCGGACTGGGAACGCATCGATGACAAGACGATGCGTTTCACGCTGCGTGATGGCGTCAAGTTCCATACCGGTAACGACTTCACGGCCAAGGACGTGGTCTGGACCATCAACCGCCTGAAGCGTAGTGCCGATTTCAAGGCGATCTTCGATCCCATCGCTTCGGCAACCGCCATCGACGAGCACACCGTCGAAATAAAGACGCATAAGCCCTACCCGCTCGTTCTCAACCTCGCGACCTATATCTTCCCCATGGATAGCGAGTACTACTCAGGCGAGACGGAAGACGGCGATCCCAAGGATGAAATCGTCAAGAATGGCGATTCCTTCGCATCACGGCACTCGTCGGGTACCGGCCCCTACGAGGTCGTGTCCCGCCAGCAAGGCGTCAAAGTCGAGTTCGAACGCTTTGATGACTACTGGGACAAAGACTCCCCGGGCAATGTCGACCGTCTCGTGCTGACGCCGATCGGCGAGAACGCCACGCGTGTATCGGCATTGCTGTCCGGTGATGTCGATTTCATAGCGCCCGTACCGCCCAATGATCTGGACCGCGTCAGAGCCGACAAGAATGTCGAGCTGACCACCATGTCGGGCACCCGCATCATCCTCATGCAGCTCAACCAGAAGCGTGTGGAAGCGTTCGAGGATCCACGTGTCCGCAAGGCCTTCAACTACGCAGTGAATCAGCAGGCCATCGCCGACCGGTTGATGAAAGGCTTTGCGACCCCCGCGGCGCAACTCTCTCCCAAGGGCTACGACGGTTACAACGACAGCCTGGAACCGCGCTACGACGTTGAGAAAGCCAAGGAACTAATGAAAGAAGCCGGCTACGAAGATGGCTTCTCGGTCTCCATGATGGCGCCCAACAACCGCTATGTGAACGACGCCAAGATCGCCCAAGCGGTGGCCACGATGTTGTCGCGCATCAATGTCGACGTGGACCTCAAGACGCTACCCAAAGCTCAGTATTGGGGAGAGTTCGACGACCGCGCCGCGGATATCATGATGATCGGTTGGCATGCCGATACCGAAGACTCCGCCAACCTGTTCCAGTATCTCACCGAGTGCCCGGACCCCGAGACGGGAGCCGGCCAGTACAACGCGGCTAACTACTGTAACCCAGAGCTCGACGAGAAAGTCGCGCAGGCGAATGTCGAGACCGATCGTGACAAGCGCGCGAAGATGCTGCAGGCGGTCGAGAAAGCGCTGTATGACGACGCCGCTTTCATGCCGTTGCACTGGCAGGATCTCGCTTGGGCGGCGAAGAAAAACGTCAAGCTCGAGCCCGTGGTGAACGTCATGAATTTCCCGTATCTCGGGGATCTCGTGGTCGAGCAATAAGAGCGCGACCATGCAATGCCGCCATTGGGCGGCATTGCCCTATTCCCATCCACGATGTTTCTCCGGCCCGGCCCACTCAGGGCACGGGACGGAGATGCCCGTTTAACAGGACACGCCATCCATGATCGCTTTTCTGATCAAGCGACTGATGCATGCCTTCGTGGTCATGTTCGTCATCAGCGTTATCAGTTTCGCCATCCAGAGCAATCTGGGCGATCCCATCCAGCAGATGGTGGGACAGTCCGTGCCGGAGAGCCAACGGGCCGAACTGCGAGAAGAGCTGGGGCTCAACGACTCCTTCCTCGTGCAGTACGGTCGCTTCGCGACCAATGCCCTGCAAGGCGATTTCGGTTACTCGTATTTTTTCAACGAGCCGACGACAGAGGTCATCCAGCGCCATTTACCGGCGACGCTGGAACTGGTAATTGCCGCGACAATCATCATCGTGGTGTTCTCGGTACCCATCGGGGTCTACTGTGCGATACGCCCGCGATCGGCCCTGTCACGCTTTTTCATGAGCGTATCCATCATCGGTATTTCGATCCCCGTTTTCCTGACGGCCATCATGTTGATTCAACTCTTCGCGATCGGCGTCGACTTCTCCCCGTTTCCGGTGGATACGGGATGGGGACAGTGGCTCAACGGTGTGCTGTCCACTGAGGGCGGAATGCCGTCATACGGGCGCGGCAACGACTTGACGCATCTCTTCGGCACCTGGGATAGCAACTTCTTCTCCCTCGATGGCCTGACGTATCTGGTGTTGCCCGCCGTTTCGTTGGCATCGATCATGCTGCCGCTTTTCATTCGACTGATACGTGCCGAAATGCTCGAGGTTCTGCAGTCGGAATACGTCAAGTTCGCCACGGCCAAAGGGATCTCGCTCAAGCGCATCTACTTCGTGCATGCGCTCAAGAACACCATGTTGCCGGTCATTACCGTTGGCGGCGTTCAGCTCGGCACCATGGTGGCCTACACCATCCTGACCGAGACCGTCTTCCAGTGGCCGGGCATGGGGCTCATGTTCCTCGAAGCCATCCAGCGCTCGGATATCCCGCTCATCGTGACCTACTTGATGATTGTCGGCTTGATCTTCGTGGTCACCAACACGCTGGTTGATCTGATCTACGGGCTGGTCAATCCGACAGTGAAACTGACAGGGAAGCCGGCATGACGACAACGACTGCAACAACGCCTTCCCGCTGGAAGCGTTTCCGTAATTCCTACCTGGTCTACAGCTTCAAGCGTGATTGGATCGCGCAATTCTGTCTGGCCATTTTCCTGTGCATTCTCCTGGGGGCGGTTTGCGCGCCGTGGCTCGCACCGATGAACCCCTACGATCTCACCCAGATCAATATCCTTAACTCCGAGCTTCCTCCCATATGGGTCGACGGGGCTGATGCTCTTTTCCCCTTGGGCACCGATGCCCAGGGGCGTGATCTGCTGTCGACGATCCTCTATGGCGCGCGCGTCTCGCTGATCATCGGCTTCGGCGCGGTGATGCTCCAGGCGCTGATCGGCGTCACCGTGGGGCTGTTGGCCGGTTATCTGGGCGGCCGGATCGATGCGTTTCTGATGCGTCTGGCGGACATTCAGCTATCGTTCTCGACATTGATGGTCGCCATCATCGTCGGGGCGTTGATCAAGGCCGTCTTCGGCGGTGCCGTGTATAGCGATTACGCCGTCTGGCTGCTGGTGTTGATCATCGGGCTTGCTGAATGGCCGCAATACGCCCGCACGGTGCGCGCGTCGGTGCTGGCCGAGCGTTCCAAGGAATACGTGGATGCCGCTCGCGTCATGGGCTATCGCGACCGCCGGGTCATGTTCCGCCATATCCTGCCCAACACGCTCTCGCCGATCTTCGTTATATCGACCGTGCAGATCGCCAACGCCATCATCTCCGAGGCCGCCCTTTCCTTCCTAGGCCTGGGCATGCCGGAAACCCAGCCTTCTCTGGGTTCGTTGATCAAGTCCGGCTTTGATTATCTGCAGTCCGGGTCCTGGTGGATCACGCTGATCCCCGGCGCAGTCCTCGTGGTGCTGGTGCTGGTAGTCAACTTGCTTGGCGACTGGCTGCGCGACGTCATGAATCCTCGGCTCTACAAGGGGTAACGCACATGGCTTTACTCGAAGTTTCCAATCTCGATGTGCGCTTCGCCCTGCGCCAAGGTGAGGTACGCGCCTTGCGCGACGTTAGCTTCACGCTGGATCGCGGCGAGCGTCTGGGCATTGTCGGCGAGTCCGGCGCGGGCAAATCGGTCGCCGCGTTCACATTGCTCAACCTTATCGCCAAGCCGGGGTATATCGCCGACGGCAGCATTCGCTTCGAGGGTAACGATCTGGCGCGAATGTCGGCACGCGAGCTGCGTCGCGTACGCGGCAACCGGATCTCGATGATCTTTCAGGATCCGATGATGACGCTCAACCCCGTGCTGTCCATTGGCGAGCAGATGGTCGAGAGCCTGAAGGCGCATCGACGTATCTCGACGCGTGAAGCGCGCGCCATCGCCCTGCACAAGCTCAAGCAGGTTTATATCCCCTCGCCGGAAACACGCCTGGATCAGTATCCTCACGAACTCTCAGGGGGCATGCGCCAGCGCATCATCATTGCGATCGCGCTCCTGCTGGACCCGGATATCATCGTCGCCGACGAACCAACCACGGCGTTGGATGTGACGATTCAAGCCGAGATCATGACGCTCCTGCGCGAGCTGTGCGAGAAGCACAATGTGGGGCTGGTGTTGATCACCCATGACTTGGGAGTAGTTAGCCAGATGACGCAGCGTACGCTGGTCATGTACGCCGGACGCGTCATCGAGCAGGGACCGACGCGCGAAATCATCAACGATGCCCAGCACCCCTACACCCAGGGGTTGCTCAACGCCCTGCCCCAGATGACCACGCCCGGTAGCCGGCTCAACCAAATTCCTGGCTCGATGCCATCACTAGCCAATACGCCGAGCGGTTGCGCATTCCATCCGCGTTGCCAATATCGTTACGACGCTTCGGGGCAGCCGCGCCGCGATTGCCTCGAAGAGGTCCCTGAGTTCGTCACCTCGGGAAATTGCGACGTCGCGTGCCACATGGTGCGTGACATGCTCGCCAAGGAGGCCTCATGAACGCCGTTGCCGCCCAAGCATCACCCGTGACCACGTCACAGAACCACGCCGAGGCCGAGTCCCTGCTGGAGATTCGGGGAATGTACAAGCATTTCCCGTTGGCCGACGGATTTCTCGAACAGTTGCACTTCGAAAAAGGCCGCCTGGTGCGGCGCAATGAGCAAGTGCATGCCATCAACGGTGTGGACCTCACCGTTCGCCGGGGCGAGGCTTTGTGCGTGGTCGGGGAGTCCGGCTGTGGCAAATCCACCGTGGCGCGCCTGGTCATGGGGTTGCTGTCTCCCAGCGCGGGGGAAATTAGGTATGACGGCCAGCGCATCGATAATATGCGTGGTAAACGGCTACTGCCTTATCGTCAGCGCATGCAGATGATCTTTCAGAATCCGTATGCCTCGCTTAACCCACGCATGACGATCCAACAGACGCTGGAAGAACCATTGCGTTTTCATCACCCGGACTGGACGACACCGCAGGTCCAGGACAAGGTGGACGACGTGATGGCGTCGGTGGGCATCGATCCGGAATGGGGCAAGCGCTTCGGGCACGAGTTTTCCGGCGGTCAACGCCAACGGATCGCAATTGCCCGGGCGTTGGCAGTCGACCCCGAGTTCATCGTCGCCGACGAACCGATCTCGGCGCTCGATGTGTCGATCCAGGCCCAGGTGCTCAACCTGCTGATGGACGCACAGGCCGAACGCCACCTGACGTATCTCTTCATTACCCATGACTTGGCCGTGGTCGAGCATTTTGGTACGCGGGTGGCGGTCATGTATCTGGGGACGGTGTGTGAACTAGCCGATACGCGCTCACTGTTCGCGAGGCCTAAGCATCCCTATACGCAAGCGCTGCTCTCGGCGATTCCCCGCCTCGAAGACGACCGCCCCGAGCATGTACGCCTTTCCGGCGAAGTCCCCACGCCGGTTCACCTTCCCTCGGGCTGTGTCTTTCATGGTCGGTGTCCGCATGCCATGGAGCGCTGCCGCCAGGAAGTACCGCAGCTCATCGTCACCGACGACGGTAACCAGGTGGCGTGTCATGCGGTCGAGGAAGGCCGTATCTGAGCGTATCGTGGAGCAACATACTTGCAGCGCCCCCTCCATCTGTACGTGACGGGGCGTTGCCATGCGACGCTGCACGCTTCGGCTGGCGTGCGGCGTTAACGATGATGGATGGCGTCTGAAAATGGAAATTCGCTGGCTCGAAGACTTCATCGTGCTGGCCAGGGAACGCCATTTTTCCCGGGCCGCCGATGCCCAGAACGTGACCCAACCGACCTTCTCGCGGCGTATCAAGCTGCTCGAGGAGGAAATGGGAACCACCTTGATCAACCGCCAAACGTTGCCGTTGAGTCTGACGCCGGCTGGCGAGGAGTTTCTAGCGCTTTGCGAGCAGATCACCGAGCGCGTGCGATTGACGCGTGACCGTTTACAGTCGATTGCCACCGACGAGGCCAGACGCATCCTACTGGCCGCGCCACAGAGTTTGGTGTCGAATTTTTTGCCAGGCTGGCTCGAACAGCATGCTCTTACACCGGCGATATCGCCCTATTTGCGTGCTACGAGCTGGCTGATCGGCGATTATCTACATGGACTGGAACGCAGCGAATGTGATTTAGCGCTATTGTACTGGCCACGCGGGCGGATAGCCCTCGATCTGGAAATGAGCGAGCTTAAATACCTAAGCCTAGGCGAAGAGCGGCTCGTTCCGGTCAGCGCCCCCGATGCCGAGGGGCGCTCACGCTTCTCGTTACCGGGAACGCGCCGCCAGCCTCAACCGCTGATCGCCTTTCATCCACGAGGGTTGATGGCGGCCGCGCTCGAGGCGCATCTCGGCCGCCAGCCGGATGCCGTCTACCTGAATACGCTCAATGAAAGTGTGCAGGCCACCAATATTCGCGAGCTGGTGGTACAAGGCTACGGGCTTGGATGGCTGCCGCAGCGCAGTGTCACCACCCCGATGGCCAATGGCGAACTGGTGCGCGCTGGCGATGAGCGTTGGGATGTCCCGCTGGATCTGCGCTTGTACGCGCGCAAGGATTCACGTCACCCCGGTTTGCCCGGTTTATGGCAACAACTCGAGGCAACGTACGGCAATGCCTGATGAGTACCTGCCAAGCAAGCGCAAAACGTTAGGCATTGTCTGAAAAGTGCCTAAGCTACAGATAGATTCGCAAGAGCCGCACCGATGTCACGCACGCTGTTTTCCGCCGATTTTTGCGCGCCAAGAGGCTTGGGTAATCGCCATGTGCAGACCCTGTTGCCTCGCTTTCTCCCGTTGCCCTCGCTGGCGCGAGAAACGGAAATCATTAACCTACCCGATGGCGACTTCGTCGAGCTTGCCTGGGCCCTGCCGGCCCCCACGCGAGCGGACGCGCCGGTGTTCGTACTGTTTCATGGCTTGGAAGGCTCATTCGACTCCCCGTATGCACGCGAGTTGATGCGTGCGGCGAGTGAGATGGGCTGGCGGGCGGTACTGATGCACTTTCGTGGCTGTGGTCAGGCGCCTAATCGGCTGGCCCGGGCCTATCACTCGGGCGATACGGCGGATGCCTATTGGGTCATTGGGCAGTTGGCGCTACGTTATCCACGCGCCATCAAGGTGGCGGCCGGTGTGTCGTTGGGAGGCAACATGCTTGTCAAGTTAGTCGCCGAGCAAGGCGGTGACGGCCTCGATCTCGCCGGGGCCATTGCCATCAGTGCGCCACTCGATCTGGCGGCCAGCGCCGATGCGCTCAACCGCGGTTTTTCTCGTGTCTATCAGCGTCATCTGCTCCACGCTCTCAAACGCAAGGTCACCACCAAGTTGGCGGCCGGCCCCCTCCCGATCACACTCAGCGCGCGACAGCTCGAGGGCCTGGAGACGTTCTGGGCATACGACAACGCGGTCACAGCTCCCTTGCATGGTTTTCAGTCGGCCAGTGACTATTATCAGCGCGCGTCCGCCGGTCGGCTGTTGGGTGACATAGAATTGCCGACCCTGCTCCTACACGCCGCGGATGATCCCTTCATGCCCGCCGATCTGTTCTCCCGGCTGCCGGCCCCGGCCGATGCCGTGCGACTAGAAATCGCCCGCCAGGGTGGGCATGTCGGCTTCGTTGAGTCACGCCAGGGCCGACTCGGCTCCTGGTTGGCACGGCGTGTTGCGTGGCAATTGGAATGCTGGGCCGCGCATCTGGCCCCGCATCACTCGCTGGCGGCGGGGCCCAACGGTTAATGACCCAGTAAGAAATCTAGTGCTTCACGTCACCGGACAGGCCACTCCCGTGCCCTTGAGGCCGCAATATCCCGCCGGATTTTTGGCCAAATACTGCTGGTGATACTCTTCCGCATAGTAGAAGGCTTCGAGCGGTGCCACTTCCGTCGTAACGTGGCCACGGTCCTGCTGGCGCAGGGCCTGGTCGTATTCTTGCCAGCTCTTGTCGACCAGTGGGCGCTGTAGCTCATCCGTGGTGTAGATGACGCTCCGATACTGGCTGCCGATGTCGTTGCCTTGCCGCATGCCTTGCGTCGGGTCGTGCGCCTCCCAGAAAGCACGCAGCAATTCGGGCAGCCCGATTTCGGTAGGATCGAACACGACGTGGACCACCTCGGCGTGTCCGGTATGCCCAGTACACGTTTCCTCGTAGGTCGGGTTGGGCGTATAGCCGCCAGCGTACCCCACGGCTGTTACGTAAACACCTGGCATTTCCCAGAACAGACGCTCTGCACCCCAGAAACAGCCAAGCCCTAGCACGATTTCCTCATGCCCTTCTGGGAATGGCGACAACATCGAGCGGCCGTTGACATAATGAGTGCCGCTGATACGTATGGGCGTATCACGCCCCTTGAGTGCCGTTTCCGGCGTGGGAAGCTCGAGCGATTCTTGTGGCCACATAGGGAAAATCTCGCATGACGATGAGTAAAAAAGCGTCCGACACCTGCCCCTGCGGGCAACCACGGCGCTTCGATGAATGCTGCGCGCCGATCCATGAGGATCCGCGCCGCGCGCGGACACCCGAGGCGCTGATGCGAGCACGCTATAGCGCCTTCGCGCGCGATGCGTACGACGCGTTGATCGCTACCTGGGATCCCGCCACATGCCCCACCCGCGACTCACTGGCCACGAACACAGCACGTTGGCTTAAGCTGATCGTCCATGACAGCACCCAACAAGGCGAGAAAGGCACGGTGACGTTCAGTGCCGATTTCATCGACACCGATGGCTTTCAGCGCCTTACCGAGATCAGCCGCTTCCGGTTCGTCACTCATGCCGACCAGTGGTTCTATGTCGACGGCGACGCCCAGTGGCGCCGCCTCGACATCGGCCGCAATGCCGCGTGTCCCTGCGGCAGTGGCCTCAAGGCGAAGCGCTGCTGCGCCCGAGGCTGAAGGTATAGATCAAATCGATTGCCTGAGCCGCGCCGGATACCGCTTCTAGGTACAGGTTCTGAATCAGACGATAGCGCAGTGTCAGCTCGGCGATGGGGGAGAAAATGCCAACGCCGTAGCCAACTTTCAAGTCATCGAAGACATAGCCGCTGACGACGACCTGACTATCCTCGCCCGAGCCCGAGGTGTCGAGACTTAAATCGTCGACCCCGAATGCCTGACCGAGCTGGCCCACGGCGCGTCCGCTTTGCGACAGCGAGAGCCCGATCAGCGCCGAGGTCAGTGCCCCATCGCCGCCGGCATCACCCGGTGCTCGGCCTCTAAGCAGATAGGAAAGGGCCCGGCTTTCCGACATCGCAGGTTCCGAGAAGATGCTCAGTTGCGGGTTCTCCGCACGGCCCGTGACGCGTAACCCTGCGGTCACGTCGTCCTCGATGGTGTCGGGATTGCGAATCGCCTCGAATTGCAGACGCGGCTGTGACGCCGGGCCGCTGAACAGAATCTGTCCCTGGCGAATGATCAAGTCCTGCCCGAATGCAGTGTAACTACCGTCAACCAAGTTGACATCGCCGAACAACTGCACGGGGCCACTGCTCTGGCGTACTTCGAGTTGGCCTTCCAACTGTGACTCGAGGCCATAGGCTTCGAGGCTCATGTCCGGACCGAGATGCAGCATGACGCTGATATCCAGTGCCATGCCGGCATCTGAGAGCGCTTGGGCCGCGGCTTTTTCCTGGGCGGCATCCTCCTCACGCGTGATGATGACCTCGTCGCTGCTAGGTGCCACGGCGGAAGGCGGAATCTTACCTACTTCCAGGCGCGCCCAGGGCACATCGACATCGCCGCGGACTTGCAAGCGGTCTGGATTGGCATCGACACGCAGATCCGGGGCAACACGCAAACGCCCGAAGTTCGGCAGGCTGACCTCCAGCGGATCGTCCTGCCCCTCGATGCCTAGACGTGCCTGCCAGGCCGAGGGATCCTGCCAGTCGGCCTCGCCATCCAGGTTGAGCCGCCCTTTCTCACCGGCCACAAACCCTTCGATGTCGGCGCGTTGTCCAGCAAAGTCGATGCCCAGGCGGGCATCGCGTATCGCGACGGGAAGGGCTGCGCCACGCGCTTTTACGCCTTCGGCTGTTAGCTCGCCATCGAGGTCGGGCTGGCGTAACGTCCCCGCGAAGGTGATATCGCCGGCGAGCGATCCTTCGAGCTCGGACAAGCCTTCGACGAGGGCACGGTACGGGGCGAAAGCGATGTCGGTGACTTGCAGGCGCCCTTCCAAGGCGGCTTCGCCAAGCGGATCGTCGATACCCAGCGTCAGCGCCAATTGCCCGGTGTCGCCCTGATCGAGTGTCAGTCGTGTATCGGCGCGAGATGGCGTGGCATCGAACGTTGCCGCGAGGCGGCTGTCCGGCAGTTCCCAGGGATTGCCACGCGCATCTTCGCCGGTGACGTCCAGTTGGCTATCGATCTGCCCCTCGGCATGCCACTGCTGGCCCGCCTGTTGCCAGCTCAGATTGGCCTCGCCCTGGGTCTTGCCGTCCACGCGCCAGCCCGACGGTAGTTTGTCGGCAAGCAGGTCCATGGGAATGTCGCGCAAGGCCAGTGATGCGTCGCCGGTATCGGCGGAGAGCCGTGCCTGTTCGACGAGACACGCCTCGCCGCCCTGCTGGCGAACCAGGCAGAACGGCGAGAGCGTCACACGTTGGGCGGCGATATCGGCATCGAAGTCCAGGGCGTCACCGAGCGCGATATCGCCGTATTCGGTCGCCAGCTCGAGAGGCGCCAGCGACCCGCGATAGCGCTGCGCGTCTGCGTCGTACTGGCCGTCAAGTGTGAGACTCGCGCGTGAGAGCGGCAGGCCGCTTCCCAGCTGCGCATCGAGCTCCAGCGTGTGCTGGGAGAGACGCCCCGTCAGCGCGACGCTCAGAGCGTCGACACGCTGACCGCCGGCCTCGAGCCCTTCGATAGACAGGTCGGCATTCACGCGCGGGTCGTCGACCCCTTCGCTCTGCGCCTTCAGCGACAGGGACTGGAGCTGTTGCGTCTGATAGCGCAGCGCCTCGCCGGTCATGTCGAGGTCGAGACGTGGTGATTTGAGGGAGCCTTGGGCATTGAGATCGCCCTGCAAGGCGCCTCCGAGCCCGGGCCAAAGCGTAGAGAGTCGCGGCGCCTCGATACGACTGCGCAGATCCAAACGTTGCCCGATGTTGCCTTCCGCGGTGATGCGGTTATCGCCCTGACGCAGGTCGAGCTGGTCGATCGCCCATTGCATCTGGCTATTGCCACTGAGTTTGGCGTTCAAGCGTAGGGCCCTGTCTTGCAAGGTGCCATCGATGGCCAACTGCGGTATGCGCAGCCGCCAGCCTTGAGGCTGCATGTCGAAGCCGATGCGCGCCTTGCCGTTGAGCGTCCCGTCGACGGCCCCGGTGAAGGCGCCCACGGGCAGCTTGTCGAATTGGAGATCGCTTTCCACCGATAGCGCCGAGGCCCAGTCCACTTGGCCACGACCGCTCAAGGTACCGCCTTCGGCCTGGAGCGTGAGCGGTGACCAGGCGAAGTGCGACGCGTCGCCACGGCCATCAAGCGTCAACCGGCTTTCGGGGAGCCCGTCCCCACGCGCCGTCAAGTCGAGTGCGACACGATAATCCTCCAGAGAGCCATCGGCGTCGAGATGGAGGGTGTCGAGCCGATAGGCTGGCTTGCCTGCGCCCACGTGCTGCGATGCCGATACTGCGGCGGCATCCAGGCGGCTCTGCACAGCGAGCTCAGGCGCGGTGAGCGTGCCCGCCAGCGGCCAGGTGATGTCGTTGGCATCGAGCGATAAGGAGAATGGCAAGGTCGGCGCCAGTGCATCGACCGTACCTTTCAGCGTAGCCGTGACGGGGCCACTGGCGTCGAGGTCGAGCGCCAGATCGGCCAGGGAGCCATCCAACGTCAACTCGGCCCGCTGACCGGCCAACGGAGCACGCGCGATATGCGCTTCCAAGTTGCCATGGAGGGGGTAGTCGCCGCTCAGAGTCGTCTGCAGGGCCAGTTCCGCCTCACCGTCATCGCTGCGCACGTGCAGCCGATGAATGGCGACATCGCTACCTTCGGTGGAAAGCGACAGCGTGGCTTGCATCAGATGGTAGGACGTTGCACCACGCAACTGGAAGTCGTCGATCACTAGACTCGGAGCGCGAATATCGAGAGGCAAGTCGATCTCGGGCAAGGCCAAGCGTTGTTGTTCGGCGTCGGTATCGGATGTCCTACTACCCACCGCAGACGCCTCATTGACCGCAGATGCTTTATCGGTTGCGGAGGCCTCGGCAGAGCTCCCCGCTGCCTGTGAGGCTGCATCGATAGCACCTGCCGGAATGCTCGGCGATGCCATCCCTTGGGTCAGGCGCTGCCCTTCGCTCATCGGCAGGTACAGTTGCGTCCCCTCCAGGCGGGTGGGCAGTAATGTGAGGTCGTTGCCGGAGATGCGCGCGCCGGTGGTGAAATCATCCCATTGCAACTGCGTACCATCGGCCAACTCGACGCGTACGTCCTCGAGCCCGAGGGCGCGTATCTCGATGGGAAACGGAAACCAGAGCGCGGGCATGCCCCCGCCTGGCGCTGCATCAGGCTGAGCATCGTCACTAGCATTGCCGGACGCCAAGACGATGTGCGCCCCCTCGACTTGCAGCCCCTGAAGACAGAGTTTGCCGTCCAGCAGACAATCGTCGGCCCAGCTCAGATGCAAGCGCTCGACATCGAGGGTGAGAGAGCCGATATCGAGATGCAGGCCGCGTAGCGTCAGCGTGTCCAGCGGTGCTCCTTCTACCTCTTCGACCTCGTACCAGCCGCGTGACTGACCTTGATCGGTCAACCATGCGGTCCCCCAGGGCGACAAGGCCACCCCGAGCAACAACAACACCAGTCCCAAGAGCCACAGCGGTACGTAAATCAGTGTACGGATCAGAATTCCGGTCCGATGGCGAAGTGCAGACGCCACGCGTCCTCCTCATTGTCGAAAGGATGGGCGATATCGAAACGTACGGGGCCTACGGGCGAAATCCATCGCACACCGATACCCGCACCGGTCTTGAGTTCTTCGGGCCACCATTCATCGAAGGCATTGCCGGTGTCGATGAATGTTGCTCCCCACCAGTTGCCGGTGACTCGCCGCTGATACTCGGCGCTGGCGGTCAGCATGTGCTGGCCCCCGAGCAGCTCGCCGTCATCGTTCTCCGGCGACAGGCTCTCGTAGCCGTAGCCGCGCACGCTTTGATCGCCCCCGGCGAAGAAACGCAGTGATGGAGGAATCTTGTCGAAGGTGTCGGTCGCCATGGCGCCACCACCCACACGACCGACGAATCGGTTGTCCTGCCCCAGCGAGCGAATCCATTGCGAGTCGAACGTAGTGCGCAAGAAGCGCGCGTCCGACCCCCACGTGGGATCGGAGACCTCCAACGCCAGCCGTTGCCGATCCCCCCACATGGGGAAATTGGGTTGCCGCGTGCGCGTACGGGTCCAACTGATGCCTGGATAAAGCAGCAAGACTTGTTCGTCCTGATCCGCCTGGGTGAAATCCTCGTATGTGGTACGAAAATAGAGTTCTTGCACCCAGTCGTTGTCGAATTTCCAGCGCCGTGCCAGCTCGACCGAACTCTCCAGGCTTTGGGTGTCCTCGTTGTCGAGTTTACGTAGACCATAGCCGAGGCGGTAGCTATCGCGCAGCGGGTTTGCCAGCGGCATCAAATACTCACCGTCGAAGCGCTGCTCGGGCCCCGAGAGATACAAGGCATTCGAGAGGCTGTGGCCACGCTCATTGAGCCAGGGCATGTCCCAACTGAATTGAACGCGTGGCCCCACATCGGTGGCATAGCCGATCCCGGTTTCGAACTGGTGGCGGTCGGCGGGAATGACAGTGACGTCGACCGGCACGTCGGTGGGCTGCTGACCATGGAGTTGGCGCACGGCGGCGAGGCCCGGGCCACTCATCAAGGGGGGCCTACGCCCGGTGGCTTCTTGCCACCATTGCCCGCTATTCGCGCCACGCCCGCCGCTATCGATGCGTGGGCGTACGGCGATGCCGCGAAACCAGTCGGTTTCCCCCAGACGCTGGTTGTACTCGGCTAGTTGCCCGGCCAGATAGGGATCGCCGTCTTCAAACGGCAGCATGCGACGCAGGCGGGCTTCTTCGATCTGGCTTCCCGAGAAACGAATGTTGCCGAAATGATAACGCGGCCCACTATCCATTCTCAGGAAAATACGGGCACTGGCCTCCCAGGGGCGCACTTCCATCCGCCGTTGTGTAAAGCCGGCATCGAAATAGCCACGTTCGAGCGCCAGCGTGGAAAAGCGGCTCTTGGTGCTTTCATAACGATCATGGCGTAATGCATCGCCTTCCTTGAGCGCCACTTGACTGAGTGCGCGCTGAAAGGCGCTGTCCTCGTGGGCCTCACCATCGATGCCCACGTCGAGCTGGGTGATATGTGTCTGGGGGCCGGGGTCGATGGTGATGACGGCGTCGGCATCGAACGTGCCGTCGGGATACGCCGTTTCAATCTCAGGTGAGTAATAGCCGAAGGCACGCAATGCCCGTTGGGTGCGATCGCGGACCTCGCTATCCAGACGCTCCTCGCTGATGTTCTGGGTATCGACCGCGCGCAGAAACGTGACGACATTGTCGGCGGCGGGGCCTTCGAGCCCCTCAACGGACGCGTCCAATGCATAGGCACTGGACGTAACGACACTCAATGCCGCTCCCCACAGAATGCGCCGTGTCATGGAGTGGCGCATCGACGTCAGCCTCCCCAGCGTTGCTGATCGACAACGTCCACCAGTGAAGGGGCGATAAAACCCGGGCGTTGATCTCGGCTGATTTCCAATGACTCAATCCTTGTCGTGAGATCGCGTGATTAGCCGATGGCGGCATTACTGAGAAGCGGAAAGTGCTTCCACATTGGCATTGAGAGCCAATTGTCCCTGGCGAAGTTCCCGTAGATCGTCCTGAATGCTAGCGACCTCATTGGCGACTTCATCGTGATCGCCGGATAGTGACGCGACCCGAGCGCTCAGATCGTCGAGGTTCTCTTGCAGGTCGTCAAGCGTTTCGCCACGGGCCTGACGTGTGCCGGCCAGCTCCTCGAGACGCTGTGTCAGCGTCTCGAGCCCACCGCCCTGCTCTTCCTGGCGCGAGGAGAGAGACTCCAAGCGTGACGACAAGGTGGCACGCGCATCCTCGCCGGTGCTTTCCAGGGCCTTGAGTGAGGATTGCTGGGCGGCAATGAGCGTTTGCTGCATGTCTTGCGTCTCGCGCAAGTCCTCCAGGACACGGCTCGATCCCGTACCTTCTTCCAGTTCGCTAACCTTGTTTTCCAGGTTGCCGATCACGGCCCGGGAGGCGTCCAATTCGGAACGTAGCCGGTCCAGTTCATCGCGCAGGCTGTCCCCGGAGGCATCCAGCGAGCTGCCCGTGGCGTCGAGGCGATCGGTCAAGGTGTTTTGCCGTGCTTCGAGGTTGGAAAGCCGCACCTGCCAGGCTTGACGGTCTTGCCAGTAAAAACTCGCAACCCCCGCCAGGGCCGCGATGAGAAGTAACGTCAGGCACCACAGTGGCCAGACGCGTGAGCGCCGACGCCGCGTACCGTTGCTGCCACGGCGTGGACGGCTGTCGAGGCGCCCCTCGGCAATGGGATCGGTATCGCGCTCGGGCACGATACGCGGTTCCTGACGTGTTCCTTCCGATCGTTCAGACATGCTCGGCTCTCGTCTCGACTACGTTATTTATCAATACCCTGGCGCATCACACTCGTGTGGCGAAATTGGCGCTTACCGGGGCCAGTGCTAAGATACCGGGCGCCGCTGAGAACGCAGATGCTTGGTATTGTAAGGTTTTTAAGTGAGGAGAACATCATGGCATTCGAACTGCCCGCCCTGCCGTACGAGAAAAACGCGCTCGAACCGCATATCTCCGCCGAAACACTGGAATATCACTACGGCAAGCACCATCAAGCCTACGTGAGCAAGCTCAATGAGCTGACCCAGGGCACTGCCGACGCGGATAAGTCACTCGAAGAGATCATTCAATCGGCTTCCGGCGTCATGTTCAATCAAGCGGCCCAAGTATGGAACCATACTTTCTACTGGCACTGTCTGTCTCCGCAGGGGGGCGGCGAACCCAAGGGCGCGTTAGGCGATGCGATCAAAGCGGCGTTCGGTTCCTTCGAGCAGTTCAAGGAAGCGTTCAATGCCAAAGCGGCGGGTAATTTCGGCTCTGGCTGGACCTGGTTGATCAAGACCGCCGACGGCGGCGTGGACATCAGCAACACCGACGATGCCGACTGCCCCATCGCACACGGCCAAACGCCTCTGCTGACCATTGATGTCTGGGAGCATGCCTACTACATCGATTATCGCAATGCGCGTCCAAAATATCTGGACGCCGTGTGGAATGTCATCAACTGGGACTTCATCTCCCAAAACTTCAATGATTGATCGCCCGTCGAGATAAGCAGTGTATCGACGCGTATCGTGCACGCCCCGCTTCGACGAGGCGTGCATCGTTCAGGCGTTGGTCGGATCCGCTCGCCGACCGATACCGCGATAAATCAAGCCACGTGACGCGACATAATCGGGATCGAAGATGTTGCGGCCATCAAGAATCAATGGCGTGGTCATGAGTTCGCTTAGGCGGCGCCAATTGGGATTCCAGTAGCATTTCCACTCGGTGACCAGCATCAGAGCATCCGCGCCTTCACAAGCGGCGTAGAAATCATCATCGCAAAAGCGTACGCGAGGATGCTGCTCGTAGAGCTCACGCAGTGCTGGTAACGCCTCGGGATCGTGAATGCTGACGTTGACGCCCTGCGCCAACAACGCATCGATCAAGGTGAGCACCGGCGCTTGATCGATGCGGGTGGTGCCAGGCTTGAACGCCGCTCCCCAGATAGCGACGCGTCGCTCGAAAAGCTGGCCATGGAAGTGGTGCCAGAATTTGCGGAACAGCGTCTCCTTCTTCTGCTCATTGATGTCGAGGACATGCTCGAGCAGCAACGACTCGCGTCCCGATGCATGCTGGACATCGGCCAGCCGCATGAGGTCGCGCGAGAAGCTGGGACCGCCGAAACCGCAACCGGGATACAGGTACTCGAAACCGATACGGCTATCGGCGCCCATGCCCAGGCGGACATGTTCGACATCGACATCCAGCGAGTCGGCCAGGCCCGCCAACTCGTTCATATAGCTTATGCGTGTCGCCAGCATGCCGATGATCGCCAGCTTGGCGAGCTCCGCGGCGCGGCGCGGCATGAGCTGGAACACATCCTGGCGACGATTGAAGGCACGTAGCAGCTCGCGTACCTGAGCGGTGGCCTGGCTATCTTCGCTTCCGAGCAACCAGCGTGCTGGGCGGGTGAAGGTCTCCCAGGCACGGCCTTCTTCCAGCATGTCCGGTAAGGCGACGGCCGCTTGGCCGGTGTGGCCAAGCAACGCCTCGAGGCGTTCGGTGTGGCCGACCGGAAACGTCGAATTATTGACGATCACCAGCGGGATGCTTTGTGCCGCGGGAATATCGGCCACATAGGCTTCCGCGGATTCACGCTGGTCCGGGGCCAGCGCCAGCCAATGAATCTCGACATCTTCCCGCGTGGGCGTATCGCTCAGGCGTAGCAGACCCGAACAACAACCCGCATCGATCTGGGACTTGAGCCCCGGTTCGCGAAGCAGCCATTCGGCGTGTTCCAGGCGTTGCCAGGGCACCTCAGGATGCGGGCACCAATCGACCTGGTGCCCCACCGAGGAAAGCGCTGCCGCTGCCACGGCCGCCGATAGCTCGCTTCCATACACGTTCACGCGCATGGCATCAGCCCTCGTTTGCGTAACGGCTCAACAGGGAGCGGAAGCCTTCGCCATACTGCGGATGGCGCTTGGCGAGTGCCAGCGTGGCTTCCAGGTAGCCTAATTGGTGCCCGCAATCGTAGGTATTACCGCGCATGCGATAAGCTTCGGCGCCCTGCTGCTGGCGCAGGGTCTCGAGGGCATCGGTAAGCTGGATCTCATTTCCCGCGCCGGGCTTGGTTTCGGCCAGCAACGGGAAGATGGCGGCCGGCAGCAAATAACGCCCGATCACTGCCAGGCTGGAAGGCGCCTCCTCCACCTTGGGTTTTTCGACCATGCCCGTCAGTGGGGCACTATCGCCGGGGGCCGGTGCCTCGCCCTCGAGCGCGACGATCCCATACTTGTGGGTCATCTCTTGCGGCACGTTCTCGACCATGATCTGCGCCTGACCGCTCTTGTCATAAGCCTCGATCATGCCGGCCAGATCGTTCTGCAATAGCTCGCCAGCATCTACCAGCACATCGGGAAGCAGGACGGCAAAGGGATCGTCACCAATCACCGACTGCGCGCACAGTACCGCGTGCCCAAGTCCTAGAGCGACTGGCTGGCGCACGGCGATGATGCTCACATCCTCGGGGACGATGTTGCGCACTTCCGCGAGCAATTCATCCTTGCCCTTTGCCTCGAGCATCGCTTCGAGCTCGAAGTTCTTGTCGAAATGGTTTTCGATGGCGCTTTTGCTGGAGTGCGTCACCAACACGATTTCCTTGATACCGGCGGCCACCGCCTCTTCGACGACGTACTGAATGACCGGCTTGTCGACGATAGTGATCATTTCCTTGGGAATGGCCTTGGAGGCTGGTAGGCAACGCGTACCGAGTCCAGCGACGGGGAGTACGGCCTTCTTGATCATGAGGAATCCTTCCTTAGCGTTCTAGGGTCGAGTGTCGGCAGTATGCCATAGTGAAAAGCGCGACGGCGCCAACGATTCGGCATTCCTTTGATGGTATTCAGGCAAAGAGGTTCGCGCTGTCTTGCATTGTCGAGATTCGCAGAATGCGCCCCTCAACATCCGCGCGTAACATTGTAGAATGTGCATTATTAGCGTGCCGGCACGTGACGACACATAAAGACATAGATTTCGATACGTATGCCGCAGCATCGGTCCGATCATTTCTCCAAGAGGAAGCCCCATGAGCGAGACGTTCGGTAACAACGTTGATCACGCCGAGATCGCCAAGTTCGAAGCGCTTGCCAGCCGCTGGTGGGATCCTGAAAGCGAGTTCAAGCCACTGCATGAGATTAACCCGCTGCGCCTGAACTTCATCGATGAGCAGGCCAATCTGGCGGGCAAGACCGCCATCGATGTGGGATGCGGTGGCGGCATTCTTAGCGAGGCAATGGCCCATCGCGGCGCTCGAGTCACGGGCATCGACATGGGAGAAGCGCCGCTCGCTGTCGCGCGTTTGCACCAGCAGGAAAGCGAGGTGACGGTCGACTACCGTCAGATCAGTGCCGAGGAAATGGCCGCCCAGCACCCTGGTGAGTTCGATGTCGTCACCTGCCTGGAGATGCTCGAGCATGTCCCGGACCCTGCGGCGGTCGTGCGGGCATGCGCGACTCTGGTCAAACCTGGCGGCCACTTGTTTTTCTCGACCATCAACCGCAATCCCAAGGCGTATATGTTCGCCATTCTAGGCGCCGAGTACGTGTTGCAGCTATTGCCCCGCGGGACGCACACCTACAACAAGTTCATTCGCCCGGCGGAGTTGTCGGCCTGGTGCCGTGACGCCGGCTTACGCGTGCGTCGTCAGACCGGACTGACCTATAACCCCGTGACCAAGCGCTATCGCCTAGTGGCCAACGATGTGTCCGTGAATTACATGATGCATTGCACGCCGGAATGGACGGGCAATGGAGAGGCGCAATGAGCGACGCCCGGCCGGCGGCGCTGCTTTTCGATCTCGACGGCACGCTAGTCGACACGGCGCCCGATCTGGCGCAAGCCACTAATGCCTTGCGAACACATCACGGACTCGCGCCCTTGCCTTATGAGACTATCCGCGCCCAGGTCTCGAACGGCGGCAGCGCCCTGGTAGAACTGGCGCTGGGCTTGGCACCTACTCATGCCGATCATGGCGAGGCGAGGCGCTTTCTGCTTGAGGCCTACGGGCGTGATGTGGCGCGACACAGCCACGTGTTTCCCGGGCTGGAGCCGTTGTTGAACGCATGGGATAACGCACATCGCCCCTGGGGGATCGTGACCAACAAACCGCGTGCCTATGCTGCGCCGCTGGTCGAAGCACTGAATCTGACGCACGGCGTATTGCTGGCTGCAGATGACCTGCCGCTCAAGAAGCCCGACCCCGCACCGCTACTCGAGGCGGCGCGACGTCTCGGTGTCGCGCCCATCGATTGCTGGTACATCGGTGACCATCTACGTGACATGCAAGCGGCGCGGGCGGCAGGCATGCACGCCATCGCGGTACGCTATGGTTATATCGGCGCCGAGGAAGCCCCGGACACCTGGCCGGTAGATCGTTGGTTCGAAACACCGGAAAGCTTGACGCAGGCGCTTTGGCCCAGCGAAGGCGACATGGCTGTGCCCACCGGCTGACGACCCCGCCTACGCGGAAGCCGGCGCCACACCCTTGGGTGGCTGGGCGTCGAATGCCTGCCCCGTACGTCCCTGGCTGGCGGGGCCCATCAACCACAAGTAAGTCGGCATGATATCCAGCGGCGTGCGTAACGTCGCCGGATCCTCGTCAGGATACGCCCCTTGTCGCATGGCCGTGCGCGTCGCCCCTGGATTGAGGGTGTTCACGCGTACCGACGAAGTGGGCTCGAGTTCATCGGCCAGCATCTGCATGAACCCTTCTGTTGCGAACTTCGAAACCGAATAAGCGCCCCAACGCGCGCGGCCTTTACGCCCAACGCTCGAGGAGGTCAGCACCACCGAGGCATCGCGCGACGCCTCGAGCAATGGCAGTAACGCCTGCGTCATCCACACCGGGCCGGTGACATTGACCTGCATCACCCGCTCCCAGAGTTCCGGGTCGTAGTGCGCGAAAGACGTCAACTCCCCAAGCAGGCCGGCGTTGTGAAGGAGGCCGTCGAGGCGACCGAACTCTCGTTCCAGTGTCTCGGCTAGATCGCGATATTCCTTGAGTGTCGCCCCCTCGAAGTTGAGTGGGAAAATCGCGGGTTGCGGGCCGCCGGCGGTTTCGATCTCATCGTAGACCGCTTCGAGCTTGGCCAGGGTACGCCCGACCAGTATCAGCGTGGCACCATGCTCGGCAAAAGACCGCGCGGCGGCACGCCCGATGCCCGATCCCGCGCCGGTCACGAGGACGACACGCCCCTCGAGCAGGTTTGCTGGCGGGTGATAATCAATATGACATTCCATGACGCCTCCCTCGTTCAGCGTCAATCAGTCTGACTGGTTAAGGAAATCCTCGGCCATGTCAGCCGCGTTACTATCAGGGTAGTCGTCGCGGACGCGTTCGAGGAGCTTCGTGCTTTCATCGGGATGGCCTTGGCGTGCCTTGAGCAATCCCAGCTTGTAGAGCGCATCCGAGACCTTGTTGCTGCCGGGATAGTCATCGATGACCGTCTGGAAAGACTCGGCAGCCGCGTCCAATTGCGATTGCGCGGAATACAACTCGCCTAGCCAGTAATGCGCGTTAGGGCGTAAATCGGAATTCGGGTATGCACCGATGAAATCTTCGAAGGCCTGGATTGCCTGATCGAACTCACGCGCCTGCACCTTCTGGAAAGCCGCCTGATAATCTTCGCGTCCCTGGTCGCCAGACGTGCCCCCTTGAGCGCTACCTGTTTGCGATGCGTTGGTAGCGGCGTTACCGGAGACCGACTCGGCGGCATCGCTATCGACGCCGGAAGAATTCCTAGAGGAGGCAGAGCGCGATGCCATGTCATCGATGCGCTTTTCAAGATCCAGAAAACGTTCTTGCGAAAGCTTCTTCTGCTGTTCGAGCTGGTAACGCAATTCCTCGAGCTGGCCGCGCAGTTGCTTGATTGCGCGCTGGCTGTCCTGCAACTGATTGAACAAGGCCAGATTGCCACCACCGCCGCTCGACGCTTCACGCACGGCGGTCTGGCTATAGATGCTGCTGGACTGGTCGGTCAAGTCATCGACCGAGGGCTGAGCCCATACGGACAGCGGGAGCACCAGGGCTCCCGCGCCGCACAGTCTTTTCAGACCGTGTTTCATACCTGACTCCGGCGACGTTTAGTAGGAAAAGACGACGCGGCGATTCTGGGCGTACGACTCTTCATCGTGACCGCGTACCGCAGGACGCTCTTCACCGTAGCTGACGATTTCGACCTGTGAGGATGAGACACCTTCCACGCTCAGATATTGCTCGACGGCTTGCGCACGACGCTCGCCCAACCCCAGGTTGTACTCGCGGGTGCCGCGCTCATCGGCATGCCCTTCCAGAACGACATCGGTGTTGGGATGGTTCTTGAGGTATCGAGCATGCGCTGCGAGGACAGACTCGAATTCCGGACGAATGGTGTCGCGGTCGAACGCAAAGTAGATGGTGCGCTCTTCGGGGATGGCATTGCGGTCGCCCATCTCGCTGCCCGTGGTGCCTTGGCCACTTTCCATGCCTTGGCTGGAGGCGGAGCCTGAGCCACCGGCGCCTGTTCCGGACATGCCGTCCATGCTGCCGTCTTGGGTGCCGCCAGTGCTGGAACAGCCTGCGAGAACGGCGAGTGAAATGGCGACGGCGAGGCCTTGGGCATACGGTTTGAATTGCATTGTTTTCTCCTTGCTTGGAAGTCTAATGACGCTATCGCGGTTTAGTCTAAAAAGGGTGACCATGCGGGTTCGCGCACGTCCCCTTGCGGCGATGGCAGCCGGAAGGTAGCACTGCCATCGTCCGATACAGCCCCCAATACACCGCGGGTCCCTTCTTGCGTGGCGAAGATTACCATGGTGCCATTCGGCGCGACACTGGGAGATTCATCCCAGTTGGAATCGGTGAGGATCGTCATGCGATCGGTATCCAGATCCTGGCGAGCAATGTGGAAACCATCGTCGTCGCGGGTCACCATAAATATCGCATCACCCTCCGGGTTGAAACGGCCACGTGAATTATAGCTGCCGGTAAAGGTAATCCGTTGGGCCTGCTCATCGCCCAAGTTGTAACGATAGATCTGTGGGTTGCCACTACGGTCGGAGGTAAAAATCAGGCTGCGACCGTTCGGTGCCCACTCGGGTTCGGTGTCGATCGCATCACTATGCGTGAGGCGCGTGAGGTCACGCGAGCCGAGATCCATGACGTAGATCTCCGGCTGGCCATCCTTGGAAAGCGACATCGCTAGCTTGCGTCCATCTGGTGACCACGCCGGTGCGCCGTTGATTCCTTCGAAAGAGGTCAGCCGGACACGCTGTCCAGTCGAAAGATTCTGGACATAGATGGAGGGTCGTCCTGTCTCGAACGAGACATAGGCCAGCTTGCGACCGTCGGGCGACCACGCCGGCGACATGATGGGCTCATCCGAGGAGAGAATTTCCTGATTGTTGTGCCCGTCGGAATCGGCGATGTTCAAAGTATATTTGATGTTGTCATCGACGCCATTGGCCGTGACATAAGCGATGCTCGTCGAGAAGGCACCACGAATGCCAGTGATCTCTTCAAAGATCTGATCACTGATATAGTGCGCGCTGTCGCGGAGCTGATCGCGGCTGGAGGTGACGACCTCGCCGAGCATACGGTCTTCGCCATTGACGTCCAGAAGCTCATACTGAATGCGGTATTGTCCCCCCTGGTTCTCGACCTTGCCCACTACCAGGTAGTCGCTATCCAACTGCTGCCAATCCTGATAATAAACATCATCGCTGCTACTGGGCCGAGAGATCAGCGAATTTTGCGACAATGGCTCGAAACGACCGCTGCGTTCCAGGTCGTTGCTGACAATACGCGAGACCTCTTGCGGTAGTTCATTCCCGCCTTCCATTGGCACGATGGCAATGGGAATGGCCTGATCGCTGCCCTTGGTGATTTCGATGGTCAGCTCGGCATGCGCCATCCCGGCGCACAACATCAGCAGCAGCGCGGCTGTCCAAAGATTGAGTCGTTTCATCAGCGGATGTCCTCTGGGTTGAAGTCCAGATTGAATTCACGGAACCGACCTTTTACCGAAGCGTCGAGTTCGCGCATCTCACGGAATGGCGCCGCCTTTTCGACGGCACTGATCACGGAATGATCGAAGGCGGAATTGCCACTGCTTTGTGTGATCGTGGCGCTTACCAGCTCGCCAGTGGGCAGTAATTGGATTCGCACGATAGCGCGTAACTCCGAAGACGCATTGGAAGGTACATTCCAGCTTTGTTCGACGTATCGGCGAACCAGGTTCTTGAAGCCATTGGCGGCTTCGTTGGCCTGCTTGGCGTTAGCAATGGATTGTTCTTCATCACTGATCATGCTGTCCAGTGATGAATTATTGGCCTGAGCCGCCCGTTCGGCGAGCTCTTGCTGACGTTTCCGTTCGGCCTCTGCCTGACGCTTCTTCTCGGCCTCAGCTTCTGCTTGGCGCTTTCTTTCTGCCTCGGCCTCTGCTTGACGCTTCCGCTCGGCTTCGGCTTCGGCTTCTGCCTGACGCTTTTTCTCGGCTGCGGCTTCTGCTTGGCGCTTCTTCTTGGCCTCGGCTTCTGCCTGACGCTTTCGTTCGGCCTCAGCCTCGGCCTGACGCTTTTTCTCGGCCTCGGCTTCTGCCTGGCGTCTTTTCTCCGCTTTGGCGCGTTGCTCCGCTGCGCGTTGTGCTTCTTCCTGCAAGCGTTGCGCTTCGGCTTTGGCTTCTTCCACCGCGCTATCCGTTACCTCGGCGTCGCTATCGGGCGCTGGTTCTTCGGACGATTCCGCAGGTGCCGATTCTTCGGGTTCCTGCGCGCCCTCTTCTTCCGGCTGAGAAGCGGGCGGAGCGGAATCTTCGGTCTGCTGGGGTTGGTCCGTCGCCGTTTCAGCGCGGACGAGCGTCGCCTGAACCACCGATGAAGAGGTTGGGTCGGGCTCGCTTTCAGGCCATTTGATGATGGTGAGCATCAGCGCCGCGATATGCACGCCAATGGCCAGCAGCACTGGCCAGCCATAGCCTACACGGCGTTCACGTTTCGCCATGTCGATGCCTCACTCTTCACCGCCGGAAGGGGGTTCGGAGATAAGTCCGACGTTACCCACTCCCGAACCTTGCAGCGTACTCATCAATGTCACGATCTGACCGTAGGCGACATTGCGATCGCCACGCACCATGACCGGCGTATCCGCGTTGCGGCTCAGCATGGCCTTGACCTTTTCCCCGAGCTCATCAAGGGCGACGGGGGTCTCTTCGTCCCCCAGGGAAATGTAGTACTGCCCTTCACGATCCACCGATACGATCAGTGGCTCTTGCTCCTCGGTATCGATGGGATCGGACGACACTTGTGGCAGTTCGACATCGACGCCCTGACTGAGCATGGGGGCGGTGATCATGAAGATCACCAACAGCACCAGCATCACATCGATGAACGGCACGACATTGATCTCACCCATCGGCTTGCGCCGCTGGCGATGATGATAGGATCCGTACATGCTTCCTCCCTCAGGATGCCTCGCGTTCGCTGCGCCCCTGCAGATTACGGTGCAGGATGGCGTGGAATTCCTCGGCGAAGTTTTCGTATTTGCCGAGCAAGCGTCCCGCATGGGCGGATAGTCGGTTATAGAAGATCACCGCAGGAATAGCTGCAAACAACCCCATGGCCGTGGCGACCAACGCCTCAGCGATCCAGGGCGCGACAGTGGACAGCGTCGCCTGCTGTGCCATCGACAAGCTTTGGAACGACCCCATGATGCCCCACACGGTACCGAACAAGCCGATATAAGGGCTTGCCGAAGCGACCGTGGCGAGGAAAGTGAGATGCAACTGCAGGCGGTCTTCTTCACGCGAAAGCGCGACGCGCTGGCCCCGCTGAACGCCTTCGAGCACCGCATCGGTGCTTTGGGTCTTGGGCATCAGACGATTGAACTCACGAAAACCGGAACGAAAAACGTGCTCCGCACCCAGCGATTCCTGTTCGGCGGGCAGGTCACGATAGAGTTCATTGAGATCGACGCCGGACCAAAAGCGGTCCTCGAAATCTCGATACGACTTTTCGGCGCGGCGCAGCGCGATGCTGCGTTGGAAAATGATGATCCATGAGGCTATTGAGGCAGCCAGGAGCAGGAGCATGACCAGTTGAACGATCAGGCTGGCGTTCATGATCAGGTGCGGAATGGACATGGAGTCGTTCACGGCAGTCCTCGTGTCGCTTGAGAGTTCGTTTCGCTTGGTTTATCCGTGCATTAGTGGCTGCAGTGCATCCGGCCAACGCACGGGTTTAAGCCGAGAAGCCTCGAGGCAGACGATGTCCACCCGGGCCTCGCACAGTCGTTCCCCGCGACGTGTCACTGTCTGGGCGAAGGTCGCGCGGCAGGCAGTGGATTCGACGACGTCCGCCGTGATGTGCAGCTCGTCGTCGAGGTGGGCGGGCTTGGCATAACGGCATTCCAGGTGATGTACGACCAGTTGGATACCCTGTGCGAGCAAGTCGCGCTGGGCCAGGCCGTGATGGTTTAGCCACTCGCTGCGTGCCCGCTCCATGTATTTGAGATAATTGACGTAATAGACGATACCGCCGGCATCGGTGTCTTCGATGTAGACCTTGACCGTATGCGTGAAATCGCTCATGCATCGCCCTCCTGTCGCTTGTCATCAAGCGACGGCGCCGCGACAACGGCATCGGACGGTGTCAGGCCGAAGTGTTCGTAAGCCAGACGTGTGACCACACGTCCACGCGCGGTGCGCATCATGAACCCCTGCTGGATCAGGTACGGTTCTAGGACATCCTCGATCGTGTCGCGTTCCTCGCTGATCGCGGCCGCCAGGCTGTCGACGCCGACCGGGCCGCCATCGAACTTCTCGATCATCGCCATCAACAGGCGTCGGTCCATATGGTCGAGGCCATGGCGGTCGACATGCAGCATGTTGAGGGCTTGATCGGCTATTGCTTCGTTCAGGCGACCATCGCCACGCACTTCGGCGAAGTCGCGCACGCGCCGCAGCAGACGATTGGCGATGCGTGGCGTGCCACGCGCGCGGCGGGCAATTTCGGCCGCACCGTCACGGTCGGCCTCGACCCCCAACAAATGCGCCGAACGCACCACGATCTCGGTCAACTCGTCGACCGCATAGAATTCCAGCCGTTGCACGATACCGAAACGATCGCGCAGCGGCGATGTGAGCAGCCCCGCACGCGTAGTAGCGCCCACTAGGGTGAAGGCAGGCAGATCGAGTTTGATGGAACGCGCGGCGGGCCCCTCGCCGATCATGATGTCGAGCTGATAGTCCTCCATCGCCGGATACAGCACCTCTTCCACCGAGGCGGGAAGGCGATGTATCTCGTCGATGAATAGCACGTCACCGGCTTGCAGGTTGGTGAGCATGGCGGCGAGGTCACCGGCGCGCTCGAGCACAGGGCCGGAGGTCGATTTGATATCGACCTCCATCTCGGCGGCGATGATATTGGCCAACGTCGTCTTGCCAAGGCCAGGCGGTCCGAAGATCAGGGTATGATCGAGGCTATCGCTGCGCTGACGGGCCGCGCTGATGAAGATATCCATCTGCTCGCGCACGCGAGGCTGACCGATGTATTCGGTCAGCCGCTGCGGACGGATGGCATGATCCACATGTACCTCGCTTCCCTGAGGTTGTGCCGCGATTAGACGGTCGGTATCGATCATTCGCGGTCCT
Organism: Chromohalobacter sp. 11-W; assembly: GCF_029889905.1. Classification (GTDB taxonomy): domain Bacteria; phylum Pseudomonadota; class Gammaproteobacteria; order Pseudomonadales; family Halomonadaceae; genus Chromohalobacter. The sequence goes on along the minus strand of NZ_JARANZ010000002.1, from coordinate 20,641 downwards.
TAACCTGCCATCTTGCGTGTCAGGGCGGCTTTGATCAGGCCTTCCGTGGAGAGGCTATCATCCAGCCCGGACAGCATGCGCGAGGCTTCGGTAGGTTTGTAGCCCAAGGCGACGAGGGCCGATTCCGCATCGGCGAAAGGATCGGCCGCAGGCGCTGCGGGTGAAGCACCCAGCTCAAGAGCATGCAGTCCGTTTTCCTGCTCGAGCTGCCAATGGGGGAAGCGGTCACGCATTTCCACGACCAAGCGGTCGGCGGTTTTCTTGCCGACGCCGGGGAGGCGCGTCAGCGCCTTGCTGTCGTCTTCCATGACGCAGCGGATGAAGGCTTCCTGATCCATGCCGGAGAGAATCGCCAAGGCGAGCTTGGGCCCTACCCCGTTGACCTTGATCAAGGCGCGAAACAATTGGCGTTCCTCGCCGCGTGCGAAGCCATACAGTAGATGCGCGTCCTCGCGCACTGCCATATGTGTGTGAAGTTGCACCTCTTCGCCCACCGCCGGCAATGCCAGCAAGGTGGTCATGGAGGTCTCCAACTCATAGCCGACGCCGCCGACATCGACGACGATCCACGGCGGTTGCTTTTCCAGCAGGGTGCCACGCAAGCGTCCAATCATGCACATCGAGTCCTTCGATTGACTGGGTTGACACTATACTGATCCGCCTCGCAACTGACCAGCACCCGACATGCGGCGCCTCACTCGGGGCGGAAGTCGCGCCAACGCTGACGGGAACCGCTTCGCCGCCGCCCGCGCGTCGCTGACAACGAGCGGCCCTGGCGCGCATAGGCATGCGTCAAAGCGATGGCCAGTGCGTCGGCGGCATCGGCTTGTGGCGTGCCGTCGAGCCCCAGAATCGCCGTCACCATATGTTGTACTTGATCCTTGGTCGCCGCGCCGGTACCGGTGACGGCTTGTTTGATCTGGGTGGGCGCGTACTCGAAGACCTCGAGGCCGTGATTGGCAGCGCAGACGATGGCCGTGCCGCGTGCCTGTCCCAGCTTGAGTGCGGAGTCGGCATTCTTGGACATGAAGACCTGCTCGATGGCGACTTCATGCGGACGATGCACGCCGATCAACTCGCCGATGCCGGCATACACCTGGGCGAGCTTTTGGGCCAACTGATCGCTCTTGATGCGGATGCAGCCGCTGGCTATGTAACGCGGCGTCGCCGAGGCGACATCGACGACGCCGTAACCGGTGATACGCGACCCGGGATCGATTCCCAGCAGGATCATCGCCGCATCATCTCCGTGGCACTACTCACTCGCGTCATGCCACTCACTCGAGTTCCGCCATGACGGCATCGGAGAAGTCGGCGTTGGAATAGACATTCTGCACGTCGTCGAGGTCTTCGAGCATGTCGAATAACTTGAGGACCTTGCGCGCCGTATCGACGTCGTCGATGGGGGAGTAGTTATCGGGATAGGACCCGACATCGCTCGCGGAGGGCTCGATGCCCGCCTCGATGAGTGCATCCTTGACCGCACCGAAGCCTTCCACGGACGTCACGATCTCGAGCGTTCCGTCGTCCTGAGTGACGATGTCCTCGGGTTCGGCGGCCAGTGTAGCCTCCATGGCGGCCTCCTCGGAGGTGCCTTCCGGCAGCGTCAACCGCCCTTGCTTATGGAACATGAAGGCGACGGACCCGGACGTGCCCAGATTACCGCCGTTCTTGTTGAAGGCGTGGCGTACCTCGGAGACCGTACGATTGCGGTTGTCGGTCATGCACTCGACCATCACGGCGACGCCTTCGGGGCCATAACCCTCGTAGACGGTTTCCTCCATCTCGTCGCCGTCGGCATTGCCGGCGCCACGCTCGATGGCACGCTGGATGGTGTCCTTGGTCATGTTGTTGGCCAGCGCCTTGTCGATAGCGGCGCGCAGGCGCGGGTTATCCGCTACTTCGCCACCACCCTGGCGGGAGGCAACGGTCAACTCACGAATGAGCTTGCTGAAAATCTTGCCGCGTTTGGCGTCCTGGGCGGCTTTGCGGTGCTTGATGTTCGCCCATTTACTATGGCCTGCCATATCGACGTCACTCCTTAAAAAACAGGCGTTCGCGTTTGCAGGACACCCGGCGCCGAGGCGACGCCGGGGAAACGAGAGGCGCTCGTCAGAGCTCGCCGTTACCGCCTTGCTGTGCCTTCTGGCGCAAGCGAATGTTGAGCTCCTTGAGCTGCTCGGCGCTGACCTCGCCCGGCGCGTCGGTCATCAGGCAGGCGGCACTCTGCGTCTTGGGAAACGCGATGACTTCGCGAATGGTCTTGGCGCCGCTCATCAGCATGACCAGACGGTCGAGGCCGAAGGCCAGCCCGCCATGGGGGGGGGCGCCGAACCGGAGAGCGTCGAGCAGGAAGCCAAACTTTTCCTCGGCTTCTTCCTCACCGATACCCAGCACGTCGAAGACCGTACGCTGCATGGCCTGATCGTGGATACGGATCGAGCCGCCACCCAGCTCAGTGCCGTTGAGCACCATATCGTAGGCGCGTGACAACGCTTTGGCCGGCTCTGCCTTGAGAGCTTCCGGCGAGCACGACGGTGCGGTAAACGGATGGTGCAAGGCCGCCAGGCGGCCGGCATCGTCGGCTTCGAACATGGGGAAGTCCACGACCCACAGCGGCGCCCACGCTTGGGTATAAAGATCGAGATCTTCGCCAAGTTTGACGCGCAACGCGCCCAGGGCTTCATTGACGATGCGTGCCTTGTCGGCACCGAAGAAGATAATGTCGCCATCTTGAGCGTCGACACGCGTAAGCAGCTCGTCGACCACGCCGTCCATGAACTTGACGATGGGCGACTGCAGCCCTTCGATGCCCTTGGCGCGCTCGTTGACCTTGATCCAGGCCAGCCCCTTGGCACCGTAGATGTTGACGAAATCGGTGTAGGCATCGATTTCCTTGCGCGACAACTTGGCGCCACCGGTGACCTTGAGCGCTGCCACGCGCCCGTCATCAGCCTTGGCCGGACCGGAGAACACCTTGAAGTCGACATCACGCATCAGATCGTTGACATCGACCAGCTCGAGCGGGATACGCAGGTCGGGCTTGTCCGAACCATAGCGATTCATCGCTTCGCTGTACGGCATCTTGGGGAATGCCGGCAGGCTGACATCGAGCACGTCCCGGAACAGCTGACGGATCATGTCTTCGGTCAAGGACATGATGTCGCTTTCTTCGACGAACGAGGCCTCGAGGTCGATCTGGGTGAACTCGGGCTGGCGATCGGCACGCAAGTCTTCGTCACGGAAGCACTTTGCGATCTGGTAGTAACGGTCGAAGCCCGACACCATCAATAACTGCTTGAACAGCTGCGGTGACTGCGGCAAGGCAAAGAACTCACCCGGATGCGTACGGCTCGGCACCAGGTAATCGCGAGCGCCTTCCGGCGTGGCGCGCGTCAGAATCGGTGTCTCGATATCCAGAAAGCCTTGGGCTTCGAGATACGCGCGGACGCTATGCGTGATCCGCGAACGCAGCCGCAGCTTGTCGATCATCTCCGGGCGACGCAGGTCGATGTAACGGTGCTTGAGACGCGTCTCCTCGCCGACCTTGCCATGCTCGTCGAGCTGGAACGGTGGTGTGGCCGCTGTATTGAGCACTTCGACGTTTGATGCCAGCACCTCGATCATACCGGTGGGCATGTTGGGGTTCTGGGTGCCTTCAGGGCGCAGGCGAATGCGTCCGCGAATGCGCAGTACAAACTCGTTGCGGGCACGATCGGCATTGGCGAATGCCTCGGGAGTATCGGGATCGACCACGACCTGGGCGATACCATCGCGGTCGCGCAAATCGAGGAAAATCACTCCCCCGTGATCGCGCCGACGATGTATCCAGCCGCAGAGCGCGACTTCCTGATCCACCTGGGTTTCGTTCAATTGACCGCAATAGTGACTGCGCATGTCTTATCCTGTTTCGTTGCGTATTTCATGGGGCGATTCGGCGCCGCCCGAACGGCGCCGAACACGTCAGGCGGGCGTCTTGTTGCCGGTCTCGGTAGACGTGGAGGGCGCGGAAGCCTCTCCCGCGAGATTGCGTTTTTGCCCCGATTTGAAGTCGGTTTCATACCATCCGCCGCCGGCCAGGCGAAAGCCCGCCGCGGAGATCAAGCGTGATAATTCCGCGCGCTCGCAGCGTGGACAATCGGTCAGCGCTGCCGCGCTGACTTTCTGCAGCTTTTCCAGGCGATGGCCGCAGGCCTTGCACTCATACTCGTAGATGGGCATGGTTCTCACCATTCATGTCATCAAGAAGCGCCCGCGCGACGCTCGCGCGGTGGCAGGGATATAGGGCCGGAGATCGCACTTTCCAAGCCTTTTCCGAAAGCCGCTCATTATAGCGCGTTGCGCCACCCAGCGGGCAAGCGTATCGGGGCTCGATATCATGCAGCTTGCCGCCACGATGCCAGACTCACTTCACTTCGTTAAAAGAAAAGGATGTCGCATGAAAGCCGTGATTCTCGATGCCGCCAGCCTCGGCGACGATATTGATCTCTCGCCGTTGCACGCGGCGGTCGATACCCTCGAAGTCCATGCGCATACCGCCATCGATGAGCGCCAGCCGCGTCTCGACAACGCCGATATCGCCATCACCAATAAGGTGGTACTGGACGGCGATTTGCTCGCGTCCCTGCCCGACCTTAAATTGATCTGCGTGTTAGCGACGGGCACCAACAATATCGACATGCAAGCCGCTCGAGATCGCGGCATTGAGGTACGTAACGTTTCCGCCTACGGCACGGCGAGCGTGGCTCAACATACCCTGATGTTGATGCTTGCCCTCGCCAATCGCCTGCCGCTTTACATGCGCGATGTGGCCGCCGGTCGCTGGAATGAAAGTGCATTGTTCTGCTTGCTCGATCATCGCACTCTGCAACTGGCCGACAAGCATCTCGTTATCGTTGGTCATGGCGAGCTCGGTCGCGCCGTGTCGCGCTTGGCCGAGGCCTTCGGCATGCGCGTCACTTTTGCCGCGCGCCCCGGCAACGAAGCCCAGGATTCGCGCCCTTCCCTAGCGTCACTGGCGAGCGAGCTCGATGTATTGAGCCTACACTGCCCGCTGACCGAGCAGACACGGCATCTCGTCGACGCCGAGATGCTAACCCGTTTCAAGCCCGGCGCCTTGCTGGTCAATTGCGCACGGGGCGGTATCATAGACGAAGAGGCAGCGTTGGAAGCGCTGCGGGGCGGATCGATTGGCGGGCTCGGCGTCGATAGCCTACCTCAAGAGCCGCCACGTCAGGGGCATGCGCTCATCGAGGCCATGGATGAGCCACTCAACCTCATCGTTACCCCGCACAGCGCTTGGATCTCGCCGGAAGCTCGCACCAACGTCGTCAGCCTGACGCGCGACAACCTGCATCAATGGCTCGCCTCGCGCGCTTAATACATAAGCTTTAAAGCCGGGAGCTTGCATGCTTTACAACTACGGTTCCATCAATATCGATTATGTCTACCGCGTCAGTCATCTGGTGCGTCCCGGCGAAACATTGTCCAGCCAGAGTTTTACGCAGGTACTGGGCGGTAAAGGCGCCAATCAGTCACTGGCCATGGCGCGTGCAGGCGGTGACGTCACGCATTGGGGGCGTGTGTCTCAGAACGACCGCTGGGTGTTGGAAATCCTCACCCAGGCGGGCGTCAATACATCCCTGATCGAACTTACTGCCGACGCTAGCGGGCATGCCGTCATTCAGGTCGACGACCACGCCGAAAACGCCATTATTCTCAGCCCTGGGGCTAACCATGGCTTCAAGGAACGTCATCTCGACGCCCTGATGACCTCGGTAACCGCGGACGATTGGCTCTTGTTGCAAAACGAGTGCAATGCGCTCGAGAGCGTCATGACGCTTGCCGCACGCCATGGCATGCAGATCGCTTTCAACCCCGCGCCTCTAGGCGCCAATGTGCACGCGTTGCCGCTCGAATTGTGCCAGATACTATTCCTCAATCGTGGCGAGGCCGCGGCCCTGGCGGGGCTCGACGAACACGCTGGGGTCGCCGAACTCATGGATGCCCTCTATCAACGGCTGCCCGAGGTCGAGCTGGTGTTAACGCTAGGACGCGACGGCGTACGTTATCAGCATGGTGCCCAGCGCCTCGAGCTTCCGGCGTTCCCTGTTGAAGCCGTGGACACGACCGCAGCCGGCGATACCTTCATCGGTTACTTCATGGCCGCACGCCAACGGGAGGCCCCCATCGAAACCTGCCTGCACGAAGCGAGCGCCGCCGCGGCCTTGTGCGTACAACGCAGCGGCGCAGCGCCCAGCATCCCGCTCGCCAGCGAAGTTGCGGCGACTTCTCGTGACTGGCCAGCACGCGATGTCTTGCGCCACTGATCACCTTCGACACCGTTTGCTGATTACTTGTCCGTTATTTGACACAGGATTTTCATGACCACACCTCTTATTTTCGATACCGATCCTGGCGTAGACGACGCCCAAGCCATTGCCATCGCCCTCGCGCATCCCGAGATCGAATTGCTCGGCATGACCACGACCTACGGCAATGTCGATATCGAGACCGCCACCACCAATGCGCTGCTGCTCGCGGAGCTCGCCGACCAACGCATCCCCGTCGCACAAGGCGCCGCGGCGCCCCTGGTCAAGCTCAAACATCCGGCGCCGGCGCATATCCACGGCGACAACGGGCTGGGCAATCATCCCTTGCCGGCTCCGAGCCATCGCGCCGAAACGATCAGTGCACCCCAGTTCATCGTCGAGCAGGTCAATGCCCGCCCCGGCGAGGTCACGCTGGTCGCTGTTGGCCCGCTGGGCAATCTCGCCGCCGCCCTGCAGCTTGACCCGGGCATCGTCGATCGTGTCAAACAGGTCGTCGTCATGGGTGGGTCGATTCGCGAGGGCGGCAACGTCACGCCCGTCGCCGAGGCCAATATCTTCAATGACCCGCATGCCGCCGCACGCGTATTGACGGCGGGCTGGCCACTGACCCTGGTGGGGCTCGATGCGACGCATCGCTGCGTGCTGGGCCCTGCACAGATGGACAAGATAGCCGCGGCCCAAGGCAAGCTGGGCGAAGTCTTGGCCGGCAGCTATGCGTTTTATCGCGCATTCTACCGCACGGCGCTGGATATCGATGGCTGTTGCCCACACGACAGCTGTGCCTTGGCATGGTTGATGCGTCCAGAACTCTTCACGACCGTACGCGGACACTTGAATGTCGTCACAGAGGGCGACGCCGAAGGCCAGACGCTGTTTGCGCCACAAGAGCGCGCCTTCATTGATCCGCGTTGGGCACGTACGCCGCTCGTCGATGTGTGCATGAGCGCCGAGGGGGAAGCCGTCGTGAATTGGATCGTCGAGACACTGACCCGCTGAGGGCAATTGCCCCCGCCTTCTCGGCCCATACCGGAGCAGTGCGGGGGCAGTTTTAACTAGGCTCGAAGGTATTCGGGGGCGTGGCGTCGACCTTTTCACACTCGACATGAGTAACGCGCGACGCCGGTGGCCCTTGCCACAGCCAGCGCACGACACGGTCGACAGCCGACCGCTCGCCGCATAGCAGCACTTCGACGCGACCATCGCCGAGGTTCCTGGCATGCCCCGTGAGCTCTTCCTTTAACGCTTGCTCGCGTGACGCGGCACGAAATCCGACGCCTTGCACGCGGCCGGTGACCCAGGCCTTGAGACAATATTCATGCATGGCCCTCTCCTTTGCTTGCGGACGTCGCTTGGGTAGCGGAGTGTTCAGGCGAATCCACGAATTCGCGCTTGACCGAGACTGCAGAGTTGCGAGGTACGATACGCTTGCCACGCGCTTCGAGATGAGTGCGGGTGAAGGCGGCGCCATACAGCAGAATCAGTGAGCTGTAGTAAACCCACAGCAATACCAGAACGACCGATCCCGCCGCGCCGTATGTCGACGCCGTGGCGGTATAGGCTAGATACGCGGCGATGGCGTAGCGCCCGATCGCAAACAGCACCGCCGTCACGATCGCGCCGACCATAACATCTCTCCAACTCACCACGACATCCGGCAACACCTTGAAAATAGCGGCGAAAAACAGTGCAATCACCGCCAGCGAGACGAGGAATTCGGCACTACCCAAGAGCGCGTTGACACCCGGCAGCCAGTCGCTTGCATACCTGAAAAAGGCACGCAGCATCACGCTCAGCACCAACGACACCATGAGGATGAAGCCCACCGCCAGCACCACGGTCAGCGACAGCAGACGCTTCTTGATGAAAAGCCAAAGCCCGTTGCGATCGGGACGCGCTGTCACGCCCCACAGCGTATTGAGGGAAAATTGCATCTGCGCGAAGACGGTCGTGGCCCCGACCACCAGCGCGCCAAAGCCAAGTAAAGTCGGCAAGATGCCGGAGCTTTCGATGCGCGACTGCGCCACCGCTTGCTGAATCGCCATGGCGGCGTCCTGACCCATGGTGTCCTGCAACTGCGCCACGATCTGGCCTTGCGCGGCGTCTTCCCCAAGAACCAGCCCAATCACGGTGACCGCGATGATGATCGTCGGCGCCAGTGAAAACAGGGTGTAAAACGCCAGGGAACCCGCGAAGCTGAACGCATTGTGTTCCAGCCATAAGGTCGCGGCGTTGACGACGATGCGATACCAATAGCGCGGCGAAAGATTGATCACGGACACTCCTTGTCGGAAATGATGAATGATGGGCTCAACGAAGCTTGGTCTCAGGATAGCGCAGATGCCCCGGCCACTGCTTATATTGCAGAGCCTCGAGTGGCTGCTCATAATGGCCCGGCCCTGCTGACGGAGCCTTCATGTCCAACGCCATCACGTCCTCTCCCTCCTCCGATACGCCCTATGCCTTCGATTGCCTGGTCTTCATTGGGCGTTTCCAACCGCCGCATCGAGGGCATATCAGCGTCATACGCGAGGCGTTGAGGCAGGCACGGCAGGTGATCGTGATGGTAGGATCCGCCTGGCAGGCTCGCTCACTGCGCAACCCCTGGCGCTTCGAAGAGCGCCGCGACATGCTGCGCGAATGCTTCGACGCTGATGACAACGCGCGTCTCGAAATCACGCCGTTACTGGATGCACTCTACAATAACGATGTCTGGGTACGCGATGTGCAGCGTCGGGTGCGCGATGTGGTCGTTCCCCAACAAGGCCGGTTACCCCGAATCGGTTTGATCGGTGCCAGTCGCGGTCAGTCGAGCTACTACCTCACGCTGTTTCCGCAGTGGGAGTCGGTCAGCGTCCCTCTCGTCAGCGATGTCTCGGCCAACCGAATTCGCGAGGCGTTGTTCGGCCAACCGGCATTGGCAGGCGATTACTTGGCGCGTGATGAAAGCAGCGGCCTTTCGGCGCCGGTCCGCGATGTGCTACGGCGCTTTCTCGAAACACCCGAATGCGCGCAATTGTGGGAAGAACAGCATCTGCTCGAGGAGTATCGTAAGGCCTGGGCGCAGGCACCCTATCCTCCGGTTTTTGTGACCGTCGATGCCGTTGTGGTGCAATCCGGGCATGTGCTGCTGGTGGAGCGTCGAGCGGCACCCGGTAAGGGACTGCTCGCCTTGCCGGGAGGCTTCATCCAGCCCCAGGAGCGTTTGCTGGATGCCTGCTTGCGCGAGCTGCGTGAGCGGGTGCGCCTCAAGATTCCCGAAGCCGTGCTCAAAGGTTCGCTGCGTGGCCAGCGCTTGTTCGATGACCCCCATCGCAGCTGGCGCGGGCGCACCTTGGCGCAGGCTTTCTATTTTGCCCTGCGGCCCGAACAGCAACTCCCCCAGCTCAAGCCTTCGCGCAGTGGTGAGCAAGCCCATTGGGTCGCACTGGCCGACCTCGACCCTGAAGCGTTGTTCGAGGATCATTTCTTCATCATTCAGAACTTCCTAGGCTTGCCGGCCGGCATGGCCACGCCATGACGCGAGTCGCTGTCGCATATTCATGCCTGCAGGAAGTCGCGCGGTAACTTCATCATCTGCCGCCAGAGCTTCTCGACGCCGGGCTTGTGCACCAACGAACATCGGTACAGACGAATCTCCAGGGGAATATCCCATTGCGGGTCTCCCGCGCGGACCAGGCGCCCTGCAGCGAGCTCTTCGCGGATGCAGAAATCGGGAATCCACGCCATGCCGACTCCCTGAAGGGCCATCCCCTTGAGGCCTTCCGCCATGGCAGTCTCATAGACGGTCTTGAGGCGCATGCGTAGCGGATCGTTCTTGAGCAGCATGCGTACGCTACGTCCCAGAAAGGCGCCTTGGGTATAGGCGAGAAATGGGATACCCGCCTCGTCGTCCAGTGCAAAGCGTGGGGTGCCATCGGCGTTAGGCACGCAAACCGGCAGCATTTTCACCTGACCGATGGAAAATGAAGGGAAGGCCTCGCCATCTAGCTGCATGCTGGCATAGGGATCGTAATAGGCCAGCATCAGGTCGCAGTTGCCTTCGCGCAACACATGAATGGCATCCCCGACGTTCATGGCTACCAACCGCGTCGGAAGTTCACCCACGCCCTTTTGTAAGCGTGAAATCCAACGCGGGAAAAACGTCAACGCCAGCGAATGCGCGGCGACGATATCGAGTGCTTCGTTGGCCATCGACAGGCCACGCAAATGGGCAAGGCATTCGCTCAACTGCTCGACCATGCTACGTGCCGTGACCAGGAACAACTGCCCTTCCGGGGTCAACCCGATAGGCGTCGTGGAACGGTCGACCAGGGTGGCACCCACGGCTTGTTCCAAGGAGCGGATGCGTCGGCTGAAAGCAGGCTGGGTGACGTGCCGTTGTCTCGCCGACGCGGAAAAACTGCGTGTATTGGCGAGGGCAACGAAATCTTCGAGCCACTTGGTTTCAAGATTCACCGGCACTCCTGGTGGTCACGCAGTAAATGTACGACAGTCGCGAGCATGTGGACCTCGCGTCTCGACACGCAACGGATGTCATTGTATGGGCGCTAGCAGATAGGCCGCCCGTGAGACGAGCTTACGCCAGATGGGACGGTTGTTGAGTTCGTCCAGCGATACCTCTCGGCATGCCGCAAAGTCTCGACGTAGCATGCCCTCTACCTGGCCGGCAAACGTCGCATCGGGTACATACGCGGTAATCTCGAAATTGAGTCGAAACGAGCGGTTATCGAGATTGACCGATCCGACCAGCGCCGTCTCGTCATCGACCAGGACGACTTTCTGGTGCAAGAACCCCGGCTGATAGCGAAAAATGCGCACACCGTGGCGAATCATCTCGGGCAAGAAGGAAAAAGCCGAGAGGAAGACCAGCAAGTGATCGGGGCGCTCGGGAATCATCACGCGCACATCGACACCTCGCAAGGCGGCCAGCTTCAAGGCATCTTGCACCCCTTGATCCGGAACGAAGTACGGGCTGGTCACCCAAAGTCGTTCATGGGCGCCGTGAATGACATGCTGAATCAGCAGGCTTGCCGTCTCGCAGTTATCAGCCGGCCCGGAGGGTACGATCACCACATGCTGGCACTCATCGCAGGTGATCGACGGTTCCCAGTTAAGGGACAGGATCTCTTCAGTGGCCCAGTACCAGTCCTCCCAGAAAGCTTCCTGCAACCCCATGACGCTCGGTCCGGTGAGCTTGAGATGAGTATCGCGCCAGGGGCCATAACGCGCCACCCGCCCTAAATATTCATCGGCCACGTTGAAGCCACCCGTCCACCCCTCACGCCCATCGACGACCACGATCTTGCGATGATTGCGGAAATTGATCTGGAAACGGTGCCGCCAGCCGCGTGACGAGTTGAAGGCCGTGACCTCGATGCCCGCTTCCGATAACTCGTGCAAGTAGTCATTGGGTAAACTGCGGCTTCCGATTTCGTCGTAAAGCAAGCACACCCGCACCCCCTGCTCTGCCCGACGCATCAAGTGCTGCTTGAACAAGGTGCCTATTTCATCGGCGCGGAAAATGAAGAACTGCACGAGGATATATTCGCGTGCGGCATCGATTCCCTCTAGTAAGCTCTGGAAGGTTTCTTCCCCATCGATGAGCAGTTCGGCGCGATTGCCCGTGCTCATGGGCATCATGGCCAGACGCTCGACGGCCTGAATGCGCGTGGTGTCAAACGAGGGGCGAGAAAAGAAGGGCTCGAGCCGAGGCCTGAAACGCAATAGGACTTGGCGTAGTACGGTATCGCGTTCGCCTCGCGCGGAGGTGTATCCGTAGAAACGCGGACGTCCGAAGATCCAGTAGATGGGAACGGCCAGGTAGGGAAAGGTCAGAAGCGTCACGATCCAGGCAACCGCCCCTTGCGAGGTACGACTCGACATCAATGCCATGACGGCGGACAACGCGCCCAACACATGGATCGTCACGATCAGGATACCGATCAGTTCGGATGTCATGTCGGTTCCTCCCTGAAACCTTCGAAGCGCACGCTGGTTAAAAATCAGGCCCCGCGTGGACGGGGCCTGAGGCGACGATCATCGCATGATCATGCACTCGCGGCGATAATCTCTTTCCATTTCGCCGGACCGATCTGGTGGACCGATTCGCCTTGACTGTCGACGGCAACGGTCACCGGCATGTCTTCGACATCGAACTCATAAATCGCTTCCATCCCGAGATCCTCGAAAGCGACCACGCGGGATTTCTTGATCGCTTGTGCCACCAAGTACGCAGCACCTCCCACTGCCATCAGGTAAACGGCCCCGTTATCACGGATTGCCTCGATCGCCATGGGTCCCCGTTCGGCTTTGCCGACCATCCCCTGTAGACCGGTCTGCTCGAGCATGGTCCGCGTGAACTTGTCCATACGCGTAGCGGTTGTGGGGCCGGCAGGACCGACGACTTCGTCGCCAACCGGATCGACAGGCCCTACGTAATAGATGAAGCGCCCACGCAGGTCGACCGGCAGGGACTCGCCTTTGGCTAGCATATCGACCATGCGTTTGTGCGCGGCATCACGCCCGGTCAGCAGCTTCCCATTGAGCAGCAGCGTATCGCCCGGCTGCCAGGAAGCCGCCTCCTCCGCCGTGACTGTATCCAGGTTCACTCGCTTGACGTCGTCACCCGCTTCACGCGTGATTTGCGGCCAGTCTTCCAGCCTCGGGACCGGCAGCGACGCTGTACCGCTGCCATCCAGCGTGAAGTGAACATGCCGCGTGGCCGCGCAGTTGGGAATGATAGCGACCGGCTTGTTGGCCGCATGGGTGGGATAATCCTTGACCTTGATATCGAGCACGGTGGTCAGCCCACCCAACCCTTGCGCGCCGATACCGGTGCGATTGACTTGCTCGAAGAGCTCGAGACGCAGTTCCTCGGCACGGTTCTCGGCACCACGGGCCTTGAGATCCTGAATGTCGATGGGATCGAGCAAGGCTTCCTTGGCGAGCTCCATGGCTTTTTCGGCGGTGCCGCCAATGCCGATACCAAGCATGCCCGGCGGGCACCACCCTGCCCCCATCTTGGGCAACTGCTCCAGGACCCACTCGGCGACATTGTCGGAAGGGTTGAGCATCGCGAACTTGGACTTGGCCTCGCTGCCGCCCCCTTTTGCCGCGACGTGGACTTCGACCTTGTCACCGGGAACCAGCTTGTGATGGATGACTGCTGGCGTATTGTCGCCGGTATTCTGGCGCTTGCCGTCAGGATCGGCCAGCACCGAAGCACGCAACACATTATCGGGCAGCTTGTACGCCTGGCGGACACCCTCGTTGATCATGTCATCGAGGCTCATGTCGGCTTCCCAGCGGACGTCCATACCGATCTCGACGAATACTGTCACGATGCCTGTATCCTGACAGATCGGTCGATGGCCTTCGGCACACATTCGAGAGTTGATCAGGATCTGAGCGATGGCATCGTGAGCGGCGGGATTTTCCTCACGTTGATACGCCTCGTGCATGGCGTCGATGAAGTCTTTGGGATGGTAGTAAGAAATAAACTGCAAGGCATCGGCCACGCTCTGGATTACATCATCCTGGCGTATCACGGTCATGAAAGAGGCTCCTTATTATGGGTAACGCCCCGCGAAGTACCTCGCGAGAAACACAAACAACGGATTATACCGAAAATGGGCGATCACGCCTGAAGTGATCGCCCAAAGTCTATCTAAAAGTGCATCTCTCGTTTGAGATTATCCCTCAATGGAAGATAACGGTATAAAGTACAAGCTTGTCATTTAACCCAATTCAAGCAGCCGTGCTTTCAAGGATTGCAACTGATCACGTAGCCGCGTGGCTTCTTCGAATTCCAGGTTCTGCGCAGCTTCATGCATGGCGTCCTCGAGCTTGCCAATTTCCCGGGTCAGGCCCGCAGCATCCATCTGATTGAGCTGCTCGGCGCTGTAATCACCCGGAGCTTCGGCAACACGCTTGTCGGGGCGTTTGTGCCCTACCTTCTTGCCTGGTGTCTGAGCCCCTTCCATGATATCGGCCACCGACTTCGTCACCGTCTTGGGCGTGATGCCATGCTCTTCGTTGAACGCGATCTGCTTATTACGACGGCGCTCGGTTTCGTCCATCGCTCGACGCATCGAATCCGTTATCCGATCACCGTAGAGAATCGCCTTGCCATGTGCGTTACGCGCCGCACGCCCGATAGTCTGGACCAGTGAGCGCTCGGCGCGCAGGAAGCCTTCCTTGTCGGCATCAAGAATCGCCACCAGCGAGACTTCCGGTATATCCAGCCCTTCACGCAGCAAGTTGATGCCTACGAGTACATCGAATTTCCCCAGCCGCAGATCGCGAATGATCTCTATGCGCTCGACGGTATCGATATCGGAGTGCAGGTAGCGGACGCGGATATCGTGCTCGCCGAGATATTCGGTGAGATCCTCGGCCATGCGCTTGGTCAACGTGGTGACCAGAACGCGCTCCCCCACCTCAGTGCGCAGCCGAATCTCGGAGAGCAGATCGTCTACCTGTGTACCCGCCGGCCGTACTTCGATTTCGGGGTCGACCAAGCCGGTAGGACGCACGACCTGTTCAACGACCTGGCCGGCATGTTCGGCCTCATACTTGCCCGGCGTCGCGGAGACGAAGGTTGCCTGCGGACAGATACGCTCCCATTCCTCGAACTTCATGGGGCGGTTATCCAGCGCCGAGGGCAACCGGAACCCGTATTCGACCAACGTTTCCTTGCGTGAACGGTCGCCCTTGTACATACCGCCTACCTGGGGAACGCTGACGTGGGATTCATCGATGAACAACAGCGCGTCATCCGGGAGGTAATCGAAGAACGTCGGGGGTGGCTCGCCGGGAGCGCGGCCCGAGAGATAGCGCGAGTAATTCTCGATGCCATTGCAGTACCCCAGTTCGAGCATCATTTCGATGTCATAGAGCGTGCGCTGCTCGAGACGCTGCGCCTCGACGAGCTTGTCGTTCTTGCGCAACCAGTCCAACCGCTCGGCCAACTCGGCCTTGATGTCGTCCACGGCGCCGAGAATCGTCTCGCGCGGTGTCACATAGTGGCTTTTGGGATAAATCGTCATGCGCGGCACCTTGCCACGCACTTCGCCGGTCAGCGGATCGAACAGGCTGATGGTCTCGATCTCATCGTCGAACAGCTCCACTCGCACCGCTTCGTCTTCCGAATCCGCCGGGAAGACGTCGATGACATCGCCTCGAACCCGATAAGTACCGCGACGGAAATCCATGTCGTTGCGGGTATATTGCAGTTCGGCGAGGCGCCGCAAGAAGGTGCGTTGATCGATCAGCTCGCCACGATTGAAGTGCAGGCGCATCTTCAGATACTGGTCGGGATCCCCCAAGCCGTAAATGGCCGAGACGGAGACTACGATCAGCGAGTCACGACGCTCCAGAAGCGCTTTGGTCGCCGAGAGACGCATCTGCTCGATATGATCGTTGACCGAGGCATCTTTCTCGATGAAGGTGTCCGACGACGGTACATAGGCTTCCGGCTGATAGTAATCGTAATACGACACGAAATACTCGACCGCGTTATCGGGAAAGAAGCTCTTGAACTCACCGTAAAGCTGGGCAGCCAACGTCTTGTTCGGGGCCATGACGATGGTCGGACGCTGTAGGCGCTCTACCACGTTGGCCATGGTGAACGTTTTCCCCGACCCGGTGACACCGAGTAACGTTTGATGCGCAAGCCCGGCGTTGTAGCCATGTATCAAGCCTTCGATAGCCGTCGGCTGATCGCCCGCAGGCTGGAATTGCGACTGAATGCGAAAGGGTTTGCTCATGAGTCTCACATAAGGGCGAGGTAAGGGCCGTTCAAGTCTCGACCGCACTCGCGGTCAGGCCGGACGCGTAGTGATATCCACGTCGCTGACGGTCATCAGGCGTTGTATCGGGCAGCGATCGGCAATCTCGAGCAGACGGTTCAGCGTCTCGGGATCATTGATGCCCTCGAACGCTAGCGTCACGGTCAGCCGGTAATGGCCTCGCGCCTCCTCGCTGGCGTCGCGCTCGACGGTCGCAGTGATCGTCTCCACGGGCAAATGCTTGCGCCGGGCGTACATCAGCGCCGTCATGGCCTTGCACGCGCCGAGCGACAGATCGAAATAGTCATGCGGATCAGGAGCGCTTTCATCCCCTCCCACCTCTCGCGGGGCATCCACAGTCAACGCCGAAAATTCCCTTACCGTCGCCTGTTGGCGAAGCGAGCCATCGCGCTGCGTAATAACCGTGATTGTCATAGCTTCTCTCCCGTGTGGCAATCAATGTGCCTTGTACCCCAGCGCCCGGACGGTTTGCAGCAATGCCTCGCGCCGCACGCGCCCTTCTACGTCGGCACCATGACGACCGACTTCGGCCTCCTCGACGCCGTCCATCTCCATCAGAGCCGTGGTAATGCGATTGACATCCTCGGCACTGTCGACTTGTTCGAAGGTCAGTGCTATATGCGCCATGGGGGCTTCTCCATCCGTTCATTCATTTGCCGGTGGGAGTTTATCATGGCACAACGGCGGCGCCGCGATGGTTGGAAAATCCCTTGCCTGCCCTGATATTCGAGTGTGACATTTGAATACGGTCGAGCGACCGTCGCGTTCGCGATACGGAGTTATTCCATGAACGATTGGATCAGGCATCTTGAAACGCAAGGGCTAGTGCGCGCAGCGGAGAATGAGTGGCACTTCGGCGAAGTCCTGTCCCAGGCTCGCGTGCCCTTGTCGTCTACGGCAATTGCGCCGTTGCCGCAGTACTCGATCATGGAAATTGCCGGTCTCGATGCCGAACGTTTCCTCCAGGGCCAAACCAGCGCCCAGGTGACACTAGCCGATGGCGAGTTCGCGCCTTTGACGGCATTTTGCTCTCCGAAGGGACGTGTGCTGGCCAACGGCCAATTGATGCGTGTGGACGAGACACGCTATTGGCTCCTGCTGGATATCGGCGTGGCCGACCCGCTGCACGCGCATCTCGCGAAATACGCGCCCTTTTACAAGGTCGAGATCACGCAGCCAGCGACCCGGATATTCGGTGTTGTGGGCGAGGACGCGGCTGCTCAGGTCGAGGCGCAACTCGATGTCACGGCCCCTGCCGCATGGGCCATGGCGCAAAACGAGGCAACGGTCATCCTTCACCATCCAGGCCCGACTCCAAGGTTCATGGTCGTCGCCCCGGAGGACGCAGCCCTATCCGCCTGGAAGGCTCTCGAAGGCATTGCAACGCCCGTCGGCAACGCCGTATGGCGTCTGCAGGATATCCAGGCCGGTCTCGCCTGGCTGGGGGATGCGCAACGTGACAGCTACCTTCCCCAGATGATCAATTGGGAGGCCTTGGGCGGTATCAGCTTCCGCAAGGGCTGCTACACCGGACAAGAAGTGGTCGCGCGGGCGCATTTCCGTGGCCAGGTCAAGAAACGCCTGCTGCGTGCTCAGTTGGAAAACGACACGTTACCAGCGCAGGGAACGCCCGTACACGACGCTAACGGCAAGTCTCAAGGCGACGTCGTGTGTGCCGCCCTGAACGCTGATGGTAAAGCCGAGGTGCTCGCTATCATCACGCAGCGCGACGAGCCCCGCGAGCTCAACGTCGATGGCGTTCCACTTAAGCGCTTGGCGTTACCCTATGCGATCGAACGCGTCGACCCGGAAAGCATGTCGCTTCAGGCTTGATGCGACGCCAATCTGAATAAACGACGTGCGGTGGCGGTGCTCTGCATCGCTATCGCGGCATAGGGCTGTTCTCGGAGGTCGGCGACCGTCTCACAGACAGCACGAACTTGAGACGGCTCATTGCGTTGCCCCTGCGCGCCGGACAACGGCATATCCGGGCTATCGGTCTCGAGCACGTAGCCATCCTCGGGCAGCGAACGTATAGCACGCCGTAGGCGTTTGGCACGTGTATAGGTCGCCCCCCCGCCGAGCCCCAGAACGAAGCCCAACTCCAGAAAGCCCCGAGCTTGCTCCGGGCTTCCCGAGAACGCATGTATCAGGCCACCGGCGGGCAATGCGAGCTGACGCAAGCGCTTTGTTACCTGGTCGTTGGCCTGGACACAGTGAATCACAACCGGCAGGTGGCGCCGCTTCGCGATGCGCAATTGCACATCGAAGAGTTGCCATTGGCGCTCGAGGTCATCAAGACGCGCATCGATGCCACATTCGCCAACGGCGACGGTCTCGGGATGAGCGTCGAGCTGGGCCTCCAAAGCGTAGATATCTCCCGACGCGTGGGCCGAAAGAAAGTAGGGATGCAGTCCATAGCAGACGCTGATCTCCGAACGTCGCCCAAGATCGGCCACATGGGGCCAACGCTCACGCGTAGTCCCCGGAACGATGTAATGCCCCACTCCAGCCTTGGTCGCACGCGCCAGTACAGCGTCACGGTCTTCATCGAAGGCATCGAAGTCGAGATGACAATGGGCATCAATCAGCGTCGCAGACATGGCATGCCTCTCGCCGACGTTTCAAATAGCGCTTAGGGCTTCAGTGTTCACGCGTGGCTCGGAATTGGACATCTGGCCAACGCTCTTGCGTCATTTGTAGATTGACGCGCGTCGGTGCCAGGTAGGTGAGATAGTCTCCACCGTCCCAGGCAAGATTGGTACTGGCTTTGCGCTTTAGCTCATCAAGCATCTTGGCGTCGTTGCAATACACCCACCGTGCCGTTTGCACATTGACTGGCTCATAAAGACAATCAACTTTGTATTCCTGCTTCAGGCGATGAGCGACGACATCGAACTGCAGCGACCCTACGGCACCGACAATCAGGTCGTTGTTGTCCATCGGCATGAACACCTGCGTCGCCCCCTCCTCCGAGAGCTGCTTCAACCCTTTTTGCAGGGCCTTCATCTTGAGTGGATCACGCAATCGCACACGCTTGAATAGCTCGGGTGCAAAATGCGGGATACCCGTGAAGCGCATATCCTCGTTCAGCGTGAAGGTATCGCCGATCTGAATCGTGCCATGGTTGTGCAGGCCGATAATGTCGCCGGGCCAGGCTTCTTCGACATGCGAGCGGTCGGATGCCATGAAAGTCAGTGCATCGGCAATCTTGACGTCCTTGCCAATGCGTACGTGGCGCATCTTCATGTTCTTGTCGTACTTGCCCGAACACACCCGCAAGAAGGCAACACGGTCACGGTGCTTGGGATCCATATTGGCCTGGATCTTGAAGACGAAACCGGTGAAACGTTCGTCGCTTGCTTCTACGGTGCGCTTATCGGTATCGCGCGCTAACGGTGAGGGCGCATATTCGACGAAGCCGTCGAGCATTTCACGCACCCCGAAATTCCCCATCGCCGTTCCAAAATACACCGGCGTGAGGTCGCCGCGGCGGTATGCATCAAGATCGAAAGTATGAGACGCACCACGGACCAGTTCGACTTCCGCCCGTAATTCCTCCGCAGCATCCTTACCCAACGTTTCCTCGACCTCGGGGCTATCGAGCCCTTCGATGCGTAGATCTTCCGGGATCCGGTTGCCCTGGCCCTGCTTGTAAAGGTGAATGACATCATTGTAGAGATGATAGACACCACGAAAATGGCGTCCCATCCCCACCGGCCAAGTCATCGGGGCACATTGAATGTTCAGTACCGTTTCGACTTCATCCATTACCTCGACAGGATCACGGATGTCACGATCCATCTTGTTGATGAATGTCAGAATAGGCGTCGTGCGCAAACGACAGACATCCATCAACTTGATGGTGCGGTCCTCGACCCCTTTAGCGCCATCGATCACCATCAGCGCCGAATCCACGGCCGTCAGCGTGCGGTAGGTGTCCTCGGAAAAGTCTTCGTGGCCAGGTGTATCGAGCAGATTGACGATTCTACCGTTGTACGGGAACTGCATCACGGAGGTCGTCACCGAGATGCCACGTTCCTGCTCCATCTTCATCCAATCGGAGGTCGCATGACGTTCATCGCGCTTGCTTTTGACCGAGCCGGCAAGCTGAATAGCGTTGCCGAACAGCAGCATTTTTTCGGTAATGGTGGTCTTGCCGGCGTCGGGGTGCGAGATGATGGCGAAGGTCCGGCGTAATTCTGCTTCTTTAGCCACTTGAGTGTCTGACATCGATATACTTCGCTGATTTGCGGCAGTCGGTGCTGATCAAGCATCTGACTGAAAAGAATGGATTCTTGCCGCGAATTGTACTGCTTAGACGTGCATGTGGGTAGAGCCCCCCAAACGACAAAACCCCCGCTTCAGTCGAAGCGGGGGTTTTAGAAGAAATGCCTGACGATGACCTACTCTCGCATGGGGAAGCCCCACACTACCATCGGCGCTAAGCGGTTTCACTGCTGAGTTCGGCATGGGATCAGGTGGGACACGCTCGCTATG
>NZ_JARANZ010000019.1 GCF_029889905.1 Chromohalobacter sp. 11-W | reverse complement strand
CTTCCTCGAAGGCGATGCCGACCGCCCCTTAATCACCGGCCGCGTCTACAACGGCGATCAGCGCCCCGAGTGGCACAGCCACGGCCTGCTCTCCGGGTTCAAGAGCAAGACTTATCGCGGCAGCAAGTACAACGAACTGGTCTTCGACGACGCCACCGACCAGGAGCGCGTACGCCTCAACTCCGAAGCCGAGAAGAGCCAGCTCAACCTTGGCTACCTGATCCACCAGACCGGCAACACCCGCTGCGCCTTCCGTGGCACCGGCTTCGAACTGCGCAGCGACGCCTATGGCGCCATTCGCGCCAACCAGGGGCTGTACCTCACCAGTTGGGGCCAACTCGGCGCCCGCGGCGACCAGCTCGATCTCACCCCGGCCCAACAACAGCTCGACAGCGCCTACCAGCTCAGCGACACGCTGAGTCAGAGCGCCCAGGATCACAACGCCGAAGCGCTCGACAGCCGGACGAATCTCAAGCAGGCCGGCACGGATGCCGACGACACCTACGGCAACAGCGAACAGCTCACCGGCAGCGACCAGAACAGCGCATCCGGCGCCACGGACAGCGGCGGAAGAGGCGAAGCCGCGCGCATGAAAGCCCCCTGGCTGCACCTGGCCTCGCCCGCCGGCATCACGGCGAGCACGCCGGAATCGACCCACCTGGCGCAAGGCAAATCGCTCAGCGTGGCCAGCGGCGAAGACGTCAACATCGCCACCGGCAAGAGCCTGGTCGCCTCGATCTCGGAGAAGCTTTCGTTATTCGTGCAGAAGGCCGGGATCAAATTGTTCGCGGCGCGGGGCAAGGTGGACATCCAAGCGCAGTCGGACAACCTCGAGGCCACCGCGCGCCAAAACCTCAACGTCACCTCCCGCAACGAGAAGGTCGACCTCGCCGCCGCCGAAGAAATCCTGCTCGTCAGCGGCGGCGCCTACGTGCGCATCAAGGACGGCAATATCGAGCTGCACGCGCCCGGCAAGGTCACCGTCAACGGCGCAACGAAGAGTTTTGGGGGGCCGACTGAGATGTATGTTGGCAAGCCGGCGTTGCCCGAGGCCGATGAACCCATTTGTGTCAGCTGTTGGCTAAAGGCACTGAAAGAGCAGCGAGCGCTGGTCAAGGTGCAGTCATGAGCTTAACTGATGAAGCGCTAAAGGCGTGTATTTCCCGGTATGTCCTGGCACTCGAAGAGTGCGAGCGAGATTCGATATCAGTGTGTGCCATCGTTGAAACTGGCCTGCTGAGTGAAGATGAACGCAATGCATTATGGAAGCGCTTCTCGGGGCAGCCCTGGCTGCAACAGTCCCATTTGCAGGTGCTTCAGCCCTTGGGCCCCTGGCTGTTCGATGGCGATATCGAGACGTTGCTTTCCGAGTTGTACCCCATGGCGGAACGCGGCTTTCATGGACTGCTGATTACCCATCAGCCGGTGGCTCATGAGGCAATGAAGTTGGGAGAACTCTGCGTCGTGAAAGACGCCAATAAAGAGGAGCAATTGCTGCGCTATTACGCTCCTCACGTTTTCCCCGTCCTGCATCGTTTCTCGGACACGTCTTGGTACGACCGCCTTTTCGGCAGCCTGTCGTTCTGGTGGCTGCCCGGGCTGGAAGGCTGGAAGGAGTACGCCGGTACCTGGCGCCACCAAGGCGACATCGTCGACACCGACGAAAAGATTGCCCTGACGCCAGCGCTGCTACAGGCCCTGGGCAGTGACCCCTTATCTCATCAGATTCTCGGCGAACTAGAGCAGTCATCCCCATCGCTTTTCAGCGTGGCATGCCCCGGTATCCGGCTGGCCATCGTCGACCAGGCAATCAGCAAAGCACGTAAGGCTGGATTTGAGAGCGTTCAAGACCTGAGCGTTTATGCCGCGTACTGCGTAGCTCATGGCATGGAGGTGACATGCGAACCGGAATTCGCGCGGGCAGTGGAGCTCTCCCTGTCGGGATCGCGCTCTCTGGCGGAACACTTGAAGGCAACGGGCTCACAAAGCATCAGCGAGGCACATCATGGGTAGTGTTCTCGATCCCTTGAGTATCGGGCAAAGCGTGGGCGACCGGCTGTCGGCATTGCCGCAGACCGAGGACGACGGCACCACGGTGGACTGCAAGAAATCGATCAACATTCTTCCGTTGCGATACAGCGCCGTCTACGCGGAGGAGGAAGATAGAGTCGCCTTGGGCAGTGTGCCTGAGCACCAGGGAGATCCGGTGTCGGACATCGGCTTGTCGCAAGCCAAGTATACGGCTCGCTTTCTGCGAGAGGGCTACCTGTACGTGCTGGTCAACCGGCTGGGTACCTACCGCTGGGAGCATTGCTACTACGTTTCCTCCGACGCGCTATTGTCTCGCATCAACCCCTACGAGCCCACGAAAGAAAGCGGTGGCATATCTTACTTTGCCATCAATGACGTGGAGGACGTATCAGAGGGGTATATGCTCTTTCTGCCGGACCCGCTGAGCGTACGAATGCTCGAACGGCTCAAGTCGAACGCGCATCTGCGAGAGTCCCTGCAGCGCTTCGCCATCGCCGAACTGGCCCACAGCTGCAGCGGAGAGAGTGTCATTCCGCCAACGATGTTGCAGTCCGAGGTTGCCGAGTTCGTCGGCTATCAAGATGAAAGCGTCGGTCATTTGTTGCAGAAACAGACGTTTCCGTCGTTGACCGATCCGTTCGACGAAGACGCTCAGCCTGCCGATTTACAAAGGTACTGGTCGCGCTTCGAAAGTCTGCAACGTGCGCTGGAGGGGCTTCAGGGATTTGCGGTCGTACTGGCCGACCCCATCGGCATTACCCAGGAGCTGAACAACCATCGCAACGATGCTCTGGAGCCCCTGCGGGACTGGATGGAAAAAGAGGATGAGGATGGGCTTTCCAACGAGCAGCGTTTCTACACCTCGGAGCTGATTCGCAATCTGCGTCAGAATTATGTGGAAGGGCGAATCAATAGCCTGGCGCAGCGAGACGTCAGGCGGTTCAGGCTTCAAGTAGGCAATCGTTATCTGCCGCACGTCCGTGCCGTCGGCGAGGCCGAGATTGGTGGGAACCGTCAGCCGACTACACGCGACTACGAGCTGGCCGAGGAGTACGAGGAGCGGCAGGCGGAGATTCTCGAATCGAGCTCCCAGCGAATCACAGCGGAGCGTGGCGAGGAGTTTCGTCAGGAATACGATAGCCAGTATGCGCCGCTGCTGGATCAGAATGCACGCCAGGATTTCGACGATAGCATGGCCAAGCAGTCCCAGCTCCAAGAAGCCCTTATGGCCCCCAGAGTGTCGGATCATCTTGCCTGGCTGCAAAGCACGTCGTTTCTCGATGCTCTGGACTATTACGACTCTCGCGACCCGATCTGGGGCTGGGCTTACAGCATTCAGGTCGTGCAGGCCACGGTTGGCATGGAAGGCACCGAAGAAGGCGCGGCGCTGCTGGACCAGTGGTGGCGCGACATGAACATGAACGATCGCTCGAATCTGGCCTGGGCGGTCTACTGTCTCAATCAGTACGATATCCGCCGTGCTGGTCAGCAGGATATCGACGCGTTTCGTGCCAAGGAGACACGTGTCGCCGACACCGACGACGACAGTTGGATGGGGCCGGAACCTCAGAACATCCTGCAAGGGTTCAAGCATCTCACAACGGCGTTCAATACGGCCAACGCGGCGCTGGAGGGAGAGTCGCCTTCATGGTTTCGCACCAACAGACTGGGCGTCACCATGGCGTGGTATACCCAGTTCATGAAGGGGTTCTTCGAAAAGGCGCGCAGCGAGACCATGGACCGAACCACGCTGCGGATCTCCCTTGGATTGATGCGGGCGCAGCTTGCCCGACATGCCGCGCAGATCGGCGTCAACCGCCGCTGGTTCAGCAAGGGCTCGTCGCGTGAGCTTGCCAAGGCCAAACGTTTCTTGTCGCGAGATATGCAAACGGCGCTGGAAGGCAATGGCAGCCAATTCATGCAATTCCGGCTGGGCGTTGCGGTCGCGATCATTGAAAGCTATGCGCTCTATCAGACGCTCTCCAAGCAAGACAAGAATGCGCGCGATTACACCAAGATGGCGGGCGCCTTCGTGCTCGTGGCCAGCGCCATCGCGGATACGGCAGCCTCCAGCATCAATATGGTCATGGTGATGGGCAAATACCATGCGACCGATGTCGGCAAGGCCGCTCAATTCCGTCTGGGCGGTTTTTCGTTCTGGGGTGGGATGCTGGCGTCGGTGGGGGCGTTGTTTTCAGCAGTAAATGATGCGTTTGATATTAGTAAATCTGTGCAGAGAAGAGATGTGTTATTGACACTCGCCTATGGTGCAAGATTTTTGGTCAATGTCGGTATTGCCATTTTAGGCACGGCAGTGACCCTAGCATCCTCCACCGCCTATTTGTCTCGTATAGCGGAACAAGGAAAAACTGCCCTCGCACGTAGACTGGCCTCTATCTTGGCCCCGTTGGCGAGGTCATTAGCATCGGCTGCCATTCGCGGCGTGCTGATGGCCGGTTTTGCCGCGGTCTCCTGGGCCGGTATCATTCTGACGATCGGGTTCTGGGTTTTCGGCGATGATGCGCTCGAGGCGTGGTGCAAGCGCTGTGTCTTTACCACCGAGAGCGTGCCCGATCATTACGCCGACTATGCGGAAGAAGTCGGCGCCTTCCACCAGGCTTTACAGGACGTGACCTGATGTATTTCGTTGAGTGGCTGATGCGCCGCACCTTGACGGCGAGCAAGAAGGATATCACCGGCTTCGAGGGTGATATGAAGCAGTTCGAGAAGGCGACCGAAAAGTACGGCAAGCAGTATCGGGGCATGCAGGAAACACAGGTCAGCGACGCGCCATCCGATGCGCGCTCCATCTACAAGATGAATGACACTTATATGGATGTCAGGACTTTCTTCGATGAATGGCGGGGGGGAGTATTATTGGGCCTAAGTCCTTTACTTTTCGGTTTGTTTTTTTTTCCTATTGTCGTTCTTTCAGAGTTGACCGGGATCCTTTTTACGGGGGTGGTTGATAAAGTTAATAGGGTGGCAACTTTTGGTGATTATTTTGGTGTAATTGGTTTGTGGGGTATCTGGTTTCTCATGGTGGGTGCCTTTATCTATCTCTTCTGGATATTCCGCATGGAATGTTTGGTCCAGCGCCATATCGTTGTGCGTTTCAATCGCAAGACGCGTAAGATCACCATCAATCGGCCCAATTTCGCCGGTGGCAATCAGGTCTATGACTGGGACGACGTGGTGGCCTCGGTCGATCCCGACGATCAGGTGGTGACCAAGCAGCGCAAG
>NZ_JARANZ010000018.1 GCF_029889905.1 Chromohalobacter sp. 11-W | reverse complement strand
GCTTTCTGGCCCCTCTTCCATATAGCGGCGGATGTATTCCCACAGCGCATAGAGCTCATGATCGCTGCGCAACGGCGCCCCGAGAAAGACCACGTCGTGATGCTCGGCACCGGTACGCTGCTTGAAAAAGAACAGCATCAGGATTTCGCGCTTGCGCTGCTTGGTCACTACCTGATCGTCGGGATCGACCGAGGCCACCACATCGTCCCAGTCATAGACCTGATTGCCACCGGCGAAATTGGGCCGATTGATGGTGATCTTGCGCGTCTTGCGATTGAAACGAACCACGATATGACGCTGGACCAGACACTCCATCCGGAATATCCAGAAGAGGTACCAAAATGCAGCCACCATTACGACCCATAGCCCCCAAGTGCCTAATATTGCAATATAGTCTGTAACCTCGGCGACTCTTCCTGTATTAGGCATCGCGCCAGTCCAAAATATACTAGTTGGGCTAGCTAGCAAATACGGAAAAAAAAACAGCCCTAAAAGCAAAGGGCTTAGACCCAATAACACCCCCCCTCTCCACTCATCGAAGAAAGTCCTGACATCCATATAGGTGTCATTCATCTTGTAGATGGAGCGCGCATCGGATGGCGCGTCGCTGACCTGCCGTTCCTGCATGCCCCGATACTGCTTACCGTATTTCTCGGTCGCCTTCTCGAACTGCTTCATATCACCTTCGAATCCGGTGATATCCTTCTTGCTCGCCGTCAGGGTCCGGCGCATCAGCCACTCAACGAAATACATCAGGTCACGTCCTGTAAAGCCTGGTGAAAGGCACCGACCTCTTCGGCATAGTCATCGACTACACGCCCCGTTTGGCGATACACGGGCATTCCGCGCTTATCGAGCGAGTCGCCGTTTACACCCTCGCACCACGGGACGCTGTCCCCGTCTCGTGACGGGCGTAGCCCGACTGATGCGTGCCCGGCCGATACTCCGGCGCCAGGAGGGTCAGCAGTTGGTCATCGGCACCGGCGTATATACGGCGAAAGCGCAGGTAGCCGCCCCCCAGCAGAAAGCTTTCCCGCCCGCCCAGATCATGCATGGGGGGAATCCGGCGGGTCCGTTCGTAATACTCTGCACGCTCACGCTCCTCGTCGCTGGGGGTGATGCCGCGTCGGCTCTCGATATCTCCGTTATCGATTACGTGCTTTTTGGCAACCAATATTCTCAGGTAGGTAATGACCTCATCCCGGCTCTCCCATTCGGTCAAAAACCCCGCAATCGCGTCATGGACGTACTCATCCATCAGCGTGGCGATGGCCTGAGGTGACGGCCCGAGCTGGTCCTTGAAGGCCGATATCCGCCGCCAGTCGTCGATGAGCGAGGGATCCAGGCCCCGCTCGTTGACCATGTCATAGTAATACCAGCCGGGGCCCATGATGAGAAAGTCGCGGATCGACACGAATGCCTGCTCCCAATCACCCTTGCTGACCCACGCCTCCCACTTCGCAAATCGTTGGAGTTCCTCGTAAAACTGGGTGTAGGCGCTGGACAGGTTGTTCTGATCATAGTGTGAGGCGCGTTGATAGCTTTCCAAGACCGACACGCCCCCCGCACGGTGATTATCCAGGCGCCACTCGATGGCACGGCGCCAATGCTCACGCATGATCTGCCCCGTCTCGCCGGAGGTCACTTCGTAGGTATCGAGATAGCGATTGAAGGCATTGATAGTCTGTGGCGTGATCTTGAAGCCATCCTGAATGTCCACCTGGGCCTGCTCCAGCTTGAGCGGCACACCGGACAGCCGCGCCTCGCGGTACATCACTGCCAACGGAATGCGGGAGAGTAAATCCCGACCGATGTTGTCCACACCCTTGCCCTGGTCGCCGGGCCGGTAACCGCCGCCGATGTCCGAGTGCACGCCGGGGAAGACGATCTCGTCGCCATTATTGACAATGGAGTGGTCGTTATAGATCGAATCCAGCGGAAAGGAGCGGCGGTTCTCATGTGCGGACACCAGATGCACGCACCGGGCGACCTCTGGCGGGATGGCCAGCGAGATCTCCGCATCCGCCCAGGCGGCATGACCATCGCTGACCGGCACCAGGTGGGCGATGCCGACTGAGGCCACCGTATCGAACAGACCCAGGAAGTCGAACGTCACGGGGAAGCCAGCCAGTGTCAGGCCGCTCTGGTTCGTCAGTTGGGCGTCCCACTGGCATAACCGGACCACCCAGTTGGCGAACACCCGCGACAGGGCGGCGCCTCGCGAAAATCCGAACGCTGACAGGTAGATGTTCCTGACGATGCCGGGATCGATATTGCGCGGCCTGCTCCCCGCCAGCGTCATGTGCGGACCAATCGCGGTGTGCAGGCGTCGCAACCAGCCCACCAGGGTTTGTGGCAATCGCGCGGCGATACGATCCCCGGGTGCAATATGAGACAATGGCTTGATGTGCAGGGCCGTCGAGGACATCCTGCCGACAGCGCTGGCCTGCTGAACCTCGGCATTGTCGATGAGGGGCTGCTTGAGGAAATAGCGGCTGAGAGCATTGATGACCTGTGCCAGCCCCCACAGAACGCGGACTTGTCCCAGTCGGCTCGTGCCGGCCCCCAGTGTCCTGTCCCAGAATCCCTCACCGGAATCCCCCACGGGATGAAAGCGTGTGCCAACACCGGCGGTATAAATGCGGAAAAAATTATCGTAATCCGAGGGATTGGTCTGCCAGTTTGTCTCGGGAGGCAATACGCCCGGTACGCTCAACCCCGGATAAGCACTGTAGAGACGCGCGACATTGGACTGGCTAAAATCCTTTCTATCCAGGCTGTCGGCGTAATTGTTGCCCGTGCCATCGAAGAACACCCCGATAAAAAGGTTGGTGTCGCAGGGGGCGGTGGTAGTCTCTATTTTTTCTCGCTGTTCATACTTATTTCTTACATCGTTTTTTCTTGCACATTAAAAAACGCCTCTCTACTAGAGGGATCATTAAACTGATCTCCTAAGAGCTCACTAAGTTTGGCACTCATTGCAGCATACCTCTTAGCTTGGCATTCTCTTTTTCTATATTTCGTATGTGTCTTTTGTAGCTTTTTAGCTGCTCTGGGGTCCCATCTTTTTCTTTTACGCCCTTTTTAAAGCTTCTTAGATCTCCATCATTTATCTCAATTCTTTGTTTTATTATTTTATTTCTATATTCTTTGGAAGGCACTGGCCATCCCCTGACCTCTCCCGGAAAATCCTTATGATCCGGTGACAGTTTGCTGACCACGACATTGGCTTTCTTGTCCGGCAGGAACTGTACCCAGAGCGTACCCTGGGCCGGTGTGTCGTATTTGGGGATCTCGACGTGGATCGTTTCGTGCAGCGTTCCCTCGGCCCTGCGCCTGGCCAAGGATTCGGAACGCTCATCCGTAGTGTCTCCCTCGAGGGGATAGCGGACCACGACATCGACACTCAATCCCTCATGCCATTCTTTGGGCACCTCATAGCAGCACATGATGCCGCCGGCGCTGTAGGGCCCGATGGGCTCGCCGCCCCCGCGGTTTTGTTCGTCGCTCGGGTCGACGACATGATACGAGCCAATGCCCTGCCCGGCGTAGTCCACGCCGGTGATGTTCAGGCTGACCGAGTCGTCGCCACAAGCCGTCAGCGATACCAGCCAGAGCAGGGCGAGCCCCCGTCGCAGAAAGTGGTACATGGTCAATTCCATTCCTTGTCTGTTCGTATGGTTATCAACTGACCGAGGCCGGCAGCCAGCCCTGTTCGAGCGCGGCGCTTCGACAGCACTCGACCTGCTCCGAATAGCTATCGACGGGGCCCGTGGCGTTGGCCAGCGTCGCGTCAACCCAGGCGTAACGCTGTGACGGTGTCGCGAAGGCGTCATGAAGCGTTGGTTCATGCTGCCGCAGGCCATCGACGAGCACATCGATTCGGTTCATGTCGAGCAGCGTTTGCGTCTGTCGCTCATCGAGGCGCACGTCGCTCATACCACCGGGCTCGGAAGTCAAAGTGGTCTCGAGTTCCAGGTCATGCCAGATGGCATCTCGTCCTATATAGCGCCACGCCGACATGTGACTCATGAGTCGTGCCCGCTGCCCTTCCGTCAACATCTCGGTGATTTGCGGCAGACGGCGAGTATCTGCCAGTCGCAATACGTATCTCGTCTCCTGCACGGTGACGAGGCGAAAAGCGGCCAAGCGTTGCCACAGTGCCTCCAATGGTTCGTCGCTCACGATCAGGCTCAACATGGGCTGGCCGGATGTTTCTTGAGCAAGAACCTCCAAGGCACTAAAGCTTTCGTTATCGACAGCGAGTAGCAACGGTGAAATCGCCAATACGCGCTCGCTGGTGTTGGGCGCGTCCTGATAGAGCGAGCGCCAGCAGTTTTCAGGCCACAACTTTCTGATCAAGACCAGCAACGTTTCGTGCCTGAAAGATGCATCCAGTAGCAAATAGACAGAAGGCCGGGGTTCTTGAGCCAGCCATGCGCCGATCATCGCTTGCGTTTCGCTGGCCCATTCGGACGCGTAGTGGTCAATCAATTGCATGGCATTCTCAAGAGACGTTCACGATGGGTGATCCACTGGACAGATTCTTGAGCAGACATTCCACGCAGATTCCGTCGGGCATGCTCGGCAAGGCGCCGGGCATTCGCGTCGGCCCCCCAAAACTCTTCGTTGCGCCGTTGACGGTGATCTTGCCGGGCGCGTGCAGCTCGATATTGCCGTCCTTGATGCGCACGTAGGCGCCGCCGCTGACGAGTAAAATCTCGTCGGCGGCGGCAAGGTCGACCTTCTCGTCGCGGGAGGTGACGTTGAGGTTTTGGCGCGCGGTGGCCTCGAGATTGTCCGACTGCGCCTGGATGTCCACCTTGCCCCGCGCGGCCAATAATTTGATGCCGGCACGGTAGACGAATAACGAAAGCTTCTCCGAGATCGAGGCGACCAGGCTCTTGCCGGTGGCGATGTTGACGTCTTCGCCGCTGGCCACGCTGAGCGATTTGCCTTGCGCCAAGTGGGTCGATTCCGGCGTGCTTGCCGTGATCCCCGCCGGGGAGGCCAGGTGCAGCCAGGGCGCTTTCATGCGCGCGGCTTCGCCCCAGCCAGCGTTGGGCTGGGCGACGCGTAGCCAGACGCTGGATGCTGGACGTCTTACAGGGCGTTGGCCCGGCGACGAGACCAATGGAACTGCGCGTAAAATGGTGAAGATTACCGCTTGGGAAAAACCTCCTCACCGCACTCATCGATCACACTCTGCGGCCACTGTGGTAGGCGACAATAGCGGCAGAAGAAGTAATGCCCCACGACCTGTACGCTGAAAGGAATCAAGAACACCGTGCGAACTATCGAGTAGATGATATGGAACTTCTTACCCTCTGAGGCCTTGGATCTGGGCTGAAACCGATGGGCCGCCTCTGAGAGGCTCGGCCGCAAATCAAGACCTCCCATGACAGGCTCTACCGAATCAGGGCCTTCTTCCATAAAACGGCGTACATATTCGAATCTGGCGGACAGATCGTCAATCATCGCTTGGCGGGCATTATCGCTATTCGAAGTCATATAGTGATAGTCATCGAACGAGAAGCTATCCCTGACACTCCCATCTTCGTTAAACAGGTAGCCTTTTAGCTCGTAATAATAGCCCTCAATGCTGCCAGCCGAATAGGCGAGACAGAATGTGCACTCATCCCAGCGACAGGTTTTTGGCTGGAAATCGACCTCGCTAACGAAGTGGACGTTCTTAGAGTCAGTATTGAAGATAGCATACTGTAGCCCTTGAGTCTTAACTTCGCTCTTGGCAGAAAAGAAAAGGGGGTAGGAAAACAAAAAACCAAGACATGCTAAAAATGTCAGAAGCACAATTTCTGCGACGCCAACCTGAACATCAGAAAACCATGGCATTATTAATGCCAGATACAAAAACACGCTTAGAAGCACAACACCACCTAACATCCCCCAAGAAAAGTATAGTCCTCTCTCACGGAACCAAGACTCTGCTAAAACGAGGCAATCTCTTTGTCTACCACACACAAAGCCTGGTTCTTTTATTCTATCTAACCCTTTATTGACATCAAGAATATTATTCTTGGAGAAATATGAAAAACGGAGCCGATGATTGCTTAAAACACCGACTGCCTCAAGTATCTTTTGCTGAGCTTTGTTCATGATCAGTTTTCCAATACCTTCTGTAGTTCTTTGTCACTTATCTTGACACTAGGCCAGCGATCTTCGCTA
>NZ_JARANZ010000017.1 GCF_029889905.1 Chromohalobacter sp. 11-W | reverse complement strand
TTACTGAGATTCGCGCCTGATGCCTGAGCTTCTTGGATACCGCGGTTGATGCCAGCCGCGCAGAGGTTGGCATGAAACAAAGACTCAGCGAGTGACCTGGTTTCTGGTCGAGCCGGTTCCAGAGCCATTGAGCCGCCATCGTAGAAGTTTTCCAAGGCAGCATCGGTTGCCAGGTTGGCCGTCCCAACCCCGATCAGGGAAGCCGACCATAGCATGACTAGCTGCGCCATTGACCACCCCGAGGCCGTGGGCACCAGAGCAATAAATCCCCACAGGTAGCGCAGTACTGCGAATGAGTTGTTACCACCGCGTTTAAAGAGCTCCCCATCGTTCCCTGCTTGGAAAATTTTTCGAAGAACGATAAAGCCCAGCACGATGACGCCGACTATGAGGCCGATGCCATTCAGAACTGCGAATACGCTCGCGACCATCGTAGTCGACTCGCCACCATCAACGGCCAGCGGGTTCCTGATGATGTCGCCGAAGACAATTTCCAGAGCATCGCGAGAGCGATCTCCAGGACGCTCAGCCGCTTGCTGGATCTCATTTATCTGTACAGGTCCCTGGGCCTGGGCCAAGGCCCCGCTTGAACTCAAACATCCGAGCGCGGCCAGGATCAGGGCCGTCATAAGCCGCTTAGCTGCCATGGCGACGCCCTCCCAAGATTTCCGGGTCCAAGATCCGGTAGATGGGCTCTTCACGCCAAAAGTGCTCGAACCCGCCACGTTCTTCTTTGCTGAGCCGGTGAGTACGCAGCTGCCATAACCGAAACTGCGATTCTGTCGCAAATGTCAGCCCAAGCATCACAGCGCCTAGCATCCCCAGCAGTGCCGAAAACGCTTGCAACGCCACAACGCAAACCCCGCCATAAACGACAAAAACCATCATGCACGCCAACGCAACGCGCTTTTTCATCAGAAATCGCCGGAGATTTGTCTGTAAAAGCTCCGATCCATCGGGGCCGCCAAAGATTTCAAAGAACTGATCATTGCGCCCTTCCTTATGCGCTCGTTGCCAGTTCTCGCGAATCGTGTTGCTCGCATCTCCGAAGTGGCCAGCTTTCAAGCTGCTTACAAACTGGTCTTTTGTGAGCTTTCCGGACTGCCCTACGGCCCGAAATGGGGCTAGGACCACTTTCGCCGAGCCCCTCGCAACCTTTCGTGCTGCTCCGCTGCGCTGCTGCTCTTGCTCATCGCTCATGACGTCTCCCTGTGCTCTGTGTGCTTCTTTCTGAGTATAAGAGCCGACCGAATCAGGCAAAACAGACTTTTGCCAAATCTATACTTTTCTGTGATATATCGGCGCAAATAATGTCAATATGGCTACTTTTACCGACACGTAACGATATCAATGCAGCCATAATTGACGAATGATCTCTTGGAGTTCCGGATCGGAGGCAGCAGGGTGATCCATGACGGCTGCTCGCAGCCCATCGCGAACATGATCCGAGGGTTTGCCGTAGAGCCAGCTACGGGCCTCTTCTGCTGCTTGGTGAGCTGGAAGAATCGCCAGTTCTTGGAAGGTCGGCACCACATTGCCGCGCTTGGCCACGTCGCCGCGATACAATGGCCGTGAGAGCCAGTGATCGGCCCATGGGTTGACCTGGAGTAGGTGGAGTTCGTCGTTGAACATACTGCCGCCCTCAGTAGACACGGGATAGCAAAACGGTTACTAGTAACCATACCCCCAATAGTTACTAGTAACGGGACGGGAGTCAAGTCTTTGAGCGAAAATAGAGGCCGCCGGGGCGGAAAGAGCAACGCAGAGCGCAAGCGTGAGCACGACACACGACAGCGGGCGCTGGGGCGTCGACAGCGCAACTACTGGCTGACTGACGACGAGGCCCAGGCGGTGGCCAGGTTCATCGAGCAGCTACGGAAGGGTGATGAAGGCTAAAAAGGAGAGATGAAAATGGCATACAAGCAGGAACGACTTAGCGGCTTTCCTATCGATCATTCGGTGGTGGCCGTGGAAGATACGCCTGAGATGAAAAAGGTTGCCCAGCAGATTGCCAAACTACAAGCTGAATACGACCAGCTGCGTGAACAAGAACAACGCCGCCAGTGGCAACGTTATCTGCAGATAGTGCGTAGTAATGCCATAAACAACCTGGCTCGTTGAATTATGGGCCTGTTGCGAGGAGGTCCATCACTTGCTGATGCGTTCTCATCCACTCGGCTGTAGCTGTTGAACGATAGGCAATCAGCCTAGAAATGCGCTCAAAGTCCTCGGCGAGGTTTCGGTTGAAGATCGGCTCATGGTGCGCAATCCGGTTTCGGAGCGTTCTGATGGCTTCCAAGTCGTCATAGAGCCCTTGCCGCAGCTCTCGAACGCTTTTTGTCGTATCAAGCTCTGGCAGCACGCGGATCAGGTGGCCATTCCAAACACGGTTGTCGTGCCGGCTGGTAAACATTCGTTGCCAGAAAACGAACCTGAGCTCTGGTATGACCTTGCCAGTCGTATGTGCGCCTCGGCGGGCATTGAATAGATCTTGCCGAGCGTTGTAACCGACTGGTGGTGAGGGGAGGCTCTGTTCCAAGCCTGAAGACCAGGGCCAGCGTGCCCCATATTTGGCCTCTAGGGCATCAGAGATAGCATTGCGCACCACGACCTCGCAGATGTGAAGCGGTGCCATGAACGCGCCGGATAGCTGGGCGTTCCATACGTACAAATTGAGTGCGGATGGATCATCATCGCCCCGAGGGGGAGCCGCTCTCTCATAGGTGCTCATGCGGGCTGGCGACAGGGCCGCCCGGATGGCTTGAATCTGTTCCTTGGTTGACGGCACCGGCAATAAACCTTATATTTGAGCTACTAGCCCCGAGCCTTGTTGGCGGAAGCCTCCCCTCGGGGACAGACGATAGTACGAAATACGAAAGCCCCGCCTTGTGCGGGGCTTTTCGTTCCTACCCCGTGGGTGACTTCGCGTCTTGCGCACCACTATGATGCCCGGTTACTTGCCGTGAACTCAATACATCACGTTCGGTAACTCCTTCTTTTGGCTCCAGTAACGGCCATAGCAGCAGGCGACTCAGATCTGGGGACTGGTTCAGAAGCGCAGCCAGAGGGAGCCCAATGGCTTCAGTGGCCATCCAAGCCCGCAGGGGATCACCGCTTGGACCGCACGCTTCCAAACGACCAGCTTCAAATTTCCAACGTACCGTCATGGTTCTTCTCCGAGTAGCAAGGGGTGCGTCACTCGGGAGAGTAATGTCACGACAAAGCGACATGCCTTATCTGCTTCATTGTGATTGGACATAAGGATTCATTTTGTCCAATCTCTACCAGGCCGCCCCCTCAACCATGCGGGTTAGCGCCCTGCCCTGCCCGTCCAACTTTGGACAAAACGATGAGTGACCGTCGACACCTCTCGCAAAGCGAAGTCGAGCGCCTGCTGAAAGCCACCAAGGGGGCGCGGCACGAGAGCCGCGACCGCTGTTTGCTGCTGCTGATGTTTCGCCACGGACTGCGGGTCTCCGAGCTCTGTGGGCTGCGTCTGTCCCAGGTCGACCTCGAGGAGCGTGTCTTGCACGTGGCCAGGTTGAAACGCGGGCTGTCGACCACCCACCCGCTGCGCGGCGATGAGATCCGGGCATTACGCCGGTGGCTGGCTGCGCGGGCCAAGATGAAGGCCGAAGGTGGTGTCTTGTTTCTGTCCGAGCGTCGAACACCGCTCAACCGTCGTACCGTGTGGCACCTGGTACGGCGCTACGGTGAAAAGGCGGCTCTCGCCCTGCCGGCCCATCCCCATATGCTGCGCCATGCTTGTGGCTATGAGCTGGCCAACCAGGGCGCGGACACGCGGCTGATCCAGGACTATCTGGGCCATCGCAATATTCAGCACACCGTTCAGTACACGGCGGCCAACCCCGCGCGATTCGAGAAGCTTTGGCGGTGATGCTTACCCATCCCACGGTCTGCTACCGATGTCGCCTCATTTGCGATTTTGCGACTTTCAGTAAAAACGCTTATGCGGAAAATCTCCCCACGCCCCTACCTACCTTTCCACTCTCACCTGCTACCCCATGCCTGTGGCTATGAGCTACCCAACCAGGGCGCGGACAGACGGTTTATCCAGGGCTATCTGGGCCATCGCAATATCCAGCGCACCGTGCAGTACACGGCGGCCAACCTCTCGCGATTCGAAAAGCTCCAGCGGTGTAGCCTGTCCAGCCCTCGATCTGCTGCCTAGAGCGCTGCATTTACGATTTGACGCTTTTACGACTTTCTGTAAAACTGCAAAAACGCCTATACAGAAATGGTGAAATCATGATCATTGGTGTCCTGAATCAGAAGGGTGGCGTCGGTAAGACCACCTTGAGTGTGAACCTAGCGGCGAGCTTGGCCCGTTCTGGGGCCCGGGTATTGCTGATAGATGCTGACCCGCAGGGCAGTGCTCTGGATTGGGCGGCCGCTCGGCAGTCCGACCCTTTGTTTGCTGTGGTCGGGTTGCCGAAGCCTAGCATCCATAAGGAATTGCCGGTTGTTGGTGAGGGGTACGACCACATCGTCATTGATGGCCCCCCGCGTGTTACTGACCTCGCCCGATCTGCGATCATGGCGAGTGATGTGGTGCTGATCCCTGTGCAGCCGTCCCCGTATGACATTTGGGCTGCTGAAGAAGTGGTCTCACTTGTCGAAGAAGCGAGCCATTTTAAAGAAATACTGAAATCATGTTTTGTAATTAACCGCAAAATCGCAAATACGGCAATTGGCCGTGACGTGCGGGAAGCTTTGGAGTCGTACAGCGTTCCCACGCTTGAGGCGAGCGTTGTGCAGCGTGTTGCTTTTGCTGAGGCGGCTGCTGTTGGTAAAGCGAT
Organism: Chromohalobacter sp. 11-W; assembly: GCF_029889905.1. Classification (GTDB taxonomy): domain Bacteria; phylum Pseudomonadota; class Gammaproteobacteria; order Pseudomonadales; family Halomonadaceae; genus Chromohalobacter. Next base: position 10,533 of record NZ_JARANZ010000017.1, on the reverse strand, counting down.
CTACGAAGAAGACCGTGACGGTGTGGCATCACGAGAGATCGAAGCGGTACTTAGCGAAGTGATGGAGCGTTTCTCATGAGCAGCAAGAAAGTGCCCCTGGGGGGAAAGCCATCCTCAGCTCCGAAGGCGGGACAGGATGTCGACGCATGGGTGGGCTCGCGTCAGAAGGAACCAAACAAGCGACTCACGATTGATATCCCCGCGAGCCTGCACGCGAAATTAAAGTCTGATTGTGCAATGCGGGGCCGGAAAATGGCCGATGAAGTTCGGGATCTACTGCTCGAGAAGTACGAAAAATCGTAAATCATTATTTCTGTATGATGGCTGCAAGCCAGGCCATACGGGGGCGCAACGCCCCCTTCTTTATATCTCCATTTCTGTAATTCTGTAAATCTTTAAAGAAGGCGATGCTTTTTTCTGTGTTTCTGTATTTTTTGTATCGTTATGGTGATGCAAAAAGACGCTTGATTTGTGGATTATAGCACTATAGGTTGACTGAAAATTGGTTTGCGTCGATTGGCCTGTGGGGATGGCGCTGAATGGATATCAAAGTACTGCAACGGCTATTCGAGGAGGGCGTTCTTCGCTCTGCCAGCGTTGCGCCTGCCCCTATGGAAGAGGGTAAGTGGGTGATGACCTGTGATCGGGCGACTGGTGCTGTAGAACATGTCACCAGGGTTCGTGATGGGCAGGTAAAACACTACAGAAGCCTCGGCCAAGTCATGACCGACGCAAAATACATTGGGTTTCAAGAGGTTAAGCTAAGGATCCCATAATGGCAGCATGAAAAAACCCGGCTTGGCAGCCGGGTTTTCGAAAACGGCGAATGCTGTCCCAAGAGTTGGCAGCTCACTACAGCATTCGAAGCTCCAAGCCATTGGCAAGGCTTGGAAGGGAATAACCGCTTGGCAGGCGGTTAGGAAAAATCCGCTTGGAGGCGGACCGGGTCCCTTTGCGCTTACGATAGCGCAGAGGTGGGCAGAAAACAATTCTGTGCGTACCCGTCAGTCTCCAAGGCGATCATGGAGGACGTGTGGCGGGACACCCCTACGTACATAGGGTCAACACGGGAGGAAATTTCTGCGGGCATCAGCCCGAGAATCCCCGTATTGCGCTCTCTGAGCCCCTCCAGCAAGGAAAGGGGGGCTTGCCTGGCGTCCTCCTGGAAGCGATGCGGCGCTGCGTTGACTACTACACCAGCCCCTGGAAGATCCCCAGCCTCAACCTCGCCAACGGTTCCTCTCGACAGCAGCGCAGCGAGCGCCGCGAGGCGTGTTTGTCGACGCTGTGGGCGATCTTGAAATTCACCGACCTGGTGACCCTCAAGGTCGGCGTGCCCACGCCTGAGGGTGGGTTCGTGAACCTCACGGTCAAGTATCTCGCCCGGCAGACAGGGCTCCAGCAGAGACGGGTCGAGCGTGCCCTGGCGGATATTCAGCTGGCCGGTCTCGTCAGTGTCCATCCCCGCTGTGAGAAGCGTCCGGATGGTAGCTACAAGGGGCACGCGGCGATCAAGGCCGTCAGCAAGCTGTTCTTCGCGATCTTTGGCCTACAGTTCCGGCTCGGCTTCGAACGGAAGAGGGCGGCGAAGCGCCTGAAGAAGAAGCAGCGGGAACATGCCAAGGCGTCCGGAACCCGGACGTCCGCAGCACGCCGTAACCTAACCGCCAGGGCTGCCCTAGACAGAGCCGGATCTACGATTCAGCAGTTGGGGATGGGCCATACGCAGAAGCGGCGGCAGGATGACGAGCACTCGCGGGCCCTGGACGAAGAGCAGCGACGACAGGTCCAGGAGCTGATGTATCAGTTCAAGCTGGCCCACTCCGACTGGACAGCGGATCAATGCCGAGAGGCGGCAGAGAACGCCATAGACGCCCGATGGCGATAGCCCTACCTCACCTACCAACGACGCCGCTGGCAGCCCGCTAGCGGCTTTCTTGTGTCCAGACGCTGCAGATCCACCAGGAAGTGACGGTGCAAGCCTGGAAAAACGGCTATTCAGCGTGTCTCGAGAGCGATTCCCTGGCCGGAATGGCCACCACATTCCTGCTGACAGGTGTGATGCTCGAGGGCATCACATTTAAGTGTCGGTGGATGAAGAATTTAAGTGTCGGCCCTTAACCACTCGGTTTCTCTCTCCACCTCCCGGCTCGCTCCGCGAGCGGTATACCGCGCACAGCGCGGTAGTCATTATGCCTCGACAAGTCGAGAAGGGGCAGCAGTGCAGGGCGCTTCGCGCCCGCGCTGCCCCTATCGGCGTCACTTGGCCGCTAAAGTGCCAAACACCAGTGGGCCGCTCCCTACCCTCAAGCGGGAACGGTTGCGCCTTCGGCGCGGTTTGGCCAGGGCAGGGGGTGGGTTCGGTTCCAGTGCCGTCCTCGCCCTGGTTGCCGTCCGATCGCTCGGCGACTTCGACCTAGTGACCGCTCGCGTTGCTCGCTGCATCCCGCTGACGCGGGATAAACGGGAAAGCGTCCCGACAATCGGCGCGGTACCCAACCCGGTGCGGCCCGAGATCGACAGCCCGGCGCTTGCAATCGCCGCATTCCTATGATTTTTATACCGTTATAACTCGGTTGGTCACGATGGAACGTCAAAAAAACGGGGGTGGGTATGCGCGCGGGACACTACGCCAGGGAAGTCGGGGGCGACGAGCTGCGCCGGGCACTGAACGCGCCGGGACTGGACGGCCTGCCGCCGCATCGCTTCACGCGCTTGGTGCTGGATCGCTGGGCGCTCGAGGAGCCTAACCGGGTGCGCCTATTGTGTGCCGATCCGGTCAGGGTGGAATGGCTGCTCGATGCTGCACAGGACCAGGGCGACCAGGAGCGAGAGGTGTTGACGAGTCTGGAAGCGCAGCACCGGCGCGAAGCGGGCGAGCTGGATACCGATCTCCTAGCCACCTCCGGCTTGCCGCTGGGGATGCCGGACAGCCTGCCGTTTCGGCACATGGACGGCTGATAGCGAACACGGCTGCGATGGTGGCCGCTCCTTGAGCCTCTGAATGCCCGCTACGGCGGGCATTTTAGTGCTCCACGATCTGGAAAACGTTCGTCCGCCGACGTGTATCGTATTGATATCGTATTTCGTATTGTATTATGTATCGTATGGCGTATAATATGAAATATGAAATACGGATGGTAGAGGAAAAGACGATATGGCACGCACCGGGATCACCTATGAACAGGTCGCCGCCGCCGCCGACGCCTTAGTCGGGGCAGGCGAGAAGCCCAGCATCCAGCGCATTCGCGAGCAACTGGGCAGCGGCAGCCCCAACACCATCCACCGGCACCTGACCGCCTGGCGAGCGGCCCAAGCACCGGCCGAGCGTCGGGCCGCCCGATTGCCGGACGAGTTGGCCAGCGCATTGGCTGATGAGATCGAACGCCAGGCGTCGGCCGCTCGCGCCGATGCTGAGGCCGCTGCCCTGGAGGCGCAGCAGACTGCCGATGAGCTCGCCGAGACTGGCGAAGCCCTGGAGCAGCAGGCCGAGGAGCTGGCAGCGCAGGTTGAGGCCCTGGAAGCCGAACGGGATCGTGCGGCAGGTGAGCGCGATTCAGCACAGTCAGAGGTTGAGCGGCTGCGCGATGAACTGGATCGCGAGCGTCGGGGAGGCGAAGAGACTCGGCAGACTTTGGCGGAAACGCGCAACCGTGTGCAGACCCTCGAGGAGCAGCGTGAAGAGGAGCGCCAGGCGCGGATCGAGGCTCAGCAAGAAGCCAAGAACGCCGCTCAGTCTCGCATCGAGGCTGAGCGTGCTTTGGCCGTGGCGGAAGCACGGACAGAGTCCGCACAGCAACAGGCGGAAGAGCGGGCGCAGGCGCTGCGCGATGAGCGCCAAGCTCACCAGCAGGCCGCCGAGGAAGCACGGCTGGGGCTGAAAAGCGCCCAGGAGGTGCACCGGCAAGAGCTGCAGCAAGTGAGGGAGGAGGCGCGGCAGCGAGTGGAGGTTGCCGAGCAGGCCGCTCAGGCTGCGATGCAGGAGGTCGCTACGGCGAGGGAACAGGCAGCCAGTTTGAAAGGGCGCCTGGATGCCATGAAAGAGGCCGCTAGCCAGCATCAGGCCGATGAGACACCGTCTCGTGACGCTGGGAAGGATGAGGCTACTACTGGCAAATCCCGAAAGGAGAAGGGATCCGAGTGACTTTTACATGACGAGGAGAAAGTATCATGGATGATGCGCCAAATGCCGGGGCATCCAGGCGTTCGCTTCCTTTTTCTTATGCCTTTGCGAAGCGGTGGCATTTAGTCTCCTTTGCTATCGCAATCGTCGCTTGGTTGGTCTATGGATATGCATCGGATATAGCCAAAGGGTTCTTTGATATATATACCCTGATTGCTTACTACATTCCGATTGCCTATGGGCCCGCCGCGATTGCCTTATCGGTCTTATTTTGGATTGATAAGACCTACTTGAGGCAGGGCATCGAGTTTGTCGGAAAAATCAATAAAACCTTGGTCATTTCTTGCCTGTTCGCTGTTCTGTCTGTGTATTTGTCCGGACATGGGTTGGCGTGGTTGATGGGATACCCCCGTGAGCCCTTTATGCAGGACCTTTACCAGTATCAATCGACAACAACTCAGCTCGTCGTTTTCCTGGTTTCGTTGCTGATACTTCCTCCGATAGTTGAAGAAATGTTGTACCGTCACTTCTTCCTTTCGGTGATCCCGTTTAAGCGTAATGCTTGGCTCGCCGTGTTAGCGGTGGTGGTGCCCGCAGTGGCGTTCACCCTGGTACATCGACAGTACGAATACTGGACGACCTATGCCACGCTGTTTGGCTTCGCGGTGGTCTCTGGAGTGGCCCGTGTGATGAGCCGAGGCATGCTGCTTTCGATCCTTCTGCATGTGTTCGCGATTGGCGTTGCGTTGCTCCTCAACGAAATCGTGGCGTGACATGAAGAAGCACTGTGGGATGACGGTGAAGATGATGCCCTGAGTGATAGATAACCCGTCCTTTTGGATGGGATTTTCTTTGCCTACTTGATGACCCACTTGTTGCCAACTACGTGCATCACATCTATCGTACCCACAGAGGCTACAGACCCGGACAAGATAGGTCTACGTAACACATTCGTGTTCCGACGGCTGCTGCAGTCGCTACGCTCCCTGGCAGGCCTAGACATCTTGCTCAGGGCTCCGCCCCGAGACCCCGCGCCCTGTTCGCTACCGCTCACGAGGCTGACATGACCGCACGACAGAAACGCCACGAAAAAATACATCGCGACCAGCATCTCAGCGTCCGCCTGACAGCGGACGAAAAGCAGCACTTAAAAGAGATGGCGCAGCGGTCTGATGCCCGCAATGCATCTGAGTTCGTGCGTAGTGCTGCGATGGGGTACCCGGTGAAGTCGGTGGTTACCCATGAGGCGATCAACGAGCTACGCCGCCTCGGCGGCCTGGTGAAGCACTTGTTCCTGGAAGAAGGGCGGCAGGATCCTGACGGGATGTACCTTGCGACATTGCAGGAGCTGAAGGCGGCGATTCACAGGCTGGGGCGAGACTCATGATCGGGAAAGTGTGTGATTCCCGGCGGGATGGAAAGTCGAGTTTTCGGACCCTAAAGGAGTACCTGGTTGATCAGCTTCGCGCAGACGATTGGGGCGCGGGTGATCAAGAGGAGCTGAATCCTGACGGAACGGTATTGGCTCATCTTGCCAGTGGTGTCAGCCTGGAGCACAACGGCTTTGACCTCGAAACGCTCGTCCAGGAGTTCGAAAGCGTCGCGGCCATGAAGCCGAGGATAGAGGATCCTGTTTATCATTTTGTGCTGAGTTGGGCAGAAGGTGACGATCCCACTGACGAGCAGATGTTTACCGGAGCGCGAGAGGCAATGATGCGGCTGGGGTTCGATGGGCACCAGTATCTCAGCGCGATTCACCGGGACACCGATAGCCTCCATATTCATGTCGCTGTGAACCGGATTCATCCCGACACATTCAAGGTGGTGAACCCCTATCGCGATCATTACACGTTGAGGCGTTTGGCTAACGAGCTCGAGGAGCGTCACGGGTGGACGCCTACTCGCCCGAGTGGCAGGTCAGCTGCCCAGCCTGCCCAGCAGGCCGATGCTCACGGAGATCTTACGTTCGAGCAGTGGTGCAAAGCGAAAGTGGTGCCGGTGCTGAAGCCCCTCCTGGAAAAGTCGGCAGCCTGGGCGGAGGTCCACCACGCCCTGGACGCCCTGGACGTGGAACTCGCGGAGCATGGCCAGGGCCTGGTGTTCCGGACTGTGAGCGACACTGGTACCGCGGTGGCCATCAAAGCCAGCACGGTGCATGAGCGATTTTCCAAGACCCGCCTGGAGCGGGTGCTGGGGGCGTTTGAGGCAGCCCCAGAGGAACCGCGCGACCGGCACTACCCGGAGGATCCGCAGGCCTTCGCAGCAGCTGTGAAGGACGCCCTGGGCGAACGCATCACCCGATGGTCGGGACGAGAGCGCAGTGACTGGACCTCACTGCATCGGCTAATGGATGAGCACGGTCTGCAGCTGACGCCCTACGGCCAGGGACTAGCTATCTCCCCAGCGAATGGCGAGGGCCCGCAGATGGCTGCGAGCAAACTGCACCGTGTGCTGGCCAAGAGCCAGTTGGAAGCACGGCTCGGGCCCTACGAGCCGCCCGAGAAAGCCCCTGGCAGCGCTTATGCGAGCGACCGCCAGGATGCCCCTCGGCGGACAGCTCTGGACGCGACAGAGCGCCTGCAGCGGCGCTATCGGGCATATCGTGCCGAGCGGCCAACGTATCGGTCATTGCGTCGTGACATCGGGCGTTCTATCCGCGCGATCCGGACCGAGGTGCGTAAAGAGCGCCAGGAGGTCTACGAGCAGATGCCTCCTGGCATGGTAAGAGCCGCATACATCGAGGAGCTGAATTGGCAGCAGGCGAGGCGGATCCAGGGGGAAAGGCTGCGCTTGCTTCGCCAGTTCAACGCCCAGCAGGAGACAGACGCCACGCTCGAGTGGCGCGAGTGGGTCGAGGAACAGGCGAAGCGTGGTGACAGCGATGCGATCGAGCAGGTGGCCACGTGGCACGATCCTCGCCACCGTCCCAGGAATGCCAGTGTGGCTCCTGCAGTAGCCACGGTTGGCGTCATCGAGCTGGCCCCTGGTGCCGAGGTGCTGTTGGGCTGGGAACGTCGCCGGCGACGCAATGGGCTCACCGATTTCTACGACAGCCACGGTGACCGAGTCGTTACCCAGCAGCGGAATGGGCTCAAGCTACATCGAACGGACGATACGACCTTGACTGCGGCGATGCAGCTGGCCATCGACACCTATGGTCCCGAGCTCCGGCTGACGGGGAGCGACAGCTTCAAGCGGCAAGCGATCGAAGCGCTGATCAAGCTGGAGGCCCAAGGTGGGCGGCGTGTACGTCTCACGGATCCCGAGCTGCAGCAGCGCCTTGACGAGCTACGAGCGGAATCATCGGCACCGACAACCAGGCGGTCGCCGCGGATGCGTTAAGCCGTTAAGCTCCGGACAGGCCGGGCGCGCCCCCGGTTGTAAGTTACTCGAGGGCCAGAAACTCCAGATAGCACGCACGTTCACCGGGGGTGGGCACAATGCACATCAAGAAACTCGCTATGGTATTCGCCATGCTTTCATTGCCGAGCATCGTTCAAGCGGATGAAATCTCTGAGGCTAGAGCCATGCTCGATGCTCAAGCGGCTGAGGTCTCGGAGGCGATGGCCACGCTCTCCCCGGGGAACATCAATCTCTGCGTCTTGCAGAGTGAGGTTGTTTCCACTGCCACAAAAATGAGGCTGACTGGAAGCAGCAGACCGGAGGCCATTCAAGAGGCAATGGCAATGGATCTTGGACCATCAACGAGCGTGGAACACGGCGAGATGCTTCTAAGCGGAGCAATAGCTAGAGTGAATGAGGTTTACGACATTGATATTGATGGACTATCCACTCCTCTTCCCTCGGAAGAAGCAGAACTACGTGCAAGGCTCGTGGGAGAGGATGCGTTCAATAACTGCATTAAGCTCGTGTATGACCATAAACAGGCCACCAAGGAATAAGCGTGAAGTTCTCACGGGGAAGCCCCGCCGTAGCGGGGCTCAGTGTCCAGACTAGCAGAGGGCCCTAGTCCTCCCAGACTGGCTCGAATGGGTCGGTCAGCTCGATGACGCTGCCTCGCAGACGCTCCAGCGGCGAACGCTGATCGGTCCGGTATCGCCGTACCTCGATGGCGGGCCGCCCCTTGTCCGTAACGATGATGGACTCTCCCGACGCTTCGACCTGGCGCAAGAGTTCAAGCGCACGGGCCTTGAACTGTGACTTGGACACTCGGCGCATGGCGCACCTCCCCATCATCAGGTATCAGGGCAAAGGGATGCCGTTCGCCCCATAGATAGCACGAACCTCTCCAGGGAGAGTCCAGCCGCTCCAGATCTTTAGTGTGCCGCTGCTGGGACGTTGTGCCGGCGGAAACACCTCTACACCAAGGTATTCCCCCCGCATATTGCGGATCTCACGCCAGCCGATCTCGTCGATGTCGAACCGTTCGACGTAGTGCTCGCCTTTTTGTGCAGACGCCAGGATGACCTGGCCTTGGGAGTAGAATGCCATCGCGGTGGGCTTCTCGTCTGAACTGACAATGGGGCCGAGCTGGTCGCGGGAGAGCCCTTGGGCATCAAGATAGGCGTTGACCATCTTCTGCAGCCGGGCGCGGTTCCGGCGAATAAGCCAGCGCAGCGGCAATAGTGCAATGAAGGCGAACAAAGGCGCTCCAATCAGCAACATGATAATCGGAGCTGATAAAGGCGTGAATATCGCAAAAATAGCAGCAAGCAAAAACCAAGCGCCACAGAAAAGCGTCACTGCAGTGAATAACAACTTTGAAATCATATACATGGTTCTTCCCTTATTGTTTCTGAATGCTGTTTTTGCCGCCGCCACCACCAGGCGGTGTTGTTGGGTCTGGGTTTGGCCCCCGACCATAGCGCCCGTCACGAGCAATAGTCGCTAGTGCCCGCATCGCGTTTTGCTGCTCTTGTTCGCTACCTTGGCCAGTCGCCAGCTGAGAACCGCCGATCCATTCCATGACTTTATCGGGAATCTGAAAAATCATATTAAATGAAGTATGAATAAGTGTCATGCAAACTGATATATAAATTCCTAGAAAGCCTATGATACTAACGACACCCGTCATTGAATCGGCTTGAACATTTGATAGCGCAGGCCCAAACATCTCATTCAGCAATGTTCCTCCTGCAACCAGGATGCCTCCTGCCAAAAGGAATGCAGCCACCATCAGGACGGGACGAAGCATTGCGTTGAGCATGAATATGTAACCATGAACTGCACGCCCCTCATTTTCTTCGCTGGAAAGGTGGGCAAAAGCCCACAAGGGAGCGGCCACAACACCAATCGCTACAAACACCAGCCAATTAATAATTGCCGCAAACCAGATAACGAACGGGATGAAAGGCACATAGATCGACAGGGTGATGCCGAACCCAAACAACATGATGATACCGAGGATAATCAGCGGCGATAGTGCGTCTGATGCGGCCTTTGCGAACTCTACGGCAAATCGCGTAGCCCCGCCTGTCGCGAATGACGTCAAACGCCCCCATACAGAGTCTGACCATCCCTCGGCCCCTCCGGCTGTCGCTTGCAGACCGATGTAGCCAACTACAGCCCCCTCAGTGCCAACCAATATGTTATCACCGAGGCTTTTCATCGCGATCAGCGGGTTGACTGTGCCATTAACTTCTTCCGCTTGATCAACGCCAGTATTTGTTAACCACTGCCCTGGGGAGCTCAGAAACGAGAATATTTCGGATAGTATTTTACTTGAATCGCCGGTTGATGAATTCGTTGCATCTCCCTCACTAATATTGCTTGCAGACCCTGTACGCGGCGCCACCTTATCACGCTGGCTTTCGGCATATACGACCAATTGGGTGTGATAACTCTCGATGGCTCCAGACTGTCGTAAATCTTGGCCAACTGCCTGGGCTCGATCCATAAAGCTACTCGAGGCCACTGAGTTCGCCTGGGCCATTGAGTTGTACCAACTTCCCATCTCCCACCACCCACGCTCTGAGATGGCATTCACAACCTGCTCTCGTATCTCGTTTGCTTTATTGTCAGCAAAAGGACGCATGCTGCCCAGGGCTTTGTCATAGCGGCGTGCAGCCGTGGCGATAATGCGGGATGCGCTTGGCACAGACTCCGAATGCGAGAACACTGCATTTGCATAGGCTTCGACCTCCGGCGCTAGATACCCCTGCATCTGTTGGAGAGCACTCATTTGTGCTTCCACGACAGGCTGCTGATCGAGATCGATGCCAAGGTACGATGTAAATGTGCGATCTTCTGGATACGTTGCACCACCACAGACCTTCGAGCGTGATGCGTCGGCAAGGATAAAGCCGTTGTCGAGGGTATGCGTCTGTATCAGTGATTCGTTACTGAGATTCGCGCCTGATGCCTGAGCTTCTTGGATACCGCGGTTGATGCCAGCCGCGCAGAGGTTGGCATGAAACAAAGACTCAGCGAGTGACCTGGTTTCTGGTCGA
>NZ_JARANZ010000016.1 GCF_029889905.1 Chromohalobacter sp. 11-W | reverse complement strand
ATGGCACGAACGCGCGCTCGAACGGCTGTCGCCTCCCACGCTAGCGCCACGCTTATGTGGTGGGAGCCTAATTTAACATGGATAAAAGTGAAACGTGCCCCCGCGGCACCGCCGTTCTGTGAGGATTTGTTTCTAGCAAGGAGATTTATCCGTCCGTACGGATAAATACGCCCCTCCCCCTATCGCCTACATCTCCCTCTGGCTACCATCGCGCAACATACCTCGCCCGGGCGGCACGCCCGATGCAGCGCTTTTCGCGATCAGCAAGGAGCATGTCATGCGTGATGGATTTCACTTCTACGAGCCACACCAGGGCCACGGCTTGCCCCACGACCCTTTCAACGCCATCGTCGGGCCGCGTCCGATCGGCTGGGTCTCCTCTCAGGATCGCAACGGCCACCTGAACCTGGCCCCTTATAGCTTCTTCAACGCTTTCAACTACACGCCGCCGATCGTGGGGTTCTCCAGCATCGGCTACAAGGACAGCGTGCGTAACATCGCCGCCACAGGCGAGTTTTGCTGGCACTTGGCGACCCGCCCGCTCGCCGAACAGATGAATGCCAGCTGTGCCGGCGTGGCACCTGAAGTCGACGAATTCGCGTTGGCCGGCCTGACGCCGCGCGCCTCCCAAGTCGTCGAGGTACCGCATGTCGCCGAAGCGCGCGTCGCCTTCGAGTGTCGGCTGAGTCAGTTGATTCAGCTCCACTCCGCCGCTGGTGAGTCGCTCGAGACCTGGCTGGTGCTGGGCGAAGTCGTCGGTGTGCACATCGACCAGTCATTGCTACATGACGGCGTCTATCAGACTGCCGAGGCACACCCCATTCTGCGCGGCGGCGGCCCGGCCGATTACTTCGAAGTCAGCGCCGAGCAGAACTTCAAGATGTACCGGCCAGGTTAACCACACGCACTGCAGTAACGGTCTGGGACTCGCTCACGGCATCGGCCACGGCGCAGTCCAGAATGTCATCCTCTATTCCCGGCCCCTTCCTTCTCGCTGGCCCACGCGGTGCTTTTTCTCATCAACGTGGCGCCGGCTCAAGCATGCAGCATGCGCGATCCCCGCTATGTGCCTTATCACGTGACCATCTTGGATGATTGTCAACGGAGATGACTTCACAAAACCCTTTGAAGATTGTATAAAATATAAAACCTAACAAGATCGAGCGAAGGTGGCTTATGAAACGTGTGCACGTCATCGACTCCCACACCGTAGGTGAACCGACACGATTGGTCATGGAGGGCATGCCAGCGCTTTCCGGTAGCACCATCGCCGAGAAGTGCGACGACTTCCGCGACAATCACGATGCATGGCGCCGGGCTATCATGCTGGAGCCGCGTGGGCACGACGTGCTGGTCGGCGCGCTGTACTGCGAGCCCGAGTCCAACGATGCCAGTTGCGGGGTCATCTTCTTCAACAACAGCGGTTATCTCGGCATGTGCGGCCACGGCACCATCGGGCTAGTGGCGTCGCTATATCACCTGGGGCGCATGACGCCGGGCTGCCACAAGATCGATACCCCCGCGGGGCCCATCAACGCCACGCTTCACGACGACGGCGCCGTGACCGTGCGCAATGTCCTTTCCTACCGTCATCGTCACCAGGTACCCGTCGAGGTGCCAGGGTACGGCGTCGTACACGGCGACATTGCCTGGGGCGGCAACTGGTTCTTCCTGATCAGCGAGCACGACCTGACCATCGAGCTCGACAATGTCGAGGCCTTAACCGACTACACCTGGGCCATTCGACAAGCGCTGGAAACCCAGTCGATTACCGGCGAAAACGGCGGCGTCATCGATCACATCGAACTCTTCTGCGACGACCGCCATGCCGACAGCCGCAACTTCGTGCTGTGCCCCGGCAAGGCCTACGATCGCTCCCCCTGCGGCACCGGCACTAGCGCCAAACTCGCCTGCCTTGCCGCAGACGGCAAGTTGGCGCCGGGGCAGACCTGGGTGCAAGCGAGCATCTGCGGCGGCCAGTTCGAGGCCTCTTACGAATGGGAGGGCGAGTGCATTCGTCCTTCGATCAAGGGACGCGCCTATCTCAGCGCCGACGCCACCCTGCTAATCGATGAACAGGACCCGTTCGCCTGGGGGATCACGCGTCAGTGATCCCTCTGCTCTCGACGGTTCAGCGCCGGGCATCACGGCGATGCCATTGCGCTGAGCCACCTGCATGCAATCAACCAACCCTCGAGGAAAAACGATGAACGATGCCATCTTCACCGGTTGCATTCCCGCACTGATGACGCCCTGCACCGCCGACCGCCAGCCGGATTTCGACGCCCTGATCGCCAAAGGTCGTGAACTTATCGAACTGGGCATGAGCGGCGTGGTGTATTGCGGCTCCATGGGCGACTGGCCTCTTCTAAACGAAACGCAGCGCCAGGAAGGCGTTGCACGACTGGTCGAGGCCGGCATTCCGACCATCGTCGGTACCGGTGCGGTCAACTCCAAGGAAGCCGTTTCCCATGCGGCGCATGCGGCCAAGGTCGGTGCCCATGGACTAATGGTCATTCCTCGCGTGCTGTCCCGCGGCACATCCGCCACCGCGCAGAAGGCCCACTTCTCGGCCATTCTCGACGCCGCGCCCAACCTGCCGGCGGTGATCTACAACAGTCCTCACTATGGCTTCGCCACCCGTGCCGACCTATTCTTCGAGCTTCGCGCCAAACACGCGAACTTGATCGGCTTCAAGGAGTTCGGCGGCGCCGATGACCTGCGTTACGCGGCGGAGCACATCACCTCACAGGACGATGACGTCACCCTGATGGTCGGCGTCGACACCACCGTCTACCATGGCTTCGTCAACTGCGGCGCCACCGGTGCCATCACCGGTATCGGCAACGCCCTGCCCCGCGAAGTGTTGCACCTCGTCGCACTCAGCAAGAAAGCGGCCAAGGGAGACGTCACCGCTCGCCGCCGGGCCAAGGAGCTCGAAGAAGCGCTCGGCGTGTTGTCCTCTTTCGACGAAGGCGCCGATTTGGTGCTTTATTACAAGCACTTGATGGTCCTCAACGGCGAAAACGAGTACGCGCTGCATTTCAACGAAAGCGACGTGCTTAGCGACGCCCAGCGTCATTACATTGAAGCCCAGTACGACCTGTTCCGTACTTGGTACGCGCAATGGTCCGCCGCCCTCGACGACGCCTAAACGAGACACCTCACATCTTGGCATTGTAAGTGTCGCTTCACTGCCATGCCGGGAGGTCTACGATGACCGGCCTCCCGGCTGCCTTTCCCGATGCATCAAGCTGAGCGCTTTCGCATAGCGCGGTCTGAACGCGATGTCCCATGCCTTCATCTTGGACATTCATTGCAGTTTGTATACAGTATGCGAATTCCAACCTTCGGCAAGGACTGGCCATGGCGACTTACAAGACACGAGCGCAATTCGTCGCGGACGATCTACGCGGGCGTATCCTTGGCGGAGAATTCAAAGGCGGCACCCAGCTGCGCCAGGACGCCTTGGCCAAAGACTACGACGTCAGCCGCATCCCCGTCCGCGAGGCCTTGCTGACCCTGGAATCCGAAGGACTGGTCGAATTTCACGCCCACCGGGGGGCTTTCACCACCGAGCTTTCCGTCGCCAAGATCCGCGAACTTTTCGATCTTCGCGTTTTGCTCGAGACTTACGTACTGCGCCACGCCATCAATGGCCTAACTGACACAGACCTGAAAAAGGCCGAAGACATCCTCCTCAAGTACGACCAGGCGCTGAATTCCGGCGGCGACATCGATAACTGGAGCGAGTACAACTTCGCCTTCCATCAGGCGCTTTACGCCCCGGCCGAGCTACCTGAAACCCTCTCCCTGATCAGCCAATTGAACACCAAGTCCGATCGCTATATTCGCATGCAGTTGGTCTACACACAGGAAATCGAGAAAGCCGAGCAGGAACACCACGGACTCCTCGAACTGGCGCGTCAGGGCGATGCCGACAAGGCTTGTGAGTTGTTGAAGACGCATATTCAGGAAGCCTGCGAAGGCATCGTCGCCCTGTTGGAAGAGCGCGCTAAACAGCCCGAAACATCATGACCGGCACCTCATAAACCGGCTCTCGCCCATCAAGCGCAAGCGCTTCTCTTCAACACTGTCCAATCACCAAGCGTCGGACCTTCGGCCATCACCCGACCCAGCGCCGGCGCGTCGGTGCATCCTCCCTTTTGCTCGCCCGGAGTTGCCCACCCAAGGCGCCACGGCAAGCCCCATGCGGCCCCTATCCCTCAGTCGTCCGCTACCGATGATGTCATTCACGCGTCACATCACGACTTTGGTCGAATTCCGTCTTGAAGCTGGCAACGACATATCTTATATTTTATACAATCGACAAATACAAAATGATCTGTCAGTTGAGGGACCCCTATGGGCTCATATGACCAAGCCTGCCGAGACGACGCTAACCATGCCGATGTCACCGTTATCGGTGCCGGTGTGGTTGGTATCGCAAGTGCTCTCGCCCTGAGCCGGAAGGGCTTGCAAGTGCTGGTGGTGGACAAGCAAGCGCCAGGTATGGGGGCTTCCTTTGGCAATGCGGGACACATGGCCACCGAGCAAGTCTTTCCCCTTGCCGACGCATCGATCCTCAAACGCCTGCCTCGCATGCTGATGGACCCCATGGGGCCACTGCGCCTGGACTGGCGTCACGTTCCCAAGGCACTGCCTTGGTTCACTCGACTGTTGTTGAATCTACGCCAAGCGCCTTACCAGAACAGCGTGAGTGGCATTCGCGCGCTCAACGAGGTAAGCCTCAGTGCCTGGCGTCGCCTGCTTGAATCGGTCGATGGCACCCATCTGCTGCAGGAAGATGGCTCCTTCATGGTCTACGAGCAGGAAAGTTCCCGCGCCGACCTGGAGGCACTACAGACCTGCATGTCGGCACAAGGCGTGGCGGTTGAGCCTTGGCAGGGAGACGCCATTCGCGACGTGGCTCCGCAGCTCGCCGACTCGATTCGCGGTGGCTTGTTCTTTCCCGCTACCGGCCACGTCGTCGACCCGCTCTCGGTCGTCCAACGTCTGGTGGCAGCGGCCAAGGCCGAGGGCGTCAAGTTCTGCCAAGGCGAAGTCGTCTCCGGCGATGTTCACTCCCATGGCGTCACACTCGAGACAACCGCCTCGGAGCGGCTTCATGGACGCCAGGTGTTGGTGGCCTGCGGCGCACACTCGGCGGCGCTTACCGCCAGCCTCACTGGCACGCGGGTGCCATTGGACACCGAGCGCGGCTATCACCTGATGCTGCCCGGCGAGCAGTCGCGTCTACCCACGGCGGTGACGTCACTGGAGCGCCGTTTCATCATGACGCCGATGTCGGAAGGCCTGCGCCTGGCGGGCACCGTCGAATTTGCAGGCCTCAAGCGGCCGCCCAATATGGCACGGGCCTGGCAACTACATCGCTTGAGCCAAGGCCTTTTCAAGACGCCGCTCGATGCCGCCGAGGCAACGCCCTGGATGGGCTTTCGCCCTTCCCTGCCCGACTCGCTGCCCGTCATCGATAGTGCGAAAGACGGCAGGGTGCTGCTGGCTTTCGGGCATCACCATCTGGGTCTTACCCAAGCTGCGGTGACGGCCGAGCTTATAGCCGGGTTGGCAATGCAAGGAACGGCGGGGGGCGACGCATCCCGACACGCTCCCCCTGCTACCGACCAAGCACTTCCCGAGTTGACCCCCTATCGGCTCGATCGCTTCTAAACGCAATCCCCTCAACTCAGACAACAAGACCAAAGGAGATATCATGTCCTCATCCAATGCCCCTAGGCTACCCAGAATGACCGAAGTGCTGACCATCATGGTGGGCTTTATCGCCATCATATTCCTCAGCATCAACGTGCTCGGTCTACCCATTCAGCTTGCGCTGTTCGCTTCCTGGTTTCTGGTCATGGCACTTGGCCTGAAGCTCAAGATGGCCTATGCCGACATGCAGGAAGGCCTCATCGACGGCATTCATAATGGCATGGAAGCAGTGCTGGTTCTCACCACCGTCGGCGCCCTGATCGGCACCTGGATCGCCGGGGGCATCGTGCCCAGCATCATCTACTACGGGCTGACGGTGATGAACCCGCAGATATTCCTGTTCGCCGCCTTCGTGATCTGCGCCCTGACTTCGCTGTCCACCGGCACTTCTTTCGGTACCGCAGGCACCGCCGGCGTCGCCATGATGGGGATCGGTCATAGCTTCGGCATTCCACTGCCGTTGGTGGCCGGCGCCGTCATCTCCGGCGCGTACGTCGGCGACAAGATGTCGCCGCTGTCCGACACCACGGTGATGACCGCATCACTGTGCAAGGTCAATCTGATTGATCACATCCGTTCCATGATGACGGTCAGCGCACTCGCCATTCCGATTGCATCGATTCTGTTTCTGGTCGTCGGCTTCTTTTATGTCAGCGGCGATGTGGACACCTCGCGCGCCACTGTCGCCATGCAAGCACTAGAAACCAATTTCACCATCAGCCCATGGCTACTGCTGCCGGCGGTGATCGTGATCGGGCTGCTGACCCGTCGCTACCCGGCCATTCCAGTCATCACCTTCGGCGCCGTCCTGGGCAGTATCTGCGCCTGGTGGGCCCAGGGTGTCGGCCCCATCGATGCCATTCGCATCGCCTATGTGGGCAACGACATGCAGTCCGACGTGGAGTTTCTAAACACGCTGCTCAACCGTGGCGGCATCGAGTCCATGCTCAGTGTCGTGGCGTTGATCCTATTCGCCTTGGGCCTCGGCGGCTTAATGAGCCAAGTGGGTATCCTCAAGACGATCAGCAATGGCTTTTTGCGCTGGGCCAATAATCCAGGTCGTTTGACGGTTTCGACCATGCTAGGCGGGTTCTTCGGTAACTTCTTCGGTGGCGCAGCCTACGTTTCGCTGATCACCGCCAGCACCATCACCGGGAAGAATTACGACGACCAAGGCGTTGATCGGCGGGTGCTCTCGCGCAATGCCGAAGCGGGCGGCACCATCACGACTCCAATGGTGCCCTGGACCGACGGCGGTGTGTTCATGGCGACGACTCTCGGCGTCTCGACCATGACTTACCTGCCCTTCCTCTGGTACCACATGCTGGTGATCGTGATCTCGATCTTCTATGGCTACGCCAACATCGCCATCTGGAGAACCCAGCCCAAGGCCGAGGCACAAGACAACGCCAACACGCGGCAGAACTTCCAAGCCTCATAGCACGCCACCGAGCGTTCTCTCGTGATCTGACAAGCCCTGCCCAGAGCAGGGCTTTTCGGTAGGTAGGGGCGTGCCACTGCCCAACCGTGGCCTCATGGGCCACGCACCCTGCGTGATACACTAGCACTCACTTTCGTATCCGCAACGCAGGACGCCTACATGTCCCTCGACGATCTTCACCTCAATCTTCGTAACCTGACGCCCGAGGACTATCCGCAGCTCAAGACGCTGATGGACCGGGTCTATCACGACATCGGTGGCGCCTGGCCCAAGCGCACCATCGAGCGACTGATCAGTGAGTTCCCCGACGGCCAGATCGTCATCGAGGACGATAAGACACTGGTCGGCGTGGCTCTGACCGCGCGCGTCGACTACGAGGAATTTTCCAACCCGCACCGCTACGACGATTTGATGGATCAGCGGGAGATCATCCTCAACGCCCCCAAGGGCGACGCCATGTATGGCCTGGATGTGCTGATCGATCCGGCTTATCGCGGCTACCGGCTCGGCAGACGCCTCTACGAAGCCCGCAAGGATCTGTGTAAGTCACTGAATATGCGTGCCATTCTTGCCGGCGGCCGAATCCCCAACTACCACCAGCACGCCAGCGAAATGTCGCCGGCCGAGTATCTGGATCAGGTCTCGCGCAAGGAGATCCACGACCCCATCCTGTCCTTTCAGCTGGCCAACGATTTTCAGGTCAAGCGGCTGTTGCGCAAGTACCTACCGGAGGACGAAAAGTCCCAGGGCTACGCGACCCTGCTGGAGTGGAACAACATCCTTTTCGAGCCGGCCGAATCGGTGCTCGATACCCGCAAGACGCAGGTGCGAGTGGGCGCAGTGCAATGGCAGATGCGCGAGTTTTCTTCGGTGGAGGCGGTGCTGCAACAGGCTGAATACTTCGTCGATGCGTTGTCGGATTACCAGAGCGACTTCGCGATCTTCCCAGAGCTCTTCAACGCACCGTTGATGGGCCTTCAGGATCGCGCCGCCCAGCAAGATCAAATCGCGGCCATACGCTTTCTGGCCGGCTTCACCGAGCACTTCAAGACCGAGCTGTCACGCATGGCGGTGTCCTACAATATCAACATCATCGCCGGTTCGATGATCGAGGAACACGACGACGGGCATCTCTACAACATCTCCTATCTCTTCCACCGCGACGGCGACATCGAGGCACAAGCCAAACTGCACATCACGCCACAGGAGCGCCGCGACTGGATCATCGAAGGCGGCGACGACCTGCGTGTCTTCGACACCGACGCCGGTCGAATCGGCATTCTGATTTGCTACGACGTCGAGTTTCCAGAGCTCTCGCGGCTGCTCGCCGATCAGGACATGGACATCCTCTTCGTGCCGTTCTGGACGGATACCAAGAACGGTTACTTGCGCGTGCGCCACTGCTCTCAGGCGCGCGCCATCGAAAACGAGTGCTACGTGGTGCTATGCGGGAGCGTCGGCAACGTGCCGTCGATAGAGAACATGGAGATTCAATACGCGCAGTCCTCGGTGTTCTCACCCTCGGACTTCGCCTTCCCCCACGATGCGGTGCTGGCCGAAACCACCCCCAATACCGAGATGATCATGTTCTCGGATCTCGACCTGACCCGTCTCACAGTGGTGCGCAACGAAGGCTCGGTCACCAACCTGAAGGACCGCCGCCAGGATCTGTTCGACCTGCGCTGGCGAGACTGGTCGTGGAAGTCGGGCTCGCGCCAGGAAGACACCTGAGTCGCGGGAAACGGCGGAAAGGAGTTCGACGATGAAATGGTGGAACGCCTGGCGTGGCGAGCGCCATCCCTTCCCCGCCGAGGCCTGGGCCGAAGGCCAGGCCCGGGTGCCACTG
Organism: Chromohalobacter sp. 11-W; assembly: GCF_029889905.1. Taxonomy (GTDB): domain Bacteria; phylum Pseudomonadota; class Gammaproteobacteria; order Pseudomonadales; family Halomonadaceae; genus Chromohalobacter. The sequence continues at coordinate 46,748 of NZ_JARANZ010000016.1, read as the reverse complement.
TTGATGGCGCTCCCCGAGGACGACGCCAGACGCCTCGGGGAGCGCGCCTGGGCATTCCTGCGTCGCAAGCGGCTTTCGTTATTCGACGACGAGTTGTTCGACCTGCCCGCGCGGCTGGCGCTGGTCGCCCAGGCCTGCCTGATGACGCTCTACTGGTCGGAGAGTGACGCCCGCGAGGCCTTTGCCAACGTCCATGAGATTCTCGTGCTGCCGGAGGCCTTCCGCCGCAAGGTCGAGGAGATGGATGAAGCCGGCGTGGTCCACGAATACGAAGACGAACGCGTCGGCGAGACCTGGCACCAAGGCCCCATCGTCCTAGCCCTGTCGGATATTCAACAAAGTGGTGACTGGGGCGGCTTCAACGTCGTCATTCACGAATTCGCCCATAAGCTGGACATGGGCAACTCACTGGATGCCGACGGCTTTCCATCCCTGCCGCGCGATATCGACCCGCGCGATTGGCACCGCGTCTTCACCGACGTATGGAACGACCTACAGGGGCACCTCGAACGCGGCGAAGCCACGCCCATCGACGACTACGCCGCCACGCACCCCGGCGAATGCTTCGCGGTCTGCTGCGAAACATTCTTCACCGCTCCCGATGTCCTGAACGCCGCCTATCCCGAGCTGTACGCACTGCTCGCCCGCTACTTCCGGCAGGAGCCGTTAACGCGCTACCCGCCGCACTGACGCTCATTGAAGGGTGCGGGCACGCTCGTAGAGCGCTGGGCCATCCTCGCTACTCTTGTCACTTCCGCCGCTCTTACTACTCTCATCACTCTCACCGCGACGGGGTCTTTCGCCATTGTCGCTTGCAGGACTGCCCTGGCTGCCACCGACCACCTCGGAGAGGGTTTCCAGTGGCGATGACACCAGGTTCTCGAGCGCCTCGCGGATCGCCTGACCGGCAACACTGCCAAAGTCCACCGATCCGGGATCGTCGAGTGGCAAGCGCATGGGGATATCGAGCTCAATGGTGCCGTCGTCGCTCTTCAGGACACCGACCAGCGTCTTGAGCGGCAGGTCAGTAGCCGAGGCATCGACCTCTTCGCCTAGCTTGAGCCGATGCAAAACGAGATGATTCTGCGCCTGCAGGCGGCCCTGATCGAACCGATAGTCGAGATCCAACGTCGCCTGGCCACGCTCGACAGCATAGCCACCGAACTCGCGCAAGTAGGGCGCTAAGGTCTCAAGATCAAGGCGTTCGAAGTGCAAGTTCAGGTTGCCGTTCATGACGTCACCGAGCGGATCGAAAGCGCCCTCGATGCGCAGTGGCGAACCATCGGCCACCTGCCCTTCGAGCGACAACTGGCCATCACCCGGCTGGTCGGAGTTGAGCTGTCGCCACTCGCCATTCAGCGCCGAAAAATCGAGCTCGAACGGGCGCGGCAGGTGACGATCAACGAAGGCCATCGCACCACGCTCGATGGACAGGGTATCGATCGCGTAGCGCATGCCGCCGCCCGCGGAGCCCCCATCCTCAGAACCACGGCTCGATGCCGGCGGGCGCCAGGCGGTGAGATTGGTGTCGAGTTGTTCATCGATCGTCACATCGAGCCAAGGTGCCGCAAGCGATACCCGCTCGGCGGTCAATTCAGGCTGCGCGCTGGCGAACCTCAGCCCCTCCACGGCGAAGCGTTCGGCGCGGGCGATGGTCTGATCCTTATTGGGATCACGCATCGCGAGTCCTTCTATCACGCCCTGACCGTTGACCTGTGTACCGGCACCGCTGGCGCGGCCCGCGCGTAAACGAATCTGCGCGCCAAGCGAGCCCGCCACCGGCTCGGCGCGAACGACATGTGCCAGATAGCCCGATAGCGTGGTCAGTGGCACTTGGTCCGCGTCGAGATCGACATCCACCGTCCACGGCGAGAAGCCCATCTCGCCCTCCCCCTTCAGAGTGCCGCCATTCCAATTTGCCTGACCTTGCAGAGAGAAGGGCCGATCATCGCTGTTGTCATAATGACGCACCTCTAGATCGAGGCTTTTGAGGCTCAGCGTCAGCGGCTTATCGGGGCGCCGGTTGATCCAGTCCAGTCGACCATCGCTGACGTTGAGTTGAGCGATACGCAGTGGTGCCGATTCACCACCCCCACCGTCACCGCCGAATAGCTGGGCCAGGTTCCACTCGCCCCCAGCACGCCAGATCAGTTGCAGACGCGGGGCTTTTAGGTCGATGCGCTCGAAACGCCAGCCCGATTCGAACAACGAGTGCCAATCGAGGATCGCCACCACCCGTTGGCTCGAGAAAACCGGCGTGTCGGCCTGGCCAGCGATACGTAGCCCGTCGAGAGTCACCTGGTGGCGCCATGGGGTGAGGGTGACGTCGGTGATGGTCACCTGGCGACCGCTACGCTCGGCCAGCATCTGGCTGAGACGCTGATCGATATACGCCGGTAACGCCCACAGCCAGGCGACCAGAAATAGCAGCACCAGCGCCGCCAGCACACTCAGCCCTATACCGAGGCGACGCTTGCGCGCCGGTCGCGCCATGCTGCGATGGGAATGCGGCATGTCATTTTCCGTCTTGTCAGATCATGGAGGAATACTTATCAGCGTGACATCGTCAGCGTGGCCCCGCCAGTCGCAGGCCAGGCTAGCCGCAACGGCGGCTTGTCGTTACAGTTACTTTAGAGCGCGTCGCGGCAGCGAGTGTCGCTAGAAACCAGAAAGGTATTGACCCTTTCTGCGACTAACAGAATATGTCAGCCATTTTGGCACTATGTTGAATATTGGAACCATGTCGAATATTGGCACGATGTCGAACATTAGAACTATGTCGAATAGCAGTAGCAGCTAACCCATTCCCCAGGAGTGTCTCTTCCTTGGTCGATTTTACGCCCTCCTCCTTGTTCTCTGTCGAACGTCTATCTCAATTGCACAAGGCTTTGATCGCCATCGACAACACGGTCGTTCGTCTCGCCGCGCTGCCGGATACCGGCCTAGCACATGATCATGTCTGGATCTCGCGTGACACCGGTCCCGATTGGATAGCAAGACTGCCCAAGCAGAGTCAGATGCAGCTCGACCCGGCGACCAATCTAGACTATCAGGCGAACTGTTTTCGACGCGCCGCACAGAGCGGCCATACACCGGATCTCCACGCCATCCTGCCAATCAGTGCCGACTTTCCCCGCGGCGGCCTGCTCGTTAGCGCCATCGAGGGGCGGCCAGCAAAGTTGCCCGACGACTTGCCGGCAATCGGGGAGGCGCTGGCACATCTTCATGAGATCGCTGTGCCCCCAGTCGATGAGCGTCCACCCTTGGCCAGCCCACATTCTCCCTGGACGGCCATGCGCGACGAAGTACTGGAGCAGGCTGACTATCTCGACAACGCGCCGGTTTCCGATTCGGCGAGACGTCGCATCGACACGGCGCTTGCCCTATTCGACGATGATCATGAACTCGCCAAGCGTGTCGATTCCCAACGCTGCCTGATCAGTTTCGATGCACATCCTGGTAACTTCCTGATCACGCCCGAGGGAAAGGCGGTACTGGTCGATCTGGAGAAGTGCCGTTACGGCCACCCCGGGTTGGATCTTGCCCATGCATCGCTTTATACCTCCACGACATGGGATCCGGCGAGTTACGCCGTCTTGGATACCGCCACCGTGGTGGACTTTTATAGACACTGGTGGGCGGCTCGGTACACCACCAATGACGTGATGGATGTCGAAGCCTTGGTGGCCACGCGACGGGCCATGTGGTTATGGTCGACTACTTGGTGCGCCAAGTGGCTGACGCTTCATCACCAAGAGCGGGATTCGTTGGCACAAGGCGAGGACTGGTCCGCTACCTTGAGCGAGGATCGACTCATTGCCCATGTAGAAGATCGAGCTCGACACTATCTTTCCACGTCGGTCATTGAGCGAGTCAGTGACGACAACCATCGGCTTTCCCGAGAGCTGAGCCGGAGCCGCTGAAGGCACATGGGTGTAAATGTATCGTTCCGGGCGTACGCTCTCACGGCCTTTTTGCGGTAGCTACTTCGGCGATGTCAGTGAAGATCGTATCCAGCTTATCGGCGATGCCTGCCAATGACTCGGCCCGGGCAGGATCGTCGATACGCGCTATATATGGCGCAAATATCGCGCTGGGGCGTTTCCAAGCCAGCGTCGCGGTGCCATCTTGGTTTTCGGTCACGTAAAAGCGGATCGGTGCCTCGATCATCGCCGGTACGCTCAAGCGTAGAATATCGACCGCAAAGTCGTTGCGAAACACGCCGACGACGCGGTTACCGGGAATCTCAACACCCCGTTGGGCAGCGGCCTGGGTCGGCCCAACATCGGTAACGATACCCATGTCGTTAGCCTCTACGGCACTCTTGAGATGCTCGAGCAGCGCGCTGTAACGCTGTTCGGTGGGTATCACGTGCCAGTCCTTCTGCGGCCAATGGGTGTCGGCCATGGCGGGCGATACCCAGGCTGCCAATGTGAGCGCCAGGACGAGGCAAAGGGAGGTGGGAAACGGGGATTTCATGATGTCACCTCATGGTGTGATGGGCGGCTATTTTGCCAATGACGCTGTGTCGAGGGGTGTACGCCGAACGTCTCGGCGACCTCGATACCTTGAGTGTCGGCGAGTAAGGCGATGATCGCCATGTGATGAATGGCGTGACTGTTCAAGAAGGCCAGTTCGCGCTCGACGCTGGTGTTCAAGGGGAACATGTGGTCGCCGGCTCGATATGTCAGTTGGAGGCGGTGCGTGGCCGTATCGCGTTGCCAGAGTCGGGTCAGGCGCTCGCGCAGGTGATGCAGATGCTCGCGCGCGACTTCTGGGTGTCGTTCGAGATCAGGGTCTCGTTGGCGATGCTCGTAATCGATGGTGAAGGCCTGGGCATCGTATCGCCCGGCCAATAGCGCCTCGTAGTGATCCAGGATATGTCGGACATGCTTGCCGATGGAGTGCCTGGCATCCGCGCCATGTGGCGCGGTGTACTGAGCCGCCGGCAGCGTTGCCACGAATGTCGCCAACGATCGCAGGGTATCGGCGGCTTCCTCCAGCAAGGCGTTCAACGCAGGGGTGGACATGACGCATACTCCCGTTGGGGCAAGTCAGGACGCGAGGCCATGGACGACCTCGCGCCCCGTGGTGGGGGATGTCAGGCGCTACCTTCGCCCTCGGCTTCTCCTTCCCCCTCTCCTTCGCCTTCTGCCTCGCCTTCGGCGTTCGCCATGAGCGGGGCACCGCCTTGCAGCGAGGTATAGCTGCCGGTACCCACGGCATCGTCAGCGACGGCCTGAGCGGCGAGCGGCGCGGACATCAGCAGTAGCATGGGTGTCGTGTAGAGCACCTGCCGGCTCAGTCGCCCCATCAGGGTGTGACGCTTGCTTTCATGTAGTGTCATGATTGCACTCCTTTTTCCTGCAGTAGTTGACGGTGCGAGGCACCGCCGTCTAAGAGGCCTTGACGCATCGTCAATTGGCCTCGGGACTCGCTTCGGCTTCGGGGCCGGCCTCTGCTTCCGGCCCAGCCTCAGCGCCTGCCTCTGCTTCGGGACCAGCTTCCGCGACTGCCTCGCCCTCGGGGCCGGCCTCAGCCGATGCAAACATGTAGTAGCCCGAGGGTGAGGTCAGGTCGGAATAGATAGCGTTGATGGCGGATGCGCCGACCACAACCGCAATGACCGGCGCGCTGTAGGCGATGCCGCGTGACAGGGTATCGAGCAGGGTGCGACGTGGATGCTGGGTCATGAGGTATTCTCCGTGGTGAGTCGCCAGGATGGTGATGATCGGGATCAGGTGTGATTGCCCCTGGCCATCAGAAACAGGGCGATCAGTATCAGCGTGACCTGAAACATCATGCCGCCGAGCGGGTGGCTGGCGGTGGCCATGAAGTGCCACTGGCCCCAGTGCTCCATGAAGATCGCGCCCAGCAGAATCGGCACTGCCAACAGGGCGCCGACGCGGGTGATGGCATCGCCCACGGGCCCGGCGACCAGCCCGCCGAGCAGAATCAGCGCCCCGGCGGCGATCTCGCCCAGGGCGACGGCCAGAGCGATAATCCAGGGCAGCGCCATGATCTGGGCAAAGCCCTGGATGCCGGCGCCCGCGAACTTGTCGACACCGGTGTACAGGAAGACGCTTGCCATGGCCGCACGCAGCAGCCAGTGCGCCCATGAGGCGTGGGGAAGAGAGGCGGAGGCTTTCAGTGCTGACGTCATCATGTGTCGGTTCTCCTGGGGGACGATGAGATAACGCCGGGCGCGGAGCGCCGGCGTGGGGTGTCACGATCCGGTCGCTAAGGCATGCGATGTGGCATCTTCCAAGCGCTCTCTCGCCAGCTCAGGATGGCTACTGGGCAACGAGAACCTCGGCAGCGCCGCGAGCCAGTCGAGCAGTGCGGTGACGTCGTGCCCGTCAGGCGGGCGCTTGTCGGCATACCGAGATGCCGGCAGCAGCGTTGCGAGAAGCGTAATCGGGATCGGCTCGGTCGTATCGTCATTGCATAGCGCTGCCCCGACGATGTGCAGCTCGGGCGACGGGCAGGGCGAGGGAGCGATGAGTCGTCCCCCAGGGGCGGCCAAGGGGAGTGTCAACATCCGGACTCGGTCGCCTGCCTGACGGTGCCAGGCCAGACCACGCATCAGGCGGTAGCCGAGCGGTTCGACCAGGGCGCGCAGTGGTTGCCAGTCATCATCGGTCATGGCCACGAGAATGGCCGCATCGGGCGCATCGAGATGAACCAGGAGCGCGGTGTCGATCAGCATCTGATCCTCGGCGAGCGCGCGTCGACCGAGCTCGTCGATCAAGCGGGGGCCGAGCTCGGCGAGGCCGAGATGAGAGGCCACCCGGTCCGTACCGATCATGATGCCGTAGCCACAGGCCTCCTGGATCAGTTCGATGCGCGTCAACGCCCGGTCCTCGGGGGGTTCCGGTAACGTGAGCGCGCCCGCTAGACGGGCCAGTGCCGGTGAACTATCGGTATGCAAGGCCCAGGCGTGCCCTGCCACGGAAAAACAGGCCGGTGTCACGGTCGTGGCAGTCGCGTGAGCCGGGACGGTGTGCAGTGAGGGCGTGCCTTGGTATACCGGTGCTTGTTGCAGCAGTCCCTGGCGGCACCAATCCCCCAGGCACTGCCAGACGTGGCGCTCCAGGGCGTCGCGGTCAGGCGGTGTGTGGCCGATCTGGCTGGCCTGATACAAATGATCGGCGATGGCATTTGGGGTCTCGCCCTCGCTCGCCAGCAGCCAGATAAGCGCGGCACTGTCGTTGAGCGAGAGCAAACTTCCGTGCTGTGTGTCATAAAGTGCCAGGCAGTCGTTATCGATCAACTCGCAAACATTGCCGCGTTGCAGCTGGGGACCGGCCGGGATTTGTGCACCCAGTGCGTCGGCCAGTCGCCAATCCTGGCGGCTGGGCAGGGTAAAGAACGCCAGGTAGTCAGCGGGCGTCGCGCTCGGGTAAAGACGCAGAAAATCCCCGGCGCGAGCCAGCTCGCGTTGGGTATCGTCAAGCACGGCGCAGTGTGACTCGTCGTTGGCTGTCGGGACCTTATGGCCATCGATATCCACTAGCTCGACCATGTCCTCGACCAAGCGCCTCTTGATGGCTTCCTCCAGCGGTCCACCGCTGTCGGGGCCAGCGCAAACGCCCAATGAGGGACTCAGGTTGCATTCGAGTATCCAGGGCTTGAGGTCGGCGTCGATCAGGCAATCGATACCCAGCAATTCATAGCCGCCGCGACTATCGATATCGTCCTCGGCACAGCGCTGGCGAAAACTGTCCATGGCTGCAATGACGGTGAGCGTCAACTGGTCGTGGAGGCGTTCGAACAAGGCGTCGTCATCATGCCCTTGTTCGCGAAGCCACGCGCGGTAGCGCTCCAAGTCGATGAACTCGACAGGCACCTCGGCATCGGTGTTGTGGGCGTTGATGTCGGGGTTGGTGAGATGGCTGTAGAGGTTGCCGGTATCGTCGTGATCGTAGGGGGCTGACGCCAGCTTGGCGAAGCCCTGCCGATAGACGTAGAGGCGCAGGGGGTCGAGCGATGCCAGCAGCACGTAAAGGCGCAGGACGTATTTATGACCACGGATGGTATGCGGGTCGTCGAGATATTCCTGGACCAGCCAGTTGGCGTGCCGGGGCGCGTCGGCGGCATCGTCGAGAAGGCGAATGCCCTTGCCCTTGGAAGCGTTGGTGGGCTTGAGGATCCAGCGCTGTGCCGGATCGGCCAGAGCGGCCTCCTGCAAAGCGTGGTAATCATCGGGCATGAGATAGGCACGCGGGAAGAAGTCGAGTCGCGCGACCTGTGACGAATGCGGGCCGAAGCGCTCGCTCATTCGCTCGCGTAGTGTCGCCAGCGATTGATAAAGTCGGCTTTTCAGCGTCAGCGCATTGTTGCCGGGCAGATGATTGAGCCGGTGCCTTGGCGTCAGCTTGAGAAATTGCGCCATGTCGGGGGTGCCGGTGAACCAGCCCGCTTGCCAGTCCTCAGCATTGCCTGCTCTCCAGCCGCGCGCTTCGAGTGCCTCGCGGAAGAAACGGTCCTGCTCGTCGGCGCGTTTGCCCCCAAGCCAGTAGCGACGCGTTCGAGACGATGGTCTGGTCATGTCCCTATCCCCGTTTTGATGTTGTGATATGCCCTTGAGTCGGGAATAGGCAGGTAACCTTACAGAATTCACGCAACGTATCGGTGGCAAGTGGAGCCGGTGAATAGACAGGGCATACCGGCGCAGGAATCCCCGGCATGTCATGTAAGGAATGTCGCCGCGCCTCGACCAAGGCGGTGATCAATCGAGGAGAGAAAGGCATGAATTATTCGCGAGGCTTGCTGATGGCCGCGTTGTCGCTGTTGCCGACGATGAGCCAGGCCTACGAGCTGTCCGATTGGGCATCGGTGACCGAAGCCGCTCGGGGGCAAACCGTGTACTGGAATGCCTGGGGTGGCGATCCGCGCACCAATACTTATATCGACTGGGTGGCCGAGCAAGTCGGCGAGCGTTATGGCATCGATCTCGAGCACGTCAAGGTGGGCGATACCGGCGAAGCAGTGACCCGCGTGGTAGCCGAGAAGGCGGCGGGTAACGAAGACCAGGGCGCGGTCGACCTGATCTGGCTCAACGGCGAGAACTTCGCCGCCATGAAGGGCAATGATCTGCTCTATGGCCCGTGGGCTGAGCAATTGCCCCATTTCGCGCTGACCGCACCCGAACAACACCCCGAGGTGCGCGAGGATTTCACGCTACCGGTCGAGGGATACGAAGCGCCCTGGGGCCGCGCGCAAATTACCTTTTATTACGACAGCGCGCGTATCGATGAGCCGCCGCGCAGCATTACCGCGCTGCTCGACTGGGCCCAGGCGCATCCCGGGCGCTTCACCTATCCTCAGCCGCCGGCTTTCCTGGGCACGACTTTCCTCAAGCAGGCACTACTGGCGTTGACCGAGAACCCCGAGGTGCTCTATGCGCCAGTCGACGAGGCCGATTTCGACGCTGTCACCGCACCGTTATGGGCGTACCTGGACCGCTTGCATCCCAACCTGTGGCGCGACGGAGAACGCTTCCCCGCGGGTGGGCCCCAAATGCGTCAGCTGATGGGCGACGGGGCGTTGAGCCTGGCATTCACCTTCACGCCTTCGGCGCCGGCCGCCGCAGTGCTCGATTATCAACTGCCACCGACCACGCGCAGTTACATCCTCGACGACGGTACGTTGGGCAATGTGCATTTCGTTGCCATTCCCTTCAATGCCCAGCACAAGGCCGGCGCACTGACGGTCGCCAACTTTCTGCTGTCGCCCGAGGCACAGGCCCACAAGCAGGATCTCGCGGTATGGGGGGACACCACGGTACTCGACATGGCGCACCTGAGCCCCGCGCAACGTGAGGCATTCGAGCGCGATGGCCGGGCCGCCGATAGCCTGCCACCGCCGTCGCTCGGCGAGACATTGCGCGAACCCGATCCTTCATGGATTGAGCCTCTCGAACAGGCCTGGCGGCAGCGTTACGGCGCGCAATGAACGCGGCCTTTACCTACCGACTCATCGTCGGGACGCTACCCTGGCTCACCATTGCCTTGCTCAGTGTGCCAGTGGCCGCCGGCGTGCTCGGGGCGCTGACGCCGGCCTTTGGCTGGCTGCCGGCACTTGGCGGCGACCATCTCTCGCTGGCGCCGTGGCGGCAGCTCGCCCAGGTGCCGGGTTTGTTCGACATGGCGCGGCTCAGCTTCGTGACCGGGCTAGCCAGCGCGGCGCTATCGCTGGGCCTAGTGGTGCTGTTTCTGGGCAGTTTTCTGCAAACACCGCTGTACCGACGGATTCAGCGCTGGTTATCACCGCTGCTGGCAGTGCCCCATGCGGCGGCGGCAATCGGCCTGGCCTTTCTGCTGGCACCCACGGGATGGGCGGCACGGGGCATCTCGCCCTGGTTGAGCGGTTGGGCCTATCCCCCAGATTATGCGTTTCCCGGCGACGCCTGGGGGCTATCGTTGATCCTGGGGCTAGTCGTCAAGGAAGTGCCCTTCCTTTTGCTGATGAGCCTGGCAGCGCTGGTACAGTGCCAGGCTGGCGAGCGTTTGACCGTGGCGCGCAGTCTGGGCTATCGCCCATTGACAGCCTTTCTCAAGGGCGTCATGCCCGGGCTCTATCCCTTGCTGCGATTGCCCCTCTACGCGGTGATCGCCTTTGCCACCTCGACGGTGGACGTGGCTATGATCCTGGGCCCCACGACCCCGCCGCCACTGGCAGTGGCGGTGGTTGGCTGGCTCCACGACCCCGCGCTGTCGATGCGCTTCATGGCCTCGGCGGGGGCGATGCTGCAACTGCTGCTGACGCTGGCCGCCTTGCTGACCTGGTGGTCGCTGGAGCGCCTGGTGGCACGCGCGAGCCGGGGCTGGTGTCGAGACGGGCGTCGCCAGTGTGGCGACCGCTGGCTGGGCGGCGTAGCTTGGCTGGCCATGCGCGCGGTGCTGGGCCTGATGATGGCAGGACTGGCAGGATTGGCGCTGTGGTCGGTAGCCGGATATTGGCCGTTCCCGCATTTCCTGCCATGGCCACCGACCGCACACAACTGGCTGAACGCCGTCGATGGGCTGATCTCCCCCGTGTGGCAATCGCTCGGCGTCGCGCTCGCCGCGACTCTGATGTCGGTGGTGCTGGTACTGGGGGCGCTGGAGGCGGAGACCCAGCGCCGCCGGCCGATGCGCCCCTGGGCGCAACTGATTCTTTACCTGCCGCTGCTGGTGCCCTCGGTGGCGTTTCTGTTCGGGCTGGTGATGATGCAGGCGCAAGTCGGTGTTCGGCCCGGTCTGGGCGCGGTCATCGTCGGGCATGCGGTGTTCGTGCTGCCCTACGTCTTCTTGTCTTTGGCGGAAAGTTATCGACGCCTGGATCCACGTTGGAGCCAGCAGGCACGCAGTCTTGGCGCCGGGCCATGGCGGATCTTTCTGCGCGTGCGCCTGCCGTTGTTGCTGGCGCCGATCCTGACCGCGGCGGCGGTGGGCTTTGCGGTGAGCATCGGACAGTATCTGCCCACTATCCTCCTGGGGGCGGGGCGCGTAGTCACGGTGACCACCGAAGCGGTCAACTTGGCGAGCGGCGGAGACCGACGGCTGACCGCCATCTATGCCCTACTCCAATTGTTGCTACCGGCGCTGGGGTTCCTGCTGGCAATGCTGGTGCCGCGCTATTTATTTCGACGGCGGCGCGGTTTGCTGCCAAGTGCCGATTGAAGCAAGGACTCACGCCATGGCGTCATTGATTCTCGACGACATCGTCATCGAACAGGGCCAGCACCGCTTGCTGAGCCTGGATACCACGGTCGAACCCGGTGAGGTACTGACCGTCATGGGGCCCTCCGGCGTCGGCAAATCCACCCTGCTGGCGTACATCGCGGGCTTTTTAAGCCCGGCCTTTCAGGCGCAGGGCCGCGTACTGCTCGATGACACGCGTATCGATACGCTGCCCGCCGAGCAGCGTCATGTCGGACTACTCTTTCAGGATCCGCTGCTGTTTCCGCATCTTGACGTGGCGGGCAACCTGGCCTTCGGCATGGTGCGTGAAGGCACGCGCCGGCAACGCCGTGAGCGAATTCAAAAAGCGTTGGCGTCAGTGGGGCTGGAGGCGTTTGCCAAGCGCGATCCCGCGACGTTGTCCGGTGGGCAGAAGGCACGGGTCGCTCTATTGCGGGTGCTGTTGTCACAGCCGCGCGCAATCCTGCTCGACGAGCCGTTTTCCAAGCTGGATGCCGAGCGGCGCGGTGAGATCCGCCACTGGGTCTTCGAGCGCGTGCGTCACTCTCGCTTGCCCACGCTGATGGTGACGCACGACGAGGCCGACGCCCAGGCGACCGGCGGGCGTATCCTGAGGTTGACCGAACGAGGCATCGCCATGGGGACCACCGATCAGGAGGCGCGCACATGATGAGGCATCACTGGGTGGGCCGAGCACTTGCACTGGGAGGCCTGGCGCTCTCGACAAGCGCTGCGGCCGCCGAGATCGCGTTTTCCGCCCAGGAAATGGCCACCTGGGAGACACGCACCTTCGAGGGGCGGACGCGTTACGCGGTGGTTCGTGACAACGGCGCCGAGGTGCTCGAGGCGAATGCGCGGGGCCAGGCTTCCGCTAAGTACCTGGAGCGCGAGATCGATTTGAGTGAGACCCCTTATTTGCACTGGTGCTGGAAGGTGGATGCTCGTTATGCGGGGCTCGACGAGCGCGCCCAGGCCGGCGACGACTATCCCGCCCGGCTCTACGTGGCGCGCAAGACGGGCCTGCTGCCGTGGCAGGTGCAATCGGTAAACTACGTATGGTCCTCCAATCAGGCCATCGGGGCGCGCTGGCCGAATGCCTTCACCGACCGGGCGATGCTGCTGGCCCTTCAGGGTGAGCAGTCACCGGTCGGCGAATGGCGAGCGGAAGTACGCGACGTGAGCGCCGATTACCAGGCGCTGTTCGGCGAGGCCGCCAGCGAGATCGGCGGCGTGGCGCTGATGAGCGATGGTGACAACGCGGGCGGCGACGCCACCGCCTGGTATTACGGCGTCGGCTTCTCCGACTCGCCGATGCCCCCGAATTGTCCGGGGTGAATCAAAGGAGATAGCAGCATGCTGGCAATGATACGGCGGTTGTTGAGAGATGAAGACACGCCCGAGCGGTCTCCACAAGCCCAGGAAGAGGCCGATCGCGAGGCGCGCAAGCTGGCCCTCTACCATTTCGAGGGATGCCCTTTCTGCTGGAAGGTCAGGCGTGCCCTAACCAAGTTGCGTGTCGATATCACGATGCATGACATCCACAAGGATCCCGCTGCCAGAGCGCAATTGGTGGCCGGCGGCGGTAAACAGACCGTGCCGTGCCTGCGGATCGACGAAGACGGGACGACCACCTGGCTTTATGAGTCCAGCGATATCGTCGAGCATTTGAAACATCGATTTACAGTATCACCGTCCGCATGAGCGAGGATATGGCACAAGAAAGCCCGGCAACGCCATGGTTGAGCGTCATCGTGCCGGTGTTGAACGAAGCCGCGACGATCCAGGCCTGCCTGACCGCCTTGTTGCCGTTGTGGGTCTGCGGTGTCGAAATCGTGGTCGTCGACGGCGGCAGCGACGACGACAGCGTCGCGCTGGCGCGCCCCTTGGCAAATCGCGTACTGCAGAGCCAGTGCGGCCGGGCTCGGCAGATGAATCATGGCGCCCAGGAAAGTCAGGGAGAACACTTGGTCTTCATACATGCCGATACGCGCCTGCCGCGTCGCGCCGATCTGCTGATCGACCGGGCACTGAAGGGCCCGGCGTGCTGGGGACGCTTCGATGTCGAGATCGAGCGCGGGTTCGCGTTGGCGGGTTTGGTCGGCTGGAGCATGAACCGCCGCTCGCGCCTCACCGGCATCGCCACGGGCGACCAGGCGATCTTCATGACCCGCGAAGCTTTCGACATCGCGGGCGGTTTTCCCGATCAACCGCTGATGGAAGATATCGAAATGAGTCGCCGCCTGCGTCGTCTGTCCGCGCCGGCTTGCCTCGCCCCGCGGGTGACCACGTCCGCGCGGCGCTGGCAGCAGCACGGCCCGTTACGCACCATCGTCACGATGTGGTGGCTGCGCCTTCGCTACTGGTGCGGTGTATCGCCCTGGACCCTGGCGGGAGAGTACACCGATGTCCGCTGACGCGATGATCTCTGGCACCGAGATTACGTTGCTGGTGTTCGCCAAGGCGCCGATCCCCGGCAAGGTCAAGACCCGGCTGATGCCGGCACTCGATGCCGAGCAGGCGCGCGACGTGCATGTCGCGCTGCTCGAACGCACGCTCGAGGTGGCCCGCCAGACCTTTCCCGCCGCACGGATACAACTGTGGGCGGGGCTGGAGCCGACCCATCCGCTGCTCGAAGCGCTGGCGGCGCGACATAGCATCGCGCTGCATGCCCAGCCATCGGGCGATCTCGGGCAGCGGATGCATACCGCCTTGTCCGCCCAACGAGGCCCGGCGCTTCTGATCGGCAGCGACTGTCCGGTGCTGACGACGGCTCTGCTGGATCGCTGTGCGCAGGCGCTGATTGATCACGACCTGGTGATGCTAACCGCCGAGGACGGCGGTTATGCATTGATCGGGGGCCATCGGCTCCCCGCAGAGATGTTCACGGACATGGCCTGGGGTGGCAGCGAGGTGGCAGCGCAAACCCTCGCAAGGGCGCGAGAACTGGGCCTTCGCGTGGCCTGCCCCGGCACGGTATGGGATGTCGATACGCCGCGCGATCTTGAGCGCTGGCGAATGCTGGACGCTGCGACATGAATACTGGCCTGAGGCGAGTGGTGGATGACGTGTTTTATTGCCATGATGAGTCATGATCATTGAATGGGAGAGGCGTCATGGCAGCAAGGCCTGATTCATCATGTGACGCGGGCCACTCCGGCGAGCGTCAACGCCGTTTGGCGGCGGTACGTCCACGCTTACTTGCCTTCGCGCGTCTCCAATTACGCGATGCGTCCGAGGCGGATGACGTCGTGCAGGAAGCCTTGATCACCGCCGTCGAGAAGGATGCGCACTTTGAAGGAAAGTCCGGCTATGAAACCTGGGTCTTCGGCATCCTGAAGCACAAGATTCTCGATGCACTGCGTGCCCAGAAGCGTCGCGGGAAATGGCAGACATGGGACGATGACGGTCTCGAGGCAGCCGTGGAAAGTCAGTTTCAGACGACGGGGAGATGGCAGGAAATGGCGCGCCCCAAACGTTGGGGCGATCCCGAAAGCACGCTCGCCAGTGAGCGGTTCTGGCAAGTATTCGATAGCTGCATGATTGCACTGCCCGAAAATATCGCGCGCATTTTCACCATGCGCGAACTCATGGGACTTTCCACGCGTCAGATCTGCGAGGAGGCGGGTATCAAGGAAAATAACTGCTGGGTCATCCTCCATCGTGGCCGCCTGTTGTTGCGCGCGTGCCTGGAAAAGGGTTGGCTGGCGGAGGCCGACTCATGAAAATGCTGATGTGCCGTGAGGCCACACGCCTCATGTCGAAGAAGCTTGATGCACCGCTTGGCTTACAGGAACGAATGTCATTGAAGTTTCACCTGGCTATGTGCGGCGCTTGCAAGAACTGCAATCATCAATTCCAGTTGATTCATGACGCGGGACGAGCGTTTGAACATCAGGCCCCGGTGTACCCATCCGACTCAGGCGAAGGGTCTCGATGACGCATAGCGAAAATGCAGAAGAGATTGCTCGGGATCCGTTGACCGCACTCTTGAAGCCCATCTTTCTCGGTAGTGACTTCTACCATGTCGCCAAGCAATGCGGCGATTGGCTGCTGTCGCATGAACATGCCGTCGCCCCGAGCTTTCATCTGGTGACCGAGGGGCAGTGTCGTCTTACCTGGCATGACGGGGGCGAGGAGCATTTGCAGGCTGACGATCTGGCGTTTTTCCCCAGTGATGCGCCGCACCAATTAACACCTCAGGGCATGTCTACCAACACGCCGATGCAGGTGGTACCGCTACGCAGTTCGCGACCCGGCGTGGGGTTGATCTGTGGTCATTTTCGCTTCGTGCATGATGTTCCCCCGGCCTGGTTCGGTGCGTTGCCGCGTATCGTGCGTATTCCTCGGCAGGCGCGTGGGCGGGCGTTTCAGAATGCGGTCGAGGCCTTTGCCGAGGAGCTGTCCAATGGCGATGCACCCGGCCATGGGCCGGTGACGAATGCTCTGGCCAATGCCCTGCTGATCCTGATGCTGCGCCACTGCCTAGAGACGCGGCTGCTCGACCAGCGTCACCTGATGGCGTTTCTGGACTCTCCCGTTAGCCGTGCACTCAAGCTTTTGCACGAGGATCCGCGACGCGACTGGACGTTGCGCGAACTGGCCTACACCGTCGGGCTTTCCCGTTCGAGTTTCAGCGAACGTTTCCATCGCGTCGTGGGAACGACTGTGGCGCGCTATCAAGGCCGGCTACGCATGATATTGGCAGACCAAGCGCTCGCCAATGGCGAGAGCATCGTAGGGGCCATGCTGGCCAGCGGCTATCGCTCGGAATCCACCTTTCGCAAGGCCTACAAGAGGATCAGGGGCGTGCCGCCCTCACGTCTCAAAACGCACGCTACGGAATGACCACCTCGCTGACCTGCAACACCGGTTCCACATTGGTGAAGTGGGGAACATCGTTCATGAGTGTTTGGCCAACGGCATCAAACGCGGACTCGAAGGCCTCCGCCGAATCGAATCCCAGATGGGCAATTAAGTGGTAAGGAGACGCGGCATCGGTACCGCGATGAATTCTCGCATAACGCAGGCCATGTTCTCCTAGTTTTTCCTCGACAAGAGGAACATGTTTATCCAAGTAGTACTGATCATCGAAGGTAAGATCATTCTGGTTCGGGTAGGCAACCATGACATCGATCATTGTGGTCTCCATAGAATAGATACGAATTGAATATACACTTCGTTTCAGTCGCTAGATGCCTCTATACCTTACATCTTCACGTTACCGTTTCAGGCTAGGGAGAAACTTCCGCCATCAATTGCTGGCTCAGGGCCGTGAGCGAGTCGGCTTGCCAATCGGGCTGAAACAGTTGCGGGTCGATGACCTTGCCGGGACGCGCGATGAAAGCAGTCTTGCAGCCCGCGCTGGCGGCGCCAATCAAATCCCAACCATGAGCCGCGATCATGACCAACTCGCGAGGCGATACTTGCCAATGATCGGCGGCGTGTTGATAGGCAGGCTGTCCTGGCTTGTAACAAGCGACAGAGTCAACACTGAGAATGACATCGAAAGCCGCCTCGAGACCTTCCTGGGACAATTGGTGTTGTACGGCATTTGAGGTGCCATTGGTCAGGGCAGTCAGCCGATACCCTTTAGCACGTAGCGCTGCCAGCGCCGGCGCAACATCGGGATGCGCGGGGAGCGTCATCAGCAATTCGATGAGCCGGTGTTGACGAGCCTCGTTTATCTCAACTCCATGCCGCCATCCGGTTTGACGCAAGGCACTTTTCGCTAAATGCCCGAACGGTAGGTAACGCCCCGTCAGTGTCGCCGTCATCCAGGTTTCCTCCAGAGTCAGAAACCATTCAGTGCGCACTGCTGGATCGCCAAAAACCTCATCGAAGAACGGTGCCAACGCTGCAGTATCAAGCAGAGTTTCGTTGATATCGAATACCAGAATCATGTTTACGTTCCGCTGTCATGGTGAAGGATTCCACCACTCAAGCACGCATGGAGACGGTTTGCAGTGATTGTAGGCAGATGGTGGACGTTGCGACATGAAATAGAGACGTGAAGTGGCTTTCATTCGTTTCCAGGGGCGCTAACCTTGCTGGTGAAATGATTCATCGATCAGGAGAACGACATGACGGACTTCACCTTGCATACGGTCGACAGCGCGCCCCAAGAAGCCAAGGAACGCCTGGAAAGCACGCAAGAGCAGATGGGGTTCTTGCCCAACTTATTCGCCAAGATGGCGGAGGCCCCGGCGCTACTCGAGGCGTATCAGACGCTGGATGGCATCTACTCACGGACTAGCCTGACGCCGGCACAGCAACAGGTCGCACTACTCGCTATCAGTTCCGTCAACGGCTGCAGTTTCTGTGTGGCGGCTCATACGGGAGGGGCGAATGCCGCCAAGGTGCCGGAGGGCGATATCGAGAAACTCCGCGAGCTGCAAAACCCCGACGATCCCAAGCTCAACGCCGTGGCGCGCTTCGCCAAGCATCTCGTCGAGGCGCGGGGCTGGGCCGAGGACGGCGAAGTTCAGGCGTTTCTGGAGGCCGGTTTCGAAAAACAGCAGTTGCTCGAACTGGTCATTGCCGTCAGCCTCAAGACGCTGTCCAACTACACCAATCATATCGCCGGTACGCCACTCAATGACGAGCTCAAGTCGCTCGAATGGCAGGATCCGCGTGCCTGATAAGTGTGAACGCACGGTGTTGGCGGCTGCGTAAGAGAAATCGGGCGATATACCGGAACCGGTATATCGCCTTTTTCGTGGCGACCACGGCTATCACGTGTAAGGATCAAGGGCGTGGCACGACTCAATTCCTGAACGCGTCGCCACGCTGGGCCACTGCATGGTTCTGGCGACCGGCGCTCGGGTATCGCGTCACCGGCAACGTCAATATCTGCCGATCAGCGCAGGAACAAGGGGGATGGATTGAAACATTATCGCGTGGTGATTCTGGGCGTGGTGCTGGTGGCGATCGTGGCCTTTTTCGCGGGCGGCTTCGACGATTACCTGACGCTCGAGTCCATCAAGTCGCTGCAAGGACGGTTCGATCGATGGTTCGCCGATGCGCCCTGGCTCGTCGCCGGCGGCTTCTTCCTCGTGTATGTACTGATCGCCGCGCTCTCGCTGCCCGGCGCCGCCTTCCTGACGCTGCTGGGGGGAGCCCTGTTCGGCCTGGGCTGGGGATTCCTGATCATCTCCTTCGCGAGCACGGTTGGCGCCACCTTGGCCTTTCTGGTCTCCCGGACGCTTTTTCGGGCGTGGATCGAACGCCGCTTCGCGCGGCAAGTCGAGACGATAAATCGCGGCATCGAGCGCGATGGGGCGTTGTATCTGTTCAGCCTGCGACTGGTGCCGATCTTCCCATTCTTCGTCATCAACCTGGCGATGGGCCTGACCCGGCTGCGCACCTCGGTGTTCTATATCGCCAGTCAGATCGGCATGATCCCCGGCACGCTGGTCTACGTAAATGCCGGCCAACAACTTGGCGAGCTGCAGTCGCTGGGTGGCGTCGTCTCACCGTCGTTGCTGCTCTCCTTCGCCCTGCTCGGCGTCTTCCCATTGATCGCACGCTGGGTCGTGGACTGGCTGCAACGCCGCAAGCGCTACCGGGGATACACCAAACCCCAGCACTTCGATGTCGACGTGCTGGTGATCGGCGGCGGCTCGGCGGGGCTCGTGACCAGCTACATCGCCAGCGCGGTACGCGCCCGGGTCGCACTCGTCGAACGCGACGCCATGGGGGGCGACTGCCTCAATACCGGGTGCGTGCCCTCCAAGGCGCTGATTCGTGCCGCGCGGGCAGCTCAGAACGTGCGCGATGCCGAGCAACTGGGCATCCAC
Source organism: Chromohalobacter sp. 11-W (assembly GCF_029889905.1). Lineage (GTDB taxonomy): Bacteria > Pseudomonadota > Gammaproteobacteria > Pseudomonadales > Halomonadaceae > Chromohalobacter. The sequence continues at coordinate 27,265 of NZ_JARANZ010000016.1, read as the reverse complement.
GCGGGGGCGCCACAGATCGACTTCGGCGAGGTCATGGGCCATGTGCGACGTGTCATCGAGGAGGTGGCACCCCATGACAGTGAGGAACGCTATACCGGGCTGGGCGTCGAGGTGAAACGCGGTACGGCAAGGCTGACGTCACCCTGGGCGGTCGATGTCGACGGCAAGCAACTAACGGCCCGGCATATCGTCATCGCCACCGGGGCCACGCCCAAGGTGCCGCCGATTCCGGGCATCGAACGGATCGACGTGCTGACTTCCGAGAACCTGTGGATGCTGACCGAACAGCCGCGTCGCCTAGTGGTGCTGGGCGGTGGCGCCATCGGCTGCGAGCTCGGCCAGAGCTTCGCCCGCCTGGGTAGCCAGGTCACGCTGATCGAGGGAACCGAGCGGTTGCTAGGGCGCGAGGATGACGAGGTCGGCGAGCTTGTGGCCGATCTGCTCGTCGACGAGGGCCTCGAGGTCATGACCCGTACCCAGGTACTGGCAGTGACGGCCGAGGACGGCGAAAACCAGCTTCTCGTCGAGACAGCCGACGGTCGCCAAACGCACATTCCCTTCGACCGCCTGCTGGTCAGCGTCGGTCGTCAGGCCAATGTCGATGGGCTCGGGCTGGAAGCGCTGGGGATTGCCACTCGCGACAACGGGACCCTGGAGGTCAACGAGCAGCTACAGACCAAGCTGCCCAACATCTGGGCCTGCGGCGATGTCGCCGGCCCTTATCAGTTGACCCACGCCGCCGCGCACCAAGCCTGGCATGTCGCGGTCAACGCCCTGTTCGGCGAATTCAAGCGCTTCAAGGTCGACTACCGCATCATGCCCGCGGTGACGTACCTGCAGCCCGAAGTGGCGCGCGTGGGTCTCAACGAGCGTGAAGCCAAGGCTCAGGGCGTCGCTTACGAGGTCACCCGCTACGCGATGGCCGAGAGCGACCGAGCGATCGCCGAGCGCGCCACTACCGGTTTCGTCAAGATCCTCACGGTGCCCGGCAAGGATCGTATCCTCGGCGCCACTCTGGTCGGCGAAAACGCGGGCGAATGGCTGGCGGAACTGACGCTGGCCATGAAGCACAACATCGGGCTCAACAAGTTGCTCGGCACGATTCACCCCTACCCAACTCTTTCAGAAGCCGTCAAAGGCACCGCAGGCGCGTGGAAGAACGCCCACAAGCCCGAGCGGGTGCTCGACTGGTTAGGGCGTTATTTTCGTTGGCGGCGTGGCGGCTGAGCGTGTCTCGCCGCGCTTACCTCACCAGGCGCTCCGCGAGTTCGTCGAGATCGCTCACCGTCATGTCGGGCTCATCGCCCCAGGGATCGAAGGGCGCCTCCGCACTGCGGCGTACCCAGGCCGCATGCAAGCCAGCGTACTTGGCCCCGATGATGTCGAAGGGATTGCTGGAAATCAGCCAGGTATCGGCGGCCTTCGACTCGGTGCATTGGCGCAAATAAGCGTACACGGCAGGATCGGGCTTGAAGCGTTTGATGTCGTCGACACTGACGATGGCATCGAAGCGCTCACGGATACCTGCCTGGGCCAACAACCCCGTCACCGCCTCCCGGGTGCCGTTGGAAAACGCCACGCAGCGCATGCCGGCATCGCTCAAGCGTGCCAGTCCTTCGGCGACATCGGAAAACGCCGGCAGACGTCCATAAAGCGCCATCAGCCGGTCCTTGGCGACCTCCGAGAGCTGGCTGCCCATGGCGCGGTCGGTGAATTCCAGCGCATCGCGCGTGCAATCGGCGAAGCTCGCATAAGCGCCCATAAGCGAGCGACGAAAGGCAAATTCAAGCTGCTTATCCCGCCAACGCTGCGAAAAAGGCAACGCCATTCGGGTATCGCCCAATTCAGCGTTCAAGGCCTCCACCACGCCGTGGGTGTCAATCAAGGTGCCATAGACATCGAAAGCCAATACGCGCTTGTTCATATGTCGTCCTTATCACGCTTGTCTCAGTGGGTGATGCAGAGTCCTAACCCCTTCAGATTGGTCGTTTTTGCGAGTCACGACAAGCGGATTGACGCTCGGAAACATGACAGCGCGGCCGCATCGACGCACAATGGAGGACGATTCGCTGGCAAGTGCTGCCGGCATGTACGGACCCGGTCAACGAGGCAATGAATTTCCCATGGCATTCAAGGTATACGTAGACGGCCAGGAAGGCACCACTGGGCTGCGACTGCTGGATTATCTCGAGGCACGCGCCGATATCGAACTGCTGCGCATCGACGGCGACAAGCGCAAGGATGCCACCGAACGTGCACGCCTGCTCAACGCCGCCGATGTGGCCTTTCTGTGCCTGCCCGATGCCGCTTCTCGCGAGGCAGCAGCGCTGCTCGACAATCCCGACACCTGCCTGATCGACGCTAGCACGGCCTTCCGCACCGATGCCGAGTGGACCTACGGACTACCCGAGCTGGCGCCGGGCCAGCGTGATGCCATTCGCGCCAGCAAGCGCATCGCCAATCCAGGCTGCCATGCCAGCGCCTTCATCATGCTCACGCGGCCGCTGGTCGACGCTGGCCTGCTGCCCGCAAACACACCGCTGGCAGCGCATTCGATCACCGGCTACAGCGGCGGCGGCAAAAAGCTGATCGCCGAGTACGAAGCCAGCCACGACGGCCGCCTGGCCGCACCGCGTCCCTACGCCATGGAGCTTACCCACAAGCACTTACCGGAAATGCGTGTGCACGGCGGGCTAGAGCGGACACCGATTTTCCAGCCGATCGTCGGCCCCTTCCTCAAGGGTCTGTCGGTGACGATTCCCCTGCACGTCGACCAGCTTAGCCCCGGGGCCACGGCCGAGGCGCTGCGCCAAGCCTACGCCGACCACTACGCAGGCGAGACCTTCGTTCGCATCATGCCCCTCGAGGATCCCGCCAACCTGGATGGCGGCTTCTTCGAGGTGCAGGGCTGCAACGACACCAACCGGGTCGACCTGTTCGTGTTCGGCAACCATGAGCATGTCTCCCTCGTCGCCCGGTTGGATAACCTCGGCAAGGGCGCGGCCGGGGCCGCCGTGCAAAGCATGAACTTGCATCTCGGCGTGGACGAGGCCAGCGGCCTCTCGGCATGAGAACGGCAACTCCCGTGATCACCGCACGGCGAATCATGCGGTGATCACGCCGCCTTACATCGCGTGCTTGATGCCTCGGTTGATCAATATCCAGTTGGCTGGATAGGACGTTGCGAACCCGATCAGCATGGCGATCTGCATCATGAACCAGAACGTCACCGAGAAAGCGTTCATCTCGCCCATCCAGCCGTGAATAGCGATCAGCATCCAGACGTACATGCCGGCCTGAAAGGCGACCAGCGAAAGCGTATCCGCCTTGATGGCATCGATCAGGGCCTGGCGGGGGCCGCTATCGCTCATCCCCCGAATCGGCAAGTATTGAAACAGCACGCCGAAGAGATACGCCCCGATGAAGGCCAGCACGAAGTGCCCCAGCGTCGCCGACCCGAGCAGGGAAAACCCGGTCAGGGTCGCCAGCGGCGCAGTGACGACATCGCCTGCGGTACAACCGCCCCCGCAGTGTGTGGCCGAGACGAAAACGCCCTGCCACTTGGGCTTATCACCATGATGGTGGTGAGCATGACCATGGTCGTGCTCATGATCTTCACCATGCCCATGGCTCTCCTGGTCACCCGCCGAAGGCGCGGCGCGACCCATGCGTGCATAGGCCCACCAGCCCAGCACTGGCATATAAAGCCCGGTGATCGGCCACGTCACATTCATGACCGCCATGGGCTGCGGGCGTTTGGCCACATCCAGGGCAATGGCCAATGCCGTCGCCACACCGAGGGCGATGAACAGCCAGGAAACGAAGGTCAACATGCGACAACTCCTTGTCCGTGTTGAAATAGAAACGTGCCCCTAGGTATAGGGAATGATCGCGCCAGACTCAACCTGATCCCCGCCCACAGGTTGGCGGGCAATGAGCAGTCTCGCGGCTCGCTATGGCGCCACAGGAAGCTGATCCTCCGGGTGCACAGCGCCAGACGATACCCCCCGCAAGCCCCACGCAAGCCATGCCCAGCACAGTGGGCATATCAGGCGTCGTCTCGAACAGCCACCAGCTCCACCCCGCCGCGAAGACGAGATAGGCATAGTCGAACACGCCGATCAGCGCAGCCGGGGCCACTTGATAGGCCTTGGCCACCGTGCTGCTGGCCAGCACGAAGAGTACCCCTAGCCCCGCCAGCAGCCACCAGGTGTCGGCGGGAAGCGAACGCCAGGCTGACGTCAGGAAAGCCGGCGTGGTACCTCCGGTCGACGGCTGCCCGTGCAGCGTCATCCACAGACAGCCCACCGCGCCCAGACACAAGAAGCCCAGATTCAGCGCCCCGGAAAGCACCAGCGGCGCCTCGTCGCGACAGTGGATACGCGTCACCACGCAAGCCAGTGCGTAGCACACCGCCGCCAACAGCGGCAATAAAACCGTGGGCGTGAAGTGCATCGTCCCCGGGCGCAATATCAGCACCACGCCGGCAAAGCCCAGGGCGATCCCCCACCAGCCACCTGCCGATAGCCGCTCGCCAGCCAACCAAGCAGCGAACAAGGCAATGAACAACGGCGAGGTGTACAACGCCACCGCCGCCATGGAGAGCGTCAACGTCGGAAGCGCCGCATAGAATGCCAACCACATGGCCATCAACAAGCCGGTTCTGACCAGTACCCAGCGACGTCGCAGCGCCCAACCCAAGCGCACCACGCCGCGAGGTCCAAGTACCAACCCCAAAAGCGGCGACGCCAGCAGTGCACGCAGCACGTACAACTGCCAAATACCCACGTCATTGCTGATATACTTAACCAGAGCGTCGGCCATCGAAAGACAGAAGACCGAGGCAAAGATACAACCGATGCCTTGCCATGCCGAGGCTTGCGCCCCAATAACCGGCTTCATGAAGGTTCTCCCTGAGCAATAAGCCGCTCAAGGGTGCGCGCCCCAGGCATGCACGACAAACGAGTTATACGTCACTTTCCATGAGCTATGATTATGGATCGCATATGAACCGACTAGGCAAGGCCCTACCGCCACTCGCCAGCCTGATGCCCTTCGAGGCTGCCACGCGTCTGGAAAGCTTCTCGCGTGCTGCCGAAGAGCTGCATCTTACCCAAGCCGCCGTCAGCCGCCAGATTCGCGCCTTGGAAGAAAACCTCGGCGTAGCACTATTCGAGCGGCGTAACCGGGGCGTCTTCCTCACCGCCGCCGGCCGCGAGTTCGGGCGCACGGTGAGCACCGCTCTGGAAAGCGTCGCAACGCATGCCAATACCTTGCGAGAGGAAGTGCATGACGGTGTGGTCGTGCTCTTCTGCCAGCTCTGCGAAGCCTTCTACTGGGTCATGCCACGCCTCGCCGCGTTCAACCGGCAGCATCCGGAAATCGAAGTACGCCTGGTGACCTCGACGCGCCCGGTGGTCGAGCATCACGACTATTTCGACGTCGCACTACAAACCAGCGGACGCCCCAGCGGCAGCCACGCGCTGTCCTTCACCGCGTCAGACGAGATATTTCCGATCTGCAGCCCCGACTATCTCGACGCGCAGCGCCACCCCATCACGCTGGCGAACCTCGCCGAGCACCGTTTGCTGCACCACAGGGCCGACGCACCGGACTGGTTCGAGTGGGATAGTTGGCTACGCGCCATGGGGAATGTCGTGCCCATCCTGGGGAACGGCATGATTTTCAATAGTTATCCGCTGGTCCTTCAGGCGGCACTTGCCGGGCACGGTATTGCTCTTGGCTGGCGACGCACGGCCGAGCATCTGGTGCAACACGGCCAGCTCGTGCGACCGGTCGATGCGTCGCTGCCCCTCAGCGACGCGCTCTCGGTGTATACACGACAAGGTGCTCAATCGCGGGTGGAAACGCTGGCATTGCTGGACTGGCTACAGCACGAATTTCATGCCGATCATGGCGGTGAAGCAGCTTTTTGACGTGGTAGATCACAGCAGGGCGTAAGCCACGCCACTCACCGTCCCTCCGGTGAGGATCAGTGCCAGCAGCGCCCAGAGGCCGTCATTGGCCATCAACGACAAGCCGAACATCATCAGGGCCAAGCCCGCGCCATTGGCCGAGAAAGGCACCACTTCCATCAGCGGCATCGCCAGGGCAATGAGAAAGCAGAAAAATGCCACGAGATAAGTGCCGGCGCGCTGGGTCAGCCAGGTCAGTCGCGGTTTCAACAAGCGGTCGATGGCCCGGGCCGGCTTGCGCATCCAGGCCACCGCCTTGTCCAGCTTGGCGCGCGAAACCGAGCGCTTCAAAAGCCATTGCGGCAACCAGAACGTGCGGCGCCCTACCAGCAGTTGCCCCGCCACCAGCAGGACCAATATCGCCATCAACGTGGGCACGCCGGGAATATCTCCTACCAACGGCAACAGCGTGATCACCCCCGGCACCAACAGCAAGGAACCAAACGACCCCTGCCCCACCGCCGTCAGCATGTCGCCAAGCTGGACACGCTCATCATCGCGCCGGGGCGCCTGCCCGATCCGTTCGAGCAAGTGATCCAATCCCGCTAATTCCTGCTGCCTTTCCGCCATGCACGCTCCCTGCCCTCACGAATCGAGCTTGCAGCGTAGCAGGACACGCACGGCCTGCCGAGGTGCAGCGGACGGGCCCGCCATGGTCGTGGGTGCGCGCATCCGGCACGCCGAAAGCACAAAGTGCGCAATATCGTTCAAGCCCGCTCCCTCGTGACGCGCTAAAGTGGCGTTGTCATGGCACGACCGGGACGTAAGGAGGACACCATGCAATCCACGAGTCGTTTCCGGTTCATGAAAAGCCGGCATGTGGCACGCATGACGGCATTGCATGCCACGATGAACGACTTCCAGTACGACCGGCATGCACATGAAGAATATGCACTGGGGGTCACACTGGCAGGACGTCAGGATTTCTTCAGCAACGGTGAATTTCACCGCAGCCCACCAGGTAGCGTGATCACTTTGCATCCTGATGAGGTGCATGACGGCCACGCCGGGGGCGGCGACGCCCTCGATTATGTCATGCTCTATATTCATCCCGACGAGCTCGACCCGCTCATTGCCAATGCCATGGGCATGCAAGGCCTGCAGGCCACTCGCCTGGTCCCCACCCTCATGAAAGATGTCCCCTTGCGCGACGAGATCATCGCCCTATCACGCATGATCGAGGAACAGGAGACGAGTCAGATCGAGCAAGAATATGCTCTGTATCGCATTGCGGCTCGCCTGGCCGAGCGCGCCGGAAATTTTGCCCCAAACGAGCGGGCCAGGCGGCCGGACTCGCTGCTCGAAAGGGCGAAGGACTTCATCCATGAAAATGCCAGATACGATATCAGCCTGGATGACATCAGCCATTCCGCCAACATTTCCAAGTATCACTTCCTGAGAACGTTCAGGACACAGTACGGAATTACGCCGCACCAATATGTATTGAACTGCAGGGTCAATGCCGCCCGGCGCCACCTCGAAAACGGCGAGAGTGTCATGGAGGCTGCCTTATGCTGCGGCTTTTCTGACCTCAGCCATTTCAACCGTCGTTTCAAGCGGATTTACGGCATGACACCGCGACAATACCAAACCCATATTTTCACTTAGCAAGACAGGAAACCCTCATGCTCGCGATGCTCGCCTATGCCATAAGCGTGATGTACACGCCCGGGCCGGTGAACCTGCTTGGACTGAATGCCGGAATCAACGGGCAAACCAAGGAATCGACAGGATTTTTCATCGGAGTCGGCACAGCGATGTGGCTGATGCTTCTACTGTTTGGCTGGCTGGGAAGCGTGCTCATACAGGGAAAGACACTCCTGATCATCAGTGCACTCGGCACGCTTTACATTCTTTACCTGTCGATCAAGATAGCCAAATCCACTCCTCACAGGAACGATGTGGATGCAGTATCGCGTCCCTTGCGCTTCAAGGAAGGGTTATTGATGCAATTACTCAACCCCAAAGGCATCGTCGCCACACTACCTATCGCGACCATCCAGCTACCCGCAATGCATATAGAAGGGCCAGACCTCATCATGGTGGCGCTGCTCATTGGCGTACTGGCGACCGGCGCGCCAGGAAGCTACGCATTACTGGGTAGCGCGATGGGAAAAGCCATTCATGATCACGCCCTGCTGCGACGCATCAATCGTATCCTGGCGCTTCTTTTGGCTCTTACAGGCCTGATCATCGGGTATGAATACGTCGTCTTACCGCTTATCGATTCGTAGCAATGCCCTGCCGTGCTCAAACCTCAATGTCGGAACGCGGCGATGCGGGCCGGAGGCTCGTATTACGCCGTCTCCGGCGTCAGCTGCTGGCGATGCAGCGTGTTGCCGGCGGCATCCATCAGACTCACCGTCAACGCTTCGCTCTCGCCGTCGAGGTCGACCTGGCCGAAGAATTGATAGCCCCGCGACGGCGGTAGGTTCGACTCGCCTTTCGGCGGAGCTTTTTGAAAGACCACCTCGGGACCGAAGGTCGTATCCAGCTCGCCGGGACCAAAGGTGCCGGCATGCAACGGACCGCTGACGAATTCCCAGAAGGGCGCGAACTCCTGGAAACGGGCGCGCTCCGGCGAATAGTGATGCGCCGCCGTGTAGTGCACGTCCGCCGTCAGCCATACCACGTTTTTCACATTGTCATCGCGGATCGCCCGCAAGAGCCTGGCGATTTCGAGTTCACGCCCCAACGGCCCGCCCGCGTCGCCATTGGCGATGGCTTCATACGCGTCACCATCGCTGACCACCAGACCGATAGGCATATCCGAAGCGATGACCTTCCATGTCGCCGAGGATTCTTTCAGCGAGCGTCGCAGCCAGGCGAACTGGTCCTCGCCGAGAAACGCCGTCTGCGAGGAGGACTCGGCTTGTCGGTTGCGACTGTTGGCACCGCGATAGGTGCGCATATCGAGCATGAACATTTCCAGCGACGGCCCATACGCAAAACGTCGATGAATACGCCCCGGCGATGTCGACAGTTGGCGTAGCGGCGTGTGTTCGAGGAAGGCTTGGCGAGCGCGGGCCGCCAGTAGCGATACGTTCTTTTCCGTGTAGCGTTCATCCTCGAGCCATTCGCCGGGATACCAGTTGTTGGTCGTCTCGTGATCGTCCCATTGGGCGAGCATGGGCACTTCGGCATTGAAGCGCCGCAGATTGGTATCCAGCAGATTGTAGGTATGCTGGCCACGATACTCGTCCAGTGTTTCCGCCACCTTGCGCTTGGCCGGGGTGACGAGATTGTGCCAAGTATCGCCGTTAGCCAGCGCTACGCGCTCTTCCAAGGGGCCGTCGGCGTAGACGGTATCGCCGGAGTGAATGAAGAAGTCGGGACGCTGACGGCGCATGGTGTCGTAGATCGTCATGCCACCCCGCGATTCATCGATGCCCCAGCCTTGCCCGACCGTATCGCCGGACCACACGAAGCGCACGTCGCGCGCCTGGGACGGCGGCAAGCGCAAACGCCCTTCGACCGGTTCGCTCAAGGCACGCGGGTCATCCAGCGCGGCGAAACGCACGCGGTAGTGCAATGTATCGATGTCACTGAGCCCCGCGACGTCCAGCTTGCCGACCAAGCCATCGCTCGGCAGCACGTTGGGGCCACGCACTTGGCGGGCACCACGAAACGCGGGATTGTCGGCCAGTTCGACGAGCATCCGCGCGGGGCGATCACTGCGCGACCAGAGCATCGTGCGGTCGCTCAGCATGTCACCGCTCATCACCCCAGAGGCCACTTGCGGGCGACGTGACTCAGCCATCACGATCGACGGCGCCACCGACGCTGCGCCTAACGCCACGCCAGCCTTGACGCTCCATCCCAATACATCACGGCGGGAATATCGCATCGCCAACTCTCCACTGAGTCCATGAGCCACTCAGCATCTCGAGAGGGTATGACGACGATGTGGCAACCGCGTGACGATTGAGTGGCACGACACCTAAGGTCGCGCCGGCACCTCGATGCTTAGGCTTCCAACCGCTGCAGGGCGTAATCGGCAATCGCCGTGTCCTGCACGCCGGTGCCGGTGAGATCGCACACCGTGATGCCTGCGCCAGAGAGGCGTAGTGTCAGTCCGCGATCGATCACTTGGCCGAGCTCGAAGACCTTGAACGGCACATTGGCCGCCGTCTCGCCGGATTTGACGAAGGCCTTGAGCTCACCGTTGTGCTCGCTTTGCGCACGGGTATCGCAGACGAAGGCATCGGCACGCGTCATCACACTATCGTCAAGCTCGCGCTTGTCCGGACTGTCGGAGCCCATCGCCGTGACGTGCACGCCCTCGGGGAGATCGGCGGCCTCGAGAATCGGCTGTTGCGAAGGCGTCGCGGTGACGATGATGTCCGCCTCACGACACGCCGCGTGGACATCATCGTGAACGTTGACCGTCAGGCCACGCTGGCGCAGCCGTTCGGCATAGGACTCCGCGGCCTCGCGCCGACGCGCCCAGACATCGACGGTCTCTATATCGTGCACCAGACGCAAGGCATCGATCTGCAACTCAGCCTGCTCGCCGGCGCCAAGGACCGTCACGCGACGGCTGTTTTCACGCGCCAGATACTTGGCGGCAAGCGCTCCCGCGAGTGCCGTGCGCACCGCCGTCAGGTAGCCTTCGTCGAAGAGCACGGCATCCACTAGCCCAGTGCGAGCCGAGAACATCATCATTAGCCCGCTGAGGCTGGGCAACCCCTGCTTGGGATTGTCGAAGAACCCTGAGCTCACCTTGATGGCGAAGCGCTCGAAACCGCGAATGTGCGCGGTCTTGACGTCGACCTCGCCATTGGCCTCCTCGATGGCCATCGACAGGATCGGCGGCTGCACGGCCTCGCCACGCCCCAAGGCCGCGAATCCCGCTTCGATGACGGCCAGGGCGTCCGTATCCAGTTGAACGGCGGCCTCGATTGCGTCGCGTTGATGGAGCTGCATGACGTCCTCCAGACGGAAGAGAGAAAGATGAAGAAAGGAAGTGGGATCAGGCTCTCGCCAACGCCCGGGCGCGGTCAAACGTTTCCAACGCCACGCCGTTGCCGGAGACGATCAATGCCACCCGCTGACCATGGATGTCGAGGCCATGCTCGTCGAGCGCCGCCAGCCCCACGGCCGCCGCGCCTTCGACCAGCATCTTCTCGGTGTCGAGCACATCAACCATGGCACGCGCGATGGCGGATTCCGCGACCTGGTAATGGTCATCCATCACCTCGCGCACCAAGGCAAGAGTGTAGCGATTATCGAGGCCGATACCGCCGCCCAGCGAATCGCCGAGACTCTCGACCTCCGCCACGTTGACCGGATGCCCGGCCTGAAGGCTTTCCCACATCGCCGCGCCTTGGGAAAGGCTGATGCCGGTCACCCGCGTCGCCGGGCGAATCGCTTTTACCGCTGCACCGATGCCGCCCAACAAACCGCCGCCGGAAAGTCCGACGAGAACGCGGTCGAGCGCGGGCTGATCCTCCATCAGCTCGAGCCCGATGGTGCCCTGTCCACTCACGATCAACGGATCGTCGAAAGGCGGGATCGCCGTCATGCCCGAGGCCACCAGGCGCTCGACCTCGTCGAAGGCATCGTCCTGGCTCTCCCCGACACGCCGCACCTCAGCGCCCAGGGCCTCGATGGCTGCGGCTTTGTTGTCGGGTACCAGACGCGATAGACAGATCACCGCAGGAATCCCCAGTTGATACGCGGCGTAAGCGACGGCCCGGCCATGATTGCCCGTCGAGGCCGTGGTCACGCCGTGCGCCAACGCTTCGCGTCCGTCGCGTTCGATCAACGCGGCGATCATGTTGGTCGCACCGCGCAGCTTGAACGCCCCCGTGGGCTGGCAAGTTTCAAGCTTAAGGAACACTTCTGCTTCGAAGCGCCGCGACAACGCCAACGAACGCACCAACGGCGTACGCGCGACCTGCCCTTGCAGGCGGGCGCGCGCGGCATAGATCGAGGCGAGATTAATGGCGGACTGGGTATCGGACATACGGCCTCCCATCGAGATATCGGACACTCTCGAGATGGCGGGCGAGGTAAACGGCGATGCTGTGGAAGCTGGTGCCTCCACAGCAAGGATGGCGGGACGCGCTCAGGCCTTCAAGTCTCCCGAACGAGACAGCTCGTCGGTCACCTTGTCGACGGCCCGCTTGGCACGGGCGACGATATCGTCGACTTCGTCGCGCGTCGTCACCAACGGCGGCGCGAAGCCGAGAATGTCGCCTTGCGGCATGGCGCGTGCGATCAGGTTTTCGCTCAACGCAGCGGCACTCACGCGCGGCCCGATCTTGAGCGCGGGATCGAAAAACGCCCGCCGCGCCGGATCCGGCGAGAATTCCAGCGCCGCCAGCATGCCTACACCACGCACGTTCCCCACCAGTGGATGCTCGCCGAATGTCTGCTGCATTTGCTGCTGCAGATAAGCGCCGGTCTCGGCGGCGTTGGCGGTCAATCCTTCGCGCTCGATGATGGCCAGGTTGGCAAGCCCTGCCGCACACCCCAGCGCATGGCCCGAATAGGTCCAGCCGTGGCCGATGGGACCGTATTCGCCGGCGCCCTGCTCCAGTACCTGCCACACGCGATCGCCGACGATGACCCCGGACAACGGTTGATAGGCGCTGGTCAGGCCCTTGGCGATGGTGATCAGGTCGGGCTTGATGGCGTAGTGATGGCTGCCGAAATCGGTGCCGATACGCCCGAAACCGCACACCACTTCATCAGCGATCAACAGCACATCATACTTATTCAAGACTGCCTGGATCGCTTCCCAATAGCCCTCGGGCGGCGGCACGATACCACCGGTGCCCAGCACAGGCTCACCGATGAAGGCCGCCACGGTGTCCGGGCCTTCGGCGAGGATCATCTCCTCGAGCCTGGCCGCGCAATGGCGAGAAAACTCGCGCTCGCTCATGCCCTCCTGCTCGGCGCCACGATGATAATAGTATGGCGCCTCGGTATGCAGGATGCCGTCGATGGGCAGGTCGAAATGATCGTGAAATGCCTTGAGACCGGTCAGCGAGCCTGAGGCGATGCCGGAACCGTGATAGCCGCGCTGCCGCGAGATCACCTTCTTCTTACGCGGCCGACCGAGCACGTTGTTGTAATAGCGCACGATCTTGAGCTGCGTCTCGTTGGCGTCAGAGCCCGACATGCCGTAGTAAACCTTGGACATGCCCGGCCCGGCCAATTCGAGAATCTTCTCGGAAAGCTGTATCTGCGGCTCGTTCGAATGGCCGACATAGGTGTGGTAGTAAGACAGCTCCAGCGCCTGTTGATAGATCGCTTCGGCGACTTCGGTGCGGCCATAACCGATATTGACGCAATAAAGGCCGGCGAAGCCGTCGATGAACTCGCGACCATCCTTGTCGACGATGTTGATGCCCTGGCCGCCGGTAATCACGCGCCCCGGCACATCGCCATGCGCGAAATCGCGCAGATGCGTGGACGCATGGAAAGTGACCTGACGATCGCGATCGATCAGGTCTTGGTGCTGACTCATATCTGGCTCCTAAAAAATGATCGTAAATAACAGAGTGGGGGCACAAAACTAGAGAGCTCTGCGAGCGACGGCCTGACCAGGCGGGCCCGACGGAGAACAGCGGAGTTTACTGGCCGTAAATGAGCATGTTCGATGTCGGGCCCAACGCCGTCAGGCCGAGCGCAGCTAGCTCCCAGAGACAGAGCCCAAGGCCCCCAGACAATAAAACTTCGTCTCCAGATATTCCTCGATGCCGGCGGTGCCGCCTTCGCGACCGAGGCCGGATTGCTTGACGCCGCCGAAGGGGACCGGTGGCCCGGTCATCTTCACCGAATTGATCGCCACCATGCCGTACTCCAGCGCACGCAAGAGCTTCCAGATACGGCGAATGTCGTGGGTATAGACATAGGCCGCCAGGCCGTACTCGGTGTCGTTGGCCAGCTTGATGACCTCATCGTCATCCTTGTAGGCGGTCACCCCCGCCACCGGCGAGAAGCTCTCCTCGCGCCAAGCCTTCATGTAGGGCGTTACGCCAGTGAGCAACGTGGGCATGAAGAAATTGGGTCCCGGCGCCATGGACTGATCGCCATGCACCAGCGTCGCGCCGCGCGAAATGGCGTCATCGACGATGCTCGACGCTTTTTCCACCGCCTGCTGATGGATCAGTGGCCCAATATCGATATTGGTCACTAGGCCGTTGCCGACCTTGAGCGTTTCCATGCACGCGACGAACTGCTCGACGAACTCGTCATGGATCGACTCGTGCACCAGGATCCGGTTGGCGGCCAGGCAATCTTGCCCGCCGGTCTGGAACTTGGCCGCCACCGCCGCACGCGCGGCTTCGGCGGGATCCATGTCGGGGCCGACAATGAACGGCGCGTTGCCACCCAGTTCCAGCGAGACACGCTTGACGCTATTGGCAGACTGCTCCAGCAATAGCCGCCCGACGCGGGTGGAACCGGTGAACGACAGTGCCTTGACGCGTTCTTCTTCGCACAACAGCTTGGACACCTCGGCGGGTTCGCCCAGTACCACGTTGAAGACCCCGGCAGGAATCTCGGCGCGTTCGGCGAGCTCCGCCAGCGCCAGGGCCGAGAACGGCGTCTCGCCGGCCGGCTTGACGATGACCGTGCAGCCGGCGGCCAGCGCGGCACCGGCCTTGCGCGTGATCATCGCCAGCGGGAAGTTCCAGGGCGTGATCAACGCGGCCACCCCCACCGGCTCCTTGAGCGAGCCCAAGGCGGCGTTGGGGATGTGGCTAGGAATGGTCTGCCCGAAGGTGCGCTTGCCCTCCTCGGCGAACCACTTGATGAAGCTGGCACCGTATTCGATCTCGCCGCGTGAGTCGGGCAATGGCTTGCCCTGCTCGCGCGTCATGATGACCGCCAGATCTTCACGATGCTCGATCAGCAGGTCATACCACGCCTGAAGACGCTCGGCACGCTCATCAGCACGCAACGCTCGCCACTGGGCGAAGGCAGCATCTGCGGCATCCACCGCCTCCCGCAATTGCGGGGCCTCGAGCCAGGGAATGTGGCCCAGCACCTCGCCCGTGGCGGGATCGACGACCGCTTCTTCGCGACCGGCGTCGCCGTGTGTCCATTTACCGTCGATATAAGCGTACTGACGCAATAGACGCGGATCGTTGAGTTTCATGCGCTACTTCTCCCGAAAACGAACCGGGCCTGGGTCGACTAATATTTGCCCGGATAGGTCGTGGCGGATGACGTTCATCCGATGCCCACAGGATAAAGCAGCATAAGGCGGGAGAGTTTTTGTCTGGAGGGGTGATCGACAACGGTTTTTTTCGAGTCACGCGCTAGTAAGGGCGTTTTTTTCTGCGCCCGCCCGCCGCCGCGACCAAGGGCGGCGGCAGGCGTGAAGCGCTCAGATATCGTGACGCGGCAGTAAATGCAACTTGCGCAGGCGCGCGTGGGCGTCCAGATACTCCTCGGCGGGCACCGCGCGGTACACATCCTCCTGAGAGACATGTTTAACCAGCACGCGTCGCTCGCCGGCGGAACAGCTCGCTCCCTTGCCATGCAGGGTCACGACAACATCGGAGTCACTTTCCAGCGTCGCCTGGCAGCGTCCTTCACTATCGCTGGCTTGGCGCACGACAACGGTTTCGCCCAGCAGCCAACGCGGAGAGGCCCGACGCGAATGATGAAAACGCCGCGCCAAGGCGTGGCACGCCGCAACGCTCGGTGACGACGCCAGCGCGAACGCCGCCCAGATGACTAGAAAGCCTAGCGGCAGACGCAGCAGACCCAGCGGCAACCATTGCAGTACCAAACTCAACGCGAATGCAACGGGCGTAGCGGTGACGATCAAGGCACTCAGCGCGAACGACGCTGGCACCCCTGCAAAACCCAGGGAAATCAAGGTACTGGCGAGGTGATCGTCACGCAAACTGTCATGGTCGAAGCACGACACACGTATGACGCGCAGCCCGGCCAGCAACCAGTAGACTGCGATTAATGCCAGTAAGACGAGAAAGAAGGCGAAAGGAAACCCCAATGCAGTCTGGATGAAAAGTTCCATGACGGCACCTCCCGGGCGACCTCGTTGAGTTGAGCGGCGTGCCCCCTGAGTATAGGCGGGGCATTAATAGCGTCGTCCGAATATTTTGTGTAATGCCAACTTATGTGGCGACGCTTATGTAGTATTTAACAGCATAGCGCCGCGACACCGGTCATGCGTCTCAACTTTGGTCGTAAGGCTCGATCGCCAGCGCATCAGGCGATCCGCTGACTCGGCTCCAGACGCACCGCGACCGCCTTGGAGGTGGGCGTATCGGTCCCCACGCCGACGCTTTCCAAGGGCACCAACGCATTGGTTTCGGGATAGTAGGCGGCGGCGCACCCTTCGGGTGTCTCGTAGGCGACGATCCTGAATGCCGGGGCGCGACGAGGCTCGCCCTCGTGATCGAGCCCCACCAAATCGACCCACTGATCGCTTTCGAGCCCCAGCCGCGTGAGGTCGGCGGGGTTGACGAACACCACCCGCCGCTGGCCCTTGACGCCTCGGTAACGGTCGTCGTAACCGTAAACGGTGGTGTTGTACTGATCGTGGCTGCGCAGCGTCTGCAGTGTCAGCCAGCCATCATCGCGGCGTGCATGCAAGCGTTGGTGCATCACCGCCTCGGGCAGCGGTGCGGCACAGAACGTGGCCCGACCGGATGACGTGCTGAAGCGACGTTGGCTGGCGGCATTTTCCAGCCAGAAGCCACCGGCCTGTCTCAGACGCGCATTGAAGTTTTCGAAACCGGGAATGACGGCCTCGATCTCGTCGCGAATGCGGTCGTAATTAGCCACCATCGCGGCCCAATCGACCACGCCCGGGTCGATCCCTCGACGCGGCAGTACCCGCGCCAGCGTGGCTTCGGCGATCCCCGCGACGATCGCCGGCTCCGAGCGCAGCAATTCAGAAGCCGGCGCCTGAATGCCGGCACTGCCGTGCACCATCGACATCGAATCCTCGACGCTGACCTGCTGCGACGCGCCCGCCTTGCCCTGACGGTCGATCTCGGTGCGGCCCAGACACGGCAGGATCAACGCGTCACTACCGGTGATCAGGTGGCTACGATTGAGCTTGGTGCTGATCTGCACGTTGAGCCCAAGGCGCCGGAAGGCACGCTCGGTACGCTGGCTGTCCGGCGTGGCCCGGGTGAAGTTACCCCCCAGCCCAATGAAGACATCGGCCTCGCCCAGCTCCAGCGCACGAATGGCACCCACGGTGTTATGTCCCGGCGTGCGCGGTATGGTCACGCCGCTTTTTCCACCATAACGCGCCTCCAGGGCATCGATCAGGCGCGTGGGCGCCTTCTCGTCGATGCCCATGGTGCGGTCACCCTGCACGTTGGAGTGTCCGCGCACTGGGCAAGCTCCCGCACCGGGACGCCCGATGTGGCCACCCAGCAGCAGCAAGTTGACCAGTTCGCGAACGGTGTCCACCGAATGTTCGTGCTGGGTAATGCCCATCGCCCAGGTGATGATCATGCGCTCGGCGCGGGCGACGATATCCGCCACCTCCTCGATCTGAGTGCGCGTCAGGCCGGCCTGATCCTCGATGTCCTCCCACGGCGTGGCCTCGACCCGAGCCCGCCATTGCTCATAGCCGGCGGTGTGCGACTCGATGAAGGCGCGATCAGGCGTGAAGCGCCCTCCGGCCTCGAGTGCGAACAAGGCTTTGGCGATGCCGCGTGCCGCCGCCATGTCACCGCCCATTTTGGGCTGATAGTAATGCGAGGAGATGCGATGGCTCCCCTGGGTAAGCATCTCGCGCTTGTTTTGCGGGTCGGCGAAACGCTCCAGGCCACGTTCCTTGAGCGGATTGAAGCTCACGATGCGCGCCCCCCGCTCCGCCGCGCGACGCAAGTCACCGAGCATGCGGGGATGATTGGTGCCGGGGTTCTGACCAAAGACCAAGACGGTATCGGTGTGCTCGAAGTCTTCTAGCTGCACGGTCCCCTTACCCACGCCCAGGCTGGCCTCCATCCCCACGCCACTGGCCTCGTGGCACATGTTCGAGCAATCGGGGAAATTGTTGGTGCCATAGAGGCGCACGAACAACTGATACAGATACGCCGCTTCGTTACTGGCGCGTCCCGAGGTATAGAACAGCGCGCGATCGGGATCGGGCAGCGCCACCAAGCGTTCGGCGATCAGCGCGAACGCCGACTCCCAATCGATGGGGACATAGCGGTCACTGGCCGCATCGTATTGCATGGGTTCGGTCAGCCGGCCCTGATCCTCGAGGCGAAAGTCATCCCAACCGCGCAGCTCGCTCAGCGTGTGGCGTTCGAAGAAACGCCGCGTGACACGCTTCTTGGTGCTTTCCCAGGCCACCGCCTTGACGCCGTTTTCGCAGAATTCGAACGACGAACCGTGCAACGGATCGCCCCACGCGCAGCCCGGACAATCGAAGCCTTGCGGCTGATTGGTGGATAACAACGCCCGCGCGCCCTTGAGCGGCGCCTGGCTACGCTTGAGGTGACGTCCCACGCTTTTCATCGCGCCCCAGCCACCGGCCGGGCCAGTATAGGATTCGACGCTTGGGGCGCGGGTCAGGGTTGCATCCGCCTCGGGGAGACGCTCCCCGGCCTCACTTGCGGAAGGTGTCTCGCGGCCATCGGGTAACGGAGTCTGATGATGGGAAGCCATGACAATCTCGGTGACGTAGTAGAAAGGTGAAAGGATGACGCGATGACGGCGGTGAAACCTCTGGAAAGCGTCGGGCGCTATGTCGCGCCACTCAGGCGTTCGAGATGTCGACCGCGATGACAACAGATCAGGTTGAGGTCACAGGCACGCGCGATTTCCACCGCCAGGGCCGAGGGCAACGACAGCGTGGCCAGGGTGGCGATACCGGCACGCACGGTCTTCTGCACCAGCTCCATGCTACAGCGACTGGAAAGCAACACCGCCGCCGGCATCTCGCCACGGGTCAATGCCTCGCCAATGATCCGATCCAGGGCATTGTGGCGTCCGATATCCACGCCACGTGACAACACCTCGCCATCACTATCGAGGGCCAGCGCCATATGCAGTCCGGCACGTGCGTGACGCTGCAGACTCTCCACACCGCGCATCAAGGACTCGGGCGCCAGGGGCGCGCACGCCGGCAAACGTTTAAGACCTTGCATCAACTGCGACTCCTCGGCCACCCCGCAGGCACCACAGCTCGACACCGAGACCCCGGCGCGTTGCAGACCAGCGGCGCGCGCTTCGGTCTGCGACGAAACCGCCAGCCGCACCAACAGTCCGTGACGCAGCCGCGATAGCTGAATGTCCTCGACCTGCTCGGCGCGCTCGATCCAACCCGCCGTGAAGGCATGCCCCAGCGCCAGCGGCTCAAGGGCCTCTGGCGTCGCCAGCAAGGTCACCATGGCGGTATCGTTGAGCGACAGGGTCAGCGGCTGTTCCTGCGGGCCATCGAGCGTCCGCAAGGGCCGGTCGCGCTGGTCGTCATAGCGCGAGGCAGCGGAAAATGAATGCGGTGTCAGCACTTCTGATGGCATGTGAATATCCCATTGCGGAAACGCGGCCATCGAGTATTACTACCTTAACGCCTAGACGACATCGGCCAATGGCCATAGACGACGCCTGACGTGCTACTAAGCGTCGTCGTGCAACGACAGCGGCGGCGTGGTGCGTTTCACGGTCTTGGTGACGATATAGGTGAAGTAGCGTTCGATCCCCAGGCCATCCATCAGCCAGGCATCGATCGTGCGCTGGTAGGCATCGATGGAGTCGGTTTCGAACTTGACCAGGTAGTCGACACCGCCGCCCACCGCGACACACTCGGTCACCTCCGGCGTCTCGGCAACGGCTTTCTCGAAACGCGCGAAACTCGCCGCCTGATGATTCGCAAGCTCGATCTGCACCCAGACCGGCGTGCGCTTGACCACCAGATCCGGATTGAGTCGGGCGCCATAGCCTTCGATGACGCCGGCTTTTTCCAGGCGCCGCACGCGCTCCCAGCAGGGACTGACCGAGAGGTTGATCGCCTCGGCCAGTTTCGACTTGGTGATGCGCCCATCGCGCGACAGGATATCGAGAATCTTGAGGTCGTAGCGGTCAAGTTTCATGTGGTGTGGCGACCCATCCTCAACGCTCGAGACTATCGACGACTTCCGCGATCACCGCAATCGTATCGCCCATGTTCACCTGCGCCGGGAAACGCCGCGCCACCAGCACGCCATCGCGCTGGGCATGGTAAACGATCGGCTCGCTACCGGTGCGCGTCATGTCATAGATCCGCGCGATCACATCGCCGCGCCGCACCGTCTCGCCCAACGCGAAACTCAATTCCAGCAGGCCGCTGTGCTCGCTCTGCACATAGCAAGAGGCATCAGGCATGTCCACGTACACCTGCTGGCCGGCCGGAGACTCCAGTTGTCCTTCGATCAGCCCGTAGTGAATCAGGAAATTGCGCACGCCGCGGTCGGCGATGGCCATGCGCTCCGGCGTGGTCGTGCCGCCGCCGCCCAACTCGGTGGTCACGAAGGTCTTGCCCTGAGATTCCACGGCCGTGTCGTAGAGCTTGGTGGCGTCGAGCTCGAACATCATCATCGCCACCGGCGCGCCGAAGGCAACCGCCCCCGCAAGACTTTGCGCTTCCTGGGTACGATCGTCGAGACGGTGTGCCGCGGCGAAGGGCAGGATATCCAGCGTGCGACCGCCAGAATGCAGATCCAACGCCACGTCGCACATCGGCACTAGTTCACGCGTGAAGTAATCGGCGATCTGCTCGGTAACGCCGCCGTCCGGGTTACCGGGAAAGCTGCGATTGAGATTGCCACCATCCAGCCCGGAGGTGCGCTTGCCGGCGGTCGCGGCGGGCACATTCATGATCGGCACGATGATCACGCGGCCACGCACGTCCTCGGCACGCAGTGTATTGCTGAGCTTGAGAAGCGCCGTGATGCCTTCATATTCATCGCCGTGGTTGCCGGCGCTGAGCAGCGCCGTGGGCCCCGCACCATTGTTGATCACGGTGATTGGAATCATCACCGCGCCCCAGGCCGAGTCATCGGTGGAGATCGGCAGCTTGAGAAAACCGTGCTGAATGCCATCGGCATCGAAATCGACGGTGGGTGACACCGGGCTGGGTCGCTTGCTCATATCATGTTCTCCTCGTCTCGCGTCCCACGGTTCAGCACACGAACAGCTGGCGTGGAAAGTTGGCCAGCGTCTCGCAGCCAGTCTCGGTAATCAGAATGCTTTCGGTGATCTCCAGGCCCCAGTCATCCTCCCAGAGCCCCGGCATGAAATGAAACGTCATCCCTGGTTCGAGGATGGTGTCATCGGAGGGGCGCAAGCTAATATTACGCTCGCCCCAATCCGGCGGATAGCTGATGCCGATGGAATAACCACAACGCGCCCCGCCACGGTCGAAGCCATACTTGTCCATTGCCGCGCCCAATGCCATGGCGATATCGGCGGCGCGATTGCCCGGCTTGGCCACCGCCAGGCCATTCTCGATGCCCTCGAGCAGTGCCGACTCGGCGCGCAGGAACTGGCTCGGTGGCGTACCCAAGAACACCGTGCGCGACATCGGCGCGTGATAGCGGCGATACACCCCAGCGATCTCGAAGAAGGTGCCCTCGCCTTCGCGAAACGGGGTATCGTCCCAGGTCAGGTGCGGTGCGGCGGCGTCCTTGCCAGTCGGCAGCATGGGCACGATAGCCGGATAGTCACCGCCGTAGACGCCCCCTTGCGGATCGACCCAGCCCTCGATGCCTACCCGATATATCTCGGACACTACCTTGCTCTTGGGCACTCCCGGCTGAATGACCTCGAGGATGCGCGAATGCATGCCCTCGACGATCCGCGCCGCGATGCGCATGTACTCGATTTCCTGCGGCGACTTGATCGCCCGACACCAGTTGACCAGCGAATTGGCATCCTCGAAACGTGCATGCGGCAACTGGTGTATGAGACTCAGATACGCCTTGGCGGAAAAGTAGTAGTTATCCATCTCCATGCCGATGGTACCCTCATGCCAGCCACGATCCGGCAGGATCGACTGCGCCAGGTACTCCATGGGATGCATATCGGGATTTTGAACGTAATAATCCGGGTAATAGGTAATGTTCTCCGGATGGATCCAGCAGGTGCGTAGCGCCCCGTTGGCATCCATGCGACGCCCATACCAGACCGGCTCGCCTTCCAGGCCGAGCAGCACGCACTGATGCACATAGAAGGACCAACCATCGTACCCCGTCAACCACGCCATATTGGACGGATCGCTGACGATCAGAACGTCGATCCCTCGATGGGCCATGGCCGAACGCACCTTGTGCAGACGGCCGGCGTATTCCTCACGAGTGAAAGGCAGGGAAACCTCAGACATGGCACCACTCGCCCGACAGAATTGCTCATCCCTGATCTCCCGGACGGGAGGCAGGACCCTGCATTCGATGAAATAAATTGTACTGACACAAGGAAGGAAGAAATCAGTACAATTGTCGATCAATGCGTTGTCGACGATACTAGCATTCACGCGCTGCTTGCCGTCAAAGGCTTTATTGTGTCATGACAATTGACCTGACACCCTATCTTCCGGCCCATGGGCCCAAGTATCTGGCTATCGCCCGAGCACTCGCCGAGGCCATTCGCCAAGGCGAGCTCACGCCCGGCACGCGCCTGCCGCCACACCGCTGCCTTGCCGAGACATTGGCAGTGAGCGTGCAAACCGTTTCGCGTGCCTATGCCCAGGCGGAAAAGATGGGCCTGGTGCAGGCCCGCGTGGGTAGCGGCACCTGGATCAACAGTCTCGACGACGGCCAAGAGGCCGAGTACCTCCGCAGCGCCAACATGGCGATGGATGCCTCTCCCGTGGATCTTTCCATCGCGCATCCGATCTGCCCGCCCGGCCATCATCTACGCTTTCGCGAAACGCTTCGCGACGTGGCAGACAGCGCGCACCCCGATGTCATCGATGCCTGCCGCCCCATCGCAGGGCTTCTCCACCAGCGCGAGCGCGCCAGCCAATGGCTACACGATACGCTCGGCGTGCCCGGTACGCCCGACGACCGAGTGCTCTGCAACGGCGCTGCCCACGGCGTGATGTTGGCCATCGCCACGCTGGTCCAGCATGGCGACGTGGTGTTGACCGAAGCGCTGACCGACCACGGCTTGATCGCCTTGTCTCGCACACTGGGCCTGCAATTGCGCGGCGTGGCCATCGACGAACGAGGGATAATTCCCGATGCCCTCGACGCCGCATGCCGGCGCTACCGACCGCGTGCCGTGTGCCTGACCCCTACCCAGCTCAACCCCACCGGCGCGACCATGGACAACGCACGCCGCGATGCCGTGGCCGAAGTCCTGGCGCGACACGGTACCTGGTTGATCGAGGATGACGTTCACGCCCTGCTCGAACCGCCGGGACTGAGCCCGCTGACCGCGCGTCTACCCCGCCAGAGCTTTCATGTCACCAGCCTGACCAAGGCCACCGTCTCGGGGCTGCGCGCGGGCTATCTCAGCGTGCCGCGTGGGCAGTTGCACCACACCTTGCCCCGGTTGCGCGCCACCAGTTGGATGGCCACGCCACTCATCTTCGAGATCGCCGACCGTTGGCTGGCCGATGGCACCGTCGACGCCCTGGCCTGCGAGCAGCGGCGTCTGCTCGCCGAGCGCCAGCAGTTGACCCGCACACGCCTCGCGGGTCACGCCATGGCCTCGCGCCCCACGGGCATGCATATCTGGCTGGCCCTGCCCGGGGCATGGCGTGCGGAGGAACTTCAGCAACAGGCGCTTCAGGAAGGCTTGGCGATTTCCACGGCGCAGTCCTTCATGGTGGATCAAGGCTCTCCGCCCCGGCGTATTCGCTTGAGTTTGGGAGGCGAAAACGATCCCGAACGCTTCGATCAGGGTTTGACGATTCTCGGGCGTTTGCTCGGCGAAGCACCCCCACCGATGCTACAAATCGTATAGCGCGATAGGCGCGCACCAATGCCGCCTTTCATCCATCATCCACGACCACCTCATGAGGACTTCATGCGCATATTGATCCATGCCGACGACGCCGCGCTCTGGAAAAACAGGCTCGCTTCGCGTTTACCCTCGGCGGAGTTCGCCATCAGTGGCGAAACGAGCGATTTCCAGGCTGACTACCTCGCGGCATGGAAACCACCGGCGTCGCTCTTCGAGGCCCAGCCATCACTCAAGGGCATCGTCAATCTTGGCGCCGGCGTGGATGCGTTGCTCAACAACCCCGCGCTTCCTCAAGACATCCCTATCGTCAAGCTACGCGATGCCGGTATGGGCGAGCTGATCGCCGACTATGTACGCTATGGCGTGCTGCATTTTCAGCGCGATTTCGACCGTTACCGTCGCCAGCAGCATCACACCACCTGGCGCGAACACGCGCTCACGCCCAAGCGCGAATGGGCGGTTGGAGTTCTCGGGCTGGGCGCCATCGGTCGCCATGTGGCCCGCCAGCTCGCCGACGACGGCTACCCAGTGCACGGCTGGAGCCGCTCGCCCAAGGCCCTCAAGGACATCACCTGCCATCACGGCGACGACGGCCTCCAGGCCCTGCTCGGCAAGGTCCACACCCTAGTCACGCTGCTGCCCGATACGCCATCCACACGCGGCATCATCGGCCACGACGCCCTGGCCGCGTTACCCGACGGCGCCAGCTTGATCAATCCCGGACGCGGCACGCTGATCGACGAGGCCGCATTACTCGAGGCGCTCGGTGCCGGAGAGGACGAAAACGGCCGGCTGCGCGGCGCGTTGCTCGATGCCTTCCCCTCGGAGCCGCTGCCCGACGACAGCCCACTGTGGCAGCATCCACGCCTGTGGATCACCCCGCACATGGCCGGCCCGACCCCCATCGACGAAGCCGCCGATCAGGTCGCCAAAGCCCTTACTGCCATGCAGGCCGGTGAAGCTATCGACACCGTCGACCCCAAGGCCGGCTATTGAACCGCCCGCTCCTTGGCACCGGCTCTCTCGGTCATGGCACGCATCCCGTCGGCATCGAAGACATGGCAATGCGTCGGTGAGAACGCGAGTGACAAACGCTGCCCCTCGCTGGCGGCGTGCGCGCCATCCAGGCGCACCACCAACCACTCCTCGAGCCCAGGCAAACGTGTGTAGGCCAACATATCCGCCCCCAGCGGCTCGAGCATCTCGACCGTCACGTCCAAGGTCACGCCTGCATCCTGTGTAGATGTTGCCTCGACCAGATGTTCCGGGCGAACGCCAAGGGTCGCCGCCCGTCCTTCGGGTATGTCCACAGGCAGCGCCAACTGTGTGCCATTGGGCAGCACCACACATCCCTGGTGGGTCGTCACGGGGAGGAAGTTCATCGCCGGCGAACCGAGAAAACTCGCCACGAAACGTGTCGCCGGCTGCGCGTAGAGCGCCATCGGCGTTCCACATTGCTCGACACGCCCACCGTTCATCACTACTAGACGATCCGCCAGGGTCATCGCCTCGACCTGATCGTGCGTCACATAAACCGACGTCACGCCAAGGCGCTTCTGTAGACGCCGGATTTCCAAGCGCATCTGCACCCGCAGCTTGGCGTCGAGGTTGGATAATGGCTCATCGAATAGAAAAACCTGCGGTTCCCGCACGATCGCTCGGCCCATTGCGACACGCTGACGCTGTCCGCCGGATAGCTGTCTCGGACGCCGCTCAAGTAACTCGCCGAGACCCAACAACTCGGCGGTCGCCGCCACGCGATGGCGGATCTCGTCCTTGGGAACGCCTCGATTTTTCAGGGCATAGCCCATGTTCCCGGCCACGCTCATGTGCGGGTAGAGCGCATAGTTCTGGAAGACCATGGCGATATCGCGTTCGGCAGGTTCCATCTCGTTGACGCGTCGACCATTGATCGTAAGCTCTCCATCGCTGATCGACTCCAACCCCGCCAACGTGCGCAGCAAGGTCGACTTGCCACATCCCGAAGGCCCGACGATAACGATCAACTCCCCCTCGGCCACCGACAGATCAACTTCATGCAAGGCAATAAAACCATTGGGGTAGCGCTTCTTGAGGCGCGTCAATTGCAGGGTAGCCATAGGTCGTTATCTCATTGACTCTGTTCGAATTCACGCTAGTCGCGATAGTACCGCCTTACTTTTCGGCGTCGACCAGCCCTTTGACGAAGTAGCGCTGTAGAAGCAGGATCACCAGGATAGGGGGGCCCATGGCGAGTATTGCCGTCGCCGTGACATCCTGCCAAGGGACCAAGGCATCCCCCGTCGTCAGCATGCGCTTGAGGCTAACCACCACGGTCATGTAACTGGCATCGGTAGTGACCAAAAGCGGCCATAGATACTGATTCCAGCCATAAATAAACATGATCACGAACAATGCCGCGAGGTTGGTCTTCGACAGTGGCAACAAGATATCCTTCAAGAAACGCCAGGGGCCCGCTCCGTCGATACGCGCGGCTTCAACCAGCTCGGGTGGAATCGTCAGATAGAATTGACGCAGGAGAAACGTTGCCGTCGCACTGGCGATCAACGGCAGGATCAACCCCGAATAACTATCGAGCATATGAAGGTTCGCGACCACTTCGTAGGTAGGCAGAATACGCACTTCTACAGGCAACATCAGCGTGATAAAAATCAGCCAGAAACATAAGCGACGCAAAGGAAAGCGAAAGAACACGATGGCATAAGCCGCCAGCACGGAAATCACGATCTTGCCCGCGGCAATGCCGGTCGCCATTACCAATGAGTTGAATAAAAGTCGCAGCATTCCAGTGTTTAAACCACTGACCGACTCGCTTAACAGTTGCGCGTAATTGCCTAGACCAACATCGCCGATCCATAGCGGTGCAATGTGCGTATACAGATCGCTCATCGAGTGCGTGCTTGCCGTAAAGGCCAACCACACCGGCAGGAAGAAAAGGCCACACCCTGCGGCCAGCAATAGATGGCTGACCAGATCCAGCCCTAGGCGTTGATAGCGCATCAGTACTGTACTCGACGTTCAACGAAACGAAACTGAATGAATGTCAGCCCTCCCACCAGCACCATCAACAACACTGATTGAGCTGCGCTAGTACCGAGGTTCTGACCCACGAAACCATCCTGGTAGATCTTGTAGACTAGCGTTGTCGTCGCACTCCCCGGCCCACCCGAGGTCACGGTATCGATGGTGCCGAACGTCTCGAAGAAGGCATAGATGCTGTTCATGACCAGCAAGAAAAAACTCGTTGGTGACAACAGCGGAAAGATAATGGTCCAAAACCTGAATTCAACTAATAAGTGCAGCACCTGCGGTATCCAGGGCCCCTGAGTATTCCCCCAGGAAAACCTGTGCCGGTGTCCGATAACCGAGCCGTTTTCGGGGACGATCAT
>NZ_JARANZ010000015.1 GCF_029889905.1 Chromohalobacter sp. 11-W | reverse complement strand
TATCCCATGCTCTGCTTCACTTTGGTCGGTAAAGTCGAGAGGGTACTGGCGCTGGCCCTCCTTCCTCTACCTGGCGGTCCAAAGTGCTGCGGTTATTCTATGAACCCAGGAAAACGACGCATAGGGTTGGCACCGTCAATGGCCGCTGCTTCCAACAAACTCTTGGGAATCGCTTGCAACCCGGCCAAGAAGAATACGAAGTTGTAACTCATCTGCTTCCATACAGATGCCAGGATAACCAACAACAACGCTTGACCACCTTCAAGGTTGTGATTCCACTCGATACCTAGGCGTTCCAACAGGGCAGTTACCAACCCAATTGAGGGATCGAATAGAAAAAGCCACAACACTCCCGCCACCGCCGGTGCCACTGCATAAGGCCAGATCAGAAACGTCTTGTAGGTACTCGCACCCTTGATAACGCGATCGGCAAGCACCGCCAAAAAAAGCGCAATGCTCATAGCGCCTAGCGCCACCGACAACGAGAACACTACCGTGGTCCATATGACGCTGTAGTAATCCGGATTACTGAGCACAGCAATAAAGTTGGTCAGGCCAGCAAATTGCTGCGACAGACCGAAAGCATCCTCGATATAGAACGCCTGCTGTACCGCCTGCCATGCCGGCCAGAAAAAAAACACACTCACGATGATCAGCTGTGGTGCCAACAGCAACCAGGGCGTGAGATGAGAGCGCTGAAAGTAGGCCATGCGACATCTCCACGACACCCGTCCGTCACCGGCGCTACCGGTGACGGACGGGAATGACCAGCGAATCAGCTATTGGCGTTCTGGAATTGATCCAGTAGAGCATTACCCTGTTCGACTGCTCGGTCGAGACCTGACTGCACACCGACCTCGCCAGCGAAGATCTTTTCCAATGCACCATTAATGACGTCCCGGATCTGCACCATGTTGCCCAATCGCAGTCCCTTGGAATTTTCGGTAGGTGTGGAGCCGGTCATCTGCTTGATCGCCACCTCAGTACCTGGATTCTTGGCATAGAAGCCTTGCTCGCGGGTCAGTTCGGCAGCCGCCTCGGTGATCGGCAGATAACCGGTGAACTGGTGCCAGTCAGCCTGCACTTCGGGCGAAGAAAGGTATTCGAAGAACTGCGCACTGCCCTTTTCCTGAGCCTCGCTAGCGCCGTCGAGCACCCACAATGAGGCCCCGCCAATGATGGTGTTGTTAGGGGTATCAATCACATCGGCGTCATAAGGCAGTGGTGCGACACCGAAATCAAAGCTGGCATTCTCCCTGACCCCGGCGTAGGAGGCGGAGGAAGCCATCATCATGGCGCACTCGCCAGAATAAAACTTGGGAGCGGCTTCGTCCTTGC
The DNA here is from genome assembly GCF_029889905.1 of Chromohalobacter sp. 11-W. GTDB lineage: Bacteria > Pseudomonadota > Gammaproteobacteria > Pseudomonadales > Halomonadaceae > Chromohalobacter. The sequence goes on along the minus strand of NZ_JARANZ010000015.1, from coordinate 56,190 downwards.
GGCCACCGAACGCGAAGCGCCCGTCTTGCTGCCATTCCTCGAGACGCTGAATATGATCGACCACAGCGGTTTGGTTGAATTTCAGCCGCGCATCCAGCCCTTCAAAACCGTTCGCTTGGCTAGCGAAGGGAATATCGTTGCGTGCCGAGTAATTCTCGAGCATCACCCAGGACGGCCAAGTGGTGGTCAGGCCGCATTCTGCAGCACCGGAATCGACCACCTTTTCGAGCACGTTGCCTAGCCCCTGCCACGTATCGGGCAACTCATCGATCCCAGCCTTTTCCAGAATATCTCGATTGACATAAGTAACCGGCGTGGAGGAATTGAAAGGCATGGACAGCATGCGTCCTTCGGGATCGGTATAGTATCCCGCCACTGCTGGTAAATAGGCGCTCGGGTCGAAATCGACATTGGCATTCGCCATCAACTGATAAACCGGCACGATGGCGCCTTTAGCACTCATCATGGTCGCAGTACCCACCTCGTAGATCTGCACGATCTGGGGCGCCTTGCCCGCTCGGAAGGCGGCGATCGCCGATGTCATGGTTTCGGTATAGTTACCCTTGAAGACTGGATTGACGACATATTCATCCTGGCTAGCATTGAAGTCGGCCGCAATCTGGTCGACCTTATCGCCCAGCGCACCGCCCATGGCATGCCACCAAGTAATCTCGGTATTGGCCTGAGCGCTACTCGCGCAGGCTCCCAGGGCGAGCGTGATGCCAAGAGAAGAAAGCAGGAAAGTACGTTGCATGAAAGTCTCCTTGTCCAGTACGAGGGCTCGATGCCACTTGCGCCAGACTAGGCAAGGAATCTTTCAATTAGATGACGGCAGACCATCTACGCCATCCTGACAACATGCGATGAATCAAAAAAAGACCCGCCAAACGGCGGGTCGGAAGAACAGCATCAGCTGTCGAGAGAGAAGCGGTTGCCTGCTGAATAGCAAGTCGTCCTAATAATGAAAGCGTTAGTGATGAAAGCGTTCGGCGGCCTGGCGCGCCAGTTCGCGAATGCTATCCCAGTCTTCGTTCTCGACCAGGTCATTGGGCGTCAGCCATGAGCCGCCCACGCACATCACGTTGGGTAGACTGAGATAATCGTCGGCGTTGTCTACGGTGATGCCGCCAGTGGGGCAGAAGTGAGCGTCGGGAATCGGGCCACCAATGGATTTGATCGCCTTGGCGCCACCGCTGGCTTCCGCCGGGAAGAACTTGAAGCGCCGATAGCCATACTGCCAGCCGGTCATCAACTCGGATACCGTGGCTACCCCCGGCAGCATCGGCACGGGGCTTTCCACGCCATAGCGATACAGCGCCTCGGTCGTGCCGGGCGTGACCACGAAATCCACGCCGGCCTCTTCGGCCAGCCGGTATTGAGCGGGTGTCAGTACGGTGCCAGCACCGATGCTCACGCCCGGCAATGCGGCACGCATACGCCGGATGGCATCCAGTGCGCAGTCGGTGCGCAGGGTAATCTCGAGCACGTTGAGCCCGCCTTCGACCAGAGCGCGCGCCATGGGCACGGCATCCTCGAGGCGATCGATCACCAGCACCGGAATCACCTCCACCTTCTGGCAGATACTGTCGAGTTCCGTCGTGCGGGTGGAAGGAAGCTGTTTGTCGATAGTCATGGGGATGCTCCGGGTATTCGTAAACGCAGGGCTCAGGGCGCCCAATACGTCGCGATCGGCTGGGAAAGGAAGGTGCGAATCGGCAATTGCCGGGCATCATCGCCACCCAACGCGTTGGCCAGGACCCGACGCTTGTCCTCGCCGGTCATGTGCAGGACGTGCAGATGGGCATCGGCCAGGCGCGCGGCACTCAACGTAATGCGCGCCTGCGGTACGCTGGGCGCATGCACTGCCACCGCCGCCTCGGATGTTTCAAGTGCCGTGGCCAGCTGTTCGCTGTCGGGGAACAGCGAGGCCGTGTGCCCGTCGCCGCCCATACCGAGGACGACCACGCTGGCCGGCCATGGCAGCGACGCGACACGTGCCGACACCGTCTCGACGCCGGCCTCGGGGGTGTCGTCGTCGGTGGTCAAGGAATGAAAACGCGCTTCGGCGGCCGGCCCGACGAGCAACGTCTCGCGGACCAGACGTGCATTGCTGTCGGCATCGTCGTCGGCCACCCAACGTTCATCGGCCAGTGTCACGTCAATACGCGACCAAGGCAGTGCCTTGGTCGCCAGGGCGCTGAAGAACGGCTTCGGCGTGGAGCCGCCGGACACGACCAGCAGCACCCGTTCGCGACTGGCCAGGTCGGCTTCGAGCGCCTTGGCCACGGTATCCGCAAGACGCTCGGCGAGGTAACGACGGCCTTCATCGATGCTTGTCATAATCGGCTGCCTATCAAATCAATAGTCTTCATACCAGGAGCGCCCGTCCTGAGTAATCATGGCGATCGACGCCACGGGCCCCCAGGAGCCTGCCGGATACCGGCGTGGCGGCATATCCCGCGCTTCCCAGCCGGCGATCAGCTGATCTACCCACTTCCAGGCGTACTCCACCTCGTCACGACGCACGAACAGGTATTGCTGGCCTTTCATCACCTCGAGCAGCAAGCGCTCGTAGGCATCGGGAATCCGTGTCTTGGGGAAGGCGTGATTGAAATCCAGGTGCAGCGGTCCGGGCCGCAGGCGCATACCCTTGTCGAGCCCACTGTCCTTGGTCAGCACCTGCAGCGCAATGCCTTCCTCCGGCTGCAGACGGATGACCAGCTTGTTGGCCGCGAGCCCACGCTGGTCGGGATCGAAGATATAGTGCGGCTGCTGGCGAAAGTGGATGACGATCTGCGACATCTTTTCCGGCATGCGCTTACCGGTACGCAAATAGAACGGCACGCCCGCCCAGCGCCAGTTGGCAACCTCAAGCTTCATGGCCACGAAGGTCTCGGTATGGCTCGCGGTGTTGGCGCCCTCTTCGTCGAGATAGCCCGGTACACTCTCGCCGTCTACGGAGCCGCCGATGTATTGACCACGGACCACGTTGCGCGATAGCTCTTCACCTACCAAGGGCTTGAGCGCCTTGAGTACTTTGACCTTCTCGTCACGAATGGCGTCGGCGTCGAGATTCGATGGCGGATCCATGGCGATCAGGCACAGCAGCTGCAACAAATGGTTCTGGACCATGTCACGCAACTGCCCCGCCTCGTCGAAATACCCCCAACGGCCTTCGATGCCCACCTTCTCGGCGACGGTGATTTCCACATGCGAAATCTGGTTCTGGTTCCACTGATTGCCGAACAGTGGATTGGCAAAGCGCAGCGCGATCAGATTCTGGACCGTCTCCTTGCCCAGGTAATGATCCATGCGATAAATGCGCGATTCGGGGAAAACATCACCGATGGCATCGTTGATCTGAATGGAGGATTCGAGATCGTAGCCGATGGGCTTCTCGACCACCACGCGAGTCTCGTCATCAAGGCTGCCACTGGCATGCAGATTGGCGCAGATATCGCCGTAAATGCTGGCCGGTACCGCTAGATACACCACCATGGGGCGCGCGGTGGCGTCATGCCAATCGCGAATGGCGTCATACCCCGCGACGGTAGCAAAGTCGAGTTGCTGGTAGTCGAGACGCGCCAGGAACCGCTCGAGACAAGCCTTTTCCAGCTCGTTGGGCTTGAGCCGCTTGTTAAGGGCTTCCTTGACGTTGGTGCGGAAACTGTCGACATCGTGTTCCTGGCGCGCGAGCCCCAGGATACGCGTGGTATCGCCGAGCAACCCTTCGCGATCCAGGTGGTACAATGCCGGATACAATTTGCGCAGCGCCAAATCGCCAAGCGCCCCGAAAAGGGCCAGATCGACATCGGGCGTGATATCTCGACTCATGACGCGGCCCCCAAAAATCTGGTTAACTTACCTATAAAATAAGCCATATCAGGGCTCCTCGGCAAATATATTATGTAAATTTACTACCATTGCAGCACGCGTTTGTCCCCAACCGCGAACGACTTGGCTTGGCGACCCTGCGCCACCACGCTAGGATGCCTTATCTAACACAACGTAGTTACTTGAAAACGTCGTCACTTGAAAACGTAGTTCCTTGAGAATGTAGTTACGTGACAACGTAGTTAATTCGACACCCTTGGCAGACAGAGACTCCCATTACGCATGCCAGCCTTCGATCTGATCGACCGTATCCGTTCCCGTTTGGAAGAACTCAATCGCTCCGAACGCAAAGTGGCCGACGTGATTCTTCACGATCCGGCCGCCGCCACTGGCATGAGCATCGCAACGCTGGCGCAGGCGGCGGCGGTCAGCGAACCAACGGTCAATCGCTTCTGTCGCAATTTCGACGCCAAGGGCTATCCCGACTTCAAGATCAAACTGGCCCAAAGCCTAGCCGGCGGCACGCCCTATGTCAGCCGCAGCGTGGAGCGTGACGATGGTGCCGCAAGTTATGGCGACAAGATCTTCGGCGCCACCATTGCCGCCCTCGATGACGCCCGCCGCGCGCTCGACTCCCAGCGCGTCGAACGCGCCGTCGATTATCTGATCCAGGCCAAGCAGATCAGCTTCTTCGGCCTCGGCGCCTCGGGCCCCGTGGCGCAGGATGCGCAGCACAAGTTCTTTCGCTTCAACCTGCCCGTCACCGCCTATGAAGACGTGCTGATGCAGCGCATGGTCGCCGCCGCCACTCATACCGGCGACGTCATTGTCATCGTTTCCTACACCGGCCGCACCCGCGAGCTGGTCGAGATCGCCCGTGTGGCGCGTGACAATGGCGCCATCGTGCTCGGCATCACCGCGCCCGACTCGCCACTCGCCCATGAGTGTACCGAAACGCTCGAGGTCATCACCCCGGAAGACACCGATGTCTACATGCCGATGACCTCGCGCATGATCCATCTAGCCTTGATCGATGTACTGGCGACGGGCGTCACGCTGCGTCGCGGCGAAGACTTCCTGCCGCACCTCAAGAAGATAAAGGACAGTCTGCAAGCCACGCGGTTTCCGCTCCACGACGAGTGAACGTCGTGGGGCGTGCTTGCCGCCACACCGCGCAGTCACGACAATGAGCGTCTCACCACGCTCATTGCGTCGTTTAAACCGCTTTTCTCCCAAGGAGTATGCCCATGCGCTGGCTCGTCGCCTGCCTGCTGATTCTCGTCAGCACCGCCGCCACGGCGGAAACGTTTCGCTTTACGGCCATCCCCGACGAAGACCAGTCGCGGCTCGAGGAGCGCTTCGACAAGGTCGCGCGTTACCTCGAGGATCAACTGGGCGTGGCGGTCGAGTACGTGCCGGTCAAATCCTATAGCGCCGCCGTCTCGGCCTTCCGCAACGACCAGGTGCAACTGGCCTGGTTCGGCGGCCTGACCGGTGTTCAGGCGCGCCGCTTGGTGCCCGACTCTCGCGCCATCGCGCAAGGCAAGGAAGACGCCGAATTCCGCACCTACTTCATCGCCAACCATGACAGCGGTGTCGATACGCAGGGCGATGACCTGCCCAAGAACGTGCAGGGCAAGTCGTTCACCTTCGGCGCCAAGACCTCCACCTCCGGACGCCTGATGCCGGAATATTACATCCGCGAACAGTTCGGGGCGCCCCCCAAGTCGCTGTTCTCGCGCGTCGGTTTTTCCGGGGACCATACGCGCACCATCGCCCTGGTCGAATCCGGCACCTACGACATCGGCGCCGTCAACTTCAAGGTCTGGGACGCCGCCGTGGCCGATGGACGCGTGGATACCGATAAAGTCGACGTGATCTGGAAGACGCCGACCTACCCCGACTATCAATGGACCGTGCGTGGCGACGTCGACGGCCGTTATGGGGACGGCTTTACCGACGAGGTGCGTCAGGCACTGCTCGACATGCACGACCCCGAGCTGCTCGAGAGCTTCCCCCGTCAAGGTTTCATTCCCGCCGACAACGACGACTATCAACCCATCGAAGACGTCGGCGAGAAACTAGGCCTGCTGCGGTGAGTGTGGAGGAACTCGTTCGCTTCGACGGCGAGGCGCTGGGTCATGCACGCCACACCGTTCTCGCCGATCTCTCGCTAGGGCTGCGGGCCGGCGAGCGCGTGGCATTGCTCGGTCCTAGCGGGGTGGGTAAATCAACCCTGCTGGCCGCCTTGCGCCAGCGCCTCGGCCACCGCGTAGCCTGGTGTCCGCAAGAGCATGGCCTGGTGCCGCCGTTGTCGGTCTATCACAACGTCTACATGGGCCGCCTGGAGCGCCACTCTGCGCTTGCCAATCTCATCAATCTGCTGCGCCCGCGCCGCGACGCCTGGCGAGACATTCAGGCACTCTGCGGCGAGCTGGGCCTCGAAGGACTGCTCAAGCGTCCCGTGGCACAACTTTCCGGTGGCCAACGCCAGCGCGTGGCCATCGCCCGGGCGCTTTATCAGGCCCGCGAGGTCTTTCTCGGCGATGAACCGGTCGCCAGCATCGACCCGCACCAAGCACGCCGCCTGCTGTATATGGTTCAGAGCCAGCACGCCACCTGTGTGATCGCCTTGCATCAGCGCGAACTCGCGTTGACGCATTTCGACCGCGTATGGGGTCTGCGCGACGGCCAACTGATACTCGACGCGCCGGCGCGCGAGTTGACGCTTGACGATCTCGACACGCTCTATCCTGACGCCCACTCGTCTGATGCCCAACCGGAGCCGGCATGAGTGCCGAACGTGCGCCAGGCCTGCTCGCCGGTGACTCTCTCAATTTGCGCCTCGCTCGGCGCTCGCTAGGGCTGATCGCGTTGTGTCTGGTATTGCTGCCATTCGCCGACCTGGCGATCACCACCCACGATCCTTGGGCCGAGCTGGAACGCATGCTCGCCGGCCTGCTGCATCCCGATATGCTGGCGACCGAATCACTGCCCCACGCCATCGCCCTGACCATCGGGTTTGCGCTGTGGGGAACGCTGCTCGGCGTGGTACTGGGCTTCCCGCTGGCCTTGCTCTCCCCGCGCTCGCGCCTACTACGCGGTAGTTGCGCGTTCGTGCGCGCCATCCATGAGTTGTTCTGGGCGCTGCTCCTGCTGCAGGTCTTCGGCCTTTCCGCCGTCACTGCCATCGCCGCCCTGACGATTCCCTACGCTGGCATCTTCGCCAAGGTCTACGCCGAGATCCTCGAACTCACGCCACGCGCACCGGTCGATGCCCTGCCCGAGGGCGTGGGGCGTCTCTCGCGTTTCGTGTATGCCGAACTGCCCATGGTTTGGGCGAGGCTTTCGAGCTACACCCGCTATCGCTTCGAATGCGCCATGCGCTCGAGCGTACTGCTGGGGTTCGTGGGCCTGCCGACGCTAGGTTTCCATCTGGAGAGCGCCTTCCGCGAGGGGCGTTATCCCGAGGCCGGCGCCTTGCTGTGGGTGTTCTATCTCATGATCGCCTCGCTGCATCTATGGGGACACCGCCGCCTGCTGCCCTGGATCGCGCTGGGAAGCCTATTTCTGCTCGGGCCCTGGCCGGACATCGACGGCGCCCTGTTGTGGCGGTTCATCAGTGTCGACCTATGGCCGAAACCTCTGCTCGAAGGGAACTGGAGCGGGCTCTGGCAGTGGTTCGGCGAAATACCCGACCTGCTGCCCGCCATCGGCAACACCCTGCTGCTGGGACTGATGGGCACCGCCGGTAGCCTGGTGGTGGCCTTGCTGCTGTGGCCATTGGCCAGCCGCCATTTCGGCAACCGCCCCACCCGTATGGCAGGCAAAGGCGTCTTGATCTTGATGCGCTCGACGCCGGAATTGATGCTGGCTTTCATCTTCCTGTTGATGCTCGGCCCATCGATGCTGCCCGCCTGGCTGGCGTTGTCGTTACACAACGGCGCACTGATCGCCTTTTTGGTGGCGCGACATGCCGATGCCATCGTACCGGGCAGCCACGCACTGCCGGCATCTTCCCGTTATACCTACGAATTGCTGCCACGCCTCTATGGCGGCTTGCTGGCGCTGCTGTTCTACCGCGCCGAGACGATCATTCGTGAAACCGCGCTACTGGGCATGCTCGGCATCGCCACGCTGGGCTTTCACATCGACTCCAGCTTCGCCTATCTGATGTTCGATCAGGCATTCTTCCTGCTGCTGATCACCGCCGGCCTGAACATCGCCGTTGACGCCCTGGCACGCCGCTACCGACCGCGCGAGATCGCCGACACCCCAGGCGAGCGCGACCGCCCCGCAGGAGAAGCCACATGCTGATCACGACGCTGCTATTCATCGCCACCGCCCTGGCGGAAATCGTCGGCTGCTATCTGCCCTGGCTGTGGCTCCGCCAGCAAGGCTCGCCCTGGCTGCTGATCCCTGCAGCCGCCAGCCTGGCGCTATTTGCATGGCTTTTGACGCTGCACCCCGCCGCCAGCGGACGTATCTATGCCGCCTACGGGGGCGTCTATGTAGTCTGCGCCCTGGGCTGGCTGTGGGCGGTCGATGGCGAATCGCTGCAACCCACCGACTGGATCGGCGCCGGTCTCGCGCTTACCGGGATGGGCGTGATCGCCAGCGGGTGGCGATAAGAAAACACCGTAGAAGATTACGTTTTGCTGCGCTGTGTTGCGCGTCAACCTGCTAGTGTCTGGAAACGATGCAGCCACCCCATGGAGGGGGAAGCATCACCAGTGACAGGCTGACTGCCTGGTCTCGTGTCGCTAACGTGTTCCATCGACGAGGTTCACATGACCACACCGCCACGCCCGCTGATCAAGGACGAAGAGACGCCGCCCCCAACATCGCCTTCTTCAACGCCAAAACGCAGCACCGGCAATTTTGCCAATGATCCCGGACGCGCCGCCGAGGCTGGACGCAAGGGCGGCCAGGCCAGCCCCACCAACTTCAAGCACGACCCGGGGCGCGCCGCCGAAGCGGGACGCAAGGGTGGCCGTCAAAGCCCCGGCAACTTCAAGCAAGATACCAATCGCGCTCGCGAGGCGGGCCGCAAAGGTGGGCGCCAACGCTCCCCCCATGCCTCGTAACGATCACCCAGTGCATAGCCAGTCGCTTGCGCCACCCCGCAAGCTTTGCCTACGCCTTTCGCCGCCATGGCTGACAGCCAGTCACACGGCATTGACATAGGCTGACACCTACAGCACTTACGTTCACGCGCGTTGCACATCAGCGCCAAGCGCCGTTTCCCTGCGCCCGCACATGCGGGTTTGGCCTCAGGCCAGACCGCCCGCCAGGGCGGTCTTTTTTTGCGCCTCATCATCGCCCCGCAGCCCTCATGTCGGCGCCCCGAGACAGTAGCCATCATGCCACGACTCGGGTAGGGTAAACGTCCGTACACGTTGTCACTCACACCACGAATCGAGCCAGCGGCATTTGCCGACGAAAGGGAAAACGTCTGCATGACGACACCGGCCATGATGTATGTGCATGACTGGCGCGCCTGGCAGCCCGGCCGCCGCGATATGTCGCAGCCCCGCCTCAGCGTCGCGGAAAAACCCGCCGGCAGCCATGTGCCCGCCATGTTGCGACGCCGCTTGACCGGCATCGGTCGCGCACTCTGCGACATGCTGGCCGAGCTCGACGCCAATGCCGACTGCCCTTTGCTGTATGCCTCACGCCACGGCGATGGCGAGCGCACCCTGGAGATGCTCAATACCCTGGCCGAGGAAGCGCCATTGTCGCCAGCACGCTTCGGGCTCTCGGTGCATAATGCCATCCCCGGTGTGTACTCGATCGGGCGCGGCAATCGCCGCACCCAGCAGGCGATCGCCGCCTCTGGCGACGAGTTTGCCGCGCTGCTCGTCGAAGCCCAGGGATATCTGGCCCAGGGCGAGCCGACAGTGATCATCGCCTTCGCCGAGCAAGCGATCCCCGCGCGCTTCGCCGCGCACTTCACGACCCCGATCGACACCGCCGCCGTGGCACTCCGCGTGTCGTTGACGCCCGCGCATAACGCCTGGGCGCTCACTTCACGCCCACTGGCGAGCGACGATACCGCCGAGGACAGCCCACAGCCCAGCGATCTCATCGACTGGCTATGCGGCACACGCGACGAACTCCATTGCCACCGGCCACGCCAGGCATGGTCGTTGGTACGCGCCGAATAATGCATGGACGAGATCGCCTCATGCCCATCGACGCCCTGCCCTATACCCGCTTACACCCTGTATCATAGCCCAGCCGGTATAGTGCGCCCCGCCGTCGGCAACGTTTACGCACACAACATACGCCTTATGCTGCATCGACGAGAATGGAGTCGCCCATGACGAGCGAATTGGAACAAGAGCTCAAGCACCTGATCATCGATACCCTCGAGCTCGAGGACGTCACGCCGGAAGATATCGATCCCGACGAGCCGCTGTTCGTCGAAGGCCTAGGCTTGGACTCCATCGACGCCCTGGAACTGGGGCTCGCCCTGCAGAAGCGCTACGGTATCAAGCTGGAATCCGATAGTGACGAAACACGCCACCACTTCCGCAACCTGCGCACGCTCGCCGCGCTGGTTGAGGAGCGTCGCACCGCGTAGAGCCCAGCATGAGTTCCCGTACCCCGTCGTCGACCGCACCGCGCTCGGCCCTGTTCAATCTGCTACTTGGCATCCTGGCATTGGGATGGCCGCTGGCCGTGCATGCCTTGCTGCCGCGTCTCGGCGCCTGGCCATTGCTGATCGCTCTCGTCGCGCTGGCTTGGTGGCGACTGCCGGCCGCGCACCGACACTGGGGCTGGGGATTGCTCATCGTCGGCGGGGCCATACTCACTGCCGGCCACGCCGAACTCGGCGTGCGCGCCTGGCCAGTGCTCCTCAATACCGCCATGCTGGCCGCCTTCGCGTACAGCCTGGCACGCCCGCCTAGCGTCATAGAGCGCTTGGCACGGCGCCGCGAACCCCAACTCGGACCACGCGGCGTTCGCTATACGCGTCGCGTCACGCAGGCCTGGTGCGTATTCTTCGCCATCAATGGCAGCATCGCGTTATGGACCGCACTCTACGCCGACCTGGCCACGTGGACGCTCTACAACGGGGGCATCGTCTATGCCCTACTAGCAACGATGTTCGGCGGTGAATGGTTGATCCGCCGCCAGGTGAGGAAAACGCCTGATGACGAATGACGCGGCGCACGGTCCGCTGCTGGCCGCCCCATGGCGCGAATGCGACCCTGCACGCACCGTGGCCTGGCAAACCGACGCTCACGCCGAGACGCCCTGGCGAACGCTGGAAACGTTCCAGTCCGACGTCGGCGCCTGGCAGGCGACGCTGGACGCGCATGCCAAATCCCCCTGCAGCTGGATGCTGAGCACACACGATCCGTACCGCTTCGGCTGTGCATTGATCGCCGCCTGGGAACGCGGCGACCATGTCATCCTGCCGGCCGACACGCGCCCCGCGACACTCGAGGCCCTCGATGCCCTGGATGCCGCACGTCTGGGAGATATTCCTGGCGGCCTGACGGCGAGCGACACCCCTCACGCACCACGTTGGGGCACACTCGAGGCGGCACGCATCGCCGTGACGCTTTATACCTCCGGCTCTACCGGCGAACCGCAACGCCTCGACAAGAGCTTCGCCCAGCTCGATGCGGAGCTTGGCATGCATGCCGCGCTATGGCCGCTCGAGGCACGCCTGACCTTGAGTCAGGTGAGCCACCAACATATCTACGGCCTACTGTTCAGCGTGCTGCGCCCGCTGTGCGAGCGTGCACCGTTCGCCGCCGAGATGTGCCGCTACCCGGAAACCTTACATCTGTGGTTAGCACGCTGGCATGCGCAAACCCGGCGCGAGGCGGTGCTGATCAGCGCCCCACCGACTCTCGAGCGGCTCCCGGAGACACTCGACTGGCCGGCAGTCGATGGCATCCTGGCACGCATTCACTCCTCCGGCGCGCCCCTGCCGCGCGACGCTGCCGAGCATGCCCAGCGCCTGCTGGGTACCGAGGTACGCGAAGTCTATGGCAGCTCAGAAACCGGCGGCATCGCTTGGCGCATTCAATCCCGAGATGCCGGCTGGACCGCCTTTCCCGGCGTCGAGGTACGCGACGATGCCGAGCATCGACTATGGCTGCGCGCCCCCTGGTTGAGCACACCCGCGACCTGGACGCCGCAAGCCGACCGCGTGGTCGTCGAAGGTACCCGCTTTCGGCTACTCGGCCGTAGCGACCGTATCGCCAAGGTCGGCGGCAAGCGTGTCTCGCTCACCGCCTTCGACCGCGCCCTCGGTGAGTTGCCAGACGTGCGACGTGCCCATTGCGTTCCCCTGCCGAGACGCGATGGGCGTCTGGGCGCCATCGTCGAACTCGCCCCCGAAGCCGTACCGCACACTCATGACGCACGACGCCGACTGATCCAGGCGCTACGCACCGCCCTGGCGCCACGCTTCGAAAACGCCGTGCTGCCACGCTACTGGCGATTCGTCGAGGCCTGGCCACGCGATGCCCAGGGCAAACTCGGCGCGACGTGCCTGTCACGCCTGTTCGCGGATCTCGATGATCCCCGCGCGCCTCGCTGGCTGGGTGAAACACTGGACGGCCCGCAAAGCGCGCGCGTGACCCTGGAAGTGCCCGAACGCCTCGCCTATGTCGAAGGTCATTTCGCGACGCAGCCGGTGGTGCCCGGCGTGGTCATGGTGCGCTGGGCGCTTCACGCCGCGCGCGAGAGCCTCGGCTTGCACGGCGTGTGCCGCGATATGGCTCGCATCAAGTTTCCCCTGCTGCTGCTACCGGGGGAACGCGTCACACTGACGCTCGACGCCACGCATGACAGCCTGCATGAAACGACTCATGACAACGTTCATCACCACGCCCCTGACAATGTCCACAACAACGCTCATAACAACGCCCACAAGAACGCCCACAAGAACGATATGACGACCCGACTACGCTTCACGTTCACCAGCCAGCGCGGGACTCACGGGACCGGCACGCTGACGCTGACGCGGCCTGAGGGCGCGTGCCATGCGTGACGACGCCCGCGCCTGTGTCATCATTCCGGTCTATAACCACGCCGACGCGGTGGGACGTACCTGCCAGGCGCTACGCCGTCTGGAGGTTCCCCTGTTATTGATCGACGACGGTTGCGAGCTCGCCTGTGCCGCCGTTCTCGAACGCCTCGCCGACGCACCCCGCACCCACCTGCTCAAGCTGCCGCACAATCACGGCAAGGGCGCGGCGGTCAAGGCCGGCCTGCGCGAGGCACAGCGGCTGGGGTTCACGCACGCCCTGCAAGTCGATGCCGACGGCCAGCACGACGCCGACGACCTGCCGCCGTTTCTCGCTGGCCTCAATGCCGACGACACCACGCTGCGCATCGGCTACCCGCGTTTCGACGCCAGCGTACCGCGCCACCGCTTCTACGCCCGTTACCTCACCCATTCGCTGGTGTGGTTGAGCACACTTTCCTTCGCGCTGCGCGACACCATGTGCGGCGTCAAGCTGTATCCGGTAGCGGCGACCAACCACCTGGTCGCGCAGCACCCCTGCGGGGACCGCATGCAGTTCGATACCGAGCTGCCCGTGCGCTGGATATGGGACGCACGTCCGGTCGAAAACCTGCCCGTGCGGGTGAGTTATCCCCTCGATGGCGTCTCGCATTTCGCCATGTGGCGCGATAATCGCCAACTCACCGCCATGCATTTACGCTTGCTCGCCGGTATGCTGCGGCGGCTGCCACGCCTGCTAGGCCGCCATGCGCGAATGACAAGGAGTACCGGATGACCCCCAGCGACGACGACACGCAACGCGATGCACGGCACTGGTCGCGCGTTCAGGAGTCCGGCACGTTGGCCGGCATGCGCCTGATGATCTGGATTCGTCGCCACCTGGGACGCTGGCCGTTTCGGCTCATGCTGGTACCGGTCATCCTTTACTACTACGCGATACGCCACATTCCCCGCCGGGCGTCGCAGGATTATCTCAAGCGCATCTGGCCGTTGTATGCCGGGCGGGCGCCGCGCTGCGTGCACTGGCTGAGCCTGCGTCATTTCCTGGTCTTCGGCGGCATGCTGATGGACAAGATCGATGCCTGGAGCGGGCGTACCCTGGAGGCGCGGGTCGACGGCGAGGACCGTGCTCGTCTCGACGCCGCCATCCGCAGCGGACGCGGCGGTCTGGTGCTGGTCTCGCACGTCGGCAATCTGGAAGTTTGCAGCGCCATGCAGGAACGTCGCGACGACTTCCACGTGGTGCAGATCATGCATACCCGCAACGCCAGCAAGTTCAACGAGCTGCTGGCCCGCAGCGACCTGCGTCGCGCGCCGGAGATCATCGAGGTCAGCGAGATCACCCCGGCCACCGCCATGCTACTCGCCGAGCGCATTCAACAGGGGCGCTTCGTGATGATCGCCGCCGACCGCGTGCCGATCCACGACGGCGGGCGCACCCAGACGCTCGACTTCCTGGGCACGCCCGCCCACTTTCCCGAGGGCCCGTTCCATCTGGCCACCCTGTTGCGCTGCCCGCTCTACACGGTGGCCTGTCTGCGTGACGCCGAAGGCTATCGGGTGGAATTCAATGACTTCGACGACACCACCCACGTCAAACGCGTCGAGCGCGATGCCTGGCGCGAGCAAGCCATGCGTCGTTACGTACAATGGCTGACCGATCAATGCCAGCGCCAGCCCCTGCAATGGTTCAACTTCTTCCCTTTCTGGGCTTCTTCGACAACGCACACACGCGACGACGACTGAGTTTCATCGCCGCGAGTCATCTCGACACGGGAGAAAGCACATGATGCGCCGCTTGATCGCCTACGCCTGCCTGGGGCTCGTCGGACTGCCGTTCGCCGCACACGCCTTCGACCGTCAGGCACTGCAGGAACGTCTCGAGCAGACCCCGGCGCTGGAAGGCCACTTCACGCAGATCCGTTGGCTCGCCGATGTCGAAACAGAGCTCGAAAGCCAGGGGCGCTTCGCCTATGTGCGCGACGAGAAGGTCGTCTGGCAGTTGGAAACGCCCGTGGAGGATACCCTGGTGCTCACGCCGGCCGATGCGGATGACGCCACGCAAGCTGAAAGTGCCCGTCAGGCCGGTCGCGAGCAGATCGCCGCGCTATTGTTGCGTCTACTCGGCGGCGACTGGTCGGCACTGGATTCCCGCTTTACCCAGACGCTCGAGGGCAACGCCGACGACTGGCGCGTCAAGCTCACCCCGCGCGACTCGGCTCTCGCCGAGCGCATCGGCGAGATTCGCCTGGCCGGCGGCCGCTACGTCGAGCATCTGGAGATGCACACCGCCGATGGCGACCGCTTGAGCGTCGACTTCAGCGACCAGACGCCGCTGACGCCCGAGGCGATCGACGCCCTCCCCGACGCCGATACCCGCTGACCGGATCGCCAGGACTGCCCATGTCGCCTTTGCCCACCGCCTCGCGCGCGCCCCGTTACCTCGCCTGGGCCTGGCTGATCGCCCATCTGCTGTGTCTGGTGGCACTCGGTTGGCTGCTGCGCGACGGCCTGCCCGCGGACACCCGGCTCACCGCCATGCTGCCGGAGGACCGTCAGGCCCCGCTGGTGGAGCAAGCCAGTGCCAAGCTGGGCACGAGCTTCGAGGACCGTTTCGTGCTGCTGGTACACACCGACGATCTGGCGAGCACCACGCCTGCGCTGGCCGAGGCGCTCACCGGGGACGACGGCGCTGCGTCGGTGATCGACACCCTGACCTGGCGCGACACCGATCTCCTCGACGACGACCCTCAAGCGGCACTCGACGCCTATCGCTATCGCCTGCTGACCCCCGAGATACGCCAGGCCATCGATGCCGACGGCGGTGAGTCGCTGGTCGCGCCCGCACTGAAGACACTGTTCTCGCCCGCCGCGCGCCCGGATTTGCGACGCGACCCGTTCGGCTTGCTCGATGCCTGGCTCGAGGAGCGCACCACGAGTCGCATCACCCCGCACGACGGCCGTTTGAGCGTCGATGTCGACGGCCGGCGTTTTAACCTGTTGATCGGCAAGCTCGCCACCTCCCCCTATGCGCCGGACGCCCAGCAGCGCCTGACCACGGCATTGGCGGATTTTCAGGCCGCGCACCCCGAGGCGACGCTATTGCGCTCGGGGCTGATTTTTCATGCCGCGGCCGGGGCCGAACAGGCCAAGCACGAGATATCGACCATCGGCCTGGGCGCGTTGCTCGGCCTGATCGCGGTGCTGCTGGTCGTCTTTCGCTCACCGCGCGTCCTGCTCGCACTGTTGCTACCGCTAGGCAGCGGCTTGCTGATGGCGCTGACCCTGACATTGGCGTTGTTCGGCAGTCTGCACTTGCTGACGCTAGCCTTCGGCGCCAGCCTGATCGGCATCGCCATCGATTACGCCCTGCATCTGCAGAGTCATCGCGCCATCGCCGGGCGTGACTTTCGTCTCCGCGCCCTGCTGCCCGGGCTCACGCTGGGTCTGGCATCGAGCCTGGTCGCGTACCTCGCCCAGACCCTCACACCGCTGCCGGGCCTGCGCCAGATGGCAGTCTTCGCCGCGCTGGGGCTGTTGGGTGCCTGGCTGTCGGTGGTGCTGTGGCTGCCCCGCCTGCGCCTGCCCATCTCGCCGGCCACCGCGCGCCTGGCGACGCGCTGGGAACGCCTCACCCGCTCGCCGTGGCGCCTCAAGCCCGGCATTGTGGGCGTGGCCGCAATGGTTCTGCTCGCGCTCTGCGTCTGGCGCCTGCACAGCGACGACAGCCTACGGCTGCTCAGTTCATCGCCCGATGCCTTGCTCGAACAAGAGCGCATCGTGCAACAGCATTTAGGCAACGATACCGGCACGCACTACCTGCTGGTGCGCGGCGACGACGAGGCCGCGCTACTCGGCCGACTGGACGCCCTGCACATGCCGCTAGACACGCTGCAACGCCAGGGCGTGATCAGCGGGCACGTCGACCTTGCCGACAGCGTACCGCCGCCCGAGCGGCAAAACGCCGACCTGGCCCGTGTCGAACGCCTTTACCAGGCCCCGCTCACGCACCTGCTCGAGCGCGCGAACTTGCCGGATACACTGGCCGAACGGGCACGCGCCCGCCTCGACGAGAGCCCGCTGCTGGATGTCGCCACCTGGCTCGACTCGCCGCTCGGGGAGCCGCAACGCCGCCTGTGGCTGGGTAAGACCGACGACGGCGACGTCGCCGCCAGCGTGGCGCTTCAGGGCGTCGCGGACGGCGACGGCGAGGCGCCCTTGCGGCAACTCGCCGCCGACACGCCCGGTGTCACCTATGTCGATCGTATCGAACGCCTGTCCGGGCTGCTCGGCGAGCTGCGCACGCATATCGCCGAATGGCTGGCATTGGGCCTCATCTTGCTGGGCGCGGGGCTGGCCCTGCGCTATCGTCGGCGTACCTGGCGAGTGCTATTGCCCCCGCTGGGCGCTACGCTGATCGTATTGACGAGCTTCGCGGTGGCCGGCATTCCGCTCAACGTCTTCAGTCAGTTGGGGCTGTTGCTGGTCTTGGGCATCGGCCTCGACGCGGGTATCTTCAATGCCGAGCACCCCCGCCAGGCCGCCGCCTGGCTGGCCATCAGCCTGTCCACGTTGACCAGTCTGCTGGCCTTCGGGCTGCTCGCTTTCAGTGCCACTCCGGCGCTTCACTATCTCGGCCTGACGTGCCTGATCGGCCTAGCCGCGGTGTGGGGGCTGGTCTACTTGCTCAGGCCCGGGCCACGAGGAGACGCAGGATGAACATGCACACCGACGCATCCCCGCAAGCCGCCGACTGCGACGTCGCCATCATCGGTGCCGGACCCTCCGGGGCAGCGGCCGCCGCGCGCCTGAGCCGCCTCGGATGGTGCGTGCATGTCATCGAGCGCAGCCATTTCCCGCGCTTTGCCATCGGTGAAAGCCTGCTGCCGCAGAGCATGGCCTATCTCGAGGCGGCCGGTTTGCTGGAGACGGTCCAGGCCGGCGGCTATCAACCCAAGAACGGCGCCGCCTTCACGCGCCACGCGCGGACCACGACCATCGATTTCCGCGAGAAATCCACGCCCGGCTGGGGCACCACCTACCAGGTCCCGCGCGCCGACTTCGATCAGCGCCTGGTCCACGCCGCCGAGGCCCAGGGCGCGACGCTCGAGTTCGGCACCACGGTCACCGCGTTTGACGCCGATGCCGCGCGCCCCGTCCTGCAACTCGAGGACGAACAGGGGGCGACGCGCCACTTGAGCGCGCGTTTCGTGCTTGATGCCAGCGGCTACGGACGTGTGTTGGCGCGCCTGGAAGCACTCGAGCGCGATCCGCGCGCCGAGCCACGCATGGCGATTTTCAGCCATGTCGAGGACGGTATCGAGGACGCCGATTACGACCGCGAGAAAATCCTCATCGGTGTGCACCCCGAGGACGCCGGCATCTGGTACTGGCTGATCCCTTTCGCCGATGGACGCGCCTCGGTGGGTGTCGTCGGTGATATCGACACCCTCGCCGCGCATGGCGACACCCCCGAGGCGCGCTGGCAAACCTTGATCGACCGTGAACCCCGTTTTCGCCAGCTCCTGCACCAGGCGCGGCGCGTGCGCGAGGTCAACGAAATACGCGGCTACGCGGCCAGCGTCACGCGCCTGCACGGCCCCGGTTACGCACTGCTCGGCAACGCCGGGGAATTTCTCGATCCGGTGTTTTCCTCCGGCGTCACCATTGCCCTGCACTCGGCGCACCTCGCCGCGCCCCTGGTCGACCGCCAGCTACGCGGCGAGGCAATCGACTGGCACGCCGCCTTCGAGACACCGTTGCGCGCCGGGGTGGATACCTTCCGCGCCTTCGTCGAGGCGTGGTACGCCGGCACGCTGCAAACCATCGTCTTTCACGAGGCACCGCCGCCGCGCTTCAAGCGCTGGATCAGCGGCGTGCTCGCCGGTTACGCCTGGGACCGCGACAATCCTTTCGTCACCGCCTCACGACGCCGCTTGGCGACGCTTGCCGAGATCTGCGCCCAACGCGACGAGGTACGCTCATGAAGCTGGCACGCTTCCCCTTAGCGATCACGCTGTGTGCCCTGATGCTGCTCGGCGGCTGCTCGCTGGCGCCTCCCATTGCACCCCATCCGGCACTGGATCAGGCCCAACGCTCGGAAACGCTCACCCGGCGCCTGACCTTCGTCCCTGACGACAAGAACGCAGACACACAGACACTGATCGCCGTGCTGCGTCTCGCCTCGGATGAAATGCGCGTGGTGCTGACCACGCCCTACGGTCAGCGCCTGACGACGCTGGTGCGCGACGCCTCGGGCAGCCGCTTCGAGCAAGGCGACGCTCCGCGCGAGGATGCCTTGCCGTTTCCGCCGGACTGGCTGGCGACGCGGCTGGAATGGTCGCTGTGGCCCCGCGCGGCGCTCGAGGAGGCCTTCGCCGATAGCGACTGGACGCTCGACGAAAATCGCCAACAGCGCCTGATCGCCTATCGCGGCGAGCGTGTCGCGCGCATTACGCCACCCCCCGCGCAACGCGATATAAACAATGACAGCGACGTATTGCTGGAAGATTTTCAAGGCGACTATCGACTGCGCATCGCGCCGCTCGATTCGCCCACCGACCGTGAGGCCTCGCGATGAGACCATCCGCCAACCGCCAACCCTGTCGTCTGTCGCGCCCCGGCGTGGTGTGTAGCCTCGGAGACGATCTGGAGACCATCGCCGACGCCTTGTTCAACGGGCGACGCGGGCTGACATCCAGCGCTGTCTTCACACCCGAACGCGAGCTACCGCTGGGCATGGTTACATGCGCGCTCCCCGACTGGGACGACTGGCCGCCCGAGCAGCGCAGCCGCAACAACCGCTTGTTGGCACTCGCCATGCAGCGGCTCAGTGACACGCTCGACACGTTGCGCGAGTCGGTGGCGCCCGAACGCATCGGCGTGGTCATCGGCACCAGTACCTCAGGCATCGGCGAGACCGAACACGCCATCGCCGAAGCGGGCCGCGAGGGTCCGCTACCCGAGGCGTTCCGCTATGCCAATCAGGAACTCGGCGCACCGGCACACTTCGTGGCCCAGCGTCTTGGCGCCCAGGGACCGGTATATGCGCTTTCTACGGCGTGCAGCTCCAGCGCACGGGCCCTGGCCAGCGCTCGACGCCTGCTCGCCAGCGGGACGTGTGACGCGGTCGTCGCGGGGGGCGCGGATAGCCTCTGCCGTTTGACCGTCAACGGCTTCGCCAGCCTGGAAGCGATCAGCGAGCGCCCTTGCCTACCGTTCTCCGCGCAGCGCGACGGCATCAATATCGGCGAGGCGGCAGCGTTGTTCGTGGTCACGCCGGAAGACGGCGGCATTCAGCTCAGCGGTACGGGTGAGTCCAGCGACGCCTATCACGTCTCCGCGCCACGTCCGGATGGTAGCGGCGCGCACGAGGCGATGCGCCAAGCCCTGGCAATGGGCGGCTGCGCGCCCGAGGCGGTGGACTATCTCAACCTGCACGGCACCGGTACTCGCCACAACGACAGCATGGAGGCCAAGGCGGTCGCGGCGCTATTCGCCACCTCGCCGCCGTGCAGCTCGACCAAGGCGTTGACCGGCCACACCCTGGGCGCAGCCGGCGCGCTGGAAGCCGCGTTCTGCTGGTTGGCACTCGACCGCGGGCGGCTGCCGGTGCATGTCTTCGACGCCGTACCCGATCCCGAGCTGCCACCCCTCGACTATGTCATGTCTACGGTTACGCCCGAGCACACGCCGCGTCCGCTCAAGCATGCGCTGAGCAATTCCTTCGCCTTCGGCGGCAATAACGCCGCGCTGCTGATGACCCGCGAGGAGGCATGACATGCGCCTTGAGCTCCCCTGCGCGGTCAGGCCATTCGTTCCCCATGACGGCGCCATGTGTCTACTCGACACGCTGCTGGATTACGACGCCGAAGGCGCCACCGTCGAGATCACGCCCAGAGACAGCGACCTTTTCGTCGAGGACGGGGCGATTCCCGCCTGGGTCGGTCTCGAATGGATGGCCCAGGGCGTCGCCGCCTGGGCCGGGGTTTGGGCGCATATCGACGGCGCACCGCCGCCGCCCGGCTTCTTGATCGCCAGCCGGCGTTATCATGCCCATGTGGATAACTTTGCCCTCGACGAGCCAGTGCATGTCCAGGTGACGCGAGAATTCGTCGCCGACAACGGCGTGCGGGCCTTCTCCGGCACACTATCGACGGCGGCGGGCCAACGCCTCGCCGAAGGCCGCCTGAGCATCTTCCAGCCAACACCGGCAACTTCTTCTTCTCCTGTAGAAAGGCAAAACGCTCGATGACCGACACCATCCTGGTGACCGGTGCCAGCCGTGGCATCGGTCGCGCCACCGCCCTGCGCCTCGCGCACGACGGCTTCGACATCGTCCTTCATTACCGCTCGCGCGAACAGGACGCCGAATGCGTCGCCGAAGAAATTCGCGCACTGGGCCGCGAGGCGCGCCTTGTGTGTTTCGACGTGGCCGATCGCGATCAGGCACGCGCCCTTCTCGAAGCGGACATCGAGGCCCACGGCACTTATTTCGGCGTGGTCTGCAACGCTGGCATCACCGCCGACAACCCATTCCCCGCGCTTACCGGCGACGATTGGGACAGCGTGGTACATACCAATCTCGACGGTTTCTACAACGTGCTGCATCCGCTGGTCATGCCGATGATCCAGCGCCGCAAGCCGGGGCGCATCGTCACCATCGCCTCGATGTCAGGGCTCATCGGCAATCGCGGCCAGGTCAATTACAGCGCCGCCAAGGCGGGGATCATCGGCGCCACCAAGGCGCTGGCCATCGAACTGGCCAAGCGCCATATCACCGTCAACTGCGTCGCGCCGGGGTGGATCGACACCGATATGACGCATCACCTATCCCAGGAAGAAGTGCTCAAGCTGATCCCCATGCGACGCACCGGCCAGGCCGAAGACATCGCCGGCGTGGTGAGCTTTCTATGCTCAAAGGACGCGGCCTATATGACGCGTCAGGTGTTGCCGGTTAACGGCGGCATGTGCTGAGTGAGAAGCTATTTTGTAAACACCCTATGGGGAGGATGTCGCTTGCCACCATCAAGCTTGGCGCAATGGGGCCGATAATGAGGCAGATGCCTGAGGCAATGGATACGACTCGATGAAACGCTTGGCTCTGATGCTTGCCATACTCTTCGCCATCGCCCTGCTGGGGGGTGTGCTGCTGTCGGCCACCGACCTCGCCTGGCCGCTTCCGCCATCGGCGCTGATCCCCTTGGGGGCGTTCGTGCTTGCGCTAGGTGCGCTGGCGATCCTCGCTCTGCTGGGCCTGGCGCTGTGGCAGCAGCTTTCCCAGCAGCAGCGTGCCCTGCACGATAGCCTCGATGCCTTGTCTCATCATGGGCGTACGCAGACCACGGCGCTGCTGGCAGAGCATTTCATGCAACATGCCGAACGCTTGTTGGAAAAAGAAGGGCTGGATCCCAACAAGCGCAATGTGCTGCGCTGTCTGTCCATCGATGCGCTGCGCGGCAATAGCGGGCGCGGTGATCCCAACTACGCGCGGCTGGCACGGCTCTTCGAGTGGTTCGACGGCGAGGCACGCGCCACCGGCGACAATGCCGAGCGGCAACGCTTGTTGGTGCCGGTGCTGATGCAATATGCGGAGATCGCCGTCCAGCTATGCCGTGTCGGCGAAAGCGAGCCGGAACGCGTGGGCGAGTTTCTGAGTCACCAGCCGCCGGCGGCGACCCAGAACGAGGAAGAGGAGGCGCCGTCGGCGTGACCGGCGCCTTACGCCGTGTGGCTCGCTACTGCCCTTTGACCGCGGCGGTCACGGTCACTTCCACCTTGAGATCGTCGGCAGGCATCGGCGCCACCACGCAGGTACGCGCCGGGGCATGACCGGCAGGTACCCAGGCATCCCACACCGCATTCATGGCTGCCATGTTCCCGCCATCAGCCAAATAGACCGTCGCCGTGAGCAGGTGCTCGCGGTCCGAACCGATTTCCTCGAGCAAGTCATCGACACGCGCCAGCATGCTCTCGGTCTGCGCGACAATATCACCGTGGCGTGCATCCGGGCCGGCGACCTGACCGCATAGATAGGCGACACCATTGTGAATCACGGCCCGGCTCATGCGGGCCTTGGTGTCGTGGCGTTGAATGATCATGGCATGATCCTCATAGATTGTGGCGCTAATGGTTCGCGGCGCTTAGCGCAGCAGTAGCAAGGGAGACTGGGCGCGGCGAATCATCGCCGTGGTGGTGCTGCCCACCAGAAACTGGCGAATGCGCGAGTGGCCGTAGGCGCCCATGACCAGCAAATCGATATCATGCTCCTGCCGATAGTTGCATAGCACCTTCTCGACCTCGCCGGCGATAATTTGCGTATGTACGGCGCTACTGGTCGGCGCTAGCTGCTTCTCCGCCCAGGCCAGTTGCTCGCGATGCTCGTCGGTATCCGCACCCACCAGCACCAGATGGCATTCCAGGTCGCGCAGCAACGGGCGTTCCGAAAGCAGTTCGACCATCTTGCGCGTGGTGGGACCGCCATCGAAGGCAATCAGATAGCGTGTCGGCGCCTGGAAAGCCTCCGGAATCACCAGAATCGGGCGATGCAGCCCGCGAATCACGCGCTCGAGGTTGCTGCCCATATGTTCCGGCGAGGCGTCCGCCGACTCACCGCGCTTGCCCAGCACGATCAGTCGCGCTTCTTCTTCGATCTCGGTCAAGGCTTCGACCAGCTCGCCGTTACGCTGACGCGTTTCGACTTCAGTGATGCCCGCCGCCTCGGCGCGTTCGCGCGCCGCGCTCAACATCAAGCGGCCGTGCTCTTGCGCGACCTTTCCGCGCTGCTCATCCAGGCTGGCCAGCTCTTCGAGAAGATGCTCGCGTGAACCGAGCCCGATGTTACCGCGCGGATCGAACTGACTCGGCGCCTGGTTACGATCCAGCACGTGCACGAAGGAAAGCGGCACCTCCATGCGCTGGCTGGCCCAGACCGCCGCCTTGCTCACGCTCTCCGAATAGTGCGAGCCATCGATACACGCCATGACGTGGGGGGCTTTCATGTGGCGAGCTCCTTCTGATGATCTTATCGAGATCCCATGGCAATGGGAGTGATTGCATGATACTCAGACCCGGAGAGACTTGTCGTCTCCCCTTAAGCCGTAGGCCTACAGACTTGGCGCGATTCAGTGGCCCATGAGTTTTTCCACGGCATCGGGCTTGTCGTGCACCGCGAAGCGGTCCACCAGAGTGGCGCTGGCCTCGTTGAGCCCCACGACCTCCACCTCGGTGCCCTCACGGCGGAACTTGATGACCACCTTATCGAGCGCCCCCACGGCGGTGATATCCCAGAAGTGCGCGCGGGTCAGGTCGATATGCACGCGTCCAACGGTTTCCTTGAAGTCGAAGGAGTTCACGAAACGGTCCGCCGAGGTAAAGAACACCTGCCCGACGACGCGATAGACACGTGTCTGCTCGTCCTCATCCATTTCGCTGCCCACGTAGAGGATCTGGCCAACCTTGTTGGCGAAGAACAGCGACGCCAGCAGCACCCCTACCAGGACGCCAATCGCCAGGTTATGGGTTGCCACCACCACGATCACCGTGGCCAGCATGACGATATTGGTCGACATGGGGTGCTTGCGCAGGTCGCGCAGCGACTCCCAACTGAAGGTCCCGATGGAGACCATGATCATCACCGCCACCAATGCAGCCATGGGAATCTGGGCGACGAGATCGCCGAGGAAGACCACCAGAATCAGCAGGATGATCCCGGCACACAGCGTGGAAAGCCGCGTACGACCGCCGGATTTAATGTTGATGACCGACTGCCCGATCATCGCGCAACTCGCCATGCCGCCCAGAAAGCCGGTGGCGATGTTGGCAACGCCCTGGCCCTTGCACTCGCGGTTCTTGTCGCTGGGCGTATCGGTAAGTTCGTCGACGATGGTTGCCGTCATCAGCGACTCGAGCAGGCCCACCACGGCCAGCGCAGCGGAATACGGGAAGATGATCGTCAGGGTTTCGAAATTGAGCGGCACATCCGGCCACAGGAAGACCGGCAGCGTATCCGGCAGCTCGCCCATATCACCCACGGTACGCACCATGGAGAAATCGCCCAGCATATAGACCGCTGTAAGCACGATGATGCAGACCAGCGGCGACGGCAGCATGCGGCCGATGACCGGGACGTAGGGAAACAAGTAGATGATCCCCAGACCCGCGGCGGTCATGGCATAGACGTGCCAGGTCACGTCGGTCAACTCCGGCAATTGCGCCATGAAGATCAGGATCGCCAGGGCGTTGACGAAGCCCGTGACCACCGAGCGCGAAACGAAACGCATCAATGCCCCCAGGCGCAGATAACCGGCCACGATCTGCAACACCCCCGTCAGCAAGGTCGCGGCAAGCAGGTACTCCAGCCCATGCTCTTTGACCAGGGTCACCATGAGCAGCGCCATGGCGCCGGTAGCGGCGGAAATCATCCCCGGCCGGCCGCCGGTAAAGGAAATCACCACCGCCATGGAAAAGGACGCGAAGAGCCCCACCTTGGGGTCGACCCCGGCAATGATCGAGAAGGCGATCGCCTCGGGGATCAGGGCCAACGCCACCACGGCGCCGGCCAAGACGTCCGATCGGACGTTCGAGAACCAACGTTGTTTGATTGATGCGTACATGCTTGTGTCCAGTCGATGAGAAAGGTCAGAAGTTTTAAACGGCGCGTCTGGCGACGGCTCATCCGAGTCACGGGCATCGTGTCATGTGCCGATGTCGAGAATGCGACGGGAACCGAAAAGACGGCCGAAAACGGCCCCGCTCGACGCATGATGCGTCCATCGGGACCGTACAGGAGCGTAGGAAACGCTCCAGAGGAAAGGGGAAACGCTAGGGCGGCGTTGCGCTCATGAAATCAAATCGGCCTTGAACGGTCGGTTGTGGGCACAAGGCGTCATGTACCCAAGAAAGCGCGGGATTCTACCAACTCGACGCCGCATTTGCACCTTTGGTCATAGCGGCGGACGGGGCACGCCAATCGAATCGCGGCCAGCCACGCAATTCAGCGATACGTGCCAGTCGGGCATCGGGCTGCGTGACATGCGCATGATCGACGTGCTCGAGCAGCGGCAGATCGTTGTGCGAATCGCTATAGCCCCAGAGAATGCCAGGGCGCGCGTGCGCAGCCTCACATTCGGCAAGCCAAGCCTCCAGCGCCGTCAACTTGCCCGACTGATAAGTCACGATCCCGGTGGGTTCGCCTGTAAAGCAATCCTCGGCGTCGAACGCCGGGGGCGTTGCCAGGGCGTCATCGGCGCCGACCTCACGCGCGATGGGCTCGACCAAATGGTACATCGAGGCAGAAATGATCAAGGTGGCGTGGCCCTGGTCGCGGTGCCAGGCCAAGCGTTCGAGTGCGCCCGGCATCAGGCGCGGACGAATCCAGGTCTCGACGAAGGCGACGACCTCGTCGCGCACCGTCTCGCGCCGACGCCCAATCAACGGCGCCAGCACGAAGCGCAAGTGCGCCTGCATATCCAGCGTACCGGCGTGATATTGCTGCTCGTGACACGCCACTTGATTCATGAACGCCTCGCCATCTTCCACCCAGCGGCGCCGCACCAACCAAGCGATCCACAAGCCGGTGCAATCGCCGTCGAGCAGGGTATCGTCGAGATCGAAAATCGCCAGTTGGTGGCTATCAGCGGGCATGGCGCCTGGCTCCTAGTGAAAACGAGGCGTCATTCTAACCGCTCGATATGACAGACGTCTGTCACGCTTCGTTGCCAGGCGTCTAGTCATTGGGTGACGAGCGGTTCGACGAAGCGGCCCCCGACTTGTTCAACTGGCTCTTGAAGGCGTCCATGATATCCATCGGCAACGGGAAGACGATGGTCGACGCGTTCTTGTTGCTCATGTCGCTGAGCGTCTGCAGGTAACGCAACTGCAGCGCCGCCGAATTGCTGGCCATGACATCGGCGGCCTCGACCAGCTTGTGCGAGGCCTGCAGCTCGCCCTCGGCATGGATCACCTTGGCACGCCGTTCGCGCTCGGCCTCGGCTTGACGGGCGATGGCGCGGATCATGCTCTCGTCGAGGTCGACATGCTTGATCTCGACATTGGCGACCTTGATGCCCCACGACTCGGTCTGTGCGTCGAGAATCTCCTGGATATCGTTATTGAGACGGTCGCGCTCGGAGAGCATCTCGTCGAGATCGTGCTTGCCGAGTACCGAGCGCAAGGTCGTCTGCGCCAGCTGGCTGGTAGCGACACCGAAATTCTCGACCTGGATGATGGCCTTCTCGGGATCGACCACGCGAAAGTACAGCACCGCGTTGACGCGCACGGTGACGTTGTCCTGCGAGATCACGTCCTGCTCCGGGACGTCCAGGGTCACGGTGCGCAGGTCAACGACCTGCATCTTCTGAATCCCCGGAATCAGCAACAACAGCCCCGGCCCCTTCACCGCCTGAAAACGGCCCAGGAAGAACACCACACCGCGCTTGTACTCCGGCAAGATGCGTATCGCCGCGAACAGCAATAGCACCACGAGAACAATCGGCACTAGATAGGCATAACTCGCGTACATGGCGTTACTCCTTCTCGCTTAGCGTTGGCATGCCCCGCATGACGACTAGGGGATTGCCGTGATGGGCTCGACCACCAGCGTCAAGCCTTCGTTGGATACGATTCGCACCCGCTGACCGCGTGCCACGGGCGATACACAGCGCGCCTGCCAGCGCTCTCCGTGTACCATGACCTTGCCTTGCCCCTGGAAGTCCGCCAGCACCGTGGCCTCTTGGCCGATCATTTCCTCCTGGCCGCCCTGAGGACGGCGTCGGCGCATCCCCACGAAGCGCATTACCACCCACAGCAGAAAGCCGGCAGCAACCAGCGCCACACCGCCTACCAGAGGCCACGCCAGCGCCTGATGCGTGTCGTCCATCAGCATTACCGAGCCGGCGACGAAGGCTGCGAGTCCGCCGAAGCCCAGCACGCCGACGCTGGGTACGAACGCTTCGGCCACGACCAGCGCCATGCCCAGGAAAATCAGCATCAGACCCGCATACCCCACCGAGAGCATCTGGAAGGCGTACATGGCCAATACCAGGCTGATGGCGCCGATCACGCCAGGAAATAGCGTGCCCGGACTCAGCAATTCGAAGATCAGCCCGTAGAAGCCGATGATCATCAGGAAATAGGCGACGTTGGGATCGGTGATGAACGCCAGCACTTGGGCGCGCCAATCCGGGGGCTGGCGCTCGAGCGTCATGTCCTGCGTGGCAAGCGTGCGTTCGCCATCGGCCATGACCACAGACCGCCCGTCGAGTTGGGTAAGCAAGTCGTCGAGATCGCCCGCCACGACATCGACGACATTGGCCTCCAGGGCCTCGCTGGCCGTGAGATTGGCCGCCTCACGCACGGCGCGTTCGGCCCACTCGGCGTTGCGTCCGTGACGCTCGGCCAACGAGCGGATCGTGGCCACCGCATCCTCGAGGACCTTGCGCTCCATCGCCGATGACGATGCTTCTTGAGTATCGCCTTCCTCCGACGCGCCTTCCGCCGGCTCACTGCTGCCACCGCCGAGTTGCACCGGTGTCGCCGAGCCAAGATGCGTCGCTGGCGCCATGGCGGCGACATGACTGGCATATAGCAGATAGGTACCGGCGCTGGCGGCACGCGCCCCGGCGGGCGTCACATAGCTCACCACCGGCACCGGCGAGGCCAGCATCGCGCGGATCATGTCACGCATGGAGGCATCCAAGCCGCCCGGTGTATTGAGCTCGAGAATCACCAGCGAGGCGCCGGCCTCGTCGGCACGCTCGAGGCCGCGCTGAAAGTAATCGCTGGTGGCGGGGCCGATGCTGCCGTCGATGCTCAGGACCACGCCATGGGGCGCGTCACGCGCGTCGGATTGCGCACTCGCCCACCACGACAGCCCCAGACCCGCGAGTACCAGGCAGGCCCACATCACGCAGCGGCGCATCACGGCACCATCATTGCGGCGTAGCATCATCGCGGCTCTCCGAAGCCGAGGCACAGGGCGTAGGGCGCGTCGACCAAGTAGTGGCACCGTCGTCCCCGCGACATACACGGCTACCTTCAGGCGTGGCGGAGCGCGTCTCGACGCCTGGCGACGAAGACGCGCTGGGCTGCACTATGATCGACGGGTGCACACTGACGCGACCGCGTCCTTCTCGCCACCCGCGTTCACCCCATCCATGCCAGACGTGGCGCTCACGATCGTAGCGTCTATCCTCATGTCCGGCATGGTGCGATTCGAGTGGCAGCAAACGCCCGCTTTCGGGATCGTAGACCTTCACGCCGTCCGCGCTGGCCGTGGTGATCCCCGCAACCGCCAGCAGCCAGACAATGCCCACCGCGACAGATATTGCATCACCCGCGTGCCGATACCTCGTCATGCTCATCTCCTCGGGCTCGCCGGCCCCTTTCATGGGCCACTTCCGTCAGTCTAGTTCACGTGCATCGCGCAACCATTCCCAGAGTGCCTCGCATGCCGGACGCAATACCCGCGCCTGAGGGCGTACCAGCCAGAAGGCCTCGTCGGTGGGCATGCACAGCTCAAAGGGCGCCACCAAATCGTCGCGTCCATCGAAGAGGCGCCGGTGGGTCAAGGCGATGCCCGCCCCGCGTGCAGCCAACGCCAGCGTGGCGACCTGGGTATCGCAAATGAATGAAGCACAACGCGCTTCCAGCCCTTCGGCCCCGGCCAGTGCCAGCCAGCTCGGCCAACCCAGCGCGAAGCCGGCGGCGTGCAACAAGGTATGTCCGGCCAAGTCGTCGGGCGTTTGCAACTCACGGGCCAGGTCTGGCGAGCACACCGGCAGCATGACTTCCTCGTTGAGCAGCACCGACTCCATGTCGGTCCAGTCACCCTGACCGTAGCGGATCTCCATGTCCACGCCCTCGGCGCCAAAGTCACCGGGCCATACGGCACTCACCAAGCGGACCGTGACATCGCGATGCCGATGATGGAACCGCGTCAGCTCCGTGGCCAGCCAACCAGCCTGCACCGCAGGCGTAGCACGCAGCGTGACCGGCGCGTCGGGATGCGGTCCGAAGACCTCGGCGGTCCCTTCGGCGATGCGTGTGAAGGCCTCCTGAATGCTCGGCAGCCAGGCCTGTCCGGCCGGCGTCAACGACAGGCTCCGCGGGTGCCGCACGAACAACGCCTGACCGAGACGGTCTTCGAGCAGTCGAATCCGCTGGCTGATGGCCGATTGCGTCACGCCCAGCTCGCGACCGGCCTGGGTGAAACTCAGCGTGCGCGCGGCAGCCTCGAAGGCTTGCATCCACAGGATCGGTGGCAGGGACATGGTGAACTCGGGGGTAATGGATGTCCGCCCATGATCTTCAATAAGCCACCCATTAGCAAAGCTTGGCCTTAGGTCCGAGATTCATCGTTTGTCTAATGTCGCCATGAGGCGACATCCTAGAGGCCGATTCGCACGACCCAACATCAGGAGGCCGATATGCAGTCCCAGAGCCAATCCCCCGCCGTCGAAATGAGTGAGCTCTCTCCTTATGCGCAAGGCCCCGCGCTACGCGCCTGCCACCCTGGCGACAAGGCGCTGGAGGTAACCTGGGATAACGCCGACACCGCGCGTTACAGCTATCGTTGGCTACGCGATCACTGCGCCTGCCCCGAGTGCCGCCACCCGATTACGCGTGAACGCCTCTACATGCCGCTCGAGGATGACACCTTCCTCAACGCGAGCCCCGACGCCACCATCGAAGACGGCGTACTGGCACTGCGCTGGGCCGACGGCCACCAGTCGCGCTTCGACGCCGGCTGGCTGCATCAGCGTCGCCCCGAGGCGCGTGCCGACGACGGCGTTCCGCTCGCCGAAGCCTGGCGCGAAGACTTTGCCCCCGTGCATGTGTCGCATACCGACATGATGGCCGGTAGCGACGGTCGCCGCGAGTGGCTGACCGCTCTGCTGCGTGACGGCTTGGTGCTGCTCGACGACGGCCCGCGCGAACTCGAAGAAGTGGTGCGTATCACCGAACTGTTCGGGCCGATGCGCGCCACCAACTTCGGCGCCCGTTTCGATGTTCAGTCCAAGCCCAATCCCAACAACGCCGCGTATACCGCCATCGGTCTCGAGCTGCATACCGACCTGCCCAACTGGCGCCATCCCCCGGACATTCAGCTTCTGTATTGCCTGGAAAACGAAGCCGAGGGTGGCGCATCCCTATTCGCCGACGGCTTCGCCGTGGCCGAAGCCATGCGCCATGAAGTCCCGGAAGCCTTCCTGCGTCTGCGCGATACCCCCATCGATTTCCGCTTTCAGGACGAGGACAGCGATATCGCGGTACGCGCCCCGGTCATCGACGTCGATGCCACGGGCCGCATCCGCGAAGTTCGCTTCAACAACTGGATTCGCGACACCCTACGCCTGCCGCCGGAAGAAGCCGACGCCTGGTACGAGGCCTATCTGATCTTCTGGCAACGTCTGCGCGAGCCGCGCTTCCGCGTCGACTTCGCGCTCGGATCCGGACAGATGGTGGCCTTCGACAACCGTCGCGTACTGCACGGCCGTGGCGCCTTCGATCCCAATACCGGACGCCGTCACCTGCAAGGCACCTACCTGGATATCGACCACCTCGAATCGCATCTACGCGTGTTGGCGCGCCACGCCTCTACCGCCGCGCCCGCTACTCCGACAACATCCACCAATGAAACGGGAGTTTCTTAATGTCTCATTCGCTTCGTCCCTTATTCGTCGGGCTACCGCTAGCCGCCAGCCTCGGCCTGGCACTGCCGGCCCAGGCAGCCGACACGATCCACTTCGGCGTCCCCTCGTGGCCCGGGATCACCGTCAAGACCGAGATCGCCAGCCAGCTTCTGGCGCCCCTCGGTTATCAGTCGCAAACCGATGACATCGGCCTGCAGGTCATCTACCAAGGCATGGAAAGCGGCGATGTGGACGTCTTCCTGGGCGGTTGGCTACCGGCGCAAGAGCCGATGCTCACCCCCATGGAAGACAAAGGAAGCGTGACGCGTATCGCCAACAACGTCGATGGTGCGCAAATGACGCTGGCGGTGCCCGAGTATGTCTACGAACAAGGCGTGACCTCGTTCGAAGACCTAGACGAGCACCGCGACATGTTCGACGGCAAGATCCATGGCTTCGGCGCCGGTTCCGCCGCCAGCGAGATCCTCAACAAGGCGATCGACAACGACACCTGGGGACTCGGTGACTGGCAGCTAGTGGATACCAGTACCGTTGGCATGCTCAGCGCGGCACGCGATTCCATCTCGCGCGAGGAACCCATCGTCTGGGTCGGCTGGACGCCGCACTGGATGAACCTCGAGCTGCCGATGCGCTATCTGGACGACAGCAAGAACCTGTTCGGTGAAGGCAACGGCGCCAGCCAGGTGCTCACCCTGATGAACTCTGACTTCGCTGACGCCAACGCCAATCTGACGGCGTTCTTCGAGAACTTCACCTTCACCGCCGAGCAGCAAAGCTGGATGATCAAGGCCTTCGGTCTTGACGAGAAAGAGCTCGGCAGCGTGGCCACGACCTGGATCGAGGATCATCCGGATCGCGTCGAGGAAATGCTCGACGGCGTGACCACCACCGATGGCGACGCGGCTTGGCCGGTCGTGAAAGAAGCGCTGTCACTGAAAGACTGATCGGCGTTCGACACGGCACGCAAGGTGCCGTGTTTTCCCCGTGCGGGCTCTCACGTATGCTTAGCGCAGTTCACGCTTTGAGGGCCCGCATGTCTCGTTCTCTCGGAATTCTCTTCGCCTTGCTCGGTGTCATGCTCGGCTGTGGCCTGCTCTGGCAATGGCTCGCCATGCACGACATCCTGACCCCGCAAGCGCTGCTTCATCTGCTGCAAAATGCTGCGTCATGGCGCGACGCCCCCTGGGCGCCACTGGCCGTCATGGGTGTGTATGCCCTCACTTCCCTGGTCGTCTTTCCATTGAGCGTATTGGTCGCCGCCACGGGTCTGATCTTCGGCCCCGCCTGGGGCTTCGTCTACGCCATGCTGGGAACGCTGTCGGCGTCGATCGCTACTTACTGGGTGGGAAGAGCGCTGGGACGCGACGCACTACTACGCCACGGCGGCCAGAAGCTCAACGGCCTGGCTCGACTCCTCGCGGGACGCGGCGTGCGCACCATGGTGCTGTTCAACCTGCTGCCACTGGCGCCTTTCACCCTGACCAACATGCTGGCCGGAGCCTGCCATTTGCGTTTTCGCGACTACATGCTCGGCTCCACCTTGGGGATCGCCCCGGGACTGCTCGGCGTCACCTTGCTGGGAAGTCAGTTGGGATCGCTGGTCACCGCGGAAAGCCGCGAGGGATTGTTGATCGCCGCCGCCGGCATCGTCGTCGCAATCGGTATCTTGTGGGGACTCAAGCGTTATGCCGAACGGCGTAGCAAGCGCGTGTAACGCCCACCCCGTGAGCGCTCACTTACTGGGAACTTCTTCCTTGGTCTGAACTGCGTCGCGTTCCGGTACGGTTTGAAACACCGAGCGCAATACCCGGCCGCGATGCCGCAGCAAACGCCACTCGGCCTCGAGACGCCCACGCACCTTCTCCCAGGCGCCATCATCACGCTCCGCTGCGCTCGCTTCGGCCTCGAGCACCTGACGATAGATGCCCAAGCAGCGCTCGGCACAGCGTCGATCATCGAGCTTATGCGCGCTGTCGAATGCCCCCTGGCGTAACCTGGCATGCAATGTCGGTTCTTGAAGCGTTTCCAGCGCTTTCGCGAACGTCTCGACATCATCGCTGGGTAGCATGATGCCGTTTAAGCCGTCGCTCAGAACTTCGCGCACGCCACTGGCATCGACCGCCACCACCGGCAGGCCCGCCGCCATGGCTTCGGCGATGACCATGCCCTGGGTTTCACTGTGCGAGGCGAAGGCAAAGGTATCCATCGCATGGTAGGCATCGATCAAGGCCTGATCGTGCAACTTGCCGGTGTAATGAAAACGATCCGCTACGCCCTCGCGGGCGGCATGGTCGTGCATCACCGTGCGTGCTTCGCCCTCGCCGACGACCAAGACCCGAGCCTTGGGATAACGCGCCAGGAAACGCGACAATGCCGCGGCCAGAAAACCGAGATTCTTCTCCATCGCCAGGCGCCCCACGTGCCCTATCACCATCGCATCCTCAGGGATGCCAAAGCGCTGACGCCAGCGCGCGCCTTCGCCCCGGGCAAAGGCGCGCGTATCCACGCCGCTGGGAATCACGCGCACCTTGTCGGGCAACACGCCCCGCTGGGCCAATAGCGCGGCGATACTCTCGCTGGGCGCGATCACGGCATCGCATAACCGCGTGTATTCACTGGATAGCGCGATAGCGAAACGCTGCATGCGTGGCGAGTCGCCGGGCACGTAATGCGTGTAGTGCTCGTAAAGCGTGTGATGGGTAAAGACCAACGGCAGGCCATACGTTTGCGCCACGCGTGCTGCGGTATCGCCGAGCAGGAAGGGATGGTGGGAATGCACCAGGTCGGGCTCGAATTCCTCGATGGCCTCGTAGAGTTGACCGGGCACCGGCACGGGAAGAGAAAAATCGCTGCCGTTGAAGCGCTGCATGGCCACCACACGCACCACATCGCGCTCGAAACGTGGCTGACCGTCCAGTTTGGGCGCGACGACCAACACGCTGTGCCCCGCATGCTGCAGGCACCGCTTGAGACGCTGAACGGATTCACTCACTCCACCCACGGTCGGACAGTAGGTGTTGGTGAACATCAGGATATTCAATCCCTCGACTCCCTATGACCTCGAAAGCGCGACGCCGACCTGGCCCGCCGCAAGGCGGCACATCATAGCAGATAGCATGGCACCAAAGGCCAGCGATGGGGACATTAACGTGATGCGTCGGGCAATTCGGGAACGCGTCCCCGCATGCCTTGCGCCAGATGTTCGACGAATGTCCTCAAGCGAGCGCCGGCATGGCGACGCGGCTCATGCACGGCATAGAAATCCGCGCGTAAACCCTGCCATTCAGGCAACAGGGGCACGAGTTCACCTTGCGACAAGGCAGCGTGCACATCCCACCACGAACGCAGCAGAATTCCCGCCCCCTCCCGCGCCAAGCACGTAACCACCTCGCCATCATTGCTTGCCAGGTGACCGCCGACACGCACCGAGCGCACTTCCCCCTGGCGTTCGAAGCGCCACAGCGCGAAGTCGCTGTCGTTTTCGCGTACGACCAGGCAAGTATGCCGCGCCAAGTCTTCCGGCCTTTGTAACGAAGGCGCGCGCCGCAAGTAGTCGGGCGAGGCGCAGAGGATGCGGCGGTTGGCGAGAATCGGATGCGCGACCAGATGCGCATCCGGCGGCTCGCCGACGCGAATGCCCAGATCGAAGCCATGATCGGCGAGGCTCAAGGGGAAATTGGTCAACTCCAGCCAGATATCCACCCCTGGATGGCGCTCGGTGAAGGTCGCGATCAACGGCGCCACATGACGACGCCCGAAGCCAAAGGTGGCATTGATGCGCAGGCGCCCCGACAAATCGCCGCGCCGGTCACGCAGCTCGCTTTCGAGCTCGCCAAGATCGGAGAGAATCGTCGCCCCACGCGCCAGATAACGCTCCCCTTCGGCGGTCAGGGTGAGCCGCCGCGTAGTGCGTGTAGCAAGCGACACATCGAGCCGCGCCTCCAACTGCATGACGCGCTTGCTCACCGCCGACAGCGACAGGCCGAGCTCACGCGAGGCACCGGTCAAGCTTCCCGAACGCGCCACCTGCTGAAAGAAGGCCAGATCGTCGAGCGGCGTCACGTCATTCTCCACTTTTATTCAAGAGTAACTTGCATTATAGCCTGATTATCATCGCGATAACGCACGCTAGACTCAAGGGACGCACCAAAGACGTCGCGTCTGACCTATTAGTCGCGTCTGACCTTATTATTGAAGGAGCCGTTCATGAACGCACACAACATCGCCGTCATTGCCGGCGACGGCATCGGAACCGAAGTCACCCCGGAAGGGGTCCGCGCGCTCCAGGCCGCAGCCCAGCGTTTCGACATCGATCTCACCTTCGAAGAATTCGACTTCGCCAGCTGCGATTATTATCTCGCCAACGGCCAGATGCTGCCGGACGACTGGAAAGCCACGCTTTCTCGCTTCGACGCCATCTTCTTCGGCGCCGTGGGCATGCCCGACAAGGTGCCCGATCACGTCTCGCTGTGGGGATCGCTGCTGCAGTTCCGGCGTGAGTTCGACCAATACATCAACCTGCGCCCTTGCAAGCTGATGCCCGGCATCAAGAGTCCATTGGCCGACCGCCAGCCCGGCGACATCGACTTCTACGTGGTACGCGAGAATACCGAAGGCGAGTACTCGAGCATCGGCGGCAAGATCTTCGAGGGCACCGAGCGCGAAACGGTGATGCAAGAAACCGTGATGACCCGCACCGGCGTCGACCGCGTGCTCAAATACGCCTTCGAGCTGGCCAAAAAGCGCCCGCGCGGCAAGCTCACCTCGGCCACCAAATCCAACGGCATCTCGATCACCATGCCCTACTGGGACGAACGCGTGAAAGCCATGCACGCGTCCTATCCGGAGATCGACGTGGATCAGTTCCACATCGACATCCTCACCGCCAATTTCGTGCTTCACCCCGACTGGTTCGACGTGGTCGTCGCCAGCAACCTGTTCGGCGACATCCTCTCCGACCTGGGCCCGGCATGCACCGGCACCATCGGCGTCGCGCCCTCGGCCAACATCAACCCCGAAGGCGCCTTCCCCAGCCTCTTCGAACCCGTCCACGGCAGCGCGCCGGATATCGCCGGCCAAGGCATCGCCAATCCCATCGGCCAGATCTGGTGCGGCGCCATGATGCTCGATCATCTGGGTCACGAAGAGGCCGGCAAAGCCATGCTCGACGCCATTGAGGCGGTGCTCGCCAAGGCCGACCCCAAGGTGCTGACACCCGACCTCAAGGGTCAGGGCACGACTCGCGATCTGGCTCAGGCGATCATCGAGGCGATCTAAGAGGCCGCTTGGGTCGCACAAGCCCCGCGAGTCGCCTAAGGTAGTTGGGCACGTGGCACGACAAGCCACGGCCCAGACCGTAATCGCTCCAGGGAGAGGACCATGACGATATTCGAAGCACTGCGTGAAAGTCACGACAGGCAGCGCACCTTGCTCGATCTGCTGGTCAAGACGCATGGCGATAGCGATGGTCGCGACGAGTTGTTCAACCGCGTACGCGCCGAGCTGGAACATCATGCGGGGGCGGAAGAGCGCGCGCTCTACATCCCCATGATGGAACACGACATGACGCAGGAAAAAGCCCGCCACAGCGTGGCCGAGCATCACGAGATCGACGAACTGATCGAGACCCTGCAACAGACCGATTACAGCTCACCCGCCTGGCTAGCCACGGCGCGCCAACTGCAGGAAATGGTCACGCATCATCTCGACGAGGAAGAGCAGGAAGTCTTCCAACTGGCCGGTCGCGTCTTCGACGATGCGACCAAGCAGTCGCTGGCCGACACCTACCAGGAAGAGATGCAGCGCCTGGCATCTTGAGAGGAAGACTGAACGCCACGCCATAACGCGAATGCCCGGCGAGATATCCTCGCCGGGCATTCGTGTCTTTCGCCTCGCAGGTCGCAAGGCGAACGTTACAGGCTCGGTATCAGCGGTCCGATGCCACGCGGAAGCGCACCACGGCCTGATAAAGATCACCTGCTTGCGTTTCGAGCGAACCGGCAGCGCCCGCGGCCTGCTGTACCAGCGCCGCATTTTGCTGCGTGACCTGATCCATCTGCGTCACGGCCTGATTGACCTGCTCGATCCCCGAGGACTGCTCTTGTGAAGCAGCGGAGATTTCGGCCATCAAGTCGCTGACACGCTGGGCGCCGTCGCGGATCTCGCCCATCGCGCTATCGGCCTGGTCGACGAGCTCGGCACCAGCATTGACGTGGCTCACCGAACCTTCGATCAATGACTTGATATCGCGCGCGGCATCCGCGCTGCGGCTGGCCAGATTGCGCACTTCGCTGGCGACCACCGCGAAACCACGCCCCTGCTCGCCGGCACGCGCCGCTTCCACTGAGGCATTGAGCGCCAGCAGATTGGTCTGGAAGGCGATGTCATCGATCATCGAGATGATATCGGCCACCTTGCTGGAACTGCTGCGGATCTCGCCCATGGTGCTCACCACCTGGGAAATCACCTCCTGGCCATGCGCCACCGACGCCGTCGTGGCATCCGACACCTTATTGGCCTGATCGGCGTTTTCCGCGTTCTGCCGCACGGTAGCCGTCAACTCTTCCATGCTCGACGCGGTTTGTGCCAGCGACGCCGCCTGCTCCTCGGTCCGCGCGGAAAGATCGTTGTTGCCCGTGGCGATCTCGCGCGCGCCCTGGTCGATGGCTTCCCCGGATTCACGGATACGCGCGATCGTCTTGCTCAACTCGAGGCGCATGCGCTCGATGGCATACATCAGGCTGTGCGTATCGCCCTCACGCAACGCGGTGGGCGTGGTCAGATCGCCTTCGGCGATACGCCCCACGACACGAGCGGCTTCATCCGGCTCGCCTCCCAGGCTGCGATATACGTTGCGAATCACCAACAGGAAGGCTGCGGTCAGGAGACCACCCGCCACCAGCAAGACCAGCGCGTACTGCCACAACTTGTCGATGAAGGCCGACTGAATGTCGTTGGTATAGACACCCGCCGCCATGTTCCAGCCCCAAGGCTTGAAGCGTTCGACGTAGCTAAGCTTGGGAAATAGCGCGTCGCTGCTGGCATCACGCGAGGAATACGGCAGATAGCCGCCGCCCTCTCCGCCAAGCGAGGCCAGATCGCGATATACCGCGACGCCGTTGGGGTCCTCGTAGTCCGACATGTCCGAGCCCGCGTCACGACGCGGGTGATAGACGAGTTTCGCGTCAGCATCGAAGACGAAGACATAGTTGTCGCGATCGCTGCCGAAACGCATCGCGTCGAGATCCTCGGTGGCCCGCGCCTTGGCCTCTTCTTCACTCAACTCGCCCGCCGCAACCCGTTCTGCGTAGCCATCCAGCAAGGTATGCACCATGCCGATGGTGTTGGAAAGCGCCGCCTTACGCTCGTCGAACATCGTATTTCTGCTCTGCCACGCCATGCTGACCACGATGGCGATCATCACCAGCCACATCAGTGCCAGCGTCAGCCACAACTTGCGCTTGAGTGTCCACTGCGTACGTGTCGTCTCCGCATGAGAACCGTGCGATACCACCGGCGCCGTCGGTTCACCCGCGCGAGCGACCACGTTCGAATTAGCCATTAACCCCCCTTGACCCTTATTGCGTTTTCACAATCGATGACGAGGGGGTTATCGGCCGGATGCAGGGATTCTTGATAGGCACCGTACACGGTGAGTGCCCACTTCCTTTCCGAGTGACTAACCGAGCGCACCTCGCCCATTGGTCGAATAGGTTCAACATACGCGCAGATGAGTTCTACATTTAAAAAGACAAGGAGCCCGTCACACATCACATCCAACAAACGCAAAGGATCTTCCGCCATGCAGATGGGACGTCGCCAATTTCTCGCCACTTCCAGCGCCCTGGCTGCCACGGCCAGCTTCGCGCCGACGCTATTGGCGCAAACCAAAGGGGCCAGCACGCCGCAGCGTTATCCGGACGAGACCTGGGAAGTGCTCGACGATCGTTTCAAGCCCTATTACGTCTTCAACACGCCACTCGAACGGCAATGGACCGGGGGCCTTTGGCTCGAGGGCCCGGCCTGGAACGCCGTGGGCCGCTACGCCGTGTTCAGCGACATTCCCCGCGCCCGGCAGATGCGCTGGGATGAAGCCACGGGTGAAGTCAGCGTGCTGCGCGAAGGCGTCGGCCACTCCAACGGCAATAACTTCGACCGCTGGGGGCGACTGATAGCATGTGAGCACTCACCCGCACGCGTGGTGCGCTATGAATGGGATGGCAGCCTCTCGGTGCTGGCCACGCACTATCAGGGCAAGCGCCTCAATGCGCCCAACGATTTGGTGGCCCTCGACAACGGCGGCATTCTGTTCACCGACCCCGGCTACGGTGCGCACGTGGATTATGAAGGCCACAAACGCGAACTCGAGCTCGACCCGGCGATCTACTACATCGACGATGACCTCGACGAGCCACGCTTATTCTCCGACGAGCTCTACAAACCCAACGGCATTGCGCTCTCCGCCGACAAACGCACGCTCTACGCCAGCGACACCGCACCGTCCCATTATCCCGACCAGCCGGCCACCATCTCGCGATGGCGCCTGGCAGAGGACGGCACCGCACAAGGCAAGCGTGAGACGGTGATTTCGAGCAAGGACGAAGGCTACGACGGCATCGCGCTGGATCAAGACGGCAATGTCTGGGCCGGCGTGTCGGGCGGGAAAGGCAAGGACGGTGTCTCGGTCTTCACCGCTGACGGCGAGCGCCTGGCGCGCATTCTACTCCCGGAAGTCTGCGCCAATCTCTGCTTCGTGGGCGAGGACCGCAACCGCTTGCTGATGACGGCCAGCCAGTCGATTTACACGCTCTACACCGGTGCGCGCGGAGCCTAGGCACTGGCTGAAAAGTGCCTGCGCTCAATCATACGGCGTTAAAAATGGGCTCAAAGTACTCATTTACGATCTGTAAACTCCGTCTTTTCGCCAATTTTTGCCTTGTCTGATCATCGCTCGTCGACTTTTCAGACGAGTCCTAAGCACCGTTTTCCGCGCATCCGACATCCGCCCGGTTTCCATGAAACCGGGCATTTCGTGTTGTCCGGCAATGCGCGTTGAACTCAATGCGTGGCTCAGAAACTCGCCTGGAGCGTGGTGCCGGCGACCCAGGCGTTGTCGACCGAGTCCACCGCCGATGGATTGACCACGTACTGCAGGTTGGGCCGCAACGCCAAGTAGTTGGTCAGGTTGAAGCTGTAATAAATCTCGGCATCGTACTCATGGCCCTGGCGCGGCAGCGGCGAGGACAAACCGGCCGGTGTGGCGTTGTAGTAGTCGATGTAATCGTTGACGTCATCATTGACGTGGAGATAAGCCAACCCGATGCCGGCATCATCCTGCGGGCGGGCGTCGAATGGGCCCTCGTAGGTCGCACCAATCGATACGTAGCGATCGATACCCGCCGTATCGCCGTGATTGGCATTGCCCATGCTGAACAACGTCAGCCCGCGATCGGGATTGCCGCCGCGCGTCGTCACCTGCTGCTGAACCACGTAGTAGAGCCCGGTATTGGTGTCGCTGGTATCCGTCGCCGGGCCATCGCCATAGGCGCGATTCTCGACATTCTGTGTGTAGAAGCCCAGCTTGTAGGCGCCTTCCATGCCATTCAACGTCGGGGTGTACCCGAGCTCCACCGGGAAAAGCGTGCCTTCAGTACCGCTGGTGCGCAGGTCGAAGCCATTGTCGTTTTCCAGATTGCTGTCATTGATGTTGAAAGCACCCAATTGGGCATACCAATCGGACGCGAAATTCGTACGGATCACCGCCGCCCACTGCGAGATTGGCCAGTTATAGATATTGTTGCCCCAGTTGCCCGGCTGCGCCCCGCCGAACGCCAGGTTCTGGAAGTTACTGTCGATGGTGGCAAAGTCATCGCCGAAGGGAATCCGCCCCAGCTTGATAGCCAAGGCGTCGTCGAAGAACCGCTGGCGATACCAGAACTGCGTCAGTCGCGTGACCGGCCCTCGCCCCTGCACTTCCTGCACGTTGGAGCCACCGACCGTCGCGTCCGGGTCGCTGAGCCGGTCGTTGGCCGTATGGCCATTGCGGTTGACCATCGTCACCTGGAACTCGGCATCTGGAATACCGGCCAGCTTGTCGAGGTCGAAATTAGCTCCAACGGCGAACTGATCGGCGTACTTGGTCACGTGGCTGTCGCGGTAGCCGCCGTCGAGAATGGTGGCGGCCTCACCGACGTAGTCAAAACTGAAGGTAACGCCGGCATCTTCCAGCGCCGTGCGTTCTCCTCCCCAATCACCGAACATATAGGGAGAATTCGGCGCGAAGGCCGAGTAGGCATTGGCTGTACCGGCAATCAGGAAGCTGCCGATGATGACGAGTGGCGCGCCACCTGCGCGAAGCCTGCCGAACGTGCGCGAGGTCATGATGTTCCGTCCTCTTTTATTTAGCGTGTTATCAATAGCACGTTAATAATATTCTCGAATACGGAATCATGAAAGCCTCTCTTGCCCCGACAGCCCCTCTTGCTCTCAGACGTCGTCGATTATCCTCAGCGATACGGTTTTCATCTTGAGACCGGGCATTTTCATTACGCCGACCTCCCCTCTTGTGATGGTGCGCCCGGTTCGTACTGTAGAGGCATCGACATTGCTAATGCCGTATTAGCGATGCTTGCAGCCGCGCTACCCCCGCATACGGCTCTCGCAACGGCACAAAGCTAAAATGGGACGGGCCTCGCAATAACGCGTACCGCACGACGACCGTACCGCACAACAACAGAAGAGTAGGCGCACGACATGACCAATCAGGAATTCTTCGCCCAGTTGTGGGATGACTACGTCGCCATGACGCCCCAGGCGCAGCACATTCACGATGCCTTTCTGGCCGACGGCGAAACGATCATCAACGACCATGTCGCGTTTCGTACCTTCGACCGGGGGCCCATTCGCCTGGAAGCACTCGAACCGCATCTACTGGCGATGGGCTACACCCGCTTCGCCCCCTACGAGTTCGAGGCCAAGAAACTACGCGCCTTCGGCTACCTACCGCCCAGCGACGACCAGCCACGCGTATTCCTCTCCGAGCTCAAGTGCGACGAGCTTTCTGACCAGGCACAGGCCAGCATCGATGCGCTGATCGAGCAGATCGATCCACAGCAAGTCGCCTCGCCCGAGGTGCTCTGGGCCGGCCGGTTGTGGGAAGCGCCGAGTTTCGAGACCTACCAACAGTTGATGGCGGAAAGCGAATACGCCGCCTGGCTATCGATCATTGGCCTGCGTGCCAACCACTTCACCATCAGCGTCAATCGCTTCACGCAGTACGACACGCTGGAAAAAGTGCTCGCGAAGGTCGAAGCGCTGGGCATCGGCATCAATGACTCCGGCGGGCGTATCAAGGGCTCGCCCGAGGTCCTGCTCGAACAAGGCTCGACGCTGGCCGACCACCAGCCGTTCACCTTCGCCGGCGGTCAGACGGAAGAGATCCCGACCTGCTACTACGAGTTCGCCAAACGCTATCACGATGACGACGGCGAGCTTTATCAAGGCTTCGTCGCTGCCAGCGCGGACAAGATCTTCGAATCCACCGATGTGCGCGGCGAGCGCCCCGCGGAGCGTTGAACATGCTCGACGAGTGGCTCGCTTCGAGTCTCGACGCTGATCCCGTCGAGCCGCGCGAAGGACGCAGTGGAAAGGTGCCCGGCGGGCGCTATCGCCTGCACGCACCCGGCGTACTCGAACTGCTCCCCGATGAACTCGCCCCCGAGGCGCAGGCATGCGTCGTCTCGGCGGGTATCCACGGCAACGAGACCGCCCCCATCGAGCTCGTCGGCGCATGGCTGGCGCGTCTCGAGGCCGGCCAGCTCAGACTCGGCGCGCCGGTACTGGTGATTCTTGGCAACCTCGAGGCGATTCGTCAGGGAACGCGCTTTTGCACCACCAACCTCAACCGCCTTTTTCAGCAAGGCCTGGACCTGGAAGGTGACGAGCCCGACCGCGCTCGCGAGCTGATGACCGTCGTCGATGCCTTCTTCGCGCGCCATGCACTGCCGCGCGTGCATTACGACATGCACACCGCGATTCGCGACAGCCGCTATCCGCGCTTCGCCGTCGAGCCCTTCGCCGACGCCGAGACCGACCCCGCGCAATGGCATGGACTGGCCGCCGCTGGCATTCAAGCGGCCCTGCATCAGCACCGCCATAGCTGGACCTTCTCGCATTATTCCAAGCATTATCACGCCGCGCAGGCGTTCACGCTGGAACTCGGTAAGGTGCGCCCTTTCGGCGAGAACGACCTCGACGCGCTGGCGGGAATGCTCACACTGCTCGAGGCATTGCTCGAGGGCCGTCAGATGCCATCGGGAAATCTCGAGGATGTGCGTTTCTTCAGGGTCGTCAGCGAGCTGATGCGCCAGTCGCAGGACTTCGCGCTGTGCTTCTCCGAGCAGACGCCCAACTTCACCGAATTCGCCGTGGGCACCCAGCTCGCGCATGATGGTCAAGCTGGCGACACCGTCGTCGAAGAAGCGCCGGTGGCAGTGGTGTTCCCCAATGCCCAGGTGGAGCTCGGCGCACGCGCGGCGCTGCTGGTGCGCGCGTGCCCGCCGCCGACATGACATGACGCTTCCCAACCCAGTCCCCGCCGTCGTGAGCCACGTGGGCGGGAGGATGTAGCACAATGACAACAACGACAGGATGATTTTCATGCACAAGACGACGCATCCATACGACAAACGTCGTATCATCGGCCGCCAAATCGAGCCTGCTCGGTCGCCTGCGGCCTGCTAGAATCGCTCCCTTTTTGCGCTAGCCGCCCCAAGGTTGTCGCACCGCGCTCAATGGCTTCTTCATCGCCACCCGGTGTGCCGACCGTGACTTACCGCCACGTTTGGAGCTTTTCATGGCTGATACGCCCATTCCCCTCGAAGTACGAGACATCACCAAGCGCTTCGGTGACACCGAAGTCCTCAAGGGACTCTCTCT
Source organism: Chromohalobacter sp. 11-W (assembly GCF_029889905.1). Lineage (GTDB taxonomy): Bacteria > Pseudomonadota > Gammaproteobacteria > Pseudomonadales > Halomonadaceae > Chromohalobacter. The sequence continues at coordinate 11,775 of NZ_JARANZ010000015.1, read as the reverse complement.
CACCGCCCACAAGGGTGACGTGATCACGCTCATCGGCGCCTCCGGTTCCGGCAAGAGCACCTTTCTGCGTTGCATGAATCTTCTCGAACAACCCAATGAAGGCGAGTTGATCGTGCATGGCGAAAACATCGCCTTCAAAACCACGCGTCGTGGCCGCGAGCCGGTCGACTGGAAACAGGTCGAGCGCATTCGCGCCAAGCTTTCGATGGTCTTCCAGAGCTTCAATCTCTGGGCCCACATGACACTGCTGGAGAACGTCACCGAAGCACCGATTCATGTGCTCGGCAAGTCGAAGCGCGAAGCGACCGAACACGCACGCCAACTCCTCGACCGTGTGGGGCTGCTCGACCACGCCGACTACTACCCGGCGCAAATGTCCGGCGGCCAGCAACAGCGTGGTGCCATCGCCCGGGCGCTGGCCATGGACCCGGAAGTGATGCTGTTCGATGAGCCGACCTCGGCGCTCGACCCCGAACTCGTCGGCGATGTGCTCAAGGTCATGCGCGACCTCGCCGAAGAGGGCCGCACCATGATCGTGGTAACCCACGAGATGAGCTTCGCCCGCGATGTCTCCTCGCAAGTGATCTACCTGCATCAGGGCATGGTCGAGGAAATCGGTCCGCCGAAAGAGGTCCTCGACAACCCGCAGTCGGACCGCCTCAAGCAGTTCCTGGCTCCGAAGCACTGACGCCCGACGGGAGAAAATCGCATGATCGACCTGCAGGGCTACGGCCCCCGGCTTCTCGAAGGCGCCCTGGTCACCTTGGAAGTGGCTGTGCTGTCGTTGTTGCTGGCTTTGATCCTCGGCCTGCTCACCGCCAGCGCCAAGCTGTCGCGCCACTGGCTGTTCCATCGCATCGCCACGCTCTACACCACGCTCATTCGCGGCGTGCCCGATCTCGTCTTGATGATGCTGCTATTCTTCGGCGGCCAGATAGGCGTCAACATGTTCACCGACTGGCTCTATTACCAGTTCGATGTGGATATCTTCATCAACATCAACGAGTTCATCGCCGGCGTGGTGACCATCGGCTTCATCTTCGGCGCCTACATGGGCGAAACGTTTCGCGGCGCTTTCTTGGCCGTCGACAGCGGCCAGATCGAGGCCGGACGTGCCTACGGGATGTCCAACCGGCTCATTTTTCGGCGCATTCAATTTCCGCAGATGATGCGCCACGCTCTTCCCGGGCTGGGCAATAACTGGATGGTACTGCTCAAGACCACTGCGCTGGTCTCGGTGATCGGGCTTTCCGACATGGTGCGTATCGCCGCCGAAGCGACCAAAGCCACGCACGAGCCGTTCTTGTTCATGATCCCGGTGGCCGTGGTGTATCTATTGATCGCCAGCGTTTCGGAGTGGATCGTCGCGCGGCTGCAAAAACACTATAACGTCGGTTTCGGGGAGGCGGACGAATGGAACAACTAAACGCCTGGTTCACCGAACTACTCTCGGACAATGCCATCTTCACGGCCAATACGCTCGGCTACTACCTCGACGGGCTGGGCAGCACCGTGCGTCTGGTATTTCTGTCTCTGATCATCGGCTTGGTACTGGCAGTACCGCTCGCCATCGCACGGGGCTCGCGTCGCAAGTGGATCAAGTGGCCCGTGTTCCTCTACACCTATGTGTTTCGTGGCACCCCCCTGTTGATCCAGCTGTACCTGATCTACTACGGCGTGGTGTTCATCGAAGGCATTCAGGACACCTTCTTGTGGGCGATCCTCAAGGATGCCTTCTACCCGGCGCTGATCGCCTTCACGCTCAACACCGCCGCCTATACCACCGAGATCTTCCACGGCGCGATCAAGGCCACGCCGCGCGGTGAGATCGAAGCGGCGCGCGCCTACGGCATGTCACGCGCGCTGATGATGCGGCGCATCATCATGCCCAGTGCCTTCCGACGCGCCCTGCCGGCTTACGGCAACGAGGTAATCTTCATGCTCCACGCCAGCGCCATCGCCAGCGTGGTAACGATCATGGACCTCACCGGGGCCGCACGGTTCGTCTATGCACGCTTCTACGCGCCCTTCGACGCCTTCCTTTTCGTGGCGGCGATTTACCTGTGCCTGACCTTCGCCATCCTGTATCTCTTCCGCTATCTGGAAAAGAAACTCCTGGCGCATCTCAAACCGCTGAACGGGTGACACCCAGCCTGCCGCGGCCCATATCATGGGCACGCGGCAGGCCACACCCGCCGAACGACATCCCAATGAGGCTTACCATGAAAAAGCTCCTGGCGCTGACTCTTCTAGGCGTGGTCATGACGACCGCAACCGCTCAGGCCCGCGATACCGACGAAGTACGCCTGGCCATCGACGTGCCTTACGAGCCCTTTGTGTATCGCACACCGGCAGGCGAGCTGGAAGGTTTCGAGATCGACCTCGGCAATGAACTGTGCAAACGCGCCAACCTCGACTGCACCTGGGTCGAGCAATCCTGGGACGGCATCATCCCCGGCCTGCTCTCGCGCAAATACGACGCCATTCTCTCCTCGATGGCCATCACGCCCGAGCGTGAAAACCAAGTACTGTTTTCGATCCCCTACTACAACACCCCCAGCGTCTGGATCACGCGTCGCGATCGCGACATCGACATCAACGACAAGGACGCGCTCGAAGGGCTCAGCGTCGGCGTGCAGCGCGGCACCATCCGCGATAGCTATGTCACGCAGATGTACGGCGACACCCTCGATATCCACCGCTATTCATCCTCCCAGGACGTCGCCAACGACCTGATGTCGGGGCGCCTGGACTTGTCCTTCGAGGACTATCCCCTCGCCGTGGATACCTTCCACTTCAAGGATGACGACAGCGAATTCAAGAAGATCGGCGAGAGCATCAAGAAGCCCGTCTCGATCTTCGGCAAAGGCGCGGCCATGGCGTTTCGCAAGCGCGATAAGGAACTCGCGGAGAAATTCAATCAGGCCATTCGCGACGTCTATGCCGACGGCACCTACGAAAAGCTGATGAAGCAATACTTCGACTACGACCTGTCGCTGCCCGTCGGCGAAAAATGACCGTTTGCCGGCGGCAAAACGCCGCCGGCATTCACGAGGACACCCCATGCAACACCATGCCCATCCTCTGCTGAGCCCCGTCCCCGGGACTCAGCGCAGCCTGGAGAGTTTTCACTTCGGGCCCGCCGAGGCGGAAAAGCGTGTCTACATCCAAGGCTCGCTGCATGCCGATGAACTCCCCGGCATGCTGGTCGCCTGGACCCTCAAGCAGCGCCTGAAAGCGCTGGAAGAGGCCGGACAGCTCAAGGCGCACGTCATCGTGGTGCCGATCGCCAACCCCATCGGGCTCGATCAGCAACTGATGGACATCCCACTGGGGCGCTACGATTTCGAGAGCGTCAGCAACTTCAACCGGGGCTATCGCGACGTCACCGAGCGCATCGCTGAAGGGCTGGAAAGCGCGCTGACGCAGGATGCCGAACACAACCGGGCCGAGATTCGTCGGCGCTTCATTGCTGCCCTCGATGAACAGCCGGCGACCTCGGCCTACGCGTCTCTGCACCTGACGCAGCAACGCCTGGCCTGCGACGCGGATTTCATTCTCGATCTGCACTGCGATTTCAACGCCGTCGAACACCTCTACACCACCCCGGCGGCATGGCCCGACTTCGAGCCCCTGGCGCGTTATTTCGGCGCCAAGGCCAGCATGCTCGCCACCGACTCCGGCGGCGGCTCGTTCGACGAGTGCTTCACCCTGGTCTGGGAGCAACTGCGCGAGCGCTTCGGCGACCGCTACCCCATCCCCTACGGCAGCCAATCGATCACGCTCGAACTACGCGGCCAACAGGATGTCGCCCGCGACATCGCCGAACGCGATGCCGAGGCGATTCTCGACTGGATGCGTTACCACGCCCTGATCGACGGCGAGGCACCGCCCCTGCCGGCATTGCCATACCCCGCCACCGAGCTCGCCGCCATGGACTTTCTCCGCGCCCCCGCGGGCGGCGTCGTGGTCTTCCATCGTACGCCGGGGGAAGAAGTCAAAAGCGGCGACCTGATCGCCGAGATCATCGACCCCATCAGCGACGCCGTACACCCCGTGCGTGCCGAGCAAGACGGCATGTTCTACGCCCGCACCCAGCGCAGAATGGCCACCGCCGGAATGATCATCGCCGACGTCGCCGGCCACCACGCACACCGCAGCGGCTACCTGCTCGCGCCGTGAAATGGGCTAATCCTCGAATGCATTAGCAAGACAGCAAAATTAAGCGACGGCAGAAATGTGCGGTTACAGATAGAGCATCATCTAACACTCGATTGTAGCCAGGCCCCGCTTTCACATTTCAGGCGCTTTGCGTCAATGCTGCCGCTTACGCGTGCACTGGAGAGCACGATGGCTTGATCCGTGGCCACGAGCTGGCCGGTGACACTGCCGGCAACGCAAATCGTACGCGCCTCGATACGCGGAGATACGCTGCCCGCTTCGTTGACCATGACAGAGTGCTCCCAGGCCGTGACATGGCCTACGATGGCGCCACTGATGACCAGCGCTTCATGAGCACTCACATCACCGTCGATACGCAGCGTCGAACCAATCAGGCTTCCGCCGGACGCGGGCAAACCTTGGGTGGTCTCTGTCGGTGAGGGTGTCGGTAAATCAACCTTGGCTGGATTTTGCGGCTGATTCGGCAGGTTGGAGGCTTCTGTGGAGGGAGGGCAGTGTCGCTGTTGCAGACGCCAGGAAGACGGCTGGGCTGCGGAAGCACGATTTTTGATACGCCTCTTGCCGTCCAACACAATGATGATGAGCGCTATCAAGCTCAAGACGAAAAATACATCCCCGCCCCCCATAATTGCCCCTTGGCCAGCATAGAATGCACAAGTATAGGCAGGTTTCTACACACTGAGAAAACACGACTAACAGGTCTTTTCGTCAGCTACTCATCCTTTTGATCTCAAGCTGGCAAGGCAAGATTTCCTGGTGCCGTTGTTTTTTCTCACGCGACTCGGACCTTCCCCTATGTTCAGCAAGCACAAACCTGACAGTGTTCCTGCCGACCATACGGTGCCGCCTCCCACCTCACCCAAAAGCACCACCCAAGCGGACGTCCCACGAGATAAGGCCGGACGATCCGCTATCATCGGCGCTCAAACCAGCATTAAAGGTAGCGTCATCGGTGAGGAAGAACTGGTTATCGATGGCCAGGTAGTAGGCACCGTAGAATTCAAGAACAACTCGGTCAGCATTGGCAAGGCCGGCCGCGTGGAGGGGGATATCTATGCCCAAACGCTACACGTAGCAGGGCATGTCGAAGGCCGACTGATCGCCTCTCACAAAATTTCCATCCATCATACGGCATATATCGTTGGCACCATCATCACCCCCTGCCTGGTGCTGGAAGACGGAGCCGTCTTTCAGGGCAGCATCGATATGGACGCCGAAAACGAAGCCCTGCTCTCCGCATTTGAAGGAGAGATTGGCAAGACGACGCCTCATCACGCTCAGGACCGGGAAGACGCGGTGGATGATTTTGATGAAGCCGACGCGACAACGCCGTCCACTGAGGAAGACATATATCACGAGGATAAACCTTGAACCCTTGCCTCCGCGCAGCAATCGCCACCGACAACGGGTAGCCCACGCTGCCCGTTGCGTTGCAAGTAAGCCAGCACTTACCACCCTCGCCCGCCGATAACCACCGCTCTCTCCAAGCCACGAACTGCATCGATAAACAGCGCCTTATCCGCTTTGCTGACAGACCTCATCCCACCTAGTATGAAACTCTAAGGTCGCTTAGACGGCTCGAAAAAATAACCGATACGCACGGGACTACCGCATCAATACGATATGCAGTGGCCTTAGCGGTAGCGTGCCTGCTGACCGCACCCGACGCCCCAAGCGTGACGGAAATCGTCAAAAGCAGCAGGCACGCGAACTCTGCATAACGCGCCGAACCATTCTTAGCATGGCTTAAAATCAATGAGTTAGGTGCGTAAAGCAAGCTAGATAAGATTTATTGAACGCGCGCGCTCGTTCAAGTAGCAAAACGAGCGCGCTATCTAATACCTGTTAGGCGGTATGCATGGCAGATGATCTAGAGCAATTCAACACACATCAGCAAGACCTCAGAAACAGAGCTCAGTCGCTCGTCCGAGCAATATTTGTTTTATCCGGCGGCGCATTGACGGTTTCTATAGGTGTTTTCGCCGGCCCCAATGGCCAGACGCTCGGTTGCAAAGAGACTTTACTGCTGCAAATCTCTTGGTTGAATTTATTCATCTGTATTTTGCTTTTCGCCTTCTCGCTCACAGTGATCATTCAAAGGGACTACGACTTTGGTGAGCGATGGAGACGAAAGAGGAAGGAAGCAAAACAAAAAACAGTAGAGAAAGAAGAGATTGACGAAATGCGCCCAGAAATGGAACGCCTAATATGGCGACTGTCGTATGGCGGGCTAGTAGCATTCTGTATTGGGATGCTAGGGCTTGCAGTCGTTGCAATCTCGGTTGTCGGTAATGCCTAACGAGGCGCTGCAGTTGACCGCCCAAATCGCTGGCGCGCTTTGGGTTCCCTCCGCGGCCTTCGGCTGCTCCGGCGGCAACTGAGCTTCGGCGTTATGAGTCAGGCAGACCAGAGTAACTTTTATGGATGAGCATCTTCAGAAAGTATTTGATCGAATAAAGCAGGAATTGAATCATATCCACTACAGGTGGACTCTATATCGCCAAATGTTTGGAACAAACCCTAGTAGGATTGAGCTAATAAACAAAACATCCTCAAATATTTTTGTGGAGTTTCAATGGTTAGTGATTGACCACATGGTTATGTCGTTAAGCAAATTAACTGACAGAGCTAGAATGGGAGGTAATGATAATCTCTCATATCACTACCTAATTGAAAAAGTTAGAGCAAGCGGAAATGAAGAGCTTGCTGACGAACTACAAGTTGAACTCGATGAATTAACAGTTGCTTGTGAAAAATTTAGGGAATTACGAAACAAGCGAGTTGCTCATAATGATTTAGTGGTCGCATTAGATGAAGATGGCTCACCTCTCCCAGGTGTATCGAGAGCAGATATTGAAGCAGCTCTAATCCACGCCCGAAATATAATGAACAAAGTTGAATTACACTTTAATGACAGTCAGACGCTATACGAGGAAATAATTCTACCTCTTACAAATGACGGGCGATCAGTTCTTATTTGGCTGCAAAAGGGTTTAATGTACGAACAGCTTGAAGACGAAGGGGTTATTGAAAGAGGCAAATGGAGAGAGCTGGGTGACCTCGACTCATAACAATCACGGGTTAGGGATTCGTTACCTCACCCCAACCGAAAAGCGTTATACGTCATACGTCCCCCTAAGGAATTAAGTAGCAATGTCTACCTACAGCAATAAGTACGAAGAATTCTTGTTTCACCGGATTGATGATTCAGATTTTCTGACAGGTTTTCTTATTGGGCACTTGGTGATAGAACATCTTCTTGAAGAAATAGTCCTAAGTTATGACAGCAAGCTCAAAGAACATTTTCTGTCATTAACCCATAGTAGAAAAATCACCCTTATAAAATCTTTGGGCTTGATACCGGATGATGTGGCGAACTGCCTCCAAAGTATTAATAATATGAGAAATAATTTTGCTCATAAACTAGGCTATGCACCAAATAAAGGTGAATTACTAAACCTAATATCTAAATGCAGGGCTAGCTTTAACGACATGACTGACGGCCTTGAGCAGCTTTACGGAGCTCTAACAGACTCGGATAATCTACTTGAAGCCCAAGAGAATCACGGAGTCGGTCTGGCCGACCTATTTATTCAGGTGGTTTACGATCTAGAGGCATACGCAAATAAAGATGTCTAGGCAGAAAGCGTATAACAAACCGCTCAAATTCGTTCCGGCCACAAAAAGCGTGGCCTCCACCGGACTCGCTAACGCTCGCCGTTTAGCGGGGCGTTATACGACACTCAAGGTCCGGCATTGGCCCCTTACGGACTTTGTAAATATAGTCTCGTAGAGAAATTTGAAATCTATACCTAAGTGGGGAAATATGCAGGCACCATTTGAGCTTTCTGAGGGTAAGCGCCGACTGGAAGGAATTATCAATCAGTTTCCTTCAGAGAGTCCGTATTGGAATGAAGCGCAGAATAGATTTCAGTTTATTGATAGGCTCTTGACGGAATGTCTCGGATGGGAGAAGCCAGATATAAGTGTTGAAGAACATGATGATTTTGGAGGAAGGTCAGATTATCTTTTAGGAACTCCGCCAAAAGCGATACTAGAAGCAAAAAAAGAAGCCAAGGAGTTTGAGAATCTTCCCTCGGGTTACCCAGGCCGGGTGCGTAAAATTCAGCCACTATTACAAGCCTCTAAGAATTTTGCTGATGCAGTGCGTCAAGTTGTTTCATATTGCGCTTTTCACGGTGCATCGATTGCAATAGTTTGTAATGGTCCTCAATTAGCTGTTTTCCAAGCTATCATTCCTGGCCAATCACCGCTGGAAGGAGAGTGTTATTTTTTTAATGGCTTTGATTCGTATATTAATGATTTTTCGCTACTTTGGAGATTGCTTTCACCGGAAGGAATTACTGAGAACTATGCATTCCGAGAGTTATCACTACATCGTAATCCTAGAATACCACCAAAAGCCAGTACATCTATACCGGAGCCCCATAAATACCGATATAGAACTAATTTTCAAGAGAACTTAAGGTCACTATCCTCACTTCTTTTAGAAGAAATAGAAGATAATCCTGATATTAAATCCTCATTCTATAAAGAGTGTTACGTACCTATAGAAGCCAACAATAGAAACTTGTTGCTAAGTAAAAATATAATTGCATCAAGATACAACCGTGCTGTTGACGGAAATGTAGCTCCTTCTGCCCTCGAAACAGTCGCAAAAACAGAGAAAGATGGAGATCTATCGATTGATGACCCAGCCCTGACGGGGTCAGGAAGTTCAAGGCCAATCGTCGTTATTGGTGATGTCGGGGTAGGGAAGACATCGTTCTTCGAAAATCTCTTTGAAAGCTTGGAAGCGACAGAGAAATCGAAAACTCTTTTCATTCATTTGAACCTAGGCATAAAAGCCAATCTTTCCGACGATATAAAATCGTTTGTCTTGTCTGAGATTCCAGCAGTCCTAAAAAATCATTATGATATTGATATTTTTTCTTCAGATTTCGTTAATTCTGTATATTATCGGGATCTCGACGATTTTGACAAGAGCGTAAAAGGACAACTTAAGAAAATAGATGAAAATGAATATTATCGTGAACGGATTAAATTTTTATCCAAAAAAATTGAAGACACTGACAGGCACCTCCAAGCATCTCTTGGTCATATCGCCAGAGGACAAAATAAGCAAATTATTTTGGTAATGGATAACGCGGATCAGCGCTCCTTGAGCGTACAGCAGGAGGCGTTTTTAATTGCGCAAGAACTAGCTGCCTCTCGGAACATCTTAGTATTTATAGCATTACGCCCAAGTACGTTTTATTTATCAAAGGAAGCTGGCGCACTCGCCGCTTACCAGAATAAGGTGTTGACTGTGGCACCACCTCCTGCTGATGAGGTAGTGCAAAGAAGGCTTATATTTGCTACTCGAGTAGCAGAAGGAAAGGTTGACCCGGCCAGCTTAGAAGGAATTCGCCTGAATCTAGGAAACGTTGTGCTATTCCTTAAAACTACATTGCGTTCTATACGCAACCGTGAGGATATAAGACAGTTTCTAAGCAACATAACTGGCGGAAATACACGTAGTGTTATAGAGCTTATATCGAGCTTTTTTGGTAGCCCGAATGTCGATTCTGAAAAAATTGTTTCTCTTGAAGAGAGATTCGGTAACTACAAAATTCCATTGCATGAATTCACAAAGCACGCATTACTTGGAGAGTATGCGTATTTTAATACCCATTCTTCATTGCTAGCATGCAATATATTTGATGTAAGCGTGGCCGATCCCCGCGAGCATTTTTTGTCCAGCCTCATAGTTGCGTTTCTCAGCTCAAACACGAAAATTACAGATAGTGACGGATTTTGCAGAGGTCAAGATATCCTTACAGAGATGTCTTATAACGGGTTTGTTGAGGATCAGGTTCGTAATTCTCTTAGAGTTCTCTCACATAAACGGCTAATTGAAACTCCTCATGCCCATTATCGGGAAATAGAGGTTCCAGACCATGAATCTCCGGAGCAATTTCATTTTAGGGTTACGTCTATTGGAGTATATCATATACGGTATTGGTCTGGTTCTTTTGCATTCTTAGATGCAGTATCGATAGACACTCCCATATTTGATGAGGAAGCTCGAGATAAAGTTTCAAAACTTTCGGCTTCTTTTAATATTCGATCCCGTTTTGAGAAAACGGTCTGTTTTAGGAAGTATTTGGAAGAGCAATGGCACATCTCCAATTTCTCCGCTAGCTACTATGATTTCCCATCCTTAATTAGTAGCCAAAACTACACTTTTTTATCTGTGGAAAGATTTATTTATCAAAAGAAACCTGGATAAATTAAATATAGGTTCTGTTTTGAGCGGGCGCAAACAATTGAGGGCATGATTAAATGCCGTATAACCAATGCAGGCACGGCGACGCCCATTACATTGCGCCTTTGGCTCTATTCCATGGGCGCGCATGCTGCTGGCGTTGGCTCGATATAGTTAGGTGATTAGTTTTGGCGAAATATCAGATTTTTATTTCATCTACCTATGAGGATTTGGTCCCAGAGAGAGATCAAGTTATTCAGGCCGTGCTAGAAATGGGCCATATTCCCGTAGGTATGGAAATGTTCAGCGCGGCTGATGAGCAGCAGTGACAGATCATCAAAAAGCAAATAGATGAATCTGACTATTACGTTGTCCTGGTGGCTCACCGTTATGGGTCAATGGACGGCGACGTTAGCTACACCGAGAAAGAATACGATTATGCGGTAGCGAAGAAACTTCCAATTCTAGGGTTCGTTCTGGATTCTGAGGCGGATTGGCCGGATAAATGGATCGAGAATAATAGAGACATACGTGGCAGGCTCGATAGCTTTCGATCTAAAGTTTCTTCTAAAATGGTGAGCTATTGGAAGTCTCCGGAAGATCTTTATGGGCGTTGCGGAATTGCTCTGATGAAGGCGTTTTCGGCCTATCCAAGGGAGGGCTGGGTAAGATGACACGAGTCATATGACGGCGGAAATTACGCGCCTGAGTAGTGAGAACGGAAGGCTGCGATCGCTTTTAGATGATGCAACTACGGCTGCGGTTGACACTAACGAAAAGCGCGTGAACGACGTGATTGATGCGTTGCGTCGAAATGACAGGAGAGTGCACGTCTGGCTCAACAAAAAGAATGATTGGGGCGATGGGATTCCAACGAGCTTGCTCGCCATTTTTGAGACCATAGCCCCTGATCTGCTTGATGAGGCGTCATATCCCACTATTGCTAGCACTTTAGCTTTGCACTACGCAGGTGATGGCTATAGAAAACGATGGCCCGTACCCACCAACTTTCTACGCTATTACATCGCAGATTTGGCGAGTCTCGATCTAGTGACTAATTCGTCAAAACGACATAGCGTACAAGACACTGAAGCTTACTGGATGCTCACAGATTTTGGACGTGAAGTGCATGGAAAGATTCGTCAAAACGAACTATTACATGGCGCCACGGACTTCAACGAAGAGCCTGAAATTGACGGGCAAGACCCGGAATGTGAACTGCACCCCGAAAGTTGGACACCCAATCCAACCTTCGGGGTGTTTCTATGAAGAACCAGTACAGCGACCAGTTTAAGTGGCAAGTGGTGCAGCAATACCTGAGTGGA
>NZ_JARANZ010000014.1 GCF_029889905.1 Chromohalobacter sp. 11-W | reverse complement strand
CTGCACGTCTTCCTTCAGCACGCGGTTCTTGGGCCCGGTGGGTGTGACCTGGGCCAGATCGACGCCCAGTTCGCGCGCCAGCATGCGCACCGCCGGGCCGGCATGCACATGAGCTCCCACCGTTTTGTCTTCGCCGTGCTTGTGGCGTGCCTCGGGGCCCGGCTCGCCCGCAGGCTGCTTGGCAGACGATGCTTCGGACTTAGGCGGCGCCGACTGGGTAGCGCTGGTCGTTTGCTGACTGGCGTCTTTCTGACCGGCATTGGCTTTCTTGGCCGACTCCTTGGCTTCCGCAGGCGGCTCGACACTCTCAGACTCGCCTTCCGCTAGCGTCTCGTCGACGTCTTCCGCGTCGCCCCCTTCATCGGCATCCTCGTCCGCAATCTCCATCGTGCCGATCAGGTCGCCCTCGGAGACGCTATCGCCTTCCTTGACCGAAAGCTCGATCATCCTGCCCTTGTAAGGGCTGGGCACATCCATCGAGGCCTTGTCGGACTCCAGCGTGATCAACGTGTCTTCCGCGTCGACTTCGTCGCCTTCGCTAATGGCCAGTTCGATGACCGGTACGTTTTCGCTACCGCCGATGTCCGGTACCCGTATCATTTCCTTACGCACTGTAGCGCTCCTCGTCCTTTAATCCGCTTTCACGTCACGTGGGCTCATACTCAGGCGCGCCTCAGCTATCAAGCGGGTTAGGCGCGGCAGGATCGATGCCGTACTGTGTCATCGCTTCGGCAACGACATGCGGCGCTATCTCGCCACGTTCGGACAACGCCCAAAGCGTCAAGATAACTACGTGATAGCGGTCCACTTCGAAGAAACGGCGCAGCGCCTCGCGTGTGTCGGAACGTCCGAAACCATCGGTCCCCAGCACATGAAAGTCGCTCGGCACCCAGGCGCGGACCTGGTCGGCATACAGGCGGATGGAATCGGTAGCCGCGATGACGGGGCCTTGACGCTCAGCCAACTGGCGCATCACCCAAGGTGCCTCTTGCCGCTCCCCCGGGGCCAGGAAGCGCCGGCGATCATAGTCGAGTGCTTCGCGACGCAGTTCGTTGAAGCTGGTCACGCTCCATACGTCCGCGATCACACCATGTGTGTCATGCAGAATCTCGGCCGCCGCCTCGACCTCGCGAAGAATCGTGCCGCTCCCCAGTAGCTGAACCCGGGGCTTGCCGTCGTCACTCTCTCCCGGATGCAACAGGTACATGCCGCGCACGATGCCTTCCTCGCAATCATCGGGCATGGCCGGGTGCGGGTAGTTCTCGTTCATCACTGTCAGGTAGAAGAAGATGTCCTTGCCGCGCTCATACATCTCCTGCAAGCCATGGCGCACGATGACCGCAATTTCATAGGCATAGGTCGGGTCGTAAGTACGGCAGTTGGGAATGACCGAAGCGAACAGATGACTATGGCCATCCTGGTGCTGAAGCCCTTCACCGTTGATGGTGGTCCGCCCCGCCGTACCGCCCACCATGAAGCCCCGGCACATCATATCGCCAGCGGCCCAGGCGAGATCACCGATGCGCTGGAAGCCGAACATCGCGTAAAAGAAGTAGAAGGGAATCAACATCGTGCCGTGGTTCGCATGAGACGTCGCCGCCGCGATCCACGACGACATGGCGCCGGACTCCGTGATGCCTTCCTCGAGGATCTGACCGGCCCGGTCCTCGCGATAAAACATGATCTGTCCGGCATCGACCGGCTCGTATTTCTGGCCTTCCGGCGCATAGATGCCAAGCTGGCGAAACATGCCTTCCATACCGAAGGTCCGCGCCTCGTCCGGAACAATCGGCACGACTCGTTCGCGTAGCGGCTTGTACTTGGTCAAGCCACTCAGCACACGCACGAAGGCCATGGTGGTCGAGACCTCGCGCGCCCCGGTGCCCTTCAATTGAGCAGCGAATGGCTTGTCTTCGAGTTCGGGAATCGGCAGCGTCTCGTGATGAGTGCGCCGCGCGGGCTGGAAACCATGCAGACGCTCGCGGCATCCCTGTAGATAACGCATCTCGGGAGAATCCGACGCCGGGCGATAATACGGCATGCCGCCGTCTTGCAATTGCTCGTCGGTAATCGGCACCTGAAAACGATCGCGAAGCTGCTTCAAGCCCTCAGCCGTCATGGTCTTGATGTTATGAGCTTCCATGTCCGCCTCGCCGTGATCGCTGCCCATGCCATAGCCCTTCACGGTATGCGCCAGGATCACGGTGGGTCGGCCATTGTCGGCCTCCATGGCGGCTCGATAGGCAGCATGGACCTTCACCGGATCGTGGCCGCCGCGGATGAGATTCTGGATTTCCTCGTCCGATAGAGAGGCGACCTGCTCCGCCAGCTCATCGTATTTGCCGAAGAAATGTTCGCGCGTGTAGGCCCCGCCTTGCGCCTTGAAGTTCTGATATTCGCCATCGACAGCCTCGTCCATGCGCCGCTGTAAAAGGCCGCTGCGATCATCGTTCAGCAGTCGATCCCAGGCGCTCCCCCAGACGACCTTGAACACATTCCAACCGGCGCCCCGGAAGGTCCGCTCCAGCTCGCTCATGACACTGCCGTTGCCACGCACCGGCCCGTCGAGACGCTGCAGATTGCAATTGATGACGAAGATCAGGTTATCCAGCCGCTCCCGACTCGCCACATTGAGCGCGCCCAACGTTTCCGGCTCATCGCATTCGCCATCGCCGAGAAACGCCCAGACCTTGCGATTCTGGAGAGGTTGTAGCCCACGGTTATCCATGTACTTCATCAACCGCGCCTGGTAGATCGCCTGAATCGGCCCGAGTCCCATCGATACGGTCGAGAACTGCCAATAATCCGGCATCAGGTAGGGATGCGGGTAGGACGACAATCCCCCGCCTCCAACTTCCTGGCGAAAGCGATCCAACTGGTCTTCGGTCAAACGCCCTTCAAGGAAGGAGCGTGCATAGATACCCGGCGTGATGTGTCCCTGGAAATAGATCAGGTCACCGTCGAAGTCCTTCGACGCGGCGCGGAAGAAGTGATTGAAGCCGACTTCGTAGAGCGTACAGCTCGACATATAACTGGCCAGGTGACCACCGAGACTCTTATCTTTGGCATTGGCGCGCACCACCATGGCCACACTATTCCAGCGCACCGCCGAGCGGATCTTGCGTTCCAGCGCCAGGTCGCCGGGATAATCCGGCTCTTCCTGGGGCCCGATAGTGTTACGGTGGTGCGTCGCGAAACCACCCTCGAACGACACCCCGCTTTCACCAGCCGCCTCGAGTAAGCGGTGAATCATGAAGCGTGTTCGATTCTGGCCTTCACAATGAGTCAACGATGACAGAGCATCCAGCCACTCACGTGTTTCAATGGGATCCGCATCGACAATGTTGCTGACAACGTCGCTCATGATGTCGCGCCTCTTTCAAAAGATAAAATCAATAAACTGTACAAGAGGCTGGCCGCCTACTCCTTGAAGACCCTAATGTTGTGCCCAGATGCAGGCAACGCAGTAAGATTGGAAACACTTTCCCGGATTTGAACCCATGAACCTCGATTACTTAAAAGTATTTGTCGCCATTGCCAAGCAAGGTTCTATCCTGGCGGCCTCAAAGGCATTGGACATTCCCAAATCAACGGTGGCGCGCCACCTCGATCAGCTGGAAAAACAGCTATCCCATCAGCTAGTACTGAGAAATACGCGACACTTGCGTCTTACCGCCGAGGGCCAGCGCCTATATCATCTGGCAGGGGACATCATCGGCGACTTAGAGGAAGTCGAGCATGAGATGAAGGGGCGAAATGGCGGCCTGAGTGGCAGAATTACCGTCGCCATCCCTTCCGAATTCGGTGTCAAATGGCTCAATGAAAGTATCGCCGATTTCGTGGCCGACCATCCGGACATTGCCATCGACTGCATCACCAGCATGGCGCCACTCGATCCCGTCAGAAGAGACGTGGACGTCTCGATCTGCTACCACCGTGGCAAGCTATCCGATAGCGGCATGGTAGTTCGCCCACTGGTCAGCATGCGCAGCGCCGTGGTCGCCGCGCCCTCAGTCATTGCCGAGCATGGCCGCCCCGCTTCAGTGCAGGAACTCAGCCACTTGCCCTGTATTTCGACGTTGACGGCACTACAGGCGAATCCCTGGCATTTCGTTGACGCTGAAGGTCGAACCACCGCGCTGGACGTACCGACTCGCTATCGCGTTGACAGTAGCTTGATGCTCATCGCTGGCGCCCGAGCCGGTATAGGTTTCGCTATCATTCCATATGAATTTTGCGCCGAAAGCGTCGAGGCAGGTGAGCTCATCGAATTGGATCTCGATCTAAAACCGGCACCGCTGGAAATCGTCGCAATCCATCCAGACCGGAAAAGCATTTCGACACGAACGCGTGCATTCGTCGATATCGTGGAGAAGCAATTACGGGCACGTCAGGACCTTTAACTGCTTTAAGAAAAATGATCATTGACGCTAGCGCATATCGTGGAGCACGATCTTTTACTGATTGTCAGGAATGGTGGGTAGACAAAAACAGCCACGCTTCCCCTTTTGCTCGGGACCAGACCCATGGAAAAAAGCTCTCCCCAAATAGAAAGCTCCTCTTTTCATCATCCCATACCGGCGACAATAGCAGCCGTCATTCGGGATGGTAATGTCTTGTTAGTACGTCGCAGGAACCCACCGGATGCCAATCACTGGGGATTCCCAGGAGGAAAAATAAATTTTGGCGAAACGATTGAAAGCGCAGCGTTACGTGAGCTTCACGAAGAAACGGGCGTCCAGGCAAACGTTGTAGAAACTTTTACCGCCGTGAATGTATTTGATTACGATGACTCTGGAGAAACCAAACAACACTTTGTGCTTATAGCGGTCTTTTGCCAATGGATTTCTGGCGACCCCGTTGCCGGCGATGATGCGCTGGAGGCGCGCTGGATGCCGATAGAAGGTCTAAAGAACGAAGAGTTGGCGTTGAGCCTTGATGTGGTTGAAGTGGCCAAGATGGCGGCCAAGCTAAACTGCACTTACTCATGATTTGAAATGACTTTTCCTCCCGTGCTCCGGCGAGAGCAAGCACCCTGTTTACGTAAAAGCGATAGTCCAACCCAAGTAGCAGTGGTCATTAAGCTACCTAGACATTGGATTACTGGTTCGAGGTCATCTAAACACCCCCGACCACGTCATTCACGTCTATCTTACGATGATCGCCCTTCCTTGTTCACGGAGCCTGTATGGACCTCAAAAGCGGCTATCCCTTCTGGGCGGTCAAGAACGGACTGCTCCAGGCCTTTCCCAAGCTCGATCAGGACCTGACCTGCGAAGTGGCCATCATCGGGGGCGGTATCACTGGCGCCTTGATAGCCGATGAATTGGCTCAGCACGGGCATGATGTCATCGTGCTGGAACGCCGCGATGTCGGCTGGGGCAGCTCGGCGGCCAGCACCGCACTGATTCAATACGAGATCGATACTCACATGACCGATCTCGCCGCGCGCTACGGCGAGGCCGATGCCGTGCTCGCCTATCGCGCTTGCGCACAGGCCATCGAGCGCCTCAAGGGCCTGGCCGACGCCCTCGGCGATATCGATTTCGCCATGCAGAGCAGCCTGTATTACGCCAGCGACGAAAGCGACGTCGATAGCCTCTATCGCGAATGGGAGATGCGCCGCCGGCATGGCTTTGCTGCCGATTGGCTAACGCAGGAAGCCATCTCGGAACGCTTTGTCTTCAACGCTCCCGGCGCGATCCTGACGCATCTCGCCGCGCGTCTCGACCCCTACCGTATGGCCTATAAGCTGCTGGACCGTGTACTCGAT
The DNA here is from genome assembly GCF_029889905.1 of Chromohalobacter sp. 11-W. GTDB lineage: Bacteria > Pseudomonadota > Gammaproteobacteria > Pseudomonadales > Halomonadaceae > Chromohalobacter. Next base: position 58,831 of record NZ_JARANZ010000014.1, on the reverse strand, counting down.
GCGGGCGGGCGGGTATATGACCGCACCGAAGTCGACAACGTCACGCCGCACGCACACGGCGTGACGCTCACTACCACCAGCGGTCACTCACTCGCCTGCCAGCATCTCATCGTCGCCGCGGGCTATGAAGCGCAAACTTGGATCGATGACCACGTCGCCATCAACCGCAGCAGTTACGCCTTTATCACCGACCCCATCGCTGCAGACGTGCTGGGCGAGCTCACCTCGACGCTGGTCTGGGAATCCGCACGCCCCTACCTCTACATGCGCACCACCGGCGACGGCCGGCTAATGATCGGCGGCGAGGACGACGATATCGACATCCCCGCCAAACGTGACCAGCGCGTGAGCCAGAAGGCCGAAACCTTGATCGAGCAGGTGGAAACGCTATTCCCTCACCTCTCGCTCAATCCCACGTTTTCCTGGGGCGGCACCTTCGCCGAGACCGATGACGGCCTGCCCTTCTTCGGCCCACACCCGCAATACGGTGATCGCATTCACTTCGCCATGGCCTACGGCGGCAACGGCATCAGCTACAGCATGATAGGCGCTGGCTTGTTACGCGACCTGATCGAGGGCCGAGATCATCCACTGGCCGAGTTATTCTCTTTCCGGCGCTCGGGAGATTGATAAGCTTCAACCATTCATAATTACCGGTCGGTAACTATCTGGGCACCACGGCTCTCGTAGAGCTATAAATTACCGATCAGTAACTATAATACTGGAAGTCACGATATATGACGCTACACTTACCGAACGGTAATTATAGATCAGGAACGTAAATGGCCGACTCCCCCCCATCCAAAACATTTGGCAACCGCATTCGTCACAGCGAAGACCTCGGCATGCTGGTACGCCAGGCGCGCGCCGAACAATCATTGCTACAGATCGACTTAGCCGGGCTGGCCGGCACCGGAAATCGCTTCATCGTTGACCTGGAGCGGGGTAAACCGACGCTGCAGCTCCAGAAAGTTCTGGATGTACTCGATCTCATGGGCCTCGAAGTCATCGTGCAGCGCAAGGGGAGACATCAACATGGCGAGTGATGAAGTCCTGGATGTCTATCATGATGATTGCCTGGTAGGCAGGCTATACAACGCGCAGCCGCTGCGTTTCGAGTACGAGCCGCCATGGCAGGCATCTCCACGGGCTGTCAGTCTCTCCCCCTCGCTTCCACTGACCCGCCGCGTGCATGTCGGCGATGACGTTGTGGCGTACTTCGAAAATCTCCTGCCAGAAGGCGATCTCCGGCATCACCTGGAGATCCGACACCACACCAGCACCCTCTTCGGGCTCTTGAAAGCCATCGGTGGCGATACGGCCAGCGGCTTTACCCTGATTCCTTCAGGCGAGGCATTGGCGACGCCTCGTTATCACCCTCTCCGCTGGAGTGCGCTGGCCGAGCACCTTCATCACCGAGAACGGGGCCCGCTACTTTCACAGCAAGGCGAGGGCGCTCGCATCTCGTTGGCCGGCGCTCAGGACAAGTTGCTATTGATGCTAATGGAAGACGGCAGCCCCGCCATACCCGAAGGATCGGCGCCGTCCAGCCACATCCTCAAACCGGACATTCGCCGCCTGAGCGGTATCTGGGCGTCCGCCCTCAACGAGACGTTCTGCATGCAACTGGCGGCCAAGCTCGAACTCGAGGTGGCAGAAGCCAGCTACCAGCTGGAGACCCGCGCCTGCCTTGTTCGTCGCTACGACCGTACTCCCGATGGTCGAGGAGGACTGCGAAGGCTGCATCAACTGGACCTCTGCCAGCTCAGTGGCGCCCCGTCGAGTATCAAGTACGAAAGCGATGGCGGCCCCGGGTTGGCGCGTTGCCGAGAGCTACTGCAACAGGCCGGTGTTCCTGCCAGGGACTTCCAACGACTCATCGGTTGGTTTTTCTTCAACCTGCTGATCGGTAACAACGATAGCCACGCCAAGAATCTCTCCCTCTTGCAAGCTGACGAAGGTCCGCGATTGGCACCGTTTTACGACTTGATGAGCACGACGCTCTATAGCGGCTTATCACGCCATTTCGCTTTCCAGGTTGCCGGTGAGAACAGGCCCGGCAGCATCGAGAAATCACATTTGGAATCACTCGCCAGATCGTTGCGCTTCCAGCCACGTTACTTCATCAGGCAGGGACTCCAGCTAGCCGAGCGAATGCCCGCCGCCCTGGAGGCAACCCGTGCAAGCCTCGAGGAAGTCGTCCAACCCGGCACGGAACAGGTATTGCTAGAAAGACTCCATCAGCGGCTGACGAGCAACTGTCGCAAATTCCCCGCCCACTGGTCGGCCGGCTAGAGTTGAGACGCGTTCACTAATGACCCAGCGCAGTTGCCAACGGGACTGGATGGTTGCCAACTCGGCGATCATTCGATGATCGAGGCGAAGTAGTCGTTCACTCGCTTGAGCAGTGGCGCCGATTTGCCGCGACGCATCAATGCCTCTTCTCCAGCGTAGCTGTAAGTGATCGCTTGGGCGGCTAACCAACGCAACGGCTCTCCCTCCCAGCGTTTGATCAGCTGCCGATGACTCGCGTTGGTAAAGGCCCACGGCATCCGCGCCAGTTGGGTATCGCGACTCAGGATCATGTCCGCCAATGTACGCCCGAACAGATGCGAGGCGGCCACGCCTTCGCCGGCATAGCCCCCGGCCGTGGCAAGACCGCTGGCGCGGTCGAAAATCGCATGCGGGCGGAAGTTGCGCGACAAGCCCAACGAGCCGCCCCAGCCATAGTCGATCCTGACCCCTTCCAGCGCGGGCAGGAGATCCACCAGCAGGTCTCGCCGCATACGAATGGCCTCGTCGCTGATCGCCTGGTCGGCCTTGGGCTTGGCGCCGAGACGATAGTGACCGCGAGCGCCGAAAACGATACGCCCGTCGGCGGCGCGATGGCCATAATTGACTAGACGGCTGGCGTCGGAGAATGCGAGGCGCTCGGACATACCGACTGCTTCCCACGTGGCGTCTGAAAGCGGCTCGGTGGCGATCACCAGACTCTGCACCGGAATCACGTGGCGTTTAAAATCATGAAAGCGATCGGCGTAGCCTTCGGTGGCACAGACGACCGTCGGCGCCTCGACGCTCCCCTCGTGAGTGCTCACTTCGTGTCGGCCCAGGTCAGTGGCACGGCTGTGCTCGTGGATAGTGACGCCAAGGCGCTCGACACGCTCGGCCAATCCCGCCACGAGCTTGGCCGGGTTCAGCGTGGCGACTTGACGATGGTAGATGCCGCCATAGCCGTCGCGAAAACAGGCCTTCTCCGCCAGCTGCTCGGCGTCGAGCCAGCAGCAGTCCGCCTCGCTGTGGCCGAGTTCATGAAGATGGCGCAGATAATCGCGCTGGATGGCGATCTGGTCCCGATAGCGCGCGGCGGCGTAGAGCGCGCCGCCCTTGTTGAAATCGGCGGCGATCCCCTCGCGTGCGAGCACCCGGCCGATCTCGTCGACGTTATCGGCGACCACGTCACAACACTCGCGCCGCTCTTGCAGCGGCAAGCCACTGATATGCCGCTCCAGACCGGCCAGATTGCCTACCACCCAGCCACCGTTGCGCCCGGAGGCACCATGGCCGACACGTTCCGCCTCGAGCACGACGACCTCAAGATCGGGGGAAAGCCTCTTCAGGTAATAGGCAGTCCAAAGCCCGGTGAAGCCGGCGCCGACGATGACGACGTCGGCCTGTACATTCCCGGACAGGCGCGGGCGCGATGTCGGCTGCTCGGCCAAGGTGGAGGTCCAGAAGTTGCAACGCGCGTCATCGTGCATGAAGTACCTGCCTGAATCAGTCATCACATATACCCCAACGCCAGGTAGCCCGCAGCGGCAATACAGCCCGCCAGGGCCGCATAAGGCAGCTGGGTAAAGGCATGCTGGAACGGTGTGCAACCACTGGCTTGAGCGGTCAGCACCGTGGCATCGGAGTAGAAGCACGCATGACTGCCGAAGGTGCTGGCGGAGAGCGTGGCGCCGATCACTAGGGTCATGTCGGCCCCGAGATTCTGCCCCAGCACGGCGACGATCGGCAGGATGATCACGAACACGCCCCAGTTGGACCCGGTGGCAAAGGACACGAAGCCCATCACGGTAAAGATGATGAACGGCAGCATTTGCGCGCTGACCAGTGGCTCGACCGTGGTGATGACATAGTCGGCGAGGCCCAGCGACGTATTCACCTCATTGAACAGGAAAGCAGCGACCAGCACCGCCAGGGCATCCAGCATCGACTTGAAGCCTTCGAGGATGTTGTCGAACGTCTCGCTGGGTGAAAGCTTCTTGAACCCGATGAAGGCCACGATCATCCCGGCCAGGGTAACGAAGATGCCCATCAGAAAGTCGAGATCGAACCACCAGGTAAAGAAGGCCAGCGAGGCCATGGGCAACAAGAAGGACCAGATACTACCTTTCGAGTTGGTACCCGCTTCGAGATGGGCGATTTCAGCGTCGATATGTTCGGCACCGGGAGGCACGCACTGCCCCTGCCCTTCGGCACGCTGCTCGGCCTTCTTCATGGGGCCGAAAGCGGGAATCCAGCGAAAGATGAACAGCGGCACCAAGATCACGGCGACCCAAGGATAGAACATGAACGGGATGGCCTGAATGTAGGTCCACACACCCTGACCATCCTCCGCCACGCCGTTGCTCTCGAGTAGCGCGCCGAAGAAGACCGCCCAGGTCGATATCGGAATCAGCACGCTGATGGGCGCCGCAGTGGAGTCGATGACATAGGCCAGCATTTCCCGGGACGTCTTGAAGCGGTCGGTGACCTTACGCATCGAGGTCCCCACAGCCAGCGAGTTCAGGTAGTCGTCGACGAACAGGATGATGCCCATTACCCAGCAGCCCAGCAGCGCACGGGGCTTGTTGGTCGTGTAACGCATCAGCTTGTCGGCGAATGCCCGGGAGGAGCCGGACTTGAGTAGCAGCGCGATGATACTCCCCATCAAGCCACAGACCATGATGACCCAGGCGACGTCCTCGTCGGTCATGACCGTGAGCAAATCATCGGTGAGGCTGCTCAAGGCATTGCCTGGGTCGATCATCAAGGTACCGATGAAGGCCCCCAGCACCAGCGGTTCGAGAGCGCGTCGTGTCCACAGCGCGAGTATCAAAACGATTGCCGTGGGCAACAGGACCAGCGGATTGTCATATTCCATCGTGTCTCACCTCAGCGGAGTTGTTGTTGTGCCTTCGTGAATGACGGGAAGCCGAATTGTCGGGCGCAAAAGCGCCGCTATTTAAGTTTTTCGAGTAATTGCTACTTCAGCTTTTCGAGTAATTGGTAGTACCACATGCCGGCCGCGAGCAGTGCATTGCCGAGACGGTCATCGAGCGGGATACGAAGGTGTCGAACCTCGGCGAAGGCATCGAACTCCTCGAGACTGCCGGCGACCGCGTTGGCCATGATTTCGCCGACGATGTGTGAAGTGGCAATGCCATGGCCCGAGTACCCCTGGGCGTAGTAGACGTTGTCGGAAAGTTTGCCGAGCTGAGGAATGCGGTTGATCACGATGCCCGCCATGCCTTGCCACTGAAAATCGATGGCGATGTTCTGGAGCTGAGGGAAGGTGCGTTCCAGGCGCGGCCGCAGCTCGCCGGCGATGTCTTGTGAATCGCGTCCCGAGTAATTGGCCCCGCCGCCGAACAGCAGACGCTTATCGGCGGTCAGTCGGTAGTAATCGAGCACGAAGCGCGTGTCATAGACCGCCAAGTCCTCGGGGTTAATGGCCTGCGCCTGCTCAGGTGTCAGTGGCGCGGTGGTCACGATTCCCAGTGCCGCAGGGAAAAGCTTGCCACTGAGTTGCTTGCGCTCGAGGCGATGATAGGCGTTGCCCGCAAGAATCACGCTATCGGCCGCCACCCGGCCGTGCTCGCCGACCACCACCGGCGTATTGCCATGCTCGATACCGACCACCGGCGAATTTTCGAAGATAAGCGTCCCTAGGCTTGCCGCCGCGCGGGCCTCTCCAAGGCACAGGTTCAGCGGGTGCAGGTGCATGTTGTAATCGTTGCGGATCGCACCGTGATAGAGCTCAGTGCCGATCACGCCGCGCACCGCCTCGGTATCCAGCCAGTGGATGTGCTCACCGATGGCATGGCGCTGCGATTCCTCGTAGTCCTGGCGCAGCGCCTTCACGTGGCTCGGTTTGTAGGCCGCCTGCAGGTGGCCTTGCTTGAGATCGCAGGCAATGCCGTATTTCGCTACCCGCTCGCGGATGATCTGATGCCCGCGCCAGCGCAGATTCCAGACAAATTCCTTGGCGCTCTCACCCAGCGTACGCCGCATCTGTTTGGCCATGGCATCCTGGCCGGAGAGGCTGCCGGTCACCTGACCGCCGTTGCGCCCGCTGGCGCCCCAGCCGATCTTGTTGGCCTCGACGATGGCGACGCGATAACCGCGCTCGGCCAGTTCGACCGCGGTGGCCACGCCGGTGAAGCCGCCACCGACGATTGCCACATCGACCCGGTGCTCTCCTTCCAGGCGCGGATAGTCGGACTCCTCGGCGACCGACGCGGTGTAATAGGAAGCGCAGCGCTCCTGGATCATGTCTTCTCCTTAGAGCCGGGTGAGATAGGTCTGGCGGTCAATATCGGTGACCATGGCCAGCAGACGCTGGGCCTCGTGCCGCTTCACCCTGGCGTAGAGATCGCGGTACTCGGTACCGAGGATGTCGGCCATGGCCGGCGAGTCGGCGAAGCGCTCGATGGCAGCGAGCCAGTCGTGAGTGAGACACTCGGGACGCTGCTGCGAGATGGCTTCGTCCTCGATGGCCGGTGGCGGCGCGGTGCGCTGCTCCAGGCCCTGCAGGACACCGCCGAGCAGCGCCGCGGCCACCAGGTAAGGGTTGGCATCGGCACCGGCCACGCGATGTTCCAGTCGCGCGCCAGGACCACGCCATTCCGGTACGCGCACCGCCGCGCCACGATGGTCACGGCCCCAGGTGCACTCGATCGGCGCGAAGCAGTCCGGCTGGAAGCGCCGGTAGGAATTGGCATGGGGGGCGAAGATCGCCTGGGCGTCGAGCAGGCTGTGCATCACGCCGCCAATGGCGGCTTCGAGATGCCCGGCGCCGTTGTCTTCATCGAGGATATTGGTGCCATCATCGTCGATCACGCTGACATGCAGGTGCATGCCGGAGCCGGCCTGCTCGGTGTAGGGCTTGGCCATGAAGGTGCTGGACAGACCATGGCACTTGGCGGCTTGGGCAACGAGGCGCTTGAAGTAGATTGCATCGTCGGCGGCGGCCAGGGCGTCCGGGCGATGCCACAGATTGACCTCGAACTGGCCGGGCCCGAACTCGGCGATCAGCGTGTCTGCGGGTACCTGCTGAGCGTCGGCAAAGGCGCGAATGGTATCAAGCACCTCGCCTAGCGATTCCATCGCGTCCATTTCATAGAGCTGCAAGCCCTTGGGCACGCCACCAGGACACAGCGAGGCGGGTGGCATTGGCCTCAGCGCCTGCCGTTCGTCGGCGTCGAGTAGGTAGAACTCCAGCTCTATGGCCACCACCGGCGTCCAGCCGTGCTGGCGAAAGCGCTCGACTACGGCCGCCAGGATGGCGCGCGGATCCATGAAACTCGGCGTCCCATCCAGGCCGTGCAAAGTGGTGAGAACTTGGTGGCCATTGGCCCACGGTAGTGGCGACAAGGTGCGTTCATCGGCGTGGCAGACGCCATCCGGGTCGCCGATGGACTGCGATAACCCGGTGAGGGCGTCGTTGTCCTCGCCCCAGATATCCAACGACTGCGTCGAAAGTGGCAGCCGGACTTGCCCGGCCAGCACCTTGTCGAACTGGGCGGCGGGGACCCATTTGCCACGCGGAATACCATTCATGTCGACACAGAGCACGTCGACCCGCTTGCTGGCAGCGTCTAGGCGGGAGCGCTCGGAACAGGGAACGCGTTGCGAAGATGATTGCGTCATGGATCGATCTCGCTAGTGTATTGTTCTGAGAATGGTGTGATCACACGTGTGTGATCACACTAGCAGAGGCCTGCAGGGCTCACAAGGCACCCATGGCAGTCGTGATCGCTCAACTGAGTTAAGATAGGTCGTAGAGCCTCGTCGGCACCGTCGCCCCTGTAATAAGCGAAATGACAATGGCAAACGGCATGACCACGCAACTGACCGCCCATCGCGATGCGTTTTCACCCGATACCGCCTCGACCCGGCTGCACCGGGCTCTCCGCGTGCGGTTATGCGAGGGAGACTTCACGCCTGGGGAAGTGATCTCGATCCGGCGTATCGCCGCGGAATACGGCACCAGTGCCATGCCATCGCGGGAGGCGGTGCGCTGGCTGGTCACGGAGGGGGCGCTGGTATTCTCCGACAGTCGCAAGATCATCGTCCCCGAACTTAGCCATGATCGCTTTCATGAAATTTTATTCGCGAGAAAGAATCTTGAAACCGAGGTGTCGCGCCAAGCTTTCGACAATATCGCCGGCACCGACATCGAGGCCCTGGAACGGATTGATGAGCGGATCAACACCGCCATCGCCCAGGGCGACCTGGTGAGTTACATGCGGGGTAATTACCAGTTCCACTTCCATATCTACCGCCTAAGCCAATCGCAAGTGCTTTTACCATTGGTCGAAATACTGTGGCTGCAATATGGCCCCAGCATGCGCTACATCTGCACGCGCTGGGGGGCATCGAGCATCGCCGACGATTATCATCGCGAAGTGACTCAAGCGCTCAGACGCGGCGACCTCTCGGCGTTCTGCCAAGCGATTGCCGCGGATATCGAGCAGGGCATGCTGCTGCTGGAATGACGGCCTCCTGGTGAGTCGCTATCAAGCGTCCCTATCAAAGAGCCCTTATCAAGACGCCCCACCGCCGTAGCTAGGCGGACGCCCCGGCCTTTCGCCTAGCGCCACATCGTGCTCGCTGATGGTCGTCACTTCCCTTGGCCACCATTCGGGGTGGTCGTCTCGGATGAAGGCCATCAGTTTCTCCCGAACATTCATTTCAGCGACCCAGCCGGCGAAAGGATCCGAGGTCATCAGGTAGCAAACGACCGTCTGCGCCCGCTCAGTCTGTCCCGTTACATAACAAGAAAGCTTGTGGTGTTCGATGACGTTATCTTCTTCCTGCGCGTACTCCAGGAACTTCTCCCTGAGGCATTGAATGTCAGCGCTCAAGTGGAGGATCAGCGCCAGGCTTCTGAACTCCTTGGTGCTCTTGACCGACAGGTTTTCGAAGGGCCTGGAAACGAAGTACGTGACCGGCACTATCAAGCGTCGGTCATTCCAGACTCTCAAGCGGATGTAGGTATAGAAGATACCTTCCACGTAGCACCATTGGTCTTCGAAGACCACCAGATCGCCGATACGTATGGGCTTGGCCAACGACAGCTGAAACGAAGAAAGGATATTGCCGAGCACCGTCTGGCCGGCGATCCCCACCAGCACCGCCAAGACGCTGGCCGAGGCCAGCAAGGTGACTCCCAACGTCTCGAATAGCTGGATCTGACTCAGCACATAGATCGAAACAGCCGTGACCGTGATCAGAATAATGATGCGTCGCAACGCATAGAGTGTCGTCAAGAACTGACGCGCGTCCTGGGGCTTGGTGTCATCTATCTGCCCGATGAGACGCCGGGTTATTTGCAGCATGAAAGTATCGACGAGGCGCAGCGCGATCGTGCCGCCACCCCAAGCCAGAATGACGATCAACAGCACCCGGAAGGAGGTGGTTGCCACAGCCGAGAAAGACACGACGTAGTCGAGCACCGCCTGGGTGACCAGTGACATGACGACGAGCGCTACAGGCGCCTTGATTCGACCGACGAAGATGCTCGGCGCGCCGGAAGGTAACCAGCGTGTTGCCACCCCGACCAGGTGGTGGACCCACCACCCCATCAGCCCCACCAGCAACAGAAATACCGGAATGGCGATCCATTCCCAGATTCTGAGCGCTCCAAACGAAGCCTTGAAACGCTCCGGAATATACGCCTCAAACATCAAGGGGCCATATTCCTCGTAAAGCAAAGGCACCGACAAAACACTGTCCGGCATGACCAACCAGACTGGCGCCTCTTCACCCACCCGATATCGGCCCAGACGGATGTCATAGGTTTCGCCCTGGGCGGTGAGCGATGCCAGTTTGAGGTTCCGGCGGGGCTCTCCTGTCTGGGGATGCTGGCCCGTGGGGTCCTCGATGGCAGCATCCTGGCGTCCAGGGAGACTGGAAACCTTGAGCCATTCGCCACGTTTGAGCACCTCGGCCAGTTGCCTGGCCAACTGTCCGCCTCGCTCTCGCTGCTGCGCAGGGGATAGTTCGGAAAGATTGAGGATATGCGCCGCCGCCGCGAAGTCCTCATTTTCGGTCAGTGTCAGAAAACTACGAATCGCCTCCCGTGGCGTTATTCGTTTGACCGCCTTGGGGACCTCGCCCAGCCCCGCGTTGAGCGAATCGACGGAGAACCAGCGTGTCTCATCACTATCGTCATCCGGCGTTTGCGCCATACATAGGCTGGAGAAGATGAAAACCACTGCAGCCACCAGCCACAGTCGCCATGCGCTTTTTTTCTTCATACGTCCCTTACCGATTCAGTGGGCCATCCATGCATTCCACCCACCACCGGATCGATCCCGATCCGGCCGGGCCTTTCTCCATAAAAGACCAACCAGTTAGTGGTTGCTCGCAGTACAGCCCACCCGGTATTGCCGCGTCCAGTTTTCATTGTCCGGCGCTCCGCTCCAGGGTGGGGCCCGCGTGTCATGGGCGAGCAAGGAGAGCCGGCGGAACGTCTATTTTGGTGGGGCCTCCATGAGCAAACTACACTGCAGCCGAATGCGCCTGGCCAAGTCATCCTTGGCGAGGCGTCTTCCACTGATCCGCAAAAGGAGTTTGCCGTGATTGCCACCGCCGCACGACCGGCCCGCAGTGGGCCTAACCCACTGCATGGAATGTTGCTTGCGGGCACCTTCCCTCTCTTCTTGGGCGCCGCGTTGAGCGATTACGCCTATTCCACCACTTACCAAATCCAGTGGAGTCACTTCGCTTCCTGGCTGATCGCCGGCGGCCTGGTGTTCTGCGGCTTGGCACTGATCTGCGCGCTGGTCGGGATATTCCGCCCCGCCAACAGTCGCGGTCTTTCCATCCTCTACTTTCTGCTATTGCTGGTGACCTGGATCCTCGCCTTCGTCAATACGCTGGTCCACGCCAGAGACGCCTGGGCGATGATGCCGACGGGACTGACGCTCTCCATCGTCATTGCCGTGCTCTCTTTCATGGCCGTCTGGATCGGATTCACCAGCCGCAAGCGCGGAGGTCAGTCATGAAGTTCGCACGCAAGTACGCTGGCATACGTTATGCCTTATCGCTCTCGATCCTGCTGCTCGCCAGTGGTGCCTACGCCGCCGATTCAGGCCAGCAGTACGGCCCGAACCCTGAGCTACCCGAGCCGCAGCGAGGCCTGTTGCCCAACATGGCGGTGCCCGCACAGGCACAGTGGGGCGACACGAAGCCCACGGTGCCCGATGGCTACACGATCACCGCCATCGTCACCGACCTCAAGGTCCCGCGCCAGACGCTGGTGCTTCCGAACGGCGATATCCTGGTGGCGGAAGGCAAAGGCGGCGGTAACGCCCCCAAATCGCGACCGAAAGATTTCATCGCCGGCTTAATTCAGTCGCAAGGCACCACCTCGGTCACAGGCGGCGACCGTCTAACCTTGCTGCGCGACAGCGACGGTGACGGTACTTTTGAGGAGCAGACGGTGTTCGCCGAGGACCTCAATGCGCCCTACGGCCTCGCCCTGGTCGATGACGATCTCTACGTCGCCAACCAGGACGCACTCGTTCGCTTCGACTACCAAGAAGGCCAGACCGAAGCCAGCGGCCCACCAGAAGTGGTTACACCGCTACCTTCGAGGATCAATCACCACTGGACCAAGTCCCTGACTGCCGGCGCGGATGGCGACTATCTTTATGTCGGTATCGGCTCCAACAGCAACATCACCGAGCGCGGCATGGCGGCGGAAGTGAACCGTGCGGAAATCTGGGAGATCGATCCGGAAACCGGCGCATACCGCGCCTACGCCACCGGCGTGCGCAACCCCACCGCCTTGACCATTCAACCGGGCACGGACCAGCTCTGGGCCGTCGCCAACGAGCGCGACGAACTCGGGCCGAACCTGGTGCCCGACTACCTCACATCCATTCAGGATGGCGGCTTCTACGGCTGGCCTTATAGCTACTGGGGCCAGCACGTCGACCCACGTGTAAAGCCGGAGAATCCGGCGCTGGTGGAGTCGGCGATCGCCCCCGACTACAGCCTCGGCTCGCACCACGCACCGCTCGGCCTCGACTTCTCCAACTCGGCAGTGGGCGAACAATTCACCAACGGCGCCTTCGTCGGCGAACACGGCAGTTGGAACCGCGCCGACCCCGTTGGCTATAAGGTCGTCTTCATTCCATTCGAGAATGGCCAGCCCGCTGGCAACCCCGTCGACTTCGTCTCCGGCTTTCTCACCAGTGACGGCAAGACACGCGGCCGCCCCGTCGGCGTCACCGTCGCCCCGGATGGCTCGGTGATCGTCGCCGACGACATGACCAATGCGGTCTGGCGGGTCACGCGGGATGATGCGAACGCGCAGCCAGCAGAGCGCGAAGTGCATTAAGCCACTGCCCTCATAACCGACCCTGTGTAGCCTGCCTTTCAGATAGAACTGCGACTCAAGGTATCTCGGAAATCCTGGAAAACTGGCGTGGCGTAACCTTTACGCCACGCCAGTTTCGTGGTGACGTTGCAGAGTGGAATGCACTTCAGGTTATCGGGTGGCAGCAGCGTTTGATAGACACTCTCCGGCAAGACCGTTGCATACCTACCCGTGCATGCCAAGGCAACCATTACGTGATACGAGGGTGATTCCTGAATCTCCCATTCTTTTCTATCAGGTATACTCAGGTATTCTTCGGCGATTCTCCTATAGGTACACCCCAGCGGAAATGCTGCCAGTTTTTTCACCGAGACATCATCCAGGCCAGGATTTTCAATTCCTATGTCCGGATGCAGCAAGACGAGAGATTCTTCCCAGGCATCGTGGAATTCCAACCCAAGTACATCCAGTTTTTCTGACAGCGGGCTCTCGATGAAGGAAGGTGGAATAGCCAGAAAGGCACCATCGATCTTTCCCGACCGAACGTCATCCAGCAGTCGTATCGATGGGCTCGTTGTGAGGTCCACTCCATGCTCAGGGAAAGACGTATGAAAGGCGGCTAGAAGTCCCGGCAAACGGCTCGCAGCCGTTGCCTCCATACTGCCGATCCTGATCGATCCCGGAAAGCGCCCTCCCGAAACGACATGCATGGACTCCGTCCGGAGACTGAGCATCCGCTCAGCGTAATCGAGAAAAACCTCGCCTGCCGCCGATAGGGAAAAGCTTTTCCCCGTCCTCACCAGAAGCTCGGCACCGATGCTTGCTTCCAGCTTTTGCAGCCTCGTGGTCACGTTCGATGGGCTCTTTTTCAACCGCCGTGCTGCACCCGTTACACTGAGCTCATTCGCGACGCAGACGAAAACCCTGAGAGACTCAAAGTCTTCCATTAAGCCAATCTCCCGATGCAAGAAATTCCGGTAATAAAGCTCTCCACAGCATCCATATAACCCTTTTGATAAAACTGACTATACGTTACAGCTTACCAGTAACGAACTGGGCTTCTCCAAGCCCAAAACTCCAGTCCGGCCCCGTGTTTTCTATCACCGAGACAATCAGGTCACTGGACTTTATCCCGCAACACGCTTCCAAGCGACTGGCCAAAGAACGATAAAGCTCGACTTTCATCTTCTCCGGCCGTGACTTACTGATCACGGTCATGACAACGCTGGCATCTGTTCTTTCCAGGCCCAGCCCTGTATCGGAGAGAATCATCTCACAGGGCTTATGGCTATGGACGACTTGGTATCGGTCCGACTCGGGTACCTGGAAGCTTTCAATAACGGCCTGATGCGCCGTATCAAGCAACATTCTCAATTCGGATTCAGTCCTACCTTCCACAACATCAAACTTAACAAGGGGCATAAAAACTCCAACAAATAGCGGTATATTCACCAATCGCAAAGAAATAAATAATGGACGCTTACCTTAGGGTAAAGGCGCTTCTGATGTCGCTGATAGACACTTCCGTTCGCATTTTAAGCGTAGTCGGCTCAAGTTCTTTCTCAGACAGGCAATTCAACCATGCCTTCCTCGGCTCAGCGCAATAGATTCGTTTAACACCCTCCTCGAGGAAGTTTTCAAGATCGACATTTTCGCTCGGATAAAGTATTTCGAAAGCCTTGCGACTTCACCTGAATTGGAAACCTCTCGGGCCACGCACTGCAGATAAAGACACATCAGGTTATTGGTCCCTCTTGCTCGCGTCGAATCGTAGAAGGTCATGAATATCGAGCTATTTCTGGCAATATTTCGGGAGTGCTCCGCCAATGTCCAGGACGACCAATAGAAGTTTAGATCGGAGTCCGGCAGCGCGGTGACAGGTGTATTCCAAGGAACGTCGTCGCGCGATGTCGCGATATTAGCATAGAGACATTCCTTCAGAATTTCGGCCGAGCGACTCGCCAAGCTTAAATCACCCATAAAAACTCCCCTTAGTTTACAGCAGTCATCATTTCACCAAGCACTTTCAAAAAACCCTCCCAGCCAAGTTTCAAACCGAAACGTGTGAGATAACTAGTGACATTTGGCGCCTTTAAACGTTAACGTCTACAACTATCCTTCCTTTAAGCCTACCGGCCAGCATGTCCGGTGCTCGTTCAGAAACCTCATCAAGGCCAATAGTCGTGACCAATTGCTGCAAAGCCGTCCGTTCTAAATATTTCGCGAGAAGGTCCCAAGCTTGAAACCTACGTTCCTTGCTGCAATAAACGCTATCTATACCCACGAGAGCTATACCGCGCAAAATAAAAGGTGCAACGGTAGCAGGAAAATCCATTCCCTGGGCTAGACCACAGGCCGTGACCACACCACCGTATTGAGTACTCGCACATGCGCTGGCAAGTGTATGGCTACCGACTGTATCCACCACGCCACTCCAACGTTCCGCGGCCAGTGGTCTGCTTGATGAGCTGAGTTCCGTCCTATCGATGACATCCGCTGCACCTTGACGTTTTAACCAATCGACTTCGCTAGACTTACCAGTGGAAGCCACAACGCGATAGCCAAGGTTTGATAATAAGTTCACTGCAATACTACCAACGCCCCCCGAAGCGCCGGTGACCAAGACATCACCATCAGCGGGCATAATGTTGTGTTGCTTCAATGCAAGTACACACAATGCCGCTGTATAACCCGCAGTCCCGATAGCCATAGCTTCTTTAGTAGAAAAAGGTTCAGGTAGAGGAAGCAGCCACTCTCCTCTCACGGCAGCGCGTTGGGACATCCCACCCCACTTTGATTCGCCAACCCCCCATCCATTAAGCATCACAGCATCCCCCACTTTAAACTTGGGGTCTTCGCTTTTAGTGACGAAGCCTGCGAGATCAATGCCGGGGACAAGAGGGAAGCGACGTACAATGGGCGACTCGCCCGTGATTGCCAGGGCATCTTTGTAATTGAGCGTCGAATACTCCACTGCAACTTCTATCGGCTCTTTAGGCAGCTGTTCGGGTGAAAGTGATATCATTCGTGCTTGATATCCTTCGTCATCTTTTGACACAAGGATCGCTTTAAAAGACGTCATATCGTGAGTTCCTTAAGCCGGAATCGCAATAAACCAGGGTTCTAGACCACGGTGGCACCAGCCTATCTCCCAAGCCTCATCGTTCTCATATTAAGAACGATACTTGACTATCATTCTCTTTTCAAGAAAATATGGGCATCCGATCTCCATACGGATACGACCCACTGCCCAGAGCGGTGCGGTGCGGTGCGGTGCGGTGCGGTGCGGTGCGGTGCGGTGCGGTGCGGTGCGGTGCGGACACAGCATGGTCCGGGAGTCCTGCGGCAGCCTTAATCGTGGTTTTGACCTACCTCGGTTACCACAGCCCAGAAGCACATCCTGCCCCCATATTTAGGAGCTATAGGAATGAGTCAAAACAAGGGAAAAATCAGCGCATTCGATGAGCTGATGGGCATCCGGGCTGGTCAGCAGCTTGCGCCCAATGAGGTAAGCTTTACAGGAGACGATCCGCTGTTTGTATCTCCTTTTCGTATCGGGCGAACATTGGCCCACGCACTGGCGGCACGCAGTGTGGCGGCAAACGATTTATGGCAACTGAAGACCGGACGCAGGCAGTCCATCAGTATTGATGCCAAGGCAGCTGCAGCGACTGCGTTGGGCGGCGAAGACATGACACTGGTCCGTGGTGACTACGGCCAATATCACCCTACGCCCATCTCGGAAGATGTAGAGCACATGGTGGCGCTCACCCAGCCGTGGCGGACAGCGGATGACCGCTGGTTTGTACCGCATTTCAACTTGCCACATCTCGAGCGTCGAGTACTCGATGTTTTGAATTGCAAGAGTACGCCTGATTCAGTTGCTGAGGCCGTAAGGCATTGGAAAGCAGATGAACTTGAAGAAGCTATCGCAGCAGCAGGCGCATGTGGCGGGAAAGTGCGTACGCCAAAGGAGTGGCTTGCTCATCCCCACGGTGCTTATCTCGCATCGCGGCCAGTCGTTGAAATCACTAAAGTTGCCGATGGAGCACCGCAGCCACTCCCCGAAGGTTCCCAACCGGCGTCAGGTATCAGGGTTCTTGATCTCACCCGTATTCTCGCCGGTCCAACGGCGGGCATTGGTATGGCCGAACATGGCGCTGATGTCCTGATGGTCACCGCGCCCCACCTGCCCCAGGTCGCGCCTTTTGTACGTGATACTAGCCATGGAAAACGTAGCTGCTTCCTTGATTACAACGACGCCTCGGACGCTGCTCGACTCAGGGAGTTAGTTAGTGATTCGGATGTATTCATTGAAGGGTATCGTCCTCACCGTCTTGAAGCCCACGGGTTCGGTGTAGAGGAGCTGGCAAAGCTTCGCCCTGGCTTGGTCTACGTCAGTGTGAACTGCTATGGATCGGGTGGACCCTTTGCATCACGGGCTGGTTGGGATCAGGTAGCACAGGCCGTAACTGGCATTTGTGATCTTCAGGGGCAAGCGACGAAGGCAGGCAAGCCCATGTTGACACCCGTCTATCTATGCGACTTCCTGACTGGCTACCTAGCTTCCTTTGGCGCCATGGTGGCACTGGCTCGACGTGCTCGGGAAGGCGGCACATATCACGTACAAGTCTCTTTGTGTCAGTCAGCCATGTTTCTTCAACGCCAGGGGCTGCTTGAGCAGTTCGAGACTGCGCCGGGGCGGCTGTCGCCTGAAGAATTTGAAGCCTACGCCGTATATGACGACCACACTTCCTATGGTGACCTGAAAAGCCTTGGGCCTGTGATTCGCATGTCCGAGACGTCACCTCGGTGGGAGAGAACCACACCTACACTTGGTAGCGATACGCCAGAGTGGTTGCCGCGCTGATATAGCGCCCCGGCAAGATATGCGATGCCCAGCCAAGTCGTGCATGCTGGAGGCAAGGGTATAACGACATCACGGTAGCCACGACAGGCAAGGGGTACCCATGAGCCGAGAATCGGAACCGACGCGCAAGGCACTGTACGAGCAAGCCCAACGGCAGGAGATCGCGGGACGCTCAAAGATGAGCAAGGCGGAACTGGCGGCGGCGCTCGAGCGGCAACCGTTCGAGGAACCCGCCGCCCCGGTGGCGACACGTTTCGATACTTTCAAACGTCTGGCAGAAGCCGTGGCTGATGGGGATTTCGTGCTGCGTCCGCGCGCCTTGACCGGTTTCGAGCGGCGCCGGCACGTGCGCCAGACGCTGCGCGAGGATCACCGGCTACGCATCGCGGACGGCTCCGAAGAAGCCGGCGCCAAGTTCGACCAGCTCGCCGACTCGCTGTTCTCGTTCTTTCGTGGCACCGCGCTGCTGTTCTATCGCGACATGGCCGGCGACGACGCCTGGATGCCGACCGTACTCGCGCTCGGCGACGTTCACCCCGGCAACTTCGGCGTCATGCCCAACATGGACAACGTGCCAATCTTCTCGGTCAACGATTTCGACGAGGCCTACTACGCCCCGTTCAGCTGGGATATCAAGCGCGGCGCGGTCGGTTTCATGATCGCCGCAGAGACCGAAGGCGAACTCAAGCGCAAGCAGCAGATCAAGATCGTCCGCCGCTTCGTGCAAGGCTATATCAAAGAAATGGAACGGCTGGCCCAGAAAGGCACCGAGCAGGATGAAGAAATGCGCTTCGACAACGCCCCGAAGCTCATCCGCACGCTATTCGAGAGCGCCGATGAAGATCGTGCCGCGTGGCTCGCCGACGACTATCTCGACGAGACGCGAAGCGGCTTCCGCCCGACCAAGAAACTGGTACCGACCTCGTCGCGACGCGACGAATTCCAGAAAATCACCGACCGGCTGATCAAAGAGAACGACATCGAGGTGCCAGCACGCGCCCGGGGGCGAAGTGAGAATGGCATGCGCGTGAAGGACCTGGCGATACGTCTCGGCCAGGGCACCGCCTCGCTGGGGCTCAACCGCTACTACGTACTGATCGAAGGCCCCGAACGCGACGGCACGGACGACCTGATCATCGAGTACAAACAGGCCCGTCGCTCGGCGCTTTCCGGCCTGGTGCCGCCCTCTGCCTACGAAATGGACACGCTCGCCGAACGCATCAGCCATGCTCAGGCCGTGCACCTGATACGCGGCGACGTCTTCTACGGCCATGTCGAGTTCGAGGGCCACAGCTATCTATCCCGCGAGCGCGCGCCGTTCCGCGACGATATCGATTTGGACGAACTCTCCAAGAGCGAATGGAAGGCTTACGCCCGCATCTGTGGTGGCGTGCTCGCCACCGTGCACGCCCTCTCCGACGAATCCGGCAACCTCGACTACGACATCGAACCCGCGATCCTCAACGCCACCGGCCCACCGACACTGTTCGCCGAGGACATGGTGGAATTCGCCACCGAAGCCGCCGACCGCGTGCGACGCGACCATGGGCTATTCCGCGAGGATCACGCTCGAGGCGCGTTCACGCAGTTGGATATCGTGCATCGGTGAGTGACGCGGGAGCCATACTGGTTCATGGATAGCGACGAAATTCTCGTCTCGGCAACAGATTCAAATGCATGATATTTCAGGAGATATAACAATGGATCCAGTAACCGGCGGCTGTCTGTGCGGCAAAATCCGAGTCACTGCGCATGGCGAGCCACTTCGGGTCGGCATTTGCCACTGCATGGACTGCCGCAAGCATCACGGCGCGCTCTTCTATGCCGCCGCCGATTACCTCGCGGAAGCGGTGATCATCGAAGGCGAGCCGCACGAGTACCAGGGGCGCCACTTTTGCTCCAACTGCGGCTCATCGGTCTTCTCGATGAGCGATGGCGAGATCGAAGTCCACCTGGGTACGCTCGATGCACCCGATCGATTCATGCCGACCTATGAGCTATGGACCATTCGGCGTGAACACTGGTTGCCACCGTTTCCGCTCGCAGAGCGTTACGATCGAGATCGCACGCCATCCGGGGCTGACACTTAACCGAGCAGCACCACTACTGGACCGCGACGGTCTCGAGCCATAACGAGCGCCTGCACCATGGCGAGATGTCGCGCGAGTTCCACGGCTATAGCGCCTCACTCCAGCAGCGCCTCACCCCAGCAGCGGATCGCCTTCGATGGGTATGCACTGGCTCGCGGTGTTAATAAGGGAATTAGCGGTGAGCTTGGGCATGCGAGGCACCAACGCCGACTAGGCCCCCTCGGCTTGCCGTGCCGCCCGAACAGCCGGCCTGTCTCCTATCCGAGCCATATAGCTCGCCAGCGCCGGCCAAGGATCGAGGCCGATATCGAAGAAGCGACACCATCCCAACACCGTGAACAAGTAGGCATCCGCAACGTTAAAGTGCTCGCCCATCAAATGGTCCTTTTGCTCGAGAGTGCTTTCCAGGTAGTCAAAGCGCTTAAAAATTTTATCGCGAAAGACGCCTTTGGCAGCGTCGGGCAGTTCCGCGTTGAATAGCGGCGCCAAACCAGCGTGGATCTCACTATTAATGAAAGCCAGCCACTCTTGTAAACGGATCCTCTCCCAGCTCCCAACAGCTGGCGAAAGATTCATCTGCGGCTCGAGGTCAGCCAAATACAGGAGTATGGCAGGTCCTTCTGTCAGGATTTGTCCTTCCTTGAGCTCCAAGGCCGCTACATAGCCCTTAGGGTTGATGGTGAAAAAATCTCGACCATCTTCCGTCACTTTCTTGCGGTTATCGACACGAACCAACGCGAATGGCAACGCCAATTCGCGCAGAACGATATGCGGCGAGAGTGAACAGGTATTGGGTGCGTAATAAAGCTTCATCGGAATCATCTCTGTTGGTATGCACGACACGCCGAGGTGCCACTGGTCTTTCAGAGTGTGCTAATCGCTCCCAACATCGTAAAATTAATATTTCACTGTATAGCCATTAGCTGAGCTACTGACATGATGAACCTGACCCACTGGCGCTTGATCGTCGCCGTCGCGGATGCTGGCACTATCTCCCAGGCAGCCGAACGCGTCGGCATGACGCAATCCGGGGCTAGCCAGGCTATCGCGCAGATGGAAAAGGCGCTGGGATCGCAGCTGTTCACTCGCATGCGACGGGAGGCCAGCATGACTGCCTTCGGTGAGCTGGTCGTCGACAACGCACGTTCCATGTTGACGAGCCTCGACAGCATTCGCGGCCTAGCCGAAGAGCAGAAAGGACTTGGTCGCGGTCGTTTGCGTCTCGGTAGCTTCCACTCGGTTATCTCGAATCAACTCCCTCCCTTACTGACCACCTTCCATCAGCGCCACCCCGGCATCGAGGTCATTGCTCTGGAAGGCACCGATGAAGAAGTCGAGGCGTGGCTGGCCAGTGGCGCTATCGATCTCGGTGTGGTGTTGAATCCCACACCGGACCGTCAAGCCTTGATACTCGGTCGCGATGCTTGGGTGGTCCTGGTACCCGCTTCTCATCTCTTGGCGCGGCGCGCTTCCGCATATGGAGTCGACTTTACTGAACTCGCCACACAACCGTTCATCCATGCCACTGGTGGCTGCACAGTGAACGCTCAGAGCTTGGCTCGAGATGCAGGTGTGGAACTAACGAACATTCGCGTAACGGTGCGAGACTGGGCCAGCGCCTGTGCGTTAGTACGAGAAGGGATGGGGATCGCCGTGGTTCCGGAGTGCACCCTACCGCGAGATCGAAAAGGGTTACGTGCCCTACCCTTAACGCCCCCGATATACCGCCAGTTTGGTTTGGTCACGGGAGCCGCAACACCCATCCCCAACCCCATAGAAGCGTTCTGGCAGCACGTTGAAAAAACACTCAAGTGCTAGTTTACGAGGCCACATAGGATTCGCCACCAAGGCCGCTAACCGGCCTGTCCGGCGATCCCGCATCTGGATATCGTGAATCGGTGAGTGGAGGCACACCGAACGTACACATGAACGGCTTTTTTAAAATGAAAAGACGTGAGTAATGTAGGCTGACCTGCCGAGCGGTGCCCGGCAGGTCGTAGGCCTACTGCGAAGCGGCCAGGCGGCAGCACTCACGCACCGCCTCCATGCCCTTCGTTTTTTCGACCATATTCAGTCCTGCACCACCGACGAATACACCCATCTTGATGTATTGCTCGACGAAATAATTCTCACCGGCATCGGCCATGAAATCGATCGAGTTGTCACTGAACTCGGACTCCGTCGACAGACTATGTTCGCCCGGCTCGATCACTTCATAGAAGTAGACGCCATTGGCCGTTTCACCTAGAAGCTGGCCATCCAGGGAAACCGATTTCTTCAGCGCCTTCCCCATGAAACTGTCACGGTAGACATACAGCCCAGCCTTCTCCTGCGGCGGTGTAGGGAACTGCTTCAGTGCTTGATCCGCGTCGTTGGACCCCATCGGTACCGAGGCGCACCCCGAGACGACCAACGTCGCCAATAGCAGAAGCCCTGCAATCACATTCCTGTACATCGACATTTCCTTTAATTTCGTCGTTTCTTTTAAGTTGTTGCGGCTCACCGCCATTCGAATATCGACCGTGAATGCTTTTTATTTAGAAAAATATTATCATCAAGTAGAAACGTTGACTCAGCGCTACACGGAAAAGCTTCCACAACACCACGAGCATGATGATCAACGACGCAGGAGGGCCCTAGCGCACGCAACCGGGGGTCGACGATGTCAAGCGGCCATGGGATAGCCGGACGTATGGCTCGCCGATGGCCACCATCGTCATTGGTGGGCGATCACTTAAACTTTCGACAACGCTTAACAAACTCGAGCTAGACTTGTGCCGGTGCCATTCGCTCCCGTTCGATTGTCCAAGTCTCGTCCTCGCTCAGGAGAATATCTTTGGATTACCAACTCTATATCGCCAACAAGAACTACTCCTCCTGGTCCATGCGCCCCTGGGTGCTGATGACAGCTTGCGATATCGCGTTCGAGGAGATATTGACGCCCTTCGCAGGCACCGCAATCCAGCAAGCGTTCAGAGAGTTTTCGCCCACCGGCAAGGTCCCCTGCCTCAAGCACAACGATGTGCTGGTCTGGGACTCTCTGGCGATCATCGAGTACCTGGCAGAAGCGCACCCGGGCGTATGGCCGGCGGATAAGCAGGCGCGAGCCTGGGCACGCTCGGCTTGCGCAGAAATGCACTCGGGCTTCATGGCGTTACGCGACGAATGCTCGATGAACTGCGGCTTGAGGATCGAACTGGGCACACCGAGCCCAGCGCTGGAGCAGGATCTGACGCGGCTGGCGGAATTATGGGTGGAAGGCCTCGATCGCTTCGGTGGGCCCTGGCTCGCCGGTGAGGCATTCGGTGCGGTCGATGCGTTCTACGCGCCCGTGGCGGTTCGCTATCGCACCTACGGGCTGACCCTGTCGGCCCAGGCCAGCGCCTATGCAGAGCGCTTGCTCGAGCACCCGGCGGTTCGCTCATGGGTCGAGCAAGGCATTCAGGAACCATGGCGCGACGAAGCGCACGAAGAGGATTGCCTGCGCGGGCGCCGTATCCTGGCCGAGTTACGTCAGGTCTGAAGCGATGTTGGCGCCTCCTATTCTCTACCTACTCTTCAAGGTGCCCCGAATCAGCGACGCGAACGTCTTTGTCGCGTCGGCCTCGCTGCAGTTGCTGCGCACCATCGCCGCTGCGAGCGCATCTCCTGCGCCGATCAAGCCAACGCAGCAGCGTTCAAGATCGGCATCGGCCATCTCGCAGTACGGTTTCAATACCCCGGCGAACAGCTGGACATAGCCGTCGAGCAATTCCTGATAGACCGCCTCTTTTTCCTCGCTGCCCGCTAGCGCCGCACCGATGGCATGCCACTCGCCGCTGGTATCGGCATAACAGTGAACGTGAGCAGCGGCGAGTATTTCGGCGGTTTCCTCGAGACTCCGCTCTCTGGAGGTCAGCGCTTCGCGAAGCGCACTCGACTGCTGCGAGTCGATTAGCTTGTAGAGCGCGATCAACAACCTCGAGCGGCTTGTTATTCACTTTTAATGCTCGATGCGCCACTGCATCGCTGAGATATTTTCAGTTCATCGATCAAGGCTCTGAGACCTGCCGAAGCACCAAGTCCAACCATAGCACGCCCTCACCGACGAATCCGGCAGGCTCGCGACATCGCCAGAGACCAGCACCACCACATCCGCCTGTGCCGCGTACTCGAATACATAAACTATTCATTACATACTTATACTTGATCTCCTCAAGTTGACCCTCGACCATATCTACCAATATTGAAGCGGAGTCCGCATGTTCAAACCCGGCGACGGTATGATTCGGGTGGGTGATCCGACGAGCCATGGCGGCAAGGTCATCACTGGGCAGCAGAATTACATCGTTGATGGAGTCGCCGTGGCCTGTGTTGGCGACAAGGTGACGTGCCCACAGGACGGCCATAACGGCGTGACGACTATCGTCGAGGGACATCCAACGATCCGAATCAACGGAAAACCCGTCGCGTTTCACGGCTGCCGAACGGCCTGTGGCGCTCGCCTGATGTCGATGGCGCAGGGCTATCACATGCTGGGTAGTGCAGACCCTGCCCCGGCGCCGAAGGCAACGCCGGCCACGCATCGCGATCCAGCAGCCGCTGCTGCCGCCAGGCATCGTGACGAAGAAAAAGATGGTCTCGAGCCTGGGTTCCATATCGTGCGCGAGGCGGGCTATCGTGACCAAATCAAGCAGCAGTTGCTGCCCTCCCCGTCACCTGACGTAGATGCGATGTTCTACCGGCTGAACAGCCACTTGCCCGATTACGTCCTGCCAGGATCAATGGTTGTGCTGAGCGATCCCGACAATCAGATGTGCATGGCCGAAGAACAGCAACTGCAGGACCAGGCGCGGATGATCCAGACCTCAGTCCAGCAGTTAAAACCTTCTCAAGCCGACATCATGATGACGAACTGGGAGGCGATGCTCGAGCTATCCGAGTCACTGAGTGATGCCTCGACCGAGATGGGCGTCACTGCAACAGCGCTGGAACCGCTCAAGGCACAAGCGGCTGACGCCGTCGACGACCTGGCCAACGTCTGGGATCAAGGACAGGAATACGTGAAGGCGAATGGCGAGAAGCTGCTGTCGAAGATACAGGGGGAGTCGCAATCCTTCATGGCGGGCGCATTCGAGCTTTCGGAAACGGCACAGGCTCTCAAGCTCAAGCTGGGTGTAAAAACCAACAAGCTCGTTCATCGAGCATCGCAGGCGTTCGAGGGTTTCCCAACATTCAATGTGCCAACCGTCATGGATGGCATCAGAAAAGCCAGCTCCATCGCCAAAACGCTCGACGCGGCAACGTATCTCGGCATCGCGCTGGATGTGACCGCCACGCAACTCAAGGTCAAATCTTCCTGCACGGCCTATTCAACGACCAAACAGTGCCGAAAGGCGCAGATCGTTGGTTATTCAGCGCTGACTGGTCGGACCTTTGCGTCCGCCGTCGGTGGTGCCGGCGGAAGAACTGCGAGTGGCATAGTTTGCCTTGGCATCGGCAACCCCGCCGGAGCCCTTACTTGCAGCATTGTTTTGATGGGAACAGGTGGGTATGTCGGTAACGAGTTTGGTGATGCTGTGGGAACGGGCTTCGGCCAAGCCATTTACGAAGTGGTTTACGACGGTGGCAACGACGAGGCAGATCAATGAACGGTTCGATACCCTGGATCATTTTTGTCTTCGGCAACGGCGCAGTGCTCGCCATCGGCTTCTTTCTTGTCATTGCTGGCTTGATCTTAGCACCATTCGTTATCGATAGAGCCGATCAGGCGTTGAGCGTGTTATTACCAAAAGGTGAGAGTCTATTCAAAGGGTTGCCTGTATCCTACTACCGACTTGGCACCTATGGTCGAATCATCGCACTTCGCAATACTCGTTGGTATCGGCGCAACGTGTTCGAGGGGCGTGAGGATCGAGTCCAGGCTATCATCGATGCACCCAGATGGCTTATGCGTCTCTGTGTATGGGTATTCGCTGTCTACCAGCCTTTGGGCGTGCTTTGGCTAATTTGGGGCGGACTCATCATGCTGATGCGATAGTCATCACTTAATCATGGCGATCCCCCTAAGGCTCTCATTTGCAGAATTTCCTTCTGAGTAATTTTCGGTGGCGATGAATACGAGAGAATCTCAGTGAACGGTTCGATACCTCGGATCGTTTTCGTTCCTGAATTCAAGCGGACGTTGCCTCACCGGCGAGCATGTTCATGATCAGCCGGATCATCGTCTCCTTGTTGGCGGGATCGGACTCCGCGACCAGCAGCGTCAGCGCGGCCAAACCGACATCGTTGATCACAGGCTCTCCCGTCGATGACAGCAGGCGATCATTACGGTGCAGGAAGTCGACGAACAGGAAGGCCGCACTGCGCTTGTTGCCATCAGCGAACGGATGGTTCTTGATCACAAAATAGAGCAGATGCGCAGCTTTCGACTCGATACTCGGATAGGCCGGCTCACCGAAGACGGACTGGTCGAGATTACCCAGCAGTGAGGCCAATCCATCGCTTCGATCCCGCGCAAACAGGTCGGTCGCCTCTCCCCGTTCTATCAATTCGGCTTTCAACTCGCCCAGCGCCGCTCTCGCGATGTCCAACGTAGGGAGTTGCCCGCCCGCCTGCACGTCGGGATCGCTCAATAGCCCTTCGTCATAGCGTTGCAGCAGCAGAAACGTCTGCGCATAACGCGCGACGATATCCACCAACCCACGACTGCCCGACACATCCAGCGACGGGCTGTGCGCCGCCTTGCGCACCAGCGCCATCGCCGCTTCCAACTCCTGGGCATTGGCCTCGAAGCGCTGTTGATGCAGCGTCCAGCCCTGGATGAGATGCTCCCGCAAGACGCGCGTTGCCCACTGGCGGAAGCGGACCGCACGCCGGGAGTTGACGCGGTAACCGACGGAGATGATGGCATCGAGGCTGTAGTGCAGCCTCGCACGCTCGACCTTTCTGCCCCCTTCAATTTGAACTTGTAAGAATTCCTTACAAGTTCCCTCCTCCATCAACTCTTCCTCGACGTAAATATTTTTCAAGTGGATCGTGATGTTCTGCGGCTTGACGTCGAACAGCTCAGCCATCTGCCGCTGCGTCAGCCAGACGGTCTCGAGCCCTTCGTCCAGACACACGTCGACCGCCTTGTCGGCATCCTCGTAGATCAGGATCTGTAGTTGTTCGCTCATGTCGGTCTTGTTCGAGTGAGTTCAAGATTAACCGACCATAGCACGCCCTCTCCGACGAATCCGGCAACTCAGCATCAGCGCCTCACCCCAGCAGCAGCTCGCCCTCGATGGGTATGAACTGGCTCGCGGCGTTTATAAGAGAATTGGCGGTGAGTTTGGGCACGCCGTAGACCTCGACGCGCTTGCCATGCACCTCGCGGATCTTCTCCGCCAGCAGGTCGAAGTCGCCATCGCCGGAGACCAGCACCACCACATCCGCCTGTACCGCATACTCGATGGCATCGAGCGTGATGCCCACGTCCCAATCGCCCTTGGCGGAGCCATCCGCGCGCTGGATGAACGGCTTGAGCCTGACCTCGAAGCCGATCGAGCGGAGAATATTCTGGAACTCGCGCTGCTTCGCGTCGCCCTTGTCGGTGGCATAGCAGCGCGCGGCCAGTACCTCCCGGTTCGCCGTCGCCCTCGCCCAGAACCGACGGTAATCGAAGTGTTTGCCGTAGGCTTCGCGCACGGTGTAGTAGACGTTCTGGGTATCCACGAAGATGGCGACGCTTGTCATGGCAAGGAGATCCCCGGCAGGCAGTGAGGCGCCAGCCCCGGAAGGCGAGCGTTGGCTTGACTGCATGATACGCGATAACCGACGCGTTCGGCTTCAGGGGAGGGGCTGGAGGGTTGGTTGAATTTCATGGCCGCCAGCGTCTGACCGGCGCTCGGCGGCCTGGATATCCTATCGATTGCGGTTCTAGCCTTCGTTTTCCATGGCATGCAGCTTTTCCACGCGCCGGCGGAATTCTTCGCTGGTGGAAAACTCGGCTTCGAGATAGGCCTTGATAAGGTCGTTGGCCAGCCAGGGGCCGACGATCTGTGCACCGATGCACATCACGTTGACGTCATCGTGCTCGACGCACTGGTGCGCCGAGTGGATGTCATGGCACACCGCAGCGCGAATGCCGCGAATCTTGTTGGCGGCAATGGAGGCGCCCACGCCGGTACCGCAGACCATCAAGCCCCGGGCCGCCTCGCCACTCGTCACCTTGCCGGCCATCTGCTTCGCAATATCGGGGAAATCCACCGGGGTGTCATCGTGTGACCCCACGTCGACCACCTCATGGCCGAGCGATTCCACGTATTCCACCACCGAGGCCTTGAGCCTGTAGCCCGCATGATCCGAGCCTATGACGATCTTCATATATCTACTCCAGGTTTTTGTTTAGCGAAGCATGCCGGGCAACCAGAGCACCAGGTCCGAGGCAAACGTGATAATGGCCAGCGTCGTCAGCAGCGGCACATAGAAGGGAATCAACGCCCACAGCAGTTGGCGTAGCGATATTCTGGCAATCGACGAAATCAGGTACAACGACAGCCCCATGGGCGGCGTCAGCAGGCCGATCATCAGATTGAAGATCGCCACGATGCCCAGGTGCACGGGGTCGACACCGGCCAGCACCATGGGCGGTGCAATCACCGGCACCACCAGCAGCGTGGCAGTGGTGGAATCGAGGAACATGCCCACCGCAAAGAAGATCAGGTTGGCGATCAGCAGCAGTACCAGCGGATCCTTCGAGACCTGCAGAATCCAGCCGGCGAATTCCTGGGGAATCTGCTCGACGGCCAGAATCCACCCAAACAACGAGGCGGCGGCGACGATGATCAAGATGGCGCTGGTACTGCGAAGCGTGACCATCATGGCATTCCACAAGTGCGCCCAGGTCAGTTCCCGGTACACCATCCCGCTGACCAACAGCACATAACCGGCCGTGACCGCCGCCGCTTCGGTCGGGGTGAACAGACCGCTCATCATCCCCGCGATCATCAGGACCGGCGCCAGCAACGCCGGTAGCGCCGGCAGCAGTGCCGACAAGACCTCCCCCAGGGTGGGCCGGCGTGCCGCACGGGGCATGTTGCCACGCAGCGCCAGCACGGCTGCCGTCGCCATCAGCAACGCGATGCAGATCAGTGCCGGCACGATGCCTGCAATCAACAACTGCACGATGGAGACACTGGTCACCGAGCCATAGACGATCAGGGGAATGCTCGGCGGAAAGATCGGCCCCACGACCGCCGACGAGGCCGTGACGGCAGCAGAAAAAGGCGCCGCGAAGCCGCGCTTGCGCATGGCCTCGATTTCGATCTTGCCCAGCCCGCCGACATCGGCCAACGCCGCGCCGGACATCCCCGAAAAGATCAGGCTGGAAAAGATATTGACCTGTGCCAGCCCGCCCGGCACCCGGCCCACTAGCGTATCAGCGAAACGAAAGATGCGCTCGGTCACGCCCGCCAGATTCATGATGTTGCCCACAAATATGAAGATCGGCACGGCCACCAGGGGAAAACTGTCGAGTGCATAGGTGATGCGTTGGGCCAGTAGACCGCTGGGAAAGCCCTCGATCAGCACATAGCCAATGGAGGGAATCAGAATGGAATAAACGACCGGGAACCCCAGAATGAACAGGGCCAGGAAGCCGATGATCAAGGCAATGCCCATGATTACCCCTTATTGGTTGGGTCCGACGTCAGCGGCGGGTGGCTTGTTGCCATGGACGATATGCAACAGGCATGCGGCACTGAACCCGAGCAATGTCGATCCCAAAAACAGCCAGAACGGAATCTTGAGGGTCGGCGTGGTATTGCCGAGGTTCGCTTGCATAGTGATGACCGTGGCATAGGCGATAAAGGCGCTGGCCGCGATCGTGCACAATAGAATCACCACCTTCACGGGCCCGCGCAGCCATGTCGGCAACGACTCTCGAAGCTCGGCCATGACGATGTTCTCGCCGTTGTCGACCACCAACGGATAAGCCATGAAGACCAGACAGACCAGCAAGAAGCGGGTGAACTCCTCCGCCCCGACCATCGGGCTGGTGAAGACTTGCCGCAGGATGACTTGCGCCAGCGGGACCAGCACGATCCCCGCCAGCAACAAGGCGCACAACCCTTCAAGCAGCCTCCTGACTAGATGCATGCCGACACTCCTTTACTGACGAACCATTCGCCAAGGAGCCCCATTCCGGGGCTCCTGGCGCTAACTCACTCGACCTTCGAGATCATGTCGATGTAGGGTTTGAAGTTCGGAAAGTCCTGGTCGACCTGGGCCCGCACCTGCTCGCGGAAGGCTTCCACGTCCAGCCCGTCGTCCTCGTCCAGCACCGTCATGCCCTTGTCCGTCAATGTCTGCACCAGCTCGTCTTCCGAGCTTTCTGCCCACTGCAGCGACTGTTCTGCCTTCTCGTCGAGCACCTTCTTGATGGCGCTGCGATCCGACTCATCCAGCGACTGCCATGCCTTCTCGTTCACGAATACCGCCAGCACGGAATCCATGTGACCGGTGAGCGAGACATGCGACTGGACTTCGTACAGCTGGTTGGCGTTGATCATGGTCAGCGGGTTTTCCTGGCCGACCACCAGCCCGGTCATCAGTGCCGTGGGAAGCTCCGAGACCGCGACGGGTGTCGGCGTGGCGCCAAAGCCCTTGACCATGGAAACCCAGAGATCCAGCGGCACGGCCCGGAAAGGCTTGTTGTCGAGATCTTCCGGCGACTTGACCGCGAAGTTGGAAGAGATATGACGCTTGCCCCGGTAGATCCTGCCAATGATGCGAACACCACCCTCTTCGATCAGCTGCTGATTGATCTTCTGCACTGCCGGCGACTCCGGCGCTGTCGCGTGCAAAGCATGCTCGGCATCGCGATAGACGTAGGGGGCATTGAAAACAGCCGCCTCCGGCACGATCCGAGCCAGCGAGGCAAAGTCATGATGGCCCATGCCGATGGACCCCATGCGTACCCCATCCACCATTTCGGCCACGCCACCTAGCTGGCTGGCGGGAAAGACCTGAACCGAGATGTTGCCCTCGGTAGCTTCGTTGATCTCTTTGGCGGCTTCGGCCGCGTAACGGGTTTGAAGGTCGCCTTCCGCCCCTACGTGGGCGTAGCGCAGGGTTTCAGCGGATGCCGTGGTGCTCAGGCCCAGCGCCAATGCCGCCGTGGCCACTCCCATGCCGATTCTCGTGAACATGCGTGCCTCACTTATATTTGTCGGTTGAGTACGTGCTGGCGCTGCCCTTGGTATGGGCAGCAATAATGCTTCGCCGGCGCAGTTCGTCGCCTATCGCGAAGTGTTCGCGGAGCCTCTGGTGGGCCAGGTCGCCATCGCCCTCGACGATTGCCAAGAACACCTGGCGGTGGGAATCGATATGGCTCTCGATGATCTCGGGTGCGTTCGCGGTCGTTCTTCGCCGCTCGACGTGACTTTTCAGCAGCATGTTGGAGATGGCGTGATAGAGGGTGATCAACGTCTGGCTGTGACTCGCCTCCACGATGGCGATGTGGAACTCATAATCCGAGCGACCGCCCAGCTCCGGATCATCCACGGTCTCCGTCAACTGCGTGAAGCACGTCTCGATGCGGGAGATGTCGGCATCCGTAGCTCTCTCACAGGCGAGGCGGATGGCCTGACACTCGATGGCGATACGGGCCTGCATGACGTCATCGAGCGCGCTCTGCTCCTGGGCCAGATAAAAGGTGAAGAAATCCGACAGCATCCCGAAGTTGGCGCGGGCGATGAAAGCCCCCTTGCCATGGCGGATGTCGAGTACGCCCAGCATGTTGAGCGACCGCATGACCTCGCGCAGCAACGGCCGCCCCACTCCCAGAGTCAGCGACAGTTCACGTTCGCTGGGCAGGCGATCCCCGGGGCTCAGCGCCCCCGAAAGGACCTGATCGCGGAAATAGCCGAATACCTTCTCGGCTCCGCGCAGTTCCTCACCCTTCCCTCGGGCCGTCTCCTCAGCCATGCATCCTCCTCTGGTCTTACCTCTTGGCACCAATGACACGCCTACGTTGCTCAAACTGAAGCATCAGCGAAGCTTCAAAACTCGATATTGGCAGGGAAGCGCCATCAATCCCTCTTGCAAGAAAGCCTATGGCGGTTCTGCGTGGTCAACAATTAAACTTTCGTATCCAACAACTGGTCTTACCAGTTCCTGGATACTTCCTGCCACTTGGACGCCGCAGTGGGCTAGATTCTGGTGCCGGCACGGCACACACGGCGGTTATCCCAACGAAGGGAGAGTTCATGGGTATGACGGGCCGGATTGAACGCTAGATTTCTATCGACTCGGCAGGGGGCTACTTCGAACGGTTATCGCAGGCTGGCGGGCAAATAGTGGAACTTGTAATGCCCGAAGAAGTTGACGACCGAGCCGGGGACGGAGCGTGCAGGGTGTAGAAGACATCCTTGTCTGTCTTGCTTAAAACCCACCCAGTATCACCATCAGGCAGGTCATGGATATCACTTGCATGGCCGCTGTCAACGCCAATATCGAGCCCAGGGCCGGCACCGCATGCTCCCGGTTGAGGTAACCGCATTGCAGACGATAGCGGCGTTGCAACGACATACCGATCAGGCAAGCGCACGACACCATCAACAGCCAGAGTCCGCAAGTCATCAGAGAATGGTATGGCAACCAGCGCACGAGCAGGGCACTCGCCACCACCAAGGACACAAGAGTTCGGCGCCAGGCGAGCCAATTTCGTTCAGGCTGTAGTCCGGGGTCCAAATGCAGCAATTGAGCCATTGTCGTCTCTATTCCCGCCGCTGTTCAGGAAGGCGATATTCATGAAGCCAACAGTATCGCGAACATTATCGTCACCGCGGCCACCATCAGCGAGAGCATGGGGATCTGCAACGGCGGTGGAATCGGGCGAGCAAGCCGCATGGCCTGCTCAACCCTCAGCCAGCGAAAGAAGGCGCTGATGCTTATAACCATGGCCAGCGTAGTCAGCAGAACCGCCAAACCTAGGCGAGCGAAATCGGAAAACAGCTCACTGGAGAAGGCTTCTATGGCAATACCGCCGGCTAGTAACGCCAGCGCGGTACGGATCCAAGCCAGAAAAGTACGCTCGTTGGCAAGTGTAAAGCGGGGGTCCGGCGGCGCCCCCGTGTGCAGACGGAACCATCGAAATCGGCGATGCGGATCCAAAGGTACATCCCCCTTGTTCAACAACCAGGCACTCGCGATAGGCACTCAACTGTCAACGTTCGCCGATCAGATAGGACTCCAGCCGTTCAAGCCCGTCCAACTCGCCGATACCCGGCGCTTCACCCAAGACGGCAACTCCATTTTCTACCCGATTGAGCGGCCCGGCCAGTTCGCCGCGCAACGGATTGGGATTGGAATCCACCTCCAAGGCGCCCTCGCCGCCCACCGCCGCGAGCAAATGCCCCGAGGCCAGCAGACCAATGCCGCCACCTAGATAGTGCGGGAAGTAGCACAGGTCGGCGTTATTGATTGCCCGCCCCAGGGGCAAGCCACAGCTGATACCACCCCACTTGGCCGTGTCCGGCTGGATGATGGAGAGCGCGCCGCTGTCGATGCCTTCCCGGAAACGCGCCTCACCCATCAGGTTCTCGCCAGCGGCCACCGGAATCGAGGTCATCGCCGCCAGGGCCCGCCACTCCGACCAGGGCGCCGTGCACAGCAACGGCTCCTCGATCCATTTCAGGTCTAGGTCCTCCAGGCCCGGCAGCTGCTCGCGGGCCTGATCCAGGGTCCAGCCCTGATTCACGTCCACCATCAGGCCCGCGTCCGCGCCCAACGTATCGCGTAGGGCCGCCAAGTTGGCCCGGTCGCGCTCCATCCCGAAACCGATCTTGAGCTTGAAGCGGGTATAGCCAAGGTCCGCCATGGCTCGGCCCAAGCGCTCCGGCCCGGTGGGGTTCAGCCCGCTGGCGTACACGCCGATGCAGTCCGAGGTGCCCCCCAGATAACGCCACAGCGGCTGGCCCTCGCGGCGCGCACACAGATCCCACAGCGCCATGTCGATGCCTGCCAAGCACTGGGCGAACGGTCCCGGCTCCGCGGACTGCAGCGCCAATACACGGGTGCCGGCCTGCAGGGCGTCGAAGGCCTGCCGAGGGGTGTCGTAAACCGCCCCCTTCATCAATGGCCGAAACACACTGTCCACCAGCCGCGCGCGGTGCTCGGCGCCCACCATGGGAAAATTGCACCAGATTTCGCCCCAGCCTTGGTGACCATCCTCGTCGGTCACACGCACCACGACCATGGGTCGGTCCGACATCGTTCCGAAAGAGGTTTCCACCGGAGTTTCCAGGGGACAACGGTAAACGAAGGCCTTGATATCGCGGACAGCGACCGGTTTTTTCATGCTTTCAGGTCCATTTCCAGATGTATGTAGTCGCCGCGATACACCGCCTCGGCGACATAGATAATGGTGTTGTCCGGATCCACCAGCACCCGGCGCACATTGGCGATGGGATCGCCCAGCGGCATGTCCAGCAGGCGCGACACTTCCAGATCCGCCTTGGAGATGGTGATGCTCTGCTTGGCCTGGGCCACGGTGACGTCCAGGGACATGAGCACCGGCAGGATGATCTCGTCGCGAAACCGCTGCTCCGCCTTCTCGAACACGCCCTGCTCCAGATAGATAGAGATCACGCAGTACTTAACGCCATCGCGGGCATGCACCCTGCGCAAATGGTGGTAGGTCTCCGCCGGCACGCCATCACTCTCGGTTAGGCGCGGCGGCGTGCTGGAATCGGAGATATTGGTGACCACCGGCGTATCGCCGCGGTAGGCCTCCACCAGGGCGTCCAGCGTGGTCTCCATCTTCACCGGATGCCGCTCGCCGGCACTCTTGATCACCAAGGTACCCACTCCTCGCTGCATCTTGACTAGGCCGGAGCGGGCCAGCAACTGCAGTGCCTGACGCACCGTGACGCGGGATACCGAGAACTCCTTCATCAGAACATCGATGGGCGGCAGCATAGTGCCCTCCGACCAAACCCCGCGATCGATCCGATAGCGGAAGATATCCGCCAGTTGCAAGTAGAGCGGAATGGGGCTCGCGTTGAGCAACCCGTTTTCGTCGTTGTGGTCAGCCATTCGATCCTTTCCCGGTGACCGCCGCCTGGGCGGGTGCGTAAACACAGAACTTAGCGGCGAAGCAATCCGCAATCACTGAATGACTCCGAAGCCCGTTCTCACCGCTGCCTAGACGGGCAACAGCTCTTTTATGGTAATGGCAAAAACCGCTTTTGGAATGCCGTTACCGCGCAATGCCCTTGGAAGAACCATCTCCGAGAAACGCTTGACAGAAACTCTAGCATGTGGAAACGTTCTAATCAACTAAAGTCCTAACATTAGGACTTAAGGACATCTAGAGACGAAAATCACACCGAGGAGTAAACGGTGCCCGACAATCAATACGACTACATCGTGATAGGTGCCGGCTCGGCCGGGTGTATCGTCGCCAACCGACTTTCTGCCGACGGGCGCAACCGGGTGTTGCTGCTGGAGGCAGGGGGCTGGGATCGCAACTTCTGGCTGCATTTCCCGGTGGGCTACTACCGCTCGATCTACGACACCGGTGTGGCGCGCCTTTTCGATACCCGCCCCTCCGAGGGAACCGGCGGGCGCAATATCGTCTGGCCCCGGGGCAAGGTGATCGGCGGCTCCAGTTCTATCAACGGCCTGATCTTCATTCGCGGTCAGCGCGAGGACTTCGACGGTTGGTCCGAGCAAGGCGCCACCGGCTGGTCTTACGACGAGGTGCTGCCCTATTTCCGCAAGCTGGAGCGCTACACCGGCGCCGGCGATGACGCCTACCGCGGCGACAGCGGCGAGATGCACGTCTCCGACATGCGCACCGACAACCCGGCTTGCCGCGCCTGGCTGCAAGCCGCTGAAGCCTGGGGACTGCCCTACAACCCGGACATGAACGGCGGCGACACCAGGGGCGTGGGCCCCTACCAGCTCAGCCTGAAAGGCCGTTGGCGCTGCAGTTCCTCCAAGGCGTTCCTGACCCCGGTGAAGGACCGCACCAACCTGACCATCATCACTGAGGCGCCCACCAACCGGGTGCTGTTCGAAGGCAAGCGCGCCATTGGCGTGGAATGGCGCCAGGGCGAGCGGACCCACCAGGCCCGCGCCGCCAAGGAAGTGGTGCTCTGCGCCGGCGCCTTGCAGACACCGCAGCTTCTGCAGCTGTCCGGCGTGGGCCCCGGCGAACTGCTGCGCGAGCACGACATCGAGCCGGTCCATGAGTCTCCGGAGGTGGGCGCCAACCTGCAGGATCACTACCAGGTACGCATCATCTACCGGCTCAAGGAAAAGCTGTCGCTGAACAGCGATGTACGCAATCCCTTCAAGCTGGCCAGCATGGGCCTGGAATGGCTGCTGCGCGCCTCCGGCACCCTCACCGTGGGCGCCGGTCAGGTGGGCGGCAGCGCCCGCACCCGTTACGCCGAAGGCGACCGGCCGGACGTGCAGTTCAACGTCATGCCGCTGTCCGTGGACAAGCCCGGCACGCCCCTGCACGACTACCCCGGTTTCACCGCCTCGGTGTGGCAGTGCCATCCGCGCTCGCGGGGCACGGTGCGCATCGCCTCCGCCGACCCGGCGGCGGCGCCGGTGATCGACCCCAACTACTTCGCCGACCCGTTCGACCGCAAGGTGATCGTGGAAGGCGTGAAGATACTGCGCGAGATCGCCGCCCAACCGCCGTTCCGCGACCTCTGGGATCTGGAGGTGGAACCCGGCGCCGAGGTGGCCGACGACGACGCCCTCTGGGAAGCGGTACGCCATAAGGGCGGCACCGTCTTCCATTGCGTGGGCACCTGCCGCATGGGCAGCGACGACCGCGCCGTGGTCGACCCGCAACTGCGCGTGCGTGGCGTAGATGGCCTGCGCGTGGTGGATGCCTCGGTGATGCCGATGGTGACCTCCGCCAACACCAACGCGTCCTCGCTGATGATCGGCGAGAAAGGCGCGGCTCTGATCCTCGACAACCCACCTCTTCGGGAGCAAGCACGATGAAATACGATTACCGGAACCATAACGGCGGCGGCAACGTCTTCGAGACCCGCAACCCGGCGCGTCCCACCGAAATCGTCGGCGCCTACGCCGAAACCCGCGACGCCGCCAACGTGGACGCGGTGCTGGCACGGGCCACCGATGCGCAAGGGGAATGGGCGGCCGTGCCGCCGGTAGCACGTGGCGACCGCCTCACAGCCTTCCTTAATGACGTGAGCGCCGATGTGGATCGCATCGCCGAAGCGATCACCCTGGAACAGGGCAAACCCCTGGTGGAAGCCCGCAACGAAACCCTCAAGGGCTGTGCGGAAGGCAAATTCATGGCCGGTGAGGCGGCCCGCCAGCAACTGCAAACCACCGCCGCCGCCCGGCCCCGGGTGCGCAACCTGATCCTGCGCCGCCCGCGCGGCACCCTACTGGCGATCTGTCCGTGGAACTTTCCGGCCATGACGCCGCTGCGCAAGCTGTGCCCGGCGATCGCCTTCGGCAACGCTCTGGTGATCAAGCCATCCCAGTTCACCCCGGCGGCGGCGTTCATTCTCGCGGAGATCGCCGAGCGGCACTTCCCCGCCGGCCTGGTGCAGGTGATGCCCTGCGGCGGCGCCTTCACAAGCGAGCTCACCGCCGCCGGCCGCTTCGACGGCGTCAGCTTCACCGGCTCCGTGGCAGTGGGCCGCAAGGTGGCTCAGGCAGCGGCGACCAGTCTGATCCCCACTCAACTGGAGCTGGGCGGCAAGAACGGCGTGATCATCAACGACAGCCAAGATCTGGATAGCTGTCTGGACCAGGTGTTCGGCGCCGCCTTTCAGACCGGCGGCCAGCGCTGCACCAGTCTCAGTCGGGTAATCGTGCACCGTGACTTCCAGGAATCGGTGGTCCAAGGCCTGGCCGCCCGCGCCCGGGCACTGACGCTAGGCGACGGCCTCGACCCGTCCACCACCTTGGGGCCGCTGTGCAACGGCGCCCATTTCGAGAGCGTCAAGACCGCTACCGCCCGGGCCGTGGACGAAGGCGCCACCCTGATTACCGGCGGCGACAGTGCCACCGTAGCCGGCTGCGAGAGCGGTTACTTCTATCGACCCACCGTGCTCGACAATGCCGGGGTATCTCGGACTGCCAGCCAGGAGGAAATCTTCGGTCCGGTGTTGTCGGTACTGCCCTATGACGATTTCGGCGAAGCGCTATCGCTACTGAACGAAACCGAATACGGCTTAACGTCGAGCCTATTCTCTGACTCTCATGCCCTTATCCAGCGTTTTCTGGATGAGAGCCAAAACGGCATGCTGCATGTGAACAATGGCACGGTACCCGACGTGAACATGCCTTTCGGCGGGATGAAGCACTCCGGCCTGGGGGCCTACTCCGTGGGCGCTTCCGCCTCGGCCTTCTATACCGTCGAGCAATCCGCCTACCTGGCCTGGTAACGCCTGTTTCATCGCAAAACGCGACCCACCGGCGACGGCGGCCGCGTTCCATAGCCATAAAAAGCTGAGACATGATCATGAAAACAATCGCCAAGCTGACGGCACTAGCCGCCCTGATCATCGCCACCGGGACCCACGCTGCCACCCCCAATCCGTTCGACTGGCAATCGGTCCCTAAGAAAGACGACCAGGTCACCATGCGTCTGGCCCACTCCCTGAACATGGAGTGGAGTTCGCAAACCGTGGCGCTCAAGCGCTTCGCGGAACTGGTGGCAATATATACTGACAACCGTGTTCGTCCAGTTATCTTCCCCGGCTCGCAACTGGGCGGCGAAAAGGAGATGTTGCAGCAGGCCCGCCAGGGCGTGATTCAGGTGACGATCCCCGCTACCAACAACATGGCCCAGGTGGCGCCCAGCATGAACGTGCTGCTGCTCCCCTACCTGACGCAGAGCACCGAGGAATCCAACTACTTGCTGGATCATATCACTCCGACCCTCCAGTCCCGGGTGATAGAGGAAGCGGGGGTGCGCATCGTTGGCTGGGAAAACACCGGCTGGCGGCACTTCTTCTACAACGCCCCCGAGCCGATCCAGACGCCGGAGGACCTGGCGTCGCTGAAAATGCGCGTGCCGCCCAACGCCATCATGCTCGGGACCTACAAGTCCTGGAACGCCTCGCCAGCGCCGATCGCCTGGAACGAGCTATATAGCGCCCTGCAGCAGGGCGTGGTCGAAGGCGGGGACAGCCCGGTCAGCGACATCATCGGCATGAAGTTCGACGAGGTGATCGAACGCATCAGCCGGCTGCATTACACCATCCTGACCCACCCCATCGTGGTATCCGAACGCTGGTACCAGAGCCTGGAACCGGATCTTCAGGAGGCGGTGCTACGCGCCGGGCGCGAGACCACCGAGTATGTGCGCTGGTGGCAACCACTGGACGAGGCCCGCTGGTGGAAACAGGCCGAGGAAGCCGGCGTCGAGATCACCGAGATCGAGGATGAAACGCCCTGGTTGGAAAAGGCCCGCGCCGCCTGGCCCGACTACTACCACCTGATCGGTGAGGATGGCGAGGAGCTCACAGAAAAAGCCCTGGAAATCCTCGAATCCTACAAAGCAAGCAAACAATAAAACAATCACGCCAGCTGTCGACCGAGAACAGGTCGACGGGAGACTCCCATGTATAGCCTGCTCAGACGAACACAACTAACGCTGTGCCACCTGCTCCTTGCCGGAATGGTCCTGGCGCTGCTGTTGCAGATCATTGGCCGCAGCTTCAACGCCGGCATGGAATGGACCGAGGAACTCTCGCGGTTTGCCTTCATCTCCTTCGTGTTCATCAGTGCGAGCTACTCGACGCTGATGAAATCCGAACTGAAGATCGGCGTGCTCTACGACTGCCTGAGCCGACTCATCGGCGCTAGGCCGATGGAAAGACTGATCACCGCCCTGCTCCTGGTATTCGATGTACTGATGATCGTCTACTGCTTTCAGAACGTATTGGACGGCATAAAGTACCCAAGCGTATCGCCCGTGTTGGGCTTCAACACCAACTATCTATTCGTGGTCCTGGTCATCGCGTTCGTGCTTTCAGCGCTGAGTCGGCTATGGGCCGGTAACGCCAAGGGCAATGCCGTGGAGGAGTCACCATGACCGACGTTCAGCTCGTCCTGATCATCCTGCTCCCGCTGTTGCTTTTGCTAGGGGTGCCGATCTACGCGGCAATAGGCCTGACCGGTTTCGCAGCGACCTGGTTACTCGGCGCCGACCTGGTATTCGCCGCCCAGAGCATTTTCAACGGCGTTGACAATTTCGCCCTGCTAGCGATTCCCGCGTTCATTCTCGCCGGCAACATCATGGAAAAGGGCGGCCTTACTCACGACATTATCCGCATCTTCCGGCGGATGTTCGGCCACATTCACGGCAGTCTGGGCATCGTGACCATCCTGTCCTGCATGTTCTTCGCCGCCATTTCCGGCTCCGGCCCTGGGACCGTAGCAGCGATCGGATCGATCATGGTTCCATCCATGGTACGCTATGGTTACCCGGCGCCCTACGCAGCCTCGGTGACCGCCACCGGCGGCACCCTGGGCATCCTGATCCCGCCCAGCAATCCGATGATCATCTACGCCATCATCGCCAACGTCTCCATCGCCGATGTGTTCGCCGCCGGCCTGTTACCCGGCTTGCTGATGGGCACGGTACTGGTGGGTACCGCCTACATCATGGCCAAGCGCAACGGCGCGGTGGTGGCGCCGGCTCACGAGGCGGAAGACGAGTCCGAAAGCCTGGCGTCGCTGATCTGGCAGGCCAAGTTCGCCCTGTTTCTGCCTGTCCTGATTCTCGGTGGCATCTATTCCGGGCTCTTCACTCCCGTGGAAGCCTCCGTGGTAGCGGTGTTCTACGCCTTGGTAGTGGCCCGGTTTGTCTACCGCCGCCTGGATCTGCCCGCGCTACACCAGGCGTTTGAGCTGACTCATCGGATTTCCGGTGCCTTGATGATCGTGGTGGCCTGCTCCGCGCTACTGGCCAAGGCCATCACCCTCGAGACGATTCCGCAGCAGATATCTGCCGCGATGGCCGGGATCTCAACCGATCCGCTGATGATTCTGCTCTGGATCAACATCTTCCTGATTTTGGTCGGGACCTTCATGGAGACGATGTCGGCGATCATTATCTTGGCGCCGATCCTGGTACCGCTAGTGACCGCCTTCGGCATCAACCCGGTCCATTTCGGCATCATCCTGATGATCAATACTCAGATCGCGTTCCTGACCCCGCCCCTGGGAGTGAACCTGTTCGTCGCCAGTCAGATCTCGCAGGTACCAGTGGAGCAGATCATCCGCTCGATCCTGCCCTTCCTGCTGGCATTACTCGGGGTGCTGGCGCTAGTGACCCTGTTCCCGCAGATCAGTCTGGCACTACCGGAACTCCTCAAGTCCCTCCGTTAACCCTGACTCGGGCGCGTCATCAAGGATGGTGTGCCCCGGCAAGCCCGACAGTATCGCGACCGCCAGAGTGATATTGGCGACCGTTTCTCGCCTCGTGAGCAGCGTCAGCGCGGCCAAACCGACATCGTTGATCACGAAATAGAGCAGGTGCACAGCTTTCGACTCGATACTCGGATAGGCTGGCTCGCCGAAGACGGACTGATCGAGATTGCCGACGGAGATGATGGCATCGAAGTTGTAGTGCAGCCTCGCACGCTCGACCTTTCTGCTACCTTCAATCTGAACTTGTAAGAATTCCTTACAAGTTCCCTCCTTCACCAACTCTTCCTCAGCGTAGAT
This sequence comes from Chromohalobacter sp. 11-W, assembly GCF_029889905.1. Taxonomy (GTDB): domain Bacteria; phylum Pseudomonadota; class Gammaproteobacteria; order Pseudomonadales; family Halomonadaceae; genus Chromohalobacter. The sequence continues at coordinate 17,568 of NZ_JARANZ010000014.1, read as the reverse complement.
ATTTTTCAAGTGGATCGTGACGTTCTGCGGCTTGACGCCGAAGAGCTCGGACATCTGCCGTTATGTCAGCCATACAGTCTCATGAAGGCGCGGCTCAGTGCATGACGACCATCACCACCAGCATTACCGTCAGCAGTAACAGGTACACCCCGGCATGAATACGATCGGGAATACGCCCGATCCATAGCGACGCCAGGCGGATGCCGAGCCACGATCCCACCGCCAGCGCCAGTAAGGCGCGCAGATCCACATACCCCGCATACCAGGCGCCCAGAGCGGTATCGCTGGCCGACAGCAACACGTAGGTCGCGGTGCCGCTCACCGCCATCGGCAACGACAACGGGTTGGCCATCGCCGTGGCCGCCGTCATGCTGGCCCCTCTGCGGCGCATCAGCGGCACGGTCATTACGCTGCCGCCCACACCCAGCAAGGCGGCGACTGTGCCGATGAACGTGCCTGTCATCGCCGTCACCAGGCGGCCCAGGGGACGTACATCACCACTCGCCTGGTGCAGGAAACCGGGCCTCAGGACGGCATCCGCAATCGTGATCGCCAGATAGCCGATGAACACCCAGCGCACCCAGTCTCCACTCAACGACACTGCCACTGCCGCACCGAACACGGCACCGATAGCGATAAAGCCCACTAACGGACATACCAGACGCCATTGCACGGTCCGCCGCTGGTGATGACGCCATGTCGATAGAGAGGCAGCAAAGATCATCAGTGCGGTCGAGGTGGCTACCGCGATATGCATGGCCGCCAGCCCCGTCGCGCTATCCGTCCCATGGACGGCAATCAGCAAGGTATACATCAAGGGAACCACGACGAAACCACCACCGAAACCAAACAACACGGTGGTGACTCCGGCCAACCCGCCGCAGAGAAGCAATACGCTATACACCGAAACTCTCCTGATGAAACTCAACGACAGGGACGATATTCCGATAAGGGGTGGCCGACATTCGCCAGTTAGCCAATAATCGTTGTATTTCGGCCACGCTGAGGACAAATGCTTAATATCCCTCTTGCGGACGTGGATCATGTCGCGCGACCCATCGTGGCCATCGGCACCGACTACAGCCCTGGCACCGTGCTTGATTTTCATACCCATCGGCGTGCCCAGTTTCTCTACGGCATGACGGGCTTGATGGAAGTCGACACCGATGACGGCACCTGGATGGTACCGCCCTACAGCGGTGTCTGGTTGCCTGCGGGCAAGCGCCACCGGGTGCGGATGAACGGCGTCAGTACCCGTAGCCTGTATATCGAGCCTCTCGCGGCTCCACGTTCCTCACCCAGTTGCGAAGTGCTGGTCGTGTCACCACTCCTCCATCATCTGCTGCTGGCCTCCGCCAACATGCCCGCGCTCTATGACAAGAGCGGTCGCGATGGCGCCCTCGCCCAGCTCCTACTGTACGAGCTGCAACTGGCACCGGCATTGCCGCTGTTTGCGCCTCTACCCCGGGATCCCCAACTGGCCAGCCTGTGCAGAGATTTTCTCGGCCAACCACATATCCATAGCCTGCCCGAGGACTGGGCGTGGCAACTGCATCGCAGCCAACGCACCTTCAATCGCCTGTTCCGTCAACAGACCGGCATGTCCTTCGCAGTGTGGCGCCAGCAAGCCTGCCTGATGGCCGCCGTTCCCAGACTGCTATCGGGCAGCTCCGTTACCCGAACTGCACTGGAACTCGGCTACGACAGCCCCGGCGCCTTCTCCAGCATGTTTCGCAAAGTGCTCGGCCAATCCCCCACCAGCTTTGTGCGCGCTGTTACTCGTCAGGAAGAGGAGCTACCCAACCATTGCTGATGCGGGATTAAAGACGGAAACCAGATGATCGCGGGCGTGCGTAATCTAACGAGAGCCGAACTATCCGGAATTTCCGGATAACTGGTATTACTAAAATTCCTTGAGCCGCACGAGAGCCTGACGGCGATTCCTCGACGCCACGCCACATCATTGCCTTAACCCAATAGCAGGTCGCGCTTGATGGGAATGAACTGGCTCGCGGCATTGATAAGGGAATTGGCAGTGGGCTTGAGCACCAGCAGGCCATTTCCGGACCGGGATACTCAAGGCCGATCACCCCAGACTCTTTCTTTGTACCAATCGTTAAAGTATATTTCGATTGGTACACAACAGGAGATTCAAGATGGTCCGACCACCCCTTCCCCCCTTTGACCAGGACACCGCCGCGCAAAAGGCGCGCATGGCGGAAGACGCCTGGAACAGCCGCGATCCCGAAAAGGTGTCATTGGCCTATACCGAAGACAGCCTGTGGCGGAACCGTGGGGAGTTCCTGCGCGGCCGCGAGGAGATCGTCGCCTTCCTGCGTCGCAAGTGGACCCGCGAGCTCGACTACCGCCTGATCAAGGAAGTCTGGACCTGGGGTGGCGACCGCATCGCGGTGCGCTTCGCCTATGAGTGCCACGACGACAGCGGGCAGTGGTTCCGGGCCTACGGCAATGAGAACTGGGAATTCGACGACCAGGGCCTGATGCGGCGGCGGATCGCATCAATCAATGATGTGCCCATCACGGAATCCGAGCGGAAGTTTCACTGGCCCCTGGGCCGCCGCCCGGACGACCATCCCGGGCTCAGCGCTCTGGGGCTCTGAGGGTGGCGCGCACGGTGATGGAGCGCGCGGATGTGCTTCCTCTGCTGGGAGAGGCCTTTCGCGAGCACGGTTTCGAGGGCGCGAGCCTGTCGGTCATCACTCAACGGACCGGACTGGGCCGTGGCAGCTTGTATCACTTCTTCCCGGGCGGGAAGGCGGAAATGGCGGCGGCAGTTCTAGAGGACATCGATGCCTGGTTCGACCACGAAATCTTCGTCCCCCTCCGGATGGCGACAGACCCAAGGGCGGCGATTAACGCGATGTGGGAGGCGGTCTCCGCCTATTTTCAGTCCGGGCAGCGAATTTGCCTGGTGGGCGCCTTCGCGCTGTCGGACACGCGGGACCGATTCGCCAGCGCCGTGAACGCGTACTTCGCCCGTTGGATCGAAGCGCTCGCCGCCGCCCTGCGCCGCCTGGGCCACGACGCGAAGTACGCCGACGCAATTGCCGAGCAGGTGGTGGCGGGGATACAGGGCGCGATCACCCTGGCCCGGGCGCGGCCCGATGCGGGGCTCTTTGAGCGAGTCGTCACTGGTTTGCGGGCCATGACCGAGAAGTAGGTCATAGCGCGTCCGTTTGTATAGCGAGCCGGCGATCATTGCCGGCATGACCCGTCAGGTGATCGACACGCATGGGCTCGATGCGAGCCGGGGCTATGTCGCGGGGCTCTCGGCAGGCGCGGCCATGGCAACGACACTGGCGATGACCTATCCGGATCTCTTTGCGGCTGTGGGCGTGCATTCCGGCCCCCTCGGCATACCCAGAGCCTCCCCCGCTGCCTTGGGGGCGATGCAGGGCGGCACGGGCCCACTTGGGTGGTGGCGCAGTGCAAGCTAAGGCGCCACCTGGCGAACTATCGAGGATTTCTCAGTAGTTACGCTGAACCGGCAACCGGGCCATGTCACGAGAGAGGTGGATGAATGACGGGCGCATGTCGCGCCATGAGCTCAGCGATCCACTCGATGAACACGCGCAGCTTCGCGCTGACATGCCGGTTTGGCGGATACGCCAGGAACAGCGGCATCGGGTCGAGCCGCCAATCCTCGAAAAGGGCTACCAACTCGCCCAAGGCGAGATGCTCCTTGGCCATATAGTCCGGCAACCAAAGGATGCCCAAACCGGCCAACCCCGCCGCAAGGTAGCTATTGCCATCGTCCGTCGACAAGACGTAGCGGCCTTGTACCTTGATGCTCTCCTCATGGCGTTGCATAGCGATGGGGTTGCCGAGACGGGACCCCAGGAACCCCACGACGCGGTGATGGGTATTTTCCAGTTCGCCGGGGTGTGCGGGCGAACCGGCACGTTCCAGATAGCTGGGCGAGGCATAGACCCCTAGCGGCAGGTCGCCGATGCGCCGTGCCATCAGCAATTGGTCGGTCAGCTCGCCACCGCGCACGACGCAATCCACCTTATCATCGATGATGTCCACCATGCGATCGCTGACGCCCAGGTCCAGTTGGATGTCCGGGTAGCGGGCATGGAAGTCAGGCAGCGCCGGTATCAGGATCATGCGCGCCAGCGGGCTAGGAACGTCCACCCGCAACCGGCCTCGCGGCTCGCTCGCAGCGCCGGAAAGGCTCGTCTCGGCATCGTCCAGGCCGGCCAGCAGCCTCAGCACGCGCTCATAGTAGGCTGCCCCGTCGGCGGTCACGTTGACCTTACGCGTGGTGCGGTTCAGCAGCCGGACTCGCAAGCGTGCCTCCAGTTGCTGCACGAGCTGCGTGACGCTGGTCCTGCTCATGTGAAGGGTATCGGCGGCCTTGGTGAAGCTGCCAGTTTCCACCACTCGTGCAAACGCCTGCATTGCATCGAAACGGTCCATAGCTTCCCCAAATAGATTCCGAAATAGCTTCCCAGGGCTCCTCGTAATTGTTCGTGCTCGACAAATAGTGATGGCCAGACTTGCCCGTTTATCCGCGCCCCCACGGCCTCTAAGTTATCACCATCGTTAACACGGGTCGCTTCGGCCCGTTGATGGAGACAAGACATGACCAAGCGTGACGTCGTTTTCCCGGCCGGTCGCCAAGCACTCTATGAGCGGAATCGCTATTCACCGGCGATTCGCTCCAATGGGTTTCTATTCGTCTCGGGCCAAGTGGGTAGCCGCGAGGACGGCTCCCCCGAGCCGGACCTGGAGGCGCAAGTCCGGCTCGCCTTCAACAATCTGGTGGCGATCCTGAAAGCAGCCGGATGCACCTTCGACGACGTGGTCGATGTCACCGTGTTCATGGTCGATCCCCAATCAACATTCGAGACGGCCTGGAAGGTGGTGCCCGAGTTCTGGGGGAGCGCGCCTCATCCGACGCTGACCGCCGTCGGCGTCACATGGCTCTATGGGTTCAACTTTGAAATCAAGGTCATCGCCAAGCTGCCGGAATCAGCGGCCAGTTGATCGAGCCACCGTTGGGCCAGCCAGATAGTGTGGTTCGGCTGGCCGCCTCACCCCAGCAGCAGGTCGCCCTCGATGGATATGAACTGGCTCGCGGCGTTGATAAGGGAATTGGCGGTGAGCTTGGGCACACCGTAGACCTCGACGCGCTTGCCATGCACCTCGCGGATCTTCTCCGCCAGCAGATCTAAGTCGCCATCGCCGGGGACCAGTCACTCGGCCAGCACCACCTGAACCGAAGCAGCACCGTCAAAGCGCTACACGCATGCCTGATGCACCCAAAAAAAGAACCCGCCAGCGGGCGAGTTCCTATGATGTTCATCTCACGATGGGACTAGCGCAATGACCCCTCAGTGCTGCTCCTTCGCCTGCTCAAGAACACGCTTCTGACGAGCAATGGCATTGTCGATGACCTTCTTGCGCATCGCCTGCTTCTTCTCAGCGGTCGTATGGCGCGCAAACTGCGTCAACGGGGTCGATTTCGCGATTCGATCTTTCATGTTTCATCCTCGCCTGTCAGCAGGCTTTCCAACTGCTCACAAGTGTAGCGCTCAGGCAGGTAAGCATCAATCGAGTCGATATCCGACTCCCAGTGCTGATTCGTGCCATCCGTGTTCTTTATGATCATTCCAGGACGATTTGCTCGCCAAAATCCCGTTTCATCCGACTCACCACTTCCTGAACATCCAGAAATTGCCGGATGAAGCTTTCGAGCGGGATATGGCGCCCTTCAACCTTTTCGCGGCTGCACACGAACTGCCACGCTAATCGAGGGTGTTGATAGACATAGAATATCTGCACATTCCGAGCTTTCTGCAACGAACGAGCAATGTTCTTGCTAGCGATATCGAAGCTCGCCAGAGTGCCGTCCAAAATGAACGACTGCCGCTGCTTCAGCATGAGGTCGTGGATTTTCTCCACCAGAATCGACACGGCACCTTGGAAACAGCCAAGAGTTGTTGCCGGTATAGCCTGGCAGTTCCTCCCGCAAGTCATCCGGGTCTATCCGCAGTATGTTACCGAGCCCATCGATCCCTTCCGCCTTTAGCTCATCGAGCGCCGCAACATATTCCTTGGCGATCTCGGTCTTTCCCGCTCCGGGTGAGCCCGCCATGAAGATCGAGATAGGACGCTCTTCGGGTTCGTATCTTCTCGGGTCCGTTCGTTCACGTGCGATCCGCTTCTTATTACGCCTGGCAAACGCCACCGCATTGCCTGTGATCTTTTCTTCGTCGACCATGCACGTCTCCAAAAGTGCGAGGCACCCCTCTTATCGGCAAAAGGCCACCCGACTTCTCGACTAACCTGTCCAAAACTACTGGATAATGCCAGGCAGTGCTTCAGTCTCCCACTCAATAGGCAGCTTGTTGCTCCCGCCGCGAATTGACCGCGATAGCCGCCGTGCTGGATGCCTCGCGAGACCTGACACGCGCTCTCCTGACGAACTCTCTGGATTCCCGAACAGTTGATTCTGGTTCAAGCTCATCCTCTCCGACGAATCCGGCAACTCAGCATCAGCGCCTCACCCCAGCAGCAGATCGCCCTCGATGGGTATGAACTGGCTCGCGGCGTTGATAAGGGAATTGGCGGTGAGCTTGGGCACGCCGTAGACCTCGACGCGCTTGCCATGCACCTCGCGGATCTTCTGTGCCAGCAGGTCGAAGTCGCCATCGCCGGAGACCAACACCACCACATCCGCGTGCGCGGCGTGCTCGATGGCATCGAGCGTGATGCCCACGTCCCAATCGCCCTTGGCGGAACCATCCGCGCGCTGGATGAACGGCTTGAGCCTGACCTCGAAGCCGATCGAGCGGAGAATATTCTGGAACTCGCGCTGCTTCGCGTCGCCCTTGTCGGTGGCATAGCAGCGCGCGGCCAGCACCTCACGATTCGCCGTCGCCCTCGCCCAGAACCGGCGGTAATCGAAGTGTTTGCCGTAGGCTTCGCGCACGGTGTAGTAGACGTTCTGGGTATCCACGAAGATGGCGACGCGTGTCATGGCAAGGAGATCCCCGGTAGGCAGTGAGGCGCCAGCCCCGGAAGGCGAGCGTTGGCTTGACTGCATGATACGCGATAACCGACGCGCTCGACTTCAGGGGAGGGGCTGGAGGGTTGGTTGGATTTCATCAACGACATGACCACCGTTCAGCGACTTACTGGCGGAGGCTCACGCAATCTGTCAGGTCATTGAGGCCGAGGCATTCAGGCTTCACTGGGCTACGCCGCTGTCTTTTGGATCATTTGGCGCAGACAAGCGACGATGTCGCTATTGGCTGGCTGGCTGCCGGCTTCGTCAAGAGCGGCCTCAAGAAAAGCATCATAGTCCTTGCCAGCTTCTTCTTGAATTTGCCTTCCTCGACTAGTGATTACGGTATAGACCCCTCGCTTATCATCAGGACACATGTCACGGATCGTATACTGGTTGCGTTCCATACGTTCAACCAAGCGCGTAACGGAACTCTGGTTCAGCCCCAGGCGGTTGGCCAACTCTTGCATGCGAAGCTCTGAGTCCGGCGCCGTAGATAACAATTGCAGGGCGCGATACTCGGTCAGGCCGAGTCCATGCTCACGTTGCAGTGCCTTCGCCACCTGATTTTCGACCGACTCGAAGACATTTCTCACCTGCTGCCAAACTACCGATTTCGGTGGCATCTCTGTTCTCATCCTAAGCTGTCAAAGTTGTCGTTATCCTATTAACGCAAATACTTGTGCATGCATATATTATCTGAATTTCTGCCTGCAGGCCAGTCTGCGCCTCGGTGTTTGTAGCCACCCATGCCACCGTGGCTTGAGTGGGGGTAGAAACATAGCATTAAATTTATTTGCATGCGCAAGCATATTGACAGCAAGGCGCGCCCACCCTACCCTCGAAAGTACTTGCACGTGCAAACACATGTGTCGTCAGCTTACCAATCCACGGGGCACGCAAACCGCCGCTGCAAGCCAAAGCCTGAGGAACGGTGCCTTTATAATAACTACATGTATGCACAAATATTAGGAGAGCATATGTCTACGCAAATCACTATCTACACCGATTACGTCTGCCCGTATTGCCTGCTGGCAGAACACATCGTCGAGGAAGCGACCCAAGGGCTCGATGTCGAGATCAAATGGCGTCCCTTCGAGTTACGGCCCGCGCCGGCACCGACCCTGCGTGTCGAGGATCCGTACTTGCCGCAGGTCTGGAATAAGTCGGTCTATCCGATGGCCAAGCGCTTGGGAGTGCCGATCAAGTTACCGGCTATCTCGCCGCAGCCACGCACCGACAAGGCCTTCGAGGTTTTCGCTATGGCCGACGAGCAGGGGCTGGGCCATGCGTTTTCGATGCGCGCTTTGAAAGCCTTCTTCCAGGAGGAGAAAGATATCGGTAACTCAGAAGTGCTAGCCGATCTGGGGGCCGAGGTGGGGCTCGAGCGGGAGTCCGTACTGAACGTACTGGCCAAGGGCACTTACCGGGAGCGTCACCACGAGGCCCTGCGTCATGCCAGGGAAGACATGGTTATCACATCCGTGCCCACCATTGTGGTGGGCAAGCAGGTGTTCCGTGGCGTGCCGTCACCGGGAGAGCTACGCCGGGCCCTCGACCAGGTCATTACCGAGACCAACCACGAGCAGCACCAGCCTGATACCGCTGTCTCACACAAAACCGCACGCTAGGCCCACGACAACGGGGCCAAACCCAACGTTCAAATAGAATGTTCAACAACCGTAGGAGTAAACATCATGATCAGCTGGCTATACCTCGGCGTCGCCGTCGTTTTTGAAATTGCCGTCGCCTTCTCAGCAGGTAACGCGCAGGGATTCACCCGACTCTGGTGGACAATCGCCACGCTTGTTAGCGGGGCCATTGCCACCTTCTTCCTTAGTCTCGCGCTTCTCGAGTTCGACGTCGGCGTGGGTTACTCAATTTGGACATCCGTTGCCGGGGTCGGGATCGTCATCTTGGGTGCGATTTTCTTCCAGGAACGGCTCAACCTAAGAAAGCTTTCGGGTATCGCCATGGTCATTGGCGGTGTCATTGGGCTTCGACTGAGCGGAGCAGCGTAAGGACAAATCACGCAATGACCGCAATGGCGGTACCTATGAAATCAGCACTAAACCAAAGGAAATCGACATGATTAACACATCTACTCCCCAAGCCAACAACGGTCGTGCATGGCTCGCGCTACTGCTCGCCGGCGCCTTCGAAATCGTTTATGCCTTGAGTGTCGCGGGTAGCGAAGCCTTTACCGTTCTGAGCTGGTCGATCTCGGCAATCGTCTTCTTCCTGCTTACGTTGTATGCGCTGAGCATCGCCTTGAAGACAATCGACATCGGAATTGGCTATGCCGTATGGGCGGGCATCGGCGCGGTAGGCTCGGCTGTATTCGGCAGCGTGCTTTTCGAACAATCCCTCACTCTGACCCAGGCCTTCTGGCTCGCCGTCATCATCGCTGGTGTCATCTGGCTGAAACTGGCCAGTAGCGAGAAACTGCAAGCCGATGAATCAGGCCTCGTAGCGTCCTGAACGAGACTCAAACGTGCTCGAAAGGACAAGCTGCCACAAGCCGCTTGTCCTCTCATGCAGGATCCACCCCGTCGGGAGACAGTGATGTCCACTAGTCCAACTGATCGCTTCTCGCAGCTCATGGATGATGTTGTTGCCTACTCCACTGAGCATGTCCGTAGTGGCGGCATACCCTTCACGGCCTTTGTTGTTGATGCCTCCGGAACGGTTCTGGGGCGTGGCGTAAACCGCGTTCTTGAACATCACGACCCGACCGCCCATGCGGAAGTCGAGGCAATCAGAGACGCGTGTCGTAACATCGGCGCCAGCCAATTGCGGGGGAAGATGCTCCTGGCTTCGGGCGAGCCCTGTGCCATGTGCTACCTGAACGCACTCTTCGCAGGTATCGACGAGGTGATCTACGCGGTCGATCGGGACGGTGCCGCCGAAGCGGGCTTCGATTACCGAGGTTCGTACCAGATGCTGGCGCATTTCCCCGACCAGTGGCCGATGAAGGTACACAAACACGCCACCACCTTGGCACTCGAGCCATTCAACCTTTGGAAACGCAAGAGGAGTTTTCTGTGAATACCCCACTAAGTTCGTCCCAGGCCAATAATAATCCTGCCACACTGTTCCGCCCTGATGGTTGGAACCGTTAAATCCGAATCGGCACTGTGGTCCCGCATGCCGATGTTGGGCCGGAAGCCGAGCTTCAGGCGATGGCCACTGAGGACATCACCATCCATGGCAGTCATACTCTGGGATGCGTTGCGGTCAATAGACGCAAAGGGACACATCGAGTTAGCAAACCATATCGAAGGCGGTATCGTCCGGAACTGCGGCCATTATATGCCTGAAGAACAACCTGAAGAGATCGGTAAAAGGATGATCGAGTTCTTTAAAAGCGATGAAAATTGATACCTTTATTTTCTTTCAGCGCCAGCGCTAGAACTTTTCTGGCCTTCAGAGCTGACGCGCAGGATGGGCTTGGTAGCGGTCGTATCCGTGCAGCGAGCGCACCCGATATCCCACTGCCAAGATCATCGGCAGGCTATACCAGTTGACTTTATAACGCTTCCCGTCAGAGGCAGTTATCAAGGATTCCTTGACAACTGCCTCTCGAGATAACTCGCTTTCCTTCAGTATGTTACGAACGTGCAAGCTTACATTTTGCTTCGACGTCGCAAACAGCTCGGCAAGCTCAGCCTGGATCGGCCATACGCTCCCATCCTCGGTGTGTAGATGTACCGCACTATGCCCATCATCGATTCGAGAGGATCAGTTCAGGTGGCGGGCCCTTAGATGCCTGATACACACTTCGCGGCTCATACCTATTCGGACTGCGCCTTCCTGGAGGGGATGAAATGCAGCACACCCACGACGACCGAGCCCACCAGAAAGCCAATCACCGCAGAGCACAGCGTATTGAAGCTCCAGCCCAGCATGCCGCCCAAACCACCGGTTGCCTCGCCGATGCCCTGCTCGACATGGTGTACCCACGCATAGGGCGCGTTGAACCAGCCCGTGCCATCGGCACCCAGGTTGACCAGCAGGATATGCCCGCCGACCCAGAGCATGGCGACGGTGCCCACGACCGAGATGGCCGTCAGCACCTTGGGCATGGCAGTCACCAGGCTCCGGCCCAGCCTCTGAATGCCCGAGCTATCGCGCTGGGCGAGTTTCAGGCCGAGATCGTCCATCCTGATCAACAGCGCCACCACGCCATACACCAGAATGGTGATGAAAAACGCGACCACCACCAGGCTCGCCAGCTGCGACCAGAATCCCTGGTGAGAGACGGCGGAAAGCGCGATCACCATGATCTCGGCGGATAGAATCAGGTCGGTCCGAACGGCATTGCTGACGATCTTTTTCTCCGCCTCCGGCCCCTTTTCGACCGACGGCTTGTCGTCCTCCTGACCGCCGGAGAGCTTGTGCCAGACCTTCTCCGCGCCCTCGAAAGCCAGGTAGGTACCACCGACCATCAGAATGATCGGCAATAACCCGGGCAAGAAGTGATTCAGCAGCAAGGCCACCGGCAGGATAAAAATCAGCTTGTTGCGGATCGACCCCGCCGCGATCTTCTTCACGATCGAGAGTTCACGCTCCGCCGTTACCCCCTGCAAGTATTGCGGGGTCACCGCCGTATCATCGACCACCACTCCGGCCGCCTTCGCCGTCGCACGCCCAGCGGCGGCACTCACATCATCCAGTGATGCTGCGGACAACTTCGCCAATGCGGCGATGTCATCCAGTAGTCCTATCAAGCCGCCGATCATGGAAGCCTCCTGCATCAATGAAAGTGAAGATAGTAAAGCACATGGCTGCGGCCGGGGGTTCAGGGACGTTAATACCGCATGGGCCTGGCGGTTAGGGAAGAAAGTTCGTAATGCACGGTGGGAGGTGGTGAGGCAGGTAGTGAATAGCGATGCTGAAAACTCAACATCAGGCGAAATCGCACGTTTTTGACACGCAGAAACACCAAAGCCCGCCGAAGCGGGCTTTGGTGCTCGAAGCCTTGCGGCTCGACAGCGCAGACTAACCCAGAGTTAGTTAGCCTTTACGTTTGAAGCCTGAAGGCCTTTCTTGCCCTGAGTCACGTCAAACGAGACGTCTTGACCATCCTGCAGGGATTTAAAGCCTTCAGCTTGAATTTCGGAGAAATGGACGAACAGATCGTCACCACCTTCGGCGGGAGAAATGAAGCCAAAACCTTTTGCGTCGTTAAACCACTTAACTGTGCCAGTTGCCATTTTCGAATTCCTTAGCGCGAAAGCGCTTTTACTACGAGTGCCGGGTACTACCCCAGATGAAGTGGGTAAAACAAGGGGATATAACCAGACTACCGAACGATTCGAGTACAACTGACATATGCGACTTGCTAACCAACGGGACACATCGTTTCATGCTGGCGAGGGGGTCGTCAATGGGGTTTAGGGTCACCGGATTGAGACATGCGGATTCACCCGGAGTCCGCTTGCGCTCACAGGGGCTACGAGAGAGATACGAAGACTGACATGGTCTAGCCCCCGCTTTCGCCAATCACCCAGCGCGCAAAAGCCTCGGCCTGTGGGTCCGTCTCCTGCACGGCATAGACCACCAGGCGTAGGTGTCGGCCTTCGTCGACGATGAGGCTGGTGTGCTCGAAGCCGACCTTGCCCAGCCCATCGAGATCGAGCGCGCGCACGCCCTGGCATGGGGCGTCCACTTCGTGACGGTGCCACCATTGGCGAAACTCGGGAGAGTGCGCGGTGAGATCCTTCACCAGATTGCCGATGGCGGGGTCGCCGTCCGCCCGCGCGTAGTCGCGTCGGAAGCTGGAGAGAATGCGCGGTGCCTGGGTTTGCCAGTCGGCAATGACTCGACGCAGTTCGGCGTCGGTGAACAGCATCCAGAGCAGATTGCGATATTCGGCTGGCTGACGGTCAAAGCCGAATACCCGCGCCGCCACGTCGTTCCACGCCAGCACGTCCCAACGCAGGTTCAGAACATAGCTGGGGCGTGTCATCAGGTCGTCCATCAGGCGCTTCACCAGAGGCGGCACCTGACACCAGGTCTTGCCCGGCTCGACCGGCGGGCGCTGATGAGTCAGCAGAAATAAATGGTGCCGCTCCGCCGCGTCCAGTTGCAATGCGCGGGACAAATTATCGAGAAAGGTCGACGACACCCCGATCTCGCGTCCCTGCTCCAGCCAGGTGTACCAAGTCACTCCTACTCCCGAGAGCGCCGCGACTTCCTCGCGCCGCAGCCCCGGCGTGCGTCGACGCGATCCCGCCGGGAGGCCTACCGACTCGGGCGAGATCCGCTCGCGGCGGGTACGTAGAAATTCGGCCAGTTCCTGGCGCGTGCGGTCTAGCGTTCTCTCCTGGGCCATTCTGTTGCCTCTAGTAATAGCATAAATGGTTAAATTGTAACCCTCTAAAGCCAACCGCACACTCCGCGTACTTCCCTGCACTGCCATTCGACATCTCGAGGAAAGTACAGATGACACGCGGAACACATAGCACCACCTATCTGGTGGCCATCGGCGCCTTCGCGCTGGGCATGGCCTCTTACGTTACTGCCGGGCTGATCCCGATGATTCAGGCCGACTTTACGGTCTCGGTATCCGTGGCCGCCCAGTTGGTCACCGCCTTCACGCTGGCCTACGGGCTCGGCTCGCCACTCTGTGTCGCCCTGTTGCCCGCGCATCGCCAACGCGGCGGCCTGTTTCTGATGCTGGGATTATTCGTGATCGCCAACGCAGCGAGCGCGCTGACCACCAGCCTCGCCGCCCTGATGGCCTGGCGCGTGCTGGCCGGCATGGCGGCGGGCACCTATCTCGCCATCGGCATTGCGGCGGCCGTTGGCGTGGCGCCGGCGGGGGCTCGCGGCAAGACGATCTCGATCATCATGGGTGGCATGGCAAGCGGCACCGTGCTCGGCGTGCCGCTTGGCCTACTGCTAGCAGAGCGTTGGGGATGGCAAGCCGCCCTGTGGTTGATCGCATTGATCGGGTTGGTGGCACTGATCGGCCTGATCTGCCGGCTACCGCCCATGCCCGCCGCCCAGGTGGTGCCGATGCGACGCAAGCTCTCCATCCTGACCGACCGCCGGGTCACCGGTCTGCTCGGCATCTCCCTGCTGGCCGCCGTCGCCAGCCTGGGCATGTATACCTTTATCGCGCCGCTGATCAGCGCCCACGGTGAGCGCTCGGTGACGCCCTACCTATGGGTGTGGGGCGTAGGCGGGGTACTCGGCAGCTTCCTGATCGGCACGCTGGTCGACCGCTTCTCGGGCACCAGGCTCACCTTCGCTATCATGCTGCTGCTAGGTATCGCGCTGATCGCCCTGCCACTGCTACTCGGCATCAGCTCTTGGTTGGCGCTGATCCCGATCGCGCTCTGGGGCGCCGTGGGCTGGGCACTGCAGGTGCCCCAGAACAACGAGTTGATGAAAGCCCGCGAACTCCAGGGCGACGGCAACCTGGCAGTGGCCTTGAACGAATCCGCGCTCTATCTCGGCAGCGCCCTTGGCGCCTCGCTCGGCGGACTCGCCCTGGCGCTGCAGATGCCTGTCGACGCGCTCTCCATCGTCGCCGGCATCGTGGCGCTATCGGGCATGGGCGTGCAGGCATGGCTGTGGAAGCGAACCCATGCACGCGGCATAGCCTGCCCTGATTCGTGAACTCACCACACCCGTGATACTGAGCGCCGCCGACCGGGCCGGGTCAGTGCTGCCAAAGACGATCATCTCGCCGAGATGGCGCTGGTCGCGATGCGCGGGCCGGCGGGCTTGACCCGTGCCGCCTTGTTAGCCGAGCAACTGCGCGCGTGCGGCCGCAAAGCCATCTAGTATCGTGCTATGCGCGGCGCCGAGGCCTTCGACGCAGTAGCTGTTCAGAAACTGTCGGCCGGCGAAAAGCCTGCGGTCGGTCTCGGTCAGTTTGGCTTGCTCGCAGACCCCGTCCCATGCACTAGCGATCGTGACGAGTTGGTTCTCGATGATGGCCTGGGCTTGTTCGTCATTGAGCAGGAAGTCCGGGGCGGCCGCGAGGCAGCTATGCAGCGTACTCATACGGTTTTCGCCCCTGATCAGCATCGCCTGAGTCGCCTCGTTGCCCGTTCGCCCCTGCGGGCAGATGTCATAGGCCGGGGTCAACGAGAGCATCCTGCCGTCCCAGAACGCGGCATGGTTACGGGCATGATCGTCCGTGTTGCCGCACAGGATATTGAAGACGATCCGAGCGTAGAGCTCGCGCAGCGTTTGCTTCGGATCGGTGAAGCGGTGACGGATGACTTCGGCAAGGTCTTCGTAAGACGCATAGCGCGCCATCATTTCGTCAAGGCCGAGCATCGTCAGCGCCGACACCATCGCTTTTCGCTGCCAGCCAGCCCCTGATTTGATGCGATCGAAGCGGTCGATGAGCAGCACATCCTTGCCGGCCGCCGCGGTCATCGAGACCGGGGCGACATCGAGCTCACAGGCAGCCGCCAGCTTCATGGCGATGAATTCCGCCTTCACTACGCTGTAAATGTCCGTGCTCGACGAGAACTTGGCGATCATTTTGCGATCGCCATGATCGATCAGGGCCTTCGGGCGGGCGCCGCCGATCGAGGTGCCGTGGTTCAACGCCTGATCGAGGGCGGGCGTCAGCGGGGCGCCCTTCTCGATCCGTTCAGCCGCTTCCAGCAACTCTTCATAAGACGCCTCGGCTTTGAGGCGAGGCACGTATTCCGTGGCGGAATGCTGAAAGTCGAGGGCACCGATCCGGTCTGATCCCGATTCGAGCCAATAGGTGAGTTCGGAGATGTCGTCAGCTGCGGCGTCGGCTTTGCCCCCCATCATACGATTGATGATCACCCGGCGACCCCAGGCATCGGGCGAGGCGTCACGCAGGCAACTGGCCATCGACAGGCCGGCGGTCGGTTCTATCAGGCCGCGGCGCAGGGGCAGTTCGGGCTCATAGATCGGGATCGCACCATCACGTGCCCGGTAGCTGGCGCCATAGTTGAAGCTGTAGCTATCGCCATGCTGCGCGACGCGACCGGCCACCACGGGTTGTGTCTCTCCCGGCAGCCAGATCCAGACATAGGCCTCTCGTGGCTGCGCCAGTCTAGAAGTCATCATCGACCTCCTGCCTGCTCGGGCGAACCCGCTTCGGCAGCAGCGTCAATTTTTCCTCGAGATGGGCGTTATGCATCACACCTGCCCGGTCGTCGACATCGAACAACCGCACGCCAACGAGTGTGGCGACCTCGAAGACGATGCCGATCTCGGTGCCGGCTTCGCCATTTTCGATGTTCCGGAGGGTCTTACGCGAGATGCCTGCGCGTTCAGACAGTTCGGCAGCGGTGAGCTCCCGCTCCAAACGGCTAGCCTTGATCAGCTTGCCGAGGATCGAAAGTGTCTGCTTAGTAACGCGGGAGTAGCTGCGCGGCCGTTTCATTGCCATCTCATCAAATTGGGCATTTTAAGGCTCATTAGATAGCTTGTGAGTACTTAAGTGCTCACTATGATGCGGCCTGCATGAGATAGCAAGAAGATGAGCATTTTATTACCCACAAGACCATACAATGAGACTTTAAACGCTCATTACTCAGGAAGTTGGTGGTCCTCACCTGAAGCAATCGCGCGATGTAGCGCCGTCAGAGACTCAGTCGGTGGGCTCGCCCTGGTACTGCAGATGCCTATCGACACTCTCTCCATCGTCGTCGGGCTCGTGGCGCTATCGAGCATGGCTGGCATAGCTGTGGAAGCAAGCCCATATGTGTGGAGTGACCTATTTTGACTCCTAAAATTACCCCTTCGTTTCCCACAAGTCGGCCCCGTCTTGCTCGCGGGTATTCTTGGGACGGGCCTTGAACCCGTTCTCCATGTTGCGCTGGGTTTCATCAACCCTGCCTTCGACCGCGGAGACGGTGAGATCATGCTGTCGGGCGACCTCAGCGACCGTGGCCTTGCCCTTGAAGATGTCCATGACACGGACGCTTTGCACTTCGCAGTCCATCGTTTGATGGGGGTGTCGTCACTCATTTTCTCCTCCTGATAACTGCACTATAGCTTGTGCAGCTTTGGAGGAGGTCACTTCATCCAAGCAGAACCAGAAACTCCAAATGGCAGCTTGATTTTGCATAGTCAAGATTAGACCTGCTGCACCCGCTCACCATCCAAAAACCACCAAAGCTGATT
The DNA here is from genome assembly GCF_029889905.1 of Chromohalobacter sp. 11-W. Taxonomy (GTDB): domain Bacteria; phylum Pseudomonadota; class Gammaproteobacteria; order Pseudomonadales; family Halomonadaceae; genus Chromohalobacter. The sequence continues at coordinate 398 of NZ_JARANZ010000014.1, read as the reverse complement.
TTCACCATTGCTTTTGATTACAATACCCAAGCCCAAAGTTTTACTTTGACCTCTAACTATGCCATTAAGTACAAATGCGTCAACTTCCACTTTATTATAGGTAAAACCTATCATATGTGAATTCTAGGAAAAACCTTCCATTCTCACGGAAAATTTTTTCATCTTGCAAGATAACTTCAGATAATGATTCCACCATAAAGTCTCCCTCGACACGTGTAACCTTGAACTTAGGCATCATTAGGCCTCTTCTCTGGATGCAACGAGGTATCGAAACTCCGTCCTTAAACCCTGAATTCAACTAATAAGTGCAGCACCTGCGGTATCCAGGGCCCCTGAGTATTCCCCCAGGAAAACCTGTGCCGGTGTCCGATAACCGAGCCGTTTTCGGGGACGATCAT
>NZ_JARANZ010000013.1 GCF_029889905.1 Chromohalobacter sp. 11-W | reverse complement strand
GAAGAAGCTCAAGCGCGAGGAGATGAGCGGTGGCTGCTTCACCATCTCCAGCCTGGGCTCCATCGGTGGCACCGCCTTCACGCCCATCGTCAACGCCCCGGAAGTCGCCATCCTCGGCGTTTCCAAGGCGCAGACGAAGCCGGTGTGGGACGGCGCCGAGTTCGCCCCGCGGCTGATGATGCCGCTATCGTTGTCCTACGACCACCGGGCGGTCAACGGTGCCGACGCGGCTCGCTTCACGGCCTTTTTGGCCCAGGCGTTGAGCGATATCAGAACGCTTTTGTTGTGACTTGGCCCAGCTTTCTTCAGGACTAATTCGCTAAATTTACTCCAATTCATCTATGGGAAATTTATGAAGCTTTATTACGCTACTGGAACCTGCTCACTTGGGCCACGTATCGTCGCGCACGAGTTGGGTATAGAGTTGGAATCCCAAAAAGTCGATATCAAGAAGCATCAGACCGATAACGGCAGCGACTACTGGTATATCAACCCAAAAGGCTATGTGCCTGCTCTTATGACTGATGATGGTTATCTGCTTACAGAAGGCGTCGCGATCATGCAATATTTAGCCGACCGGGGCTCTCCTGCTAGTCTGAGCGCCGAGCGAGGGGCTTCCTCGTTTTATCAGCTTCAAGAGTGGCTCACATTTATTAGCACGGAATTGCATAAGATGTTTAGCCCGTGGCTTTTTCATCCGGAATACGGCTCCGAAGCACAACGGGTCGCGACTCAAAAGATCTATGAGCGCTTTGAGATGATCGAAGAACACCTGGAAGATAAGCAGTATCTTATTGATGATGAGTTTTCCCTTGCTGACATTTATCTATTCACGGTTGTGCGATGGGCGGAGTTGTTCAGGATCGAGTTGGCGTCTTACCGAAACTTATCAAGACTTCTTGAGAAAATATTTAATCGTTCAGCCGTGCAAAGCGCGATGCGAGCCGAAGGTATAGCCGAAAATTAATGATAGATTACGTTTCTTGGAGGCTGTGGAGCGATGTCACAAATGAATGACACAATGCCCGCTCAAGATATGATGAATTTCGATCTCTCACTCTATCTCGTTCTTGATCCATATCTATGTCGCCGATATTCAATGGCAAAGACTACGGTTGCGGCGATCAAAGGTGGCGCGAGCGTCGTACAGCTTCGTGACAAAACAGTCGGAACGGCCGGCCTAGTCGATACTGGGCGGGCGTTAAAAACAGCCATGGCGGGATCTGGCGTGCCACTGATTGTCAATAACGATCTCGAAGCTGCGCTTGCCCTCAACGCCGATGGGCTCCATGTAGGGCAGGGTGATATGGATGCGTACGAAGCACGCCAGAGGCTAGGGGCCAGCAAAATCCTTGGCTTGTCGGTTGAAGACGAAGCCGCTGTTAGGGCCGTAGATCCAGCGGTTGTCGATTATGTCGGTGTTGGCCCGGTCTTTGCCACATCCACCAAACCCGATCACAAATCGCCCATCGGATTGGATGGCCTTGCTCGGCTGGTTAGTATGAGCCCGGTGCCTACTGTCGCCATCGGTGGCTTGAAAGCCGCCCATATATCGGCCCTCAAAGCAGGCGGAGCCGCCGGCATGGCCGTAGTTTCGGCTGTGTGTGGTCAGTTGGACCCTCAAGAGGCCACACAGCGGCTGGTTCAAGCTTGGGCATCCGCACCAGGCAACTAAGGACATAGGGATCCATTAAGCGCGACCGTATCATCGTTTTTGTGAACAGTTAGCAGCCTAGCCCAGCAAGGTTGTTGAAGAAACAACCCCCAGTTGGCTAGTGTATCTAGCGTGCTTGACGGGGTGCCGGGCGATCGGCTGAGAGATGCAAGTCCGTGAGTCGGACTAACGCATCGACCCGTTGAACCTGATCCGGGGAATGCCTGCGTATGCAGGCGGGTACTGGCGTAGGGAATCAAGCGAGTCAATGACAACACACCCGCCGACCCTTCGTGATTTCCGGATCCTCTACTTGCCAACGACCGGAGACGATCATGGCCTACAGTTTCGACGATCTCAAAAACGCGTGCGCGGCCGACTGGCAGGCGTATATCCAGCACGATTTCGTGCGCCGTCTAGGCACCGGTACGCTCGAGCCGGGCGCTTTTCGCTATTATCTCCAGCAGGACTATCTGTTTCTTCAGCATTTCGCGCGGGCGTATGCGCTGGCGATCTATAAAAGCCGCAATATGGCGGATCTGCGCCAAGCCTTTGACGGTCTCAAGGCCATCGTCGATACCGAGCTGACGCTGCATGTCGACTACTGCCGGCAATGGGGCATCAGTGACCATGACTTGGCTCGATTACCAGAAGACCGTGCCACCATGGCTTACACGCGCTATGTGCTCGATGCCGGCAATCGGGGTGATTTACTCGATATGCACGTGGCGCTTGCCCCGTGCCTGGTGGGCTACGGCGAAATCGCCAATATGCTCAACAGCGAGTCCACGACGGTACGCGCCGATAACCCTTACGATGCCTGGATCGCGATGTACGAAAGCGATGCATTCCAAAGCGCCATGCACAGTGAAATCGAATGGCTGGACGAACGACTGGCCGGTGTGACCGAGCAGCGCTTTGAAGAACTCGTGGGTATTTTTCGAGACGCAACCCTTCTTGAGATCGACTTTTGGCAAATGGGGCTCGACTGGCGATCTCGTAGTCAATAATTAGATCAACCCGTATTACGGCTCGTGTTGGCGATAGGTCTCTTGCGGTTGAAGATATAAGCGCTGTCGGCGCTGTCGGCGCTGTCGGCGCTGTCGGCGCTGTTGGATCAGCATGATAGCCCCGATCAGGGCGGCGATGACGCCAGCACTGGCGCTGACACTCATCGCCCAGCGTGGCCCGGCGTGGTCGGCCAGCCAGCCGACGATGGGGGCGCCGAGCGGTGTGCCGCCCATGGTGATCGCCATGCGCAACGCCATTACGCGGCCACGCATCATCGGTTCCGTCGAGAGCTGAATCAGTGCGTTGGAAGCGGTCATGAAGGTCAGCGCCGCTAGGCCCGTCAGCATCAGGGCGGTGGCGAAGAGGTATGTGTTGGGGGCAAGAGCTGCCAGGCCGCAGCAGACACCGAATCCCAGAGTAGAGAAGCACAGCAGCCGCATGTCCGGGCGCTCGCGCTTGGCAGCCAATAGCGCACCCGTGACCGAGCCGACGGCTAAGGATGAGGTCAGAAGGCCGTATTGCCCCGCCTCGCCGTGGAAGACGCGCACCGACATGGTGGAAATATAGACCGCGAAGTTGAAGCCGAAGGTGCCGATCATGAAGAGCATCAGCAAGATGGCTTTCAACTCGGGGCGCCTCCAGACATAACGGAAACCCTCCGTCAGTCCGCCGGCGTTATGCCTTGGCCGGGTGACGGGGAGCAGTTCGTCGAGCCGCAGCAGGCATAGCGATCCGAGCACGGCGGCGAAAGAGGCCGCATTGATCATGAAGACCCAGCCGCTGCCGACGGCGGCAATCAACAACCCGGCAACGGCGGGACCAATCATCCGTGCAGCGTTGAAGGATGTCGAATTGAGGGCCACTGCGTTGGAGAGATGCTTTTCGCCGACCAGGTCGTTGACGAAGGTCTGTCGAGCGGGGGCATCGAAGGCCGTGACGCAGCCGAGCCCCAAGGCGAAGACGTAGACTTGCCAAAGTGTTACCACGCCGGTGAGGGTGACCAGTCCCAGCCCTACTGCCAATAGCCCCAGCAATGCCTGAGTGAGAAGGATTAGCCGGCGGCGGTCGAAATGGTCGGCGGCGTAGCCGGTCAGCGGAAGCAGCAGCAACTGTGGGCCGAACTGTAAGGCGATGGTAATGCCCACGGCGCTGGCATCGTGGTCGGTGAGCACGGTTAGTACCAACCAGTCCTGAGCGATGCGCTGCATCCAAGTGCCGATATTGGAGACCAGGGCGCCGATGGCCCACACTCGATAATTGTAAAAACGTAGCGAGCGAAAGAGGCGGGTATCGCTCATGCCGCGCGTGATGGTTGGTTGACGACGTAAGTGCTATCGGTCGCGTTGCGGTGCATGAGCATCTCGTGTCAGGTAGAAGGAGCCGGGGTGGCGGCGTTAATCCGTTAACGACCGTTGTACCACGGCTTGGCCTCACGCATGATTCCGACCATGGTGGCAACGCCCCGATTCGATATTTCTGAGACGAGAGAACATCATGCCGCAATATGCCGTAGTGGCCTACGATTACACCGATGCCGAGGCGCTGGATCGCCGCCTGGCCAATCGCGATGCGCATCTGGACGGCGTGCGAAAACTCGCCCGCGAGGGCTGTTTTCTTAGCGGCGGGGCGATTCTGGATGACAACGGCAAGATGATGGGGTCCAACGCACACTTCCAGTTCGCCGACCGCCAGGCATTGGAGGCGTGGCTTGAAACGGAACCTTACATGACCGGTCGTGTGTGGGAGCGCGTCGATATTCGCGAAGTCAAACTGTTCGACCCGAGCGCTTGAGCGAGACCATGTCCGAGAGTCCGCAACCGCTTGCCGCTGCCGTACGCGAAACGCTCGAAGCGGCGCCGCGCAAGGCGCTACCGATGACCTACCAGGAGGTCGCTGACGCGCTCGGCTTGCAGCCACCGCGCACCATCCAGCGTGTCGCCCAGGCGCTGGAGGTCTTGATGTGTGAAGACCTCGCCCAAGATCGACCCTTCATCGCTGCGCTGGTCGTCAGCCGCCGCGCGCCGCACATGCCGGCACGCGGCTTCTTCGAGCTAGCCGTCGAATTGGGGCGTTTTCCCGCCGATACCGCGTTGCATGCCCAGGCATGGCGGGAGGAATACCAGCACGTGCTGGCGGCGCGTGAATAAACGTCCGTTTGTATTGTCTTATACCTAGGTCTACGTTGGGGGCGGGCCTCAGAGGCCGTGCCTGCACATTTTCGTCATAACATGGACCCACCACATGGAGGTGAGCATGGTTCGCAAGGTCGCGATTCACGCACAGTCCCAGACACTGCCGGGCAGCGAAGCCGAGATGGATCCACCGGCAGAGATGATTCGCTCTGGTTATCGTGGCGCGGGGAAGCTGGAAGGCAAGATCGCGCTGATCACCGGCGGCGACAGCGGTATCGGACGGTCGGTGGCTATTCACTTCGCCCGTGAGGGCGCCGATGTGGCGGTGGTCTATCTGAGCGAGCGCGAGGATGCCGCCGAGACGCAACGCCTGGTAAAGGCCGAGGGGCGCCGTTGTCATCTGATCGAAGGCGATCTGGCGGAGGCCGAGTTCTGCCGTCGCTGCATCGACGAGACGGTGCAGGTCTATGGAGGGCTCAACATCCTGGCCAACAACGCCGGGACCCAGTGGGTGTGCCAGGACCTGACCGAGCTTTCTGACGAGCAATGGCGCTCGGTGTTCGAAACCAACATGCATAGCCAGTTCTATCTCGCCAAGGCGGCGTTGCCGCACCTGGGCGAGGATGACGCCATCATCAACAACGCCTCGGTGAATGCCTATATCGGGCCGGACTTCCTGGTTGACTATTCGGCCACCAAGGGCGCCATCGTCAGCTTCACGCGCAGCCTCTCGAACCAGGTGGTGGGTCGCGGCATTCGCGTCAACGCCGTGGCGCCCGGTCCGGTGTGGACACCGTTACAACCGGCGACGCTGGGCGCCCACGACCCGCAATGGCTGGAAGGCTTCGGCGAGGAGACGCCGATGGGGCGTGCGGGGCAACCCAGCGAACTCGGGCCGGTATTCGTCTTCCTGGCGAGTCTCGATGCTTCCTTCATCAGTGGCCAGACGATTCATCCCAATGGTGGTACCGTCGTCAATGGCTAATGAAAGCCAACGTTTTCGTCACTCGAGGCGCGCAAGGCATGGCAGATAATACGCATTCACTGGCACGGCGCTGGCTGGACGCCGAAACGCATCACCATTGGCTGACGCGAGAGGGCTTGAGGCTGCTCGATTTCCACCGTCAGGCGCGGCTCGATACCGGCGGTTTCGCTCCGCTGGACGGTGATGGACGGATTCCTGAAGGTGCCCGTGCCGATACGATGATCACCGGGCGTATGGCGCATAGTTATGGGTTGGCGGCGATGCAGGGCGTGCCCGGCGCGGCGTCGCTGGCCGAGCACGCCATACGCGCCTTGAGCGGCTTGCTGCGCGACGAACGAGACGGCGGCTGGCTGGCGGGCGATCCCGCTTCGACGGAGGATCGCACCAAGCAGTGCTATCTGCATCACTTCGTCGCTTTGGGGGCCGCCACGGCGACCCAGGCGGGCATTCCCGGCGCGGCGCGGTTGCTCGATGAGGTGGTCGAGGTCATCGAGACGCGCTTTTGGTCGGAGAGCGAGCAGGCCTTCGTCGAGAGTTATGCGCAAGGCTGGCACGAGCTGGCGAACTATCGCGGCGGCAACAGCAACATGCACGGCGTGGAGCTATGCCTGGCGCTGGCCGATGTGCGCGATGAGCCAGATTGGCTGGATCGGGCGCTGGCCATCGTCGAGCGGTTGATACATCGGCATGCGGCGCCTCGCGATTATCGAATTCTCGAGCATTTCCATGGTGACTGGTCCGAATGGCCGGATTACAACACGGATCGGCCCGACGATGGTTTCTACCCCTATGGTGCTACCCCGGGCCATGGCTTCGAGTGGTCACGGCTGATGCTGCACTTGGAGGCGGCGCTTCAAGCGCGTGGGCGTGAGGCGCCTGCCTGGTTATTCGTGGACGCCGCCGCGCTGTTCGAGGCCAGTCTGCGTGACGGCTGGGCCAGTGACGGCGCGCCAGGGTTGGTTTACACCGTGGATTGGCAGGGCCAGCCCAGCTCCCGGCGGCGCCGCCACTGGACGCATGCTGAAGCGTTGGCAGCGGCTGGGGCCTTCCTGCAGCGCACCGGTGAGCCACACTACGAGTATTGGTATCGCCATGTGTGGGACTTCATCGACACCACCTTCATCGATCGGACGCGTGGCGGTTGGTATCAGGAACTGGATCATCGTCTCGCTACCGACCCGGCCGAAGGCGACGTCAAACCCGACCTTTATCACGCCTACCAAGCCACCTTGCTGCCGCGTCTACCGCTGGCGCCTGCGTTGGCCGTGGCGATCGAGCGCTTGTAAAAGCGTCTTGTTCTTTTGGCCGGCGGACACATGAGTTCGCCGGCCAGCTTGAACCACCCGTCTCGCGTCCCAATGATTATCAGACTACCTTTTCAGGCGACTGGATACGTCTCGCCGCTTGGCGAGGCGTGATCCGACGCACAGACCAGGAGGCTGCATGAGCCAAGAAACCGAGTACACCCCACCCCGTGTTTGGACCTGGAAGAGCGAAAGCGGTGGCAAGTTCGCTAGCATCAACCGCCCGATTGCGGGGCCGACCCATGAGAAAGACCTGCCGGTGGGCGAGCATCCGTTCCAGCTTTACTCGCTGGCCACGCCCAATGGCGTCAAGGCAGGGATCATGTTCGAGGAACTGCTGGCGCTGGGCCATCAGGGCGCCGAATACGATGCGTGGTTGATTAACATCGGAGAGGGCGATCAGTTCGGCAGTGGCTTCGTCGAGGCCAATCCCAATTCGAAGATACCGGCGCTGATGGACCACAGCACCGATACGCCGACGCGTGTCTTCGAATCGGGCTCGATTCTTCTTTATCTCGCCGAGAAGTTCGGGGAGTTCCTGCCCAAGGAGCATGTGGCGCGCACCGAGGCACTCAACTGGCTATTCTGGCAGATGGGCAGCGCGCCGTTCCTCGGCGGCGGTTTCGGGCATTTCTACAGCTATGCGCCGGTCAAGCTCGAGTACGCCATCGACCGCTATGCCATGGAGACCAAGCGTCAGCTCGATGTGTTGAACCGCCAACTGGCGGAGAACCGCTATCTGGCCGGCGACGCATACAGCATCGCCGATATCGCCACCTGGGCGTGGTACGGGCAGTTGGTGCTGGGGCGTCTCTACGATGCTGCCGAGTTCCTGCAAGTGCAGGAATACACCCATGTCGTGCGCTGGGCTGAGGAAATCGACGCACGCCCGGCGGTGCTGCGTGGGCGGATGGTCAATCGCACCTTCGGGGAGCCGGAACTCCAGCTCCACGAGCGCCACGATGCCAGTGACTTCGAGACTCGGACCGAGGACAAGCGTTAAGCTCTGCCTGACAAGTGTCTGCGCTCAGCCATACGGCGTTAAAAATTGGCTCAAAATACTCATTTACACCTCGTAAACTCCGTTTTTTCGCCAATTTTTGCCTTGTCTGGCTATCGCTCGCCGACTTTTCAGAAGAGCTTAGGCATAACGCTCGCGCCGTCAACGAGCGCTACTTCTCCAGCAGTTCTGCGACCGAGTTGAGCACTTCGCGGGGACGGAAGGGGTAGCGCTCGATTTCTTCCCGCGTGGCGATGCCGGTCATTACCAGCACTGTGTGCAGACCGGCCTCGATGCCGGCGATGACGTCGGTATCCATGCGGTCGCCGATCATGCCGGTGCGCTCGGAATGCGTGCCGAGTTTGTTCATGGCCGAGCGAAACATCATTGGATTGGGCTTGCCGACGTAGTACGGCTCGCGCTTGGTGGCGGCAGTGATCAAGGCTGCCACCGCGCCGGTGGCGGGCAGCGGCCCTTCGGGGCTGGGGCCGGTGACATCGGGGTTGGTGGCGATGAAACGTGCGCCACCGTTGATCAAGCGAATCGCGCGAGTGATGGCTTCGAACGAATAGCTGCGGGTTTCGCCGAGCACCACGAAGTCGGGCGCGATATCGGTCATCACGAACCCGGCTTCGTGAATGGCGGTGGTCAGGCCGGCTTCGCCGATCACGAAGGCCGAGCCGCCGGGCGCCTGATCACGCAAGAAGGCGGCAGTCGCCAGGGCGGATGTCCACAGCCGGTCTTCGGGGACATCGATGCCCAGGCGTGTCAGCCGGGCGCTGAGATCGCGCGGCGTGTAGATGGAGTTATTGGTGAGCACAAGAAAGGGCGTGCCATTGGCGCGCCATTGATCGATCAGCTCGACCGCGCCGGGTAGGGCCCGGTCTTCGCCGATCAGTACGCCATCCATGTCCGTTAACCAGCAGTCGATCGCGCGTTCACTCATCGCCTTGATGTCCTGTTGCTGAATCGATGCGACCAGCATAATGGTAATGTAGCGCCGCCGCAGCCTCCGTGTCGGGCATTTTGCCTAACATGGGGCGAAACGCGGTGTCGGCCAAACAAGAAGGAGCGGGAGCGGTGAAAGCATTGTGGCAGGCCTATACGAAGAGCTCATTGATCCTGAGGGTCACGATTGCGCTGGTACTCGGCGTCGTCGTGGGCCTAGTCGGTGGCCAGGATGTCGCGAATTGGCTGGCGCCATTCGGTGATTTGCTACTGAGGCTGTTGAAGTTTCTGATTGTGCCCATCGTGCTGTTCACGCTGATGGTGGGCATCAACCAAGCCGACGCTGGCAGCATGGGTCGCGTCGGACGCAAGGTGTTCGTCTACTATATCGGCACCTCGGCGCTGGCCATCGCCGTGGGGTTGACGGTGGCTTCGCTGTTTTCCCCGGGCAGCGGGATGACGTTGGATAGCAGTGCCGAGGTATCGGTGCCGGAGAATCCCGGTATTGCGCAGGTGCTGCTTGGCGTGGTGCCGGATAACATCATTGGGGCGTTCGCCGAGTTGAACCTGCTGGGCATCATCTTTACCGCCATCGTCTTCGGCATCGCCCTATTGAAGCTGCGGACGTCCGAGTCGCATGGAGCGCCGGCCGATCAACTGTACCGTGTAATCGAGGCGCTCAACGAGCTCACGCTCAAGGTGATGTCGGGCGTGTTGCATTACGTGCCGGTCGGCGTGTTTGCCATTGTTGCCGGTACGGTGGCCGAGCAGGGGATGGCGACATTGTTGTCGCTGGGCGACATGGTGCTAGTGCTGTATATCGCGTTGGGCGTGCATCTGCTGCTCTATTGCGCCTTGATGGGGGCCTTTGGCGTCAAACTGCGGCGTTTTTTCCGCGAGGCACGCACGCCGATGGCGACCGCCTTCGCGACCCAGAGTAGTTCCGGGACGTTGCCACTGACGCTGGATGCCGCGCGCCGCATGGGGCTGTCGCGGAGCACTTACGGCTTCAGCCTTCCGCTGGGGGCGACCATCAATATGGATGGCGCGGCGATTCGCATCGCGATTTCTGCGGTGTTCGCGGCCAATGTGATCGGCGCGCCGCTAGACTTCACCAGCATGCTGGAGATCGTACTGATCGGCACGCTGGTGTCCGTCGGCACTGCGGGCGTGCCGGGCGCAGGGATCATAATGATCGCCACGGTGTTCTCGCAGGTCGGTCTGCCTATTGAAACGGTGGCACTGTTGACCGCCATCGATGCCTTGGTGGGCATGGGTTGTACGGCACTCAATGTCACTGGCGACATGGTCGGCGCCTCCATCATCGCCCGCAGCGAAGAAGACGAACAGCGCAGCACGTGCGTCGATGCGTCGCGCTCGTGAAAGCGCGCGGCGATGGTATGGCCCGCTATGCTGGGCATCTGAATTCGTCCTGCGCGCCTGATCGAATGGCATGCGACGGTGTAATTTGTCACGGGAGATGTCATGCAGTGTGAAGCACAATCCGACGCTTCGGCTCTTGAGACGCGCGACGTGGTGGTCGTCGGCGGTGGCGCCAGCGGCTTGACGGCCGCACGCGCGGCGGCCAGGCGTGGGCTGAGCGTGGCCTTGCTGGAACGCACGCCACAGGTCGGCGGTAATCTGCGTACCCACCGCGATGGCGACTGGCAGATTGAGCAAGGGCCTAACACCCTGATGATGAAACCGCCGCTGCATGCGTTGCTCGATGAGCTCGGCTTGCTCGACGAGGCGCAACCCGCGAACCCCAGCGCACGGCGGCGTTATATTGCCTATCGGGGAGCACCAGTGGCGCTGCCATCTCATTGGCTCAAGGCGCCCATCAATTCGCTGATTGGTCCGCGAGGCGTGGGCGCGTTGCTGCGCGAGCCGTTCCAGCGGCGTGCACCGCAGGCCGAAGAAAGCCTGGCCGATTTCGTCACGCGGCGCTTGGGGCGTCGTGCGCTCGATCATCTGGTCGATCCGTTCGTGTCCGGTGTTTACGCCGGTGATCCCGAGCGGCTCTCGGCGCGGGCAGCGATGCCCCGGCTGGTGGCGTTGGAGCGCGAGTATGGCTCGCTGGTTCGTGGGGGGCTGGTGCGGTTGCGTCAGGCACGGCGCGCGCCGCCTGCCTTGCCGCGCGAGTGGCGTGGTCAACTGGTGAGCTTTCCCTCTGGTTTGCAGCGCCTCGCCGAGCGTTTGGCCGAGGACATCACTGCCCAGTCCGGCGCATCGATCTACCGCGAGTGCGAGGTTAGCGCCGTGTATCGCGAGGGGGAAGACTGGCGTGTGGAGACGGCCTCGGGGCAGGCTTTCCGTGCGCGAGAGCTGGTGCTGGCGGTTCCGGCGCCCACGGCTGCCGCGCTAGTGTCTCCGCTAGATCCGCAAGTGGCCGCGCCGCTGGAGGCGATCGCTTATCCGCCGGTCAACGCCGTGTCGCTGGGCTTTCGTCGTACCGATATCGCCCATCCACTGGATGGTTTCGGCATGCTGATTCCCGGCGTCGAGCAACGCCAGACCTTGGGCGCGCTATTCTCCTCAACGCTATTTCCTGGGCGCGCGCCTTCCGAGCATGTATTGCTCACCGCATTTCTAGGTGGCCGTCGCCAGCCCGAGGCTGCTGCCAGCGATGACGACGCTCAGGTGGCGCAGGTCGTCGCCGATCTGCGTGATTTGCTGGGGATTAGCGGTGAGCCGGTATGGCAGAGCGTGAGTCGCTGGCCGCAGGCGATTCCGCAGTACGAACTGGGGCATCTTGAGCGTATCGCCGCCCTCGAGACAGCAATCGAGCGTCATCCAGGCCTCTCGCTCATTGGCAACTGGCGCGATGGTATCGCGGTGGGGGATTGTTTGGAGAACGGACGGCGTCTCGGCGAGCGGATCGCCGAGACGCTGAGTGCGGGTTAACCGCGGATGTTTACAGCCGGACCAGCATCTTGCCGGTGTTGCCGCCTTCGAAGAGCTTAAGGAATGCGTCGGGCGTGCGCTCGAGGCCTTCCTCGACGGTTTCCCGATAGTCGAGCTCGCCACGTGCTACGAGCGGGCCGATCTCTTGCAGGAACTCGGGGTAGTGTTCCCAGTTTTCGGCGTCGAGGATGATGAAGCCCTCCATCCGCGCGCGACGGATCAGTAGCCGGGACAGGTTGCTGGGGCCGGGCGTGGGCGTCTCTGCATTATAGCTGTCGATCAAGCCACATACCGCGATGCGCGCGCCGACGCGAATGTTGTCGAGCGCGGCTTCGAGACAATCGCCGCCGACGTTTTCATAGTAGACATCGAACCCATCGGGGCTGGCGGCCTTGAGGTCGGCGCTGAGCTGTTGCGCGTCTTTGCCGCGATAGCTGACCGCGCTCACGCCAAGCGATTCCAGCCATTCGAGCTTTTCCGGCGCGCCGGCGATACCCACGACATGGCAGCCTTTGGCCTTGGCCAATTGCACGGCCAGGGAGCCGACGGCGCCGCTCGCTGCGCTGACCAGCACGCGCTCGCCTTCCTTGAGTTGGGCGATGCGGTTGAGTCCGGTCCAGGCGGTCATGCCCGGCATGCCCAGCACGCCGAGGAAGGCTTGCGGCGGCACGTCGAGATCGGGCAATGCCTGTAAGCTATCGCCGGGAAGCTGCGCGACATCACGCCAACCGCCCATATGAACGACGCGGTCTCCGGGGGCGAAGCGTGCGTCGCGCGATTCGAGAACCTCGCCGATGGCGGCGCCTTCGAGCGGTTCGCCCAGTGTGAAGGGCGGTACGTAAGTCGTGACGCCGTCCATGCGCCCGCGCATGTAGGGATCGACCGACAGCCAGAGGTTTTGCACGCGAACCTCGTCTGCCGTTAACTCCGGCAGCGCTTGGGATTCCAGCGCGAAAAAATCCCGAGACGGTAGGCCCTGGGGATGGGAATGAATGGTGAAGTAGCGTGATTCCATGATGTCTCCCGCTGTGATGACAGGCATGTTCGATGTTGCACACTCGCATGGGTGTGCACGTATTCATGAAATGGGCATGATGGTGGCCGTACGCAAGGGGCGTTTGATGGCGACGGTCTGATAGTCTGTCGATGATGCTCGTCATTTAAGGATATTGCATGAAGCGGATAGTTGCTGGCTTGAGTGTGTTGCTCGCCGTTATCGTCATGGCCGGTTGCGCCATGCAGAAAGAACCTGCCTCCGCACGACCGGATGAATCATTGGTGAATACGTATTGGAAGCTGACTTCCCTGGATAACGCCCCGGTGACGGTCGTTCCCAATCAGCGTGAGCCGCATTTTGTCTTGCATGCCGATCCGGCGCGCGTCATGGGATCGACGGGATGCAATCGCATGACGGGCAATTATCGCGTAGAGGAAGCCAAGCTACTTTTTTCGGCCTTGGCCACTACACGGATGGCATGTAAGCAGGGTGCCCAGACCGAGCAGCGCTTTCTCGATGTGCTGAATGCTACCGATGAATGGCGAGTCGAAGGCGAGCATTTGACGCTATTGGGTGCGCAGCATCAGGTGCTCGCGCGCTTCAAAGCGGTGTATTTGCAGTAGTCCGTCAATAGAAGGGGCGAACGGTGAGCCGACGTTGGTCTAGCATAGAGCGCCGTGGCTGGTAGCGAGAGCGCTGCCAATAGCGTGGCCTGTGTTGCGGCGATATCCATTAGGATATGAGGATGTCGTCACTCGGTTATTGGTGAGGGGGACTCGGCCCGGCTAGCGTGAAGGGTGAAGCGTCGCATTGGGTGGCGCTGAGATGCGTTATCGAGAGGCCGAGGATGATACGATTTCAGACGATTCCGCGATTGGCGTTGGGCATGGGAATGACATGCTTAGCGTTGAATGCGGCACAGGCAGACGAGATGACTACACAGACTCCTTCCGTCGAAAAGCAGAGCTTCGGCCAGCTTCCCGATGGCCGCAAGGTCGAGGCGTACCACCTACGCAACGGCCATGGCATCGATATGAAGGTGATTACCTATGGCGGCATCATCACTTCCCTGCGTACGCCGGATGCGCAGGGCAACGTCGACGACATCGTGCTGGGCTTCGATTCCCTGGAAGACTATCGTTCCGAGGCATATCGTAAATCCAATCCCTATTTCGGTGCCCTGATCGGTCGTTACGGCAATCGTATCGCCGAGGGGCGCTTCACGCTCGATGGCACGACCTACGAGCTGGCAACCAACGATGGCCCCAATCATCTCCACGGGGGCGATAAAGGGTTCGATAAGCGACTTTGGCAGGCGCATTCCTTCGAGAACGACACCGGCGTCGGCGTCGAGTTGCGCTATACCAGCGAAGATGGCGAGGAAGGCTATCCCGGCACGTTGGAAACGCGCGTGCGGTATACGCTGACCCCTGACGACAAAATGATCATCGACTATCACGCCACCACCGACAAGGCGACGCCGGTCAATTTGACCCAGCACAGCTACTTCAATCTCGAGGGCGAAGGCAGCGGGCCCATCACCGACCACCGGCTGATGCTCAATGCCGATGCTTTTACACCGATTGGGGACACGTTGATTCCGACGGGTGAGATTCGAGACGTGACGGGTACGCCGTTCGATTTCAGCGAGGCCACGGCGATCGGTGCACGCATCGACGATGACAATACCCAGTTGGGGTATGGTCAGGGCTACGATCACAATTTCGTGTTGGTGCGCGACGAAGCGGCTGAAGACGAACTGGTCCAGGCCGCCCGGGTCGAGGCGCCGGACAGTGGTCGCGTGCTGGAGATCGCCACGACCGAGCCAGGGATTCAGTTCTACTCGGGGAATTTTCTCGATGGCACGCTGACCGGCAAGGGGGGTGATACCTACGAAAAGCGCGGCGGTTTCGCACTGGAAACTCAGCACTTTCCGGATTCTCCCAACCAGGCTGATTTCCCGTCGACGATCCTCAAGCCTGGCGAAACGTATGAGTCGCGCACGGTATGGCACTTTGCCACGCAGGGCGATGACAGCTGAACGAGGTCAGGGGCGTGCGTAGCACGCCGCCCAGTCCAAGGCTTCACCGAGGGGCAAGGCGGGGCTGTAAAGAAAGCCTTGCCCCATGTCGCAGCCCATGGCGATGAGTTTTTCCTCGGTGGCGCGATGCTCGACTCCTTCGGCGATCACGCGGCGGTTGAAACTTCTGGAAAGCGCGATGATCGCCTCGACGATCATTTCATCCTCTGGGTCGTCCAGCATGCCGAGGATGAACGAGCGATCGATCTTGATCTCATTGGTCGAGAACTTGCGCAGGTAACTCAATGAGGCGAAACCGGTGCCGAAGTCATCGAGAGAGAGCTGCACCCCCAGTGCCTGACATGCCTTGATGTTCGATGCTGCGAGACCTGCGTCATCAAGTGCCGTGCTTTCGAGAATTTCGAGCGTCAGGCGTTTGCGAAACGCCATGTCGTATCGGCTTAGTGTGTTGTTCAGATGGTCGAGAAATTCGTCGTTGAGAAAGTGAGACGGGCTCAAGTTGATGCTGATGGTATAAGGCAGGTCCTGTGCCTGGAACGTTTCGAGGGTCGACACTGCCTGGTTGATGACATGCTTGCCGAGTTCGATATCGAGCTTGGTATGTTCGATATAGGGCAGGAAGCGCCCTGGGTACACGAGCTTGCCGGATGGATGATGCCAGCGTATCAGGCACTCGAACCCCGATACGATACCGGTCTTGTAATGTAACTTGGGTTGATAGAAAAGTTCGAGTTGATCGTTGTCCAGGGCATGCTGCACTTGCTCTCCGATGGCAAAGCGCTCTTGCTGGGAATGATGGCTCTCAAGATCGAAGAAGTGATAACAGTTCTTGCCCGTTTCCTTGGCGGTATACATGGCTTGATCGGCATGCCGTAGCAGCAAGTCGCTATCCGAGTCATCGCTTGGAAAGCGTGTTATCCCCATGCTGGCGGACAACTCGATAACGTGTCCTTGAAGATGCATGGGGTGGCGCAACTGATCGAGGATATGTCGGTAGGTTGTTGGGTTATCTACATCACGAAGAATGATCACGAACTCGTCGCCACTCAGTCGGGCGATGACATCGTGATGGCGTACGGCGCCGCGGAGTCGGTCCGCAACGCATCTGAGCACCTCGTCGCCGACGGCGTGACCTTGGCGGTCGTTGATCGCCTTGAAGCCATCCAGGTCGAGAAAGCATACCGAAATCGAACCGCGCCGGTGTCTCGCAGCAGTAAGCTCATCCTGGAACAGCTCATTGAGAAGACGACGGTTGGGGAGGCCCGTGAGGCCATCGATATTGACGGCTTCATGCAGCCATTGCTTTTTCTCCTGATCGACAGCGTTGAGACGTTCGCGCTCAAGCAGGGTTTCCACGGTCTGTAAGAGCGGTGACAGCAAGGCAATCAATGACGGTGGATAGCCCTCGCTGCGGTTGGCAATACCGATCAATCCTATCTGTTCGTTCCCTGCGTGTAAGGGAATGCCCATGTAGGTGTGAATTTCGGAATAAATGCCCGGAAAAAGAAAGGGTAATGTCAGAGGCGGCTCGAATGTCCGGCTGACGGTATATCGAGTACGGATGGGAAGGCCCAGAATTTCATCGAGTCCGTCGATAGGTATGTGCGTGTCGGCGCCGATATTCTCGCTGACGGTGGTCGATTGGCGCCGTATAATACCGGATCGGGCCGTAATATAAAGATGAGATGTCTCATGCACCTTGTCGTCAATTTCCCCGACGAAGCCCACTTGACTACCCGTTAAATGCAATAACTCTGAGAGTAACGCTTCATAAGTCGTGGTTTTCTCTTCGCTGGATAAGAAGGCGTCTTGTACACGCTGGATGGCATGCGCCATTTTTTGTGTGTAAACGTCATAGTGTGTGTCGGTATCAGTGCATACGCGCTCGAGTTCCTCCTCCAATATCGCCGCCAGACTACGCAGGATGCTGAAGTCCATACGAGATGCATCACGTGGCATAGAGTCAATAAGGCATAAGGTTCCGATCTTGAAGCCTGTGGGGTCGCGCACGGGGATGCCGGCATAGAATCGAATGAAGGGTGCGCCGGTGACGAGTGGATTCTTATAGAAAAGAGGATCGTTGGCTGCGTCTTCAACGACATAAATACTATTTTGTTGAATAGTATGGTCGCAAAAGGCATGTCGCCGGGGGGTCGTTTCTATGCCAAGATTTTGCTTGGACTTGAACCATTGACGCTTGGCATCGACGAGCGTGAAGAGCGTGGTATTGACTTGATAGTGTTGCTTGGCAATACGCGTCAGGCGGTCGAAGCGTTCTTCCGGTGCGGTGTCCAGAAGCCCGGTTTCATGCAGTGCATGAAGTCGACGTTGCTCATGTCGTTTTAGCGTCACAATGCCATCTCCCGATGTCTAGAATACGCAACCGTTTGTTTGAATTTAGTGAGACGTCGTACGAGACGCTTAGCCGATCCACCTTCCCCCTGTATCATGGTTGGTCCACCCGGCAGCACCAGGGCATATGGGGGCTGAATCATGAACCGTCCAATCAGCGCACTGAATGGATAATTCAATATTAAAGTGAACAACGATTCAACGCGAATTGAATCATTGATTCAAATTCAGCGTATGAATGAAAAAACCATGTTCGCCGAACGCCTTAAAAAGGCCCTTGTTGCCGCAGGCTATGAGCCTCGCCCCTCGGTACTTGAACGCGAGTTCAATCTCCGCTACTGGGGAAAGCCGATTACATTCCAAGCGGTACGGCGTTGGCTTCGTGGTGACTCCATTCCTGCCCAGGACAAACTTCAGGTGCTTGCCGAGTGGCTGCGTATCGAACCGCATGTGTTGCGCTATGGAGATGAGAGTGAGCGAACGCTTTACGCCACGCCCAATGAATTGGATGTCGTGCCGGTCTGCGGAGACGAAGCTGAAGTGCTGAAAATTTACCGTAGCTTGCCTAGCGAGCAACGTAAGGTGCTTCGCCATGTCATCGCCACATTCGGAAAGGCGAATGCGTCCAACGATAACGAGGAGACGTCGTGAGTGAAACCGTCAAGGTGTCTAGCCTTATTCTCCGCAGTGGAGGCGAGGGAGCTTTGAGGGGCTATTGAAATCGCGAGCTTTTTTAACGTGCCGTGTGTTACGCGCTATGAAACTTCTTGATGACGAAGATAATTTAAGGCTATCGAGCAGTATTTTTTGATTGAGTATGGCTCATGGTGATCCCTTGCCATGCGGGGCTTGGCGGACTTCTTTGCCATATTCGCGCTGGCCGAGAAGAGGCTGGCAATGGCCTTCCTAGCCGTCTGGGCAATTAGGTGTAGGTAGACAGTCACTGCGGTTATTTCCTATACATGAAGCGGGGGACGGGAGGTCCCCCGCCAGATTGCACTATCGCGCCAGCGGTTCGATCCCAAGGCCAGCGGTTCGATCCCAGGGAAAGGGCGTGGCGGCATGCTGTGCCACATACGAAAATGATGGGGAGATATTATCGTGACGCAAGACAATCGCAAGCCGACGACGACAGATGCCGGTATTCCAGTGGCCAGTGATGAACATTCGCTGTCCGTGGGGCCTGACGGTCCGATCGTAATGCATGATCACTATCTCATCGAGCAGATGGCGAACTTCAACCGCGAGCGGATTCCCGAGCGCCAACCGCACGCCAAGGGCAGTGGGGCATTCGGTCATTTCGAGGTGACCGACGATGTCAGCAAGTACACCAAGGCGGCCGTCTTCCAGCCTGGCACCAAGACCGACGTACTGATTCGTTTCTCCACGGTAGCCGGCGAACGCGGGAGCCCCGATACGTGGCGCGATCCGCGCGGGTTCTCGATCAAGTTCTACACCAGTGAAGGCAACTACGACATGGTGGGGAACAACACGCCGGTGTTCTTCATCCGTGACCCGATGAAATTCCAGCATTTCATTCGCAGCCAGAAGCGGCGTGCCGACAATAACCTGCGCGATCACGACATGCAGTGGGATTTCTGGACGCTGTCGCCGGAATCAGCGCACCAAGTGACCTGGCTGATGGGGGATCGCGGGATTCCCAAGACTTGGCGTCACATGAACGGCTATTCCAGTCATACCTACATGTGGGCCAATGCTCAGGGCGAGAAGTTCTGGGTCAAGTACCACTTCAAGACCGACCAGGGCATCGAATGCCTGACTCAAGAAGAAGCCGACCGCCTGGCCGGTGAAGACAGCGATTACCACATGGGCGATCTGTATAACGCCATCCAGCAGGGCGATTACCCGAGCTGGACGCTCTACATGCAGATCATGCCGTTCGCGGATGCCGATACGTACCGCATCAATCCGTTCGATCTGACCAAGGTCTGGCCGCACGATGACTATCCGCTGATCAAGGTCGGCAAGCTGCAGTTGAACCGCAACCCGACCGACAACCATGCCGAGATCGAGCAGGCGGCCTTCGAGCCCAACAACCTCGTGCCCGGCATCGGCATCAGCCCGGACAAGATGCTCATCGGGCGTGTGTTCTCTTACGCCGATGCGCACCGCGCGCGTCTCGGGGTCAACTACAAGCAGATTCCGGTCAACGCGCCCAAAGCCCCTGTGCACAGTTACAGCAAGGATGGGGCGATGCGCATCAACAAGGTCTCCGACCCGGTCTATGCGCCCAACTCCAAGGGCGGTCCGGCGGCGGATGGCGAGCGTTATCCCACCGATTCCACCTGGGAGGCCAACGGCCATATGGTGCGTGCGCCCTATGCCCTGCGCAAGGATGACAACGACTATGGTCAAGCCAATGACCTGGTCAATAAGGTCATGGACGATGCCGCGCGGGATCGCTTGGTCAACAACGTAGTCGGGCATGTCTCCGGTGGCGTCGAAGAGCCGGTGTTGTCCCGCGTGTTCGAGTACTGGAAGAACATCGATGCCGAGATCGGTCGGCGTATCGAAGAAGGCGTGAAGGCAAACAAGGGGCTTTAACGCCTAGCTTGCTTGAGCCTTTACCTACTTACTTTATCGACTACACGGTCCGCTTCTCTTCAGGGAAGCGGACCGTGCTTTTTTAAGTTCGCGTTTTAAGTTCGCGGTTAGGGGCGGGATTGGCTGGCCATAGAGCGCGAGGGGCGTCGATTCAGCGCTTGGCGTCGGCCAACTGTTGGCGGCGATAATCACCCTGACGTTCGAACATCCAGCCGGGATACTCGGCGGGCAGCGCGCTGACGGCATCGAGCTCGGCGAGTTCCTCTTGGCTCAGCGCGACCTGTGTGGCGGCGATATTGTCGTCGAGCTGGTCGACGCGCTTGGCCCCGACGATGACACTTGTCACCGCCGACTGATGCAGCAACCAGGCTAGTGCGACCTGAGCCACGGATACATCGTGTGCCTTGGCGATCTTGCCCATCACATCGATGCAGTCGAAGGCACGCTCCTTGTCGACTGGTGGGAAGTCGAAGTTGAGGCGACGGCTGCCCGCTTCGCCCTGACTGTCGCGCGTGTACTTGCCGCTCAAGAAGCCACCCGCGAGCGGGCTCCAGACCATTAGCCCGAGATTTTCGCTCTGTAGCATGGGGATCAGCTCGCGTTCGAGATCGCGCCCGGCAAGGGTGTAATACGCCTGCAGCGACTCGAAGCGCGCCAGGCCGTGCCGCTCGGCGATGCCCAGTGCCTTCATGATTTGCCAAGCTGCCCAGTTGGAGACACCGACGTAACGCACGTGGCCGTGTTGTACGAGGGTGTCGAGTGCGCGAACGGCTTCCTCGATGGGTGTGGCGGGATCGAAGCCATGGATCTGGTAGACATCGAGATGATCGAGCTGCAGGCGCTTCAGGCTGGCCTTGATGCCCTCCATGATGTGATAGCGCGACATCCCACGGGCGTTGACGCCGCCGTTACCGGTTTCGCCGAATACCTTGGACGCGACGACGACCTCGTCGCGCGGGACATCCAGGTTCTTGAGCGCCTGGCCGGTGATGATCTCGGACTGGCCCTGGGAATATACATCGGCGGTGTCGATGAAGTTGATCCCAGCATCCAGAGCGCGGCCGATCAAGCGCTCGGCGTCGCTTTGCTGTAGATCGCCGATCTGACTCCAGAGCTCGCCCTGGCCACCGAAGGTCATGGTGCCAAGGCACAGTTCTGAGACGAACAAACCGGTATTGCCGAATGGTTGATAACGCATGAAAAACTCCTGACGGTGATGAAATCGACCCTCGTAGGTAACCGCCGTTGTGGCCCGTGGCGCTGATGAGCGGCATGGGACAGGGCGACTTCCCTTAGTATGGACGCTATGACGGCAGACAAAATGCGCGATTCTGTCGAGTTCATGCTCGATCCTGTTGTCAGCTCGTCAGCTCGTCAGCTCGTCAGCTCGTCAGCTCGTCAGCTCGTCAGCTCGTCAGCTCGTCAGCGCTTTCGTCGCGGCTTCCTGTTCCATAGGTGGCTGGGTGGCCAGCGCAGGCTTACGCGCCGATCACTGGATATCGTCTATAGTGGTGCATGCGCAACGCGGTGGAGCCGCGTCAGGAATAATAGCCGGGACGGTCCCGGCGTATCAGGGAGGATGAACCTTGTTGTGTGAGGCTAATATATCGATCGCGCGCCGTCTGGCGGGCGGTGGCGTCATGTTGGGTGCCCTGGCGGTGCTTGGTGGTTGCCAAGCATGGTCACCTGCGCCGGAAAGGCTGGATGCCGAGCGCGTGGAGAAAAGTTTCGTCGAGCGTGATTGTCCGGCAGGACGTTGCGCGACCGTCGAGGTTGAGTCACTGCGCTTTCCCGGTGCGCCGGGTCTGAGCGAGCGGCTACGAGACGCGTTGCTGAGCATGGGCTCGGGCATTACCAGTGGCGAAAGCGACGTGGTGGCTTCGTCCTGGGAAGAGCACGCGCAGACGTTTTTCGACGAGGCCAAGGCGGCGCGGGAGCGCGTGCCCGAATTGCCCGGCTACCAGTCAGTCTTCAAGGCGGAGGTCTATGACCGGCATGCCGATCTAACCACCGTCAAACTCGATAGCTATGTGTTCACCGGCGGGGCACACGGTATGCCGCTGACGAAGTTCATGGTCATCGACGAACGCGAGCGACGCGTGGTGACACTCGATGACATGCTGCGCGAGGGGCAGACACCGGCCTATCGCGAGGCGCTGTCGCGTGCGCATCTACGTTGGCTGGAAAAGCAACAGGCGGGTGCCGACTTCGCTGAATCCTGGCCTCTGAGCATGAACCGTAACGTAGCACCGTTTGCCGACGAATGGCGGGTACGTTACAACGCCTATGACATTGCACCCTACTCATATGGGCAACCGGAGCTGCGCATTCCTGTTCAGGCGCTCGAAGGCATCGTCAAACCGCGCTATCTGGAGCGTTGACAGCGTGTGGTAACCGAGATGGTGTCGCTGGCGGTCGTGTCTCGTGGGGCGGGCCGTCGCAGGCGATTATCGTACGATCAGGTGTTAGCGTCGTGCTCGGGCTTGCCTTTTTGCTTCGCCGAGGCCATGGCCTCCAGTTCCTCTTTGCTCATCGAGTCGTACATCGACTTCGCGGCACCATCTAGCTCACTGGCTTTTTTCTCGCCGCGTTTGGCGGCAAGCGCGGCACCGGCAGCCATTTGTTGGGCTTGGGACTTGGCGGGCATATCGTCACCTCTTCCGTGATGGCGCTTCAATAAGCGTCGCTATCTTCAGCAAGATAGATGCTGACACGGGTGTCGCAATGTCACGATGGTGACAGTATGTGTCCCGACCGACACAAGCCAAGCATCTCCTGCCTCTTTTCTTATTCCTTGCGCTGCTTGAGCTGTTCCTTCAGAGGGCCGGGTACCTGCTTGATGATCAGGCGATCGCGCTCAGCGTCGAATTCGATGCTATTGCCGAGCAGGTGAGAGTCGAAGCTGATCGAGACGCCGCTAGCGCGCCCCGTGAAGCGCCGAAATTGATTGAGCGCCCGCTTGTCTGGCGGTATCTCCTCGGAGAGCCCGTAATCCTGATGGCGAATGTAGTCGTAAAACGCTTTGGGGTGTTGCTCATCGACGAGTTCGGATAGCTCATCGAGGGTCACCTTTTCGCCGTTTTTGGCCTGGTTACTGGCATAGTCGATCACGGCATCGGTCTTCTCGCGGCTCTCGTCGTCGGGCAAGTCCTCGTGCTCGACATAGTCGCTGAACGCCTTGAGCAAGGCCCGGGTTTCACCGCTGGCATCCACGCCTTCCTCGACGCCGAGCAGTTCACGGAAGCCTTCGGCGAACTTCTTGCCGCCGCGATCCTTGATAAACGACACATACTGCTGCGAATTGCCGCCCTGCCATTGGGCGAGGTCGATGCGCATGGCGAGCATCAGTTGTCCAAGATTGAGCTGAGGCGTGTCGGTCACTTCGAGGGCATTGTCGATGGCAAAGCCCTGGCGATGATGGAGGAGCGCCACGCTAATGTACTGCGCTTCGCCGTGCTGATAATGCACGAACAGCAGGTGGCCACCGACCGAGAGGTGGGCATCGATCAAGGCATTGATGCGCTCCGCCATCTGGGCGCTCCAGGTAACGAAATCGGCCGATCCGGCCAGATACTCGGAGAGTCCTGCGGCGAAGGCACTGCTGCCGGTCTCGCTGAAGTGGCCCCACGCCTTGGGCTTGGCATGAAAGCTGTCATTGACACTCGTCAGCAGCGCCTCGAGAGACGCCGTCGATGACTGTGCGTGCTCGGCGCAGGTCAGCGTGGCGGGCGTCTCGGTATCGGGCTTGTCGATGCGGTGGATGGTGCTGGTCAGAATCGGCATGGTGGCATCTTGGTGAAAACGAAAGCAGGCATGGTAACGCGCGGCGCTGGTGACCTCTAAGGCGCTGTATCGTGCGGCTTAGGGCTTGATGTTATAGCCGGTCTTGAAGATCCAGCCGATTAGCGCCAGGCACAGACCCAGAAATACCAGGATCATGAGCAGGCTGGCACCGACGCTCACATCGCTGATGCCGTAGAAGCTCCAGCGAAAGCCACTGACCAGATACACCACCGGGTTGAACAGCGTCACCGTTTGCCACACAGGGGGCAGCATGTCGATGGAGTAGAAGCTGCCGCCCAGGAAGGTCAGCGGCGTAATGATCAACAACGGCACGATTTGCAGCTTCTCGAAGCCCTCCGCCCAGATACCGATGATAAAGCCCAGCAGACTGAAAGTGATGGCAGTGAGCGCCAGGAACAGCAACATCCACAACGGATGGTCGATACGCAGCGGCACGAAGAAACTGGCAGTGACGAGAATGATCAAGCCCAGAATGAGCGATTTGGTGGCCGCCGCGCCCACATATCCGAGGACGATTTCGAGATAAGAGACTGGCGCCGAGAGTACTTCGTAGATGGTGCCGGTGAACTTGGGGAAGAAGATCCCGAACGAGGCATTGGAGACGCTCTGAGTGAGCAACATCAACATCACCAACCCGGGCACGATGAAGGCGCCGTAGCTGACGCCTTCGACTTCCTGAATGCGCGAGCCGATGGCGGCGCCGAAGACCACGAAATACAGCGAGGTGGAGATCACTGGCGAGACCAGGCTTTGCAACAACGTGCGCCACGCGCGTGCCAATTCGAAATGGTAAATAGTGCCGACCGCGCGGAAATTCATGCGTCCTTCCTCACCAGATTGACGAAAATTTCCTCCAGCGAGCTTTGCTCGGTGTGGAGGTCTTTGAAGCGAACGCCCGCTGCTTCGATATCGTTGAGCAGGGCACTGATGCTGGCTGGCGTCGAGTGCTCGTCAGACGATGCGGCGTAGGTATAGACCAGTACATGGCCGTCCTCGGCGAGACTCAGCGGATAGTGCGCCAGCGTCTCGGGAATGGCCGCGAGTGGCGCCTGCAGATCGAGCCGCAGCCGCTTGCGGCCCAACTGGCGCATCAGGGCGGCTTTCTCTTCGACGAGCACGATCTCCCCATCGTTGATCACGCCGATGCGGTCGGCCATCTCCTCAGCTTCTTCGATGTAGTGCGTGGTCAGTATGACGGTGACGCCTTGGTCGCGTAGCGACCGCACCACGTCCCACATGTCGCGGCGCAGCTCGACATCGACCCCGGCGGTCGGCTCGTCGAGAAACAGGATCTGCGGCTCGTGCGCCAGTGCCTTGGCGATCAGTACCCGGCGTTTCATGCCGCCCGAGAGCGTAATCATCTTGTTGCGACGCTTGTCCCACAGCGACAACGACCTGAGCACACGCTCGATGTGCGCAGAGTCGGCGCGCTTGCCGAACAGGCCACGGCTGAAGCTGACCGTGTTCCACACCGTGGCAAAGGCGTCGCTGGTCAATTCCTGCGGGACCAGGCCGATCTGCTCGCGCGCGGCACGGTAGTCGGTGACGATGTCGTGGCCGTTGACACGGACCTGACCGTCGCTGGCGTTGACCAGCCCGCAGATGATGCTGATCAAGGTGGTCTTGCCGGCGCCATTGGGGCCCAGCAGCGCGAAGATTTCGCCACGCTGGATATCCAGATCGATGCGTTTGAGCGCCTCGAAGCCCGAGGCGTAACGCTTGGTCAGACCCTGAACGGCGATCACCGAGGGGGGTGCTTGCAAGGTGTGGGCGCGCGCGGCGGGGCGTGTTTCGGTGGCAGTGGCGTCTGCGATGTCATGACTCATGCGATACCGGGCTCCCGTGGAGAATGGGACGATCAGTATAGGCACGCGCCGGCATGTCGTGGCCGGCGCTCACCTGATCGATAAGTACATCGTCGACGAGTGCATCGTCGGCGAGGCCGGGTCAGCTCTGCGGCTCGGCGCTATGGTAGATGTTCTGCACATCGTCGAGGTCGTTGAGAGTGGCGAGCAGCTTGTCGAGCATGGCCACGTCATCGCCGGCGACGGGGGTCGTGGTCTGTGGCAGGAACTGGATCTCGTCGGCCTCGAAATCAAGCTCACCGAAGGCCTCGGCGAGTGCCTGTTTGGTCTTGGCGTATTCGGTGTGGGGCGCGAACACGGTAATGCGATCGGTTTCGCTTTCGATGTCGGTGACATCGACATCGGCCTCCATCAAGGCTTCCAGCACCGCCTCCTCGTCGCTGCCCGCGAAGGCGAGGATCGCGCAGTGATCGAACATGTGGCTGACGCTGCCCGGAGTGCCGAGTTTGCCCTTGGCCTTATTGAAGCAGGCGCGCACGTCGCCGAAGGTGCGGTTGGGATTGTCAGTCAGGCATTCGACGATGACCATGCAACTGCCTGGTCCGAAGCCTTCGTAGCGCGCGAGGGAGTAGTCCTCGCCGCCACCGCCCTTGGCCTTGTCCAGCGCCTTGTCGATGACGTGCGACGGGACTTGGTCTTTCTTGGCGCGTTCGATCAAGCCACGCAGGGCGAGATTGCCCTCGGGGTCGACCCCGCCGGCTTTGGCGCAGACGTAAATCTCGCGCCCGTACTTGCTGTACACCTTGGTCTTGGCGTCGGCCGTCTTGGCCATGGATTCTTTGCGGTTCTGGAAAGCCCTACCCATGTCATGCCCTATCAAATAGTTCGCAACGCACAAGATTCTACGCAACATCGCCGGTCGAGGCAGGTTTAATTTTGCGCTGCCGCCGTTTGGTCTTCCGACGATACGCCGCCCTCTTCAGTCGACGCTATGCTTAATGCGCGCTCACCTGTAGCTTAGGGGGTCTCTATTTGCCCACCTCATCGGAAATGCATATGTCGACGCGATCCTTGCCAAGGCCGTTTACCGCTCGCTCCGTCTGGCACGTCATGCTATGGCTGTGCCTTGCCGTCTCACTGACGGGCTGCGGCATCAACAATATTCCTACGCTGGACGAGCAGGTGAAGTCGGCCTGGGCGCAGGTCGAAAACCAGTATCAGCGGCGCGCGGATCTAGTGCCGAATTTGGTGGAAACCGTCAAAGGCTTCGCCGATCAAGAACAGGAAACGCTGACGGCCGTGATCGAAGCGCGCTCCAAGGCGACCTCGATCAACATCGACGCCGACTCCTTGGACGATCCCGAGAAGCTGAAGCAATTCCAGCAGGCCCAGGGCCAACTGACCGGGGCGCTGAGTCGCCTGATGGCGGTGTCCGAACGCTACCCGGAGCTGAAGTCGAACCAGAACTTCCTGGCGCTGCAGTCGCAACTGGAAGGCACCGAGAATCGCATCGCCGTGGCGCGCCGCGACTTCATCCAGGCGGTCGAGCAATACAATACCGAGATTCGTACTTTCCCCGGGCGACTCTGGCATGGCCTTTTGTATAGCGACATGCCGATTCGCGAAAACTTCGAAGCCACGGCCGAGAACGCCGATCAGGCGCCTGAGGTGGAGTTCTAATGAGGCATTGCATCCGTCTGACATGCTTGATGCTGCTGTGGGCCTGTGCCCTCAGCGTTCAGGCTCAAGACATCGAGTTTCCCGAGCTGACCGGTCGCGTGGTCGATCAGGCCGACCTACTGGATACGTCGACTCGAGATGAGTTGAGCGGCATGCTCGCGGCGCACGAGGAAGACACCGGCGAGCAGATCGTGGTCGTCACGCTGCCCGATTTACAGGGGGCGCCGATCGAGGAATACGGCTACCAGCTGGGGCGCCATTGGGGCATCGGTCAGGAAGGCGAAGATAACGGCGCATTGTTGATCGTCTCCATGGAAGAACAGGCCATCCGCATCGAGGTTGGATATGGCCTCGAGGGTCGCCTGACCGACGCACAGTCCTCGGCGATCATCACGCAGAAGATCGCCCCGGCGTTTCGCGAAGGCGATTACGCGACCGGGATTACCCAAGGCACCGAAGCGATCATCCAGGTCCTGGGCGGCGACCCGATGGCCGACGCGGCTCCTGCCGGATCGGCATCCGGGCACGACAAGTCGCGCGATGTCGGCGGCGCATCGGTGGCGTTCTTCGTCATGCTGATGATCGTCATGGGCATCGTACGCGGCATCGGTGGTGGCGGACGCGGCGGGCGTCGTCGCGGACGCGGTGGCGGCTTGCTCGGCGGTATCCTGCTCGGCGGCGCCATGGGCGGCGGTTTCGGAGGCGGCGGTGGCTTCGGCGGCGGCGGTGGTGGTTTCGGCGGGGGCGGTGCCTCCGGTGGCTGGTAGATCAACGCAAGGGACATCACCATGGCATTATTGAGCGACAGCGAGCAGCAGCAGGTGCGCGATGCGATCACGCACATCGAGCGCGGTACCGACGCCGAACTGGTGACCGTACTCGCGCCGCAGGCCGACGATTACACCTACATCCCGTTGCTTTGGGCAGGGATTCTGGCCCTGCTGATCCCCGGGGCGATCAATTACTTCCCTCAATGGCTGGGGGCCTCGGAGCTTTTGATCGTGCAGTGGGCGTGTTTCGCGGTGCTCGCAATCGTGTTTCGGCTTCCGGCAGTGACGACGCGACTGATCCCGCGTCGCGTGCGCTTCTGGCGCGCCGCCAACCTGGCAAGGCGGCAGTTTCTCGAGCAGAACCTGCATCACACCCAAGCCGGTACCGGGATGCTGATCTTCGTCTCCGAAGCCGAGCGCTACGTGGAGATCCTGGTCGATCGCGGGATTTCCAGCCGCCTCGACGACGAGACCTGGCAGGGCATCGTCTCGACCTTCACCCAGCAGGTGAAGCAAGGTCAGACCTTGCAGGGCTTTCTCTCCTGTATCGAAGCATGCGGCGAACATCTCCGAGAGCACGTACCCGCCACACACGAGCGCAACGAACTCCCCAATCGTCTGATCGTGCTGGAATAAAAAGCCCGACGGCGCGCCTCATGGCGTGTCGTCGCCGGTTTCCCCCTCCCAGTAGGCTACCGCATCACCGCGTGACATGAACCGGGTCAGCGTTCGCTTATCGGCATCGCCTCCCGGGGCGCTGCCAGTGAAAACCCCGAGCTTGTCGGAATCGGGATATTCGAGGATATCCGGCTCGCGCATCGAACTCACGGCCAGGTAGCGAAGCGGTACCGGGCTGTCCGCCGCTGCGATCAGCTGGTGCGCGCTTGCCGTGCCGCCCGCGGGGCAGACCACGACGTCGCCGGTGGTGACAGGGTACCGCTCATCCCCCATACGCAACTCCCCCTGGCCGGCGAGAACCACGAAGAGTTCGTCATTGGCGTGGTGAGCGTGGTAAGGCCAGGCACGCTTGCCGGGCGGTACCTCGACCACTCGCGCGCCGAGATGCTTGGCGCCGGCAGGGCCCGCGACGGCGGCATGGGCGGCCTCGAAATGCGCGCCATGGGTGTGCCGTTCAAGCACCAGTTGATCGAGGGGGATGACCGGAGAAGGAGACATTGGCGTATCCTGATGAACGAAGAGCAGAGCACTATGCCTCGACGGTACAGCCTCGGCAATCCCTCCTCGGGTCAATCGCAGCGCTGCCAGAGACGTACTGACTGACAGGGTGGCCCTTGCCTCCCGGCGATTCGTCACCATCATCTAGGAAGGACCCTGCGGGGCGCGTCATGTCGGATGTATCCCGCAAGCATAGGATGACAGCACAGGAGAGTACGATGAACGTCGTCACATTACGCAGCCCGGGCGGGCTGGATAAGCTCGATGTCCACGAATGCGAAGCGCCGGGCGAGCCGGGGCCGGGCGAAGTGCGCGTGCGAGTGCATGCCAGCTCGCTCAATTATCATGACTACGGTGTCGTCGCCGGCGCCATGCCGACCGAGGACGGCCGCATTCCCATGTCGGATGGAGCCGGTGTCGTCGAAGCCGTGGGTGAAGGCGTCGAGGAATTCACCGTGGGGGATCGCGTGGTATCGACGTTCTTCCCCGAGTGGCTCGAAGGGCCGGCGCGCATCGGTGACTTCACCACCACGCCCGGTGATGGCGTCGATGGCTACGCCCGTGAGCAGGTCGTGCGTCCGACGACGTGGTTTACCCACGCGCCGCGCAATTATGACCATGCCGAAGCCGCTACCCTGACCACGGCCGGGTTGACCGCTTGGCGCGCGCTGGTAGTGGACGGCAATCTCAAGGCGGGTGACACGGTGCTGGTGCTGGGCACCGGCGGTGTCTCGATCTTCGCCTTGCAGTTCGCCAAGTTGATGGGCGCCACGGTCATCGCGACCTCGTCCTCGGACGAGAAGATCGCCCGGCTGAAGGAACTGGGCGCCGACTACACGCTCAATTACAAGACCGAGCCGGAATGGGGTAAGCGCGTCAAGGCGCTCACCGATGGTCGGGGCGTCGATCATGTCATCGAAGTGGGTGGTCCCGCCACGTTGCCGCAATCCATCGACGCCGTGCGCATCGGCGGACACATCTCATTGATCGGCGTGCTCACCGGGCGCGGCGGCGAGATCCCTACCGCCAAGCTGATGGCCAAGCAGGCGCGTCTGCAGGGCTTGATCGTGGGTAGCCGGCGCGATCAGATCGAGATGATCCGTGCCATCGATGCCAGCGACCTACACCCGGTCATCGACCGGCGTTTCGCCCTTGACGAGATCGCCGACGCATTTCGCCACCAGGAAGCGGGACGTCACTTCGGCAAGATCTGCCTGGAATTCTGATCTTTGCTACCCGAGCAGCAGGGCACCATAGACGAGCCCGAAACACACGACGAACGCCGGGTGAACCCGGGTCGCCAGAAGCAGTACGCCGGCGATGCCACCGATGATTACGGTGTGCACTGCGCCAGCGGTCGTTACGCCTTCGTCGAAAAAACGCCAGGTCAGGTAGGCCATCAGCGTCATCACCACCGGGCGGACCCATTGGCTCATCGACTTGACCTTGACCGACTCGCGATAGCGATACAGCGTGCCTAGCGCGATCAGCATCAGCAGTAATGATGGCGCGACGGTGGCGAAGGTGGCGATCAGAGATCCAGGCACGCCGGCGACGTCGTAGCCGATGTAGCCGGCCATCTTGGTGGCGATTGGGCTGGGCAGGGCGTTGCCCAGCGCCAGGGTCTCGGCGAAGGCCTGCGAGCTCATCCAGCCGTAGCGACCGACCACTTCGTTCTCGATCAGCGGGATGATCGCCGGGCCGCCGCCGTAACCGACGATGTTGGGAATGAAGAACGCCAGGAACAGGTGCCAATAGATCATTTATCCGTCTCGCTGGTCGTGTGCTGCGGTTCGGGACGTAGCAGTGCGGCGATCAGGATGGCTCCGATCACCAGGCCCGGATGCACGTCGAGCCAGTAGATCAGCCCACCGGCGACGGCGCCCATTACCAGTGTCACGAGCCAGCCGAGGCTGGCCCGCGACTTGGTGAAGAAATCCCAGGTCAGCTTGGCCATCATGACCATGACCACGGGCACCACGCCCTGGCCCATGCCCTGCACCCAGCGCTGGTCGCCGTGACGCGCGTAGAGGCTGAGCAGCGCGATCATGGCCACGATTATGGGTCCTATCACCGCGATGACGGCGTTGAGCGCGCCCAGCACGCCACCGACCCGATAACCGATATAGCCGGCCATCTTGGTGGCGATCGGGCCGGGTAGGGTGTTGCCGATCGCCAGCACGTCGGCGAACGCCTCGTCGTCCATCCAGGCGTGGCGTTTCACCACCTCCTGATGAACGAGCGGAATCATCGACGGACCGCCACCGAAACCGAACAGGCCGATGCGCAGGAAGGCCATGAACAACTGGGCTTGTGTCTGCAGCATGGTCACAGCACCGCGATGCTGGAGTCGGTGCGTGGTTCGGTGCCGCCACAGTAGATGCCGCTGTCGGGATCGCGGATGATCATCTGCCCGCGGCCGAAACCACGTGGATCGTGATCGATCTGCATGTCGTGACCGCGCTCAGCCATCGCGCGTACCAGCGGTGCCTGGTAGCCGTGTTCGATGCCGATGCGCTTACCGCCCATCCACTGCCAGCGCGGCGCGTCCAGCGCGGCCTGCGGGTTGAGGCCGAAGTCGACCAGATTCATGATCACTTGAACGTGGCCCTGGGGCTGCATGAAGCCGCCCATCACCCCGAACGGCCCGAGCGGCGTGCCGTCGTCGCGTGTTAGAAAACCTGGGATGATGGTATGGAAGGTCTTCTTGCCCGGCGCGAGCACGTTGTCGTGATTCGGATCGAGGCTGAAGTTGTGGCCGCGGTTCTGCATCGCGATGCCGGTGCCCGGCACCACCACGCCGGACCCGAAGCCGTGATAGTTGCTCTGGATGAACGACACCATGTTGCCGTCGTCATCGGCGGTCGCCAGGTAGACGGTGCCGCCGGCCTGCGGAGTGCCCGGGGTCGGCTCGAGTGCACGCTCGCCGATCAGCGCGCGGCGCTCACGGGTATAGGCGTCGCCGAGCAGCGCCTCGACGCTGTGGGTCATGTGCTCGGGCTGGGTGATGTGGGTCTGGCCGTCGATGAACGAAAGCTTCATTGCCTCGAGCTGGCGGTGCAGCACCTCGGGATCGTCGCGGTTGTCGACCTCGAAACCCTCGAGGATGCGCAGCGCCATCAGCGCGACCAGCCCCTGACCATTGGGTGGGATCTCCCATACTTTGTGGCCGCGGTAGTCGGCGGCGATCGGCTCGACCCACTCCGGCTGGTAGCCGGCAAGATCCACCGCGCGCAGATAGCCGCCGGTCTCCCGCGAGAAGGCATCGATGCGTTCGGCCAGCGCGCCGCGATAGAAGCTCTCGGAGCGGGTCTCGGCAATGTCTTCCAGGGTTTTCGCTTGGTCCTCGCAGCGATGCCACTCGCCAGCGCGAGGGGCACGCCCGGTCGGTGTGAAGGTCTCGAACCAGCCGGCGGTCGCGGCGTCGCTGAGATGTTCGCGGAAGGTCGTCTCGGCGCGCTGCCACAGGCTGGCGATCACCGGCGAGACCGGAAAGCCCTCGCGGGCCAGGCGGATCGCCGGGGCCAGTAGCGTCGGGAAATCGAGCTTGCCGAAACGCCGCGACAGCTCGGCCCAGGCGGCGGGGATGCCGGGCACGGTGACCGGCGTCCAGCCGTACAACGGCATGGACTCGAAGCCGGCCTCGGCGGCTGCCTCTGGAGTCAGCGCGGCGGGGGCGGTGCCGCTGGCATTGAGGCCGTGAAGCTCGCCTTTGCCTGCATTGTCGTCGGCGATCCAGACCAGCGCGAAGGCATCACCGCCGATCCCGCAGCCGGTGGGCTCGACCACGGTGAGCGCTGCCGCAGTGGCGATGGCGGCGTCCACGGCGTTGCCGCCCTGAGCGAGGATGTCACGGCCGATCTGGCTGGCTTGGGGCTGGGACGCGGCGACCATGCCGTGTTTGGCGTAGGTCGCGCTGCGCTGGGAAGCGTAGGGCGTTGCCTGGGAAAAGGGCGTCAACATGCCGTCTCCAATCGATTGTTATGTTATAAATCGTCTTTAGTAAAAAAATCGATTTTATTGAGATGACTATGGCGCCCGGTTTGATTAACGTCAATATGGGATTTGGCAAAGGGCTTGTTGCACCGAGGCAGAACCTTGCTCGCCAGTCATCAACGCACATTTCCCGCCATTATCTTTGAACTTGATAAGCCACTACCTTCGAACTTGAGAAGAGAGCCACGCCATGACCGCATCGCCATCCGCCAGTCGCGACATGGCCTCGAGCCGAGTCTTCGATACGCTCAAGCAGGACTTGATTCGCGGGCGTTTCGCGGCGGGCGAGAAGCTCGCCATCAGCGCCTTGAAGGATCACTACCAGGTCGGGCTCAGCCCGCTGCGCGAGGCGCTCAACCGGCTAGCGGCCTACGGCCTGCTCGAGCAGGTCAACCAGCGTGGCTTTCGGGTACCGGCGATGCATTTAGAGGAACTCGATGATATCGCAGGACTGCGCGTCCAGCTTGAATGCATGGCGTTGACGCAGGCGTTTCAGGCGGGCGATTCAGAATGGGAGTCACAGGTGTTGGCGGCCCACCATCGGTTGCGTCGTGCCGACGAGCATCCTGAGCGAGTGGAGGAGTGGGAGCAGGCACACCTGCGCTTTCATCGGGCGTTGCTAGCGTCGTGTGGATCACACTGGTTGTTACGTTTCATCGAACAACTGCACGACCAGTTCGACCGCTACCGACGCCTGGCGCCGCCCAACCCAGCAGTGCGCAAGGTACTCGATCGTCAGCACGGCGAACTGGTCGAACTGGCGCTTAGCCGCGACATAGCGGCCGCGCGAGCGTTGCTCGACGATCACATCCGGCTGTCGCACAGTGTTGCCCGCGGTTGTTGCGAATCACCGGCATCCGGCGACAATACGTGAGCCGTTGGCGACGATAGCGCCACGACTCACGATTGACGTGACTTATGCCCCGCCTTGGGTGCCGTTACCGCGACCCCGTCCGCCGCGACGACGGCGTGGGCGGTTTTCGCCGCCATCATTGCGGTTGCGTGAGGCATTTTGATTGCGTGAGTCGCTGCTGCGTGCGTCATTGCCGCCTGAGTTGCCACTACGACGTTGGCCGTTGCCGCTACCGTTACGCTGGCCCCCACCACTACCACCGCGCGGCGGGCTGGTGCCCTGGCCGCTGACGAGTGCTTCGCTGGGTTCAAAGCCGGCGATGGTCTGGCGTTCCAGCGTCTGGCGGGTCAGTCGCTCGATACCCGCGAGTTCCTTGCCTTCCTCGGGGCTGACCAGTGATACCGCGTGGCCGCTGGCGCCTGCACGCCCGGTACGTCCGATACGGTGGACGTAGTCCTCGGCGACATTGGGTAGCTCGAAGTTGACCACTTGCGGGAGCTGGTCGATGTCGAGGCCGCGCGCGGCGATATCGGTCGCCACCAGCACACGAATATCGCCGCTCTTGAAGCCGTCGAGTGCCTTGGTGCGCGCATTCTGGCTCTTGTTGCCGTGAATGGCGGCTGCCTCGATGCCGGCGTCTTCGAGCTGGCGACTCAGGCGGTTGGCGCCATGCTTGGTACGCATGAAGACCAGTACTTGCTGCCACTGATTCTCGTGGATCAGGTGCGTGAGCAGTGCCGGCTTGCGGGTCTTGTCGACCGGATGGATCCACTGCGTGACTGTCTCGGCGGTGGTGTTGCGCGGCGTGACCGAGATTTCCACCGGGTCGTTGACCATGCCCTTGGCGAGCGTGCGGATTTCCTGCGAGAAGGTCGCCGAGAACATCAGATTTTGACGTTTGGCGGGCAGTGTCTTGAGGATCCGACGGATATCGTGGATGAAGCCCATGTCGAGCATGCGGTCGGCTTCGTCCATCACCAGCACTTCCAGCGCATCGAAGCTGACGGCCTTCTGGCTATACAGATCCAGTAGTCGGCCCGGCGTTGCCACCAGGATATCGACCCCGCCGCGTAGCTTGGCGATCTGCGGGTTGACCTTTACGCCGCCGAAGACCACTGCGCTGCGTAGCGGCAGGTGTTTGCCGTATGCCTCGATATTGGCGCCGATCTGGGCAGCCAACTCGCGGGTCGGCGTGAGAATCAGCGCGCGCACCTGCTTGGCGGGCGCGCGCGTGCCGGTAGAGAGGCGCTGGAGGATCGGCAGCGTGAATCCGGCGGTCTTGCCGGTGCCGGTCTGGGCGGCAGCCATCACGTCGCGTCCCTCGAGAACGGCGGGGATCGCCTTGGCTTGAATCGGTGAGGGTGTCTCGTAGCCTTGCTCGGCCACGGCATCCAGAATCGGAGCGGAAAGCCCCAAGGAGGTAAAGCTCATGAAGTCGTCTCGGTGGCTGCGAAGTGGGCCAGAGTAGGCGGGCAGCGGGCGTGCAGCTTACCGGATATGAACCAGGCTTGCCACTTTAGGCGTATAGCGCAGGCACTTCTCAAGCGGTGTTCAGTACCCAGGCTCGAAATGCGCGCATGGGCTCGGTCAGGTGGCGATGTTGCGGGGTGAGCAGTGACAGGCACCCTCGGCTGGGCAGCGTATGCGGGAGCGCCTGCACCAGGTTGCGCTGCGCCAGGTCCGCCTCGAGTAGGCGTTTCCAGCCCAGAGTGACGCCTTGCCCGGCCAGGGTGGCATTCATCAGCAATTGGAAGCTGTTGGCACGCAGACTGTGTTCCGGGGCGTGCCAGGTCAGGCCCTGGGCCTGGTACCAGCCTTCCCAGGTCAGCCAGTCGTGATAATGATCTTCGACGACCATCAGCGTGTGTCGAGCGAGCAGGTCATCGGCATCGCGGATGTCGCCATGACGAGCCAGATAGGCTGGACTGCACACGGCGGCGACCTCTTCGTGAGCGAAGATCGCCTCGGCGCCGAGGCCGGGCGGATCGACTTCACGCGGAACATGGTAATAGATACCCAAATCGAACTCGGCAAGATCCAGACGATGTGGGTCCTCCACCGTCAAGATACGGATTTCGATATGCGGATGGGCGCGCTGGAAGTCAGGAAGCTGCCGCGCCAGCCAGATCGAGGCGATGGTGGGGCTGGAGGCCAAGGTCAACTGGCGGTCATCCCCACGACGACGCAGGCGCGCCGTTTCATCGCGTAAATCGCGCAGCAGGCGCTGCACCACGCGAAAATAATGTTCGCCGGCGGGTGTCAGGCGCAAGCCTTCGTAGTGGCGCTCGAACAACGGCCGGCCCAGGTCGTCCTCGAGCCGCTTGATCTGACGGCTGACGGCGCTCTGGGTCAGGCTGAGTTCATTGCCGGCTTGCGTGAAGCTGGCATGTCGCGCGGCGGCCTCGAAGGCACGCAGACAAGCCAAGGGGGGAAGCGCATCGCGAGTGGGCATGAAAGCATCCGGAACCGAGTTCTCTCGGCCCCGGAGCATAACATGCACGCCGCCGGTTAGAGGGCCGTACGTGGAATCTTCCGTTCCCATCGCTTCTCGCTGATCAACGTCTCGCCTTCATGGGCGATTTGCTCGGCGTTGAGATAGAAGGTCTGCGCGTCGCAATGCAGGTGATAACGGCTCACCACCTCGACCGCGAAGTGATCGCTTTGGGTGTTCTGGCCGTCGCCCCGGCTGGCGCGGTAGACCCATTCGATATCGGCGCGGGTGCGAGTGGCATCGCTGGGGTGGCTGGTATAGACCTCTTTGGCCTTCTGCTCGACGCGTAGACCGTGATCTTCGAAGCGAATGTCGCCCATGTCGTCTTCGACGGTGACGGTCACCTCGCCACTGCCGACGTCCTCGCTGATGGTGCGCTTGGGCTGACCGCCGCGGAGCGTTTCGACGCGACACGGCGTGGCACTCTCCGGCGCTTCGAACGGCATCGGGATGTAAGCCGCTTTTGAACATGGCAGCTCGAGCGTCGGCATGCCCGACTGAAGGGTCAGGTCGGCGCGCCTCGAAGGTGACCATACCAGTGGGAAGCTGGCGCTGGAGAGCGCCATGCGCAGGCGGTGTCCCGGGGGCAGGCGGTAGCCGATCAGATCCAGCGGCACGTGAACGTTCATCGGCTCGCCCGGCACCGGTGGATTGATCATGCCCGGGTTGTCACGCAGGTTGAGGTTGAGCGTGCCGTAGGTAATCAGCGCGCTTTCGCCGCTGGGGGCCACGTCGCACAGCCGCACGTGCAGTTGACCGCACGCTTCGGTGCTGGCGATCGACACTGCAAGCGTCGGTTGGCCGAGAATATCGAGTCCTTCGATGTAGGGCGCTGAGTCGAAGGTCAACGACAGGCCGTCGTCGCGACGCTGATCGGGGGGAAAGTCGGCGCCGAACCATAGTGGGATGTACTCGCCCTGTAGCGAGCCTGTGGTCAGCGGGGAGGCGATTTGCTGATCGTTGCTCAACCGGCCATTGCTCCCCAGACCATAATCGCCGAGTACCAGGGACTGCGTCTCGACCTCGTCGCTGGGCGCTGGCCAGGCGGAGGTTCGCACCCACTTCCCGGGGCGCTCGAGATACTTGGGCGCCGGCGGCACGCCGTCCTGCAGATAAAAAGTGCAAGGCGGCTCGTCCATGATGCCGGTGTCGGTATCCTTGAGCCAGTAGTCCCACCAGCGCAGCGCCTCCTGCAAAAAACCGATGGCCGGGTCGGGAATCGCGCAATGTGGATACTTGTGCATCCAGGGGCCGACCAGCGCCTTTTTCGGGCACGACAGGTGCTCCATCATGCGCGGAATGGCGTTGATGTAGGAATCGGCCCAGCCGCTGATCATGTAGACAGCCGCTTCGATGCCGCCTAGCGCTTGGTGATAGCCCTCGCAGATCGAGCCGTGTTTCCAGTAGTCGTCGCGATGCTGATGCTCGAGCCACGGCTCGGCGAGTAGCGGCATGTTGTCGAGGCGGTATTTCCACATTTCGCGCCATTTGTCGCCGACCAGCGCTGGGTCGGGCACGGCGGCGGAGAAGCTCAGCATGGTCGCCGCCCAGCCGAGATTCTCCAGCAGCATGTTGCCGCCCTTGTAGTGGATGTCGTCGGCATAGCGGTCGTCGGTGGAGCACAGCGTGATGATCGCCTTGAGCGGCTCGGGGCGCAGCGCGGCGAGTTGCAGGCTGTTGAAGCCGCCCCATGAGATGCCCATCATGCCGAGCTTGCCGTCGCACCAGGGCTGGCCGGCGATCCAGTCGATCACCTCCAGCGCATCACGTTGCTCCTGGAGAGCATACTCGTCCTCCATCAGCCCGTCGGACTCGCCGTTGCCGCGCATATCGACCCGAATGCAGGCATAACCGTGGCCGGCGAAATAGGGATGGGTCAGCTCGTCGCGCACCGCCGTACCATCGCGCTTGCGATAGGGCAGATACTCGAGGATCGCCGGCACCGGCTTCGACTCGGCGTTCTCAGGCAGCCAGATGCGGGCTGCCAACCGTGTACCGTCGGCCAGTATGATCCATTGGTTCTCGATCTCGCGCACGCGGTGTGGAAAGTCGTGCTTGATGTTCATGCGTCGTCCTTGGAGGCGTGAGAAGAGAGAGACGGTGTCCCGAGGCGCTCGGGATGTTTCAACCAGCGCCATAGCGAGCCCGTGGCGAGCAGCACGATGATCAGCGCAGGCAGGCCGCCGAGATTGGAGAGCATTTTGATGCCGTCGATCCCCACGAAGCTGACCATGACCCAGGAGACGATGCCGACGATGATGCCCCACAAGATTTTCATCGACACGCCGGTATTGAGATCCGAGTCGGCGGTCAGGCCACGGGTGCAAAGATTGCCGATGGCATCGGTCTGCGAATCTGCTGCGGTGACGTAGGAGATGTAGGCGATGAACAGCAGCAGCGGAATCCACACCTGCGAGAACGGCAGCTGGCGGAACAGCTCGTAAAGCACGTTCTCGACGCCGCGATCGCTGAGAATGGCATGCAGGTCGACACCGGTATGGGCCTGATAATAGAGCGCTGCGCCGGAGAAAATGATGACCCAAGCGGAGGCGAAAAGAGCTGGGTAGAACAGGTTGACCCGCAGGAACTCGCGTACCGTGTAGCCGCGTGAAATCTTGCCCAGGAACAGGGCCGCCATGGGTGCCCAGGCGAACCATACCGCCCAATAGAAGATCGACCACCATTGTGGCCACTGATCCTCGCCGGCGGCCCCGGTGAACAGGCTCTTGGTGAAGAAGCCGTCGAGATAGACGCCGAAGGACTCCACGCCCAGCGAGAGCATGAAACTCGTCGGGCCCACCACGAAGATGAAAACACCGAGAATCGCGAGCAATACGGCATTCAACGACGAGAGGCGCGCGATGCCTTTCTGCAGGCCGCTAGCCGCCGAGATCACGAACGTCACCACGATCACCGCGATGACCACGCCCAGTCGCAGTGGACTGGCTTCGCCGCCCAGATACTGCCCTGCGCCGCCGGCCAGCGTCAGCGCGCCGGTGCCAAGCGACGAGGCCATGCCCGCGACCAGCGCGTAGAGCGAGACCGCGTCGATCAAACCGCCGAAGCGCTTGACCTTGGGCCCGAAGACCGGCTCCAGCATGCTGGAGATCGAGAAACGCAGGCGCAGATTGTAGAACGCCAGAGCGAAGATCAGTGCCGGCACGGCGTAGATGGCATAGGGCGTGAACGACCAGTGCAGGAACATGGTCGACATCGCGAACAGCATGGCATCGCTGGAACCGGCTTCCAGACCTAGTGACTCGGGCGGTCCCATGAAGTGATAAAGCGGCTCGGCGGTGGTCCAGAACAACACGCCCACGGCTAGGGTGGTGCACAAAGTGATCGAAAACCAACGCAGCCGCGACAGCATGGGCGTTGCCTGCTCGCCGCCGATACGTAGTTTACCCAGCGGCGAGAAATAAACGATAACCGCCAACACCAGCAGGTACAGACTGCCCAGGCTAAATAGCCACGAAAAGTTATCCAGAATGGCATCGTTGAGCGCGCTGGTCGCCGCCAGGAAGGCATCGAGATTGACGTAGCTGGCGATCACTGCCGCCAGTAGCACCAGGAAGGTTGGCCAGAAAACCAAGGGCCGTAGCGATGTTTGCATCACCCAGTCTCCGTTTGTCGTTATCGTGTGGCGTTATGCGCCAATATCATGGCCTGCCACTCTACCGACACACGGTGCACTACGCTCAAACGTTGCCTGGTAATGGGGGTATGCGTGTGACGCATGGCATGCGCGCCATGGCGACGCGCATCGTTACATCCGTTAGCATGATTACTTCGAGCCGTTACGCGAGAAGCGCTTTCATGAACCCTGAAGATCTGCAACAGCTCACCACCCGCAAGATGCCCTTCGGCAAATATGAAGGCCGGCTGATCGCCGACCTACCGGGCCCCTACCTTGCCTGGTTCGCTCGGCAGGGCTTCCCCAACGGCGAGATCGGGCGGCTACTCGCCTTGATGCACGAAGTCGACCACAACGGGCTCAATGCTCTGCTTGAGCCGCTGCGTTGACGACTATCCAGCGGCAGCAGCCTCGGCCTGACTAGCCCGACGCCGCGTATTGCTCAGGCAAACGATGCCTTCATCGATCCGGTGAAGGAAGGCGTAGATGTCGTGGTGCGTGTGGGTGCCCTGAACGACTCTAGTCTTGTCGCGCGGCGACTGGTGCATCAGCACTTCGTGGTGTGTGCCTCGCCGGGGTATCTCGAACGCTGGGGCGTGCCGTCGACCCCTGATGCATTGTCGGAGCACAACTGTTTGATCTACAAGGGCACATGTGGCCAACAGCCGTGGTATTTCCGCGATCCTGGGGCGCGCAAGTACCGTGCCAGGGAGTTGCGGGGCAACTTGCGTAGCAATAACGCGGAAAGTCTGCTCGAGGCTTGCTTTGCAAGGCCAAGGCATCGTGTGGTTTCCGACCTGGCTGATTCACGAGGAAATCAGCGCCGGCCGGTTGTTACCGATTCTGTCGGCGTGGGAGGCATCTGGTGAGCCAGCGCCGCAAGGCATCCACGCCATCTTCCGCGGTATCTCTGGTCCGCAGACGCCAGGCAATAGTTGCGCCACGCTGTCGGGCGTTCGCCGAAGCCGCTGCCAGACAGTGTGGCGCTTTCGCGCTAGCCCTGAGCGATTATCGCGTTAAGGGCCCCGGTAGCGCGGTGATCAGGTCGGTTTGGCCTGATGGCCATCCCAGTGGGTATCTTGGGCCGATGTGGGCTCGGCCGCTCGACGCTTGTGGGCCTCTGTATAAGTTGCCGTATGACGATCCAGGCCGCGCAGTTCCACCGTGATGCCGCGTTTGGGAGCTCCACCGATGAAATGTGTGAGATCCTCGCGGATGTCTGGATCGATGAATTGAGTGGCCGAGGCGTCGACCACCAGATGACCGTCGTCCGGTACCCGCGACAGGAAGTGGCGCAGCGATTGTCGATTGAGGAACGAGACCTCGCTGTTGAAACGCAGAAGCGCGAAATCGCCCTGCATAGTCATCGACATGGCTGAGCGATAGTGAGCCCGGATCAGGAAGTACAGTGCCACCACGATGCCCATCAGCACGCCGATCAATAGATCAGTAGCCAGGATCGCGACGATGGTCACGACGAATGGGATGAACCGTTGCCAACCCGCGCGATACTGCGTGGCAATCAGCGCCGGCTTGGTCAGTTTATAGCCGGTGAACAGTAGGATCGCGGCCAGTGCGGACAGCGGTATCGTCTCCAGCGCGAAGGCCAGGAACGCCACCGACACCAGCAGCAGTAAGCCGTGCACGAAGCTGGCCAGAGGGGTCCGACCGCCGGCCTGGACGTTGGCTGAGCTACGTACGACCACCGCCGTCATCGGTAGGCCGCCGATCAGACCACAGAGCGTATTGCCCATGCCCTGAGCACACAGCTCGCGATGCGTCGATGACTTGCGGCCCATCGGGTCCATTTCGTCGACGGCCTCGACGCTGAGCAGCGTCTCGAGGCTGGCGACCAGTGCAATGGTGATGGCCGATAGGTAGATGCCCGGCGCCAGCCAATAGCTCAGATCCGGGGATTCCAGCGACGCCAGCAGCGAGGCGGGTCCTTCCAGATCGGGCAGGCTGACGTACTGCTCGGGTGATAACGCGAAGCCAGCCCCAGACGCCTGCATGGCCAAGCTCATAAGCACACCGACGATTACCGCCAACAGTGGCGGTGGTACGATCGCCAGCTTAGGGTAGCGCTTGGCCAGCGGTGTCTCGAAGAACGCCAGAATCGCCAGACAGACGAGCGTGATGGTCAGCGCCATCGGCGAGAAGCCATCGGCGAGCAGTCCTGGCGTGGTGATGCCGGCCTCGGTATCGGCCCCGTGGCCGATGGCTAGCGGTACTTGGGTGCCGATTAGGATCAAGCCAATACCGGCCAGCATGCCCTTGATCACGCCCGAAGGCACGAAGGCACCGATGATGCCCATGCGGGCAAAACCGAGGCCGAGCTGAATCAGGCCGGCGAGTACGGTCGCATAAAGTAGGCCGCCATAGCCGTATTGCTCAATTATACCGAGCACGATGGCTGTCAGGCCGGCGGCAGGCCCCGACACGGATAGCGGCGAGCCGCTGGCGAGAGCGACGATAAGCCCCCCGACCATGCCGGTGATCAGGCCCGCCAGCGGCGGTGCGCCCGAGGCAATGGCGATGCCTAGACACAGTGGTATGGCGACAAAGAACACGACCACGCCGGCGCGTATGTCGCGCCCCAGGTACCGGGTATCGAAAAACGAAGCGTTGCTGGACATGGAAAAGACTCGTTAGGGCGCTTGGCAGGACCAGACGCCGGAACTTTGAAAATTCGTTAGCGGGGCATTGGGCGGCTCGGCTGGCCACAGTGGCCTTCAGGCGACCGCCGCTTGCGTGCGCTCACAGATCGGCTCCAGTGCGCCACGGTCCAGGCTATAGACCAGACCGACGACCAGCGGCGGCTGCTCGGCGTTGCGTACCAGATCCAAATCGGCCAGATGGTCGGCCTGTGCGGCGACGTGACGCCTGACCATGTCGTTGACCCGGTTGGCCTCGTCGGGCGCCTTGGATAGCTCGTTCTTCACCCTTTCGTAGTGCGCCACGACAGGCTTCAGATGCGCATCGACATATGCCAGGCCGGTCGATTCGCCCGAGCAGGCGGCCCCCACGCCACCACAGCCTTCATGGCCACAAACGATGATATAGCGTACCCCCAAGACGGAAATGGCGTATTCCAGCGCACTCAGAAACGTCGGGTCTTCGGTGGCCACCAAGTTGGCCACGTTGCGATGCACGAACAGATCTCCCGGTGAGGCGTTGCACAGTTGTTCGGCCGGGACGCGACTATCGGAACAGCCGATCCAGAACGCTTCGGGGGACTGACCGGATTGTAGTCTCTCGAAGTGGTCGGGATCCCGGCTCAGCATTGATTCGACCCAGGCCTGATTCTCAAGGAGAACGCGTTCATGAAACTGCATGGTTAGAAGACCTTGTTTGCTCTTGGAGAATAAGACGTCACGCACACCGAATAATTTACGACTATTCGAATAGTCGCAAGTTATATCCTTGTATAGCCTGACATTGATGACTCCACCGAGTTCATTTAGTTAATAACTTTTCATTAATTTACAATAAATAACACCCGCAATGATTTTTGCTTTCGATGCGGTAGATCGTTGTACGCAGAATCGTACAAGGTATTAAGTGGCTAAATGTTGACATCCCAAATGATGCAATCAGCCTGGGAAATTATTCTCTTTTGACAGCCAAGGAACTTCTCCAGCAATTCATCCGGGAGCAGCAACAGGAA
This sequence comes from Chromohalobacter sp. 11-W, assembly GCF_029889905.1. Lineage (GTDB taxonomy): Bacteria > Pseudomonadota > Gammaproteobacteria > Pseudomonadales > Halomonadaceae > Chromohalobacter. The sequence continues at coordinate 43,453 of NZ_JARANZ010000013.1, read as the reverse complement.
GGTTGGCCAGTAAACCAAGGGGTGTAGCGATGTTGGCATCACCCAGCCTCCGTTTATCGTTATCGTGTGGCTTCATGCGCCAATATCATGGCTTGTCAGCCTACCGATACACGGTGCATTACGATGAGATGTTGTCTGGTAATGAGGGTATGCGTGTGTTCATGGCGTGCGCGTCATGGCGACGCGCATCGTTCTGGGTAAGCGGGTAGTCCGAGTATCCGTTGTCTGCCTTACGATGGAGGTAGATTTTCCGGGCCGAAAGAGTCGGGCAGCAGTTGCTCCATGGTATAGCGCTTGAGTAGCGCGCCATCGCCGTCGAGGACGACGATGACGGTCGCCGGGGTGGCGAATTCGCGGATGCGCTGGCGGCAGTCGCCACAAGGGGTGCAAAGGTGTTCGCCGGGGCCGATGACGTAGAGCGTGGCGATCTCGCGCTCGCCTTGCGCAATCATCGCGCTAATGGCGCCGGCCTCGGCGCAGAGCCCTTTGTAGTTGGCGCTTTCCACGTTACAGCTTAGGTAATGCTGACCGCTTTCGGCAATCAACAAGGCCCCCACCGGATGGCGGGAATAGGGCGCATAAGCGCGCTCGCGCGTCTCGAGCAACGCTTGGCGCAGCGCATCGGAAAGCGGCGCGGGGGAGGTTTCAGCCATGGGTGGTTTCTCCCGCGTCGCGGAGCAGGGCTTCGAGGGTGATCGCCATCATCTCGTGAAAGCCGGTCTGACGGGTGTGTGCATCGAGCGCCTGGCCTTTGAGGATATGGTCGGAGACCGTGCATACGGTCAGCGCACGCGCACCGAATTCGGCGGCGACGCCATACAGGCCGGCGGCTTCCATCTCGACGCCGAGCACGCCGTGGCGCTTCATGAGCTCGAACAGGGCATCGTCGGGCGAATAGAACAGGTCCGCCGAGAACAGGTTGCCGACCTTGACGGGGGTGTTGCGTGCACGGGCAGCGTCGACGGCGTGCCGGGTCAAGTCGAAGTCGGCGATGGCGGCGAAATCGTGGCCCTTGAAGCGCGTACGGTTGACCCCGGAATCGGTACACGCGCCCATGCCGACGACGATGTCGTTGACGGCGACATCGTCGCGCACCGCGCCGCAGGAACCCACACGCACCAGGCGCTTGACGCCGTACTCGGTGATCAGTTCCTTGGCATAGATCGAGATCGAGGGGATGCCCATGCCGCTGCCCATCACCGAGATGCGCTGGCCCTGGTAGGTGCCGGTAAAGCCGAGCATGTTGCGTACTTGGTTGACGCATTCCACGTCGTCGAGAAAGGTCTCGGCGATGAATTGGGCGCGTAGCGGGTCACCGGGCATGAGCACGGTCTCGGCGAAGGCGCCTGCGGGGGCATCGATGTGCGGCGTCGACATGGCATCAGTCTCCTGTTGTCGTCGTGGTGGAGTCGGTTAGGAAGTCACTGCCGTGGGCCATGGGCGCGAGACCGAAATGCGTCGCCAGGCTCTGGCCGATGTCGGCGAAGGTCGCCAGACGCCCGGCATCGTCGCCCAACGGCCCCGGCGCCAAGTTCGCGCCGCTGGCGAGCACGGGGACTTGCTCGCGGGTGTGGTCGGTCCCTGTCCAGGTCGGGTCGTTGCCGTGATCGGCGGTGAGAATGAGCAAATCCTCGGGACGCAGCTTGGCGAGCACTTCCGGCAAGCGCCGGTCGAAGGCCTCCAGGGCTGCGGCGTAGCCGTCAGGGTCGCGCCGGTGACCGTAGAGCGTGTCGAAGTCGACGAAGTTGGTCATCACCAGCGTCCGATCGCCTGCTTCATCGATGGCCTTGAGCGTCGCGTCGAACAGCGCGTCATGGCCGTGGGCCTTGAGCACTTTCGAAACGCCGCAATGGGCATAGATATCGCCGATCTTGCCTACGCCCAATACCGTGCCGCCGTCGTCGTGCAGCTTTTGGAGTAAGGTCGGCGTGGGGGGCTCGATGGCGTAGTCGCGGCGGTTGCCGGTGCGCTCGAAGGCGTCCAGCGTTTCGCCGACGAAGGGGCGCGCGATGACGCGACCGATGTTGTAGGGCATCAGTAGCTCACGGGCGATTTCGCACAGCGCGTACAAGCGGTCGAGACCGAAATGGGTCTCGTGGGCGGTGATCTGGAATACCGAGTCCGCCGAGGTGTAGACGATCGGCTTGCCGCTTGCGATATGTTCTTCGCCAAGTTCCTCGAGTATCGGCATGCCGGACGCGTGACAGTTGCCCAGCACGCCGGGCAGGTCGGCGCGCTCGATCAGCGCTTCCAAGAGGTCGGGTGGGAAGCTCTGCGTCTTATCGAGGAAGTAACCCCATTCGAACAGCGCCGGCACGCCGGCGATTTCCCAGTGCCCGGAGGGCGTGTCCTTGCCTGAGGAAATCTCGGACGCCGCCGCGTAGGCGCCGTCGAGCGTCTCGGGGGGCGTGATGCCCTCGGCCCACTCGCCGGTGGCGAGATGGTGCGCGTGATAGAGCCCCAGCCTGGCTAGATTGGGCAACGCGAGCGGTCGGCCGGCAGCGGCACGGTGACGCGCGATATGGCCTAGCGTATCCGCCCCGGCATCGCTGAAGGCGGCGCCATCCGGGGCGTTGCCGATGCCGAAGGAATCAAGCACTAATAGAACAGCGCGGGTCATGACAGATCCTCCTTACGCAGGGTGGCGTGGATCGGTGACGCGGGCGCGACGCTACCTTCCTCGCCGAGGGTGAAGGCCGCATCCAATTGGCGTCTGATGGCCTCGGCGTCGGCTTGGCTGGCGGCGTGGAGGCGCAATAGTGGTTGGCCGGCCTCGACGCGCTGGCCGAGCGCGGCGATATGCGAGAGGCCGACGCGATGGTCGATGGCATCACCGGCATTGCGACGCCCGCCGCCCAGTTCGACCACGCCGAGCCCCAGCGCGCGCGTGTCGATGGCGTTGACGGTGCCGGCCCGAGGGGCGACGACATCGGTCGCGAAGGGCGCGGGCGCTAAATAGTGCTCGGGGCGTTCGGCCAGGTCGCTCGGGCCGCCGAGGCCATGCACCATGCGCGAGAAGCGTTCCAGTGCCTCGCCTGAGGCCAGCGCGGTTTCCAGGCGCGTGGCGGCGTCGGCGGCATCGTTGGCGAGACCGACTTGCACGAGCATTTCCGTGGCCAGGGCATGGGTAGTCTGATAGAGACGGCTATCGCGACCTTTTCCTCTCAGCAGACGCAGTGCTTCGTGCACTTCCAGGGCATTGCCGGCGCAGTCGGCCAGCGGCTGGTTCATGTCGGTCAACAGCACGCTGGTGGGCGTGCCGGCACCGCTGCCGATGGCGACGATGGCCTCGGCCAGTTCTCGTGAGGCCTCGGCGGTGGGCATGAAGGCGCCGTTGCCGACCTTGACGTCCATCACCAGAGTATCGAGGCCGCAGGCCAGTTTCTTGCCCAGAATCGAGGCCACGATCAGCGGCAGCGATTCCACCGTGGCGGTCACGTCGCGTACGCCGTACAAGCGCTTGTCGGCGGGGGCAAGCGTGCCGGTCTGGCCGATGATCGCCACACCGACGTCTTTCACCAACTGGCGGAAGACGCCGTCATCGGGCGTGACGTTATAGCCGGGAATCGCTTCGAGCTTGTCCAGCGTGCCGCCGGTGTGGCCGAGCCCGCGTCCTGAGATCATGGGCACGTGACCGCCACAGGCGGCGATCCACGGCCCCAGCACCAGCGAAACGAGATCGCCCACGCCGCCGGTGGAGTGCTTGTCGAGCACCGGGCCGTCGAGTTTCAGGTCGTTCCAGCGCAGGACTTGGCCGGAGTCGCGGGTGGCCTCGGTCAGCGCGATGGCCTCCTCGCGGTTCATGCCATTGAGCACGACCGCCATGGCGAAGGCGCCGATCTGGGCGTCGCCCACGCTGCCATCGGTGACGCCGCGCATGAAGGTGTGGATGGCGTCGGCGTCGAGGGCCTCGGCGTCACGCTTACGGCGGAGGATGTCTTGAATCAGCATGGCGATAACCGTGTTGTTGTTTGTCGTTGATTGTCGATGTCTGCCGTTGAGTATCGATGTCTGCCAGTGAGCGCGGGTACTTTTCGGACGGTGCCTAGTAGCCGTCTTGGGGTGCCTTGCCCTCACCGACTTCCAGAGTGGTGAGCAGGGCATCGAGCAACCCCGAGGCGCCAAAACGGAAGTGTGCGGGACTGATCCAGTCCTCGCCCATGATCCGCGCGGCCAGCTCGAGATAAGCCTTGGCGTCCTCGGTGGTGCGAATGCCGCCGGCGGCCTTGAAGCCGACGTCGCGGCCGCTGTCGCGAATCGTTTCGAGCATGATCTCGGCGGATTCGAGGGTGGCGTTGACGGCGACCTTGCCGGTAGAGGTCTTGATGAAGTCGGCACCGGCGGCAATGGCAATTTCCGCGGCTTGGCGGATCAGGGCGGGGTCCTTGAGTTCGCCGCTCTCGAGGATGACCTTCAAGGTCGCACCACCGCAGGTTTCACGGCAAGCCTCGACGAGCAGACGCCCGACATCGGACGCGCCGTCGAGCAGAGCCCGATAGGGAAAGACCACGTCGACTTCGTCGGCGCCGGCGGCTACGGCGAGGCGTGTCTCGCGCGCCGCGCGCTCGGCATTGGGGGCGCCGCCGGGAAAATTGGTCACCGTGGCGATGCGCACGCGTCGGGTCAGGCCGAGGGCGTCGAGTTCGCGCTGGGCGTCCTCGATGAAGGCTGGATACAGGCACAGTGCGGAGGGATGACCGACGGGGGTGTCGGCGCGGCGGCATAGTGCCTGAATCTGGGCGCTGTCGTCATCGTCGTTGAGCGAGGTCAGATCCATCAGGCTGAGCGCCTGACGGGCGGTGGACGTGAGGTCGGTCATGGGCGTGAGTCCCCGAGTGGTATGCATGCACCTGGCGCCGGTGCATGGGTCGATGAGTCGGTCGCGCGGGCGGCGAATGCGCCGGATGACACGCAAAAAGACGCTGGCATGGTAATGTCCTTATCTTTATTGTTGGGATGCCTTTGTTATTTTTTTAACAGAAATTTTGTGGCTAAGCTAACAAAATGTGCCGGGGGATGGCGAGCAACGCTCGTTGACCGGCGTGTCGACGGAGATATTGGAAATGAATAGCCGCAGTGCGGCACGCCTTCAATGGCTACAGGACACCTTGCGCGCGGAAGGCATGCTGCCGATCGCCGAGGCCGCTCAGCGCTGCCAAGTCTCGGAAATGACCATACGCCGCGACATCGCCGCCAGCCAGGACACCATCGTCTCGCTAGGCGGGCGTTTATTGCTGGCCGAGCATCCGCAGGTGTCCACCGGATATGATTTTGCCACTCAGCAGGATAGCTTCGCGCAGGCCAAGCAGCGCATGTGTGATGAAGCGGCGCGCATGATCGAGGCCGATGACACGATCTTCGTGGATTGCGGCACGACGCTGATTCCGTTGTTCGCTCAACTCGATCCCGACATGCCACTGACGGTGGTGACGTACGCGCTCAACGTCGCCAATGCCATCGAGAAAATGGCGCTGCCTCACGTACGTCTGGTATTGCTTGGCGGGCTTTATTACCCCGTGTCGCAGTCCTTCGGGGGTGAGGAATTGGTCACCGCGATCCGCCGTCTGGGTATCAACAAGGCGTTCATTTCCGCTGCGGGGGTACATGTCGATAAGGGGGTGAGCTGCTTTCATTTCCACGAAGTGGTGCCCAAGCAGGTGGCGCTGGAGACCGCTGTGCAGCGCATTCTCGTTGTCGACGAGAGCAAGCTCGATTTGGTGCGCCCGGCGTTTTTCGCTGACCTTGAGACCTTCGATGTGATGCTGACCAGCGGGATGGCGGGTGAGGCATTGCGTGACACCCTGGTGGCGCGGCCGGGACACGCTTGGCCGACGCTCAAGGTGCTGTGAGGGGGCGTGAATGCGGCTGCTGATTAATAGGCGCTACGGGGGCGATTTGGGACAGGCATGACGTTTCCTCTTTCTTTGGTGTTTCTCGGCGTGGTGTTTTTTGCCTCGGCGCTTTCCGGCGTCTTCGGCATGGCGGGCGGTTTGATCCTGATGGGCTTTCTGCTGGTGTGGATGCCGGCGACCACGGCCATCGCCGTGCACGGCATCATCCAAATGGGCTCCAACGCCTCGCGTGCCTGGCTCTCACGGCATTATATCGATTGGCGCATCGTGGCGTGGATCGTGCTGGGCGTAGTGATCGCGGCGCTGCTGCTAGCCAGCGTTCGTTACACTCCCAGCGAAAATGTGGTGTTGCTTTTGATCGGGGTCATGCCGGTCCTGGTGTGGTTGCCGCGTCGCTGGTTCCGGTTCGATGTCTCGCGTCCCGCCGATGCCATCCTGTGTGGCCTGGTGGCCGGTGGATTGACCATCGCCGCCGGGGTGTCGGGGCCGACCATTGATATCGGCTTCGTGCGCACGCGGCTCGATCGGCGCACGGTCGTGGCCTCCAAGGCGGCGATTCAAGTCATCGCGCATACCATCAAGGTGGTGTTTTATTTCCAGGCGGTGCTATCACTGGAGCGGGGACAGTGGGGCTGGATCGCCCTGGCGATTCCCTTGAGTTTCCTGGGGACGCGTTCGGGAAACGCCATCCTGAAGCGGCTCACCGATGCGAGCTTCCGCGGCTGGACGCGCTGGCTGGTCACCCTGGTGGGCGGATACTACGCCGTGCGTGGCGTGATGGGGCTTATTTGAGTGTCGTGTGCTGTGCGGGCAGCGGCGTGACGAGCGCTTCGAAAGCCTCGACGGGGCTGGGGCGCCCATAGTAATAGCCCTGGTAATGATGGCAGCCGAGCCGCGCGAGGAAATCGCGTTGGGGCAGGGTTTCCACGCCTTCGGCCACAGTCTTGAGTTGCAGGCTGTCGGCCAGGGCGATGATGGTCTTGACGATAGCGGCATCGTTGGCCTCGACCAGAACATCCCGCACGAAGGAAACATCGATCTTCAAGGCATTGAACGGCAGGCGCTTCAAATAGGCCAGTGACGAATAACCGGTGCCGAAGTCATCCAAAGAAAAACTCACGCCATGGTGCTTGAGCTGCATCATCTTCTCGATGACGCCCTCGACGTTGGCGAGTAGCAGGCTTTCGGTGAGCTCCAGAGTCAGGCGTTCGGGCGGCGCTTGATGCTCGGCGAGCGTGGCCAGCACCTGGGCGACGAAGTCGTGCTTTTGAAACTGGTGCACGCTGACATTGACGGACAGCTGCAAGTGGGCCAAGGCCGGATCGGTGGCCCAGCGAGCCAGCCGTTCGCATGCCTTTGCCAGCACCCATTGTCCGATGGGCACGATCAAGCCGGTTTCTTCGGCGAGGGGAATGAATGCGCCCGGGGAGATCATGCCACGTTCGGGATGCTGCCAACGGATCAACGTTTCGGCCCCGATGATGGTGCCTTCGGCATCGACCTGGGGTTGGTAGTACAAGCGCATTTGCTCGTCATGGATAGCCTGGCGCAGCTCGGCTTCCAGCAATAGGCGATCCTGGAAGGCGGATTCCATTTCGGGATGGAAGACGCGACTCACGTTGCCACCGTCCTGCTTGGCCCGCGAGAGTGCCAGACTGGCGCGTTTGACCAGCTCGTCCGTGGCCACGTCGTCGTCCCCGAACCACACCCCGCCCAGGCTATGCGTCGTAGTGTGTGAATGATCGTCGAGATCGTACACGCCGCCGATGACTTGTCGCACGGTGGTCATGTGGTGTTGCAAGTCGGCAATGGCGGCGCTGCGATCGGATGGCAAGCCGCTCACCACCAAGGCGAATTCGTTGCCGCCCAGGCGTGCCAGGTCATGCTCGTGGCGTGCGAAACGCTTGAGACGGCGTGCCACATGGCGCAGCAGCATATCGCCGGCGGCATTACCCCGTGAGTCGTTGAGTGCCTTGAAATTGTCGATGTCGAGCATGATCAGCGCACCGCTTTGTCCCCGCGTGTGACTCGCGGCTTGCACGGCGTCGAGGCGCGTATAAAGGGTTTGGCGATTGGGCAGGTCGGTCAGGGTGTCGTGATGGGCGAGGCGATGGATTTTTGCCTCCGCCTCGCGGCGCGCGCTCAGATCGTGGAGCGTGGCGACGTAATGGCGGGTGGCGCCGTGGCTGTACTCGACGCAGCTGACGCTCAAGCGCGCGGGAAACGCCTGGCCGTCCTTGCGTCGCGCCTTGATCTCACCTTGCCATTGTCCGCTGTCGATGATGTGGCGGCGGATATCGCGATGGATCCGGGCGCTTTCATGGGAGTGCTCGAGCACTGACAGAAGCTGGCCCTGAATGTCGGCGGAGGTGTAGCCGGTCATGGCCGTGAAGGCCCGATTGCTGAGTACGATCCGGCCCTGGGTATCGAACAGCAGGAAGGCGTCATTGATCGCGGCGATGACTTCCATCAACTGCTCGCGCGACATCGTCGACTGACGGGCATGACGCTGCAGGCGCCGGTCGATGGCGACACTCAGCGCGGCGACCAGCAATAACAGTGTCACGACACCGCTGACACTGATGGCGAGCCACGAGGTCGATGTTTCCACCATATGATGAGGCGCGGGTACCGGGAGATAATACGTGGCGGACATGGCGACGTAATGCATGCCGCTGATGGCCAATGCAATGCAGGCGGCGACCCCGAATGACCGGCGATCGAGGTGTGTCAGGCGTCGATGGCGCACGCAGTAGCGGTGGGCCAGCATTGCCACCATGCCGAGTACGAGCGCGACGCCGAGTGACATGAAGAAAAGGGTTGCGTCGTAGCGCACGGCGACGGGCATACGCATGGCCTCCATGCCCAAGTAGTGCATGGTGCCGATCCCCGCTCCTAACACCAATCCACCCAGTACGGAGTAGCGCAGGGTTGCGATGGGCTGGGCCATGATGCGCAGTGCGTAGCCGCTGCCGAGAACGGCGGGGAGTAGCGACAAGAGCGTCATCCCCACATCGTATTGCATGGGCAGCGGCAGACGCAGGGCCAGCATGCCGGTGAAATGCATGCTCCACACGCCAAGCCCCATCATACCGGCGCCGGCGATCAACCAGACGCCGCGTCGTAGGCGGCTATCGGCTTCCTGCATGCGTTCGCCGATCAGCAAGCCGAGCCCAGCGGCGAGCCACGCCACCAGGCATGACAGCACGATCAAGCCTGGCTCCCATTGGCCTTGAATGGGGGCGTTGATAGAGTCTGTGGAAGTGAGATGGATCATTCTTTCAGCGCTTTCCTGGTCAGGCATCGTGCGGCCATGGCCGGTATTGTGCTGGATGCGTCGATGAGTGGGCCGTGTGCTGGGCGGGCGCCGCGCAAGGACTCAGGGTAACGTCATCGAGGCAGGTAAGTCGCTATTTGCATGCGTCCTTCGCCTAGGAAGCGGCCGGTGTGGCGCGCTGTCGATCCTCCAGCGGGCTGCGACCGAAATAGCGTTTGTAATCGCGGCTGAACTGCGACGCACTTTGATAACCCACCTGAGTGGCCGCCTGCGCGACCTGGTGCCCTTGCTGGGTGAGCAGGGCGCGCGCCTTGAGCAGGCGCAGGCGCTTGAGGTACTGCATCGGCGCGAGCTGTGTGGTGCGCTTGAAGTGATGATGGAAATGCGAGGCGCTCATGTTGACGCGTTGCGCGAGTGCATCAACGTTCAGGGTCTGGGTGTAGTGACGATGCAGGAAAGTCAGCGCCTCGGCGATGCGCGAATATTGGCCATGGTAGGCGACCAGCTGACGCAACGAGGCTCCCTGCGGCCCACGCAACGCGGTGAACAGGACTTCGCGGATGCGCCCATCGCCTAGCGCGGCGGCTTGATCGGGGTCGGCGAGGCAATCGATGAGCCGTGACACGTTTTCTTCCATGTCGGCGTCCATGGATACGGCGGCCATGGGCGCGGGCATGCGCGTGGACGTCGTCGAGGGCAGGCGCGCTACCAAGTCGCTGAGCATGGCCATATCGAGGCTCACCGATAAGCCTAGCAAAGGCTTGGTATCGGAAGCGTGGGTTTCGCACTCGAACGGGAGCGGCATGGCCTGGATCAGATAGTGGCCGGCACCGTAATGAATGATGCGTTCGCCGAGATACCCGGTCTTGTTGCCCTGGACGATGATTACCAGGCTGGGCTCGTACATGAGGGGCGTGCGCGGGTGGCCGCAATGCGAGGCGATCAGTTGTACGCCGGGCAGTGTGGTGGACGTGAAGCCATCCCGAGTCGTCAGCGGCGCCAAGCGCGCAGCCAGCCGGGTCTCCGAGGCAGACTCGGCGCTGGCCCCGACGGCGGTCAAGTGAGAGGGCAGTGGGTGGGTCATGGGGTGGCTCCTCGGCAATGACGAACGCTCATAAGAATAACATCGTGCATGAAAAATACCGCCTACTCGGCGATTCAGGAGGCGATACAAGAGCTCTGGGCAAATATCACACAGAATCGGGCATGGAGGAAATCGCCGACGGCGCCCACAATGTCGGTGTTCGCGACCCAGGCTGGGCAATTCGCCGAGCCGGTACGCGGTTGCACTCACCAGTTATAGGATATTCGCTATGCCACAAGCTACGGGCTATGCAATGCACTCTGCGGAGTCGGCACTCGAGCCATTTGCCTTCGAGCGTCGCGAACCGCGCCCGGATGATGTCGCTATCGAGATTCTTTACTGCGGCGTTTGCCACAGTGATCTGCATTTTGCACGCGACGACTGGGGGATGGCGCAGTATCCGATCGTACCGGGCCACGAGATCGTCGGCCGCGTCACATCCGTCGGCAGCGAGGTCGCCAACTTCAAGGAAGGCGACGTGGTCGGCGTGGGGTGCATGGTCGATTCTTGCCGTCATTGCCAGGCGTGCGGCGATGGTCTGGAGCAGTATTGTGCCGAAGGTTTCACCATGACCTACGGCAGCCCCGATCGCCACGACGGCAGCCTGACCCAGGGCGGCTATTCCGACCGGGTCACGGTCAGCGAGCGTTTCGTGCTGCGCATGCCGGAAGGCATCGATCTTAAATCCGCCGCGCCGCTGCTGTGCGCCGGTATCACCACCTATTCACCGCTCAGGCATTATGGCGTCAAGCCGGGCCATAAGGTCGGCGTAATCGGCATGGGTGGTCTCGGTCACATGGGGGTCAAGCTGGCCCAGGCGCTGGGTGCCGAGGTCACGCTGTTCACGCGTTCCGAGAGCAAGATTGCCGAGGCCAAGTCCAACGGCGCCGATCACGTGGTGGTCTCCACCGATGAGGAGCAGATGGCGGCGGTCACCGAGACCTTCGACTTCATGCTCGATACCGTGCCGAACGAGCACGACCTGAATCCGTACCTGCAGGCCTTGAAGTACGACGGCACGCACATCCTGGTCGGCCAGATGCAGCCATTGGAGCCCGGCGTGGCAGGCGCCAACCTGATCTTCCGGCGCCGTGTGCTGGCCGGTTCGCTGATCGGCGGGATTCCCGAGACGCAAGAACTGCTGGATTTCTGCGCCGAGAAGGGCATCACCTGCGATGTCGAGATGATCGATATCCAGAATATCAATGAGGCCTGGGATCGCATGCAGAAAGGCGACGTGCGTTATCGCTTCGTCATCGACATGGCATCGATGAAGAACGGCTGAGCAAGCCGCGACGGCTTACCCAGTGATCGTGTCAGGCGCGGGCTATGCCCCGCGCCTTTTTCGTTTCTGGCAGGTCGCAGAATGGGTCATGAGTGGTGATGCCGTAAGGGCACCAGAACGCCTTCGGGCGCTCTGGGCAAGTGGCGTTACTGCTGCCAGTCGATACGGTTGTCGATGACCAGGCCGTCGTCTTCCATGCGCATGCGTATTACAACGTTGTCGATGCGCTCGAACTGGTTCCGCATGGCATCGAGCTGCTCCTCGATTGCGGCGGCGTCGTTGCCCGCGAGGTTGCCGAAAGTGTCGGCCAACTGAAGCCACTTGGCGTATATGTCACCGGAAAGCTTGAGGTGCATCAGCTCGCCCGCCTCGCCGGTTTCGTCCTGCAGCAGGGTCTTGAGCGTTGCCTGCTCGCCTTGGCCCGTGGCTACGCCGAGTGCCTTGTCTGTCATGGCCAGCCAGGCCGGCGTGTCGCCAAGCATCGCGGTGAGTTGTGGCGGCAGCGCTTGGGGTTCGCCGTCTCCGGAAAGCGAGAGTGTTGCCAGTCCGGGCAGCATGCTCTGACCGATCGCCAGGAGGCCGTCGGGGTCGTTGGAGGCGACCAGCAGGGAGACCTTGATGGCGGGCTGACTGCTGTCTTCGGGCATCGCGAACTCATCGATCACCAGTCGCATACCGCGCAGGCTACCTAAGGGAGGCATGGCCAGCATGTTGGCCTGACGGCCGAGTTCGTCCAGGTCGTTGTTGAGTTCGGCAAGCGCCGGGCAGTCGAACGGTGTGGTGCGTACGTGCTGGATCTGTTGGGTCAGCAGATCGCGCAGATCGTTCATGGGCAGCGCGATTGCTAGGTCGAAGGGAGACTCGAGCGAGTCCTTGCCCAGGCCCGGCAGCGTGGACGTGAGCGAGGCAAACGGGGCGGCAATATCCTCGGCCAATGCCACATCGACGCGTTGCTCGGTGCGTTCGGCGTCGAGCGTGGTGTAACCGGCGCTTAGTCGAGGCATGCGTGAGGCTAGGCGCGCCGCGTCCTTGCGGCAGCTCGCCGAAACCGGCTCTGGGGCCTGGCCTTGCGTCTGCTCGGCGAATGCGCGAAAGGACTGGATCATGGGATCTTGGCTGCCGGTGAGCAAGGTCGCCAAGCGTGTCGTATCGACATAGCCCAGCCCGTAGGGCAGGTAGCCTTTGGCGTCGGCCAACTCGCTGAGCCGCTGAGTATCCTGCACGCTGTTGTCGGGCAGACGCGTGCCTAGCAGTTGCTGAAGAGCGTCGTCATCCAGGTCGGTGGGGGCCATTGCTAGCACTGCCTGGCCGTCATGAACGGCGCTCAGAAGTTGCAGCGGTGCCTCGCCGAGGCGTGCCTGGCGGTATTTGAGCTCGCCCTGCGTATGGGTTTCCAGCGGCCGGCCGGCAGCATCGGCAAGACGTTGCAGGAAAGCCTGGTAACGCTCGGCATCGCTGATGCTAAGGCGTAATACGGGGCTCAGGCCCAGACCATAGAGCGCGCTGCGGCCCCCCAAGTCGACGCCGATCTGTTTAGCGACCTGCTGATAGTCCGATTTGTCGGCAAGTTCCTCGGCGAGTGCATCGAGCACATTGGCGAGGGACTCGGCCTCGCCGTCGTGGCGCAGTTCCTCTGCGAATTGGCGCAAGTCGACACGCTGTTGCGCGAGTGAGGCATTCGATGACGCCAGCGCGGCATCGAGAGTCGCGTCGTCGAGGGTGTCGAGATTGGCGAAGAGAAAGGGGGTATCAGCCGGAACATGCGCCAGCGGTGCGTCTGCCGAGTCTTGCCCGCAACCCGACAGCAGCACGCTGCCAGCCATCACGCAGGCAAGTGAGATACGTCGTAACATGGTGTTCCCTTGTATTCATTGATGATCCCCGAGCTTGGGTCGGGCGATACCGGTACCGCAGCGACTGGCAGGAATAGGCGTGTATCACGCTATGCCGCGCCACTCTTGAAGTGGTGACTATATCGCTTGGGTGTCGTCGATACCGGGTCGTGGCTTATATTAATCGTTTATTATGTCGGTAGCATCATGCTCGCCATGCAGATAGACGCCGCGACACGCGTCGCTCAGTCTCGCAGACGCGTCAGCCCTTCTTGCGCCACCGATGCGACCAGCCGTCCGGTCCGGTCGTAGACGCTGCCGCGCGCGAATCCGCGTGCTCCTCCGGCCCACGGGCTTTCCATGTCATACAGCAGCCAGTCGTTGATGGTCACGTCGTCGTGGAACCACAGGGCATGATCGAGACTCGCGATCTGCAGCCGCGGGTCGCCGAAAAAGGTGTCGTGCGAGACCAGGCTGGTGGTCAGCAGGTTGAAATCGGAGCTATAGGCAAGCAGATAGCGATGCAGTGAGGCGTCCTCGGGCAGTTCGCCAGCGAGGCGGAACCACAGGCGCTTGCGCGGCATGTCGGTGGTGGTATCCGGGAAATGCAGGAACTCGATGGGATGGCCGTCGAAGCGCTGTACCTCGGCGCCGGCTTCGAGCAGCGTCTGGGGTGACTCGAGGTCGGGCATCTCGCGCTGATGGCCAAAGCCTGGTTCCTCGCCCTGAAACGAGGCGCTGCAGAAGAAAATGGTCTTGCCGTTCTGGATGGCGCTGACACGCCGGGTCGTGAAACTCCCACCGTCGCGTACGCGATCGACCTGATACACTACCGAGCGTTTGGCGTCGCCGGGGCGTAGAAAGTAGCCGTGCAACGAGTGGGCGCGGCGCGCCGCATCGACCGTGCGAGTGGCGGCGGAAAGCGCTTGGCCGAGCACCTGGCCGCCAAACAACTGAGGAAGGCCGAGATCCTGGCTACGACCGCGAAACAGGTCCTCCTCCAAGGATTCCAGACCCAATAGATCGACGAGAGTGGCGAGTGGTTGCGTCATGCCGGCATCCTTCTGATGGCTCGTTTTCATACGACTGTTCCAATTCTACCAGCATACCGGAGTGCCCCTGTCATGCGCAGCGATACCTTCTACATGCACCGTGCGCTGGATCAAGCGCGCATGGGGTTGGAGGCAGGCGAGGTGCCGGTGGGCGCGGTGGTGGTCGAGCCTAGTGGCGAGATCGTGGGGGCGAGCTTCAATGCTCCGGTGTCGTGCCACGACCCGAGTGGCCATGCCGAGGTGCGTGCCTTGCGTGATGCCGCCGCCCATCTGGGTAACTATCGGCTGGATAGCTGCACGCTCTTCGTTACCTTGGAACCTTGCATGATGTGCGCCGGGGCTATCATCCATGCGCGCGTGGCTCGGGTCGTGTACGGCGCTGCCGAGCCCAAGAGCGGCATGGTCGAGTCACGGGCCAACTTGTTTGCCCAACCGTGGTTCAATCATCGTGTCCAAGTGGAAGGCGGGCTGCTGGCCACGCGTGCGACGCGACTTCTGCAAGCCTTTTTTGCCGCGCGGCGCGAGTGAGTTAGAGCACCGGGGGGACGGTGTCGAAAGGCGTTCCCTGGAGCATCGGATCGTTGCGTTCGCCGAGCTGGTGAAATTGGCGCCGACTGCGATCCACATAGTTGAGAATTTCGTAATATCGACGAATATTGCGCACGTAAATCACCGGCTCGCCGCCACGCGCGTAGCCGTGATGGACCTTGCTGTACCACTTTCGCTTCTGTAGCAGGGGTAATGCCTTGCGTACGTCTGCCCAGTTGTAAGGGTCGCCGCCCTGCATCTCGGCGATCTTCTGAGCATCGTAGAGGTGTCCCAGGCCGACGTTGTAGGCGGCAAGCGCCATCCAGGTGCGGTCCGGCTCGGTGATCTCTTCCTGCAGGCGACCCTTCACATGGCCGAGGTAGATGGCACCGCCCTCGATGCTCTGTTCGGGGTCGAGCCGGTTGCTCACGCCCACCTCGGCGGCGGTGGCGTTAGTCAGCATCATCAGACCGCGAACGCCGGTCGGCGAGGTCGCGCGTGGTTTCCAGTGCGATTCCTGGTAGCCCAGGGCAGCCAACAGTTTCCAGTCGAAGCCGGAATCGCGCGCCGCTTGCTTGAAAGCATCTTCATAGCGCGGCAGGCGATTTTGGGCATGACGGATGAAAAGGCTCGCCCCCACGTACTCGAGGTAGTTGTCATGACCGAAGTAGCGTGCGATCAAATCCGCCAAGTCTCCGTGCTCTCTAAGACGCGCGATAAACTGGTTGGCGGCTCGCAGAAGTGCCACGCCGCTGTTCTTGGGGAGCGCCCACACGAGGCTTTGCGGCTCGCCCAGAGGAAAGCCGCTCTCGACGTCGGGAAAGAACAACCGATTGAGCTTGAACTGATGGGCATAGACGACGGCGGCATCGAGTTCGCCATTCTCGACCATTTCGATGAGGTCGGTGACTTCCAGCTCGTCGGTTTCCCGCCACGTCAACTTGGGGAGGGATTCCTGCAGATCGCGCAGCGCGTGGCCGGTTCCCGAGCCACGCAGCGCGGCGATATCCAGCCCCAGAAGATCTTCCGGTGTCTTGGGTGGGGTGATGCCATGGTGATAAATGACCATGGGCTGCATCGACATGATCGGGCGCGTGTAATTCACGCCGGGTTCGGCGGGATCGAGCGCCAGGGTGGCGGCGCCGATGTCGGCACGACCATCGCGCACGGCACTGAGTACCTCGCCGATGCTGCCCTGGCTATCGATCGATAGACTGACGTCCAGCGCCTCGGCGAATTGCCTTACCAGCTCGTATTCGAACCCCGTCGGGCCGTGGCGCCCTTCGTAATAGGTCGACGGCGTATTGCGGGTGAATACCTGGATGAAATCACGCGAGAAGACCTCCGACAGCGCGGCGTCCCGAACTGAGAGCGTGCGGCCGTCGGAAATCAGTAGCGCCAGCAGCGCGACGAGTGTGGTCGCGGCTGGCTGCATGTAGCGTAAGAGAGCATCGAGCATGCCAATTCGAGTCAGCGATGAGAGAGGCCACCTTAGCGGGCGTTGCGCCTTGTGTCACCTGGCGGCTATTCCACGCAATGGGCGAGGGCGTGAAGGCGTCTTCGCCCGTCGAGGCCTTTTCCAGTATCATGATCGCTCATTGGCCGCCGCCCGCGGCATCGTCTACTTGCTGTCCCAGAGGCCCATTCGACATGCTCGAACTGCGAGGAGCGCCCGCCCTTTCCGCCTTCCGTCATGCCAAGCTGCTAGCTGCGTTACGTGATGCCGTGCCCGAGGTCGAGGCGCTGCATGCTGATTACGTTCATTTCGTCGATCACCAAGAGGCGCTCGATGACGCGGCACAAGAGGTGCTGGCGCAGCTGCTGAGCTACGGTCCCGTTCGTGATGGTGGAAATGCCGATCACGAAGGGCATCTGTTGTTGGTCGTGCCGCGTCTGGGCACGCTATCGCCGTGGTCATCGAAGGCCACCGATATCGCCCACAACTGCGGCTTGACGCAGGTACGCCGGATCGAGCGCGGCATTGCTTACCGTGTGACGCTCAAAGGTTCGCTCGACGAGTCGGCCTTCGCGAGCCTGGTAGCGGCGCTTCACGATCCGATGACGGAAACGGTGCTGTCCAACGCGAGCGACGCAGCCAAGCTCTTCGAGCGCCACGAGCCGGCGCCGCTGGGGCGTGTCGACGTGCTCGGCGGTGGCCGTGCCGCCCTGGTCGAGGCCAATGATGCCTTGGGGTTGGCGCTGGCCGAGGATGAGATCGACTACTTGCTCGATGCCTTCCAAGGGCTCGATCGCAATCCCACCGATGTCGAACTGATGATGTTCGCGCAGGCCAATTCCGAGCATTGCCGGCATAAGATCTTCAATGCCGATTGGCATGTCGATGGCGAAGCGCAGCCGCATTCGCTGTTCAAGATGATCAAGAACACCCATGCGTGTTCCAGCGACGGTATCCTTTCCGCCTATAGCGATAACGCCGCCGTGATTCGTGGCACCGAGGCCGGACGCTTCTTCGCCGCGCCACTGCTTAACGCGCCCGAAACCGCGCGAACGACGAACATCAACGCGCCCGAAGCGACGCGGGCCAGCTACGCGGCTCATCAGGAGCCAATTCACATCCTGATGAAGGTGGAAACCCACAACCACCCGACGGCTATAGCGCCGCATCCTGGTGCCGCGACCGGCGCCGGCGGCGAGATTCGTGATGAAGGTGCCACGGGCGTTGGCGGCAAGCCCAAGGCCGGGCTGACCGGGTTTGCGGTCTCCAACCTGCGTATCCCCGAATTCGTGCAGCCCTGGGAAGCCTTCGATTACGGCAAGCCTGCGCGCATTCAGTCGGCGCTCGAGATCATGCTGAAAGCGCCCGTCGGTGGCGCGTCGTTCAACAACGAATTCGGCCGCCCCAACCTGGCCGGTTTCTTCCGCACTTTCGAACAGGACGCAGTGGGTGCCGGCGGCATCGAACGGCGCGGCTACCACAAGCCGGTGATGCTGGCCGGCGGCTACGGCAATATTCGCGAGGGCCATGTCGCCAAGGGCGAGATTCCGGTCGGTGCCAAGCTGATCGTGATGGGCGGCCCGGCGATGCTGATCGGCCTTGGCGGTGGCGCGGCGTCGAGCATGGCCTCGGGTGCTTCTAGTGAAGATCTCGACTTCGCCTCCGTGCAGCGTGATAACCCGGAAATGGAACGCCGTGCCCAGGAGGTCATCGACCGCTGCTGGGCTCTGGGCGATGACAACCCGCTGTGTTTCATCCACGACGTGGGTGCCGGCGGGCTTTCCAACGCCTTGCCGGAACTGGTCAAGGATGGCGGTCGCGGTGGACGTTTCGAGTTACGCGATGTGCCCAATGCCGAGCCTGGCATGAGCCCGTTGGCCATCTGGTGCAGCGAGGCCCAGGAGCGCTATGTGCTGGCTGTGGCGCCGGACGATCTCGAGGCGTTCGATGCGCTGTGTTCGCGTGAACGCTGCCTTTATGCGGTGGTCGGCGAAGCCACCGAGGCGCACCATTTGGACGTTCGTGACGGACATTTCGACACGCGTCCCGTTGATCTCCCGATGAGCGTGCTATTCGGCAAGCCGCCCAAGATGACGCGCTCCTTCGAGCGCCATTCACTGGTCATGCCGGGGCTGGGGCTAGACAATCTCGACCTGCGCGAGGCGCTGGATCGTGTGCTACGCCTGCCGACGGTGGCCTCCAAGAGTTTCTTGATCACCATAGGCGACCGCTCGATCACGGGGATGGTGGCGCGCGATCAGATGGTCGGCCCCTGGCAGGTACCGGTGGCCGACTGCGCGGTGACCACGGCGAGTTTCGACACGCATGCGGGCGAGGCCATGGCGCTCGGCGAGCGTCCGCCGGTAGCGTTGATCGACCCGGCGGCCAGCGCGCGCTTGGCGGTGGCCGAGACGATCACTAACCTGGCCGCGGCGCCGATTGCCAAGCTTTCCGACGTCAAGCTCTCTGCCAACTGGATGAGTGCCGCCGAGCATGTCGGCGAGAATCAGGCATTGTTCGATGCCGTGCATGCCGTGGGTATGGAACTCTGTCCGGCGCTTGGCATCGCCATTCCGGTGGGCAAGGACTCGATGTCCATGCGTACCGCGTGGCAATCCGATGACGAGGAGAAAAGCGTCACCGCGCCGCTGACGCTGGATATCACCGGTTTCGCGCCGGTCACCGATGCCCGGCGTACCCTGACCCCGCAGCTGCGGCTGGATCAGGACGAAAGCGATCTGATCCTGATCGACCTGGGGCGCGGTCAGAATCGTCTCGGCGGGTCGGCATTGGCGCAGGTGTATGGTCAGGTCGGCGACGTGTGTCCCGATCTCGAAGACGCCGAGGACCTCAAGGCTTTCTTCGCCGTCATTCAAGGCCTCAACGCCGATGGCAAGCTGCTCGCTTATCATGACCGCAGCGACGGCGGCTTGCTGGTGACGTTGCTGGAGATGGCCTTCGCCGCACGCGGTGGGCTGGAAATCAAGCTCGACTGGTTGATCGACGACGCTTATGAAGCCTTCGATGCCTTGTTCGCCGAAGAGCTAGGTGCGGTGATTCAGATCAACCGCCGCGATACCGAGTTCGTGCTCGCCCAGCTCGCTGCCGCAGGACTCGAAACCAGCGGCGTGGTCGCCCGGCCTCGCTACGACGATCAGGTGCGTGTCACGCTCTTCGAGGAGCCGCTTCTGGAAACCACGCGGGCCATCGCGCAGCGTACCTGGACCGAAACCAGCTACCGCATGCAGGCGCTGCGTGACAATCCGGACTGCGCGAAGTCCGAATTCGACGCCTTGCTCGATCTGCGCGATCCGGGCCTTTCGGCGCAGCCTAGCTTCGATGTCGATGAGGACATTACCGCGCCCTATGTCGGGCGTGGCGAGAAGCCGCGCGTGGCGGTGCTGCGCGAGCAGGGCGTTAACGGCCATGTCGAGATGGCGGCGGCCTTCGACCGTGCGGGTTTCGCGGCCATCGACGTGCATATGAGTGACATCCTCGAGGGCCGCGTCGATCTGGAAACAATGAAAGGGCTGATCGCCTGTGGCGGTTTCTCGTACGGCGACGTGCTCGGCGCTGGCGGCGGCTGGGCCAAGTCAGTGCTCTTCAATAGCCGCGTCCGTGATGCCTTCGAGGGCTTCTTTCAGCGTGAAGACAGCTTCTCGCTAGGCGTGTGCAACGGTTGCCAGATGCTTTCGCAGCTCAAATCGCTGATTCCCGGCGCCGAGAACTGGCCGCGCTTCGTACGCAACGAGTCCGAGCAGTTCGAGGCACGCGTGAGCATGGTGCAGGTCGAGAAGAGCCCTTCGATCTTGCTCGCCGGGATGGAAGGCTCGCGGCTGCCGATCGCCGTGGCGCACGGTGAAGGGCGCGCCGAGTTCCGCGATAGTGGCCATTTACGCAGCATGCAGACCAGCGATCAGATCGCCATGCGCTACGTGGACAACTATGGCCAGGTCACCACGCGCTATCCCGCCAACCCCAATGGCTCATCCGCGGGGATCACCGGGCTGACCACACCGGATGGCTGCGTGACCATCATGATGCCGCACCCCGAGCGGGTAGCGCGGGCGGTCACCAACTCTTGGTGTCCCGCCGAATGGCAGGAAGACGGCGCCTGGATGCGCCTTTTCCGTAACGCGCGCGCATGGATGGATTGATGTTCGGGCTGGCGTGATGAACGATGGCGCCTGTTGGCCTCTCGCATAATCCACAGGCGCCTCGAAATGCGTTAGGTTGAGCGGGTATGTTTTATCCATGGGCCCGTCAATGACACACGATTCTCACTCCGAACGGCGCGGGGGCTTTTATCACGCGGGGGGCGCGGACTCGCGTGCGGGTCCTGCGCGGCTCAGTGACAAGGTCTATGGCGTTATCGTCGAGCGTATTCTTCAGGGCGAGTACGACGAAGGTCATCGGCTACCTTCCGAGGCCAAACTGGCCGAAATGAACCAAGTCTCGCGACCCATCGTGCGCCAGGCGTTATCACGGCTCAGGGAAGACGGCTTGGTGAGGTCGCAGCGGGGGGCGGGGAGTTACGTAATGCGCCGCCCAGACCGTGCCATGCTGGACTTCGCTCCGCTGGACAGTCTGGCGGACATGCAGCGTTGTTTCGAGTTTCGAGCGGCGCTCGAGGGGGAGTCGGCACGCGCGGCCACTCAATATGCCTCGACGTCGGCGCTCAAGGAGATCGAGAAGGCGCTACAGCGCTTGGAAGTGTGTATCCAAGTGGGTGAACTCGGGGTAGATGCGGACTTCGGCTTTCACCTCGCGGTTGCCAATGCCACCAACAATCGGTTTTTCACCGATACCCTCCTGTCGCTCAAGGCACAAATCAATTTCGGCCAGAACTTGGCGCGCAACCTTGGTCTACGCCGTCCTGGGCAGCACTTGCCGGAAGTTCAAGAAGAACATGTGCGGATTTTTCAGGCCATTAGAGCAGGCGATGCCGAACTGGCCTGCCAACAGATGCGCGAGCACATCGGTAACTCACGCCTTCGCGTGTTCGAGGGTTAGCAGGATTTCCATGTTCATTTAAAACAACTCGGCCGGTGTGCGCTTGCTTGTTTTGAAAAGAATGCATTTTAAGTAAGTTATTGTTTTTAATTTATATTTAGTTGGGTGCTTTGTGTGGGAATGTGTTTTACCTGCTTGACCCGACTAAGGTCTATCTCTTGTGAGTGGACAGATTTTACAAGTTGGCTAGCTTCAAAGGTGCGGTATGCATTTCCCCGACACGGAATGCGTATGACGTTTCATTCTCTCCGCCATGACGGTGACAAGAACAATCGAGCGGAGAACGTCGCCAGACCACAAGAAGACCAAGGAGTACGCCAATGACACTCGCCACGACACGTTGGGTAGGCTCGCTAACCCTGATGGCTGCCCTGGGCATGCCCGGCATCGCCTTCGCCGAGTACCCCGAACAACCCATTACTTATACAATTCCGTTTGATCCGGGTGGCGAGTCCGACGTCACCGCGCGTTTCCAAGAGCCGCATTTGGAAGAGATCTTGGGGGTCGATGTCAACGTCAATCACCGCCCAGGGGGTGGTGGCGCCGTTGGCTGGAGCGAGTTCCAGAATAATGCCGAGCCGACGGGTTACGAGATGATTGGCGTTAATATTCCACACATCATCGCTCAGCCCATCATGCGTGAGAATGCCGGTTACGAGACAGACAACTGGAAGATCGTGACCTTTTTCCACACCACGCCCAATGCCTTGATCGTCCCCAAGGATAGCCAGTTCGAGACGCTCGATGACCTGGTGAAGTACGCCAAGGAAAATCCCCAGGCGGTAACGCTGGGTGGAAGTGGGACGTTCAGTGCCAACCACTTGGGTGCCTTGCGTCTGGAGCGTGAAGCGGGCATCGATGTGACTTACATTCCTTTTACCGGTACGGGGCCGTTGCCGGCGGCAGTACAAGGGAACCATGTGTCGGGCATCTTCAACTATTCGATGCTCGGTGTGCAGATGCAGGACAATGCACGTGTCCTGGCCGTGGCCTCGGAAGAGCGCGTGCCCGCGCTACCCGACGTACCGACGTTCAAGGAATTGGGCTATGACATCGTCGGCGGTGCCTATCGCGGCGTCGCCGTGCCTAAGGGCACCCCGGACGATATCGTCAACACCCTGGAAGAGGCGTTCGCCGAAACCAATAAGCGCATCGCCGAAAAGCAGGAGCCGCTCGGCTTCGTCATGACCGATATCACCGATGGCGAAGTGGATGAGGTCATACAGCAACTCAAGACGGCCTATCAGCCGATCCTCGAAGAAGCCAAAGCCAACCAATAACGCGACGTGATGCGTCACCCGCCCCTGCGATCCTTCTTGGCGCAGGGCCGGGTGCTGGCCGTTCATCTGCAGCGACCCATCCTGCATTTAGTGGAGTTGGCTCATGGACATGTTACTGGAAGCTTTATTCTCGATCCTGACGCTCGAGGGGCTCGTCACGATTCTGGCGGGCGTCACGGCGGGGTTGTTTATCGGCGCGTTGCCGGGGTTGACGGCGACCATGGCATTGGCCGTGTTATTGCCGTTCACCTTCACGATGTCGCCCTTGCAAGGCTTGATGGCGCTGGGGGCGGTCTACATGGGCGCCATTTATGGCGGCGCCTTTACCGCCATCCTGATCAATACGCCCGGCACTCCGTCATCCATCGCCACGACATTCGATGGTTATCCCATGGCGCGCCAAGGGCGTGCCTACGAAGCCCTGGCCGCCGCGACCATTGCCTCGGTGGTCGGCGGCATCATCGGGGTGGCGTTTCTTTTGTTGCTGGCACCACCGTTGGCGAGACTCGCCGTAGTGTTTGGGCCAGCCGAGATGTTCTGGGTGGCATTGCTGGGTCTGACCCTGGTGGCCAGCCTGTCGAGCGGTTCGCTGCTCAAGGGATTGCTCGGCGGTTGCATTGGCATGTTGTTGAGCACCATCGGGGTTTCGCCGATCGGTGGTGAAACCCGCTTCATCTTTGGCATTCCTGCGCTACAGGGCGGTATCGAGTTGATCGTCGCTTTGATCGGACTGTTCGTCATCCCTGAGCTGATCTCGATGGCGGCCCAAGGGCGGGGCGCTTTACCGGAAAGCGGCAAGTTGCAGGGCGGCGCGGGAGCGGCCATCGGGCGCATGGGCAGGCATATTTTCGGCAAGCCCATCAATCTGATTCGTTCCTGCATCATTGGTCAAATTATCGCCATCATCCCAGGGGCGGGCGGCAACGTCACCAGTTTGGTGGCCTATAACGAAGCCCGCCGTTTCTCGAAGGATCCGTCGTCGTTCGGTAAGGGCAATGTCGATGGCGTGATCGCGTCTGAATCGAGTAACAACGTCATGGTAGCGGGCAGCATGGTACCGCTGCTGACCCTGGGCATTCCCGGCGCGCCACCGGATGCCATCATCCTCGGGGTGCTGCTCATGCATGGCCTGCGCCCGGGGCTTGACCTGTTCACCGAAACCGGTGTGTTGACCAATGGCTTCATCCTCTCGATGGGCTTCGCGGCCATGTTCCTGCTGCCGGTTGGCCTGTTGGGTGGGCGCTTGATTCATCGTGTCGTGGTCAAGACGCCGTTTTACTTCCTGCTGCCGAGCATCGCCATGGTCACCATTTTGGGGACCTATGCACTGCGCAACAGCATGACCGACGTGTTCATCATGCTACTGCTGGGCACTGTGGGGTATTTCCTGCGCCTGATCGGTATCCAGGCGGCGCCCATCGTTCTGGGCATGATTCTTGGCGTTATTGCCGAGAAGGGCTATGTGCAGACCATGCTGGTGGCGGTCGTGGACCCGATTCCCTGGTTGCGGCTGGTGGCTAATCCGCTATCCATCGTTCTTGCTTGCCTGGTGGTTTTGAGTGTCGCGACGACCCTGCTGCCGGGATGGCTGGAACGTAGTGGACGCATGGCCAAGGTCGACTCGGACGAGGAGAAGACATCATGACCCTGCGACTCAACACCGACTTCGCCGCAGGGCTCTTTGGTCTGCTATTTGCCGCCGTTCTGTGGTTGCCGCGCGAAGGCATGGGCCGGCTGAGCATCATCTTCCCCCGCGCCATCTTGGTGATCATGGTCGCGTTGTCACTGGCGCTGATCGTCAAGGCGTTTATCAAACCGGCGGCGCGTCAGGTGGAAATCGAAGGTGATCCACGACGCCTGGTGATCATGATCGTCGTGCTGTTTGTTTGGTGGTATGCCATCGACCTACTGGGATTTCTGGTCGCGACGGCCATCGTTTTCTTCGGCTTGACCTGGTACCTGGCGCATATCGAGGGGCCGGTACCAGTGCGTCGCCTGGTTCAGTGGGTACCGGTCGTTGCGGTGCTGATTGGGGCTTTTTATCTGGCCTTTACGGAAGTCCTGAGCGTTAGGCTACCGTCCGGTATCTGGTCGTAATCGTTCAAGAACGACGATGGCTTCAAGACAAGGAGAAAGCATGCGAATCACCGACATCAAGGAAGCGCGAGTCTCGATCGCGTCCGATATCGCTAATGCCTACATTTCATTCGCCAAGATGGATGTCTCCATCCTGGCGATCTACACCGACGCCAAGGTCGATGGCCGGCAGGTTGTGGGGTATGGCTTCAACTCGAACGGCCGCTATGCCCAGAGTGGCTTGCTTCGGGAACGTTTCTTGCCGCGTCTGAGGGAGGCGGACCCGGCGTCGCTTCTCGATGACAGCGGCCGCAACCTCGATCCATTCAAGGTCTGGGCGACGCTGATGGCCAACGAGAAACCGGGCGGTCACGGCGAACGCTCGGTGGCGGTGGGTGTCCTCGACATGGCGATCTGGGACGTCGTGGCCAAGGTCGAGAACAAGCCATTGGCGCAGTTATTGGCCGAACGCTTCGGGGACGGTGAGGTGGATCGCCGCGTCTCGGTCTACGCCGCCGGCGGCTATTACCATCCCGGTAAAGAAATCCAGGGGCTGCAGGAGGAGATGCGCGATTACCTGGAGATGGGCTATGTGGCCACCAAGATGAAAATCGGCGGCGTGCCGTTGGAAGAAGACTTGCCGCGTATCGAGGCGGCGCTCGAGGTCGTGGGCGAAGCGTCGCGCCTGGCGGTGGATGCCAATGGCCGTTTCGACCTGCGGGCCACGCTGGATTTCGCCGATGGTCTGGCCCCCTATGGGGTGCGCTGGTACGAGGAGGCGGGCGATCCGCTCGACTACGCTCTGCAGCGCCAGCTATGCGAGCACTATGCCGGCCCGACTGCCACGGGGGAAAATCTGTTCTCCCACCAGGACGTGCGTAACTTGTTGCGCCATGGTGGCATGCGTCCCGATCGCGACATCCTGCAGATGGATCCGGTGCTTTCGTACGGGTTGGTGGAATACCTGCGCATGCTGGACGAATTGCATACTCGCGGCTGGTCGACACGCCAATGCATTCCCCATGGTGGGCATCAGTTTGCGCTCAATATTGCTGCCGGCCTCAAGTTAGGCGGCAATGAATCCTACCCGCGTGTCTTTGCACCCTTCGGCGGTTTCGCCGATTCCACGCCGGTCGAGAATGGTTATGTGGCAATACCAGCCATGCCGGGGATCGGCTTCGAGGACAAGGCCGAGTTGATGAAGGTCTTCCACGCCCATCTGTAAGTCTTGGGCCAATCGCAGCAGAGGATATTCACCATGCGTCATCACAAGATCGCCGT
Source organism: Chromohalobacter sp. 11-W (assembly GCF_029889905.1). Lineage (GTDB taxonomy): Bacteria > Pseudomonadota > Gammaproteobacteria > Pseudomonadales > Halomonadaceae > Chromohalobacter. The sequence goes on along the minus strand of NZ_JARANZ010000013.1, from coordinate 17,437 downwards.
GATTCCTGGGGACGGCGTCGGCGTCGAGGTCATCGAGGCCGGCAAACAGGTCCTGCAGGCCCTGGCGGAGAAAAGCGGCGAGTTGAGCTTCGCCTTTAGCGATTTCCCGTGGAGCTCAGACTATTACCTGGAGCATGGTCGCTACATTCCCGAGGGCGGCCTGGAAGAACTGGCCACTTTCGATGCCATCTATTTCGGCGCGGTGGGCAGCCAGGACGTGCCGGACCATGTATCGCTGTGGGATTTGCGTCTAGCGATCTGCCAGGGGTTCGATCAGTATGCCAACGTGCGTCCCGCTCGTTTATTACCCGGGATCGGCAGCCGGCTGCAGGACGCCGACAAGATCGATTGGGTGATCATCCGCGAGAACAGCGAAGGCGAGTATTCCGGTAATGGCGGGCGGGTTCACCGCGGCTTGCCGGAGGAAATCGGCACCGAGGTGTCGATCTTCTCGCGCAAGGGGGTAGAGCGCATCCACCGCTTTGCCTTCGAGATGGCGCAAAGTCGGCCGCGCAAGAAGTTGACCCTGGTGACTAAATCCAACGCTCAACGGCACGGCATGGTGTTGTGGGACGAGGTGTTCTTCGAGGTGGCCAAGGACTATCCCGACGTCGAGATCGATCGTGAGCTCGTCGATGCCGTGACCACGCGTATGGTGCTCAAGCCGGACACCCTGGACACCGTGGTGGCCACCAACCTGCATGCCGATATCATTTCCGACCTGGCAGCAGCGCTGACGGGGAGTTTGGGGATTGCCCCGACCGCTAACCTGAATCCTGAGCGCCGCTTTCCTTCCATGTTCGAGCCTATCCACGGCTCGGCCTTCGATATTGCAGGGCAAGGTATCGCCAATCCTGTCGGCGCCTTTTGGACAGCGGTCATGATGCTCGAGCACTTGGGAGAAACTACGGCGGCCGAGCGACTGATGGCGGCCATTGAGCGTTTGACGCGCTCCGGTGTCCATTCCCGGGATGTGGGCGGTGCTTCAACGACACGTGAGATAACCCAGGCGGTAGTGAATGAATTGAGTTGATGCCCGCTAATATAGAGACAAAACCGCGTCCCGAGTAAAACTCGGTGCCGCGGTTTTTGCGTGACGTTTTAACGGCAACAAGCGCTTATTCGGGACGCATGGCCGTGTAGAAAAAGCGCACGCTTGGCTCGTCGGCGAGCAGCGGCGCGCTGCCTTCCTTGAAAGGCGCGTAGTGGGGCATCTGCATGTGATGCTCGAAGGCGTCGCGGTCGCGATAGACTTCGTGCAGCACGACGACGTTATCGCTGCCTTCCGGCGTCAGCACGTCGAATGCCAGGCAGCCTTCCTCATTGGCCAGGGATTCGTTGGCGTCGTTGTGCGCCAAGGCGAGAAACGCGGGTATTTGGCCTTCCTTGAGACGGAATTCGGCGAGCACCACGAAATGGGATTGAGTCGAGGACATGAAGGATCTCCGAATGACGAATGTCAGTGAAAAGTGCCGATAACAATCTCAGATGTCTCGTGGCGCGTTGTCCGAGGTTCCGAGATGGGCTTCCAGGTCGTCGAGCAGATGACGGTAGTCGGCGACGAGGCGGTCGTAACGCCCGAAATCATGGTCGCATTTTTTGCAAAAAACATGATATTGCCCCTCGCGACCGGGAGGGAAACGCTTGGCGCGACTACCGCATTCAGGACAATCGGGACTGCTTGGTGCTTGCATGGGGCCTCCTGGCCGGAAACATTAATGCGATACGGGGTGATCGTTGTCATCTGCGCCTCACTCATGAGGTCGGGGCGCGGGGGAGCGAGATCAAGGTCTGTATTGCCATCTGGCCGCTCTTGTCGCCGGTGGTAGGATGCGCTTTTTGATTCGATTGGAAGTTTGCCATGAGCGCGCCCTCGCTTCGTCCGTATCAGCAACAGGCCGTGTCTCGGGTCGTCGAGCACTTTCGCGAGAGCGACGATCCGGCCGTGGTGGTGTTGCCGACCGGTAGTGGCAAGTCGTTGGTGATCGCCGAGCTGGCACGTCTGGCTCGGGGGCGAGTACTCGTGTTGGCCCACGTGCGCGAGCTGGTCGAGCAGAACCATGCCAAGTATCTGGCTTACGGCCTGGAGGCGGATTTATTCAGCGCTGGCCTAGGGCGTAAGGAGAGCGAGCGTCAGGTGGTCTTCGGCTCGGTGCAGTCCGTGGTCAATAGTCTGGCGCGTTTCGAGGCACACGACGAGTGGGGCGCGTTTACCCTGCTGGTCATCGACGAATGTCACCGCATTCCTCCGCCTGCCAGTGACGACGCCCGCCAGAGTAAGGCGCCGTCGAGCTATCATCGCGTGATCGCGCATCTGCGCAAGCACAATCCGCGTCTCAAGGTGCTGGGGCTGACTGCGACGCCGTATCGCCTGGGGCAAGGGTTCATCTATCACCGCCATCATCATGGCATGGTGCGTGGCGAGGCCGAGAGCTTCTTCCAGGATTGTGTGTTCGAGCAGCCACTGCGGCTGATGGTCAAGCAGGGCTATCTGGTCGCGCCCAAGCGCGTGGATGCGGCGCTCTACGCCGAGGATGGTCGGCAGACCCGTTACGATTTCTCGCGCCTGGTACCCGGACGCGATGGCGGCTTCGAGGAAGCCGAGTTGAATCGCGTCGTTCAGGGGCACCGGGCGACGCCGAGCATCATCGCCGAGGTTGTCGAGCAGGCGCGCGAGCGGTGTGGCGTAATGATCTTCGCGGCCACCGTGGCTCACGCCGAGGAAATCGTCGGTTACCTACCGGCCGAGCAGGCGGCGTTGATCGTCGGCTCGACGCCCACGAAGGAGCGCGAGCGCTTGATTGCGGCCTTCAAGGCGCGCGAGATCAAGTATCTCGTCAACGTGGCGGTGCTGACCACCGGGTTCGACGCGCCGCATGTGGATCTGATCGCCATCCTGCGACCTACGGAGTCCGTCAGCCTGTATCAACAGATCGTCGGGCGCGGGTTACGCCTGTCCCCGGGCAAGGAAGACTGTCTGATCCTCGATTACGCGGGCAATCCCTGGGATCTATACGCGCCGGAAGTCGGTGAGCCGCGCCCGGATTCAGACGCTGAGCCGGTTCAGGTGGAATGCCCGGCGTGCGGGCACGCCAATCTGTTCTGGGGCAAGCGTGATGGTGACCTGGTCATCGAGCATCACGGCCGGCGCTGCCAAGGCCTGGTGGAAGGCGTGGACGGCCAGCGCCAGCAGTGTGACTTTCGCTTTCGCTTCAAGGTCTGCGATCAGTGCGGCGCGGAAAACGACATCGCCGCGCGAGCTTGCCATCAATGCGGCGAGCGCATGGTCGACCCCGATGACAAACTCAAGGCGGCCCTACGACTCAAGGAAGCAAAGGTGCTGCGCGTGTCGGGCATGCAGCTGCAATCGGTGCTCAACGGGCGGGGGCTACCGCGCTTGAAGGTGACCTATCACGATGAGGATGGCGCCACGCTCGACGAATGGTTCGCGCTGGAAACGCCCGCACAGCGTCGTGCTTTCACGCTGGCGTTCTTGCGCTACCACCTGCGCGCACCGGGCAGCGATTGGCAGCCACGCTCGGCGGATGAGGTCATCGCCGACGAGCATCGACTCAAGGCCCCGGATTTCGTCGTGGGACGCAAGGTCGGGCGTTACTGGCAGATTCGCGACAAGCTCTTCGACTATACAGGGCGCTATCGCAAGGCCGATGGGTGATGCGTGATCAATATGCGCATTCTTTGTAATTGCTAATGCGATAGTGCTATCAAGGGGTTATGATGAAAAGGCAAACCCACTAGCGGAGAAACGACATGACTTGGACCACTCCGGCAGTCAAAGAGATCTGCATCGCGCTGGAAATCAACGATTACATGCCCGCCGAATTCTGAGGCGGCTTTGTATATTCGTGTACTCGGGGCGGCCGCCGGTGGCGGTCTGCCCCAATGGAATTGCCGTTGTGAAGTATGTCGGCTGGCGTGGTCAGGCGATCCACGCGTCACGCCACGAACACAATCCTCCATTGCCGTCAGTGCCGATGGTCGCTCGTGGGCCCTGATCAATTGCGCCCCCGAGGTGCTGACACAGATACGCCGAACGCCGGCGCTCTTCCCCCAACAAGGGTGTCGCCACACGCCCATCGCGTCGATCCTGCTGACCAATGCCGATGTGGACCATGTCGGCGGTTTGTTGAGTCTGCGTGAAAGCTCTCCCTACCGGTTGTATGCCACGGCGGAGATCCAGGCCGTGTTGCGTGACAGCCCGATTTTCAATGTGCTCAATCCGGATTACGTCGAGCGTGTGTCGGTGGCGCTGGAGCAGCCTCTGACGCTTGCCGAAGGGCTCGAGGCACGTATGTTTGCGGTGCCGGGCAAGACGGCTTTGTATCTGGAAGGCGAGCAGGTAGACATTGGCGCCGAAGGCGAGGCGACCGTGGGCATCGAGTTCCGCGCCGCGGGCCGCCGTACGTATTACATCCCCGGCTGCGCGGCGATGACGCCCGCATTGGCGGCGCGTCTCGAAGGGGCCGATGTACTGCTTTTCGATGGCACCTTGTGGCGTGATGACGAGATGATCCGTGCCGGGGTTGGCCACAAGACAGGGCAGCGCATGGGGCACATGGCGATGTCCGGCGATACGGGCAGCATGGCGAAGCTGTCGTCGGTTTCGCTTGGCCGGCGTGTCTTCCTGCATATCAACAATACCAACCCGGTGTTGATAGATGGCTCACCCGAGCGCCGGGAAGCGGCGCGCATGGGATGGGAAATCGCCTATGACGGCATGGAGTTGGAGTGCTGATGAACGATATCGACGCACCGCTGCAAGAACCGCTGAGCGCAGAGGCTCTGGAAGCTCGTCTGCGCAGCATTGGTGAGCAGCGTTACCACCACCGGCACCCCTTTCAGTTGATGTTGCAGAACGGCGAGCTTGATCGCCGTCAGGTGCAGGCCTGGGCGCTCAATCGCTATTACTATCAGGCCATGATCCCGCACAAGGATGCGTCGCTGATCGCGCGTTTTGACGATCCGGCGCTGCGTCGTGAGTGGCGTTCGCGGCTGGTGGATCATGATGGCGAAGCCGAGGGCGAAGGGGGAATCGCACGTTGGCTGATGCTTACCGATGGGCTAGGCCTCGACCGCGATATGGTTGTCTCGACGCGGCACATATTGCCAACCACGCGTTTCGCGGTGGATGCCTACATTCATTTCGTGCGCGAGCGCAGCGTGCTGGAAGCCATCGCGTCTTCACTGACCGAGTTGTTTTCCCCGATGGTGATCGGTCAGCGCGTCAGCGGCATGCTCAAGCACTACGATTTCGTCTCCGCCGAGACCCTAGCCTATTTCGAGCCGCGCCTGACCCAGGCCCCGCGGGATGCTGATATGGCGCTCGATTACGTCAAACGCCACGCGCGACGACTCGACCAGCAGCAAGCGGTGCTCGATGCGTTGATCTTCAAGTGCAACGTGCTGTGGACGCAACTGGATGCCCTTCATCATGCCTATGTCGCTCCCGGTCACGTGCCCCCCGGGGCATGGGGCGACACGGGCGCGGCCGACGATCGATAGAGAAACGCAGACGTTATGACAGCGATTCAGGAAAGCGACATCGTGCGCCTACCGCGTGGTGTCAGGCTGCGAGAAGACAAGCAGCGGGGCGGCTGGGTACTGCTGGCCCCTGAGCGAGTCTTCCAGCTCGATGGCATCGCACAAACGGTAGTTAGTGAAGTAGACGGCGAGCGTAGTGTCGGCACGATCATCGATCGACTGTGCGAGACCTATCAGGCGCCGCGCGAGCGCATTGCCGAGGATGTGACGACCATGTTCGCTGGGTTGGTCGAGAAACGTGTCCTGGAGGTCGCATGACACATTCGCAGGCGCATGCCGTGCAGCCGCCTATGGGGATGCTGGCGGAGTTGACGCACCGTTGCCCGCTGCAGTGCCCGTACTGCTCCAACCCAGTGGCGCTGGAACGCCGTCGCCAAGAGTTGGATACCGCGACCTGGCAACGCGTCTTCGCCGAAGCCGCCGAGCTTGGCGTGCTGCAAGTCCATCTCTCGGGTGGAGAGCCCGCGCTGCGCCCCGACTTGCCCGAGCTGGTGACGGCCTGCGTTGACGCGGGCTTGTATTCCAATCTGATCACCGCCGGCGTCAACATCGACCGCCCCCGGCTGGAGACCCTGGCGGACGCGGGCCTCGATCACGTTCAACTGTCGTTTCAGGGCGCGACGCCCGAGGTGACGGACCATATCGCCAACATGGTCGGCGCCCATGCACGCAAGCGCGCCTTCGCCGCCGAGGTGACGGCGCTTGGCTTACCGCTGACGCTCAACGCGGTGATCCATCGCGCCAACCTGCATCAGATCGATGAATTCGTGGATCTGGCCGTAGAATTGGGCGCGCGGCGTCTGGAGATCGCCCATGCGCAGTACTATGGCTGGGCGCTGGTCAATCGCGCGGCCCTGATGCCGAGTCGCGAGCAGGTCATGGAGGCTATCGAGCGGGTCGAGGCCGCGCGTGAGTGTCTGCAAGGGCGTCTTGTCATCGACGCCGTGGTGCCGGACTACCATGCGCGTCTGCCCAAGCCCTGCATGAATGGCTGGGGACGCCAGTCCCTCAATGTAACGCCCTCGGGCAAGGTGCTGCCGTGCCATGCGGCGGAGACGATCCCGCACTTGGAGTTCTGGAATGTCGTGGATCATGGGCTGGACGATATCTGGTACGACAGTCCGGCCTTCAACGCCTATCGCGGTACGGATTGGATGCCCGAGACTTGCCAGAGCTGCGAGCGCAAGGAAATCGACTGGGGCGGCTGCCGTTGTCAGGCGCTGATGCTCACCGGTGACGCTGCGCAGATGGACCCGGTATGCGAAAAATCGCCTTATCACGATGACGTGCAGACCTTGGCGGTACGCGATGCCTCGGGTGCGCCCGAGTTCACTTATCGACGTTTCGCGCGGACGACCGAGGGCGCCTGACGATCCACCGACACGTCTTGCATGACGCGGGCGTGTTCGCCTCCCGGTGGCCTTGCTACACTGCGCGTTTGTCGAAGGTCGCGCCGTGAGGCGCAATCGAGGAGAGCGTCACGCGTGAGTGATACCGCCGAGCCCGTCAGTGCCGATACCGCCTTGGCCGCGTCCCAAGCGGCGGTATTGGCGCGCCTGCACGATCAGCCCATCACCGAGCTGCCGGAAGATCTCTACATTCCGCCCGAAGCGTTGCGTGTCTTTCTCGAAACCTTCGAAGGGCCGCTCGATTTATTGCTGTACCTGATCCGGCGTCAGAACCTCGACATCCTGGGCATCGACGTAGCGGCGATCACGCATCAGTACATCGAATACGTCGAGCTGATGCGGGCCCTGGAGATCGATCTGGCCGGCGAGTATTTGCTGATGGCGGCGATGCTGGCGGAGATCAAGTCGCGCACGTTGTTGCCGCGTCCGCCCAAGGGCGAGGACGAGGACGCCGAAGATCCGCGCGCCGAGCTGATCCGCCGCCTGCAGGAATACGAGCAATTGAAGCTGGCCGCCGAGGGGCTGGATGAATTGCCGCGCGAAGGGCGCGATTGGGTGGCGGCTCAGGCGGCGCTGCCCACGCTCGAGACCCGAGTGGTTCATCCTCAGGTCGAGCTGGATGAGCTTCTGCATGCCCTGTCGGGACTGCTCAAGCGGGCCGAGTTTCAGCAGTCTCACCAGATCAGCCGCGAGGTGCTATCTACCCGCGAGCGTATGCTACGTATCATGGAACAGCTGGACGGCCAGCGTTATACCCTGTTCGAGGCGTTGTTCACGCTCGAGGAGGGGCGCGCGGGCGTGGTGGTGACCTTCATGGCGATTCTCGAGCTGGCCAAGGAGGCGATGATCGAGATCGCGCAGAACGCGCCGCTGTCGCCGATTCATGTGCGTGCCCGGTTGGTGGCCGAGGCGGTCGACGATACCGCTGGGACGGACGATGACGACGGCGGAGAAAGCGCCTTCGCCGATGCCGAAGAGGATCCCCGATGAACGAGGCGCCGACGTCTCTCGACGAAGTCTGCGAAGCGGCGTTGTTGGCCGCCGGCGAACCGCTGACCTCCGAACGCCTGGAGAGCCTGTTCGATGAGCGTGAGCGCCCATCGCGCGGTGAGCTGCGCGATGCCTTGGCGCGCCTCGGCGAGCGCCTCGAGCATAGCGCTCTGGAACTCATCGAAACCGCCTCAGGGTTTCAAGTGCGCATTCGTGCACGTTTTTCGCCTTGGATATCGCGGCTGTGGGATGAAAAGCCGCAGCGTTATTCGCGCGCGCTGCTGGAGACCTTGGCGCTGATCGCCTATCGTCAACCCGTCACCCGTGGCGATATCGAGGAAGTGCGCGGGGTCTCGGTGAGCAGCTCGATCATGCGTACCCTGACCGAGCGGGGATGGATCCGCGTCGTGGGACAGCGTGATGTGCCGGGGCGGCCCTCGGTTTATGCCACTACGCGTGCCTTTCTCGACGACTTCGGCCTCAAGACCCTCGATGCCCTGCCGCCGATGCACGAGCTCAAGGAATTCGAGACGCGTTTCGAGGAGGCTCTGGGGCACGATAAGGAAACGTTGGGGCAGGATGAGGCGGATCATTCATCGGCGCGTGACAGTCACGCCGACAACGTCGAGAATACGTCACCGGTAGAGGATGCGTCGCAGGCAACGTCGCCATCCGAGGCCGAGCCAGACACGATAGATACGACGACGGCCGGGACGGCCGACGATCAGCACGCCGGGACGGCGTCCGAGCGGTCGGGAGTGAGCTTCGCCGAACTCGAAGCTCGCCTGGCCGAACGCGCCCGCCGACGGGAAGAGAAAGCCGGGGCGTCACCTGCAGAGGGTGACACCAACGCTTTTGACGCGGCGGACGCGGAACATTCAACAGACGAGACAACGTTCGATTCATGAACACGCCTACCGAAAAATTGCAGAAGGTACTGGCCCGCGCGGGCTTCGGCTCGCGCCGTGAGATGGAAACCGCCATCACCGATGGTCGCGTCAAGGTCAATGGCCAGGTCGCCACACTGGGCGATCGCATCGAGACGCGTGACCGGGTCACTCTCGACGAGCGCCCCGTCAACCTGCGCGATGCCGAGGAAGTGCCGCGGCGCGTCATCATGTACAACAAGCCCGAGGGCGAGTTGTGCACGCGCCGCGATCCCGAAGGACGGCGGACTGTCTTCGATCGCTTGCCGCGCCTCAAAGGCGAGCGTTGGATCGCCATCGGTCGCCTGGATATCAACACCAGCGGTTTATTGTTATTCACCACTGACGGAGAACTCGCGAACCGCTTGATGCATCCCTCCACGCAGGTCGAGCGCGAATACGCGGTACGCGTAATGGGCGGCGTTCGCCCGGAAAACGTGACCGCCATGACCGAGGGGGTGATGCTCGAAGATGGTCCGGCGCGCTTCACCGATGTCCAGGAGTTCGGCGGCGAAGGCATCAATACGTGGTTCCACGTGGTGATTCTCGAAGGGCGCAATCGCGAGGTGCGGCGTCTCTGGGAGTCGCAAGAGCTCACGGTGAGCCGCCTCAAACGCGTTCGTTACGGCAATATCTTCCTCGATAAACGCGCCAAGGCGGGCGAATGGGTCGAACTTTCCCAGGAAGAGGTAGATGACTTGGCGCAATTGGCGGGTCTGTCGGCACGCAAGGTTCCCGCGTTGACGCCTGACGAGAAGAACCGCTGGAGCCGCGATAAGAACAAGCGCCGCCCGGTCAATGCCATGCGCAAGCCGAAGAGTTCTCGGCGCTCGCAGTGAGCGGCTTTCCAGCAAAAAAATCTTGTCAATGTCGAGTGTTATCAGTACTATGTGCGCCCTATCGGGACGGGTCGTTAGCTCAGTGGTAGAGCAGTTGGCTTTTAACCAATTGGTCGTAGGTTCGAATCCTACACGACCCACCATTGTCCAGCGTCCTTGAGTGGCGTGGCGCGATGTACGTTTCGAAGACCCGGCGGCGGGTCGTTAGCTCAGTGGTAGAGCAGTTGGCTTTTAACCAATTGGTCGTAGGTTCGAATCCTACACGACCCACCATTGCCGCCGACAACTGTCTGAATGGGCAGGTTATGGGTCGTTAGCTCAGTGGTAGAGCAGTTGGCTTTTAACCAATTGGTCGTAGGTTCGAATCCTACACGACCCACCAGCATTCAACCCCGTCTCGCATGAGGCGGGGTTTTTGCGTTCTGGAGCCATGCCCCGGTGACGATATTCGTGTGAACACGGTGCTGGCGAGCCGGCATCGACGGGCAGTATCATGAAATCGGGTGCGGTGTGTCCGCGAAGAGATCGCGGCGCGGCGCTTCTCGTTATGCAGGGGGAGCCCCTGCCAGTCACAGTGGTAGACACGATGACGATCATGACACCGAAAGCGCCTGAGGCAGCCTCGTCGCTGGCCCGTGCGTATTGCCCGGTCGCGCCGAGTGCGCAGGCACGTGCGCAGACTGAAACGATCACGCGTTTGCTGCGCGAGCGTAATGCCACCTTGGTGGCGCATTACTACACCGACGATGCCATTCAGCAGCTGGCCGAGGAAAGCGGCGGCTGTGTGGCCGATTCCCTGGAGATGGCGCGCTTCGGCGCCCGGCACTCGGCCACGACCCTGGTGGTGGCGGGCGTCCGCTTCATGGGCGAGACCGCCAAGATCCTGTCCCCCGAGAAAACCGTGTTGATGCCCACGCTGGAAGCGACCTGCTCGTTAGATGACGGCTGTCCGGCGGATGAGTTTGCGGCGTTCTGCGATGCGCACCCCGACCGCACGGTCGTGGTCTATGCCAATACCTCGGCGGCGGTCAAAGCGCGCGCGGATTGGGTGGTGACCTCGTCGATCGCGGTCGAGGTCATCGAGCATCTCCAGGCCAGCGGCGAAAAGATCCTGTGGGCGCCGGACAAGCACCTGGGACGTTATATCCGCGAGCGTACTGGCGCCGACATGCTGCTCTGGGATGGCGCCTGCATCGTGCACGAGGAGTTCAAGGCCCAGGGTGTGCTGGATCTTAAGAAGGTCTACCCCGACGCCGCCTTGCTGGTGCATCCCGAGTCGCCGATGGGAGTGGTCGAGCTGGCCGACGTAGTGGGCTCGACCTCGCAACTGATCAAGGCCGCGCGCGAACTCGACCAGCAGCGCCTGATCGTGGCCACCGATCGTGGCATCTTCTACAAGATGCAGCAGGCGGTGCCGGAAAAGACGCTGTTCGAGGCGCCCACGGCGGGCAATGGCGCGACCTGCCAGAGTTGTGCGCACTGCCCGTGGATGGCAATGAATGACCTGGATCGCCTCGAGCGCGCCCTCAGTGAAGGTGGTGGCGAGATTCACATTGAGGCGGCGCTGCGTCAGCGGGCCCTCAAGCCCTTGGAGCGGATGCTGGCGTTCGGTCGCTGAGCCCGCTAGATCAACGGAAACGACCGTATGAGGATCGTTAAAGCATTTCGGTGCGTACGACACGCATCGATAGATCGACGGCTTTGACGTCCTTGGTCAACGCGCCGATGGAGATGCAGTCGACTCCGGTTTCGGCGATATCGCGCAGGGTTGCTTCGCTGACATTGCCGGAGGCTTCCAGGCGGCTGCGACCGGCCGTGCGTGCGACTGCCTCGCGCAGCGTCTCGAGATCGAAGTTGTCGAGCATGATGGTGTCTGCGCTGGCGGAGAGTGCGGCGTCGAGTTCGTCGAGCGTTTCTACTTCTACCTCCACCGGCAGGTCGCTGGCGATGCGGCGCGCGGCGGTGACGGCCTTGGCAATGCCGCCGCAGGCGGCGATATGGTTTTCCTTGATCAAAAAGGCGTCGTGTAGCCCGAGGCGGTGGTTATGGCCGCCGCCGCAGGTGACGGCGTATTTCTGCGCCAAGCGCAGGCCGGGCAGGGTCTTGCGCGTATCCAGCAGTGCCACGCCGGTGTCGGCGACCAGTGCCCTGTAATCGCGCGTGCGCGTCGCCGTGCCCGAGAGTGTCTGCAGCAGGTTGAGGGCTGCGCGCTCACCGGTCATCAGGCTGCGCGCGGGGCCTTCCAGCTCAAGAAAGGTCTCCTCGGGCGCCAGGGCATCGCCATCGGCGGCATGCCAATGGAGTTTGACGCTCGGGTCGAGACGCCGATAAAGCTCGTCGACCCAGGCCACCCCGCACAGCACCGCGTCCTCGCGGGCCACGACGCGCGCCCAGGCCCACTGTTTGGCGGGAATCAACTGTGCGGTGATGTCGCCGGGGCCGACGTCCTCGGCCAGCAGGCGGGCGGCACTGGTGCGGATATCCTCCGCGAGAGCTTCGCGATATTGCATGTCAGGCGCCTTTCTTTGATGTGCGACAATAGGGGCATTATATCGGGATCACGGCGATTCGGTCAGGGGGACGCTGGTCATTCGCGCGCATCCTGAAAAGTTCGTCTTAAGCAGTACGTTTCGAGAAGTACGTTTCGAGAAGTACGTTGCGAGCAGTACGCCCTGAAAAGATAGGAGCAGGCATGCGGGTCGACAATCACTGGCTCACCACGGCGCGGCACGTCGTCTCGCCCAATCATAATGCGCGCCCCGAAGGGGAAGTATCGGCATTGGTGCTGCATGCCATCAGCCTGCCGCCGGGAAACTTCGGTGGCGATGCCATCGAGCGTTTGTTCACCAATCGTCTCGATCCCGCTGCGCATCCCTACTTTGCCACGATTCACGCCTTGCGGGTCTCGGCGCATGTGCTGATTCGTCGCGACGGTGAAGCAGTGCAGTTCGTGGGGTTCGACCGGCGCGCCTGGCATGCCGGTCGCTCGCGTTGGTGGGATGGCCAGCGTGAACGTCGTGAACTCAACGATTTCAGTATCGGTATCGAGCTGGAGGGCGACGACATTCATGCCTATCGTGACGCGCAGTATCGCTGTCTGGTGCGCGTGTTCAGTGCCTTGCAAGCGCACTATCCTGCCTTGAGTGTCGAACGGATGACCAGCCACGCGCATATCGCGCCGTTGCGCAAGACCGACCCCGGCCCGGCCTTTGATTGGGCCTATTTTCGTCGTTGTCTCGAGGAAGTAGAGGGCGCGGCGTCTTGAGGCAACGCATGCGTGTAAATTCACTACATCGTGTAAACCTTTGTCGCATCTCTTTGATATGGCCTAAGCGGGTGTGAGCAATAAGTATTTTGCAGGTCGCTTGCGGCCTATCGAATTGGCAGCAGACAGCGTTTGCGGTATCGTCGTGTCCTGAATTCGTGCGTCTTGCACGCCCCGCTGTAAGGAAATTACAGAAAGTTTTCTCGGAGACACGACCCAAAGAAGGTCGCGCCCGCACTGAAGAGCGCCACAGGCCCCATCGCGATGCGTAGACGGGCCATGACCGACATACAATCTTCATTCGGAGAGACGTCTATGAGTCTGGAGGCAAGAAACGATCTCGATCCGATCGAAACCACGGAATGGCTGGATTCCTTGGCCTCGGTCATCGAGCATGAGGGCGAAGAGCGCGCTCGGTACATCATGAGCCGCTTGGCGGATCGTCTGCGTCGCGATGGCTCTTCTCCCCCCTTTTCCGGGACCACGCCGCATCGCAATACCATTCCGATGCATCGCGAAGCCAAGATGCCCGGTGACATGTTCATCGAGCGCAAGATTCGTTCGGCCATCCGCTGGAATGCGATGGTTCAGGTGCTGCGCGCCAACAAGAAGCACAAGGGTCTGGGCGGTCACATCGCCAGCTATCAGTCCAGTGCCACGCTTTATGAAGTCGGTTTCAACCACTTCTTCCGTGCCGACAACGGTGACCACAAGGGCGACCTGCTGTATATCCAGGGGCACGTCACGCCGGGTATCTATGCACGTTCGTTTCTGGAAGGCCGCCTGACGCAGGAGCAGATGGATAACTTCCGTCAGGAAGTCGACGGCGAAGCCCTGCCGTCCTACCCGCACCCGTACCTGATGCCGGATTATTGGCAGTTCCCCACGGTTTCCATGGGACTGGGGCCGATCCAGGCGATCTATCAGGCCCACGTGATGAAGTACCTGCATTCGCGTGAGCTCGAGGACATGCAGGACCGCAAGGTCTGGGCCTTCCTCGGCGACGGCGAGTGCGACGAGCCGGAATCGCTAGGCGCGCTGCATCTAGCCAGCCGCGAGAAGCTCGATAACCTGATCTTCGTCATCAACTGCAACCTGCAGCGTCTCGACGGGCCGGTACGCGGTAATTCGCGTGTCATCGACGAGCTCGAAGGGGTCTTCCGCGGTGCCGGTTGGAACGTGATCAAGGTCGTCTGGGGCGGTCAGTGGGACCCGCTGTTCGAACAGGACACCAAGGGCATGCTGCAAAAGCGCATGGACGAGGCGGTCGACGGCGAGTACCAGAACTACAAGGCCCAAGGCGGCAAGTACACCCGCGAGCACTTCTTCGGCAAGTACGATGAAACCGCGGAGATGGTCAAGGACTACTCCGACGAGCAGATCTTCCGTCTCAATCGCGGCGGTCACGATCCGCAGAAGGTCTACGCGGCCTACCATGAAGCGGTCAATAATGCTGGCAATCGTCCCACCGTCATCCTGGCGCACACCGTCAAGGGCTATGGCATGGGCGGCGGTAGCGGCGAAGCCGACATGGAAGCTCACCAGATCAAGTCGATGGATACCGACGCGCTCAAGACGTTCCGTGATCGTTTCGGCGTGCCGATCACTGACGAGCAGATCGAAAGCGGCGACATCCCGTACTACAAGCCCGACGACGATAGCCCGGAGATGAAGTATCTGCATCTCCAGCGCGAGAAGCTCGGCGGCTTCTTGCCGGCGCGCAAGAACGACTTCGAGGCACTCGAGATACCCGGGCTCGACGACAAGATGTTCGCCAGCCAGCTCAAGGGCTCTGGCGATCGCGAAGTATCCAGCACCATGTCCTTCGTGCGTGTGCTCAACGGTCTGGTCAAGAACAAGCAACTGGGCGCGCGCGTGGTGCCGATCATTCCTGACGAAGCGCGTACCTTCGGGATGGAAGGCATGTTCCGCCAGTTGGGTATCTACGCCGCCGAAGGGCAGAAGTACGAGCCCATGGATGCCGGCCAGATCATGTACTACCGCGAGGACCAGAAGGGCCAGATCCTCGAGGAAGGCATCACCGAAGCCGGTTCCATCTCCGCGTGGATCGCGGCGGCGACGGCGTATGCCAACCACCACCTGCCGCTGATTCCGTTCTACGTCTATTACTCGATGTTCGGCTTTCAGCGCGTCGGTGATCTGGTCTGGGCTGCCGGCGACCTGCAGGCGCGCGGCTTCATGATCGGCGGTACCGCTGGGCGCACGACCATCAATGGCGAGGGTTTGCAGCACCAGGATGGCCACAGCCATATCCTGATGTCGACCGTGCCGTCGTGCCGTGCCTACGACCCGTGCTATGGCCACGAGGTCGCGGTGATCCTGCAGGATGGTCTGAAGCGCATGTTCCAGGACAAGGAAAACTGCTTCTACTATCTGACCGTGATGAACGAGAACTACCCGCACCCGGAGATGCCGAAGGGTAGCGAGGAAGGCATCGTTCGCGGCATGTACCTGCTTCAGGAAGGCAAGAAGGACGGTCGCAAGAAGCAGCCGCGCGTGCAGCTCATGGGCAGCGGGACGATTCTCCGCGAGGTCGAAGCCGCCGCCGAGATGCTGGCGAACGAGCACGATGTCGTCGCCGATGTGTGGAGCGTGACCAGCTTCAACGAGCTGCGTCGCGAAGCGCTCGAATACGACCGGCTGCAGTTCCTCGACTACGATGAGAAGCGTGAGAAGCCGTGGGTGTCACAGCAGCTGAAAGATGTCGAGGGGCCGGTCATCGCCTCGACCGACTACATGAAGCTCTACGCCGATCAGATTCGTGCTTGGGTACCGAGTGACTTCCATGTGCTGGGGACCGATGGTTTCGGGCGTTCCGACACGCGTGAAGCGTTGCGTCGTTTCTTCGAAGTCGATCGCTATTACGTGACCATTCAGGCGCTGCGTGCGCTGGCCAGTCGCGGTGAAATCGACGCCAAGGTCGTCAATGATGCCATGAAGAAATACGGCATCGACCCTGCCAAGCCCAGCCCGCTGGTGTCTTGAGCCCCGTTGATGTCATGGACTGAAGTGTCCCATCAAGGTGCCGCCACCGGTTAGACGCGGTGGCGGCCATGGCCAGATTGCCTGGTCTGGTCGTATTGCCCGGGTGCGATGTATTGCCGGGACGACCAGACTGCCAGATTGGAAAGGAGCGCGACCTTGAGTAGCGAAATCATCAAAGTTCCCGATATCGGCGGCAGTGACGGCGTCGAGATCATCGAGGTGGCGGTGTCCGAAGGCGATGTCATCGCCGCCGAAGACACCATGATCACGCTGGAGTCTGACAAGGCCAGCATGGACGTCCCGGCGCCCAAGGGCGGCAAGGTCGTCAAGGTGTTGGTCAAGGAAGGCGATAGTGTCTCCGAGGGCGACGATATCCTCGAGCTCGAAGCCGAAGGTGGCGACGACGGTCAGGACGATAGCGACGCCGACGCGTCCTCTCAAGAAGATGCCAAGTCCCAGGACGACGCCAAGTCTCAGGAAAAGGACGAGGCCGAGCCCGAGAAGACGGCGCCGAAGAAGAAGTCTTCCGGCGGCGGCAAGCGCACCGTTGAAGTGAAGGTGCCGGACATCGGCGGCAGCGAAGGCGTCGAGATCATCGAGGTGCCGGTCAGTGAAGGCGATGAGGTGAGCGCGGAAGACACCTTGATCACGCTGGAATCAGACAAGGCATCGATGGATGTGCCGAGCCCCTACAGTGGCAAGCTCGTCTCGCTGGCGGTCAAGGAGGGCGACAGCGTCTCCGAGGGTGACCTGATCGGCAGCATGGAGATCGTCGACGAAGGTGACGACGCAGACGGCGAGACCGACGAAGCGCCGGCGGAAGGCGACTCCGGTAGTGCCGAGTCGGACGCGGATACCGAAGAGCAAGACGCCGAAGACGAGACGCAAGAAGGTGGCGACGAGGGTGGCCGCAAGGAACTCCGCGTCCCCGATATCGGCGGTAGCGAGAACGTGCCGATCATCGAAATCGCCATCGGTGAGGACGATGAGATCAGCGAGGAAGACACGCTGGTCACGCTGGAATCCGATAAGGCTTCAATGGATGTGCCTAGCCCCTACAAGGGCAAGGTCGTCGAAGTCTCGGTCAAGGAGGGTGACAGCGTCTCCGAGGGCGACCTGATCGGCTATATAGAGGTGGCCGGTAGCAAGAAGCCGGCCAAGAAAGCCGATGCCGGCAAGAAGTCCGACGCTGGCAAGGCGGATCAGAAGGCTGATTCCGGTCAGCAAAAGGCGAGCGCTTCCAAGTCGACGTCGTCTACCAAGCAGCCCACGGGCGAGCCGAGCCCCGAGGCACGTTACAAGCAAGGCGACGACAAGACGGCGGGCGCGCATGTGCATGCCGGCCCGGCGGTGCGCATGCTGGCGCGCGAACTGGGCGTCGATCTGGCCCAGGTCACACCCACCGGGCCCAAGAACCGCGTGCTGAAGGAAGACGTGCAG
>NZ_JARANZ010000012.1 GCF_029889905.1 Chromohalobacter sp. 11-W | reverse complement strand
TCGTCAGGCATTTATTTCGACACCCCCGGCCAATGGTCGGGGGTGTTGTCGTTGGGGCCTCCCTCTCCAGGCCTTGTGTCGAACCCCCGCTTCAGGCGAAGCGGGGGTTTTGTCGTTTATGGGGCTGAAAAACAGCCTGACAGAGTAATTTGTTGCGCTTTGGTCGGCTATGCTCCCCCGGCGGAGTGCATTTCGATAGAATGGCATTTTTTCCCGACGGGGATGATCGGAATGACGATTGGTGATCTGATCCGTTTGCTGAGCGACGGTGAGTATCACTCCGGCGAACAATTGGGCGAGCAGCTTGGCGTTTCACGCACGGCGGTCTGGAAGCAGCTCAAGAAGCTGGAGAAAATGGGGTTGCAGTTGGAGGCGGTGAAAGGCCAAGGGTATCGTTTGGCCGCACCGTTGGACCTGCTGTCCGGGCCGGCTATCATCGAGCGCCTGCCCGCGGAGCCACGTCATCATTTGACCCGCCTGTTCGTTGAAGATGCGCTGCCTTCGACCAACACTTTTTTGCGCGAGCGTTTTCAGCAAGGCGCTGGGCATGCTGAGGTGTGCCTAGCGGAGAGCCAGGAAGCCGGGCGTGGACGGCGTGGCCGTCATTGGGTCTGCCCCTGGGGGAGTGGCCTGCTGTTCTCGCTAGGGTGGCGTTTCGATGAAGGCGCGTCGGCGTTGGAAGGCTTGAGCCTGGCCGTGGGCGTGGTGCTGGCCGAAGTGTTGGAGCGCTTCTCCGTACCTGTGGTGCTTAAATGGCCCAATGATTTGTTGTTGCGCCGGGATGACGGCACAGCGAAGTTGGCCGGTATTCTGCTGGAGGTGAGCGGCGATGTCGCCGGTCCCTGCGAGGTCGTCATCGGTATTGGGCTCAATGTCGCCTTGCCTGACGCCGCGCGAGATAGCGTGGACCAACCCGTTGCCGCCCTGAATGATGTGAGGTCCGATATCACGCGCAATGAATTGTCCGCATCACTGGTGGAAGCCTTGCTGGGAATGTTGCCTCGTTTCGAGCAACATGGCTTCGAGCCTTGGCGTGATGCGTGGAATCGTCGCAATGCCTATGCAGGGCTCGAAGTGGATGTCGTTCAGGGTGGGCACACTTATACGGCTGTTGCCGAGGGCGTGGATGCCACTGGGAACTTGCGAGTCAATGTAGATGGGGAGGCCCGGCTGTTGGCCGGCGGTGAAATCAGCTTGCGCGCGCTCTCATGATTTTGGATCTCGATATCGGCAATACCTTGTCGAAATGGCGCCTGAAGGATGTCGCGAGCAGTGAAATTCGCTCTCGTGGGGCCGTCTGGACACGGGAAGAGTGGCGGCCTGGTGCCGACATACCAGATCTCGATGTGGTAGAGGCCGTGCGTATCTCGAGCGTCGCGCGAGAATCCGTATTGCGCGACACCGTGACCTTGCTGCGGCGCCAGGTCGGTGTGGTTCACGTGGCGCGTTCTACTCCCGAAGCGCTTGGTGTCAGCTGTGGCTATGATGAGCCTGGGCGTCTTGGCGTCGACCGCTGGATGGGTGTGCTTGCCGGCTATCAGCTGACTGGAGGCTGTTGCAGTGTCGATTGCGGCAGTGCGATCACCATGGATTTCGTGCTGCCGGGTGGGCGCCATCTGGGGGGGTACATCATCCCCGGGCTACGCTTGATGAAAGAGAGCCTCAAGCTGGGGACGCGTAATGTGGCCATTGACCCTGACAGTGAAGCAGATGAGCTGCTGGCACCAGGGCGCAACACGGTCGAGGCGGTCAATCATGGCATCTACATGTCGGCGGTGAGCGCTGTTAATCGTATCTATAGCGAAGTGTGCGATCGAGAAGGCGTTGCACTACCGCTACTCTTGACCGGGGGAGACGCTCGGGTAGTGTCGCGCGGGCTGCGTATCCCGCACGCAGTATGGCCGGACATGGTCTATGCCGGGCTCGAAACATGTTATCCGCTGACAGCGGCGGAGCGCGCTGGACGATTGGCCGGGGCGCCGCTGCCACCCCCCGTTCCTCCCCTGGAAAAAGTCCGGGCCGGCCTTGCATTCTCAATGCTGCTTTGACACAATGCTGCGCGTTTCGGGTCGACGGGCTCATGGACAGAGAAAAGCATTGTAAATTAAGTGCTTGACACAATTCTCAAATTCCGTAGAATTCGTCGCCACGTTGGAGGGGTTCCCGAGTGGCCAAAGGGAGCAGACTGTAAATCTGCCGCGAAAGCTTCGAAGGTTCGAATCCTTCCCCCTCCACCAGATTAAATGCTTGACCGCCAGCCTGTAGGGCGCAAGCGACGAGTGGGTAGGCGGGCATAGTTCAATGGTAGAACCTCAGCCTTCCAAGCTGATGATGCGGGTTCGATCCCCGCTGCCCGCTCCAAATTAAGCTCATGTAGCTCAGGGGTAGAGCACACCCTTGGTAAGGGTGAGGTCGACGGTTCAAATCCGTCCATGAGCTCCAATATTGGGCGAGACAAGCTTCTCGTCTTGGTGCGATACAATTGGGTTGCCTTCCTGGTTGTAGTTAGCTAACATGACGCGCGCTGTGGCAAAAGCCTACCAGTAAAGCGTCAGGTTGCAGAGTATAGGCCAGTAGCTCAATTGGCAGAGCAGCGGTCTCCAAAACCGCAGGTTGGGGGTTCGATTCCCTCCTGGCCTGCCAGCCTTCCTCAGTGCTGGTTCTTCCTTTATTCTTTCTTGCCACGCTTGCCGCGCCTTTAGGAGTTCCTTTTCCATGAAACAAAGCGCCGAGGTGCAAGGGTCGCGTTTCGATTTCGCCAGATGGGCGGTCGCCGTCGTTCTTGTCGTTCTGGCGGTGGCAGGCAATGCTTATTTTGCCGATCAAGCGCTGCTGTATCGCGTTCTAGGCGTCGTTGTGCTGGGTGTGGCCGCTGCGGCGGTAGCCTTGACCACGACCAAAGGGCGTGCGCTGACTGAGTTGGCGCGCGGGTCGCGTAAGGAAATTCAGCGCGTAGTGTGGCCGACGCGCCCCGAGACGATTCAGACCACTGCGATTGTCTTGGTGGCCGTAGTGTTGGTCGGCATTCTATTATGGCTGATCGATACGCTTCTCGGCTGGGCCATGTCCGGCATCATAGGTTAGGAGTTTTCATGTCCAAGCGTTGGTACGTCGTCCACGCCTACTCCGGTTTCGAAAAGCATGTGATGCGCTCTCTTCATGAGCGCGTCAAGATGTATGGCATGGAAGACCAGTTTGGCGAAATTCTGGTGCCGACCGAAGAAGTCGTCGAGATGCGTGACGGCAAGCGCCGCAAGAGCGAGCGCAAGTTCTATCCCGGCTATGTGCTGGTCGAGATGGAGATGACCGACGCCACTTGGCACTTGGTGAATGAGACGCCGCGTGTCATGGGGTTCATCGGCGGTACGCCGGAAAAGCCGGCGCCCATTACGCAAAAAGAAGCCGATGGCATCCTGCGTCGTGTGCAGGACGGTACGGACAAGCCACGTCCCAAGACGCTCTTCGATCCGGGCGAAACCGTGCGTGTCGTTGATGGGCCTTTTGCCGACTTCAACGGCGTGGTGGAAGAGGTCAACTACGAGAAGAGCCGCTTGCATGTCAGCGTGCTGATATTCGGGCGCTCGACGCCTGTCGAGCTCGAGTTCGCTCAGGTCGAAAAAGACTGAATTCAAGACGCCGGCTCGATATGAGCCGGTGCGTGTCGTAGAGGCCTCAGGGTCTCATTGAAACGGGGAGCCGCAAGGCGTTAGCACCCAACTGGAGTCCAATATGGCGAAAAAAGTACAGGCCTATATCAAGCTGCAAGTTGCAGCGGGTAAGGCCAATCCGAGTCCCCCCGTGGGCCCCGCGCTGGGTCAGCACGGTGTCAATATCATGGAGTTCTGCAAGACGTTCAACGCAGAAACTCAGGATATCGAGCCGGGCCTCCCGACGCCGGTCGTGATTACGGTCTACTCTGATCGCAGCTTCACGTTCATCACCAAGACGCCGCCCGCAGCAGTGTTGTTGAAGAAAGCGGCGGGAATCAAGTCTGGCTCTGGTGTGCCGAACAAGACCAAGGTCGGTACTGTGACGCGCGAGCAGCTGGAAGAGATTGCCAAGACCAAGGAGCCCGATTTGACGGCTTCCGACCTTGATGCGGCTGTCCGCACCATCGCAGGCAGTGCCCGTAGCATGGGCCTCAACGTGGAGGGTCTCTGATCATGGCCAAGCTTACCAAGCGCGCGCAGATGCTCAACGAAAAGGTCGACAAATCCAAGGTATATAACCTGGAAGAAGCGGTTGCCCTGTTGTCCGAAGTGTCCGCGGTCAAGTTCAAGGAATCCGTCGAAGTATCGATCAACCTCGGCGTTGACCCGCGTAAATCCGACCAAGTCGTGCGTGGCGCTACCGTCATGCCTAACGGTACGGGCAAAACCGCACGTGTCGCTGTCTTTGCGCAAGGCGCTGCTGCCGATGCCGCGAAAGAAGCCGGCGCCGATGTCGTGGGGATGGATGAACTGGCGGCAGACGTCAAGAAAGGCAATATGGACTTCGATGTGGTGGTTGCCGCACCGGACGCCATGCGTGTCGTTGGGCAGCTGGGCCAGATCCTCGGTCCGCGTGGGCTGATGCCCAACCCCAAGGTCGGCACCGTAACGCCGGACGTCGCCACTGCCGTGAAGAATGCGAAGGCAGGCCAGGTGCGCTTCCGTACCGACAAGAACGGCATCATCCATGCCGCCATCGGTAAGGTGGATTTCGACGCCAGTGCTATCAAGGGCAACCTCGATGCATTGATCGGCGACCTCAAGCGTCTCAAGCCGAGTACGTCCAAGGGCATCTACTTCAAGAAAATCACCCTGTCCACTACCATGGGGCCAGGGTTGACCGTGGATCACACGCCGTTCGTGTGAGTCGCGGGAAAAGGCAGTAACTTTGCGGTCCCCGTACACAGCGTTTAAACGTGGCGGCGGGGCACCGTCAAAGACCGCAGGTGCCATGCTTTCTCGAGGAAGCATGGCTTAATGGACCTAAAAAGCCGCCTGCGCAGATGGTGTGGCCGCCAGATTTCTGGTGAGCACCATCACCCCGGCCCCCTCTCGTGGTAAGCGAAGATGGGGGAGATGGTAACCACTGGAACGCCCCCAAAGGCGTCCGGTACGAAGGAGTGATCACTGTGCCATTAGCACTCGAAGGCAAGAAAGCGATCGTTGCCGAGGTCAGTGAAGCCGCACAAGATGCGCTCTCCGTCGTCGTTGCCGATTCTCGCGGTGTGGCCGTAAGCGCCATGACCGAACTGCGCAAGCAGGCCCGCGAGAATGGTGTGCAAATTCGTGTTGTGCGCAACACCCTAGCACGCCGCGCCCTCGAAGGTACTCCTTGGGAGTGCCTTAACGAGACGTTCTCGGGTCCGACCATGTTGGCCTTCTCCTATGAGCATCCGGGCGCTGCCGCTCGTCTGTTCAAGGAATTCGCCAAGAATGAGAAAGATTTCGAGATCAAGGCGCTGGCATACGAAGGCGAGTTCATCCCGGCTTCCGGTCTTGACCGCCTGGCGACGCTGCCGACACGTGATGAAGCCATCGCCAAGCTGATGTCCGTCATGAAGGAAGCATCGGCTGGCAAGTTGGCTCGTACACTCGCTGCGTTGCGTGACCAGAAGCAGGAAGAAGCGGCCTAAGGGCAGGCTGAACCGCACTGGCACGAATCCTGTATCAATGAGCTCTCATGATATGAGGCTCCCGCAAAGTTAGGAATTTGATAATGGCACTGACTCAAGAAGATATCATCAACGCCGTCGCCGAAATGTCTGTCATGGAAGTGGCTGAGCTCGTTTCCGCGATGGAAGAGAAGTTCGGTGTTTCTGCGGCCGCCGCTGTTGTGGCTGGCCCGGGTGGTGGCGAAGCTGAAGAAGCTGAAGAACAGACCGAGTTCGACCTGGTGCTGACCAGCGCTGGTGAGAAGAAGGTCAACGTCATCAAGGTGGTTCGTGAGATCACCGGTCTGGGCCTCAAGGAAGCCAAGGCAGCCGTCGACGGCGCCCCGGCAACCCTCAAGGAAGGCATGTCCAAGGAAGATGGCGACGAAGCCAAGACCAAGTTGGAAGAAGCTGGCGCATCCGTGGAACTCAAGTAACTCCGGTGACCATGGCTTTACGCGCTGCGTAAGCTTCATGGCTGGCGGCGGGCTTTCCCGCTGCCGGCCTTTTTCTGTTGCTGCTAGCCAGAATGTCACGTGTCTGACTAGACGAATTCCGACGGCGAGCTCTCGTAAGGGCTTGCCGTCAGCGCCTGACGGGAAATCCCTTCAGGCGGCGCCGACCACGCACCGGTCACCCAAGGTGAACAAGCTGGGGAATACAGATGGCTTACTCATACACTGAGAAAAAACGCATCCGCAAGGATTTCGGCAAACTGCCACAAGTGATGGATGTGCCCTACCTGCTGGCCATTCAGCTTGATTCCTACTACGACTTCCTCCAGCAGGACCGGGCGATCGAAGAACGCCTCGACGTCGGCTTGCATGCTGCTTTCAAGTCCGTGTTCCCTATCGAGAGCTTTTCCGGCAATGCCGCTCTCGAGTATGTCAGCTACCGCTTTGGCACGTCGGCTTTCGACGTCAAGGAATGCCAACTGCGTGGCGTGACCTATTCGGCGCCGCTGCGGGTCAAGGTGCGCTTGATCATCTACGATAAGGACTCGTCCAACAAGGCGATCAAGGACATTAAAGAGCAGGAAGTCTACATGGGGGAGATCCCCCTGATGACGGAAAACGGTACCTTCGTTGTCAATGGTACCGAACGTGTCATCGTCTCCCAGCTCCATCGCTCGCCGGGTGTGTTCTTCGACCATGACAAGGGCAAGAGTCACACGTCCGGCAAGCTGCTGTACTCCGCGCGAATCATCCCGTATCGCGGTTCATGGCTGGATTTCGAGTTCGATCCCAAGGACAACGTCTACGTCCGCATCGACCGTCGCCGCAAGCTGCCGGCCACGGTGTTGCTGCGCGCGTTGGGCATGAGTGCCGAGGAGATCCTCGAGACGTTCTTCGACACCAGCACCTTCCATGTCGAGAAGAAAGGATTCAGCGTCGAGCTGGTACCGTCACGTCTGCGTGGCGAGACGGCGACCTTCGATATCCAGGACGGCGAGGGTAACCTCATCGTCGAGGAAGGGCGTCGTATTACCCAGAAGCATATTCGCCAGATGGAAAAAGCCGGCCTCGAGCGCCTCGATGTGCCGATGGAATATCTGTTCGGCAAGACGCTGGCCAAGGATCAGGTCGATCCGAATACCGGCGAGCTGGTGTGCGAATGCAATACGGAAATCACCCCCGAGCTGCTTGAAACGCTCGGTCAGGCGGGCATTACCACGCTTGAGACGTTGTACACCAACGATCTCGACGCGGGCTCGTTCGTCTCCGATACGTTGAAGATTGATACCACGCGCTCTCAGCTCGAGGCGCTGGTCGAGATCTATCGCATGATGCGTCCCGGAGAGCCGCCGACAAAAGAAGCGGCCGAGACGCTGTTCCACAATTTGTTCTTCACCGAGGACCGCTACGACCTATCGGGCGTCGGTCGCATGAAGTTCAACCGCCGCCTGCGTCGCGAAGGGGACACCGGCTCCGGGATTCTCGACAACCAAGACATCCTCGATGTTCTTCGCGAGCTGATCAATATCCGTAATGGCTTCGGTGATGTCGATGATATCGACCACTTGGGCAACCGCCGCATTCGTTGCGTCGGCGAGATGGCGGAAAACCAGTTCCGTGTCGGTTTGGTGCGCGTCGAGCGTGCGGTCAAGGAGCGTCTCTCCATGGCGGAGAGCGAAGGCTTGATGCCTCAGGATCTGATCAATGCCAAGCCGGTGGCGGCCGCAGTGAAGGAGTTCTTCGGCTCCTCGCAGCTGTCCCAGTTCATGGACCAGAACAACCCGCTCTCCGAGGTGACGCACAAGCGTCGTGTGTCTGCGCTTGGGCCGGGTGGCCTGACCCGTGAGCGTGCCGGCTTCGAAGTGCGCGACGTCCATGCCACGCACTACGGTCGTCTGTGCCCGATCGAAACGCCGGAAGGCCCGAACATCGGCCTGATCAACTCACTGGCGACCTACAGCCACACCAACAGCTACGGCTTCCTGGAAACGCCGTATCGCAAGGTGGGTGATCGTCAGGTGACCGACGAGGTCGTGCATCTGTCGGCTATCGAGGAAGGTGACTTCGTCATTGCCCAGGCGTCGGCAACGGTGGACGAGGACGGCAAGCTGGTCGACGACCTGGTGCAGGTTCGTCACAGAGGCGAGACGACCTTCATGGCGCCGGATAAGGTCACGTTGATGGACGTGTCGCCGCGTCAGGTAGTGTCCGTGGCCGCGGCGTTGATTCCGTTCCTCGAGCACGATGACGCCAACCGTGCCTTGATGGGCTCGAACATGCAGCGTCAGGCCGTTCCGACCCTGCGTGCCGAGAAGCCACTGGTCGGTACGGGCATGGAGCGTTTCGTTGCTCGTGACTCTGGCGTCTGCGCGGTTGCACGGCGCGGCGGGGTGATCGACTCGGTGGATGCCAAGCGCATCGTGGTACGTATCAACGAAGATGAGATCATCGGCGGTGAAGCGGGTGTCGATATCTACAATCTCACCAAGTACCTGCGCTCCAACCAGAACACCTGCATGAACCAGCGCCCGATCGTTCGCCCGGGCGACACCGTGGCAAGCGGCGATATCCTGGCCGACGGTCCTTCCGTCGACATGGGGGATCTGGCACTGGGTCAGAACATGCGCATGGCTTTCATGCCGTGGAACGGCTACAACTTCGAGGATTCCATCCTCATCTCGGAGCGCGTAGTCGAGGAAGACCGCTTCACCAGCATCCATATTCAGGAGCTGACCTGCGTGTCTCGCGACACCAAGTTGGGCGCCGAGGAAATCTCCTCGGACATTCCCAATGTCGGTGAAGCGGCACTTGGCAAGCTCGACGAAGCAGGTATCGTCTACATCGGTGCCGAGGTCGGCCCTGGCGATATCCTGGTCGGCAAGGTCACGCCCAAGGGCGAAACCCAGCTGACGCCGGAAGAGAAACTGCTACGTGCGATCTTCGGCGAGAAGGCGTCCGACGTGAAGGACACTTCACTGCGTGCGCCGACGGGCATGAAGGGCACGATCATCGACGTGCAGGTCTTCACCCGCGATGGCGTCGAGAAGGATTCGCGCGCCCTGTCCATCGAGCAAAGCCAGCTCGATGAGGTGCGCAAGGACCTTCAGGAAACCTATCGCATCGCCGAAGAAGCCACCTTCGAGCGCCTCAAGCGCACCTTGCTCGGTCAGCCGGTCAATGGCGGTCCCAAGCTCAAGAAGGGCGACGTCCTCGATGAGGCCTATCTCGACGAGCTGCCGCGCAGCCAGTGGTTCAAGCTGCGCATGCAGGACGAGGCACTCAACGAGCTCTTGGCCCAGGCCGATGAGCAGTTGGAAACGCGTCGCAAAGAGATGGACGAGCGTTTCGAAGACAAGAAGCGTAAGTTGACTCAAGGCGATGATCTGGCACCCGGCGTGCTCAAGATCGTCAAGGTCTACCTGGCCGTTAAGCGTCGCATTCAGTCGGGTGACAAGATGGCCGGCCGTCACGGTAACAAGGGTGTCATTTCGTCGATCATGCCCGTCGAGGACATGCCGTTCGACGACAATGGCGAACCGGTCGATGTGGTACTCAACCCGCTGGGCGTGCCCTCGCGCATGAACGTCGGGCAGATCCTCGAGACTCACTTGGGCATGGCTGCCTGGGGGCTCGGGGTGAGAATCGACGAGATGTTGCGCGAGGCACGCCAGCAGCAGGTAGCGGAGATTCGCGACTTCTTGGGGCAGGTGTACAACACCGCCGAGACGCGCCAGGAGGATATAGACTCGCTCAGCGATGACGAGATCATTACCCTGGCGAAGAATCTGCGCAATGGCGTGCCGGTGGCGACGCCGGTCTTCGATGGTGCCAAGGAGCACGAGATCAAGCATCTCCTGAGCCTGGCCAACCTGCCGGATTCCGGTCAGATGACGCTCTACGATGGGCGTACGGGCGAGACCTTCGATCGCTCAGTGACGGTGGGCTACATGTATATGCTCAAGCTCAACCACCTGGTCGACGACAAGATGCACGCCCGTTCCACCGGTTCGTACTCGCTGGTGACCCAGCAACCGCTGGGCGGTAAGGCGCAGTTCGGCGGACAACGCTTCGGTGAGATGGAAGTCTGGGCGCTGGAAGCCTATGGCGCGGCCTATACCTTGCAGGAAATGCTGACCGTCAAGTCCGACGACGTGGAAGGCCGCACCAAGATGTACAAGAACATCGTCGACGGCGACCACTCGATGCAGGCAGGCATGCCGGAATCCTTCAACGTATTGGTGAAGGAAATCCGCTCGCTGGGTATTGATATCGAGCTGGAAGGCTGAGCGTTTCACGCTGACGAATGACGGTCCGCGGGGCCTTTAGAGGCCCCGCCCATGACAACTCCGCTACGGAGCCGACCCCATGAAAGATTTGGTGAAAGTCCTCAAATCGCAGGCACAGTCCGAAGAGTTCGATGCGATCAAGATTACGCTCGCATCGCCGGACTTGATCCGCTCCTGGTCCTACGGCGAAGTCAAAAAGCCTGAGACCATCAACTACCGTACGTTCAAGCCTGAGCGTGATGGCCTGTTCTGCGCCAAGATCTTCGGTCCGGTGAAGGATTACGAGTGCTTGTGCGGTAAGTACAAGCGCATGAAGCATCGTGGCATCATTTGCGAAAAGTGCGGCGTCGAGGTCACTAAGGCCGCCGTGCGCCGCGAGCGTATGGGACATATCGAACTGGCTGCGCCGGTGGCGCATATCTGGTTCCTCAAGTCGCTGCCGTCACGCATCGGCTTGTTCCTGGACATGACCCTGCGTGATATCGAGCGTGTGCTCTATTTCGAGAGCTTCATGGTCATCGATCCAGGCATGACCACGCTTGAGCGTGGTCAGTTGCTAAACGATGAGCAGTACTTCGAGGCACTGGAAGAATTCGGTGATGATTTCGATGCCCGCATGGGCGCCGAAGCCGTACAGGCATTGCTCAATGATGTCGATCTCGAAGAAGAGATCGAGCGCCTGCGCGAAGAAGTTCCGCAGACCAACTCCGAAACCAAGATCAAGAAGCTCTCCAAGCGCTTGAAGCTGTTGGAGGCCTTCTACAAGTCCGGCAACGACCCGGCGTGGATGATCATGGAAGTGCTGCCGGTACTTCCGCCGGATCTGCGCCCGTTGGTGCCGCTGGACGGTGGCCGTTTCGCGACGTCGGATCTCAACGATCTGTATCGTCGCGTGATCAACCGCAACAATCGCCTGAAGCGTCTGCTCGACCTCAATGCGCCGGATATCATCGTGCGCAACGAGAAGCGCATGCTGCAGGAATCGGTCGATGCGCTGCTCGACAACGGTCGTCGCGGCCGTGCCATCACCGGTTCCAACAAGCGTCCGCTGAAGTCACTGGCCGACATGATCAAGGGCAAGCAGGGGCGTTTCCGTCAGAACCTGCTGGGCAAGCGTGTCGACTACTCCGGCCGTTCCGTCATCACCGTCGGTCCGACCCTGCGCCTGCACCAGTGCGGTTTGCCCAAGAAGATGGCGCTTGAGCTGTTCAAGCCGTTCATCTATTCCAAGCTACAGGCGAGCGGCCAAGCGTCTACCATCAAGGCCGCCAAGAAGATGGTCGAGCGCGAGCTGCCGGAAGTGTGGGACATCCTTGCCGATGTCATCCGCGAGCACCCGGTGATGCTCAACCGTGCACCGACGCTGCACCGCTTGGGTATCCAGGCCTTCGAACCGTTGTTGATCGAAGGCAAGGCGATCCAGCTGCATCCGTTGGTGTGCGCGGCGTATAACGCCGACTTCGACGGCGACCAGATGGCCGTACACGTCCCGCTGACGCTGGAAGCACAGCTCGAGGCGCGGACGCTGATGATGGCCACTAACAATGTGCTGTCGCCAGCCAACGGCGAGCCCATCATCGTACCGTCTCAGGACGTCGTGCTGGGTCTATATTACATGACTCGCGAGAAGGTCAATGCCAAGGGCGAAGGCATGGTTTTCTCCAACCTCGACGAAGTCGAGCGTGCGTTCGGGACCGAAAGCGTGTCGATGCATGCGCGTGTCAAGGTGCGTCTCACCGAATACGAACGGGACGACGAAAGCGGTGAACTGAACGGCAAGACCTCGCTGCGTGATACGACGGTGGGGCGTGCCTTGTTGTTCCGCATTTTGCCCAAGGGGATGCCCTACGAGCTGGTCGATCAGCCGATGAAGAAGAAGGCGATTTCCGGCTTGATCAATGCCGTCTATCGTCGTGCGGGCCTCAAGGATACGGTCATCTTCGCCGACCAGTTGATGTACACCGGTTTCCGTCTGGCGACTTGGTCGGGCGCATCGATCGGGGTCAACGACTTTGTCATCCCCGACTCGAAGAAGGAAATCGTCGACGGGGCCGAGGAAGAGGTCAAGGAAATCGAGGACCAGTTCTCCTCCGGTCTGGTGACTGCGGGCGAGAAGTACAACAAGGTCATCGATATCTGGTCCAAGGCCAACGATAAGGTCGCCAAGGCGATGATGGCGGGGATCTCGAAGGAGACCGTCACCGACCGTCATGGCGAACAGGTCGAGCAGGATTCGTTCAATAGCGTCTTCATCATGGCCGACTCCGGGGCACGTGGTAGTGCCGCACAGATCCGCCAGTTGGCGGGCATGCGCGGGCTGATGGCAAAGCCGGATGGCTCGATCATCGAGACGCCGATCACCGCCAACTTCCGCGAAGGCTTGAACGTCCTGCAGTACTTCATCTCGACGCACGGTGCGCGTAAGGGTCTGGCGGATACGGCACTCAAGACCGCCAACTCCGGTTACTTGACGCGCCGCTTGGTGGACGTGTCTCAGGACTTGGTGGTGACCGAAGAGGATTGCGGCACGTATGAAGGCCTGACGCTACATCCGGTGATCGAGGGCGGTGACGTCATCGTATCGCTGGCGCAGCGTGTGCTAGGCCGCGTCGTGGCGCAGGATGTCATCGATCCTGCCAACGATGATGTATTGATTCCGCGCGGTACTTTGCTGGATGAGGCTTGGTGCGCCAAGCTCGATACCATGGGCGTGGACGAGATCATCGTGCGCAGTGCGATCACCTGCGAAACACGACATGGTGTATGCGCATCGTGCTACGGCCGTGACTTGGCGCGTGGCCATCAGGTCAACATCGGCGAAGCTGTCGGTGTTATCGCGGCGCAGTCGATTGGTGAGCCGGGTACCCAGCTGACCATGCGTACTTTCCACATCGGGGGGGCTGCATCACGTGCCTCGGCCGTCGATAGTGTTCAGGTCAAGCACGGTGGCACGGTGCGCCTGCACAACATCAAGCATGTCGAGCGCAATGACGGCAAGCTCATCGTGGTCTCTCGCTCGAGTGCTCTGGCCGTCGCCGACGAGCATGGTCGCGAACGTGAGTACTACAAGTTGCCGTATGGTGCCGAGCTGTCGGTACGCGACGGTGACATGGTCGAAGGCGGGACGCCGGTCGCCAAGTGGGATCCGCACACCCATCCGGTCGTGGCTGAGGTCGAGGGTAGGGCCCAGTTCAGCGACATGGAAGAAGGCATCACGATCCACCGTAGCGTGGACGAGATGACCGGCCTGTCGAACATCGAGGTGATCGAGACCGCTGCGCGCCCAACCTCTGGCCGTGAAAAGCGTCCGATGATCATGCTGCTCGACGACAATGGTGAGCATGTCACGCTGCCGGGCTCCAACACCCCTGTGCAGTACATGCTGCCCGGTAAGGCCATCATCGCAGGCGAAAATGGCGATCAGGTCGGTGTCGGTGAGGTTATCGCGCGTATCCCGGTCGAAGCGTCCGGTAACAAGGACATCACCGGGGGTCTGCCGCGTGTCGCCGACTTGTTCGAGGCGCGCAAGCCCAAGGAGCCAGCGATTCTGGCCGAGGTCACCGGGACCATCAGCTTTGGCAAGGAAACCAAGGGCAAGCGTCGCCTGACGGTTACGCCTGAAGAAGGTGATCCGGTCGAGATGCTGATCCCCAAATGGCGTCAGATCGGGGTGTTCGAAGGCGAGACGGTGGAGAAAGGCGAGGTCATCTCCGACGGCCCCAGCAACCCCCACGACATCCTGCGCCTGCTCGGGATCGCGGAATTGGCCAAGTACATCACGGTCGAGATCCAGGACGTCTATCGTCTGCAGGGCGTGGTCATCGATGACAAGCACATCGAGGTGATCGTGCGTCAGATGCTGCGCAAGGTGGAAATCACCGATGCAGGGGATTCTTCCTTCATTACCGGCGACCAGGCGGAGTACGTTCGCGTCCTCGAGGAAAACGCACGCCTGGCCCAGGAAGATAAATTCCCGGCCAAATGCGAGCGTCTGCTGCTGGGTATCACCAAGGCGAGCCTGGCAACCGAGTCGTTCATCTCGGCGGCATCGTTCCAGGAAACCACCCGCGTGTTGACCGAGGCGGCGGTGTCCGGCAAGCGTGACTACCTGCGCGGCCTCAAGGAAAACGTTGTGGTGGGTCGCCTGGTGCCGGCCGGTACAGGGTTGGCGCACCACGCCGAGCGGCGTCGCAAGCGCGAGGGTGATGAGCACACGCTCAACCCATCGGCCTCCGATGTCGAACAGGAGTTGGGCGCGCAGCTCACCGCGCTGGACGCCGACGACGAAGACCTCTAGGCGTATGCCGTCAAGTCCGGCGCCTACTGGGTGGCGGACTTGACGTGGCTCGTCGCCAGACATTAGAATGCGCAGCCTTTAACAGTGGGGTGGGTACGTCCTGTCCCAATGTTGAAAGGTTTGGCAACCATTGGAGTCAGCTACAGATATGGCAACGATCAATCAGCTCGTGCGCAAGCCGCGCAAGCGCCCGGCCGCCAAGAGCGACGTGCCGGCGCTGCAGTCTTGCCCGCAAAAGCGCGGGGTTTGCACCCGTGTATACACCACCACCCCGAAGAAGCCGAACTCGGCGCTGCGTAAGGTCTGCCGTGTGCGCCTGACGAATGGCTACGAAGTCGCTTCCTACATCGGCGGTGAAGGTCACAACCTGCAGGAACACTCTGTGGTCCTGATTCGCGGCGGTCGTGTAAAAGACTTGCCGGGTGTGCGTTATCACACCGTTCGCGGCGCGCTGGATACTTCTGGTGTTCAGAATCGCCGTCAGGGCCGTTCCAAGTACGGTACCAAACGTCCCAAGTCTTGATCGCAAAGCGATCAGGGCTTCAACTGTTGTCGGTCAGATAAGAGTAAGGTCGAGCGCGCGATGCGTCGTCTCGAGTTTACCTGAAGGACCCTTCGAAACGAGGGCTTATCATGCCTAGAAGAAGAGTTATCGCCAAACGCGAAATCCTCCCGGATCCGAAATTCGGAAGTGAGCGTCTGGCCAAGTTCATGAACCACCTGATGATCAGCGGCAAGAAATCTGTAGCTGAGCGTATCGTCTATGGTGCGCTGGACAGGGTTGCCGAACGTAGCAAGGATGAGCCGCTGGAAATCTTCGACAAGGCGCTGGAAACGATCCAGCCGATGGTTGAGGTCAAGTCTCGCCGCGTTGGCGGTGCGACCTATCAGGTGCCCGTGGAAGTCCGTCCTTCTCGCCGCCAGGCCCTGGCCATGCGTTGGCTGGTGGATGCGGCGCGCAGTCGTGGTGAGAAGACCATGGTGCAGCGCCTCGCTGGCGAAATGCTGGACGCCGCCGAAGGCAAGGGTGCTGCTGTGAAGAAGCGTGAAGACGTGCATCGCATGGCAGATGCCAACAAGGCCTTCTCTCACTACCGCTTCTAACCAACGGGGTATTCCATCGTGGCACGCAAGACTCCGCTTAATCGCTACCGTAATATCGGTATCGTGGCTCACGTCGACGCCGGGAAGACTACCACTACCGAGCGTGTCCTGTTCTATACCGGCCTGTCGCACAAGGTCGGCGAAGTTCATGATGGTGCCGCCACCATGGACTGGATGGAGCAGGAGCAGGAGCGTGGTATCACAATCACCTCTGCTGCGACCACCTGTTTCTGGCAGGGGATGAGCAAGCAGTTCGATGAGCATCGTATCAATATCATCGATACACCGGGGCACGTTGACTTCACGATCGAAGTCGAGCGTTCCTTGCGTGTCCTCGACGGTGCCGTCGTTGTGCTTTGTGGCTCTTCCGGTGTACAGCCGCAAACCGAAACGGTTTGGCGCCAGGCCAATAAGTATGAAGTTCCGCGCATGGTGTTCGTCAACAAGATGGACCGTGCCGGCGCCGATTACTTCATGGTACTCAACCAGCTCAAGCAGAAGCTGGGGGCCAATACCGTTCCGATCCAGATCAACTGGGGCGCGGAAGATAACTTCAAAGGGGTTATCGACCTGATCCAGATGAAGGGTATTCTCTGGGACGAAGCCAACCACGGCATGAACTATGAGCTGGTCGACATTCCCGATGAGCTTAAGGAAACCGCCGAGGAGTATCGCGAGGCGATGGTCGAAGCCGCCGCCGAAGCGTCTGAAGAGTTGATGGACAAGTACCTCGAAGAGGGGGCTCTCTCCGAGGCGGACATCAAGGCTGGCTTGCGTCGCCGTACCCTGGATAACGAAATCGTTCTGGTGACGTGCGGTAGCGCGTTCAAGAACAAGGGCGTCCAGGCGGTACTCGATGGCGTGATCGAATACATGCCGTCACCGACCGAAGTCAAGGCCATCGAAGGTGAGCTTGACGACAAGGATGGCACTATCGCCACGCGTGAAGCTGACGATAAGGCTCCCTTCGCCGCGCTGGCTTTCAAGATCGCCACTGACCCATTCGTCGGTACGCTGACCTTTATCCGCGTCTACTCGGGTGTGCTCAAGTCCGGTGATAGCATCTTCAATTCCGTGAAGAGCAAGAAGGAGCGCGTGGGCCGTATCGTCCAGATGCACTCCAATTCACGCGAGGAGATCAAGGAAGTCTACGCGGGCGATATCGCCGCGTGCATCGGTCTCAAGGATGTCACCACTGGTGACACGCTCTGCGATCTGCATGACAAGATCATTCTTGAGCGCATGGAATTTCCGGATCCGGTGATCTCGGTCGCCGTGGAGCCGAAATCCAAGCCCGACCAGGAGAAGATGGGGACCGCGCTGGGCAAACTGGCTCAGGAAGATCCTTCTTTCCGCGTCAAAACCGACGAGGAAACCGGTCAGACGATCATTTCTGGCATGGGCGAGCTTCACCTCGACATCATCGTCGATCGTCTGCGTCGCGAATTCAAAGTCGACGCCAATATCGGTAAGCCGCAGGTAGCCTACCGCGAAACGATTCGCGCCAGTGTCGAGCAGGAAGGCAAGTTCGTTCGTCAGTCGGGCGGTCGTGGTCAGTACGGTCACGTGCTGCTGCGTATCGAGCCGCTGACGGCCGAAGACAAAGGCGAAGACGAAGACATGAACTTCAAGTTCGCCTCCGAAATCGTCGGTGGTGTGGTTCCCAAGGAATACGTGCCGGCCGTCGAGAGAGGGGCCTATGAGCAGCTGCAGAACGGGGTCATCGCGGGTTACCCGATGATTGACGTCAAGGTCACGCTGTTCGATGGTTCCTACCATGACGTGGACTCGAACGAGACTGCGTTCAAGGTTGCCTCTTCCATGGCGATCAAGGAAGGCGCGCCGAAGGCCAAGGCCGTGCTGCTGGAGCCGGTGATGAAGGTTGAGGTCGTGACTCCCGAAGAGTTCATGGGGGATGTCATGGGCGATATTAACCGCCGCCGTGGCCTCGTTCAGGGCATGGATGACTCGCCGTCTGGCAAGATTATCCGCGCCACGGTGCCGCTGGCTGAGATGTTCGGTTACGCGACCGATTTGCGTTCTCAGACCCAGGGCCGCGCAAGCTACACTATGGAGTTTGCGGATTATGAAGAGGCGCCCTCCAGCGTCGTTGAAGCCGTCATCAACCAGAATGGTTAACCGTTAGCTAACGTAAAGAGGTTATAGCAGTGGCTAAGGAAAAATTTGAACGTAACAAATCGCATATCAACGTCGGTACCATCGGTCACGTCGACCATGGCAAGACCACGCTGACTGCGGCACTGACTCGCGTTTCCGCAGAGGTTTTCGGCGGCGACTGGCGCGAATTCGATACGATCGATAATGCGCCGGAAGAGCGTGAGCGCGGTATCACCATCGCGACTGCTCACGTCGAATACCAGTCTGAAGTGCGCCATTACGCGCACGTCGACTGCCCGGGGCACGCTGACTACGTCAAGAACATGATCACCGGCGCCGCCCAGATGGATGGTGCTATCCTGGTCTGCAGCGCCGCTGATGGCCCCATGCCGCAGACGCGCGAGCACATCCTGCTGTCTCGCCAGGTCGGCGTTCCGTACATCGTCGTGTTCCTGAACAAGGCCGACATGGTCGATGACGAAGAACTGCTCGAGCTGGTCGAGATGGAAGTTCGTGAGCTCCTCAACGAGTACGACTTCCCGGGCGACGATACGCCGATCATCATCGGTTCCGCGCTGATGGCGCTGGAAGGCAAGGATGACAATGGCATGGGTACCACCGCCGTTGCCAACCTGATCAAAGCCCTGGACGCGTATATTCCGGAGCCGGAGCGTGCCATCGATCAGCCGTTCCTGATGCCGATCGAGGACGTGTTCTCGATTTCCGGTCGCGGTACTGTTGTGACTGGTCGTGTCGAGCGCGGTATCGTCAAGAGCGGTGAAGAAGTCGAGATCGTGGGTCTCAAGGACACCGTCAAGACGACCGTTACCGGTGTTGAGATGTTCCGCAAGTTGCTCGACGAAGGTCGTGCTGGCGAGAACATTGGTGCGCTGCTGCGTGGCACCAAGCGTGACGACGTCGAGCGTGGCCAGGTATTGGCCAAGCCGGGTACCATCAAGCCCCACACTACCTTCGAAGCCGAAGTTTACGTGCTGTCCAAGGAAGAAGGCGGTCGTCATACGCCGTTCTTCAAGGGCTACCGTCCGCAGTTCTACTTCCGGACCACTGATGTGACCGGTACTTGTGAACTGCCGGAAGGCGTCGAAATGGTCATGCCGGGCGACAACGTCCAGATGACTGTGACGCTGATCGCGCCGATCGCCATGGAAGACGGCCTGCGCTTCGCGGTTCGCGAAGGTGGACGTACCGTGGGTGCCGGTGTTGTCGCCAAGATCGTCAAGTAAGGGTTCCGCCCTTCGATGATCGAAGGGGGCTCCTTTGGGGAGCCCCCTTTCTGTGCATGTTTGACAGTCACTGTCAGCCTGCCTATAATGCGCATCCTTTGAATGCGTGGGTAGACGGCTCGCGCCGTCGACATCCATTGGAGTTTAAGGCTAATGCAGAACCAAAAGATTCGCATTCGGTTGAAGGCCTTTGACCATCGCCTGATTGACCAGTCCGCGCAAGAAATCGTGGATACCGCGAAGCGTACGGGTGCTCAGGTCCGTGGTCCGATCCCACTACCGACTAATCGCGAGCGCTATACCGTATTGATCTCGCCGCACGTCAACAAGGACGCGCGCGATCAGTACGAGATTCGCACTCACAAGCGTGTGCTCGACATTGTCGAACCCACGGAAAAAACCGTAGACGCGCTGATGAAGCTCGACCTCGCCGCTGGCGTGGATGTGCAAATCAAGCTCGACTGACCACACTAGTCACTAGCGGCTTTTCCACAAGGTCGCCACGCCGGGACGGCGTCACACAATGTGCTAGTGGAATGCTCTGGAAAGGGCAGCCATAGCGGGTGATAGCCCCGTACACTAAAGGAGACTGAACATGACTATCGGTTTGGTCGGTAAGAAGAGCGGCATGACCCGCATCTTTACCGAGAATGGCGCCTCCGTGCCCGTAACCGTTATCGAGGTCGAGCCGAATCGCGTGACTCGCGTCAAGACTGTCGAAACCGACGGCTATAGCGCGATTCAGGTGACTTCGGGTTCCCGCAAGGCCAAGCATCTGACCAAGGCTGCCGCAGGGCAGTATGCCAAGTCAGGTGTCGAGGCCGGTCGTGCATTGATGGAGTTTCGTCTCGCAGAAGGCGAAGACACTCCTGAAGTGGGCGGCAACATCACCGTATCCCTCTTTGAAGCCGGTCAGAAAGTCGATGTGACTGGTACCTCTAAAGGCAAGGGCTTCCAGGGCGCCGTCAAGCGCTGGAATTTCCGCACCCAAGACAATGGCCACGGCAACTCGCTTGCGCACCGTGCACCGGGCTCCATCGGTATGTGCCAGACGCCAGGTCGCGTCTTCAAGGGCAAGAAGATGGCCGGTCAGATGGGCAATGAGCGTGTCACCGTCCAGAGCCTGGAAATCGTGCGCGTCGATGCCGAGCGTAATTTGCTGCTGGTCAAAGGCGCCGTGCCGGGTGCGACCGACTGCGAAGTCATCGTACGCAGTGCCGTTAAAGCTCGCTGAGGGGTATGAGACCGATGAATTTGAATCTCGCAGGTGCCGAAGCCGGCACTGTCGAAGTGTCAGACGCTACCTTCGGTAAAGAGTTTAATGAGTCGCTGGTCCACCAGGTCGTGACTGCGTACTTCGCAGCCGGTCGCCAGGGGACTCGTGCACAGAAGACTCGCGCCGAAGTACGTGGCGGCGGCAAGAAGCCGTGGCGTCAAAAAGGAACCGGCCGTGCGCGTGCCGGCACTATCCGCTCGCCGCTGTGGCGTAGTGGTGGTGTGACCTTTGCGGCGCGCCCGCAAGACTACACCCAGAAAGTCAACCGCAAGATGTACCGCGCGGCCATGCGCTCGATTCTCTCCGAGCTGGTGCGTCAGGAACGTCTGGTCGTTGTTGACAGCATTGCGGTGGATGCCCCCAAGACCAAGCAGCTGATTGCCAAGCTGAAGGACCTGGATCTCGAGAAAGCGCTGATCGTCACCGAAGATATCGACGAAAAGCTGTTTCTCGCCGCGCGTAACATTCCCTACGTCGATGTAGTGGATGTCGCGGCTGCCGATCCGGTGAGCCTGGTTGCCTTTGACAAGGTGCTGGTCACCGTTTCCGCTCTGCGTAAATTCGAGGAGAAGCTGGGATGAACCAGGAACGCGTATTCAAGGTTCTGCTCGGGCCTCATATGACCGAGAAGGCCGCATTCGCCGCCGAAAACAACCAGTACGTGTTCAAGGTGGCCCAGGACGCGACCAAGCCCGAGATCAAGAAAGCCGTCGAAGCGCTCTTCGAGAAGAAGGTCGCCGGTGTGCAGGTCTTGAATGTCAAGGGTAAGACCAAGCGCACGCAGCACGGTGTTGGTCTGCGCAAGGGATATCGCAAGGCATACGTCACGCTGGCGGCCGGCGAGACTCTCGAAGACTTCTCTGGCGCCGAGTAAGGCAGGAGTACGGATCATGGCAGTTGTTAAGACCAAACCCACGTCCGCCGGTCGTCGTCACGTCATCAAAGTCGTCAACGACGAGCTCTACAAGGGCCGCCCTTATGCCGGCCTATTGGAAAAGAAATCCAAGAGCGGCGGTCGTAACAATAACGGTCGTATCACTACCCGTCATGTCGGGGGTGGTCACCGTCAGCACTATCGTGTGATCGATTTCAAACGTGCCAAGGATGGCGTTGCCGCCGTCGTTGAGCGCCTTGAATACGATCCCAATCGTAGCGCCAATATTGCGCTGCTCAAGTACCTGGATGGCGAGCGTCGCTACATCATCGCTCCGCGTGGCGTGAAAGCGGGCGATCGCTTGGAGTCCGGCGTCAATGCAGCGATCAAGCGTGGTAACGCGCTGCCGCTGCGTAACATTCCGGTAGGGTCTACCGTGCACTGCATCGAGATGAAGCCCGGCAAGGGTGCTCAGATCGCGCGGAGTGCCGGTGCCAGCGCCCAGTTGGTAGCACGTGAAGGCAACTACGCCACTGTGCGTCTACGTTCCGGCGAGATGCGCAAGATTCTGGCGGAATGCCGTGCGACCTTGGGTGAAGTGGGCAATTCCGAGCACAGCCTCCGTCAACTTGGCAAGGCCGGTGCAAAGCGCTGGAGAGGTGTGCGCCCGACGGTTCGCGGTGTCGCGATGAACCCGGTCGACCATCCGCATGGTGGTGGTGAAGGCCGCTCCAGCGGTGGCCGTCACCCGGTCAGCCCGTGGGGTATCCCCACCAAGGGCCATAAGACCCGCAAGAACAAGCGCACCGACAAGCTGATCGTCCGTCGCCGCAAGGCTCGGAAGTAAGCATCTAACGCCAAGACATTAAGAGGTAACGGCTGTGCCACGTTCACTGAAGAAAGGTCCCTTTATTGACCTTCATCTGTTGA
The DNA here is from genome assembly GCF_029889905.1 of Chromohalobacter sp. 11-W. Lineage (GTDB taxonomy): Bacteria > Pseudomonadota > Gammaproteobacteria > Pseudomonadales > Halomonadaceae > Chromohalobacter. The sequence goes on along the minus strand of NZ_JARANZ010000012.1, from coordinate 84,461 downwards.
AGAAGGTTGAGACTGCAGTGGAGAAGAGCGATCGCAAACCGATCAAGACCTGGTCGCGTCGCTCCATGATCCTGCCCAATATGGTCGGGCTCACCATTGCAGTCCATAACGGTCGCCAACACGTCCCGGTGCATGTCTCCGAGGAAATGGTTGGCCACAAGCTGGGCGAATTCGCTGCCACCCGCACCTATCGCGGCCATGCGGCGGACAAGAAAGCCAAACGGTAAGCCAGAGAGGTTAGAGAGATGGAAGTCACTGCAAAGCTGCGTGGCGCTCGTTTATCCGCCCAGAAGGCCCGTTTGGTGGCTGACCTGGTGCGCGGTAAGCCGGTCGCCGAAGCACTGGATTCATTGACGTATTCGCCGAAGAAAGCGGCGAAGATCGTCAAGAAAGTGCTTCAGTCCGCCATCGCGAATGCGGAAGAAAACAATGGCATGGACATCGACGAGCTGCGTGTCTCGACCATCTGCGTCGATGAGGGCATGACGCTTAAGCGCATCCAGCCTCGCGCCAAGGGCCGTGCGGATCGCATTTTGAAGCGCACCTGCCACATCACCGTCAAGGTAGCCGAGAAGTAGGAGTCGACCAGATGGGTCAGAAAGTAAATCCGACAGGTATTCGGCTAGGCATCGTTAAGGATCACCGCTCCGTCTGGTACGCCGAGCGTGGTGCTTATGCCGATAAGCTGAATAATGACCTCGAAGTGCGCCGTTTCCTGGAGCAGCGTTTGAAGAACGCCTCCGTGAGCGACATCACCATCGAGCGTCCAGCAAATAACGCACGCATCACCATTCACACGGCCCGTCCGGGCATCGTGATTGGTAAGAAGGGCGAGGACGTCGATCGCCTGCGTCGCGATGTCTCCGAGATGATGGGCGTGCCGGTGCACGTCAACATCGAGGAAATCCGCAAGCCGGAACTCGACGCTCAACTCGTCGCACAGAACGTGTGCGGCCAGCTCGAGCGCCGCGTGATGTTCCGTCGTGCCATGAAGCGCGCCGTACAGAACGCCATGCGTCTAGGCGCAGGCGGCATCAAGATCCAGCTGTCAGGGCGTCTTGGTGGTGCGGAAATCGCGCGTACTGAATGGTATCGCGAAGGTCGCGTGCCGCTGCACACGCTGCGCGCCGACATCGATTACGCCACTTACGAAGCGCACACCACTTACGGCGTTATCGGCGTCAAAGTGTGGGTCTTCAAGGGTGAGATCCTCGGCGGCATCGAGGAAGTGCGTGCCAAGCAGAAACAAGCGCAGGCACCGGGGCCCAAGAAGAAAGGTTCCAAGTAAGGGGAGAGTGATCGATGTTACAACCCAAGCGTACGAAATTTCGCAAGGTGCAAAAAGGCCGTAACCGCGGTCTGGCGCATCGCGGAAGCAAGGTGAGCTTCGGCGAGTATGGCCTGAAAGCCACCGGTCGCGGACGTATCACCGCTCGCCAGATCGAAGCCGGCCGCCGCGCTATTACGCGTCACGTCAAGCGTGGTGGCAAGATCTGGATCCGTGTCTTCCCGGATAAGCCGATTACCGAGAAGCCGCTGGAAGTCCGTATGGGTAAGGGTAAGGGCTCCGTTGAATATTGGGTCGCCCAAATCCAGCCCGGCAAGGTGCTCTACGAGATCGAAGGCGTTTCCGAGGAGCTGGCGCGTGAGGCTTTTGACCTGGCCGCCCAGAAGTTCCCGGTCTCCACCACCTTTGTGAAACGGACGGTGATGTGATGAAAGCCCAGGAAATTCGTGAAAAATCAGTCGAAGCGCTTCAGCAGCAGCTGCTCGAGCTCCTCCGGGAGCAGTTCAACCTGCGCATGCAGAAGGCCACCGGCCAGCTGAGCCAGACCCATCTGCTCAAGCAGGTGCGTCGCGATATCGCTCGCGTTAAGACTGTGCTCAATGAGAAGGCAGGTGACTGAGATGGCTGAAGAAAATAATGCCCGCACACTGAATGGCAAGGTCGTGAGCGATAAGATGGACAAGTCCGTCGTCGTTCAGGTCGAGCGCCGTGTCCGGCATCCGATTTACGACAAGTACGTGAAGCGCTCCACCAAACTGCACGCCCATGACGAGGCGAATCAGGCGAAGGTCGGGGATACGGTCTCTATCGAAGAGTGCCGCCCGATCTCCAAGTTGAAAGCCTGGACGCTGGTCGAGGTGGTCGAGCAGGCCAAGGGCTGAGCAGGCCAGAGCCTTTCACCAGTGCAGTCAGTTTAGGTTTGGAGAAAACCGATGATTCAGACGCAGACAATGCTGGATGTCGCCGACAACAGCGGCGCGCGCCGGGTGCAATGCATCAAGGTGCTGGGCGGTTCTCACCGCCGTTACGCCCGTGTTGGTGACGTCATCAAAGTGACGGTCAAGGAAGCGATTCCGCGAGGCAAGGTCAAAAAAGGCCAAGTTCTCAAGGCCGTCGTTGTACGTACCAAGAGTGGTGTCCGTCGCACAGACGGTTCACTGATCCGCTTCGATGGAAATGCGGCCGTTCTGTTGCAAAACGCCAACGAGCAGCCGATCGGTACCCGTATCTTCGGGCCGGTTACGCGTGAGCTTCGCAACGAGAAGTTCATGAAGATCATTTCCCTAGCGCCTGAAGTGCTGTGAGGAGCGAGGCGGATATGCGAAAGATTAAACGTGACGACGAAGTAATCGTCATTGCCGGCAAGGACAAGGGCAAGCGCGGCACGATTAAGCGGGTCCTAAACGGAACCTATGTCGTGTCCGGTGTGAATATGATCAAACGTCACACCAAGCCTAACCCCATGCAAGGCAAGCAGGGGGGTATCGTCGAGCGTGAGGCCCCGATTCACGGATCCAACGTGGCCATCTTCAATCAGGAGACCGGTAAGGCGGATCGCGTCGGCTTCCAGATTCAGGAAGACGGTACCAAGGTACGTATCTACAAGTCGACGCAAAAGCAGATCGACGCCTAACGCGAGTCGGGTAGCAAAATGGCGAACTTGAAAGAACGTTATCAGAACGAGGTGGCAGCTCAGCTCCAAGAGCAGTTCAGCTATGCCAACGTGATGCAGATCCCTCGGATCACCAAGGTGACCCTCAACATGGGCATCGGCGATGCGACCAGCGATAAAAAGCTGATCGACAACGCCGTCGGCGACCTGGAGAAACTCTCCGGTCAGAAGCCGGTAGTGACCAAGGCGCGCAAGTCAATCGCAGGCTTCAAGGTCCGCGAGGGCTGGCCGATCGGCATCAAGGTGACTTTACGTCGCGAACGGATGTGGGATTTCCTCGATCGTCTCGTGAACGTCGCGATTCCGCGCGTTCGTGACTTTCGCGGTCTGAACCCCAAGTCCTTCGATGGTCGTGGCAACTACTCAATGGGTGTGCGTGAACAGATCATCTTTCCCGAGCTCGAATATGATAAGATTGATCGTATTCGCGGGTTGGATGTCACAATCACCACTACTGCCAACACCGATGAAGAAGGCCGTGCGCTGCTGAGCGCGCTGAACTTCCCGTTCAAGAAATAAGGGTGGGATCATGGCAAAGAAAAGCATGATTGAGCGTGAGCTCAAGCGCGCGAAGCTGGTAGATAAGTACGCGGCCAAGCGTGCCGAGCTCAAGGCCGTCATCTATGACGTCAACGCTTCTGATGAAGAGCGCTTCGACGCCCAACTGAAACTTCAGGAGTTGCCGCGCGATTCCAGCCCGGTGCGTCAGCGTAATCGCTGCCGCGTCACCGGTCGTCCGCACGGCTTCTACAACAAGTTCGGCTTGGGCCGCAATAAACTGCGTGAAGCCGCCATGCGTGGCGACGTACCTGGGCTCAAGAAGTCCAGTTGGTAAGCTACGCGAGAATCAGGAGCGCAACGTAATGAGCATGCAAGATACTCTGGCGGATATGTTTACCCGTATCCGCAATGCGCAGATGGCCACCAAGGAGACGGTTTCCATGCCGTCTTCCAACCTCAAGGTCGAGGTGGCTCGCGTATTGAAGCAAGAGGGCTATATCCACGACTTCACTGTCACGGAAGGCGCCAAGCCCCAGCTGACCGTTACTCTCAAGTACTTCGAGGGTAAGCCGGTCATCGAGCACATTCAGCGCTTTTCCAAGCCGTCCCTGCGCTCTTACAAGGGCAAGGACACGCTGCCGAAAGTCGCGGATGGTCTGGGCATCGCGATCGTCACCACTTCTCAGGGCGTGATGACCGATCGTGCGGCGCGTCAGGCCGGTGTCGGTGGTGAAGTCATCTGCACCGTATTCTAGGAGTTTGGAATGTCCCGCGTAGCCAAATATCCGGTGAAACTACCGAGTGGCGTCGAGGTCAAACTCGAGGCTAACAAGCTGACCGTCAAGGGCGGTCAGGGCACGCTCTCCATGACCGTGCATTCCGATGTCACCGTGGGCCAGGAAGAAGGCCAACTGACATTTAATCCGAGCGAGTCCGCCAAAAGCTGGGCGATGGTCGGAACCACCCGTGCGCTGGTACAGAACCTCGTTACTGGCGTTTCGGAAGGCTTTAGTAAGTCTCTCGAGATCAACGGTGTCGGTTACCGCGCGCAATCAAGCGGCAACACACTCAACCTGACATTAGGCTTCTCGCACCCCGTCGAGTATACGCTGCCTGAAGGTGTGACGGCTGAAACGCCGAAGAACACCACGATCGTGCTGAAAAGCGCGGACAAGCAGAAGCTCGGCCAGGTCGCAGCGGAAATTCGTGCCTTCCGTCCCCCCGAGCCCTACAAGGGCAAAGGGATTCGGTATGGCGACGAAGAAGTCCGCCGCAAAGAAGCCAAGAAGAAGTAAGGCAGGGTTATGAACGCGAAGAAAGAATCTCGTCTCCGTCGTGCCCGCCGCGCTCGCGCCAAGATCCGCGAGCTTGGCGTGTCTCGCTTGTGCGTCAACCGCACGCCGCGCCACATCTACGCGCAGATCATTTCGCCGGATGGCGGCCAAGTACTGGCCAGCGCATCCACGCTCGATAAGAGCCTGCGTGAAGGATCCACGGGCAATGCGGACGCCGCCTCCAAGGTGGGCGCTCTGATTGCCGAACGCGCAAAGGAAGCGGGCATCACCGAAGTGGCCTTTGATCGTGCCGGGTTTAAATACCACGGTCGTATCAAGGCCCTGGCAGATGCCGCTCGTGAAGGCGGCCTGGAATTCTAAAGGGTTTTACGATGGCGAATAACGAACAGAAGGGCGGCGATCTGCAAGAGAAACTCGTGCAGGTAAACCGCGTCGCCAAGGTTGTGAAAGGTGGTCGTATTTTCGGCTTCACCGCACTGACCGTCGTTGGCGATGGCAACGGTCGCGTCGGCTTCGGCCGCGGCAAAGCACGTGAAGTGCCAGTCGCGATTCAGAAGGCGATGGATCAGGCTCGCCGCAACATGGTGAAGGTAAGTCTCAGCGGCTCTACGCTGCAGTACCCCACGAAGGCCCGTCATGGCGCCTCCAAGGTGTTCATGCAGCCGGCGTCTGAAGGTACCGGCATCATTGCTGGCGGTGCCATGCGCTCCGTACTCGAACTGGCAGGCGTCCATGACGTTCTCGCCAAGTGCTACGGTTCCACCAACCCGGTGAACGTGGTGCGCGCGACTATCAAAGGTCTCGCCGCCATGCAGTCTCCGGAGGATATTGCCGCTAAGCGTGGTATGTCCGTCGAAGAGCTCGCGGGGTAAGGCATCATGGCAGCAGCAACGATCAAGGTTACCCAGACTCGTAGTACCATCGGCATTCTGGAAAAGCACAAGGCCACTATTCGTGGCTTGGGCCTGCGCCGCATCGGTCACACGGTTGAGCTGGAAGACACCCCCGCCGTACGCGGTATGGTCAACAAGGTTAATTACCTTGTGCGTGTTGAGGGAGAGTAATCCATGAAACTCAATAGTCTGAGTCCAGCACTGGGCTCGAAGCACGCCGAGAAGCGCGTCGGTCGTGGCATTGGCTCCGGTCTGGGTAAGACCGGCGGCCGTGGCCACAAAGGCCAGAAGTCACGCTCCGGTGGGTCCGTGAAGCCCGGTTTCGAAGGCGGTCAGATGCCATTGCAGCGTCGTCTGCCGAAATACGGTTTCACGTCCATCAAGTCGCTGGCATCCGAAGAGGTGCGCGTGGCGGAGTTGGGCAAGATCGACGGTGATATCGTCGATCTGGATAGCCTTAAGAAAGCCAACGTACTCAAGGATAATACCAAGTACGCGAAGGTGATTCTCTCCGGTGAACTGAACAAAGCAGTCACGGTTCGTGGTCTCAAGGTCACCAAGGGTGCCCGTGGCGCGATCGAAGCTGCCGGTGGCAAGGTAGAGGACTAATGGCTAAGTCAGGAAACATGCCGGCCAGTGGAAGTGGTCTGAGTGAACTTTGGGCGCGTTTGCGTTTCGTGTTCATCGCCATCGTGGTGTACCGTATCGGTGCCCATATTCCGGTGCCTGGCATCAATCCTGACCAGCTTGCTGCCTTGTTCAGGGAAAATCAGGGCACCATCTTGGGCATGTTCAACATGTTTTCGGGTGGTGCGCTGTCGCGCATGAGTATTTTTGCGCTGGGGATCATGCCGTATATCTCCGCGTCGATCATCATGCAGCTCCTGACGGCGGTCTCGCCTCAGCTGGAACAGCTGAAGAAGGAAGGTGAGGCTGGCCGGCGCAAGATCAACCAGTACACGCGCTACGGTACGGTGCTGCTGGCATTGATCCAAGCGACCGGCATGGCAGTCGGTCTGGTCGGACAGGGCGTCGCCTATAGCGGCGATCTCAGCTTCTACTTCACAGCAATCGTGACGTTTGTCGCGGGTGCCGTGTTCCTGATGTGGCTGGGAGAGCAGATCACCGAAAAAGGTATTGGTAACGGCATTTCCCTTATCATCTTCGCGGGTATCGTGGCGGGTCTTCCGAGCGCTATCGGCCAGTCTTTCGAGCTGGCGCGAAACGATGGGGCCTGGAATATCTTGCCGCTGCTGTCTTTGGCAGTCCTGGGGATCGCGACCGTTGCATTCGTGGTCTTCATCGAACGTGGCCAGCGACGGATCAAGGTGAATTATCCGCGTCGTCAGGTAGGCAACAAGATGTATGCCGGGCAGAGCAGCTATCTGCCGCTGAAGGTCAACATGGCCGGTGTCATTCCGCCGATCTTTGCCTCCAGTATCTTGCTGTTTCCGGCCTCGATTGGCCAATGGATCGGTGACGGGCAGAACATGGCCTGGCTGCAGACGGTGTCGCAAGCGCTTGGGCCGGGGCAGCCGCTGTACATCTTGCTTTTCGCGGCGGCGGTGCTATTCTTCTGCTTCTTTTACACGGCGTTGGTCTTCAATCCCAAGGATGTCGCCGACAACCTGAAGAAGTCGGGAGCGTTTCTACCGGGAATTCGTCCGGGTGAGCAAACGTCCCGCTATGTCGATAAGGTCATGACACGTCTGACGCTTTTCGGCGCCTTGTACATCACCGCAGTTTCCCTGATGCCCCAGTTCCTCGTGGTGGCCTGGCAAGTGCCTTTCTACTTTGGCGGCACTTCCTTGCTCATCGTGGTAGTGGTGGTCATGGACTTCATGGCCCAGGTGCAGTCGCATCTGATGTCGAATCAATATGAATCGGTGATGAAGAAGTCCAACCTGAAAGGCTATGGCAGCGGCGGTATCCTGCGTTAAACGAGCCCCGCTAGGTTTTTTGGAGAGAACGATGAAAGTTCGAGCTTCCGTCAAGAAAATGTGCCGTAACTGCAAGATCATTCGGCGCAATGGCGCGATTCGTGTCATCTGTAGCGAACCGCGGCATAAGCAGCGCCAGGGTTGATCCTGCGCTGACTTAAAAGCGGGTGTAGGCATACCCCTTGTCTCCAAGGAGACAAAGGGGTATGCTATTGCGCCCTTATAGACGACTAAACGAGCAAGCCGCTCAACATTCGGAGTAAGCTGATGGCCCGTATTGCAGGCGTCAATATCCCGGACAACAAGCATGCGGCGATCTCGCTGACTTACATCTTCGGGATTGGCCGTACGCGTGCGCAGGAAATCTGCGTCGCTACCGGCATCGCGCCGACGACGAAAGTGCAGGAGCTGTCCGCCGACCAGGTGGATGTCCTGCGTAACGAAGTCGGCAAGTATACCGTTGAAGGCGACCTTCGCCGTGATACGACGCTTAACATCAAGCGTCTCATGGACCTGGGTTGCTATCGTGGTCTGCGTCATCGTCGTGGTCTTCCGCTGCGTGGTCAGCGTACCAAGACCAATGCGCGTACCCGTAAGGGACCGCGTAAGCCGATTCGCAAATAAAACGCAGTTCTGGCGTTAAGACAGGAATAGACATCAACATGGCTAACCCGCGTAGTAACCGTAAAAAGGTGAAAAAGCAGGTAGTGGATGCGGTTGCCCACATCCATGCCTCTTTTAACAACACGATCGTGACGATCACAGACCGCCAGGGCAACGCTCTTTCTTGGGCGACTGCCGGTGGTTCGGGTTTTCGTGGTTCTCGTAAGAGCACCCCGTTCGCTGCTCAAGTAGCAAGCGAACGTGCAGCGACTGCTGCAGCCGAGTATGGTGTGAAAAACGTCGACGTGCTGGTCAAGGGACCCGGTCCCGGCCGTGAATCCGCCGTGCGTGCGCTCAATGCTGCGGGTTTCCGCGTGCAGAGCATTACCGACGCGACGCCCGTTCCCCATAACGGCTGCCGTCCGCCGAAGAAACGCCGCGTTTAAGGAGACAGATTCATGGCACGTTATATTGGACCGAAGTGCAAACTGTCTCGTCGTGAAGGCACCGACCTCTTTTTGAAGAGCGGTGTTACTCCCTTCGAGAAAAAGTGCAAATCCGAGCAGATCCCGGGTGTCCACGGCCAGCGCCGTCAGCGTCTTTCCGACTACGGCTTGCAGCTTCGTGAGAAGCAGAAAGTACGCCGCATGTATGGCGTACTCGAGAAGCAGTTCCGCAACTACTACAAGGAAGCGGCCCGCCTCAAGGGCGCGACCGGCGAGTTGTTGTTGCAGCTCCTCGAATCCCGACTGGACAATGTCGTCTACCGTATGGGCTTCGGCTCCACGCGCTCCGAAGCGCGTCAGTTGGTCAGCCACAAGGCAATCGCCGTGAATGGCCGTAGCGTCAACGTGGCTTCCTATCAGGTCAAGCCGGGTGACGTGGTGTCCGTTCGTGAAAAGTCCAAGAACCAGGCGCGTATTCAAAACGCCCTGGGAATCGCCGCCAACCGTGGCGATGTGACTTGGATCGACGTCGACTCCAAGAAGATGGAAGGCACTTTCAAGGCTGTCCCGGAACGCGGCGACCTGTCTGCCGACATCAACGAAAACCTGATCGTCGAGCTGTACTCGAAGTAATCATGCAGCCACTGCGTGATGCCGCCAGGCCCCATGCCAGGGCCTGGTTTCGAGTACCGAGTATCCGTTTGGCAGCCTGAAAGGTGTTCTTATGCAGCGTTCAGTGACAGAGTTTCTCCGTCCTCGCGACATCAAGGTCGAAGAGATCAACGCGAATCATGCGAAGATCGTGCTCGAGCCGTTCGAGCGTGGTTTCGGCCATACCCTGGGGAATGCTCTGCGTCGCATCCTGCTGTCTTCCATGCCCGGTTGCGCCATTGTGGAAGCGGAGATTGAAGGCGTTCTACACGAGTACAGCGCCATCGAGGGCGTCCAAGAAGACGTCATCGAAATTCTCCTGAACCTCAAGGACGTCGCCATCAAGATGCATGGCCGTGACGAAGTGGTTCTGACGCTGAGCAAGCAGGGTCCGAGTGTGGTGACCGCGGGCGATATCGCCGTCGATCATGACGTCGACGTCATCAACCCGGATCACGTTATCGCGCACCTCAACGACAGCGGCGAGCTGAAAATGGAGCTCAAGGTGGTCCGCGGTCGTGGCTATGAGCCGGCGGATACCCGTGCTTCTGAGGAAGACGAATCGCGCGCGATCGGTCGCCTCCAGTTGGATGCGACTTTCAGCCCGGTGCGTCGTGTGTCTTACTCCGTGGAAGCCGCGCGTGTCGAACAGCGTACCGATCTCGATAAGCTGATTATCGACTTGGAAACCGACGGCACCTTGGATCCGGAAGAGGCGATTCGTCGTAGCGCGACTATTCTGCAAGAGCAGTTGGGCGCGTTCGTCGACCTCGAAGCCGACAAGGAACAGGAAGTCGAAGAAGAAGAGGATCAGATCGATCCGATTCTACTGCGCCCCGTAGACGATCTCGAGTTGACCGTTCGCAGCGCCAACTGCTTGAAAGCCGAGAATATCTATTATATCGGTGATCTGATTCAGCGTACCGAAGTGGAGCTGTTGAAGACGCCGAACCTCGGCAAGAAATCCTTGAACGAGATCAAGGATGTTCTGGCAGCGCGCGGTCTTTCCCTCGGCATGCGGCTGGAAAACTGGCCGCCGGCGAGCCTGAAGGACGACAAGGCCTCTGCGTGAGCGCCGACTCGAGTCCCAGTTTGGTAAGGAATTTCAACCATGCGTCATCGTAAGAGTGGTCGTCACCTCAATCGTACGAGCTCGCATCGCCATGCCATGTTCAAGAACATGTGTGTGTCGCTAGTCGAGCACGAAGTCATCAAGACTACCCTGCCCAAGGCCAAGGAGTTGCGTCGTCACGTCGAGCCGCTGATTACTCTGGCCAAGCAGGACAGCGTCGCCAACCGCCGTCTGGCCTTCAACCGCACCCGTTCCAAAGAAACGGTCGGTAAGCTCTTCAACGAGCTGGGCCCACGTTACGTCGAGCGCCCGGGCGGCTATGTGCGTATTCTCAAGTGCGGTTTCCGCACTGGTGACAATGCGCCGATGGCTTATGTTGAGCTGGTCGACCGTCCGGTCGTAGAGGAAGCCGCCGAAGAGTAATCTTCGCCAGGCTTCGCCATCTCGGCACAATAAAGCCGGCCCCTCGGGGCCGGCTTTTTTATGCGTTGTTGATAGCCGGTATTGAGGTCAGGTCTCGGTAGTACTCGTTTCGCGCGTTGCTTTGGCGGTTGTGCGCTTGGCCAGGATCGGCTCCAGGAAGCGCCCGGTGTGCGAGACGTCCATCTTGGCGACTTGCTCTGGCGTCCCCTCGGCGATGATGCGTCCCCCGCCGGAACCACCCTCCGGGCCAAGGTCGATAAGCCAGTCGGCGGTCTTGATCACATCGAGATTGTGCTCGATGACCACGATGGTGTTGCCATGATCGCGCAAGCGATGCAGGACACCCAGTAATTGCCGGATATCTTCGAAGTGCAGGCCGGTAGTGGGTTCGTCGAGAATGTAGAGCGTCTTCCCAGTATCGCGTTTGGCCAACTCGCGGGCGAGCTTGACGCGCTGCGCCTCGCCGCCGGAAAGGGTGGTCGCGCTTTGCCCCAGGCGCACGTATGACAGGCCGACATCCATCAGGGTCTGCAAGCGCCGGGCAAGCGCCGGGACCGGCGAGAAGAACTCCAATGCCTCCTCGATGGTCATTTCCAGCACCTCATGGATGTTCTTGCCCTTGTATTGAATCTCCAGGGTTTCGCGGTTATAGCGTTTGCCCTTGCAGACGTCGCAGGGTACATAGATGTCGGGCAAAAAGTGCATCTCGACCTTGATCAGTCCCTCGCCTTGGCAGGCTTCGCAGCGTCCGCCCTTGACGTTGAAACTGAATCGCCCCGGTTTGTAGCCACGTGAGCGTGCCTCCTGGGTGCCCGCGAAGAGCTCTCGAATCGGTGTGAAAATGCCGGTATAGGTGGCCGGGTTGGAACGTGGCGTCCGCCCGATCGGGCTCTGATCGATGTCGATGACCTTGTCGAGCAAATCCAGCCCTTCGATGTGCTTGTAAGGCGCGGGCGTGAGGCTCGTCGCGCGGTTGAGCTCGCGCGTGGCGACGGGCATCAGCGTCGAATTGATCAGCGTCGACTTACCTGAGCCGGACACCCCCGTCACGCACACGAAAAGGCCCAAGGGTAGCTCGAGCGTGACATCCTGCAGGTTGTTGCCGTTAGCACCGGTGAGGCGCAGCATCTTCTCTGGATTGCCGGGGATACGGTACGGGGGCATCTCGATACGCCGCCGATCCGAGAGGTACTGGCCGGTCAGTGAGGCTTCGCATTGGGTTATCTGCTCGGGGGTGCCCTGGGCGACGATACGACCGCCGTGCACACCGGCACCGGGGCCAATATCGAGCACGTGGTCCGCTGCACGGATCGCTTCCTCGTCGTGCTCGACGACGATGACCGTATTGCCGAGATCGCGAAGATGCTCGAGCGTCTGAAGCAGCCTGTCGTTGTCGCGCTGGTGCAGGCCAATGGATGGCTCATCGAGGATGTACATGACCCCAACCAGCCCGGCGCCGATCTGGCTGGCCAGGCGAATGCGCTGTGCCTCGCCGCCGGAGAGGGTGTCGGCGCTGCGTTCGAGGGTCAGGTAGTCGAGCCCCACATTAACCAGGAACTCCAGGCGAGAGTGGATCTCGTGGAGGATCTTGGCGGCGATTTCACCCTTGCGGCCCGGCAGTTCCAGCGCCACGAAATAATGCCAGGCCTCGCCGATGGGCAGTTGCGAGACCTCGGGGAGAGGACGCCCGTCAATATAAACATGGCGGGCTTCCTTGCGTAGCCGGGTCCCTTGGCAAGATGGGCAGGACCGCACTGCCAGGTGCTTGGCGAGGTCTTCTCGCACCATGCTCGACTCGGTTTCGCGGTAACGCCGCTCCATGTTGGGGAGGACACCCTCGAAGGCATGTTCGCGCGTGACCTTGCGGCCCCGGTCGTTGACGTAGCTGAAGGCGATCTGGTCCTGTCCGCTACCGTGCAACACCACGTCGCGCTCGTGCCGGGCAAGATCCTGCCAGGGCGTTTCCAGCGCGAAACGATAGTGCTCGGCGACCGCCTGAAGCTGGTTGAAGTAATACACGCTACGCCGATCCCAGCCCTTGATGGCGCCTTCGGCCAGCGACAACTCGGGGTGGCTGATCAGTTTATCGGGATCGAAATACTGCCGCACACCGAGACCGTCGCAGGTCGGGCAAGCACCGGCGGGGTTGTTGAACGAGAACAGCCGCGGCTCGAGCTCGGCAATCGAGTAGCCGCACACCGGGCAGGCGAAGCGTGCCGAAAAGACGATGTCGTCGCGCGCGCCATTCATATCGTGAAGGATGGCGATGCCGTCGGACAGGCCGAGCGCAGTTTCAAACGACTCGGCCAGGCGCAGGGCCAGCCCCTCGCGTACCTTGATACGATCTACCACGACGCTGATGTCGTGTTTCTTGTTCTTGTCGAGCGGACCGAGCTCATCGAGTTCCACGGCCTGGCCGTCGACCATGGCGCGGACGTAGCCTTGGGCACGTAGCTCGGCCAGTAGTTGCTGGTGTTCGCCCTTGCGGCCACTAATGACCGGCGCCAGCAGCATCAGCTTGCTGCCTTCGGGCAATGCCAGAGCTTGGTCGACCATTTGTGAGACGGTTTGCGCTTCGAGGTCGATATCGTGATCGGGGCAGCGTGGCGTCCCCGCGCGGGCATAGAGCAGGCGCAGGTAATCGTGGATCTCGGTGATCGTGCCGACCGTCGAACGTGGGTTGTGGGACGTCGACTTCTGCTCGATGGAAATCGCGGGCGAGAGCCCTTCGATGTGGTCGACATCGGGCTTTTCCATCATCGACAGGAATTGGCGGGCGTACGTGGAGAGGGACTCCACATAGCGACGCTGCCCCTCTGCGTAGAGGGTGTCGAAGGCCAGCGATGACTTGCCGGAACCGGACAAGCCGGTAATGACGATCAACTTGTTGCGCGGTAGTTCGACGTCGATGTTCTGCAAATTGTGGGTGCGTGCACCCCTGACCAGAATTCTGTCCATGCCCACCTCGTGCCGGTTGCGCCGTGGCGGTGGCGCGGTCAAAGGATCGATTATAGAGGGTGCAGTGGAGTCCGGGCAAAGCGCGTCCTTTCCTTGACAGGCAGGCAGTCGGTAAAATGCGCTTGGTCGGCGTCTGCGCGCGTGCGAGACGCCGAGGTGTTGGTTCGTCACGGCCCCTTGCGGCAAGGCCTCATGGGCCGGTTTCGGTATCGAACGTTTCTTCTCTTCAACGACGCGACTCAATCATGTCTTCATCATTGCTTCACACCGAGCGGCGTGCCATTTTCGGCCTCGCTAGCTTATATGCGACACGCATGCTCGGGCTTTTCATGGTATTGCCGGTCCTGGCGCTGTATGCCGAGGGCCTGGATGGCGCGACTCCCTTACTGGTGGGAATGGCGCTGGGTGGTTACGGCCTGACACAGGCGATTCTACAAATTCCCTTCGGGCTGCTGTCGGATCGGTTCGGCCGCAAGCTCATCATCAGTATCGGGCTCTTGTTGTTTCTGCTGGGCAGTGTGGTCGCCGCCCAGGCGACCTCGATCGGCTGGGTAATCGCCGGGCGCTGCCTGCAAGGCAGCGGCGCGGTTGCGGGCGCGATCATGGCGCTGCTAGCCGATCAGACCCGCGAAGAGGTGCGTACGGCGGCGATGGCGACCATCGGGCTGTCGATCGGCATCGCGTTTGGCGTGGCGATGGTCGTGGGTCCCTTGGTCGCCGACCCTTACGGCTTGGCCGGCGTGTTCTGGTTCACGGCCGCACTTGCGGCGGTGGGGATGTTGGTGCTGTGGCGGCTGGTCCCGCGGGCACCACGTTTGGTGTCGCATCGCGATGTCGGGCTCGACCGCACTCAACTCCGCGCGATGCTGGCACGGCGTGATCTGTTGCGCTTGGATTTCTCGATCTTCGCCCTGCACGCCATCCTGACCGCCTGCTTCGTGGCCGTGCCCTTTCGCTTGGAAGCCTTGGGCATTGCGCCGGCGCATCATGGCTGGGTCTATCTGCCGATCATGGCGCTGGCCTTTGTGGCCATGGTGCCGCTGGTGATCGTGGCCGAAAAGTACCGCAAGATGAAACCGATCTTCATCGGCGCCGTGGCATGGCTGACGCTGTGTCTGGCGGGGCTGGTGGAGTTTTCCGATGGGCGTTGGGCGCTGTTCTCGCTGCTCTGGGGATTCTTCGTGGCCTTCAACTTGTTGGAAGCCACGCTGCCGTCGATGATCAGCAAACTGGCCCCGGCGGGCGCCAAGGGCACGGCGATGGGGGTGTACTCCACCAGCCAGTTTCTGGGCGCTTTCCTGGGCGGAACGGCGGGAGGCTTCCTCTCCCAACACTTCGGCCTGGATGCGGTCTTTCTGGGCGCAACGTTGCTGGGTGCGGTATGGTTGGCGATTGTCTGGAAGATGCCGGCACCCCGCCACCTCTCGAGCGAGATCGTCGCCCTGGACGAGCGCTCGATGGGCACGATGGATACACTGATGGAGCGATTCGCCGCCGTGGCCGGCGTCGAGGATGTCATGGTGGTGCCCGACGAGCGTGTCGCCTACCTCAAGGTCGACCGTCAGCGACTGGATGCCGAGGCGTTAGAACGCGTCCTCGGATCCCAGCGAGATCACAAGAGCGCCTGATTACGGGCGCGGGACTATTTCAAGGAGACTCACATGGCGCGCGGCGTGAACAAGGTCATCCTGATCGGCAATCTCGGTCAGGACCCGGAAGTCCGCTTTTTACCTTCCGGTAATCCGGTGTGCAATCTACGCATCGCGACCACCGATACCTGGACCGACCGTCAGAGCGGTCAGCGCCAGGAGCGTACCGAATGGCATACGGTGGTGATGTTCAACAAGCTGGCGGAAATCGCCCAGCAGTACGTGAAGAAAGGCTCGCGTATTTATGTCGAAGGCCGCCTGCAGACGCGTAAGTGGCAGGGCCAGGACGGTCAGGATCGGTATTCCACCGAGATCGTCGCCAACGACATGCAGATGCTGGACTCGCGTAGCGGCCAGGGTGGCGGCGACTATGCCCAACCCCCGCAAAATGCGCCTCAGCAAGGCATGGGGCAAGGCGCTGCGGCGCAGCAGGGCGGTGGCTACGGCCAGCCACAAGGCGGCCCGCCCCCGCAGCAGCAGGCACCTCAGCAACAGCCGCCCCAGCAGGGTGGCCAGCAAGGTAATTACGGTGCTCCCAATCCCGGCAACTTCGATGACTTCGACGACGAGATCCCGTTCTAGCGTTGCCGACGTGATAAGTCGATAGACGCTTGTAGAGCCCCGTTTAACGGGGCTTTTTTATGTCGGCTTTGGAGGAAAGGCTCTCAGATTGTCATGGATACGCAAAGACACATAACATCACACTTGTTTGCATACGGAGATATTCCCTACTAGCCTCAGTGTCGCTACAGCACCCGCTCAACGGATTTGAGCCCTCATCTCGTTAATGGAACTAACGGTGGTGTCATCTCATAATGCAATCTCTCCGCTTCGGCGGCCGGTGGATGGGTGGTCATCCAGGCCACTGCTCACGTGCGCGTGCCGGCTGTCATCGTTTTCTACGCTTGGGCGTGGCTTTTACTGGGTTCGCCGCGCTGGGTCTGCTTTTGGCGCCGACAGGTGCCGCTCAGGCGGACGCGCGCTTTCCCGATGGTCGACTGCCGGCTACTGATGCGCCGGCGTCGGCCTATGGTGACGACGTGCGTGCGGGGCCTGATGGACACCCTAACGCCGACGATCTGGCAGGGATAGCCGAGCGCCAACGACAGCAAGGCCACCCCGGTATTGCGCTGCAGCTCGCTGAGCGCGTCTTGACGTATGCGTCATCCAACCCCCAGGCGCTCAAGACGAAAATTTCCAGTCTCTCCAACTTAGGAGCATATCGGCGTGCCGATCGGTTGCGGCGACGTCATCAGCCCGAGTGGCCAGAGGAGGTGAGCGACCGCTTTCGGGCGGATAAGGCGACGGGCGCTATCCACAACGGAATTCTCGAGCAAACGCGTCACCAGCGTCGGCAACGCTACGCCAAGGACGACGTCGCGCTATCGGCGGCGCTGGAGAAACTCAATGCTAACCTTGATGCCTTTGCAGCCGGTAGTGAGGCGCGTCGGCGTACTCGGTTCGATCGGCTCGTGGTGCTACGCCAGTTGCGGCGTTTCGATGATGTCATCGACGATTACGAATCGTTGCGTCGGGCCTCGGTGACGTTACCGACCTATGCCCAGGCGCCGGTGGCCGATGCGTATCTGGCACGCCAAAGACCCGAAAAGGCGGCGGCGCTTTATCGCCAAGTGCTCGATGCCGGTTCGCCGGCACCGCTCGCGGTCAAGACGGGATATTACTACGCGCTGATCGAGAGCGAAGACTACGAGGGGGCCAAGCAACAACTGGCGCGCCTGGATGATCGCACCCCGACGTGGCGCTACCGCGAGAACCAGACGGCGTCGCCGGTTCCCAACTGGGAGCGTAGTGAAATCGATCGTCTCCGGGTCCGTGACGCGGCGTACAGAAATCATGAAGAGGTTGCGCTTGAGAGGGCGACTACGCTTTATCGAGCGGCGCCGCGCAACACCGATGTCATCAATGCGCTTGCCACCACCCAGCGTGCCCGCGGCTGGTATCGTCAAGCGCAAGCGACGACCGAGCTGGCCAAGGCATACGCGCCGGACGATAAGGCCACGCGTTTGAATATCGCTGAGAATGCCCAGGATCTCGAAGCGTTTCCGCGTTGGCAGGCGACCAGCGAGGCTCTAGCGGAGCAGTTTCCGAGCGACTCGGCGGTGAGACGTAATCGGCTCGAATGGCTGGATCGCCAGCATTTTTCCATCGAGGGGCAGGGGAGTTTTGGCCGTTCTCACGGTGGTAATGCCGTCAATGGTAGCCAGGATGGCGATTACCAACTGCGCCTGAACTCGCCCTGGAGCGAGGGAGGCTATCGCATTTATGCCGAGCAGTCCTACCAATGGGGCGATTATGACGAGGGCGCAGAGCGCCATAGCCGCCAGAGCCTGGGCGTCGAACGCCAGTGGCTGCGTCGACACTGGTGGGCGGCGTTGAGCGGTGAGCAACTGAATGATCATCTCGGCCTCGAGCTCGGCTGGTCGCAATGGCTGGGCGATCATTGGCAATACCAGCTACGCACGCAGACGCAGTCGCCCGAGACGCCACTGCGTGCCGAGCGCGACGACCTGGACGGACGTCTTTACCAGACGCAAGTGACCTGGCGCCAGAATGAATCCCGAGACGCCACGCTCACGCTGAGTGCACTGGATATCAGCGACGGTAACCTACGCAGCGATGTGGCGGTCGACCTGACGCAGCGCGTTCAGGCCAGCGCTCATCATCAGACCCGGCTGATTGGTTCTCTGTCGGCCGAACACAATCGCGACGTCGAGGCCGATTATTACAACCCCGAAGGCCAGCGCATGGCTGGCATTACGCTTGAACATGACTGGTTGACTTGGCGTCGCTACGACCGCTCCTTGACCCAGAATTTATCGTTGGGTGCGGCATCTGAGTGGGAAAGCGGCTACGGCGGTGCGCCAGGTTACGAGGTGTCCTATGGCCATACCTGGCAGCTGACGCGGACCTGGTCGATTAATTACGGCATCGGCTGGGAAAGCCATGCATACGAAGGTGAGCGCGAGAAGCGCTGGTATGGGCAGTTTGGTTTCGAGGGGGTGCTGTAATGCCATCGCTGGTCTCAATATTGCTGCTCTTGGGGCTGCTGATAGCCGGCCCCAGCTTGGCCGAGACGTCGGCTGCGCCGCCCCCGAGGGATCCCTCTGCCTCGGCCAATGTGCACATACCGGATGGCCATTTCGCGACGCTCGCGTTTCATGATGTCCGTGACGCTGCCCAACCGGCGGTGGGGCGTGACCCCTATGCGATCAGCCATGAACGGCTGGCGGGATGGTTCGATTGGATGCTGGCGCATGACTGGCATCCTGTCTCGTTGGACGACATTCAGGCGGCACGCCAAGGCCAGCGGCCACTGCCCTCGAATGCCGTACTGCTGAGTTTCGACGATGGCCTGGAAAGCTTCTATCGTCGCGTGTACCCGCTGCTGCAGGCCTACGACTATCCGGCGCTCTTCGCGGTCGAGACAGGATGGCTCGAGCGGGTCCGCAAGGGCGAGAATATCGCGACGCGCGAAACCGCCCAGTTGGCGGCCAATCTAGGCAATGCGTCGAGCGACCCGCGTGACGAGGCAGCCGCGGATGAAATCCAGTACAACGGTGCCACGCGTGGCCAGGCAGGGTTCGTTACCTGGGAGCAGGTACGTGAAATGCAGGCCTCGGGCTTGGTCGAGATCGCCACTCACACCCACGACCTGCATCGTGGCATTCGCGCCAATCCTCAGGGCAACGTCGAACCGGCCGCGTTGGCGCGGCACTATGACCCGACGAGCGGTGAGTATGAAGACGATGCCGCGTATCGCCAGCGCATTCATGACGACCTCGTTAAAAGTGCCGATGTGATCGAGTCGAAAACGGGCGTGCGTCCGAGGGCCTTAGTCTGGCCATATGGCGCCACCAATGCCGAAACCGAGGCGATTGCACGTGACGTGGGTTTTGACTTCACCTTCAACCTGGGGGACCGACGTCTATCGACGCCGGCCTCGGGGCCTGACTTCGGGCGCTTACTGGTCATGGGCAATCCCACGCCGGTGGATATCGAAGCACAGGTCGCGCAGACGCTCGACCCGCCGGCGCGTAGTCAGCGTGCCGTGCAGGTCGACATCGACATGCTCTACGATGACGATCCCGAGCAGGTGCATGCCAACCTGAGCGCGCTGCTCGATCGTATCAAGGCGATGCAGGTGCGCACGGTCTATCTGCAGGCGTTCGCCGACCCGGACGGCGATGGCACCGCCTCTTCGCTTTACTTCCCCAATGCGCATTTGCCGATGCGGGCCGATCTGTTCAACCGCGTCGCCTGGCAGCTCAAGACGCGTGCCGGGGTGGATGTTTATGCTTGGCTACCCTTGCTGGCCTTCGACCTGCCGGATGCCTCTCGGCAGCGTCGCTTGCAGGTTCGGGTGCACGAGGCCGATGGTGACAGTCGCGTTGCCGAGCGTGCCTATCGACGCCTGAGCCCGTTTCGTCCCGAGGCGCAAGCGCTCGTCCATGACATCTACGCGGACTTGGCGCGCAGCACGCCGGGTATCGACGGCGTACTGATTCACGATGATGCTTACCTCGCCGCTGATGAAGATGCCCAGGCATGTGCCCCCGAGGCTCGCTGGCCCGATAGTGGGCGCCGGATTACCGACTGCAAGCTGAGCGCGCGTGACAAGACTCGGGCGTTGATCGATTTCGGTGAGCAGGCGCTCGACGGCGCCCGACACTACGCCAATCTCAGCAATCGCTTTCGCGTAGCGCGCAATCTCTATGCGCGCGTTGTGCTCGACCCGAGCGCGGAAGCGCGTTTCTCCCAGGCGCTGGGGCCATTCCTCGAGCATTACGATGATGTCGCCTTGATGGCGATGCCTTATCTGGATGGTACCGAGAAGCCGGCGGAAGAGTGGTTGGACACGCTCGTGGACCGGGTGCAGCGCTATCCGCGTGGCCTCGATAAAACGGTGTTCGAGTTGCAAACCTATGATTGGGAGCGCCAGGAGTGGATCGCGCCGAAACGCCTGCGTGACTGGATGCATCAGCTCGTGCGTCGTGGCGCGCTCAATCTGGCGTATTACCCGGATGACTTCATTACCGGCAAGCCAGCGTTCCAGCCGACGTTCGAAGGCATGAGCCTTAACGAGTTTCCCCACCGCCGGAGCCAGCCATGATCGATGCACTCGTTTCCTGGATACTGACCATCGATTGGCGGGCAACGATGTTCGGCTTTGCTTTTTACTACCCGATCTTCATGGCCTGGATGTGGATCATCGGCGGGTTGTGGTTCTATCTGCGCCGCGAACGTGGCCATACCGAGCAACCGCGCTTCGATGGCTCGGGGGCGGAGATGGAACCCGTCAGTATCGTTATTCCGTGTCACGACGAAGCAGATCAAATCGAGCAGACGATCCGGTATGCGCTGGCGACGCGTTATCCGCACTTCGATGTCATCGCCGTCAATGACGGTAGTCACGATGACACGGGCGCCATTCTTGACCGACTGGCGGAAAACAACGAACGCCTGCGGGTCATTCATTTCGGCGCCAACCAGGGCAAGGCCGTGGCGCTGAAGGCCGGGACGCTCGCGGCAGGCAGCGACTATCTGGTGACTATCGATGGCGATGCCTTGATACATCCTCATGCCGTCTATTGGATGATGCGCCATCTAACGGGAGGGCCGCGCGTGGGCGCTGTAAGTGGCAATCCGCGCATCCTCAATCGCTCGACGCTACTGGGAAAGATCCAGGTCGGCGAGTTTTCCTCGATCATCGGTCTGATCAAGCGTGCCCAGCGTACTTATGGGCGTATTTTTACCGTCTCCGGGGTCATCACGGGCTTCAATCGGGCCGCGTTGGATAGCGTGGGCTATTGGCGTGCCGATATGGTAACGGAGGATATCGATGTCTCGTGGCGCCTGCAGTTGGACCACTGGGACATTCGTTTCGAGCCCGAGGCGCTCTGCTACATCTATATGCCGGAAACTCTGAAAGGCCTGTGGCAGCAACGGCTGCGTTGGGCCCAGGGCGGCGTCGAGGTGATGCTGCGTTATGGTCGAGGCTTGTTTGCCTGGCGCCAACGGCGTTTCTGGGGCGTGGCAATCGAGTACTTCACCAGTTTGATCTGGGCCTATGTGATGCTGGCGATTGCCGTGTTGTTTTGCTTGGGGCCGTTTGTGCCCCTGCCGCAGCAGTGGCGGGTGGACACGTTGTTGCCCCAATGGAATGGTTTGCTGCTGGGGGCGACATGCTTGATCCAGTTTCTGGTCAGTCTCTACATCGACCAACGCTACGAACGCATGGGCTTCCTGCGTCATTACTTCTGGGTGATCTGGTACCCCTTGCTCTACTGGACGCTGTCGACCCTCACCGCCGTGGTCGCGGTGCCCAAGACCCTTCTGGCCTCACCCTGTCGGCGGGCACGTTGGCAGAGTCCCGATCGCGGCATCCAAACCGATAAGGACGCATGACATGCGAGACGATACTGCGGCGCTCGAGTTGCCTGAGATCATCCATCGTCCCGACTTGCAGTCGCGCCGTCAGCGGAGTGTGTTCGCGCTACTCTCGGGGGTGGGGTGGATGCTGTGGCTTTACCTGTTCCTACCGTTGTCGACCCTGTTGGGATGGGCCTTCGGGAGCGAGCGTTTTCAGTCCTATGTGATCGACAGCCACGAGCACAGTTGGGCTTCGCTGACAGTTTATGCCGTGACTGTCGTGCTGGCGGGAATGGCGTTGCTGATATGGGCCTTCTACAACTATCGCCGCTTTCGGCATGCCGATCGTCGCCGCCCACCATCCCCGCTGACCACTGAGCGCCTGGCGGTCTCTTTCGGGGTGAGCGAGGCGCAGGTCGAGGACCTTCAGCGCAGTCGCGTGACGACACTGCGCCATGATGCGCGGGGCCACATCGTCGGCATCGAGACGGCATCGACGCTGTGAGAGGACGCGCGGTTGAGGCAGATGCCGAGCGTGCCGCTTAAGGCTTGAGTCCCAGGCGTTTGCCCAGGCGGTGCAGGTTACCGCCGTCTGTCTGCAGCGTTCGCGCGGTGGCAGCCCAGTTGCCGTCATGCGCCTCCAGTGCGTGGGCGATATGCTGGCGCTGGAAGGCCTCGACGGCTTCACGGAGCGGGGTGAGGGGCGCGCGGTGGGCCTCGGGTGCTGAGGGTTCGGGAGGCTTGAGATCGTCGGTGGGCAGCGTCGGCAGTTCCAAGTGGTGCGCGGCGATGCGCACCACGGCGTCGCGACGTGCGCTCTGCCCGCGAGGTGACTGTTCGCCGAAGGCGCGTAGCGCGGCGCGCCCCAGGGTGTGTTCCAGTTCGCGGATGTTCCCCGGCCATGGCCAGGCCAGCAGAGCGTGTTCGGCTGCAAGGTCGAGGCGCAGGTTAGCGAGCCCCAGGCGAACGCGGTTGTCCTCCAGAAAACGGCCGGCCAGTAGTGGCACGTCCTCGCGCCGTTCGCGCAGGGGCGGCACCTGCAAGGGGAAGACGCTCAAGCGGTGGTAGAGGTCTTCACGGAAACGCCCGGCGGCGACTTCCTGGCTCAGGTCGCGGTTGGTGACCGCGACCAGGCGCACGTTGATGCGCTGCGAGGTCTCGCTGCCCAGTGGCTGAATCTCGCCTTCCTGCAGCACGCGCAATAGCTTGGGTTGCATGGTCAACGGCAACTCGCCGATTTCATCGAGCATCAGCGTACCCTCATGGGCCATGGCGAAATGGCCGCGATGATCGCGGACGGCGCCGGAAAACGCGCCGCGTCGATGGCCGAAGAGTTCACTTTCGATCAGTGACTCGGGCAGGGCAGCGCAATTGACACGCACCAGTGGCCCCTGGCTGCGTGCGGAAAGCGCATGCACGCGGCGGGCGATACGCTCCTTGCCGACGCCGGTCTCGCCATGCAGCAGCACGCTCATGTCGGTGGGCGCCACCAGGGCGAGACTTTCCTCCAACCGGCGCATGGCGGGGCTCTGCCAATCGGGCGTGCTATTACGCGGTGCGTCCTGATCGGGGAAGTGCTGGTCGAGCGCCTGATTGAGGCGCGAACGGGTATCGCTGAGTTGCTGCGCGAGACGCAGGCAGGTCGCTAGCAGGCCCGCCGCGGCCAACAGGTCGTCATCGTCGATGGCGGCCAGGCAGCCGGGCGTCAGTGCATCCAGCGTCAGCATGCCGAGCAGTCGGTCGCCATCGCGCAGGGCGACGCCCATGCAGTCATGTACATGGCTCAAGGTGTCGTCGAGCAGGCCATCGAAGGGGTCGGGCAACGGCGAGTCGAGCGGGAAACGGCATACGCCGGGATGCGCGGCGATCGCGGCCAGACGCGGGTGTGCGGCTAGGCTGAAGCGACGCCCACGAACTTCGTCGTCGAGGCCCAGCACGGCGACGGGCTGCAAGCCGTCGTCATGGGCGACCATCAGCGTACTGGCATCGGCGGGGTAATCGCCGACCAGCGCAGCGAGCAGCCGTGCCCAGCGCTCGGGCAGAGCGTCGCTGCCACGCCCGACGCTGAGGTCGGCGAGCAGGTCGCGCAAGGTATGCAAAAAGACGGTCATTTATACATCCTTTTCCGAGCCGATTGTCATATCGACACGTTGTTTGGGTGTTATTTTGACAGTCATGGTGGCGAGGGCAAGGGCTCGTCATATGCCGGGCGGTGCCCTGACGTTTCTATAAAGCGGCAACCGCGCGGCCTCGCAGGTAGGCGCGTGGCACAATGTCGCGGGCACGGTGAAACGAGCCGAGTTGGCACTCCGCTTGCGATAGCAGGGGCACACACTGTAAGCCCCATCGTAAGGAGACATCATGCTGACATCTGCCCAGGAATCCGTCATCGCCGCCACTGCACCGGTGGTTGCCGCACACATCGAGGCCATCGCCAAGCGCTTTTATCCGTTGATGTTTGCGCGTTATCCCGAGGTCAAGACGTTTTTCAACGCCGCGCACCAGCAAAGCGGCGGACAGCCGCGCGCGCTGGCGGGCGCCGTTGTCGCCTATGTGCAACTGCGCCACGAGCCGACGCGTCTCGACGAGGTGCTGGGCATCATCGTCGACAAGCACGTCTCGCTGGGAATCCGCCCCGAGCATTATCCGATCGTCGGCGAATGCCTGATGGCGGCGATCGGTGAGGTGCTGGGCGAGGCAGTCACAAAAGAGGTCGCCGACGCATGGGGTGCGCTTTATGAGGAGCTGGCGGGGGTGTTGATCGAGAAAGAGGCACGCCGTTATCACGACTTCGCCGCCCAGCCTGGTGGCTGGGATGGCACCCGTGCGTTTCGCATCGTCGCCAAGCATCCCGAGAGCGCGGTCATTACCTCTTTCGAGCTGGCGCCGGTGGATGGCGGTGCGGTCGCCGAGCATCGTCCGGGGCAGTATATCGGCCTCAAGCTGGCCATCGACGGTGAAACGGTGCATCGCCACTACAGCCTCTCGGCGGCACCCAATGGCACAACGTATCGGATTTCCATCAAGCGCGAGAAAGGTGGCAAGGTCAGCCGTCATTTCCATGATCGCCTGGCGGTGGGCGATACTCTGGAACTGCTGCCGCCGGCGGGGCATTTGACCCTGGCCGCAGGCGACGCGCCGGTGATGCTGATTAGCGGTGGTGTAGGGCAGACGCCGATGCTGCCGCTGGCGCGGCAGGCGCTCGCCGAGGGGCGCCGAGTCGTCTATTTGCATGCGGCGCGCGACGGTGCGGTGCATGCTTTCGCCGACGAACTGGCCGAGCTGCGCCGGTCATACCCTGAGACGTTGCACGTAATGACCATTTATTCACAACCGCGTTCGGAGGATGCGCCCGATCACGTCGGCCGTGTGGGTGCCGCGTTGCTGGCGGACTACATGCCGCATGATGCGCAGTGCTACACGGTGGGGCCGGCGGATTTCATGCGCCGCGTCGACGCGGCGCTGGAAGCGCTCGGGGTCGAGGCTGAACGGCGCCATCATGAGTTCTTCGGACCGGCTGAGTCGTTGGCACACGTCGCCTGAGACGTCGTGCCGCTGACCGAAACGCCACGCCATCCGGCGTGGCGTTTTGCGTGGGTGCCCGGTATGGCGCTGGGGGCGACCCCAGCACCGATACGGTCGTGATTGCTGATGTGTCTTTAGCGGGTCTCGTTGAGCACCGCCTCGGGAAAGTGTCGACGCAGGATCTGATTCTGAAACGCATCCACGAAGCGGCTATTGATGATGATGATGAAGCGCTCGAAGGGCGCTCCGGCATCTTCCTGGTGGATGCCGTCTACGCTATGGAAGAGACGGTCGTCACGCAGGTGGAGGATATCGCCTGGGGCGAGGGTCGTGTCGGCCACGGCGCAAGTGCCCGCCTTGTCAGCATAGAGGTGGTTATCGCCCCCGGCGACATTGTGGCGGCTTAACACCAGGATGCTCAGCGCCTTGCATCCGTCGGCATGAATCCCCTGACCCTGCAGAGGGTCGATCATGCCTTCGCCACGAACGCCGGTTATCTGCATCAGGATGGGCTCGTTGGGCTTCAGGTCCCAGAGCCGCGCCCAGGCACGCACGAAGTCCTTCACGTCCGGTCGGGCCATGAATGCTGGCGTCAGTGGCTCATAGTAGCGCAGGCGGTCCGCCATGCTCTCGGCATCATTAAAGGCACCGCCCTGCGCCATGGGGCAATGGCCCATATCGATGACCTCGTCATGTTCATCCAGAGCCAGCCAGGACATGCGTTTCCAGCGACGATTGACATAGGGGTCTCGCGGCAAGTCGGCGGTGAATGCTTGCCAGGCCTCGAGATCTATCCGGGAGCGGACCTCGGTCTTGGCCCAGCCCTGATAGTGTAGGGCTTGGGTAATCGAGGGCGACCAGTAGTCGACGAACGGATCGGAGGGTATGGTGCTTGAATTGACGCCATGCTTGAGGGTATCGAGTTTCATGAGATCTTCTCCATTACAGTGTGAACCGAGATTGCCCGAGATCGTCCGAGCAACCCTCGGAAAGGAGAATATCTGCAGCGAAATGTCAAAAAAGGTATAAAAAGTGTCGCATTGCTTTGACGTTGGTCACGTTTCGTTACGCTGGATGAAAACGGTCATGCCGAGTCGGGCTGCCGTGTGGAGGCATGCCTGCGTATGCCGTGAGGGTGAAGTGGTCGCGGTGGTGGAAGATGCCATCTGGCCTCATGATGCAGGCAACAGCATCTTTCGATGATGGGAAAGTTGATGAGCGGTTACGATTTCGTTTTCCGACGCTGGCTAGTCTTGCAGTGGCATAAGCTAGTGCGTCGGTGGCAGCAGCTCAGGGCGAGATGGTTGGATGCTCAGGGCGAGAGCGTTCGGGATGATATCGAGCTCGTGCGCCGTCAGTATCTGGAGAGCGAGCAGCGTTTTCGAGCCCTGCTGGAAAGCCTGCCCAGAGTGGCGGTCCAGGGCTATGATCGCGATCGCCGCGTGATCTACTGGAACGAGGCCAGCACCCGGCTCTATGGCTATGGCGCCGCGGAGGCACAGGGCCAAGCGCTGGAAGAGCTGATCATCCCGGACCCCATGCGTGAATCGGTGATTCAGGCGCATCAGGCCTGGGTGAAGAAGGGGGTCGAGATTCCGGCGGAAGAACTCGAGCTTCAGCACAAGAGTGGTGAGCTGGTCCCGGTCTTCTCTCATCACGTGATGCTCGGCGAACACACCGAGAATCCCCTGATGTTTTGTGTCGACGTGGACCTCTCGGATCAGAAGCGAGCGTATCGCGAGCTGGATTTTGCCACGCGCTTCGATGCGCTGACCCACCTTCCCAATCGCCAGACCTTCGAAGCGCAGCTGGATGAGGTCATCGTCTATTGCCGCCGAAAGCGTGTCGGGATGACGCTGGTCTATCTGGATATCGACGACTTCGTGGCGGTCAACGACGCTCTAAGCTACGAGCAGGGAGACCGGTTACTCGTCGAGTTGACGCGGCGGCTGCATCAGGTGATGGGAGCGTCAGACATCATGTCGCGGCTCTCCGGCGACGAGTTCGTGATCGCCTGCCCGATGTTGCAGCGCAAGGAGGTGCTCCTGCAGTGGGTCCACAAGATTCAAGATACCCTGCGTTCTCCTTTCCTGATGAACGGTTCTCGGCATCAAGTGACGGCCTGCCTGGGAGTCAGCCTCTATCCGGATAATGGCGAAACGGCCCGCGAGCTGATCCGCAACGCCGATGTGGCCAAGAACCGGGCCAAGATGGATGGCCACGGTAGCGTGTGCTTCTTCGACCAGACGCTCCATGATCAACTGCTCTACCAGCATCGCCTTGTCGACCGGCTGACGAAAGCGCTGGATAGCGGAGAACTCTCGCTGCATTACCAGCCTCAGGTTTCTGCTGCGAGTGGGCGTATCGAGAACCTCGAGGCGCTGCTCCGCTGGCAGCCGGCAGAGGGACCACCGATCTCGCCGGCCGAGTTCATTCCCCTCGCCGAGCGCTCCGACTTGATCCATCGCCTCGGTGATTGGGTCATGGAAACCGCCTGTCAGCAGCGTGTGCTGTGGCGGGATGCCGGGCTAGCCATCGGTCGCATCGATATCAACTTCTCCGGTCGACAGATGAGCCGGCCCGACGTCTTCCAGCGCTTCGAAGATTGCCTGGGGCGCCATGGGCTGGGTCCTCAGGACATAGGGTTGGAACTTACCGAGAACGTGCTCATCGAAGCCGACGATCGTATCCTGGAGGGCTTGCGCCGGCTTCATGACCGGGGTTTTCGCATCGCCATCGATGATTTCGGCACCGGCTACTCGTCGCTGAGCTATCTCAAGCACTTTCCGGTAACGGCGCTCAAGATCGATCGTGCCTTCGTGCGTGATGCTCCTGACGAGCCCAAGGATCGCGCGATCATGGAGGCCGCGATCTTCATCGGCCACCGCCTGGGTCTGGAGGTCGTGGCCGAGGGGGTCGAGAATCGTGAGCAGCTCGCACTGATCCGGGAGATGCGCTGCGACCTGG
This sequence comes from Chromohalobacter sp. 11-W, assembly GCF_029889905.1. GTDB lineage: Bacteria > Pseudomonadota > Gammaproteobacteria > Pseudomonadales > Halomonadaceae > Chromohalobacter. Next base: position 56,188 of record NZ_JARANZ010000012.1, on the reverse strand, counting down.
TGCAGGGGTTCTATTTCTTCCGCCCCATGCCCGCTCTGGAAATGGAGCGTGTACTGGACGGTCTGGTAACGGGGCATCCCGGGGTTTCGGGCTGAGTCCACCGCCTGCATGGCGTAGAATACGAGCCTTGCGCACGACCACGGCGCGTCTCCGTGCGCAGCCTGTCGGCGGCAATGAGGATGACAGGCAATACGGCGATGGGTGAATATGTGGCCCTGTCGACGCGGTGGACGACGAATCGAGGAAACGAGCATGCGAAAGGAGAGGCCGTGAAGCTGTTGCTGGCGGATGCGGGACATTGCTTGAGTCTGGCGCTGGCGCGTGAGGCCAATCGACGTCGCGATACCCAATTGACCATCGTCGAGGAGACGCAAGTCTCGGCGGAGGCCTTGGCCGAGGCCCGGCCCGATGCGCTGGTGGTGCCACCGTTATCGGCGCCGTCACGTCTGGCGCCCGCTGAGGTCATGGCCCATGTCGAGGCGGTCGACGCCAACCTCGCGCTGTGTCGGGAATACGATGTGCCGTTGATCTGGTGCGTATCCGATGAACTCTATGAGGATGGGGGCGACGGGCCGCTCGACGAGCATGTCATCCCGGCGCCACGCGATGACAGTCTGAAGCGCTTGATTGCCACCGGCGACCGGGTGCGTGAGTGTCTGCCGAAACATCTCATCGTACGGCTGGGGCCGCTGTTCGCGCTCGGCGGCGCGCATGCCTGGTTACCCGAGTTACTCGACACGCTGCTGGCGGGTGACGAAGTACGCGCCGCGGAAGACATCATCCTGTGCCCGACCTCGGTCGATGCGGTGGCCATGGCGTTGATCGGTATGATGCAGCAGCAAGGTTGTGGCGCCGATGCGTGGGGCGCCTATCATCTGGCAGGTACCGAGCCGATCAGCCCGTATACGTTCGCCTCCGTCGTACGCACCTACCTCACCACGCATCTCGAGCGACAGGAGCGTGACGCGACATTAGGGACGTTGCACGCCTTGCATCATCATCACGACCATCCGTTACGGCGTGTCCTGAATTGTCGCCGCGTATTGGACGTTTTCGGTATCCACCAGAAGCCCTGGCGGCTCGAGCTGAGCCGCATGTTGGATGACTGGTGCCTGTTGCATGACAAGGAGTCGGCGACGTGAAGGTGTTACGCAGTCTCGTATTTTATACCGGCTACTTTTTGGCCCTGCTGATCAGCGGCCTAGTGTTGTTACCGGCCGCACCGTTCTTGCCGTTGTTTTCGCGTTTTCGGCTGCTGAATCTGTATAACCGCTTCATCGTGGGTTGGTTCGCTGTGTCCTGCGGGGTGCGTTATCACATCAGCGGGCGCGATAACGTACCTGAGGGGCCCTGCGTGGTGCTCGCCAATCATCAGAGCGAGTGGGAAACTCTGTTCCTGCAGCTGCTCAAGGTGCCAGTGTGCACGGTACTCAAGCGTGAGCTGCTCAATATACCAGTCTTCGGCTGGGGACTGCGCTTGATCAAGCCCATCGCGCTGGATCGCTCGCGACCGTCGCGGGCCATGCGTATGGTGCTCGAGCAAGGCACGCAGCGTTTGGCCGAGGGGCTATCGGTGCTGATCTTTCCCGAGGGAACGCGGGTGGCGCCAGGGCAGCGGCGTCGCTACAACAAGAGCGGGGTGGTGATTGCTTGCCGCTCGGGTGTCCCGGTGTTGCCCGTAGCCCATAATGCCGGCGAACACTGGCCGGGACGACATTGGGTCAAGAAGCCTGGAGACTTGCATGTGGTGGTCGGCGAGCCGATCGCCACGCAGGGGCGTTCCACCAACGAGGTACTGGCCGAGGTCGAGCATTGGATCGAGGCGCAGCTTCGCGAGATCTCCGCGGTACCGCGTCCCGAGGTTGAGGGCGAGCCTGCCAAGGTGCCGGCCTGAGCCTCTGTCGACGGCAGGTGTGCCAGCATGCAAAAAGGGGCGTCTCGCGAGAGACGCCCCTTTTTCATGTTACCGAGGAACGGTACGGCGCGAGATCGCGCTCAGTCCCGGTAGCGCTGTAGCACCAAGCAGGCGTTGGTGCCGCCGAACCCGAAGCTATTGGATAGCACGCGCTCAATGGCGACATCGTCGCGACGTTGGTCGACGATATCGAAGCCCTGGGCAGCATCGTCCAGCTCGCTGATGTTGGCCGAGGCGGCGATGAAGGCGTGCTCCATCATCAACAACGAGTAGATGGTTTCCTGCACGCCAGTGGCGCCCAGCGAATGCCCAGTCAGCGACTTGGTAGAACTCATCGCCGGCGTGGTATCGCCGAACACCTCGCGAACCGCCTTGAGTTCGGCGATGTCGCCCACCGGGGTGGAGGTGCCATGGGTATTGATATAGTCGATCGGACCGTCCACGTTCGCCATGGCTTGCCGCATGCAGCGCGCAGCGCCTTCGCCGGAGGGGGCGACCATGTCGTAGCCATCGGAGGTGGCGCCATAGCCGACGATTTCGGCATAGATCTTGGCGCCACGCGCCTTGGCGTGCTCCAGCTCTTCGAGCACCAGCATGCCGCCACCTCCGGCGATGATGAAGCCATCGCGCGAGGCGTCATAGGGACGCGAGGCGGTTTCGGGTGCGTCGTTATAGCTCGTCGAGAGTGCGCCCATGGCATCGAACAGGCAGGACAGCGTCCAATGTTCCTCTTCGCCGCCACCGGCAAAGACCACGTCCTGCTTGCCGAGCTGGATCTGCTCGACGGCACTGCCGATGCAGTGGGCCGAGGTCGCGCAGGCCGAGGAGATGGAGTAGTTGACGCCCTTGATCTTGAACGGCGTGGCGAGGCAGGCGGAAACCGTGCTGCCCATGGTCCGCGTGACCCGGTAGGGGCCGACGCGACGCAGGCCCTTCTCGCGTAGGACATCGGCGGCTTCGACCTGGTTGGCGCTGGACGCGCCGCCGGAGCCAGCGATCAGACCGGTACGCTCGTTGGAAATATCGCTTTCGTCGAGGCCGGCATCACGGATCGCCTGTTCCATCGAGACATAGGCGAATGCCGCGGCATCACCCATGAAGCGACGCAGCTTACGGTCGATTAAGGTATCGAGATCGATATCGATGACGCCGGCCACGTGGCTGCGGAAGCCACGTTCGGCGTATTCATCCTTGTAACGAATACCCGAGCGTCCGCTGCGTAGCGCGTCCAGTACCTGGTGCTGGTCATTGCCGAGGCAAGACACGATGCCTTGGCCGGTGACTACCACTCGTCGCATGGAAGCCTCCTGATCAGAAATTCGCGGTGGAGGTGAACAGGCCAACGCGCAAATCGTTGGCCTGATAGATATCGCGACCGTCGACCGAAACGGTGCCGTCGGCAATCCCCAGTATCAACCGCCGGGTAATGATCCGCTTGAGGTTGATCCGGTAGGTGACCTTCTCGGCGTTCGGCATTATCTGGCCCGAGAACTTGACCTCGCCGCAGCCCAGGGCGCGTCCGCGGCCAGGATGTCCCAGCCAACCGAGGTAGAAGCCGACCAGTTGCCACATGGCATCTAGGCCTAGACAGCCGGGCATGACCGGGTCGCCGGGGAAGTGGCAGTCGAAGAACCACAGGTCGGGGTGGATATCCAGTTCGGCGATGAGCTCGCCCTTGTCGTACTCGCCTCCGCCCTCCTGGATCTGCGTGATGCGGTCGAGCATCAGCATGTTAGGGGCCGGCAGCTGGGCGTTGCCCGGGCCGAAAAGCTCGCCCTGGCTGCATGCCAGCAGTTCTTCGTAGCTGAAAGAATGTTGCTTGGTCACTGAGTCTTTCCGAGAGTCGAAATTGTGGTGCGTCGCAGAGCACGAACACCTTAGTCTACTGGCAGTGCCGAATGAATGCACGCTGGGCTAGCCTACCGGGCGCGCGTTATGGGTGCAATCCGCAGATGGGTGCGGGTTGCGCCGGTCGCAAGAGAAGGGGCATGATGCCTGCACTTCACGAACCTCTATTGATTGAGCCGCTAACTCGCCATGTGGTCCGTCTTTACGCTTAACCGTCCCTTGGTATGGACGGGTGTTGCTGCCATGGCTTCTATGAGCCTTTTGCCGACGCTAATGTTGCGACTGGCGGCTCTGGTGGTCGTTGTCATCGGTGCCCTGGATGCCTGGCGGCAGATTCGTCTGGAGGCGACCCGTCGTCAACTGACCGAAGCGGCGCTCACGCTCTCCCCTGATGGCGTGGTGATTTCCAACGCCCACAATCGCATCGAGGCGGTCAACCCGGCCTTTACGCAAATCACCGGCTACAGTGATGACGAGATACGCGGCCTCGATCCGTCGGTGCTCTCCTCCGGTCGCCACGACAAGGCTTTCTACGAGCATTATTGGCAAACGCTCAATGCTACCGGGCAGTGGGAAGGAGAAGTCTGGAATCAGCGCAAGCATGGCGATCAATTCCCCGAGTGGCTGCGTGTGCGGGCGGTTACGGATGACAAGGGGCGGGTCACGCATTACGTGGGATTGTTCACCGATATCACGCGGCATAAGGCGCGTGAGCAGGATCTGCAGCGTATCGGCTTCGAGGATCCGTTGACCGGCTTACCCAATCGTCGGCGTCTGCATGATTTGCTGGCCTCGCGCTTGCAGCGCCTGCGTGCCGGCGAGGGGTTGGATATCGCATTGATCGACATCGATGGCTTCAAGGCAGTCAACGATGCCATGGGCGTCGACAAGGGCGACCGCCTGCTATCGCGCTTCGGACAACGGCTCGCCGCCTTCGTCGCCGGGGGAGTGGTAGGCCGTCTGGGCGGCGACGAGTTCATGGTCATTCGCACCACGACCTATGACGATCATGAACAATGGGTGGAAGGGCTACGCGGGCATCTTAGCGAACCGTTCGAGATCGGCGATAAACCCCTTCGCCTGGGGCTGACCATCGGCACGTGCCGTGCGCCCGAAGACGGGCGTGATTCTGGAGTGCTGTTCCAGCGTCTCGAGTCGGCTCTCTATGCCGCCAAGCGCCACGGGCGAAACCACAGTCAACGCTTCCGCCCCTCGCTAGAAGTCGCGGGAGATCCTCAACTCGAGTTGCTCAACGAGCTTCGCCAAGCTCTGGCGCACGGTACGCAACTCGAGCTCTTCTACCAGACCCAGCACTATCTCGACGATGGGCGACTGGCCGGCATGGAAGCCTTGTTGCGCTGGTATCATCCCACGCATGGCATGATTTCGCCGGGAACGTTCATCCCCCTGGCCGAACGCCATGGTTTGATGGCGTCGCTGGGCGACTGGGTGATCGATCATGCCTGCGCGCAGCTGGCGACCTGGCGTCAGCAAGGGATATCGTTCGTGCCGGTGTGGATCAATATTTCTGCGGTGCAGCTCATCCAGGGCGATCTTGAGTCGCGGCTGTCCGCCAGTCTGTCCAAGCACAACGTGCCTGCGGCCATGCTGGGGTTGGAACTGACCGAGTCGGTGCTGCTCGACGAGCGCGCCGGGGATATCTCGACGCGTCTTGTCGCGCTGCGTGACAAGGGGCATCCGATTGCCATAGATGACTTCGGCACCGGCTATTCATCAATGGCCTATCTCAAGCAGTTGCCGGTGGATAAGCTCAAGCTCGACCGTGCCTTCGTGCGCGCCCTGCCCGACGATAGCGCCGATGCCGCGATCACGTCGGCAGTTCTCGCCATGGCACGCGGCCTGGGGCTGGATGTGATTGCCGAGGGAGTGGAAACCGAGGCGCAGCGGGACTATCTGCGTTCAGAAGGCTGTGCCATGGTGCAAGGCTTCCTCTATGCGCGCCCCGAACGGGTTACCGATGTCGAAATGCGGCTCAAGGGCGATCTCGAGATGTCACTGCCCTAAGCGCCAGCCATCCGCATATAGCGCTCCACACTACGGCCTGCACCGCCACTGCCCAGGGCGCCAGTTCGACATCCGCCAGGCGCGCGCCACCCAGATAGGAACTCGGCCCTCCGAGCGCCCCGCCCAGCATCGCCAGCCAAGGGTGTGACCATAGCCAAGCGAGTGAATGGTGGATAGTGGTTGCGAACAGGGGCCAGAGCAGCCACAGCCATAGCGGCAGTTCCGAGGCACCGGCAAAGCGTAAACCGCCAAGCAGCGTCAGAGTGCCGTCCACGCCCGCGCCCAGTAGCGCGAACCCTGCCAGCCAGCGCCACTCTCCCGGTATGCCCAGCCACAGCAGGTGACATGTCACGATCACTATGACCGTGGGCAAGGCCCAAGGCGTGCCGCCGAGCACGCAGGCCAGCCAGCCGACCTGAAACGCGAGCGCGTTTAAAACCTTGCCCCGCATGGGATCAGGGTGCGCCGGTGAGCGGCGCGCGCCGACTGCCAGGCTTGGCCAGCAGCCACTGCGAGGCGCCGATGGTGCGCTCGCGGAAGCCGCCCTCGCAGTAGCACAGGTAATAACGCCACATGCGGATGAAGCGCTCGTCGTAGCCGAGTTCACGAATGTGCTCAAGGCGGGCATCGAAGCGCTGGCGCCACTCGCAAAGCGTGCGCGCATAATGTGCCCCGATCTCGTCAAGGGCGAGTACATTGAGTTGCGTGCGCCGCGCGATGCTTTCCAGCATCGCCTGGTGGGAAGGCAGGAAACCACCAGGAAAAATGTAGCGTTTGATGAAGTCGACCTCGCGCTTGGCCGCCTCATAGCGCTGATCGCGAATGGTGATGGCCTGAAGCAGCGCCAGGCCGTCGTCGTCGAGCAGGCGGTCGACGGTGGCCAGATAAGTGGCCAGGTACTGATGCCCCACTGCCTCGATCATTTCCACCGATACCAGACGGTCGTAACACCCCTCGAGATCGCGATAATCGCGCTGGAGCAGGGTGATACGATCCTCGAGGCCGGCGTCGCGGATGCGTTGCGCGGTATGCGCGTACTGCTCCTCGGAAATGGTCGTGGTGGTGACGTGGCAGCCTCGGGTACGCGCCGCGTAAAGTGCCAGCCCGCCCCAGCCGGTACCGATCTCCAGCAGATGATGCTCGGGGCCGACATCCAGCCTGTCGAGAATGAGCTCGAGCTTATGTGTCGAAGCGTCTTCCAGGCTGGCGTCGGGGGATGGAAAGATGGCGCTGGAGTAAAGCCAGTGCTCGCGATCGAGGAACGTTTCGAAGAGGGCATTGCCGAGGTCGTAATGCGCGGCGACATGGCGTCGGGCGCGGCTAGTGGTATTGCGTTGCAGGGCTTGGAGCGCGCTGAGAATACCCTGCGCCAGTCGTGCGGGGCCTTTCTCCAGGCGCTCGTTGACGTGCTCCAGGTTGCGGGCGAGCAAACGAATCAGCGCGACCAAGTCATCGCAGTGCCAGTCACCGTCCATATAGGTTTCTCCGGCCGCGACGCTGCCCCCCAGCGCGATGCGCCGCCAGACTCGGTCGTGATGTATGCGCAGACGTACCGTGAGTGGACCGCCCTGACCGATCCGGTGCGTGCGTCCGGCTTCCTCGACGATCAGCACGCCGCCCTCGAGGGTCGACAACTGGCGCATCAGGCGTGGCTTGAGCCAACGCGCTACGCGCGCATCGAGCGTGCTGGCAGGCGCCTTGGTGGCGGAACGGGTCGTCGTCACGGGCGTGTCTCCTCGCCACGGGAATGTGAAAAGAGCGGCACGCGCTTCAACCATAGGCGCAATGCCTCGAAGTGAATGCCGGCCAGCGTCTTGAGGCTCATCCAAGGGGCTCGTGCCAGGGCGGCAAGCCATGCGCGCCGTCCCGCGGGAGCGAAACGCAGACTCAGCGTGGCATCGAAATGGCGTGTCTCCTCGCGCCATGCCTCCATGTGCATCAGCAGGTGCTCGCTTGGCGTGTTGAAGCGCCAGCGATAGCGCATGTCCATGGGGTTGAACGGCGAGACATGCAGAGCCTTGTCGAAATGCGCACCATGGACATGACGTGTCGGTGTCACGGAGTAGGCATAGACGTGGCGCTCCCGCCACGGCGTGTTGGTCACTTCGCCGAGGATGGCGCGCAAGCGTTCGTCATGGTCATAGACGTAATACAGCGTGATGGGGTTGAAGAGCACGCCGCATAGGCGCAACTGGGTCAACATGCGGACGGGGCCTGCGGGTGCGGCCTCGCCCAGCTCATCACGCAATCGCTGATGGACCGCCGTCTTGAGTGGTAAATGCGTGGGGCCCAGATAATCTTCGCGGCGAAAGCGCGCCAGCGCCGCGCGGCGTGCACTGAAGCCCGGCAGTGCATCGAAGAGCTCGGGCAACTCGTCCAGGTCGAGCCAGGCCATCCATACGCGGTAGGTGAAGCGATGCGCGCGCGGCGTGAAGCGCCGATGACGCAGCTCGCCCAGGGCCACCCGGCTATGCAAGAAGGCGCTCATGCCGGGACGTCTCCAGGCACCGCGGTTGTCGACGAGAAAGACCCTTGCAGGATGCCGGAGTCATCGCAGCCCAGTGTGCGGGCTACGCGCAGCGCGCTCCAGACGCCATCCTCGTGGAAACCGTGGCGCCAGTACGCGCCGCAGAAATGCGTGCGATGGTGCGGACCGGAGATTTCCGCATGGCGTTGCTGGGCGGCGGCCCCCGCCAGCGTGAAGCAGGGATGACGATAGACGAAGCGCCGCAGCATGCAGTCGGGGGCGATGGCGTCGCTGTCGTTGAGCGTCACGCAGAAACGCGTCGCGCCTGGCAGATGCTGGAGGCGATTCATGTCGTAGGTCACCGAGATGCGGGCGTCGTCTTCGCGCCCGTCGATGCGATAGTTCCAGCTCGCCCAGGCGCGGCGTCGACGTGGCAGCATCCGGGTGTCGGTATGCAGGACGACGTCATTGTCTTGATAGGGCAGGGCATCGAGGATCTCGTGCTCCGCGTGGCTGGGCGAGGCCAGCATCGCCAGTGCTTGGTCGCTGTGGCAGGCGAGTACCACCTGATCGAAACGCTCCCGGCCTTGACGCGTGGTCAGTGTCACGCCCGTCGCGTCGCGCTCGATGCCCAGCACCGGGCAAGCCAGGCGGATGCGCTGGGCGTAGGCGGCCGTCAGCGGGGCTATGTAGCGTCGCGCGCCGCCCACTAGCGTGTACCACTGTGGGCGATTGTTCACCGACAGCAGCCCATGATGATGGAAGAAACGTACGAAGGATGTCAGCGGGAAATTCGCCATGTCGCGCTCGCTGGCGGACCAGATGGCGGCGCCCATGGGCAGCAGGTAACGGCGCTGGAAAGTCTTGCCATAGCCACCCTGCGTCAGATACTCGCCCAGCGTCATGTCCTCCGGCAAGGTGCCATGTGATAGATCGCGTACCGCGTGGCGATTGAAGCGCAGGATATCGCGCAGCATGCCGTGAAAGCCGGGGCGTAGTAGATTGCGACGCTGGGCGAACAGGGTGTCGAGGGTATGGCCGTTGTATTCGAAGTCTTCGTGCGTGGCATGCACCGAGAAGCTCATTTCGGTGGCTTGTGCGGGCACATCCAACTGCGCCAGCAAGCGCTGAAAGTGCGGATAGGTGCGGTCGTTGAAGACGATAAAACCGGTATCGATGGCATGCTGGCGCCCCTCCAGTTCGACATCCACGGTCGCAGTGTGGCCGCCGAGGTGCTCGTTGGCCTCGAACAGTGTCACCTCGTGGCGTTGCGAGAGGTAATGGGCGCAGGCCATGCCGGCGATGCCACCGCCGACCACCGCGATGCGTGAGGCGGGCACGTTCATGAGCGGTCCTCTTCGGCGGTATTGCGGGTCAAGAGACGCCCGAGGCGATGACGTAGCCCAGGCGGCAGAATGCCCGCCAGCTTTACCAGCAAGGTGAAACGACGCGGGAAGTGGATATCGAGTGCACGTTTCTCCAGGCCGCGCAGGATGGCCTCGACGGCGGTCTCGAGCTCGACGCGCATGGGCATGGGAAAATCGTTGCGCTCGGTTAGCGGCGTGCGCACGAATCCGGGGTGTATGACGCTGACATCGATGCCTTCCGCCGCCAGATCCAGTCGCAGGGACGCGAGGAAGTAGCTGATTGCGGCCTTGGATGCACCGTAAGCTTCGGCGCGCGGCAGCGGAAAATACGCCGAGGCGCTGGAGACAGCCGCCAAGTGCGGACGTTGTGTGCCATGGCGAGCGCGACGCAGTAGTGGCAGTGCCGTATCGATGGCATACAGCGTGCCGTGGAGATTGGTGGCCAGCACGCGCTCGATGAGGTCGACATCGAAGTGTCGCGCGTCCACGTATTCGCAGGTGCCGGCGTTGAGCAGGGCCAGCTCGAGGCCACCGAAGACAGCCTCTATGTATTCCCCGGCGGCGGTGACCGAGGCGCGATCAGTGAGGTCGGCGGGAACGACCAGGGCGTTCTCGAAGGGGGCCGCCAACGCCTCCAGGGCATCGCGTCGACGTGCGGTCAGCGCAACCCGGTGGCCCTCCTTCAGCAACCGCACGGCAAGTGCCTCGCCGATGCCCGAGGTGGCGCCGGTCAACCAGATGCGCTGGGGGGCTGCTGATGTGGTCATGCGCTCTCCTCCAGGTGATGCCCGCTGACTAGTGCGATGAAGATGTTGGACGCATGCGCCGCTTGAGCCATCGGATCAGCGTGCTGAATACGGGCAGGTGCTCGTAAAGCATTGCGCCGGCATCGAAGTAATCGCGTTGCTGGCAGATTCGTTCGCCGCGAAAGGTCAGCCGCGAACACCCCGCGACCTCGACTTCGCGTCCGCCGGCAAGTCGAGGGTGCGTGAGATGCATGACCCAGTCGACGCAGGCGTCATCGCCCTCACGCTGATAATGCCCGGTGTCGAAGCGACACTCGGTCACGTTGGCGAGCATCTCGGCGTAGTAGTGCAGCAACACATCGCGCCCTTCGATATGGTGTAACGGGTCCGTGAACGACACATCTTCAGTGTAGAGGTTTTCGAGGTCTTTTGTACATGTCTTGTCCAGCTTTTTAAAGACATGACAAAACGCCTCCAAGGTCGGGTCCTGGCGCATGCTGTCCTCCGAAAAGGGCAAGGGTCTGTAACGTGGGTCGGGGCGCGCGGTTACGTCGTCAGTGACTTGAAGGCGTCCAACGCACGTTGGCGTGCCGCCTTGTGGTCGACGATGGGCTCGGCATAGCCGGTTTGCCGGCGTTGCGCAGCGTCGGGGAAAAAGCGTGACTTGAGCGGCAACTCGGCCAGCTCCGGCAGATATTCCGCGATGAAGTGGCCTTCCGGATCGAAGCGTTCCGCCTGGGTGGTCGGGTTGAAGATACGAAAATAAGGCGCGGCATCGGTGCCGGTGGAGGCGGCCCACTGCCAGCCACCATTGTTGGAGGCGAAGTCACCGTCGACGAGGTGGCGCATGAAGAAGGCTTCGCCACGTCGCCAGTCGATCAGCAGGTGCTTGGACAAGAACATCGCCACGACCATGCGCAGGCGGTTGTGCATCCAGCCATGCTGAACCAATTGGCGCATTGCGGCGTCGACCAGCGGATAGCCGGTACGCCCTTCGCACCAAGCCTGAAACCCCGCGTCATCGTCGCGCCAGGCCAGGGCCTTTGTATGCGACTGAAAGGGGCGGTGGCGGTTGATGTCGGGGAAGCTGGCGGCGATATGCAGATAGAACTCGCGCCAGATTAATTCATTGGCCCAGGCGGTGAGGCCGGCGTCGCCGTCGGCCAGGTGCCCCTCGTTGTTGCTCATCACCGCGTGTAGGCACTGGCGATGCGAAATCATGCCCAGCGACAGGTAGGGAGACAGCTCGCTGGTACCGGGGAGCGTGGGGAAATCGCGCTGGCGCTTGTAGTGATGGCCGCGGAAACGCAGGAAGCGCTCGAGCCGGTCGCCGGCCTCGTCCTGGCCCGCAGGCCACAGACTCGGGTCGAGTGGCGCGTCGGCCATCGTCTCGAGATCGCGAGAAGGCGGCGGATCGGCGTCGATGGCCAGTGGGGCTTGGGGCTCAGGTTCTTCCACCAAGGCGATGCGGCGTGACGCCAACTGGCGATGCCAAGCCTTGGCGAACGGCGTGAACACGCTATACGGCTCGCCCTTGCCGGTGAGCAGCTCGCCGGGGGCGTAGGCGACGGCGTCGGTATGCCCCCAGGCTGCCAGTCCTGCCGCCTGAAAGGCAGATTCCACCGCCGCATCGCGGCGGCGCTCGTTCAGAGGATATTCGCGATTGAAGTGCAGTGCGCTGGCGCCGTGCTCACGCGCCAACTCGAGCAGCGCTGCGGGTGCCTCGTCGAAGGTCGCGATGCGTCGCTGCAGCAACGGAATATTGAGACCGGCCAAGTGCTCGCGAAGCGCTGCTACGCCGCGCAGCCAGAAGTCGACCTTGTTGGCGCCGTGGTCGTGGCGTTGCCACTGTGGAAGGCTGGTCAAAAAAACGGCGATTACCGGTCCGCGTTCGGCGGCGGCATGCAAGGCGCGGTTATCGAAGGTTCGCAGATCGCTGCGGAACCACATCAATTGCACTTCGGACATGGCCAATCCCTGGCGCAGGTATGAGAGTTAGCGTCCCAGCAGCCCATGTAGGCGACTGAGTGCGGTGGGTAGTTCGTCGCCGAGCGAGGCGACCTGAGTGTTTTCCAGTTCTGCACTGCGGATGCGTGCCACAGGGCCGACTAGGCACAGCGGCATCTTGAGCTGCTCCGCCAGACGCGGCAACTGACGCCGAATGAGATCGCTGCGCTCGGCATAGCCACTGGTCATGAGCACGGCCTCTGCCTTGAAACGCTCGGCGGCCAGCGGCAACTCGTTGAGCGGCAAGTCGGCATCCAGCCATTCGACCCGAAACCCCGAGGCCGACGCGACCAGCGCCAAAAGTAGCAGGCGCAACAGGTCGCGCTCCTCGGGCAGGCGCAATAGCAGTAGGCGCGCGCCCCGCGTGGCTTGATTGGCGTGGTACAGGCGAATGGCGACCCGCGTACGCAGGAAACTTTCCAGCAAGCGGCGCTGCAATTCGGCACCGAACTGATCGCCCCAGCGCTCCTCGAGCTGATCGATCACCGGTTGCCATAATTCGGTCACGCACAAACCAGCGGGATAAAGCGCCATGCTGCGGTTGAACAGGACTTCCAACGTATCGCTATCCAGTGCGTCGACGGCCTGCAGCAGTCGCTGGCGCTGGCTTTCCCAGTCGCTGATATCCGGCGGCGGGACATCATTGACTGCGGGTTCGGCCTGCTCGAGCAGATCGCGTACTTGGCTGACGGGAACGCCCCGATTGAGCCATTGCAGAATGCGTTCGACGCGGCGTATGTCCTCGCGTGCATAGAGACGGTGTCCCTTGGGGGTACGCTGCGGACGGATCAGGCCGTAGCGGCGCTCCCAGGCGCGCAAGGTCACGGAATTGACGCCGGTCAGCCGTGAGACCTCGCGGATCGGGTACAGCGGCGAACTGGCCGGATCCATCGCCTGTTCACTCATGCGCTTAGGTTCCTCCTGTGAATCTTGCCACTTAGCATGGGGGATGAAGTTGTACGTCGCAATAGTTTTGTACAATCTCCATCACGTCTTATTTCTCCGGCGACGCCTCTGCGCGGGCTGTCACGATGCCCGCCAATGCCTCGACGAAGGCGGGGTGCTGGCCGACGGGGTCGAGCAGCGTCAGTGCCGCTTGGGGGTACTGCGCGCGCAATGCCTCGAGCTGGGCTGGAACGTCCTGACGCAGGTGGCGCCCGGCGGCAAAAAATAGCGGCAAGATATCGAGGCGTCGATGGCCCGCGTCATAAAGTTCGGCGACTCGGGTTTCCAGCGAAGGTTCGCTTAGCTCCATATAAGCGATGACCGCGGGGGTCTCGAGGCGCGCGCGCAGGTCGTGCTCGAGCGTCTCGAAGGGCGCGCGCCAGCGCGCATCGCTGGAGCCATGGGCAAGTAGTATCAAGGCGTGGCTCATCGAGCGATCTCCTGTGGTGAATGACGTGGCGCCTTGCATGGCGGAAAGCCGCGTGGTGGGCGGCCATGAGCTATGCTTTGCAATCAGGCTAACGCATATTTACCTGGACAACTCTAGCAAACTGTACAACGGTCGTATAATACGTATTCGGAGAGTCATCATGCGCATCCTGATCACCGGCGGTAGCGGTTTCGTCGGACGGCTGCTCTGCCAGCGCCTCCACGAGGCTGGCCATCGGTTGATGGTGGTGTCGCGCTCGCCAGCTCGGGCGCAGACGCATCTGCCCGAGGGCATCGAGGTCCGCGAGTCGGTCATGGCATTTGCGGACGACGCCCCCGAGGCGATCGTCAATCTCGCCGGCGAGCCGATCGCCGACAAACGCTGGAGCGAGACGCAGAAACAGCGATTGCTCGAGTCGCGACTGACCATCACGCGCGAGCTGGTGACGTTGTGCGAGCGCCTGGAGACGCCGCCTCGGGTCATGGTATCCGGGTCGGCCATGGGTTTTTACGGCGATCAGGGGGAGCGCGACGTTACCGAGCAGACGCCACCCACCGATGAGTTCGCCCATCGCCTGTGTGCGCAGTGGGAATCGGCGGCGCGGGCAGCCGAACCGCTGGGCGTGCGGGTCGCGCTATTGCGTACCGGGCTGGTGCTCGATGCCGGTGGAGGGACGCTGAGTAAGCTGCTCCCGCCTTTCCGGCTGGGTCTCGGTGGTCGTCTGGGGAGCGGGCGTCAGTACATGCCGTGGATTCATCGCGAGGATCTAGTGCGCATCGTGCTGTTGTTGCTCGAGCGGGATGATCTCGAAGGGCCTTTCAATGCTTCTGCGCCGCATCCCGTCACCAATGCCGACTTCACGCGTACCGTGGCGCATCATCTGCATCGACCGGCACTGATGAAGGTGCCCGCGGGTTTGCTGCGGCTGGCCCTGGGCGAGATGTCACGCTTGCTGCTGACCGGCGCCCGTATGCGCCCCGCGCGCCTGGAGGCGGCGGGGTTCACGTTTCACTATCCGACGTTGGACAGCGCCCTGAAGGCGATTCTCGGACGCTGACGCGTAGTCTCTCGACCTAGGTTTACTCGGGTGGATCGACGGTGACGATCACACGCACTGCGTCGAGGCGCAGCCGCGTGGCATCGATGGCCGTATCCAGCGCCTGGCGCTCGTGGGTGAGGGCGTCGATTTCCGCGTCGCGCACTGCCGGATTGTGGTGTGCCAAGGCCTTGAGACGGGCCAGCTCGGTGTCCAGCGTCTCGCGCATGCGCGTCTGTGCGGCCTCGACGATGCTCGGCAATTCGTTTTCGGCCTCGCCCTCGGCGTTGGTCAAAAGCTCGCGTAATTGTGCATGGCGCGACTTGATCAGGTCGCGCGCGACGGCTTTCTTGACCTTCTTGAGGTTCTTCGCCAGGCCCCCGAACGAGACTTTCTGAGTCAGGTTGGCGCCCGACTCGTCGAGCAGCAAGCGAACCGCCGTGGGTGGTAAAAAGCGTCCGACATTCAAATGTTTGGGCGCCGGGCAATGGGTCCGAAATACCAGCTCGGCCATCAGTCTACCGCCGGGAATCGAGGGGTGCTGAAGCAGTGCCAGCGCCGTGTTACCCAAGGTGCCGTCGAGAATGCGCTCCATCATTTCGCGCACTAGGGGATGCTCCCAGGAGAGGCGCTGCACGTCGTCGCGGGCCAGGGCGCGCTGCCGGTCGAAGGTGGCCGAGAAGCCTTCCTCGCCTTTGACCAGTCCTGGCAGGCCGTCGAGCATGTGCGGCCCCGCCAGCAAGTGCTGGATATCGCCGCCCAGGTCGCGACTCTCGACGCCAAACACGTCCAGGGCCTTGTCGACGTAACGGGGCAGTGTGGTGTCTTCGTCCAGTTCGCGGATGGCCTCGGTGACGGCCTGGGCGCGTTCCGGACGGCAAGCGTTCCATTCCAGGAGCCGGTCGCGGCCGGCCTCATGTGCAGCGAGGCGGCTTTCGAAATAGGCGCGTGTTTCCGCGATGACCTCTTCGAGGGAATTGTTGTCGAGCAGGGAGTCGGCCACGGTATCGCCGAAGGCATCGTAGAGCTCGCTGCCGATGCCATGCGGGGCGTTGAAGGCACGCATCCCCTCGTCGTACCAACGCAGCAGGCGCTCGCCGGGGCTATCTTCGAACACCGGCACGTAGAGCTCAATGGCGTGTTGCTGGCCGATGCGGTCGAGGCGGCCGATGCGTTGCTCGAGTTGATCGGGATGCGCGGGTAGATCGAACATCACCAGATGGCGGCAGAACTGGAAGTTGCGCCCCTCGGAGCCGATTTCCGAGCACACCAGCACCTGGCAACCGTCTTCGTCGTCGGCGAAGGCCGCCGCGGCCCTGTCGCGCTCGATGAGCGTCATGCCCTCGTGAAAAACGGGAGCCTGGAGACCGCCCAGCACGCGTAGTGCCTCGCTGAGATCGCTGGCGGTTGTGCGGTCGTGGGCGATGACCAGCACCTTGTCGCGGCCGACCTCGGTCAAGCGTTCCAAGAGCCAGGTCACGCGCGGATCGATCTGCCACCAGGGTTCGGCATTGAGCGCACCGACGCCTGACGAAACGTCGCCCGGCGAATCGTCACTCAGCGCACGGTACATGGCGTCGGGATAGAGCAGTACCTCGGGATGATCGAGCTCGGTGGCGATCAGCAGGTCATCGAGATAGTCCATGTCGCGATCCAGCTTGCGTAGCTCGCGGCGGTAGCTGGAAGGCGGGGTCAGGCGCGTAACGTGCAAATGGCGCTCGGGGAAGCCAGCGACATGGCGGCGGCTGTTGCGGAACATCACGCGGCCGGTGCCGTGACGGTCGAGCAACTGCTCGCGGAGCTGGCGGCGGGCGCTATGCTGCTGCGCCTCGTCGCTTTCGGGGTCGAACAGCGTTTCGAGCAGCGCCTGGCTGTCCGCGTCGTCGATGACGGCGCCCACGGCGTCGCGATCCGCGGCATCGCCGGGCAGGCGTTCAAGGGCGTCCACCGCCTCGGCGACCTTGGCATAGCCTGCTTCTTCGGCGGCGAAGGCCTCCAGGCTGGTGTAGCGCTCGGGATCGAGTAGGCGCAGCCGCGCGAAGTGGCCGGCTTGGCCCATCTGCTCGGGGGTGGCGGTGAGCAGCAATACACCGTCGATGACACGCGCCAACTGCTCGACGCAGGCATAGCCGGGGCCGCTGGCCTCGGGCGTCCAGTCGAGATGATGGGCCTCGTCGACGATCAGTAGATCCCAGTCGCAGGCCTGGGCCTGGGTTTGGCGGTGCGGATTGGCGAACAGCCATTGCTGACTGGCGAGTACCAACTGGGCGCTCTCGAAGGGGTTGCCCGTGCTGTGTTGGCTCTGCTGTTCGTCGAGCAGGGTGAAATGTAGCGAGAAGCGGCGCAGCATTTCCACCAGCCATTGATGGCTCAGGCTGTCGGGCACCAGGATCAGGGCACGCTCGACACGCCCAGTGAGCAGCAGACGATGCAGGATTAAACCGGCTTCGATGGTCTTGCCCAGGCCCACTTCGTCGGCAAGCAGTACGCGTGGCGCATGACGGCGCGAGACCTCATCGGCGATGTACAACTGGTGGGGAATGAGGTCGACACGTGGTCCGGCCAGGCCGTTCGCCGGGTGCTGGGCGATGCGGTGATAATGGTGCAGGGTGCGGTAGCGTAGCTCGAACCAGTCGTTGCGATCGACCTGACCGGTAAGCAGTCGATCGCGCGCCTGCTGAAAACGCATGCTATCGGCGAGGCGGCTTTCGGGAAGCTCGTCGTATTCGCCGTCCGCCGTCTCGACGATATAGACCAGTAGCCCGTCGGCTTCCTTGGTGTCGTCGACGGTCAGCGTGCGGCCGTCGGCGACTTCGATCCGGTCGCCGGCGCCGAAGACCACGCGGGTTAGCGGCGCCTGGCGAACGCTGTAGGTGCGCGTTTCCTGGCTGGCGGCAAAGAGAACGGTCACGCTTCGGACGTCACAGCTCAGGATCGTGCCCAGCCCCAGCTCGGCTTCGCCGTCGCTGACCCAGCGCTGGCCCGGAATGAATTCGCTCATGATGCCTCGGGATGATGATGTAACGGTACGTGGCGCGCCGTCTTGCCGGGGGAGCATGCAGGACGGCGGGGCGCGGTATTCTACCGGAAAGCGGCGAAGGGCTTAACAGGCGATTGCGTTTTCAGGTCGTGGGCGATAGCCAGCGCATGAGATGCGCCGTGGAAATCTCGCCTGCCTGGTAATCGCGAAGCCTGCCGTGGGCGTCGAGGCGCATTATCAGCGGCAGTGCGGGCATCCCGAAATAGGCCTGCAGACGTTGGTGTGGGTCACGCAGGTCATGGGTGAAGGCGGTATGCCGAGCATCGAGATAGCGCGCGGCTTGCAGCAGGGTCTGGCCTTCGTTGATCGTCACCACGGTGGCATCGCGCTTAATATCGGTGAGCCGTGCCAGCGTGCGGCGGCATGCCCGACAATCGCTGCGCCACAGCACCACGATGAGCGGAGGCGCCGACGCCAGCGTTGCGATGGGCGTCGGGGTGCCATCGAGCGCGTTCAAGGTCAAATTCGGCAAGTGCGCGGACGGAGGCTCGACCGCCAGCGGCTGCCAAGCGTTCAAGCCCCACCATAGCGCACTGCACGCCATTAGAGCGCCAGTGGCCAGTCGTATCCGGCGCGCGGGAAGGTCGCGCAAGCGCCACAGCGTCCACGCAACGGCGCCGAGCAAGGCGCCCAGCGGGTGATACCCGGACTGCCACAATGTGATGGCCTCGAACGGTGCCTCGCGGTAAGCCTCGAGATGAAGCGCGACATACAACAGGCGAGCCCCGATCAGCGCCGCCACCAACGTACCGCTCAACCACTGGCGTCGACGTGTGCGGGGTAGGCGCAACAACGTGCCCAGCGCCAATAGTGCGAGCGCCGCGACGGTGGCATATAGAGGCGCAGGTGGAAGCGGCACGTGGCCGAGCATGATCGGCGGCATGGGATCCTCATGGTGGCGATGACGAATCGCGATGCTGGACACGTTACACTAACGCCCTTGGAGTCGCCTCTTTAAAGCGTGGTGGCTGGGTTGAAGCCCTCGCGCGGCGATTAGGACGAGACGGAACGGGGAGAATGCATGGTGAGTTCGCGCTATGGGATCGATGGGTTGCGCGCGGCAGCCATCGCCAGTCAGGCCCTGGGGTTCATCCTGATCATGACGCTGGAAACGTGTCTGGGCGACGCGGCGCGCCCCTGGCAGGGCGCGACTCTGGCGCTGATGCTTCTCGCTGCATGCTGGGTGGCGCTGATGCGCCGCTATCGTCGCAACAAGCAGCGCCGGGCGATGGCCGAGCGGGTCAGACGGGCCAAAGGAGACGATGAGTGAGGGGCTCGTCAAAGAGTCTGTCCATGCGGGCCCAAGTGTTGGCAGCGGTGTGGGTCGAGGGCCAGCAGCATCAGCTGCCAATCACCGGGTAGTGGCATGGTCAAGACCCGCCAAGCGCAGCCACGTGAGGCGCTGGGATGTTCGCGCGACGCTTCCAGGCAGCGTGCGCCCTGGCTAATCAGCCGGGGCGCAAGACGCTCGAACTCCACATTGTCGGCTTCCAAACGTAGCGTGCTGGCGGGTGCCTCAGGGTATTCTTCAAGCAGTAGCACATGACTGTTGTGGCCTTCGCGGTGCAGCTCAAGATAAGCGCTGTACGAAGTACGTAACAAGACGGTCAGTCCCAAGTGTGCCTGTAACCACTCGAGCAAGGGCGCAAGACGCGCGACATGAAGCGCGGTGGGCTCCAGCGATAAGCGTTGCATGATGGACTCCCAAGACGCCGGCAGGCATATCCATCAGTATGGATGCTGATGCGCCGCAGGGAAGCACTGCATGACTATGGTGAGGATGTAAAACGTCTATCGACGTTTTGATGCACATGTCTTGGTGAGTGTTCTGGTAAAGCGTAAAGGAGGGTTGGCACATCCGTGTGCCATTGAGCATCCTAGCCTTGTCACAGTGTGCTTATGCGCCAGGATTATCGATAATCTGGGTTAAGTAGTGGTAACCATCGGCGTATCAGCTCAACTCTTCCACCTCGATACCGTGCCGTGTCAGCTATCCTTTCTGCTGCTCATAGTCCGGCATGGCACGCTCCAGGCGACGCCACAACGAGAACCTGAATGCAGGCTCTTGGGGAAACGCGTAAAATAGAGGCTATTGAATGAGGAGGACTTACATGACAGCTTCCACAGCGCTCAAAAAACGTCGCACGGTGGACCGAAAAGCTCTGCTGAAGGCCGTTGCCACGTCCACTGCCGTGGAAACTGGTAAGCCTAGTCACGCCATCGAGACAGCGCTGCGCACTCGTAAGTCTCGCTTCAAGTCCCTGCCGCTTTCTTGACGCGTTCTATCATCGGCCCGTAATCGCCGCTCAGGCCGGCGTGGATCGCGCCGATGTAGGCGTCTTTGTTCTCGCTCCAGTCGTGGTAGTCCAGCAGGCTCATCCCTGCCTGATAAGCCATGGCATCGGCTAGCAGGCGTGCGATGCGACCGTTGCAGTCCCGAAAGGGGTGGATCAGGATCAGCTCGACATGCACCTGAGCGATCGCGCTGATGGCCGTTTCCCGGGCCATGCTACTGCATGGTGTCAGTGGGGTCAGCCATTTCTTGTCGAGTTGATGCAGTAAGTTGGGCACCTGAGCCGCTGCCGCAAATGGAAAGCCGTCCTTTTCCAGGTTGACCTGACGCTCCTCTCCTGCCCAGCCGTAGAGGCTACCCAGCCAACGGTGGTGCCAACGCTTCAACGTCTCGGTATCGATGGGCTGGTCTTCTTCCAACGTGCTGAAAACGTCTTCATAAAGCTTGAGAAGCAGCTCGGTTTCCGCTTCATCCAAGCTTTCCTGATCGGTAAGGCCCAACTTGTTGGCCATGACCTTGCCATCCGAGCCAGGCTCGGCACTGCCTTGGGCGCCGGAGGCATGATAACGGCTCATGAGCTGCTCCTTCCGATTCTTGTTGCCCGAATGATTTCAGGTTGTTTTCGCTTCTTCGCGATCTGTCAGCGACTATTGCCTCAGTAGGTCAGTAAGGATTTTGACCTCAGTATTATGGATCTTATTTTCTTGGCCGAGGACTTCTCGACGCTTGGAGCCCGTTATAGAGTCTGGGGAGCGCCGCAACCAAAAACGGCCACCGCTCCGAAGAGCTAAGTGGCCGCTTTTGCTTGTGTTCTTGGTCGGAGTAGCAGGATTCGAACCTACGACCTCTGCCTCCCGAAGGCAGCGCTCTACCAAGCTGAGCTATACTCCGTTCGCGCCGGGGGTGCCGGCTCGACGGGGCTGCATTATACGCATCCGCGGTGCGCGCGCAACCCTTTTGCGAGGCGCTGGATCAGGTTTGGCGCTCGACGGCGAGATGGGCGAGTTCGGCCATGCTGTCGCGGTAGCGGCTCTCGGGTAGCAGCTCGAGCTGAGCGAGGGCGCGGTCGGCCATTTCCACGGCGCGGCGGCGGGTATATTCCAGCGCGCCGGTATCGTTGACGATGGCCAGCACCTCGTCGAGATGGTCGAGCCCGCCTTGGCGAATGGCGCGCCGAATCATCTTGGTCTGCTCGGCATCGCCGACGGCCATGGCATGGATGAGCGGCAATGTGGGCTTGCCCTCGGCTAGGTCGTCGCCGACGTTCTTGCCCATGGCGTCGGCATCGCCCTGATAGTCGAGCAGGTCGTCGACGAGTTGGAAGGCCAGGCCTAGATAGCGTCCGTAGAGCTTGAGCGCCTCTTCCTGCGCGGGGCTTGCCTCGGCGAGCACCGCACCGCTATGGCTGGCGGCCTCGAAGAGCATGGCGGTCTTGCCTTGGATGGTGTCGAAGTAGGCGGCCTCATCGATATCGGGGTTGCCGATATTGGTCAGCTGCAGCACTTCGCCTTCGGCGATCACGCAGGTGGCGCCGGAGAGGATCTCCATCACGCGCATCGAGCCGACCTCGACCATCATCTGGAACGAGCGCGAATAAAGGAAGTCACCGACCAGCACCGAGGGTGCGTTGCCCCAGGCGTCGTTGGCGGTGGCCTTGCCACGGCGCAGATGCGATTCGTCGACCACGTCGTCGTGCAGCAGCGTCGAGGTATGCATGAACTCGATCAGCGTGGCCAGGGTCACGTGGCGATCGCCTGGATAGTCCAGTGAGCGCGCCGCGAGTAGCACGAGCAGAGGGCGCAGCCGTTTGCCGCCACTTTCTATGATGTAGTGGCCAATGGTTTCGACGAGGGGAACCCGGGAAGCCAATTGGGCGAGAATGGTGCGGTCGACGGCGGCGAAATCATCCGCGACCGCCGCATGGATGGGCGATGCGTTGGGCTGCATGGGTCGGCTTGTCGCAATAAGGGGTTGGGCCGCCTCATTGCGGCCTTGGGCTCGGGCTATGCTAGGGGGCCCCCCGGAAGGCGTCAAGGCGCATGCCGGGGTCTCGCCAGGCCGCGTCAGTTATGGCATGAAAGACGCTTGCCCGGCATGCCCGAGTGTCGCTATAATACGCGGCTCGACTCATCATGCTCCCTGTCAGATGGCTGCCGGAAGGGGCGCCACTCGCCGCAGGCCGATGAAGAGCGCAACCCCGATGAGTGCTGGAGAGTGACATGTACGCAGTAATCAAGAGCGGTGGCAAGCAGTACCGCGTTCAGGAAGGCCAGACCCTGAAGCTCGAGAAGCTGGAAGTGGCCACGGGTGACACCCTCGAGCTCGACCAAGTTCTGCTGGTCGGCGATGATGATGATATCAAGGTCGGCGCGCCGCTGGTCGACGGGGCCAAGGTGACGGCAGAAGTCGTTTCACATGGTCGTGGCGAAAAGGTGCAGATCATCAAGTTCCGTCGCCGTAAGCACCAGATGCGTCGTCAAGGCCATCGTCAGTGGTTCACCGAAGTCAAGATCACCGGAATTTCCGCGTAAGCGATATTCCCTAGATAACGCGAGGTATTTGCAATGGCTCATAAAAAGGCTGCCGGTAGTTCTCGTAACGGTCGCGATAGCGAATCCAAACGCCTTGGTGTCAAGCTGTTCGGTGGCCAGGCGGCGACCGCCGGCAACATCATCGTTCGTCAGCGTGGCACCAAGTTCCACGCGGGCAGCGGCGTTGGCATCGGCAAGGATCACACCTTGTTCGCTCTGAACGAAGGCGTGATCAAGTTCGAGACCAAAGGTCCGAAAAACCGCAAGTTCGTGAGCGTCGTCTCCGCCTGAGACCGCCACGAACGGTGAAAGGAAAGGCCCCGCTCAGGCGGGGTCTTTTCGTATAGGGCGGCCGTAGCCGTCGGGAGAAGTGTCCATGCAATTCGTCGACGAAGCCTCGATCATTGTGGAGGCCGGTAAGGGCGGCAACGGCTGCCTGAGTTTCCGGCGCGAGAAGTACGTTCCCAAGGGTGGGCCGGACGGCGGCGACGGTGGGCACGGCGGCAGCGTCTATCTGATCGGTGACGACGCCCTCAATACACTGATCGACTTCAAGTATCAGCGTTTCTACAAGGCGCCTAATGGGCAGCCGGGCCAAGGCCGCCAGATGAGCGGCCGCAACGGCGAGGACCTGCACGTCAAGGTGCCGGTGGGGACCACGGTGATCGACGAGGATACCCTCGAGGTGATTGCCGACGTGACCGAGATCGGCCAGGTCGAGCTGGTGGCGCAGGCGGGCCGTCGAGGACTGGGCAATATTCACTTCAAGTCTTCTACTAACCGGGCGCCGCGCAAGACCACGCCAGGCACCGAAGGCGAGCGTCGCAACTTGCGCTTCGAGATGAAGGTGATGGCCGACGTGGGCTTGCTGGGCGTGCCCAATGCCGGCAAGTCGACGCTGATTCGTGCCGTCTCGGCCGCCAAGCCCAAGGTCGCCAACTATCCTTTCACCACGCTGGTGCCCAACCTCGGGGTGGTCAAGCTAGGTACGCACGAGCATTTCGTGATGGCTGACGTGCCCGGCCTGATCGAAGGCGCATCCGACGGCGCGGGCCTGGGGCTTCGATTCCTCAAGCACTTGACCCGCACGCGGTTGCTGCTGCATGTCGTCGATGTGGCGCCGTTCGATGAAAGCGATCCCGTGGAGAGTGCGCGGGCCATTGCGCATGAGCTCGAGCAATTCTCTACCACGTTGGCCGAGCGGCCGCGCTGGTTGGTGCTCAACAAGCTCGACTTGCTTCCCGAGGAAGAGCGTCAGGCGACGGTCGACGACATCGTCGCGCGTCTGGAATGGACGGGGCCGGTGTTCCGGGTGTCGGCGATCAGTAGCGAGGGTACCCAGCCGCTAGTGCAGGCGGCGCATCGTTGGCTGACCGAGCAGCGCCAGCTCGAGGCGGAAGACGAGGCGGCCTTCGAGCATGAGCGCGAGATGCGCCAGCGCATGGAAGATGAGGCCGTGGCGCGTGCCGAAGCGCGCATGTCGCACAAGCGCAAGCCGGCCCAGGAAGATGACGATGACTTCGACGATGACGATTACGACGTCGAGGTGGAATACGTCCCCTGAGTCGAGGCTAGAAGGGAGAGAAGCCGGTGAGTGAGTCGCAGTCGACGAGCCGTGATGCCTTGCGTGGTGCGCGGCGTGTCGTGATCAAGATCGGCAGTGCATTGTTGACCAACGATGGACGTGGCCTCGATGCCGAGGCCATCGGTGGTTGGGTCGATCAGATCGCCTCCCTGCATGCGCGCGGTGTCGAGGTCGTGCTGGTTTCGTCCGGGGCGGTGGCCGAGGGCATGGCGCGTCTGGGCTGGGCGTCCCGGCCCTCGGCAGTGCATGAACTGCAAGCGGCCGCCGCGGTGGGGCAGTCGGGTCTATCGCAATGCTACGAGGGTCACTTCGCGCGTCACGGTCTGCGCAGCGCGCAAGTGCTGCTGACGCATGATGATCTTTCCGACCGCAAGCGTTACCTCAATGCGCGCTCGGCATTACGCACGCTGGTCGCGTTGCGCGTGGTGCCGGTGATCAACGAAAACGACACCGTGGTCACCGACGAGATCCGCTTCGGCGATAACGATACGCTGGGTGCGCTGGTGGCCAACCTTCTGGAAGCGGACGCGCTGCTCCTGCTTACCGATCAGGAAGGCTTGTTCGATGCCGACCCACGTCACGATCCCGAAGCGCGGTTGATTAGCGAAGGGCGTGCCGACGACCCTGCCCTGGCGGCGGTTGCCGGTGATGGCGGTGCCTTGGGGCGCGGCGGGATGACCACCAAGGTGCGTGCTGCTCGCCTGGCGGCGCGCTCCGGCGCGCTGACGGTGATCGCCAGCGGGCGTCAGGCGTCGGTACTCACGCGGCTGGCGGAAGGCGAGACGTTGGGCACGTTGTTGATGCCGGATCATGCGCCGTTGGCGGCGCGCAAGCGGTGGTTGGCGGGGCAACTCCAGGTGCGCGGCACGCTGGTGCTCGACGATGGCGCCGTTGAGGTGTTGCATCGTCATGGCTCGAGCTTGCTGCCGGTGGGCGTGCGGCGTGCCGAGGGTGCCTTCAAGCGCGGTGACATGGTGGTCTGCGTCAACGAGCAAGGCACCCGAGTCGCCAAAGGGTTGGTCAACTACGGCAGTGACGAAGCGCGGCGTATCGTGGGTCAGCCCAGTCATCGTATCGAGGCGTTGCTTGGCTACATGGAATCGCCGGAGCTCATTCATCGCGATAACTTGGTCATCATCTGAGGGCGCGATGTCGAGGCGTCGGTCGGTGAACCTATAGCCGTTTCCACGTGGACCGTGCTAGAATGCCGCATCCTCTCAGACACGGCCCGTTGATGGGGCGCCTCGCGAGTGGCGATCCCGTTTTGGCCGATTCGCGTGAAGTGGTAGAAAGGTCATGCGAATCAATTTCTTACAGAATATGACTGTCAACATCTCCAAGGAGTAGACGGTGGCGAACACCAAACAGGCCCGTAAACGCGCCCGCCAGGCGGAGCAGCGTCGTCAGCACAATGCCAGCCAACGCAGCATGGTGCGCACGTATATCAAGCGCGTCGTCAAGGCGATCCAGAACGGCGATCACGGTCAGGCCATGACCGAGTTCAAGGCGGCACAGCCGGTCATCGACCGCATCGCCGACAAGGACGCGATCTCCAAGCGTAAGGCTGCACGCATCAAGAGCCGTCTGAACAAGCGAATTAAGGCCCTGGCTGCCTGAAGCCGGGACTTGGCGGTAACGCGTGAAAAAACCGGCTTCGGCCGGTTTTTTTGTAAGTGGCGCTTGGAGGGCGTTTACAAAACAGGCGCGCGAAGCCCTTTTGTAAACATCCTCTTGGGTGTCGACTCCGGGTGCGTGGAGGTCGTCGGTGACGGGTAAGCAATCGCAGGCAGTGCCAGAAGAGGGCGCATCGCCAGGGCCGGAGTCGCGGTCTTCGGCGCGTGGCGGTCTGTTGCGTTCGGGGATGGTGGTCAGCACGATGACCATGCTCTCGCGCGTGCTGGGGTTGGCGCGCGATGTCGTGATCGCGGCTTTGTTCGGGGCCGGTAGCGGCGCAGATGCCTTCTTCGTCGCCTTCAAGATTCCCAACTTCATGCGTCGCCTGTTCGCCGAGGGCGCCTTCAATCAGGCGTTCATTCCGGTGCTGTCCGAGTATGCCACCCAGCGGACCCGCGAGGAGGTACGCGAACTGCTCGATGCGGTTTCGGGCAGTCTCGGCGTGATACTGGCCCTGCTCAGCGCCGTGGCGGTGCTCCTCGCGCCTTGGTTGGTGTGGCTGTTTGCGCCAGGCTTCAGCGCCGACCCGGGCAAGCTGGCGCTGACCGCCGACATGCTGCGCTTGACGTTTCCCTATCTGTGGCTGATTTCGCTGACCGCCTTCGCGGGTAGCGTGCTCAACACCTGGAACCGTTTCGCCGTGCCGGCGTTCACCCCGGTGCTGCTCAACCTGTCATTGATCGGCGCGGCGCTGGGACTGACGCCTTGGATGCAGGACCCGGCCATGGCGCTGGCTTGGGGCGTGCTGATCGCGGGTGTCGTGCAACTGGGGTTTCAAGTGCCGTTCTTGGCACGTTTGGGGCTGACGCCACGTCCCTGGCCCAACTTCCGGCACCCGGGCGTGCGTCGCATCTTGGCACTGATGGCGCCGGCGTTGTTCGCCGTGTCGGTGTCGCAAATCAATCTGTTGTTGGATACCGTGCTGGCGTCGTTGCTGGCGTCGGGTAGCGTGTCCTGGCTCTACTACTCGGATCGCCTGGTGGAATTGCCGCTGGGGGTGTTCGGCGTGGCGCTGGGCACGGTGATCCTGCCGGCGCTCTCCAAGCGGCACGCCGAGCAGTCGCCCGAGCATTTCGCGAAGATGCTCGACTGGGCGCTGCGCGCGGTGTTGTTGATCGGGTTGCCTGCGGGCCTGGCCTTGGTGCTGCTGGCCGAGCCATTGCTGGTGAGCCTGTTCCACTATGGGGCGATGACGGATCACGATATCGTGATGGCGGCACGCAGCATGCGAGCCTATGCGTTAGGTCTGTTGCCCTTCATGCTCATCAAGGTGCTGGCGCCGGGGTACTTCGCACGTCAGGACACCAAGACGCCGGTCAAGATCGGGGTCGTGGCGATGGTCGCCAACATGGTCTTGAACCTGCTCTTGATTTGGCCGCTGGCGCATGCGGGGCTGGCGCTGGCCACGGCGCTGTCGGCGTTTCTCAATGCCGGCTTGCTGGGCTGGGGGCTACGCCGGCGCGGCGTACTGACGTTTCAGCCGGGCTGGGGACGCTACGCGTTGACAGTGGGCGGCGGCTGCGTCGGCATGGGGGCCGGGCTTTGGTGGCTATGCCCCGAATGGCATCAGTGGCTGGCCTGGGGCGTATGGCAGCGCGCGGCGACATTGCTCGGGCTGACCCTGGGCGGTGCCCTGGTCTACTTTGGATGGCTGGCGTTGTGCGGCGTGCGACTCAGGCATTTCCGTCTGGGTGGCTGATGGGAGGGCAGTCATGGCTGTCAGTCGTGGCCCCCTTGGTTATAATCGAACGTTTCACCGGCATATGAACGGCACATGGAACTGATCAGAGGACTGCACAATCTGCGCGAGGCGGGCCCGTGCGTGGCGACGATCGGCAATTTCGATGGCGTACATCGCGGCCATCAGGCGATCCTCGATCAGCTCAAGAGTCGCGCCACGGCGTTGGGGTTGCCGATGACGGTGGTCGTCTTCGAGCCCCAGCCACGCGAGTATTTTGCCGGCGAGCAGGCACCGCCTCGTTTGAGCCGGCTGCGCGACAAGGTCGAGCTGCTGGCCGAATACGGTGCCGAGCGCGTCGTTTGCCTGCCCTTCAATGCCGCTCTGCGAAGTCTGACGGCCGACGAGTTCATCGAGCGCGTGCTGATCCGCGGCCTGGGCGTCAAGCATCTCGTCGTGGGTGACGACTTTCGTTTCGGCTGTGACCGGGCGGGCGATTTCGCGTTGCTGCAACGCGTGGGCGAACGTTGTGGTTTTGAGGTCGAGCATACGCGTACTTTTGCCCTCGACGACGATCGCGTCTCGAGTACCCGGATACGCACCTTGCTGGCCAGCGGCAATTTCGCTCAGGCCACGCGGCTGTTAGGGCGCCCCTATCAACTCTCGGGGCGTGTGGTTGCCGACCGGCAGTTGGGGCGCACCATCGGCGTGCCCACCGCTAATCTGCCGTTGACGTCGCGTTCCCTGGCATTACGCGGTATCTATGCCTGCGTCACGCGGTTGCCCGATGGCCGCGAGCTGCCGGGGGCGGCCAATATAGGCTGGCGGCCGACGGTAGGCAGCTCGCGGCCGGTGTTGGAGGTGCATCTGTTCGATTTCGAGGGTGACCTCTATGGCCAACGTCTCACAGTCGTGCCCTGCGCGCGGCTGAGAGGCGAGGTCAATTTTGCGGGGCTGGAGGCCCTGACGCGTCAGATTCATGCCGACCTGGCGCAGGCACGTCGCTACTTCCGCACGGCGACACCGCTCGATGCGGCTGCACTCGAGCTGCCGTGTGCTTCGACTGGCTGGACTTATCCGCTGGCCTCGGCGCCCCTGGCGCCCGAGCCTTCGACTTCCGACTCCTCGGCCGGCGCTCGCCCGGCCGACCAAGACGATGGCTGACCTTCCGCTATGAGCGATTACAAACATACCCTGAACCTCCCCGAAACCGACTTCCCCATGCGCGGCATGTTGCCCAAGCGTGAGCCGGGGCGGGTATCGCAATGGCAGGACATGAACCTCTACGAGCGCCTGCGCGAAGCGCGTGCCGGCCGTGAGAGCTTCGTGCTGCACGATGGCCCTCCCTACGCCAACGGCAGCATTCACATCGGTCATGCCGTCAACAAGATTCTCAAGGACATCGTCGTCAAGTCGAAGGCACTGGCAGGATACGATGCGCCCTACGTGCCCGGCTGGGACTGTCACGGCTTGCCCATCGAGCACAAGGTCGAGACCACTCACGGCAAGCATCTCGGCGCCGGTGAAGCACGCGATCTATGTCGCGAGTACGCGGGGGCGCAGATCGAAGCGCAGAAGACCGACTTCGTGCGCCTGGGCGTGATCGGCGACTGGGAGCACCCCTACCGGACCATGGACTTCGCCAACGAGGCGGGTGAGATCCGCGCGCTGGCCAAGATGGTCGAGGGCGGCTACGTCTTCAAGGGCTTGAAGCCGGTCAACTGGTGCTTCGATTGTGGCTCAGCCCTGGCCGAGGCCGAGGTCGAGTACGCCGACAAGAAGTCCGATGCCATCGATGTCGCCTTCACCGCCGCCGAGCCCGCCAAGCTAGCGACGGCGTTTGGGCTCACGTCGCTCGACAAGCCGGCGGCGATCGTCATCTGGACCACCACGCCGTGGACCATTCCCGCCAACCAGGCGCTCAACGTGCATCCCGACGTCACCTACGCGCTGGTCGATACCGGCGAGCGGTTGCTGGTGCTCGCCGAAGAGCTGGTCGAAAGTTGCCTGGCGCGCTATGGCCTCGAGGGCGATGTCGTGGCCACGACCACGGGCGCGGCGCTGGAATTCATCACTTTCCAGCACCCGTTCTATGAGCGCGTGGCGCCGGTGTATCTCGCCGATTACGTGACCGTGGAAGAAGGTAGCACGGGGATCGTCCACTCGGCGCCGTCGTACGGCCTGGATGACTTCATGACCTGTCGCGAGCACGGCATGAGCTTCGATGACATGCTCAACCCGGTGCAGGGCAATGGCGTGTACCGCGATGATTTGCCGTTCTTCGGCGGGATGATGATCTGGAAGGCCAATCCTCAGATCGTCGACAAGCTGCGTGAAGTGAACGCGCTGATGGTGCACACGCCGATCACCCACAGCTACATGCACTGCTGGCGCCACAAGACGCCGGTCATCTACCGCGCCACAGCCCAGTGGTTCGTGGGCATGGACCGCGAGGACGATACGGGGCGCACCTTGCGTCAGCGCGCATTGGAAGGCGTCGAGGCGACGCAGTTCGTCCCCGCCTGGGGCAAGGCGCGGCTGCACTCGATGATCGCCAACCGTCCCGACTGGTGCATCTCACGGCAGCGCAACTGGGGCGTGCCGATTCCGTTCTTCCTGCACAAGCAGACCGGGGAATGGCATCCGCGCACCGTCGAGCTGATGGAAGACGTCGCCAAGCGCGTCGAGGCCGAGGGTATCGACGCCTGGTTCCGTCTCGACGCACAAGAGCTGCTGGGCTCCGAGGCCGGCGACTACGAGAAAGTCACCGATACCCTGGATGTGTGGTTCGATTCCGGCACCACGCATTGGCATGTGTTGCGTGGCTCGCATTCGCTGGGACACCCACAAGGGCCGCGCGCCGATCTGTATCTCGAGGGTTCCGACCAGCATCGCGGCTGGTTCCATTCGTCGCTGCTCACCGGTTGCGCCATCGACGGTCATGCGCCTTACAAGGCGCTCTTGACGCACGGCTTCACCGTCGACGAGAAGGGCCGCAAGATGTCCAAGTCGATGGGTAACGTCATCGCGCCGCAGCAGGTGATGGACAAGCTGGGTGCCGATATTCTGCGCTTGTGGGTGGCTTCCACCGACTATTCCGGTGAGATGGCGGTCTCCGACGAGATCTTGAAGCGCACCGCCGATGTGTATCGCCGCATTCGCAACACTGCGCGCTTCTTGCTGGCCAACTTGAATGGCTTCGATCCCGCGCGTGATGCTGTGGCGTTCGAGGATATGCTGGCCCTGGATCAGTGGGCGGTGGATCGCGCCGCACAGCTTCAGCAGCGCATGCAGACGGCCTATGACGACTACCGCTTCCGTGACGTCTACCAGCAGGTGCATGACTTCTGCGCGCACGAGCTGGGCGGCTTCTATCTGGATGTGATCAAGGATCGCCAGTACACCACCCAGGCTGACTCGCTCGCGCGGCGCAGCTGCCAGACGGCGCTCTATCATGTGGTCGAGGCGCTGGTGCGTTGGGTGGCGCCGATTCTGTCCTTCACCGCCGAGGAAATCTACGAGGCCATCCCCGGCACGCGCGGCGATAGCGTGCTGCTGGAGGAATACTATCCGCATCTGGCGACTCTGAAGGCGGATGCCGTGATGGGGCGTGAGTTTTGGTCGCGGGTGCTCGAGGTCAAGCAGGCGGTCAACAAGTGCCTGGAAGACGCGCGTAACGCCAAGGTGATCCGCAATAGCCTCGCCGCCGAGGTCACGCTCTACGCCGACGACGGCTTGCGCGAAACCTTGTCTCAGCTCGGCGATGAACTACGTTTCGTGCTGTTGACCAGCGAGGTGCACCTGGCGTCGCTGAACGCAGCGGGCAGCGACGAGGCCGAGACCAGCGAGCTCGATGGTCTCAAAGTGGGCGTGATGGAAAGTCCGCACACCAAGTGCGAGCGCTGCTGGCATCATCGCGCAGATGTTGGGACGCATGCCGCCGATCCGAACCTGTGCGGTCGCTGTTTGAGCAACCTGCCCGACGGGCCGGGCGAAGTCCGCCGCTATGCCTGAAGCTGCGATGCCTGATGACGCACCCTGGATCATAGCGCCGCTTGGTCATGACATGAGAGGCTCGAATGAACGACGCTGCAACGCCTGATCGACCGGTATCGCCGCCCATGCAGCGGCCCTTGCGCTGGCTGTGGCTGGCGCTATTGGTGATCGTGCTGGACCTGGGCAGCAAGCTGCTCGCCAGCACGTATTTGATCTATGCACAGCCGGTCGAGTTATTGCCGGTGTTCAACTTCACGCTGCTGCACAACACGGGTGCGGCGTTCAGCTTTCTAGCCGATCACGCTGGGTGGCAGCGCTGGTTGTTCGCGGCCATCGCCATCGGCGTGAGCATTGGCTTGACCGTGTGGTTGACGCGTCTCAAAGCCGATGAACGTCTCTCGGCGGCAGCCATCGCACTCGTGATCGGCGGGGCGTTGGGCAATCTCTACGATCGCCTGGTGCATGGCTATGTGGTCGACTTTCTGTCGTTTCATTGGCAGGGAAATTACTTTCCCGCCTTTAACTTGGCCGATACCGCCATCACCTTGGGAGCCATTGGCTTGATTCTGGCCTCCCTGCGTGACGGCCGACGACACACGGCAACATCCGATAAGAGAGATGCCCCATGAGTGAGTACCGCATCGGCGATGGGATGGAAGTGACGTTGCATTTCACCGTCAAATTGGAAGACGAGACGGTGATCGACTCCACCCGCGACAAGGCACCGGCGACGTTCCAGGTCGGCGATGGTAATCTGCCGCCGGGGTTCGAGACCCCGCTCAAGGGCATGACCGATGGCGAGACTGGCCGTTTTACCATTACCCCCGAGCACGGCTTCGGTCAGCACAATCCGCAGAACGTGCAGCGCCTGCCGCGCGACCAGTTCGACGACGAGCTCGAGGTCGGCACGATGATGTCTTTCACCGACCCGGGCGGCGGCGAGTTGCCCGGCGTCATCGCCGAGATCGACGAGCGTAATGTCGATGTAGACTTCAATCACCCGCTGGCGGGGCGTACCCTGACCTTCGAGGTGGAAGTGATCGAGGTTCGTCCGGCCACGACCCATTAAGTTTTGACGGGCGCACGCCGCCCATCGATACGATGCCACGGCGCATCGAGGCGAGGTAAGCATGCAAATCAAGCTGGCCAATCCACGCGGTTTCTGTGCCGGCGTCGACCGCGCCATCGAGATCGTCAATCGCGCGCTCGATGTGTTCGGGCCGCCCATCTACGTGCGTCACGAAGTCGTCCATAACCGCTTCGTGGTGGATAGCCTGCGCGAGCGCGGGGCGGTATTCGTCGAGGAGTTGCATGAAATCCCCGACGACGTGATCGTCATCTTCTCCGCCCACGGCGTGTCGCGCGCGGTCCAGCAAGAGGCCGAGCGGCGTGGATTGCGTATCTTCGACGCTACCTGCCCGCTGGTCACCAAGGTGCATATGGAAGTCCTGCGCTACGCCAAGCGTGGCCAGGAGTGCGTGCTCATCGGGCATGCCGGCCATCCCGAGGTCGAGGGCACCATGGGGCGCTACGATACGTCCTTCGGCGGCCAGATCCACCTCGTCGAGGACGAGCAGGACGTGGCAAATCTCGAGGTCAACGATCCCGAGCGGCTGGCGTTCGTTACCCAGACCACGCTCTCCATGGATGACACCTCAAGGGTCATCGACGCCCTGCGCGAAAAGTTTCCGCAAATAGACGGGCCGCGCAAGGACGACATCTGCTACGCCACCCAGAACCGTCAGGACGCGGTGCGTGAACTGGCTAGCGAAAGCGGCCTAGTGCTCGTGGTCGGCAGCCCCAACAGTTCCAATTCCAACCGCCTGCGGGAATTGGCAGAGCGTACCGGCACGCCGGCGTATTTGATCGATACTGCTGAGCAGATTCGCCCCGAATGGGTGGACGGCGTGGGCACCATCGGCATCACGGCCGGTGCCAGCGCACCGGAAGTCCTCGTCCAGGCGGTTATCGACCGGCTCAAGTCGCTGGGTGCCGAGGATCCCAATGAACTCGCCGGGCAGGCGGAAGACATCGTCTTCTCCATGCCCAAAGAACTGCGCGAGCAGGTGATCGCCAGCACGTGAGAAGCGTCGTTCCTTCGATGTGATGTGAGCGTTACAATTCGTTGCAAAGTACGCTACATTGACAAAGCGCATGGGGTGCCGCCCCATGCCGCGTACGTAACGCACCGCCTCACCGATCAGGAAGTCGTACGTGCCGCATCGTGCTTATCGCCTTCGCCACGTGTCGCATAGCCGTGGTTTTTCTCTCCTTGAGTTGCTGATCGTGCTGGTGATCTTCGCGATCATGGCAAGCATCGCCGTGCCCAGCTTTCAGTCCTTGCGCCAGCAGCAACAGCTCACCGACGCCAGCAACGAACTGGTCGCCGCGCTGCGTCTGGCACGCGGCGAAGCCATCATGCGCGAAGCCGAGGTCACGATGAGCGCAGTCGAAGACGATGACTGGGCGCAAGGCTGGCGTATAGAGGTTGAAGGGGATAGTGAGAACCCTATCGCCGTCCACCAGCCGCTACCTGACCAGCTCAGCGTAGGAGACAAGAACGCCCAGCCCGCCGATGAAGTCACTTTCGATGACCTGGGATATCCCGATGCTGGTGGCGAATGGCTACTCAGTCATGCGGGGCTGCCGAAAGTCTCGCGGATATGCATGAGTGCGATCGGACGCGCCTATGTCGCGGAGTCAGGCAAGGGGTGTGACTCGTGATGGAATCGCCGGTGTATCGTCCCCCCCGTGGCCAACACGGCTTTGGTCTGATCGAGGTGTTGGTGGCATTGACCATCCTCTCCGTCGGCATGCTTGGGCTCGCCGTCATGCAACTTAATTCGCTGCACGCTTCCCGCGAGAGTCTTAATACGACACTCGCCACCATCATGGTCCGCGACATGAACGAACGCGCCTGGGCGCATAGTGATGAGGCTTGTGAGAAGCTTGAGGGCCCTGAAGGGCTTTTGAGTGAGTGGCAGGGCGATGTCGCTAAGGTTGATAGCCTGCCTTCGCCCACTGTCAGTGGAAAAGATATCGGCAATGGCCTTTATGATCTGGAGATCACTTGGCAGGGCCGTGGAGACCCGGATGACGCAAACTATGAGCCTCCGCACGTGAACTTGGTGGCCTTCTTGCCATGTAAGTCGTCGCCGCCGGAAGAAGCGGAGCCAATCGATGAATAATCGACAACGCCAAAGCGGCTTCACGCTGATCGAAATGATGATCAGCATGTTGCTTGGATTGGTTATCCTCGGTGGTACTATCACGGCTTACCAAGCGATCAGTAGTGTTAGTGAGCAGCGGGATAACTATTATAAGCTGCAAGACGAGCTGATGTATATACATCGGGCGCTAGCTTCTTCCGTCAAGGTGGCAAAATCGGTTGAGATAAATAAAGGTCTAAATTCTCTAACTTTAGAATCGTATTCAGGTGATGGTGTGAGGGGAATAAAATGCCCTGGGTTTGATAAGGGTGATGCGGAAGTCGAGTGGATGACGGTGCACAGCGGTGATAATGAACAGGTTTTGAAATGTAAGCTTAAGAGCGGTAGAGAGGTGGAGGTTATTTCGCTCGTTTCTAAAGGCAGTGTAGGAATAACATCAATTAATTTTTGCAGCTTACCTTATGATGATGAAAAACAATGTGGGGCGGGAAAAAGTAATAGCGGTATTGCCGTCACTGTTAAATACTATGACCTGAAATGTGATCCGGACGATGAAAGTTGTGATGAGAAAAGTGTGTCATTCCGTTTAGCCACGCGTGCCCCCACTTCGGCGTTAGGAGTAGGAAGATGAAGGCATCGAAACAGTCCGGCTTTGTGCTCGTCGTGGGAATGATGCTGCTGACGGTGGCATCTGGGGCTGTTATTTCCGGCATGTCCGTCAATAAATATCAAGAGCGTCAAGCGGGTAATTATGTGCGCACTAATAATTATGAAGCGGGCACGGACGAGGCTTTTCGGCGCTTTGAAAATTATGAAGAAGACTCTAGAAGTGATGATAAGGCAGGGTGGGCTGAAAATATTAGGGCAGTAGTGGAAGACAGGCTTGGTGATTCCGAGAAAGGTACGATCATTTTTCCCCTTGATGGTGACGATAACTGGCTTCCTAGCGATGAACGTGAGGAAAGAGCACGGGAGCGCAATGGGGAAGAGGAGCAGGATGAAGATGGTGGTGATGAAGATGTTAAGTACGCTTTTACTCGGGCAGGAATTAAAGAGGTCGTAAAGCTCGAAGGCGATAGAGTGAAGGTGATTTTTTGGGGTGAGAAAAGGCTGAGTGGCTATGATGAGAGTGACGCTTCCGAAGATAATAATGGGCGCGATGTGTTACAGGCCATTTACTCTATAAATAATGATGAGCAATCCAATGATGCCTACCAAGACGTGTTGCTCGGCTGCGAGGGGGTTCAGGTCAGTGGCGGAGGGGGGATTAATGGTAATGTTCGAACGTTGCAGCCAGGTGCCGGAGTGAGGCTTAGCGGTGATGCCAATGTTGATGGCAACGTGACAACAATGGGCACGCTATACACCGATAGCAGCATCACAGGCAACATTCTTGCCGGTGATGATATCACTTTGGATGCAGGGGGGGGGTATGCTTATGGTGGCTCCATCGCTACAACGGGAAGCGTTTTTTTTGAAAATTCGGCGCCTGCCAAGGGGAATGTCTCGGCCAACGGTGATGTTGAGTTCAACAACGCTGCGACGGTCACAGGTAATGTTTCGGTAGGTGGTAAGGTCATATTTGACAACAGTTCGGCTTACGTGAGCGGCGATATCGAATCGCAGGAAGGGACTGTCAATACTGCAAACGGAAAGGAGATCGATAAGTTTGCTGGTGGTTCGGTTAAGGTCGGTAGCCATACATCTGTCTCCCCTGTAAGTGGTGGTGAGTGCGATCCAAAAATTTTTTCCGGCAACCACAACTTGTCTATGGAGGTGAGTGATCTGCTTGCAGCCGTTCCTACCGATAAAACCGGCGCTGACAAAGACATTACGGTTGGTAGTTATCCAACGGTGGACGCTTCCCTGACCCCCGGCGGCCTATCGGCGTTTGATGAAACCTGGAATGTTCAGAAAGATGTTACCCTCGCGGAGGCAACTACGGTTGAAGCGCCGACCTTCGACAAACCTGTTTCCGTTATCCGCACGAAGGATTTCACCCAGAAGAATGGCGAGCTCAATGTTAGTGGCGGCGACGTGGTGTTGCTGGTCGATGGTGACCTCACTCTGGGCTCCGGTGGAGGAAAAGGGCTTACTATCGATCCAGGCAGTACGCTGACGATCTTCGTGACCGGCGAGACTCATATCAAGAGCTCCACCCAAATGGCGGATGTTCCGGCCACGACCAATGGCCGTTCCACCTTGTCGCTTTACTCCAACCATAAGGATAGTGACTCTTATAGTAGAGGTGTGTTGATTGATGGCAGTGCCCAGGCGTTGGCAAATATTTATGCGCCGTATGCCAACGTTTCTGTCACTGCCGGCGGTGGTCTACGCGGTTCGGCAAGAGGTAAGACCGTTACTGTCGATGGTGGTGGGGAAATCGAGTATGTGCCCAGGTCGACCTCAGGAGGCGGTGACGGAAGTGGTGACAACGGCGATGATAACTCCAGCGCCTCCGGTTGGTCTCTAGAAGGCTTGTCGTACGGTAGCCCGGAGGAGTGATTCATCGCGCGCAGGCGGTATCACCATCGGGCAGGCGCTCGATGCGTACCCGTCCGCCGCGACTCAGCACGATGCGCCGTGTCGGTGTCGTCGCCTTGGTCGTGCACAGATAGAAGCTGCCAATCTGAAAGCTGCCGGAGGCACGAATCGAGTAGCCATTCGGCGCGTAACGCACGTAGCGACGCAAGGGCTGATTGGCATATAACCGGAGTCCGCCGGGTGGGGCGCCACCCGCGCGTAGCGTCGGCTCCGAGGGCGATTGCTCGCCATCGTCGTTGCGATCAGCGAATATGTGCCAGCCCTGTTCCCAGCCATCTGAATCACTCACCATCATCACCGGCACGCCTTGGCGAATCGCTTCGCTGCGCGCGTAGTAGAGCGCCTGATAGAGCGTATGACTGGCGGCCTGCAAGCGTTGATCGCGTAGCACATGGCCCATGGCGGGAACGCCCTGGGTGGTGAGAAGGCCGACAATGACGATGATCACGAGCAGTTCGAGCAGTGTCATTCCTCGCATATGCCATGACGTCGTATGCATCGATTGCCTTACTTTGTATTAGCATTTACTTTATTTGTTTATAAAGTAGTCTTGGCAGTCGAGCAAATACGATGAGGGTGATACACAGGGACGCGCGGTCGCGGCATGGGCGTACGCGGGGTTTCAGCTTGATCGAAGTGCTGATTACGCTGTTCATTTTGTCCTTCGGCATGCTGGGGGTGGCGGCGACTCAGACCCAGGCGCTGCGCGCCCAGCGGAATGCCGATGCCCAGTCTCAGGTGGTGCAGCGGGTGGGGGCCATGCTCGAACGCTTGCGCATCGACCGCCACGGCGCGCTGGCCGGCGCCTACGACCAGCCGTGCAGTGACGATCCCGCTAGTGCCGGTTCGGCCCAAGTACGTGCCTGGTTGGCGGGGCTAGTGAACGCGCTTCCCCAGGCGCAGGGCTGCATCGAGGTGACGGGCGATGACGACCTGGCGACGGCCACGGTGAAAGTGACCTGGCGAGCGCCCCGCGTGAGCTGGAGTGATGACGATGGGCAGCGGCAATATCGATTACAGACCCGACTTTGAGCGACCCACTCCGGGGCTGCGCCGTCAAAGCGGGGTGTCGCTGATCGAGTTGATGGTGAGCCTGGCGCTGAGCATGATCGTGCTGCTTGGCGTCATCGACCTGTTCATTGCCTATCAGCATCAGTACCGCTTGCAAACGCAACTGGCTCAAGTGCAGGAGAGCGGTCGCTTCGTGACTGACGTGCTGACACGGGAGCTACGCAAGGCGGGGTATGCCGAATGGCAAAAGGCGCAGACCTTTCCGGCGACATCGCAGTTTGCCCAGGGCGCTATCGTTGCGGGGGACGACAGCAGCTTGTGGATACGCTATTACGGCAGCACGGGTGAGCCTCTGCAGGATTGCCTGGGCGGGGATCTCGAGAGTGCTGACATCACGCGGGCGACGCTATCGCTGAACGCCTCGCAGGGGCTGGACTGCGCGGTGGATGGCACGTCTCCCCAGCCGCTCGACGCGAATGTCGAGGCCATGGCGCTGCGCTATTTCGTCGAAGGCCGTTGGCGCCGCGCCTCGGGCGTCGGCGATTGGGCCAGCGTCAAGGGTGTGAGCATCGAATTGCTGGTGGCCTCGCGACAGGATGGGCTCGTCGACACGGCATCATCCTATGTCTTCGATGGCGAAACCGTCACGGCACCGGATCGTCGCCTGTATCGGGTGTACGCCACGAGCGTGGCTCTGCGTAATGTGGCATCCCCGCCGCCGCTTGTCACCTCGCAGGGTGACACGTCATCGTGAGCGTCAGCGGCCCCTCTCGGGAACGGGGCATGACGCTGATCGTCGCGCTGATTCTGCTGATGGCGATGACGGCGTTGGGACTCGCCGGCTTGCAGGGCGCGGTCCTGCAGGAGCGCATGGCGCGCAACGTCATGGATCGACAAGTTGCGTTTCAAGCAGCACAGGCAGCACTCAAAGAAGGCGAATGGCGATTGCGTCATGCGGATTACACACTGCCCGATGACCACGGTGACTGCACGGCGCCTGATTGCCTGATGCCACAGGCGTTGCATGCCAGCCAATGGTCGGCTGCTCGTTGGCGACGTGACGGCGTGGCCTATGGCGATAGCGGGGCACCCATCCCGCTCGATACCCACGAGCCGCCCCGGGTGACGCTGGCTGTCCTGACGAGCTCGTGTCCCGAGGCCGACGCGCCCTGCCAAGCACGTATTGAGGTGACCGCGTTCGGCTGGGGTACACGCCAGGTAACGCATGCGGTACTCGAGCGCCGCGTTACGCTGATGCTGCCTCGCGAGTCAGGCGAGGCATTGATTCAAGCCCGCCAGGCACAGGCCGATAATGACGACACGCGCGTTATCCGCTCTTCCGAGGGGCCCACTCGTCCGGCGTGGCGCGAGGTCTTGCGCTGAGTACCTAGCGTTGAACGTCTCTCTTTCCGTCTGCAGCCCTTTTGTAAACACCCTCTCAGGAGTCCATGCCATGCGTCGAACCCAAGGCTTCAGCTTGATCGAGTTGATGATCGTGCTGGTCATCATCGGGATCCTTGCCGCGATCGCCATTCCCTCGTATACCGATTATGTGCGCAAAGCGAACCGGGCCGATGCCCAGGCCACGCTGACGCAGTGGGCATACCGAATGGAGCGTCAGTACACGCAAGATAATCTCTACGATACCGATGGCGCGAAGCAGGAGAAAAGCGACGCGTACAAGTTTGAAGCCCTGCGAAATCCCGATAAAGAGAAGGGCAATGGTTTCCTGCTAAAGGCCATACCGATCAATAGCCAAAGCGAGGATCGCTGCGGCGAGTTGACTCTGAATGATGCCGGGGAACGCGGCGCGGGCGCCGAGGACTGCTGGTAACTCGGTATCCCTGCGCCGCTGCCTTGCACATGCGGCACATGATAGATTGCGGTTTTCTCAGCGATGAAATGAGTGCCCGTGTGAGTGAATTCTTGATCGTTGGAGGCGGCGTCATCGGCATGATGACGGCCCTGCAACTCGCCGACGCTGGCCGCCACGTCACCCTGCTCGAACGCGGCGAATGTGGCCGCGAGGCCTCCTGGGCCGGTGGCGGCATCGTCTCCCCGTTGTACCCCTGGCGCTATAGCGCGCCGATTTCCGCATTGTCGCGCTATTCCGAAGGTGCCTATCCCGAATTGTCGCTGCGCCTGCTGGAAGAGACCGGTATCGATCCCGAGTATCGCCAGCGAGGGCTCCTGTATCTGCGTGTCGATGATGAGCCTCAGGCGCTCGCGTGGGCGCGTGAGGTTGGCAAGCCCCTGGAACGGGTCGGGGCGGAGACGATTTATGCCAAGGAGCCCAATGCCGCGCCCGGTTTCGATTCGGCACTGTGGATGCCGACCTTGGGTAGCATTCGTAATCCGCGCTTGTGCAAGGCGCTGCGGGCCCGCCTGCAGGCGATGCCTAACGTCACCCTGCGTGAGCATGTCGAGGTCGAAGCGCTGGATGTGGCGGATGGACGCTTTCGCGGCGTTCGGACATCGGCGGGGCATGAAGCCGCCGAGCGCGTAGTGGTTTGTGGCGGCGCCTGGGCCGGCCAGCTGCTGGCGGGTATCGGCGTGACACTGCCGGTGCGTCCGGTGCGTGGGCAGATGATCCTGTTCAAGGCGTCGCCGGGGTTGGTCGAACGTGTGGTGCTGAAGGATGGGCGTTATGTGATTCCGCGTGGCGATGGGCGTGTCGTTGCCGGCTCCACCTTGGAAGAGGTGGGCTTCGATCAGCGTACCACCGAGACAGCAAAGGGCTCGCTTTACGATAGCGCACTGTCGATCGTGCCGGCATTGGCCGAATGCCCGGTGGAGCATCACTGGGCCGGCTTGCGTCCCGGGTCGCCGGATGGCGTGCCGTCCATCGGCGCGGTACCCGGCATCGAAGGGTTATGGGTCAACGCTGGCCATTATCGCAATGGCCTGGTGTTGGCGCCGGCGTCGACGCGCCTGTTGGTCGATCAACTACTGCAACGCACCCCGGTGGTCGACCCCGCCCCCTACCGGCTAGGTGGCGTCTGACGACAAGGCGTTTTGCCAGCGAGCCGGCGTTGCGTGACAATACAGCCATGAGGCCGTCTCGACGGCAGTTTACTCAGCCAATCACGATGAGAGAGGCGTATTCCGCTCATGCAAGACCTGACTCTGGTGATGGCCCAGCTCGACCCGCTGGTGGGCGATATCCCCGGCAATACCGCGCAAGCCATCGAGGCCGTGCGCGAAGCGCGCATCGAACATCGTGCCGATGTGGTGGTCTTCCCCGAACTGTTCCTGACCGGTTACCCGCCGGAAGACTTGTTGCTGCGCGAATCGATGGAAGCACGCCTGGAAGAGGCACGCGCGACGATGGCGCGTAAGGTGGCGCGCGATGTGATGGTCGTCATCGGCTATCCAGGCCGGCGCGAAGGCCGGCTGCATAACCTCGCGGGCGTGCTGTACAACGGCGAATGGCTCGGCGAATACGCCAAGCAGGCGCTGCCCAATTACCAGGTATTCGACGAGCAGCGCTATTTCACCCCGGGGCAATCGCCGCTGGTCATCGAGCATGGCGGTGCCAAGCTGGGGATCCTCGTTTGCGAGGATTTATGGGACGGCGCGCCGGTGACACAGAGCGTCGAGGCTGGCGCCGATATCCTGGTCACACTCAATGCCTCGCCCTATCATCGCGATAAGCCGCTGGAGCGTGAACGGTTATTCGCCCGGCGTGCTCAGGCGGCTGCGCGGCCGCTGGTATATCTCAACCAGATCGGCGGCCAGGACGAGCTTGTCTTCGATGGTGGTTCGCTGGTGCTCGATGCCCGGGGCGAGGTTGCAGTACGTGCGCCATTCTGGGAAGTCGGCCTGATGCCGGTGCGCTTTACCGATGCGCAGGGCGCATGGGCCCCGGAGGCCGGCGAATGCGAGCCGCTGTTGGCCTCGGAAGAAAGCCTCTATTGCGCATTGGTGACCGGGCTTCGCGACTACGTCAACAAGAGCGGCTTTCAGGGCGTAGTGCTAGGGCTTTCCGGGGGTATCGACTCGGCGCTGTCGCTGGCCATTGCGGTCGATGCCCTGGGGCCCGAGCGCGTGCAAGCGGTGATGATGCCCTATCACTACACGGCGGATATCTCCAAGGCGGATGCGGCCGC
The DNA here is from genome assembly GCF_029889905.1 of Chromohalobacter sp. 11-W. GTDB lineage: Bacteria > Pseudomonadota > Gammaproteobacteria > Pseudomonadales > Halomonadaceae > Chromohalobacter. The sequence continues at coordinate 13,771 of NZ_JARANZ010000012.1, read as the reverse complement.
GCAAGCCGAGTTGCTGGGTGTGCATTACGAGGTCATGCCCATCGCGCCGATGGTGGAGGCTTTCACCTCAACGCTGGAAGAGAGCTTCGCCGGGACTGAGCGCGATACCACCGAGGAAAACCTGCAATCGCGTTGCCGGGGCGTACTGTTGATGGCGCTTTCCAACAAGAAAGGGCTGATGGTGTTGAGCACCGGTAACAAGAGCGAGATGGCGGTGGGTTATGCCACGCTGTATGGCGATATGGTGGGTGGCTACAATGCGCTCAAGGACGTCTACAAGACGTGGGTGTATCGTCTTGCCAAGTGGCGCAATGCGCAAGAGCCGGCCATTCCCGAGCGTGTCATCACGCGCCCGCCTTCTGCCGAGCTGGCGCCGGATCAAGCGGACAGTGACTCGCTGCCAGGCTACGACGAACTGGATGCCATTCTCGAGCGTTACATCGAAGGCGACATGAGTGCCGAGGCGATCATCGATGCCGGCTTCGCCAGCGAGGATGTCTATCGGGTCGTGAAGCTGGTCGACCGCAGCGAATACAAGCGGCGTCAGGCACCGGTGGGGGTGCGTGTGACGGCGCGCGGTTTCGGACGTGATCGTCGCTATCCCATCGTCAACGGCTGGCAACCGGGGGAATGATCCCGGCTGTCGCCGGGGAGCTATAAGAAGGAAGAGCGGCGCTGCGCGCCTGGAAGCTGGAAGAATCGCTATCTGCCAAGACAGGTGTTTTTAGCGTTTGATTTTTCTTCCAGCTTACCTCTTATGACTTACAGCTCCCCGGAAGGGCGCCGTTAGAGCGTCAGCGGCTTGGCGTCGACATGTTCGGGCTCGAACGTCTTGCCATCGAGGCGCGGATTGTCGGGGTCGTTCTTGATGAGCGTCTGCAAAGCGGTGCGTGCCCGCTCGGGCATGTTGAGCCCCATGTAGCCCTCGACGATTACTGCCAGGGCGTCGCGCGTGGCGGGTGTCTGCGGGTAATGCTCAAGTACCCATTTGCCGCGATTGATCGCCGCCAGGTAGGCGCCCTTGCGAAGATAGAAGTCGGCGACTTGCAGTTCGTGACGCGAGAGCACGTTGCGCAGATAGACGATGCGCTGACGCGCGTCGGCCGCGTAGGGGCTTTCCGGGAAGCGACGCACCAACTCGCCGAAGTCGACATTGGCGTCACGGGTGGCGCCAAGGTCACGCTTGGAGATATCGATCAGCTCGAGCCCTTCGAGGCTGAAACGCCCGGATTGGTAAGCCGCGAGACCGCGCATGTAATACGCGTAATCGACCTGCTCGTGATCGGGGTGCAAACGAATGAAGCGGCTGGCGGCGGCGCGCGCTTGCTCCCAGTCCTCGGTCTGATAGTACGCGTAGATCAGCTCCAACTGGGCCTGCTCGGCGTAACGACCGAAAGGAAAACGGGTATCCAGCGCCTCGAGGCGTGTCACGGCGGTGCTGTAACGCCCGGCATCCAGTGACTCTTGAGCTTGCTGGTAAAGATCCTGCTCTTGTATATCCGGGGCCGGCTCGTTGCTCGCGCAACCGGCAAGCAGCGCGCCACTAAGCAGCAACGCACCGAACGTGCCAAGTGAAGGGAATCGCATCGTCATCCTCGTTCAACCAATACGGGGCGGCCGTGCTAGAATCCGCCAGTTCGGAGTCACTATAAAGCAAACGCCCCCGGTGGCGAAATGGAACCGAGCATTGCCATGGCAGATACCGTGCAGCGAGAAGAACGCGTCCCCGAAACGATGGCTGGCCAGCGCCTGGACCAAGCCGCCTCGACGCTGTTCGCGGACTTCTCCCGCGAGCGCCTCAAGGCGTGGATCAAGTCGGGGGCGCTGACCTGCGACGGCGCGTCCGCGCGCCCCAAGGATAAGTTGCACGGCGGCGAGCAACTGACACTCGAGGCCACCCTCGAGGAAGACACGCGCTTCGCGCCGCAGGCCATGGCGCTTGATATCGTTTATGAAGACGATGACGTCATGGTGATCGATAAGCCGGCGGGGCTGGTCGTGCATCCCGCTGCAGGCAACCCTGACGGCACGCTGCTCAATGCGTTGCTATACCATGCGCCTGGCCAGATGCAACTGCCACGGGCGGGCATCGTGCACCGACTCGACAAGGACACGACCGGTTTGATGGTGGTGGCCAAGACGTTATCGGCGCATGCCTCATTGGTTGAGCAGTTACAGGCGCGTACGGTGTCGCGCGAATACGATGCCGTGGTGACCGGCAGGATGACCGCGGGTGGCAGTGTCGATGAGCCGATTGGGCGGCATCCCAAGGATCGCAAGCGCCAGGCCGTCACGCCCTCGGGTAAGCCGGCGGTGACACACTACCGCGTGGTGGAGCGCTTTCCTTCCCATACGCATGTCCGCTGTCGGCTCGAAACCGGGCGTACCCACCAGATCCGCGTGCATATGGCCCATCGGCGCTTTCCGCTGATTGGCGACCCGACCTATGCCGGGCGCCTCAAGATGCCTGCGGGGGCCAGTGAGGCATTGAAGGACGTGCTGCGGCACTTTCCGCGTCAGGCCTTGCATGCTCGCAAGCTGGCCTTCGTGCATCCCGGTACCGGTGAGGCGGTGGAGTTTCGCGCGGCGTTACCGGACGATATGCTGATGTTGCTGGATTTTCTGCGCGACGCAGCCGACACGCACGCTAAGTGAGTCCCACATGAACGAACGCCCCACCTTGATTCTGCCCGATTGGCCGGCGCCGAGCACGGTCGGCGCCTTCGTCACTACGCGTGAGAGCGGCCCCAGTCAGGGCGCCTTCGCGTCTTTCAATACGGCGCATCATGTAGGTGACGAGCCCGCGTCGGTTGACCGCTGCCGCCGCCTGTTGAGTGCCGAGCTCGACGACGCCCGCCCTTTGTTATGGCTGAACCAGGTGCATGGTGCCGCCGTCCAGCAGGACTACCGTGCAGCGTTTGCCGAGCAGCCGCCGCAAGCGGACGCCTCGGTGGCTTTCGACACGGGATACGCCTGTGCCGTGCTGACCGCCGATTGTCTGCCGGTGTTCTTCTGCGATCGCCAGGGCACGCGCGTGGGCGTGGCACACGCCGGCTGGAGGAGCTTGGCGGGTGGCGTACTGGAGGCCAGCGTGGCGGCCTTGGGGCTGCCACCGGACGAGCTCATGGCGTGGCTGGGGCCGGCGATTTCCAAGGCGCAGTTCGAAGTCGGCCCTGAAGTGTTCGAAACCTTCGTGGCCGTGCAGCCTGAGGCGGAAAGCGCCTTTGAGCCAAGCCCCTATCGCCTTGGGCACTATATGGCGGATATCTATCGCCTGGCACGGTTGCGTCTCGAGCGGCTGGGTATCGGCCATATCGGCGGCGGTCACTTCTGCACCGCCTGCGAGCCGCGTTTTTATTCCCACCGTCGCGACGACGGCCACACCGGCCGCATGGCCAGTGTGATCTGGTTGCGCTGAACGGCGCTTCGCGTCTGATCCCGGCGTTATCGAGCGTCGGAACGATTTTTGCACGCCCTGCCTTGAAACGCCTCGAGCATACCTCCATTGATGATGTCAACATAAGATAATCGTGCGGCACGCCGATGGCGTGTCGCGATGAAGGAGGGGTTCGATGCGTATCGATCGCATGACCAGTAAATTGCAGAATGCCCTGGGCGAGGCGCAGTCCCTGGCGGTAGGGCGCAGTCATAACCAACTCGATCCCGGCCATGTGCTGATGGCGCTCGTCGAGGCGCAGGAAAACGGCATCAAGGGCCTGGTGCAGAAGGCCGGTGGCGATGTTTCGCGCCTGCGTAACGGGCTTTCCGAGTATCTCGATGCCTTGCCGCGCGTCGGTCAGTTCGACGGCAACGTGCAGCTTTCCTCGGCGTTGTCGCAGTTGTTCAATCTCGCCGACCGCGAGGCCCAGCAGCGTGGCGATCAGTATATCGCCAGCGAGTTAGTGGTACTGGCGGCGCTGGAAATGAAAAACACCATCAGCAAGGTTCTCCAGCAGGCCGGTCTCGACGTGCAGTCCGTACGTAGCGCCATCGATAGCCTGCGCGGCGGTAACAAGGTGGATGACGCCTCGGCCGAGGAAAGCCGCGAGGCGCTGGACAAGTACACCATGGATCTGACCCAGCGTGCCGTGGATGGCAAGCTCGATCCGGTGATCGGCCGTGACGACGAGATTCGTCGCACCATCCAGGTGCTGCAACGGCGTACCAAGAATAATCCCGTGTTGATTGGCGATCCTGGCGTGGGCAAGACCGCCATCGTCGAGGGCCTGGCAAGCCGCATCGTCAATGGCGAGGTGCCGGAGGGGTTGAAGGACAAGCGCGTGCTGTCATTGGACATGGGCTCGTTGCTGGCCGGCGCCAAGTATCGCGGCGAGTTCGAGGAACGCCTCAAGGCCGTGCTCGGAGAGCTGGCCAAGGAAGAAGGCCGCGTCATCCTGTTCGTCGACGAGTTGCACACCATGGTCGGCGCCGGCAAGGCCGAGGGTGCGATGGACGCTGGCAACATGCTCAAGCCGGCACTGGCGCGCGGCGAATTGCATTGCGTCGGGGCGACCACGTTGGACGAGTATCGTCAGCACATCGAGAAGGACGCGGCACTCGAGCGGCGCTTCCAGAAGGTGCTGGTGGATGAGCCCAACGAGGAAGATACCGTGGCGATCCTGCGTGGCCTCAAGGAGCGCTATGAGGTGCATCACGGCGTCGATATCACCGACGGCGCGATCATTGCTGCGGCCAAATTGTCGACGCGCTATATCACTGATCGGAAACTGCCCGACAAGGCCATCGACCTGATCGACGAGGCGGCGTCTCGGATCCGTATGGAATTGGATTCGATGCCCGAGGAAATGGATCGTCTTGACCGTCGGCTGATACAGCTCAAGATGGAGCGCGAGGCACTCAAGAAAGAAACTGACGAAGCGACCCGCAAGCGTCTCGACTCGCTTGAAGCTCAGATCGACGAACTGAGCCGTGAATATGCCGATCTCGAAGAGGTCTGGAAGGCCGAGAAGGCCAGCATCCAGGGCGCGGCGCAGTTCAAGGCGGAACTCGAACAGGCGCGCATCGACCTCGAGGCGGCACGCCGCCAGGGCGATTTGGGGCGTATGTCCGAGTTGCAGTATGGGGTGATTCCCCGGCTCGAGCAGCAGATCGCCGAGGCCAGCGAGCATGAGGCGGATACCGCCAAGCACCAGCTGTTGCGTTCCAACGTCACCGAGGAGGAGATCGCCGAAGTGGTCTCGCGCTGGACCGGCATTCCGGTGTCCAAGATGCTCGAGGGCGAGCGCGATAAGCTGCTGCGCATGGAAGAGGCGCTGCACGAACGCGTCATCGGTCAGGACGAGGCGGTGACTGCAGTGGCCAACGCCGTGCGCCGTTCGCGCGCGGGGCTCGCCGACCCACATCGCCCCAACGGATCGTTTCTGTTCCTGGGGCCTACAGGGGTCGGCAAGACCGAATTGTGCAAGTCGCTAGCCAACTTCCTCTTCGATACCGAGGAAGCCATGGTGCGCATCGACATGTCCGAGTTCATGGAGAAGCATTCCGTGGCGCGGCTGATCGGCGCGCCGCCGGGCTACGTCGGCTACGAAGAAGGCGGGTATCTGACCGAGGCGGTACGTCGCAAGCCGTATTCCGTGCTGCTGCTCGACGAGGTCGAAAAAGCGCATCCGGATGTCTTCAACATCCTGCTGCAGGTGCTAGAGGATGGCCGGCTGACCGATGGTCAGGGGCGCACGGTGGACTTCCGTAATACGGTGATCGTGATGACCTCCAACATGGGCTCGGACATCATTCAGCGCATGGGCGGCGATGACGCCGATTACGCAGTGATGCGCGATGCCGTGATGGGGGTAGTGGGCGATCATTTCCGCCCGGAACTGATCAACCGCATCGACGAAGTGGTGGTATTCCACGCCTTGGGGCAGGAGCAGATCCAATCCATCGCGGCCATCCAGCTCGAACGTCTCCAGGCGCGCCTGGTCGAGCGCGAAATTCGTCTCGAGATCAGCGACGACGCCCTGGCGCAGCTGGCGGTGGTAGGCTTCGATCCAGTGTTCGGCGCACGACCGCTCAAACGCGCCATCCAGAGCCGGATCGAGAACCCGCTGGCGCAGGAGCTGCTCGCCGGGCGTTTCGCGGCGGGCGACACCATCCGCGTCACCACAGAAGACGGTCACCTCGTCTTCGCCAAGTAACGCGAACGGCCCGCCGTGCCGGGCCGTTCGACGCTCTCGACACACGGGCGCGTCCTGACCGTGTTCCCACCCGCGACGTGCTGCGTCGCGGGTTTTTTATGACTGCCTCCTGGGTCAGCGCTTTCGGGCCCGCTTACTTCTGCGGGGAGAGCTTGCGCTGCAGCTTTTCCAGGGGCACGCCTTTCGTCTCCGGCATCAGGAAAGCGACGAAGAGCACCTGGAGGACCATCATGACGCCAAAGAAGGCGAATACCGGCCCGCCGTTGAATGCGCCCAGCACCCAGGGAGTGACCAGTGTGATCGCGGCGGCGAAGAACCAGTGCGTAAAGCTGCCCAGCGACTGACCGCGGGCGCGCTCGCGATTGGGGAATATCTCGGAAATGAAGACCCAGATCACCGTGCCCTGGCTGATGCCGTGAGCGGCGACGAAGAGGCATAGCTGAAGGGGAATCAGCGCGCCGCCGAGATTATCGGTAAAGAACGCGTACGAGATGCTCGACAGCGAAATGATGTAGCCCACCGAGCCGATATACATCAGCTTGCGGCGGCCGAAACGATCGATCAACGCCATGCCGATCATGGTGAAGATCACCATGACCAAGCCGATGCCCGCGGTGGAGAGCAAGGAAGCGCTGGCGCCGAGCTGGGCCGACTCGAGAATACGCGGCGCGTAGTAGAGCACGAAGTTGATACCGGTGAACTGATTGAAGAAGGCGATCAAGAAGGCCAGTGTGATCGGCAACCGGTAGCGGCGAGAGAAAAAGCGCGAGTGGACCTTGTTGTCCTCGCGGTCGGCGGCTTGAATCTCCTCGATCTGCGTATCGATATCACGCTTGGAATCGATCTGGCGTAGTACCTCAGCAGCGCCACGGGTGTCTTGGCGATTGAGAATCAGCCAGCGTGGGCTCTCGGGCACTTTGAACAGTGCCAGTGTATAGACAAGTGCCGGCACGGCTTCGATGCCGACCATCCAGCGCCAGGCATCAGCGCCGAGCAAGCTGCCGAGGATCGCGTTCGAAACGTAGGCCATGAAGATGCCGAACACCACATTGAATTGATAGAGCGCTACCAGGTTGCCGCGTCGTTCGGCGGGTGCGATCTCGGAGATATAGGCCGGCGCGGCGACCGATGACATGCCCACGCCGAACCCACCGATCAGGCGGAAGAAGGAAAACCAGAACGGGTCGGAGGCGAGTGCAGAGCCCACGGCCGACACGAAATAGAGAACGCCGATCGCGAACAGTGTCTTGCGCCGTCCCAGGCGATCGGTGGGCCAATTGCCGAAGATCGCGCCGAGCACCGTCCCCCATAGCGCCATCGACATGATGAGCAGGCCGTGCTGGAGATCGCTGAGGCCCCAGAGTTCTTGCACGGGTCTGTCCGCGCCGGAAATCACGGCGGTGTCGAAGCCAAAGAGGAAGCCCGCCATGGCAACGAATACGGACCATTTCAGGATGGGCGACATGAGCGACTCCTTTGCGTGTGGCTGAATCCATTCACTAACCCTGTAATCTTAACCAAGATTACCGCAGCGATGCCTTAATAATGCCGTCGGCAAGCATCCAACTTTAGTGGATGACGGGTGCGTCAATGGGGATTGCGAAGCGCCGCTGGCTGCGTGTGGGCGGTGGAGGTTGACAGCTCGGGAGTGCTGATGGAATCTAGGTGGTTCCTGATTGCGGGCGCAGCCATTGACGGGCGATCCCCGGTCGCTGCGTGAAGGGTAGGTTGAAAATGCCTCTACCCGCCTGTCGAAGGAGATCAAGGGTATGGGCCAAACGCCTGTTCCCGCCAACCCCGACACGGCGATCTGCCGTGCCAGGAACCGCTCGGACCAGCCGGTCTTTGTGGTTTCTATGAGTGCGGGTCCCCACCCCGGGCCCAGAGCCAGGATTATGGCATCAGGTGCCGGCGCAGCCGGCAGCGGCGTACCGCCGCATCGACACTTCGCTGCCCGTCGTGTGGCAGTGAATGGCACTCGTTATCTCCAGGGGAGAACTATCAGTGGAATTGCTTTCTGGCGCCGATATGATCGCCCGCTTCCTGCAGGATGAGGGCGTCGAGCGTATCTACGGCTACCCCGGCGGCGCAGCGTTGCATATCTATGATGCGCTGTTCCGCCAGGATAAGGTCAAACACATCCTCGTTCGTCATGAACAAGCTGCCACCCACGCCGCCGATGGCTATGCCCGTGCCTCGGGCAAGCCGGGCACGGTGTTGGTCACTTCCGGCCCCGGTGCGACCAATGCCGTGACCGGCATCGCCACCGCCTACATGGATTCGATCCCGATGGTGGTGCTGTGTGGCCAGGTGGCCAGTCATCTGATCGGTGAAGATGCCTTTCAGGAAACCGACATCGTCGGCGTGACGCGCCCTATCGTGAAACACAGCTTCGCCATCAAGCACCCGTCGGAGATCCCCGAGGTGCTCAAGAAAGCTTACTATCTCGCCGCGACCGGTCGTCCCGGGCCGGTAGTCGTGGATATTCCCAAGGATATGACGGCGCCCACCGAGCGTTATGAGTACGTCTATCCGAAGAAGGTCAAGATCCGCTCCTATAACCCGGTCACGCGGGGCCATAGCGGCCAGATCAAGAAAGCCGTAGACATGATGCTCAAGGCGCGGCGGCCGGTGTTCTATACCGGCGGCGGTATCGTTACCAGTGGCGCGAGCGAAAACCTGACGGCGTTGGTGAAGCGCTTGGGCTTCCCCATTACCACCACGTTGATGGGTATCGGCTCCTATCCGCAGACCGATGCGCAGTCGCTGGGGTGGCTGGGCATGCACGGCAGCTATGAGTCCAACATGGCCATGCACCATGCGGACCTGATCATCGCCATCGGGGCGCGTTTCGACGACCGGGTGACCAATAACACCTCGAAGTTCTGCCCGACGGCCAAGATCGTGCATGTGGATATCGACCCCAGCTCGATCTCCAAGACGGTGCGCGCCGATGTGCCGATCGTGGGGCCTGCGGATAGCGTCATCAATGAGATGATCAGCCTGCTGCAAGGCCGGGAAATGGCTAATGCCGAGGCTTTGCCAGAATGGTGGACGACCATCGATGGTTGGCGCGCCGAACGCGAAGGCAAGCTCTACGAGGCTTCTCAGCCGGGCGAGCGACTCAAGCCGCAGGAAGTCATCGAGGCGGTGTATCACATCACGCGCGGCGAGGCCTTCGTGACCACTGATGTCGGCCAGCACCAGATGTTCGCGGCGCAGTACTACAAGTTCGACAAGCCCAATCGCTGGATCACCTCCGGGGGGCTGGGCACCATGGGCTTCGGTTTCCCGGCGGCGATGGGCATCAAGCAGAACTTCCCCGATGACGTCGTGGTGTGCTTCACCGGGGAGGGCAGCTTTCAGATGATGATGCAGGAATTGTCGACGTGTAAGCAGTTCGGCACCGGGGTGAAGATCATCAACCTCAACAACGGGACGCTGGGTATGGTGCGCCAGTGGCAGGACCTCAATTACAAGTCGCGCCATGCGCACTCGTACGTGGAGTCGCTGCCGGACTTTCAGAAGTTGATCGAGGCCTACGGTTTCACGGCGCTCAAGGTGGAACATCACGACGAGCTCGATGCGGCGCTGGAGCGCACGTTCGCCGACAATGACGAACTGGTGTTCCTCGATATCGACGTCGATCCCCGGGAACACGTCTATCCGATGCAGGTGCCCCTGGGCGCCATGCGAGACATGCTGCTTTCGAAGACGGAGCGGACCTGATGCGCCACATCATCTCGATCCTGCTGGAAAACGAACCCGGCGCCCTGTCCCGCGTGGTGGGGTTGTTCTCCCAGCGCAACTTCAACATCGAAACGCTCAACGTGGCGCCTACCGAGGACCCGAGCCTGTCGCGCCTGACCGTGACCACGGAGGGCGATGACCGCGTCATCGAGCAAATCACCAAGCATCTCAACAAGCTCATCGATGTGGTCAAGCTGGTCGATCTGACCGAGGGCAATCACATCGAGCGTGAGCTGATGCTGGTCAAGGTGAAGGCGCTGGGCGCGAGCCGCGACGAGGTCAAGCGCACGGTGGATATCTTCCGCGCGCAGATTGTCGACGTCACGCCGAGTGTCTACACGGTGCAGATCACCGGCGATGCCGGCAAGCTGGATGCCTTCGTCCAGGCCATGGCGCCGATCGGTATTCTCGAGGTGGCGCGTACCGGGGTATCGGGCATCTCGCGAGGTGACAAGATCCTCAGCCTCTGAGTCATGTGCTCGCATACCGTGCCACTCGCGTACCATTCCATTAAAGGCCGCTTACGAGCGGCCTTTTTTGCTTTAAGGGGGCAAGGTTAGCGGATCTGCGACCATAGGGCCTTGACCAGCGGATTGCGTAGCTTCTTCTCGGTGACGCAGAGCCCAACCTCGTAAGGCGTTAGTGCGGGTTCGACCTCGAGGGCCTGAATGCGCTCGGCCAATGGGCTGTTGTCGACCACGATCTGTGGCACCACGCCGACCCCGAAGCCCAGCCCGACCATGCTGACGATGGCTTCGTTGCCCGCGACCTGGGCATAGATGCGCGGCTTGATACCCAACTGGCGGAACCACGCATCCGTTCGTTCGCGGGCGAGGCCCGACTCCGAGAGGATCATGGGAATGCTGCCCCAACTGGCGGCGTCCGTCGTGGCGGTGAGGCCGGCCAGCCATTCCGGCATGGTGCGTGGTGCGATGAACAGCAGCGGCGACGTGGCGATTGGCTTGAAGGCTAGCTGTGCGGGCAGGGTTTCGGGGCGCGCGGTGATCGACATATCTTCTTCGCCGCTGAGAACGCGTGAAACCGCGCTGGCCGGGTCGCCGGTATGCAGCTTCAATTCAATGCGAGGATGGCGCTGGCGAAACTCGCTGAGCAGCTCGTAGAGAAAGCTGTAGCTAGCGGTCACCGAGCAGTAGATGCTGATTTCGCCGCACAGTTCGCGGCTTTCCGCCATCAGCGAGTGACGAAATACATCCCATTGTTCCAGAGCATCGCGTGCATAACGCTGGAAGAGGCGGCCTTCATGGGTCAGGCGGACACTGCGGTTGTCGCGCTCGAACAAGGTGACGCCGAGCTGTGTCTCGAGTTGGCGGATCGTGCGGCTCAGCGTCGAAGGACTGACGTGACACAACTCGCTGGAGCGGCCAAAGTGGAGCGTATCGGCCAAGCTGAGGAACTGCTGGTAGGGACGAGTATCCATGGCAATATCATTTCAATTTTCGGCATACGGTATTGCAAATATAGCGTTTTACGCAACGCTTGGGGCTGGCGTAAGGTGACATCAAAGCGTCGCGACAGACGACGCTCATGGCGGAAAGCCATCAACGCTGACACTTCATACGTTTCTTCTTCGATATCTGGAGTACGACATGCGCGTTTATTACGACAAAGATTGCGACCTCTCGCTGATCCAGGCGAAGAACGTCACCATCGTGGGTTATGGTTCCCAGGGCCACGCCCATGCGCATAACCTCAAGGAATCCGGCGTCGAGGTCACCGTGGCGCTGCGTCCTGGCTCCTCGTCCGTGGCCAAGGCTGAGTCGGCGGGCTTCAAGGTGGCCTCCGTGCCCGAGGCCTGCAAGACGGCCGACGTGGTGATGCTGCTGGCGCCCGACGAAAATCAGAAGGCGATCTACGAGCAGGATATCGCGCCTAACTTGAAAGAAGGCGCGACGCTGGCCTTCGCGCATGGTTTCAATATTCATTACAACCAGGTGACGCCGCGTCAGGATCTGGACGTCATCATGATCGCGCCGAAAGCGCCGGGTCACACGGTGCGCTCCGAGTTCGTGCGCGGTGCCGGCGTTCCCGACTTGATTGCCATCCAGCAGGATGCCACCGGCCAGGCCAAGGAGTTGGCGCTGTCCTACGCAGCCGGTATCGGCGGTGGTCGCAGCGGTATCATCGAAACATCCTTCAAGGATGAAACCGAGACCGATCTCTTCGGTGAGCAGGCGGTGCTGTGCGGCGGTGCCGTGGAACTGGTCAAGGCCGGCTTCGAGACGCTGACCGAGGCAGGTTACGCTCCCGAGATGGCTTACTTCGAGTGTCTGCACGAACTCAAGCTGATCGTCGACCTGATGTACGAAGGCGGTATCGCCAACATGAACTACTCCATCTCCAATAATGCGGAGTATGGCGAGTACGTCACCGGGCCCAAGGTCATCAACGAGCAGTCGCGGGAAGCGATGCGCCATGCCCTGAAGGATATCCAGACCGGCGAATACGCCAAGATGTTCATCAACGAAGGCAACACCAACTATCCGTCGATGCATGCGCGTCGCCGCCTGAATGCCGAGCACCCGGTCGAGCAGGTGGGTGCGAAGCTGCGTGGCATGATGCCTTGGATCGCGGCCAACCAACTGGTCGACAAGAGCAAGAACTAAGCGCTGTCGGCAAGTCGGTAGCGAGCGGGCGCGGCCAATTGGCCGCGCCCGTTTACGTTTTGGGTCGTCAAGGAGGCCGACTGTCGACTAGGCTTGCAGTGTGTAGAATGTCGGAATGGCCCATCAAGGGCCGTCCCATGGCAACGGATGACTTTTATGACGCAAGAATCGGGCACGCCAGAATCGCCCAAGAAAGCCGACACCGAGACTGTCTCGGAGGACAATGCGGCGTTTCAGGACGAAGACGAAATCATTGAGGAAACCATCGAGAACGGTAAGCGCGTGCGTCGACGAGGCATCTATTTGTTGCCCAACCTGTTCACGCTGTCGGCGCTGTTTTCTGGTTTCTTCTCTATTATCGCGGCGATGAACGGCAACTTCTCCGGGGCCGCTATCGCGATTTTCGTCTCCATGGTGCTCGATGGGCTAGACGGGCGCGTGGCACGGATGACTAACACGCAAAGCGCCTTCGGTGCCGAATTCGACAGCCTGGCCGACATGGTCTCGTTCGGGGTGGCACCGGCTTTGGTCGCGTTCTCTTGGATCCTGCAAGACGTCGGCAAGATCGGTTGGATCGCTGCTTTTATTTTTGCCTCCGGGGCGGCATTGCGTCTGGCTCGCTTCAATGTGCAAATCGGCAGTACCGACAAGAAGTGGTTCGTTGGCTTGCCGAGCCCTTCCGCCGCCGCGCTCGTCGCCGGCTGCGTATGGACGCTGCATAAGTTCGACGCCGATGCCTTGGGCTTCAAACTTTTCATCGCGTTCGTCGTCGCGGCGGCAGGGGTGCTGATGGTCAGCAACATCCGCTACCACAGCTTCAAGGAGGTCGATTTCAAGGGACCCGTTCCCTTCGTCGTGCTGCTGGCGATTGTGCTCGCGTTTGTGGTGATTTCACTCGAGCCCTCGCTCATGCTGTTGATCCTGTTCGGTTGCTATGTGGTGTCGGGGCCACTGCTCGCACTCATGCGCAAAATGCGCTGAGTTAGTTTCTTCAATACCCAGCGCCTGCCACGGTATGGCGCTGGATTATCCACACCCTCTTTTATGCGCTGCCCCGTTCAAGGTGTGGATAAGGCGAATGGCGGCGACATTTAGCGGCCGTCAATCGAGCGGGCACTATTTTCGCATCACCCCCTTGCGTTCAGCCTCTGTGGATCGTAAAGTACGCATCCGCTGCCGGCGACGGACCTCGTAGCCAGCGGTGGAGAGGTGGCGCAAGTGACTGACGTGCTTGAGAAATTC
>NZ_JARANZ010000011.1 GCF_029889905.1 Chromohalobacter sp. 11-W | reverse complement strand
GCGCCGCACACTGACGGCGAGCAAGAAGGATATCACCGGGTTCGAGGGTGATATGAAAGAGTTCGAGAAGGCGACCGAGAAGTACGGCAAGCAGTATCGGGGCATGCAGGAACGGCAGGTCAGCGACGCGCCATCCGATGCGCGCTCCATCTACAAGATGAACGACACCTATATGGATGTCAGAACCTTCTTCGATGAATGGAGTGGCGGGGTTATATTAGGGTTGTTTCCGCTGCTTTATGGTTTGGTTTTTTTCCTTTATTTATACTTCCTGAAATAACAGGTGTTCTTCTTACAGGTGTGGTTCCCGAAGTCGGGCGGGATGCAAGTGTCAGTGATTATATAGGAATTATAGGCCTTTGGTGTGTATGGTTGATATTGGTGGCGGCTTTTGTTTACCTCTTCTGGATATTCCGCATGGAATGTTTGGTCCAGCGCCATATCGTTGTGCGTTTCAATCGCAAGACGCGTAAGATCACCATCAATCGGCCCAATTTTGCCGGTGGCAATCAGGTCTATGACTGGGACGACGTGGTGGCCTCGGTCGATCCCGACGATCAGGTGGTGACCAAGAAGCGCAAGCGCGAAATCCTGATGCTGTTCTTCTTCAAGCAGCGCACCGGTGCCGAGCATCACGACGTTGTCTTTCTCGGGGCGCCCTTGCGCAGCGATCACGAACTCTATGCGCTGTGGGAGTATATCCGCCGCTACATGGAAGAGGGCCCGGAAAACCTTCCCAAACCCAAGTGCATTCCCCACTTCCCCTGGCCGTGGCGCTCGCTGCTGGCCCCCTGGAGCTTTCTGGAGAACAAGTGGGCGGCCGCGTCCTGGAGCCCCCGCATGATCGCGCTGGTGATCGTCGTTTCGCCGCTCATGCTGGTTCACGCCACGGCGCACTGGTGTTCGCTGCTGCTGTGCTGGCCGGTATACTGGCCGCGAAAGCTGCGCCGGGAAAGTACGTCATCCGGGGCGCCCCTTGAACATGGGTAGCGTCTGCAAAGTCGTTAGTCTTTTCTATCCAAACCATATATATGGCTGGGATTACGCGGCCCTGATGATCTGCTCAAGTCTAGGCGCTCCCAGTCTTATAGTGTGCGGTCGTCCACCCCATAGGTCGGCGGCACGAACCAGCGCACGTCCTGAGCATCACGCTCGATGTAATCCTCGACCTGCAGCAGGTTGGCGAAGATCGCCATGCGCATGGGAATGCCGTTGTCGGCCTGGCGGAAAATAGCCAGGCGCGGGTCGCCGTTGAGGTCGACATTGAGATCGTTGGCGCCGGGGCGGCTGTCGCGCGGCAGAGGATGCATGACCACCGTGGTCGGTGAGCAGCGCTGGTCGAGGAAGGCGCGGTCGACGATGAAATCCTGGGAAATCCCCGCGAAGGCTTCCGACATCTCTTCGGTGAAGCGTTCCTTCTGGATGCGCGTGGTGTAGATCACGTCGAGGTCGCTGAAGTCATTGGCCAGGCTTTCGCGTTGCTCGACGCGATGCCCACGCGAGGTGACCAGGTCGATCAAATGACGCGGCATTTCCAGCCCCGGCGGTGAGACCAGCGTGATGCGCAGCGGCCCGAACAGCGATAGCAGCTTGATCAACGAGTGCACGGTGCGGCCGTGCTTGAGGTCGCCGGTGAGCAGGAAGTGTGCACCTTCGAGGCGTTTGCCCAGGCGCGCGAATTCCTTCTCGATGGTGTACAGATCGAGCAGCGCCTGGCTGGGATGCTCGCCGGGCCCGTCACCGCCGTTGATCACCGGTACTTGGGTAGCCTCGGCGAATTTCGCTACCGCGCCCTGGTCGGGATGGCGCAGCACGACGGCGTCGACATAACCGCCCATTACGCGGCTGGTGTCGTAGAGAGACTCGCCCTTGGCCATCGAGGAGAAGGTGAAACCGGTAGTGTCGCAGACGCTGCCGCCGAGCCGCGAGAACGCCGCGTGAAAGCTGATACGGGTGCGGGTACTGGCTTCGAAGAACAGGTTGCCGAGCACTGCGCCTTCGAGCACGCGGGTCACCTTGCGCCGCTGGGCAAAGGGCTCCATGCGGCCGGCGAGCTGCATCAGGTGCTCGACGTAATCGCGGGACAGTGAATCGACGGAAAGCAGGTGGGAACTCATCGGTAAGCCTCGCAAGTGGCGCAGGGGATCGCTGCGCGTAGTGTACGCATACGCGCCGTTTGCTTCATCCGCTGCTTGCGTCGATCGGTGCGCTTCGCTTGGCCTGGGCGCTAGCGACTTCTATGGTAATGAATGCCATATCCCACCATTCAAGGAGCGAATGCCATGGGCGAGCAACATTTCCCCGCGCAGGAACAAGCCGACCAACCCGGCGATGAGCACACCATGCGACCCGAGCCCGAGTACATCCGCGACAGCTATCGTGGCACCGGCAAGCTCGACGGCAAGGTTGCCATCATTACTGGTGGCGATAGCGGTATCGGCCGCGCCGTGGCGGTGCATTTCGCCCGTGAGGGCGCGGATTGCGTCGTTGTCTATCTCAATGAAACGCGCGACGCCGAGGATACCCAGGCGCTGGTCGAAGCCGAGGGCCACGAATGCGTCCTGGTGCAAGGCGATGTCGGTGATCCGGTACTGTGCCGGCATGCGGTCGACACGACGCTGGCGAGCTTCGGCGCGCTCAATATTCTGGTCAACAACGCCGCCGAGCAGTACGACTGGGACGATGTCACGCAGATCCCCGATGACCAACTGCAGCGGACCTTCCAGACCAACGTCTTCAGCCATTTCTACATGGCCAAGCACGCGCTACCGCACATGCACGAGGGCGACACCATCATCGCCACCTCGTCGGTCAATGCGTTCAAGGGCAACGACACGCTGATCGATTACACGGCGACCAAGGGCGCCATCCAGGGTCTGGTTCGCTCGCTGGCGATGTCACTGGTCGACCGCGGCATTCGCGTCAACGCCGTGGCCCCCGGCCCGGTGTGGACGCCGCTGATCCCCGCCAGTTTCGACGAGGACAAGGTCGCCGGCTTCGGCGGCCAGGTTCCCATGGACCGCGCCGGGCAGCCCAGCGAAATGGGCCCCGCTTACGTCTACCTCGCCAGCGAGGAATCCTCCTACATGAACGGTCAGACGCTGCATCTCAACGGCGGTGTGATTCTCAATACCTAACGGTATGAACGCCTAAGAGTAGCGTGGGCGCTCATGAGTCAGCGGCTGGGCGCCATGACCTGCTTCAATTCTTGATAGGCGGATAGGCCTTCGGGGCCGAGTTCACGGCCAATCCCGCTTTTCTTTCCGCCGCCCCAAGCCGCCTGGGGCGGTGCCAGTTGGTCCATGTTGGTCCAGATCGAGCCTGCGGAGAGATGCCGTGCAATATCGACCGCCTTTTCATGGCTTCCGCTGACGATGCTGGCCGCCAGGCCGAAGTCGCTGTCGTTGGCGATGGCAATGGCTTCGTTATCACTGCTGAACTGGCGAGCGCAGAGGACCGGGCCGAATATTTCTTCCTGCCAGAGGCGGCTTTCGACGGGGACATCGCGAAACAGCGTGGGGGCCACGAAAAAGCCCTGGCGGGGGAGCTCGCGATGTGACGCCTCGCGCACGGGGATCAGCCCCTCATCCTTCGCAAACGCCAGATAGCGGTTGACCGTTGTCCGCTGCTTGTCGCTGACGAGCGGTCCGAGGGTCGTCGCTTCGTCGAGTGGATCCCCCATGACGAGGGCGTCGATATGGCGGCTCAGCGCCGCATACAGCTCCTCGGCCACGGCTTGGTGGACCAGCAGCCGCGACGTGGCTGAACATATCTGGCCAGCATTGGCGAAAATGCCGTTCATGACGAAATACGCCGCCTGCGCGATGTCCGCGTCCTCGGTCACGATGATGGGGGACTTGCCGCCCAGCTCAAGCGAGACATTACGCACGCCCGTGGCCGCGACGCGCATGACCGTCTCGCCGGTCGGGTTGCTGCCGGTAAAGGAAATCTTGTCGATCCCGGGGTGCTGGGTCAGCGCCTCGCCGATGCCGCGTCCGTCGCCGTTGACGAGGTTGAGGACGCCGTGCGGCAGGTCGATGGCCTGGGCGATATCGGCGATTGCCTGTTCCGGCATCGGCACGACTTCCGAGGGCTTGAACACGATGCAGCAACCGGCCGCCAGGGCGGGTGCGATCTTCCAGGCTGCCGTTACCAGGGGGAAGTTCCAGGGCGTGATCAAGCCCACCACGCCGATGGGGTCGAAATAACGACGGACTTGGACACCCGCGACCGGTTGCGCGCTTGGCTCGCCCTGACGGGTATCCAACTGTCTGGCGAGATCGGCGTAGTAGCGGTAGCAAGCGATTGCATCGTCGACATCCAACTGGCTCTCGGCCAGTGGCTTGCCACCATTGAGACTGATCGTTTGGCACAACGCGGCATGTTGGTCGGCCAAACCATCGGCCAGCCCCTCGAGATAGCGCCCACGGGCCTCGCCCGATAATCGCCGCCAAGCGGGCAGTGCGTCCCTGGCGGCGCACACCGCTGCGTCGACGTCGCTTGCGCTGCCCGCAGGCAGCTTGGCGATGACCGCTTCCCGGTAGGGATCGACCACATCCAAGCAACGTCCGCCATAACTCGCACGCCACTGTCCGTCGATGAATTGTTGGCAAATGTCTCGCATGAGGGCTCCTTCATTGCCATCGCATGGACACTATTGAAAATTGTTTCAATAGTGGCCAGTATAAAAGCATCGGCCCGCCTTTTACCACTCGGACACCGCTTCACCCCGCGGCAGGGCCCCAGGGCCATCACTCTTCTTTCGAATGGAGCGACTTTATGTGCGCCGCTTATTCTTCACGCGACCAGGTTGCATGGGATCTTTCCTACTGCGTTGAATCGGGGCCGGGCGCGGTCGCTGCCTTGAACGATTTCTGCGCGCGGCGCGGGATAAAACGGCCCTTGATAGTGACCGACCCAGGCTTTGCAAAGCTCGATCACTTAAATCGACTGAAAGCGCAGTTGGCCGAAGTAGATATTCTCTGTTCGCAGTTCGATGCGATTCACGCCAACCCATCCGACGAAGATGCTCTGGCAGCCGCAAATAGCTACCGTGAGCAGGGGGCCGACGCTATCATTGCCATCGGTGGCGGTAGTGCCATGGACGGCGCCAAGGGCGCGGCATTGATTGCCAGGCAGAACCGCTATTCGTTGTGGGACTTCGATTACAACGGCGCAACGCCGACGGATCTGACGCGCGATGACTTCCCGCCGTTGATCACCGTTCCGACAACGGCAGGTACCGGTGCTGAAGGCGATAGTACCGCTATGCTCATCGACACCCGGCGCGGCACCAAAGAGTGTATTCACCATCCGTTAGCGCGCCCCGAGAAGATCATCCTCGACCCCAATTTCACTCTTGGCTTGCCTGCCAACTTGACGGCATGGACGGGCCTGGATGCGCTGACCCATGCGCTGGAATCTTACCTCGTGCCGATGTTCCACCCGGTGTGCGATGGCGCGGCGCTTCAGGGGCTAGCATTAATCTGGGAAAACCTCGAGGAAAGCGTCGAAAACGGCACGAACCTGGATGCTCGCAGTAACATGCTGACGGGGTCTTTTTTGGCTGGAGTCGGTTTTCTAAAAGGCTTGGGATTGGTGCATGCCATCAGCCATATGGTCGGTGCCGCTTGCCTTACACATCATGGGATGACCAATGCCATCCTGCTGCCTATCGTCATGCGCTTCAACCGGCCTGCCCTCGAGCAAAAGTTACCCTCGATCGCGCATGCGATGAAGCTCCGAGATTGCCAATTCGAGACCTTTCATGCAGCCATCTGTTCGATGCTGGATAGGCTTGAGATTCCCAAGGGCCTTTCCGATATCGGGGTGTCGCACGAGATCGTCGACACCATCCTGGATTCGGTCGAAGGAGACCCCGCTTACTCGACCAATCCTGTGCCTTGCCCAAGAGAAACATTGGCGGCGCTGATTCACGAAGCCATTGATGCCGCACGTTGAGCGGCATGGAGTTATCAACCACGACCGAGAGGAATCATGATGACAACAATCACCAAGATACTTGGCACGGCGGTACTGGGCTTGAGTTTGCCCATGTTGGCGCAAGCGCAATCGACACCGATCCGCATGGTGGTTCCCCCCTGGCCCGGCGTGACGGTCAAGACGGAAATCCTGGCCCAGCTTCTGAACACCCTTGGCTACTCATCACAACAGATCGAGATGGGCGCCACCGTCGGCTACAAGACGATGGAAACGGGCGACAGTGACATCATGCTGGCGGGGTGGATGCCGGCGCAGAAAGAGAGCTACGACGCGGCCATGGAAGCCGGTGCCATCGTCGATGTGGCCAATAACGTTTCAGGTGCAAGGATGGGGTTTGCGGTGCCGGGATACATCTATGACGCCGGCGTGACGAGTGCCGAGCAGCTGGATCTACCGAAAAATCGCGCACGCTTCGGTGCGGAATACTATTCGATCGAGAGTGGCGCCCAGGCGAGCATCATGGTTCACGAGGCGGCGGACGCTGACACATACGGTCTCCAAGATTGGCAAATTCTCGACTCATCGACTCCTGGCATGCTTTCCGAAGTGGACGCCGCCTATAATGCCAAAAAATGGATTGCCTTCTATGGATGGACACCGCACTGGATGGCAATTAAATACGACATGCATATCCTGGACGACCCCGAAGAAGTCTACGGTGAGAATCAGGGGCGTAGCGAAGTGCGTACGATCGTGCGTACGGGGTATGCCGAAGAAAACTCCAACATCATGCAATTGTTGGAGCAGTTCACGTTGACCGCCGATGAGCAGAGCCAATTCATCAGCGCTTATAGCCTTGAGGAGCGGCCCAAGACGGATGTCGCGCACGATTGGCTCGCGGATCATCCCAAGCGCGTGGCGGAATTCCTCAAAGGGGTAACAACACGTGATGGAGAGTCCGCTCAGCAAGCTTATGAAGCGAGCTTTCGCTAAATGATGGCTTAATCTCGAAGCAGGCGCTCAGCGATTTCCAAGGAATCCTGCAGCGCCTCTTCGACTTTGAAAGCCTCGGGATCAAGTGCCCACTCCAACCAATAGCCGTCTACCAGTGCTGTCAGAATTCGAGCAATGCCCTTCGCATCGATAACACGTCCTTCTTCGATGGCAATGGCCTCGACGAGTGACTGCATCTCCTCCCGATACTCTTCGTAAAGCTTCCGGTTGAGACTCGCCAGACTCGGCGTTGCCACAGCGGCACTCCAGAAACCTACCCAGGAGGCCAGTACCTGCTGGTTGAATATCTCGCTCTTGAAGGCTGAACGAATCATCAGCGTTAGTCTTTCACGCGCTGAGCACTCCAATGCGGCATCGCGCTGGTCGCTCTCCCGGCGCAGTTGCTCGGTGAGCTCCTGGTAGGCTGCCAGCATGAGCGATTCCTTGGATTGAAAGTAGTGACTCACCAAGCCTATGGAGGCGCCAGCCTCACGTGAGACGCGCGTCATCGTCGTGCCGGCATGGCCGTAACGCGTCACGCACTTGAGCGTTGCCTCGATGATGGTTCGCTTGCGTGTTTCGGGTTCGATACGCTGGCGCTGCTTGCTAATGGTTTCGATTCCCGCAGTTGGTGTGCCGAAGGGGCATTGTACAGCATGCGCGTTCCCGTGGCCGTGTCGAGCCTGCGCGCATGGAGAATGCGCTCTTACAAGAAGAGAGCGGCAGCACGGGCAGCACAGAGCCCCTTCGCTGGGCATTGGAAAATCGTCATAGTTTCAAGCACATCCGGCCCTCACTAGCCGCACCGGCAAGCTGACCTACCCCAGATTGCCCCTGAACGTTTATCTCACGTTCGACCGTCTTTGATATGAGATACATCGGTTGCTCGGTGGCTATGGAACTGAGCAACCGATTAATTATGAATAATGACTTAGGCCTTTTCCCCTAGGGCGGCGATATGCTCCGGCAAGCGCTCATGGGAGCCGTACATGAAGTGGTTCTCCATGCGCTCAGCAAATTGGGTGGCTTCCGGTTCACGCCCCACCGCCATGGCCACTTCGCGCACGTGCATCGGCGATGCTCCGCAGCATACGCCGAGGTAATTGACCCCTAGGGCATGAGCGTCGCGCGCAAAGGCGCCGAGCTCGTAACGGTTGCAGAACAGCGGGTCCAGGGCGGTCGGGAAGGCGCGTCCGTGGGGCGCCGGACAGCTGCATCCCTGATTGTCGGAGAGGTTGAAGAACGTCGGCTCCTGCTCGGTGGTGCGATAGGTCACCGGCAGTGCCGCCACATGGCAGGTAACGGCGTCGCGAATCTGCTGGATCCAGGGGCGCATGGTGTCCGGCCCTCTGAAGCAGTTCAGGCCGACCACGCTGGCGCCCTGCTGCTCGAGGGCGACACAGGTTTCCACGATGCTGGGGCCATCGACCATGCGGTTCTCGGCCATCGGCGCCAGGGTGACGACGGCAGGCAGCCCCTGGGCCTTGATCGCTGCCAGGGCCGCTTCGGCTTCGCCGGCATAGTAGAAGGTTTCCGCGATGATGAAATCGGCGCCTTCCTCGACGGCCCATTGCACCATCTCGTCGAACATGGCGCGTACGCTCTGCTGGGCGGCCGGATTTTCCGGGTCCCAAACGTTGCTGTTGGAAATGTTGCCGGCCATCAGGTTGCCGGGCTTTTCATCGGCCACCTTGCGAGCGATCTTCAACGCAGCCCGGTTCAGCGGTTCCAGCAGCTCTTCCTTGCCGATCACCCGCATTTTTTCGCGGTGGCCGTTGTAGGTGAACGCCTGAACGACGTCCGACCCCGCATGCTGGAAATCGCGATGCAGCGCTTCCAGCGCGTCCGGGCGCAACAGCGCCACTTCGGGCACGAACTCACCGGCGGAGAGATAACCGCGCCGTTCGAGCTCGAACAGGAAGCCCTCGGCACAGATCAGGGGGCCCTGGTCGAGTCGTTGGGTGATCAGGTCTTGCGTCATGGATGAATGCCTCGGGGGTGGTGTGCGTCTTCAATCGAGGCCGCATTTTGGCAGCCCCGTGGCTTCCACCACCAATGAAGAATTCCCACCTCAAAATGAATCAGGCTCATGTTGATAAGGGATTCTAGTAGGGGAGTGCATACCCCATCAGCTCTGTCGCTGCGGGTTCCCCGATGATCAGATGGGCGACAGGCGTTATCCTCTGCTGGCCGCCAAGTATGCCAGGTCGTTCATGACGCGAGTGGAAGAGAAGCCCCAGTCAATCAAGCAACGACAATCAGAGATTTTCAATGAAATGGCTAACGAGACTAAGTTAGCTTATCTGCTCAGTCCTGAGCGCTGGGCAGCCGACCGCCCAGGCGGGCCGTGATCTCGCGGGCGGCGCGGCTCACCAGGCCGCCGAGTTCGGCGAGCCGTGCTTCGGGAATGCGTGCGGCGGGACCGGACACCGAGATGGCGGCGAGCGGCAGGCCGTTCTCGTCGTGTAGCGTCGCCGCCACGCAGTTGAGGCCGATGGCGTGTTCCTCGCGGTCGCAGGCGTAGCCCTGGCGGCGGATCTCGCCGAGGGCATCGCGCAGGCGGGCCGGGGTGTCGAGGGTATTGGGCGTCACCTTGTCGAGGCCGCGCGTGTGCAGAATGCGCTCGACCTCGTCGCGTGGCAGCCAGGCGAGCAGGGCCTTGCCGACGCCCGAGGCGTGCAGCGGGGCGCGCGACCCTAACCGGGTGATCATGCGCATCATCTGCGGCGACTCGCTCTGTGCGAGGAACACCGCCATGCCGTGATCGCGAATGCCCAGGTTGGCGGTTTCCTCGGTCTCTGCCGTCAACTGGTGCAGGAAGGGGCGGGCGGTGGCGACGAAGTCGCGCGCCTCGAGGAAGGCGTTGCCCACACGGAACGTCTTGGCGTCGATGTGCCATACGCCCATCTCCGCATCTTGGGCGATGAAGCCCTGCTGATGCAGCGCTTGCAGCAGGCGGTGTGTCGTCGATGGCGCCAGGCCCACGACCTGAGCGATATCGGAAAGAGCCAGCCCGCCGGGCGCGGCGGCGAGCCCTTCAAGAATACTCAGGCCCCTCACCAACGATTGACTGTGGCCGCTGGTGGCTTTGCCGTTACCCGCGGGGCGTCCGACCGACTTGCGTTTGCTTTCCGTCACGCCAGGCTCTCTCTCATGGAAAATTCATGGAAAATTCTTCCATGAATTCCAAGGCCTCGCCAGCCCACCAAAGGCGCACGCCTTTGCTTACCACAGACGCATGCCTTAACTCAGGCGGTATGCGCATCCAGGCGTAGCAGGGCGATACGATGGATTTGCGCGATGGCGGTGCGGCGTTCCTCGTCGGGCGTATGCGCGAGCCGGGCCTCGAAGGCATCGAGAATCTCGCGGCGATGATAGCCTTTGACGGCCATGACGAAGGGAAAGCCGAAACGCGCCTTGTAGGCGGCATTCAAACGCTCGAAACGTGTGAGTTCCTCCGGCGAGCATTGATCGAGCCCCGCGCCGGCCTGCTCATGGGTCGAGGCATCGGTCAGGCCACCATCCAATGCCACCTTACCGGCCAAATCAGGATGTGCGCGGATAACCTTGAGTTGGTCCTCGGGCGATGCCGCGTCGAGCACCGCCGCCATGGACTCGGCAAGGCCCTCGGGGGTGTCGTGAGGAGCCGCGAGGCCACTATCCCATACTGCCTCGGCGATCCACGGGGAATGTTCGTAAATATCGCCGTACGCGTCCACGAAGGCTGCGCGGTCGAGCGTTGTGGGGCGTGGCGAGAGCAAGGGTTGGCGCATGCGCGTCTCCTGATGCTATGTTGTCCGCAGTTGTTGTATACAAAATAAGGGTAAGGGGTGACGATGCGCGCGTCCATCCCGCTGAATTGCCCATCCCCATCGTGTCATGCCGACTGCAAGGAGCCATCATGGGTTATCTCACCACGCACGTTCTGGATACCGCGCGGGGCTGTCCCGCCAATGGCCTGCGCCTGACGCTTTACCGGCTTGACGCCGATGCCCGCCAGACGCTGGGCGAGTTCGTGACCAACGACGATGGTCGCTGCGAGGGTCCACTTCTCGAAGGCGAGGCCTTTCGCGTCGGCGAGTACGAGCTGGTCTTCCAGGCCGGGGCGTATCTCGACCGCCAAGAGGACGCTGCCGCCTCCGGTCCGCGCTTTCTGGATAGCATCCCGATACGTTTCGGCATCGACGATGCGGACGCTCACTACCATGTGCCGCTATTGTTATCGCCGTTCGGCTATTCCACCTATCGTGGTAGCTGACGCCGGGCGGGCAATGCGATGATCAGCGCAAACGCATTCGGGAGCCGTGAATGAGCGAGTCACGTCAGGCGCATGCCGCCAAGAAAACGCGTCGCAACGAGGGCAAGGCCGGCGACGGGGCGCAGCGTCATGACGCCATCTACCGCGCGATCAGCGATGCCATCATCGAGCACCGCCTGCAGCCCGGCGCGCGGCTACGCGAGGACGCCTTGTCGGAGGTGTTCGGCGTGAGCCGCACCGGCATCCGCAAAATCCTGCAACGTTTGGCGTTGGAGCACCTCGTCACCCTGACGCCACGGCGTGGCGCGAGCGTTTCCCGGCCCACCGCCGAGGAGGCACGCGATGTCTTCGCCGCCCGCCAACTGGTGGAATGCGAACTGATGGCGCAAATCGCTTCGCGTGTCACCGAGAATGATCTCAAGGCGCTGCGCGACTGCGCCAACCGCGAGCGCCAGGCGCTCAAGGCCGGCAAACAGAGCGAAGCGATCAAGCTTTCGGCGGCCTTTCATAACCAACTGGCCGAGTTGGCGGGCAACGCCACGCTCAGTGAGTTCGTGGGCCGCCTGTGTTCACGCTCGTCGCTGATCCTCGCCGTCTACGGCAATACCGGTCATCTCGGCTGCGAATCCCACGATCATGATGAATTGATCCGACATCTGGAAAGCGGCAACGCCGAGCGCGCCCGCGCCTTCATGCAGCGCCACCTCAAGGCCATCGAAGCCTCGCTCTCCATCGCCGAAGCCCCCGAAGAAACGCCGGACCTGTACGCCATCTTCGATGGCGCTCCGGCGTGACGGCGTGTGCCTCGCGGTGGTTAATCTTTCAGGTCCAATCGTGGCGGGCACCTTTACTGTGCCGAAAGCTGTGTCTCGGCAAAGTCGAGCAGGTTCCGATAGTCACGCTGACGAATGATGTGCTCGACGATTCCAGCATCCAGGTTCAGATAGTCGTGCACCAACGCGTTACGCAGCCCGATCACCTTGTTCCAGGGCGTGCCGCTGTCGTCATGTCCCAGGCTGTGTAGCTTGGCGAAGACCTGTCGAGCATCGCTGGGCACCACGACGCTCAATGACTTCAAGCGTTGCTTGGCGATGCCGATGCAGGCCTCGGTAAGCAACTGGAGGTTGCGCTCCGACGCTCGATAGAGCAGCGCGTTCAAGCCTTCGGGCGTTGTGGCGGCCTGATGCAACTGCTCCAGTTCTTCGGCGAGGGTGGCGAGATGCTCGCGCATGGCGTCGATGTATTCGGTTTCCACGTAATGATTCCCGTCGATTCAAGCCGTCGATTCAAGCGTAGTGCTGCTGATGATACTGATGATCGATCTCCCACATTGAAGTGATGCGGTTTTCCTCAAGGATCAGACGCAAGCGGTCGTTGGCCTGCAAGACTTGGCCAGTGCGGATCACTGCGTGGGCGAGGGGCAGCGGTGCCAGGTTGATATCGACGATGGAGAGCTGATCATTCGTCAGAGCCAGTGCATCTTGCCAGTCTTGTGCCACTAGCTCGGGGCGTAGACGCCGCTCCAGGGCGTCGTCCTCGAAGTTGCGAAAGGCCACGGCAAGATCGTAATCGCTTTCCGCCGTTGCCGTGCCCTTGGCGCGTGAGCCATAGAGCCACAGCACGGCGATTTCATCGTCACGGGCTGCCAGCTCGGCGAGGCGTGGCAGAATGGCTGTCTGGTCGGGCATTGCAGCTCTCTTGTAAAGCAGCGATGGATGCTAGCGACAGTGTAGCACTGGCGGTGGTTTGCCGAGGGGCTGGCGCCGTCGCGCCAGCGACGTGTGCTCAGTGCGCTCCCTGGGCGGGTGTCGAGACCTGCCCGCGCATCAGCACGTAGTAGCACGCCCCGCCCAGGCCGGCACCGAGTAGCCACGCGAAGCCTTCCAGCACGGCGAGGGCCGGTACCCATACTGAGGCCAGCGAGAACAGCGCACCGATGGCGAAGGCCGCCAGGCCGCGACGGTTCCAGCCGTTGGTGTAGTAATAGGTACTGCCGGGTGCGGCCGAGAACAGCGCTTGTACGTCCAACTGGCCACGGCGGACGACGTAGTAGTCGATCACGATGATGCCGTAGAACGGGGCGATGACGGCACCGATGGCATTGACGAAGCCGGGAATGCCAATCTGGCTGATCACGCTGACCCATAATGCGCCGATGAAGAAGGCGATAATCGCCGTGATCAGGCCGCCGAGACGGAAACTGATGCGCCGCGGAAACAGATTGGCGAGGTCATAGGCGGGTGGAATGAAGTTGGCCACCAGGTTGATACCCACCGTTGCGGCGAAGAAGGTCAGCGCAGCGACGATCGTCAGTGGCAGGCTATCGACGCGCTCGACGATGTCCGAGGGGTTAGTCAGCGCCTCGCCGAACAGCGCCAACGTGCCGGCGGTGATGATCAACGCGATGAACGAGAACACCGCCACGTTGAGCGGTAACCCGAGCCAGTTGCCGAGCCGCATGGCGCGTTCGTTCTTCACGAAGCGTGCGAAGTCGCCGAAGTTGATCACCACGGCGGCGAAGTACGCGATCATGGTGCCGAGCACGGTGAAGAAGGCGCCGACGGCGCTACCGGCGGCGTCGCTGCTGCCACTGAAGATGTCATCCACCGCAGGCAGTAGCGAGGCCCCGGCTTGCCACCAGACGACGCCCATCAGCACGATCATCACCGTGTAGACCAACGGCCCCGCCCAGTTAAGGAAGCGCTTGATGCGCTCGATCCCCGCCCAGAACATCGCCAGTTGAAAAACCCAGACGATGACGAAGGCCAGCCAGGCCACGCTCGACAGCCCCAGGAACTGGCCGCTCTCCGGTACGCCCAACGCGGTCAACAACAACGTGACGGCGGTGGAGGCGAAGTAGGTCTGTACCCCGTACCAGAAGATGCCGATCACCGCGCGCAGCATGGCCGGCAGATTGGCACCGTGCACGCCGAGGCTGGCGCGTACCACCACCGGAAAGGGAATGCCGTATTTGACGCTGGGCCGCCCGGTCAGGTTGACCAGCACCATGACCACCAGGCCGGCGAGAATGATGGCGGCCATCACCGCCCAACCGTTGAGGCCGTAACTCAGAAACAGTGAGGCGGCCAGGGTGTAACCGAATAGGCTCTGGATGTCGTTGGCCCAGACATTGAAGATTTCGAAAGCGCCCCAGCGTCGCTGATAATAGGGCAGCGGCGCCAGGTCGGCGTTGTAGAGACTCGCGTCGGGCGCCGTGAGGCGCAGGTCGTTATCGTTCATGGAAGCGCTCTATGTCGGGATGCATATTCGTGGAAGACGACGTCATTGGCGAAAGCGTTGGCAGGCCGGCCAGTAGCGCATCATTAGGTAATACGCCAGACCGGCGGGCACGAGGCTCGCGTACCACGAGATCGCCGAGATATTGAGCGCCACCAGCGCGCCGATCAGCGTGGCGATGAAGGCGGCGTAATTGATGCCGCGATAGGGCCCCTGGGTGTCATAGAGTTTGTCGATATCCAGCGTGCGCCGACGGATGAGGTAATAGTCCACCGCCATGATCGCGAAGATTGGGCCTAGAAACGCCGAATAGGTCTGCACGAACAGCTGCAGTCCGGCGGCAGAGTCGTCCTTGACCAGTTCCCAAGGAAAGGTCGCGAAGGCCAGCAGCCCCACGATCACGGTGGCGCTGCGGAATTTCAGCTTGAACACATCCATCAGCACGTAGGTGGGGGGCACCACATTGTTGAGCACGTTGGTGGTGACCTGGGCGAAGGCGATGAACAGCAAAGTGGTAATCAGAAGCGGCGGGTTGTCGACGGCATTGGCGAAGACATCGATGGGATCGGCGACGCCGGTGGCCCCGGAGACCATCAGCCCGATCAGCCCCATGAACAGCGTGCAGGGCAGGATCGACATGGCGTAGAGCGTGGCCAGAAGCCCCGGCCCGCTGCCGTGTTTGAGTTCGCGCGAGTAGTCGCTGGCGTTGAGGATCATGGTGCTGTAGATGCCCAGGAACAGCATCGTCGCGCCCCAGAAGGGCAGTCCCCAGGTGCCATCGATATCGATCAACTGCTCGCCGATCACATCACCGTACTTGTCGAGCACGCTGAAGAACATGTAGACCAGCGAGGCCAGAATGAAACCGCTGCCGATGTTTTCCAGCCACTTGATGCCTTGGAAGCCAAACACCGATAGGGCGATCTGCAAGAACTGGAAGGCGATGAAGTAGAACACCAGGTTGTCGAAGCCCAGCAGGGTCGCCGACACCGCGTTCAGGGCGCCGGCACCGATCCAGCTCTGGAAGCCGTACCAGACGATGGCCGGTACCGCGCGCACCAGGCCAGGCAGGCGCGTGCCGGTAAAGCCGAAGGCGCTGCGTGCCTGCACCATGAAGGGAATGCCGTACTTGTAGCCGGCGGCGCCGTTGATCGTCAGCGCGACGCCGATCACGACGCAGCCGATGGCGATGGCAAGCGACGCTTGCAGCAGATTGAGCGTACCGACGATGCTTGAGCCCATGGCAAAGGTGCCGATGGACACGCAGCCGCCGAACCAGGCCAGTAAATAGGAGACGCGCCCCATGATGCGGGTGCGCTGTGGGGCCAGGGATTCTTCTCCCGGTGCCTTGCCGGCAGGCCGCGGCCCTTCCGACGTGGCGGAGTCGCTTGTCATGACGCTTTCCTCGGGCGGGAGCGGATCCCGCGGTTTGTTGTTGTGCGTCCCGGTGTGGGGACGTCCGAGTGGCGTAGCGTGCTGCTGTTATCTATTTGTCGGGCGTCTTGGTGTTGTGATTATCGGCAAGACGACGCCCACGACGGTTGAGGATCGATAATGAGCGAACGTTGGTCGCGGTGCTAAAAAGTGGCTCCCCCCGTTTGCGGGTATTAGCGTGATAAATGTGCGAAATAGCCGGTGAACGCCTTGGGGCGTGGAAAGGCGAGATCGCCATGCTTGCTGGTGCCCAGCCCGAGGCCGACCAGTGCCTCGGCCAGTTTCACGGCGGCGGTGACCCCCTCGACGATGGGGATGCCCACCGCCTCCTCGATGGTGGCGCGCAAATCGGCCATGCCGCCGCAGCCAAGTACGATGGCGCCGATGCCGTCTTCGTCTCGGGCCCGACGACAGGTCTCGATCACGCGGTTCAGTGCCGCATCGCCGTCGTCTTCCAGATCGAGCACGGGAATCTCCGCCGCGCGCACGCGGCGGCAGTGATGCGCGAAGCCGTAGGCCTGCAGCAAATGCTCGGCAATGATGCCGGTGCGTCCTAACGTCGTGACCACCGAGAAGCGTGTGCTGATCAGGCTGGCCATATGGAAACCGGCCTCGGCGATGCCCAGCACCGGGGCGCGGGTCATTTCGCGGGCCGCCATCAGGCCGGGGTCGCCGAAGCAGGCGATGATGTAGGCGTCGCTGCCGTCGCGCTCGCCCTTGGCAATTTCCTCGGTTACGCCCACGGCGCTGATCGCCTCGTCGAAATGTCCTTCGATGGACACCGGGCCGCTGTCCGGTTGCGTGGCCACGATCTGGGTACCCGGCGCCGCAATGCGACTGGCGGACTCGCCGATGCGTGTCGTCATGCCGGTGCTGGTGTTGGGGTTGATGAGATGCAGGCGCATGAGAGTCCTTGAGCGCGAGGTTTCGCCTCGGATGCAGTATTTTTTGTCTACAAAATTTCTAGTATTGAATACAAAATAAGTCAATGCCTGATCGCTTTGGTGTCGGACGGCTGTCGCGCCAGGCATGCCTCGAGCCGCCGAGGTCCGCCGGATGGCGTTGTCGTCGGCCAGTGAGTCGAGGCACCGGCAAGAGCGCGACGAGGGATTGATTTTTTGTATACATCAAAGCACGCTAAGTTAATCGACTTATAGAACAAGAAACGGGAGTGTTTATGGGCATGGCATCATCCTCCGATCCGTCCTCCGTTTATCCACGCGACCTCGTCGGCTATGGCCGCACGCCACCTCAGGCCGAATGGCCAGGTGGGGCGCGCATCGCCGTGCAGTTCGTCCTCAATTACGAAGAGGGCAGCGAGAACAGCGTGCTGCACGGCGACAGCCACTCCGAACAGTTTCTCTCCGAGATCGCCGGGGCCGAGGCCTATCCCGACCGCCACCTGAGCATGGAGTCGATCTACGAGTACGGCTCGCGGGCGGGGGTGTGGCGCGTGCTGCGTGAGTTCGAACGACGCGGGCTGCCGCTGACCGTATTCGGCGTCGCCATGGCGCTGGAACGTCATCCCGAGGCGGCACACGCCTTCAAGGAGCTCGGCCACGAGATTGCTTGCCACGGCTATCGCTGGATCCATTATCAGAACGTCCCGGAAGCCATCGAGCGTGAGCATATGCAGCGCGCCGTCGAGATCTTCCGAACGCTCTACGGCGAGGCTCCGCTGGGTTGGTACACCGGCCGCGACAGCCCCAACACGCGGCGCCTGCTGCTCGACCAGGGTGGCTTTCTCTATGACAGCGATTACTACGGCGACGACCTGCCGTTGTGGAGCGATATCGAGGACAGCCAGGGCCAGACCCATCGCCACCTGATCGTGCCCTATACGCTGGATACCAACGACATGCGCTTCGCCTCGCCCACCGGTTTCGATCACGGCGAGCCCTTCTTCCAGTATCTGCGCGACGCCTTCGACGTGCTCTATACCGAAGGCGCCGAGACACCGAAGATGCTCTCCATCGGCCTACACTGCCGACTGATCGGCCGCCCCGGACGCTTCCGCGCGCTGCAGCGCTTCCTCGATCATCTCGAGGCCCACGACCGGGTGTGGATAACCCGGCGTGTGGATATCGCGCGTCACTGGGCGGCAACGCATCCGGGGTAATTAGTTTTTTTTCTGCATAAAAGGGTGGGAAATGTTTCAAGGAATTGAGGATATTGTTAAGGGAGTAGGAGGAGATGGGGGCTGGGTAGTAGTTGTGACATTGCTTGTTTTTTATTTTATAAAAAAGGAGCCCTTTCGAATATTTGCTTACTTCCATGATAAAAATGATAAAGATTTTCACAAGATGTTGCTTGTTTTTCAAGCCGAGGGCATTGGAAAGGAAGTTAAAGAAAATGCTGAAGAGTACCTAGGGCGGTATTCTTTTAAAAAAGCATGCTACATTGATGCGAATGAAGAATGGAGGGATGCATTAGTTTCGTTGCGTGCGGAACTGAATGGTGCTGTAGGCTGGCGACTAATAAAAAGCAGCCTTCCTTATTTGTACTTCAATAAAAGTAATAAGATTGATGTTAATATAAAGTGGAAGAGCTCGGCTGGTCGTTGGTTTACAACATTTTTCAGTGTTTTATTGTGTCTTTATTCTTTTTTAGTTTTCGTTTATTCATTTTTTTATGTCCCTCATTACTCATGGAGGTTCTTTGGGTTATTGGTGGGGGTTGTACTATTGTTTTCTTCTTCTCTGATTGTTGAGTCAACTAATTGGCCATATCGTAGCGCTGTTAAAGTTAAGCAGCTCATAGAGAAAAAGAGAGGGTGATATAAACGTTATGTGCCCATTGATGTATTTTATGATTTAGTGGGTATTATTTTGGAGTACATTATGCCACAACACACCTACTACGCCCCCCCTGGCGGTTTGCCGCCGCAGAGCCAACTGATTCATGACCGGGCGGTGTTCACCGAGGCCTATGCGGTGATCCCGAAAGGCGTGATGAGCGATATCGTCACCAGTTTCCTACCGCACTGGGAGAAGACGCGGTTGTGGGTGCTGTCGCGGCCGCTTTCCGGCTTCGCGGAGACGTTTTCGCAGTACATCATGGAGATCTCGCCCGGTGGCGGCAGCGAGCGACCGGAGCCGGATGAAGGCGCCGAGGGCGTGCTGTTCGTGGTCGAGGGCGAGATGACGCTGACCATCGCGGGGGAGTCGTACGCGATGGGACCGGGAGGCTATGCCTATCTGCCGCCGAGCTGCGACTGGCAGCTGCGTAACGGCAGCGACGCGCCGGTGCGTTTCCACTGGATCCGCAAGGCTTACGAGTATGTCGAGGGACTGGACGTGCCCGAGGCCTTCGTCACCAACGACAACGATATCGCGCCGATCGCCATGCCGGACACCGATGGCAAATGGGCCACGACCCGTTTCGTCGATCCGCAGGACGTGCGCCACGACATGCACGTCAATATCGTCACCTTCCAGCCGGGTGGGGTGATTCCCTTCGACGAAACCCATGTCATGGAGCATGGGCTCTACGTGCTCGAGGGCCGCGCGATCTACCACCTCAATCAGGATTGGGTCGAAGTCGAGGCCGGCGACTACATGTGGCTGCGGGCCTTCTGTCCGCAGTCCTGTTACGCCGCCGGGCCGGGGCCGTTTCGCTATCTGCTCTACAAGGATGTGAATCGGCATATGAAGCTGCGCTTGAGCTGAGACAATATCCTGTGAGGAGAACGCATGCTCGAACTTACCGCTCAGCCCCTGACCGCCGAAGCCTTCGCGCCGTTTGGCGATGTCATCGATCGCCGGGACGCCGACGGCTTTCCCATCAACGGCGGTCGCACCCAGCGCTATCACGACCTGGCGCGGATCGAGACGCTCGGCGAGGGCGCCCGACCGATCATCAGCCTGTTCGTCAGCCAACCCGTGGAGTTGCCGCTGACCCTCACGTTGCTGGAACGTCACCCGTTCGGCAGCCAGGCCTTCATGCCGCTGCACGGCGAGCGCTTCATCGTCGTCGTCGCGCCACCGGGGGAGCGTGTTGAACTCGGCGTGGTGCGCGCGTTCGTGACTGATGGTCGCCAGGGCGTGAATTACCGCGCCGGGACCTGGCATGCCATTCACTCGGTGCTCGACGTGGAAGGCGAGTTCCTGGTGGTGGACCGTGCCGGCGAGGGCAACAATTGCGAAGAGTACCCGCTGGCGATGCGCGTGAGCCTGCCTTGAGGTCCTCGTTGTAGGCAGTCGCCGCCACTCATCCCGCGGGCAGCGGCTTCCCACGAGCGTCGCTCTGCCGCCCGCGCAGCCATTGCTGCATCAATGCCACCAGCAGTAAAAGCTCGGCCAGATCGCCGCCGTAGTACATCCATTGCGCGGCCGCCTGGATCTCGCCGGGACTGGCGCCAGTGCCTGCCGGTAGCAGCCAGGCGTACATCAGTTTGCCGAGCGTGGCGTGAGTAGCGATGCCCAAGATCAGCACGCCCAGGCGTGTTCGCCAGTGCGGCCGATGCGGTGCCGGATCGGGGCCGGCGATCGCCCAACTGAACAGGCAACCGGAGATCACGAAGTGCAGATGGATGACGTGGTGCAGCCAGGGGGTGGCGATGCTCTGGGTATAAAGCGGGGTCAGATACAGCAGGTACATGCCGCCGATATCGAGTAGCGCGGCGCTCAGCGGATGGCTGACTATCCGCACCGGCACACTGCCCAGCAGCGTGACCGTCGCGCGCGCCCGTGTCGGTGCCAGGTTGCGCAGCAGCAGGCTCATCGGCGCACCGAATACCAGCCCCAGGGGCGCGAACATGCCGACCAGCAGGTGCTGCAGCATGTGCCCGCGCAGGTCGTGGTGCGCGAAGGCATTGACCGGTGCAGCGAACGCCACGGTGAGCGTTATGGTACCGACGATGAAACAGGCACTACGCCAGGGCGACCATGGCTTGCCGGCGTGGCGGGTGCGCCACACGCCGGTCAGATACAGCGTTGCGGCCAGCAGCGCGAGCCATTGCGCGACGTTGGGGAGGAACACGTCGGCGGCTAACGCTGACTCGCGGCGTGACCGCGCCGGGCGCGTCTGAGTAATAGCCAGCCGATCGCCAGGACGATGACACCGAAACCGATCCAGGCGATGTCGTAGAGCCACAGGTCATCGACGTAGCGTACCTGATGCAGGCGCAAGATCTTGTGGTCGACCACGCCATCGAAAACCTGGAAGCCTCCCGCGCCCAGCAGGAACCCGGGGCCACGGTAGCCGGGTGCCTGGCGTCCGGCACCATGCAGCTCGATCATCATGAAGAAGCCGACCACCAGCAGTACCAGCTCGATGGCGTGCAGCACACCGTCGGAGGCCAGCGCGAAGGCCGTGTCACGATCGACGAAATGGTGCCAGGCCAGCAGTTGGTGGAAGATGATTTCGTCGACTGCCGCCATGCAGCCGATGCCGATCAACGCGCTGGCCAGCAGGGTGCGGCGCTGGTCGGCGTGGCTGGGATAGGGAAGAGATGACATGCAGGCCTCCTGCCGGCAATGAATTCGTGAGCGCTCACTCCTTGAGCGCCTCTGCAATGTAGGCAGTCGAGGCCATGCGGTAAAGCGAAAACGCCCCGGAGGACGCGAAACGTCGTCGTGGTGGCGTTCAACGGTAAGGGCGGGCACGGTGAGCGCTGGTTTCTCCTCATCCGCTTGCTCGGGAGCCGGTTCCATGCGAGATGCTCGTCATTCCGTCGAACGTATCAAGGAAGTCTTTTCCACCTTTCTGGTGCTGGGTCTGACCTCCTTCGGTGGCCCCATTGCCCATCTGGGGTATTTCCGTGCCGAGTTCGTCACGCGTCGCCGCTGGCTGTCGGAAGCGGACTACGCGGATCTAGTGGCGCTGTGTCAGTTTCTCCCGGGTCCAGCCAGCAGTCAGGTCGGTTTCGCCCTGGGGCTGTTGCGGGGTGGGGGATGGGGAGCCGCTGCTGCCTGGACGGCCTTCACCTTGCCCTCGGCCATCGCGCTGGTGCTTTTCGCATCCGGCGCTGCAGTGTTCGATGGCCCGGTCAGCCAGGGCATCCTGCATGGGCTCAAGGTGGCGGCCGTGGCGATCGTCGCGCATGCCGTCTGGGGCATGGCACGCAAGCTTTGCCCCGATCAGCGGCGCGCCGGCATCGCCTTGGCGGCTGTTCTATTGGTAGTGCTGATCGGCGGGCCGGTAGGGATGGTCACGGCGATCGTGATCGGTGCGGTGGCCGGTATGCTGTTTTGTGGAGACTCAGTGTATCGAGGCCAGGGTGACCCGGTGTCGCGTGAGTTGTATTTTCCGGTGTCGCGGCGCGTCGGCCAGGTCGCAGCAGCATGTTTCATCGCGTTGCTGATCGGGCTGCCCTGGCTGGCCTGGGTGTCGTCATCCATGGTCCTGGCAATGATCGATGCCTTCTATCGGGCCGGTGCGCTGGTCTTCGGGGGTGGGCATGTGGTGCTCCCGCTGCTGGAAAGCGAGGTCGTCCAGTCGGGCTGGGTAACGCCCGATAGTTTTCTCGCGGGATATGGCGCCGCCCAGGCGGTGCCCGGGCCGCTGTTCACCTTCGCGGCGTATCTCGGCACCGAGATGGGCGCGTTGTCCGTGCCGCTGCTGGGCGCGGCCTTGGCGCTCATCATGATCTTCCTGCCGGGGCTCGCATTGCTGGTGGCCGTGCTGCCCTACTGGAACGGTTTCAGGCGTCTGGAACGCGTACAGTCATTGATGCGAGGCGCGAATGCCGCCGTGGTGGGCATTCTGGGGGCCGCTCTCTACCAGCCGGTCTGGACCAGCGTGGTGGTCGGGCCGCACGAATTTGCATTGGCCCTGGTGGGCTTTCTGCTCTTGAGCGTCTGGAAATTGCCGGCCTGGGCGGTCGTGGCCATCCTGGCGCTTGGGGGGATCGTCATTACGCTGTAGTAAGTGCGCGCGGGCGTGGGGATAAGCGCCGATTCGAGCCGACGGCTGGGCGTCGGCTCGCGTGTCTTCGCGGTGGGATGGGCTTAAGCTTCGTGACTCGCCTTGTCACGGCGCGGGTCGCGCCCCAGCGGATGTGGCTCGCCGCGTCGCTTGGCGAGCTCGATCTGACGCTGGCGCTCGCGAGCGCTGTTGCGGGTCTTCT
The DNA here is from genome assembly GCF_029889905.1 of Chromohalobacter sp. 11-W. Classification (GTDB taxonomy): domain Bacteria; phylum Pseudomonadota; class Gammaproteobacteria; order Pseudomonadales; family Halomonadaceae; genus Chromohalobacter. The sequence goes on along the minus strand of NZ_JARANZ010000011.1, from coordinate 104,798 downwards.
CTGGCAAGCTGTCCCAGCAATGTGGGCAGCTCACGCCGGGCTCGTATTTCGCGGAGGCCATGTCGGCTTCGGAGATCGGCCGGCGGCAGGCGTGGCACTGTTCGAACTCGCCCTCGGCGAGGTCGTGGCGCACGGTCACGCGGTTATCGAACACGAAGCATTCGCCCTGCCAACGTGACTGTTCCTCGGGGACCTTTTCCAGATAGCTCAGAATGCCGCCTTTGAGGTGATACACCTCTTCGAAGCCTTCATTGAGCATGAAGCTTGAGGCCTTCTCGCAGCGGATGCCGCCGGTGCAGAACATCGCCACCTTCTTGTGCTTGGCAGGGTCGTAATGCGCTTTGACGTAATCCGGAAACTCGCGGAACGTCTTGGTCTGTGGGTCGATGGCGCCCTCGAACGAGCCGATTTCCACTTCGTAATCGTTGCGCGTGTCGATGACCAGCACTTCCGGATCGGCGATGACATCGTTCCAGTCCTCGGGCTCGACATAGGTACCGGCTTGCTGGTCAGGTGCGACGCCCTCCACGCCCATTGTCACGATCTCGCGCTTGAGCTTGACCTTGGTGCGGTAGAACGGATGCGCGTCGCAGTAGGATTCCTTGTGGTCGACCGCGGCCAGGCGCGGGTCGGCGCGCAGCCAGGCAAGCAGCGCATCGATGCTCTCGCGGGTGCCGGAGACAGTCCCGTTGATGCCTTCTTGAGCGAGCAGCAGCGTGCCCTTCACGTCGTGGGCGCGCATCGTCTCGAGCAACGGCTCGCGCAGGGCCTCGTAGTCATCGAGCGTGACGAACTGATAAAGCGCCGCGACCACGATGGCCGGCGCGTCGTGCGGTTGGGTCATGTCTGTCTCCTGGTAATCGTCCCCGTAAAGGACGGACCGGGTGAATCGTTGGCGAGTGCCAAGGGAGGCATATTTTACGCAATGCCGCATGGTGATGCATCTGCGTCAGGATGCTGCCCCTTTGAGGCGGGGCGGCTAGGGTGCGGTAAAGCGCTTATGTTGCCTTATGGTTGATGGCCTCGGTTGGGTCCTCGGTCATTTCCATGCGCTCACGTTCGTCGTCGATGATCTTGAGTGCCTGCTCCGGCGTCACCTGAGAGGCGGGCGTGATCAGGCTGACCACGACGCCCACGAGGAGCGCGACCAGCACGGCGGGGATGCTCGGATTGCCCCAGAAGGCGCTCCAGCTATCGACGCCGATGATGGCGAGCGAGGTAGCGGAGGCGGCGATGAGCGTGGCGACGGCGCCCTGCCAGTTGTAGCGTGGCCAGAAGCGTCCCAGCACGCCACACACGAACATCCCGGCCATGACCGTGGCGATCATGCTGGTGATATAGTCGATGACGTTGTCGGAGGTCAATGCGAACAATAGCGCCAGGCCGATGGTGGCGACTAGGGCGAGACGTGAGAGTTTGACGACCTTGTGCGCCGAAGGTGTGTGCCCGGTGAATAGCACGTAGACGTCACGCAAAAGGATCGATACACCGGCGATGGCGTCTGAGCTAGCGCTAGACATGGTCGCCGAGAGGCCTGCGACGAGCAGCAACAAACCCAGCCACAGCGGGAGAATCTCGGTCGCGAGAAACGGAAAGGCGAAGTTACTGTTGTCGAGGTCAGGATTGAGCGCGTGGGTGGCCATGCCGATGATCGCCGGGATGATCGAGAAGATCATATAAAGAATGCCGGTGATCACGAATGACTTACGCACGGAGTGGACGGAGTTGCCGGAATATATGCGCTGGCGGTAAGAGGGGGTCGCCAGCACACCGACGGCGATGACCGCCGCCAGCGACAAAGCTGGCACCACGCCGATCTTGTCGATACCCAGGAAACTGGTGGTGGCGACGTCCATGTTGGCGCCCAGGCCTGAAAAGCCGCCAACCTCGAACAGCGCAATGATCGCCATCACGATAAAGCCGACGAACAGCACGACGGCCTGCACGGTATCGGTCCAGATCACCGCCATGTAGCCACCGATCACGCAATAGATGCCAAAACCCAGCGCCACCAGGATGCGCGCGGTGGTCAGGTCGATCCCCGCCATCCACGATAAATAGAGCCCGCCGCCGAGAATGTGTGCGCCCAGCCACCCGATGCAGGCAATGTAGATCAGCACGGCGACGATATTACGCACCCAGCGGTTGGCACCAACGTAGTAGGAAAGCTCCTCGCTCATGGTCATGAAGCGGAAGCGGCGCACCGGCGCGAAGCAGAACGCCAGCAGCAGAACGCCGATAGAGCCGCCGATGCCGTAGAGGGCGCCGGCCCAGCCGTTGGCGTAGCCGAAACCGACGGCGCCCATGCTGGAGCCGGTACCGACCATGGTTGCCACTGTCGTGCCGATGGTCAGGAAGATCGGAACGCTGCGACCACCGAGAAGGAAATCGTCGCCGTTGCTGCGGCTATGGCGGGAGACCCACCAGCCGAACGCGATCATGACCACCACGTAGGCGATGAAGGCCCCGAGGAAAACGTGACTGTTCATAATAACCTCTTATAATTGTTGTCCCGGCCGTTGCCGCGGCCGGGGCAGTGTGGAATTCATAGCCAATGGTTTTTTCACTGCGGTCGCGCCCTTGCCGGGGCGCGGCCATCTTTCTTGCCAGTTCTCTTCTCCAAACGATGCTATGCGTCCGCCCAGGGATCGCTCAGGCCTTGTCCGCCCGATAGCACTTAACGTCGACCTCTACCTTGCAGTCGACCACCAAGTCCTGAACGCTGCAGATGCGCGCCGGGGGGTGCTCGCCGAACACTTCCTTGAAGACCTTGTTGAATGAGCTGAAGTAGCGTGAGTCGGTCAGCACGGCGGTGACATGCACGACGTGCTCTACGCCATAGCCAGCTTCCTCCATGATCTTCAGGCAGTTGGCGAAGGCCAGCCGGGACTGTTCGACGATGCTGCCTTCGACGACTTCGCCATCGGTCATCGGTGTCTGTCCCGAGACGAACAGCCAACCGCCCGCTTCGGTGGCGCGTGCGAAGGGCAGCTTCTGACCGCCGGTGCCGACGCCGCCTTCGACGCCATAACGCTGGATACTCATGTTCTATTCTCCTGTACGGCTGAAATGTTTAGTGGAACGTGGCGCTATCGCGCCCGTCGGGAATGCCCGCGGAAACCGCGGCTGGCGAAAGCCGAACGTCGCGACGTAGCAGCCTTCCGGCACGTTCGCCGCTCGCTTTTCCGTGGCGATAGCTGATGCAGCCGTTGACGGTGACCAGCTCGATGCCTTTGGCGAGCGACATCGGGGTGCTGTAGGTGGCGGTGTCTTCGAGCGCCTCAAGATCGAGTAACACCAGGTCGGCGAAGGCGCCGACACGTATGACTCCGCGGTCCGTGAGGCCGAAGTTGGTGGCCGAGAGCTCGGTCATCTTGCGCACGGCTTCGGTCAGCGACAGCAGCTTCAGGTCGCGGCTGTAATGGGCGAGTACGCGCGGGAAGGTGCCCCACAACCGCGGATGCGGATGCGGATCGTTGGGTAGGCCGTCGGAGCCGACCATCGAGAGCGGATGCGACAGCACTTGCTGCATGTCCGCCTCGCTCATGTTGTGGTAGACCGCACCGGCTGGCTGCAGGCGTTCAGCGGCTTCCATCAGCGACAGCCCCCACTGCTTGGCGATGTCACCGAGGGGCTGACGGGCCATCTCCGGATGCGGATCGGACCAGGTGATGAAGATGTCGATCTCGTCGGTGACTTGGCCGAGATCCAAGGTCGAGGAGCCGGCGGTATAGGGGTAGCAGTCGCAGTGAACGCCATGGGTGCGCGCAGCGTCATCGAGCTTTGCCAGCGCTTTGGGCGCGTTGCCCCAATTACCGGCGCCTGCGCACTTGAGGTGCGAGATCACTAAGGGCGCCTGACCGTGCCGGGCGGTAGCGACGGCTTCGTCCATCGCCTCAGGGAGCCCGGCGAATTCGTCGCGCAGATGCGTGGTATAGACGCCGCCAGCGCGGCCGACTGCTTCGACCAATGTGTTCATCTCTGCGGTCGGCGCATGAAAGGCGTTGCGATAGGCTAGGCCCGAGCTCATACCCACTGCGCCCTCGGCCAGGGCCGTCTCCAACTGCTCGCACATGGCGACGATTTCGCACTCGCTGGCGGGACGGTCGAAGCGCTCCATCACCTGACTGCGCAGACTCGTGTGTCCGATCAGGGCCGCCACGTTGACGCTGGGTGTCGATGCATCGACCGCCTGGGCGTACGCGGCGAAGGTGGGGTAACGGAAGTCTTCCGCGCGGCCGAGCAGATTCATGGGATCGGGCACGTCGCCCGTGAGCGTGACCGGGCTGGCACTGATACCGCAGTTGCCGACCACCACCGTGGTGACGCCTTGGGAGAGCTTGGGAAGCATCTCCGGAGTGCGGATGACATTGGTATCGTCGTGGGTGTGAACGTCGATGAAGCCAGGGGTAAGCGTCAGGCCCTTGGCGTCGATGATGTCATTGGCGCTGGTGTCGATCAGTGTGCCGATGGCGACGATCCGCTCGCCCCGAATGGCGACATCGGCGGTGAAGGCATCGCCCCCACGGCCGTCGATGATCGTGGCGTGGCGAATCAGTAAATCGACGTGCATGGCGGCTCCTGGATCTGCATGGCTCAATCCCCCAGCGGCTGGCGATTGTCGCCGCCGCGGTGAGCATCGAGGGTGATCTTGAGTCGTCGCAGCTTGTCGCGGGTACGGTCGCGGTGCCGCAGTGCAAGGCCCAATGCCAGCATGTCGATGGCGGCCATCATGGCGTAGCGCGACGACGACGGGAAATAGATGTAATCGGTCTCGCGAGCGGCCAACGGCAGGGCAATGTTCGCGATCTCTGCGAGTGGCGAACCGACGGCGGTGATGGCGAGCACGCGGGCGCCGTACTGGCGTGCCAGCTCGGCCGCTTCGACGATCTCAGGGGTGTAGCCGGTCACTGAAAGCGTTACGACGACATCATCGGGCTCCAGGGTCGAGGCGACCATGCGTGGCAAGAGCGCTTGCGGATAGGCGCTGATGGCGTAACCGAGCCGCACCAGCCGGAATTGCAACTCTTGCGCCATGACGGTCGATCCACCGCCGGCGCCGAACACCAGGATCTGGCGAGCGTCGTCGAGCATTGCCACCGCGCCCTCGACGTCAGCCTGTTCCATCAGTTCACGGTTGAGCGAGAGTGTTTGCGCGGCGGTGTCGTAGATGACGCCGAGGCCATCTTCTTCGTTGGCTTCCTGAATGAAGCGGCGGCCAGCGGCCAGGGCACGAGTGAGGCGTGTTTTCAAATCGCGCACATTGCGGCAACCCACCGCACGCGCGAAACGCGTGACCGTGGCATCGCTCACCTCGGCGCGCTTGGCGATCTCGCCGATGCTCGCCTCGGTGACGAAGTCGATGTCGTCATGCACCAGCGTGGCGACCTTTTTCTCTGATTCTCGCAGGCTCGGTAAGCAGGCGGTGATATGCGACAGGATGTCGAATTCTTGACTCACGAGCGATCCATATTCGATGACTGACAGGCTTTGTTATCTACTAACATATTTTTATTTAATGTGTTAGTAAATACCCAGGATGTATAACGATGTGAGGAGAATACGATGGCTGCACCCGGGCAATGGGAAATGGAAAAAGGCATACCGCTGTCACGTCCGGCGCATCTGCTGCGAGATGTGCCGCTGCCGGCGGCGGTGGTCTTCGAGTCGCCGCTGACCCACAACCTGGCGTGGATGCAGCGCTTCGCCGACGAGCACGGCGCCAAGTTGGCGCCGCACGGGAAAACCACCATGGCCCCGGCGTTGTTCAAGCGACAGATCGAGGCGGGGGCATGGGGAATCACGTTGGCGACGGCGGTACAGACGGTGACGGCGCATGCTCACGGCATCGAGCGCGTGTTGATGGCTAATCAACTGGTTGGGCATCCCAATATGGCGCTGGTAGCGGATGCCATCGAGGCAGGGATGGAGTACTACTGCGTGGTGGACGATGCTGATAACGTGCGCGACTTGGGGGCGTTCTTCGCTGACAGGAACCTGACACTAAACGTATTGATCGAGCTGGGCGTCGACGGCGGGCGCTGCGGATGTCGCAACACCGAGCAGGTCGATGTGCTGGTGGCAGAGATCGCCGATCAGCCAGCGCTGTCGCTGGTCGGCATCGAAGGTTATGAGGGCATGATCGCTGGCGGCGATGAAGTCGTTGCCGTGCGTGCCTATGGCGAGCGATTGGTCGAGACCGTCTGCACGCTGCGGGCCAGTGGCGTTCTTCAACGCGAGGCGCCGATCGTCACCGCTTCCGGCTCCAAGTGGTTCGACCTGATCGCGGAGACGTTCGACAGGGCGGAGCTGCGCGAGCACTACACGCCGGTGCTGCGACCCGGTTGCTACGTAGCGCATGATCACAGGCTCTACGCTGGGGCAATGGAAGCGATCAAGGCGCGTGATCTCACGCTCGAGGGCGAACTGCGGCCGGCGCTGGAAGTCTTCGCCTATGTGCAGTCGCTACCCGAGCCGGGCCTGGCGATCATTGCGCTGGGCAAGCGCGATATCGGTCACGAGCCGGATTTGCCGCTGCCGCTACGCCGTTATCCGCGGGGAGCGGAGGGCTCGGAGTGGGTCGACGTCAGTAGCTGGCGGACGACGCATATCATGGATCAGCACACGTTTCTCGAGATACCCGAGAACGCCGATATCGCTGTGGGTGATGTGATGGCCTTCGGGACGTCTCACCCGTGCCTGACGTTCGACAAATGGCGTCGCGTGTTGTGTGTCGACGAGTCGTTGGAGGTGACAGACGTGATGACGACGTACTTTTAATGACGCAGGCATGCACCATGTGAAATGGCGATTAGACTTAAGGCGGGTATGCGTGCGATATGCTAATATGCTTGCCCGCTTAATGAATCCGTCCGCCGGCGACGCCTCGTCATCCGGCAGACCCGACCTGTCGATATTTCCATGACGCATCGTTACCTCAATACCTCCTTGTTGCTGGGCGCCCTGAGCGTTTCCAGCGTTGCCTTCGCCCAATCCTCCTCCCCGGAGGTGATGGAAGTCACGGCACCACGCCTCGATCGCGAGCTGTACACCACCCCCGCTGCGGTGTCCGTGATCGAACATGATGACATCGCCGCAGGGCAACAACGCGTGCGTCTCGATGAGTCGCTGGTGCGCGTACCGGGCGTATTTCTGCAAAATCGTGACAACTTCGCCCAGGGCGAGCGCCTGGCGATTCGTGGCTTCGGCGCGCGGGCGCCGTTCGGTGTGCGCGGGGTCACGGTGATGACCGACGGGATTCCCTACACGCTGCCGGATGGGCAAGCGCAGTTGGATGCCATCGATCTCGACAGCGCCGAGCGAATCGAGGTGATCCGCGGGCCGTCGTCGGTGCTTTACGGCAATGCGGCTGGTGGCGTGCTGAGCGTGACCACGGCGGATGGCCGTGACGACCAGAAGACCCGCTTGGGGGCCGAGATCGGCAGCGACGGGTACCAGAAATATCGCTTCAGCGATGGCGGCGTGAACGGCCCCTGGTCGCATCATGTGAGCGTCTCGGCGCTGAATTTCGACGGGTATCGCGATCAGAGTCAGGTCGAGAAGTATCACTTGAACGCCAAGGTACGTCGCGAGCTGGGCAACGACCGCGCACTGACGGCCATCGTCAACTTGCTGGACAACCCGCGTTCCGAGGACCCGGGCGGGCTGACTCGCGAGCAGGTCAACGAAGATCGCGACCAGGCTGGTGACTTCACTGAGGAATACGACACTGGCCAGAACGTCGACCAGCAGGTACTGGGGCTGCAGTACGAGGATCTTTCTGCGGGGCCGGGCGAGCTGTACGTCAAGGGCTTCTATCTGCAGCGTGACTTCGAGCAGCAACTGCCCTATCCCGGCGACAGTCTTCTTGGCTACAAGCGTGATTACTACGGTGGGAGCGCCGAGTATCACCAGGATCTGACCCTCGGCGAGCTGCCGCTGCGCTATGTGGTCGGTGTCGATGTGGCCCGTCAAGAAGACGATCGCTGGCGGCGTGACGTCGAGTTCGACGGTACAGTCAGCGGTGAAGCCGCCGACGAGACTCAGGAGGCGACCTCTGTGGGGATTTTCGCCCAGGGCGATCTGGATCTCACCGACAAGTTGACACTATCGCTGGGGACTCGCTACGACCGCGTTAAGATGGATATTGATGATGACTTCATAACACCGGACAACGGTGATGATAGTGGGCAGAAAAACTACCATGAGTGGAGTGGTTCGGCGGGTTTGAGCTACCGGTATCTGCCGACGCATCAAGTCTACGTGACGACCGGGACGTCGTTTGAGACGCCGACGTTCTCTGAATTCGCCAACCCTAGCGGCGTGGGCGGTTTCAATCCGGCCGTCGAGCCGCAGAAAGCTTGGAATCGCGAAATCGGGCTGCGGGGCAATTTTAATAATGGCGTAGATTACGATTTGGCGCTGTTCTCGATCCGAACACGTGATGAGCTTGTTCCCTATCAAATCGAAGGGGATCCTAATGAGCGCACCTACTACCGCAATGCCGGTGATTCCTCGCGCGATGGTATCGAGCTGGCGCTGGGCTGGCAGATGACGCCGAGCTGGCGTCTCGATAGTGCCTTGACGCTGGCCAGTTACGAATTCGACGAATACGACACCCAGGATGGTAACTATGGGGGGAATCGTATCCCCGGCTTGCCGGAGCAGACTTGGATAAACCAACTCTCCTGGCAGGGTCTCGACGAGCGCTTCGCAACGCTCGAGACGCAGTATATCGGCGATATGGTGGCGGATGACGCCAACGATGTGGAAGTCGATGACTATTGGCTGGTCAATCTGCGCGTCGGCGATGGCTGGCATCTGGGCGGCGATACCTTGCTCAAGGGCTACGTAGGCATGCGTAATCTCTTCGATCGCGAGCATTTCGCCAATGTGCGCATCAATGCCAACAACGACCGCTATTTCGAGCCGGCCTCGGGACGGACCGTCTACGCTGGTATGGAAGTCGCGTTCTAAACGCGTCGCGTCATTCGCTCATTGGTGCGTAGTCACGGCCAGTGGGCAAGTGGGTCGATAATCAGAAAGTGAGGGAACGTATGCGTTATCTACTTGCGGTCGTGGGAACTGCGTTGCTGCTGGCGGGGCTCGCCGGCTGCACGGTCAATACCTATGACGATGGTCATCGTGAAGTCAAGAAGGGCGTGCCCCAGAGCGGGCCGACCAGCAATCCGGCGGATGTGTCGCATTCCAACGAGACGCCGTGAGGCCGCGATAGGGCAATCGCCGGATCTAGTAGGCCACAAACGCCACGGCCCCTCCGAGGAGGGGCCGTGTTGCGTTAAGCGGTCAGTGTGCCGTCAAGCTTCGAAGTTGCTCTCAGAGTAGAGCACGCGCAGGCGCAGCGTATGATTGACGCGCTTGAGCGCTTCGAGCGCTTTGGGGCCGTAGGCCTTGTCGACATCGATGACCACATAGCCGACGCCGCTGTTGGTCTGCAGGTACTGCGCCGAGATGTTGATACCTTCGTCGCCGAGTACCTTGTTGATCTCGGACATCACGCCCGGCACGTTCTCGTGGATGTGCAGCAAGCGGTGCTTGTCCGGGTGCGCGGGCAACGCGACCTCGGGGAAGTTGACCGAGGTGATGGTGGTGCCATTGTCGGAATAGGTGATCAGCTTCTCGGAGACCTCAATACCGATGTTTTCCTGGGCTTCCAGGGTCGAGCCGCCGATGTGCGGGGTGAGGATGACGTTGTCCTTGCCGCGCAACGGCGAGACGAACTCATCGTTGGTACTCTTGGGTTCGACGGGGAAGACGTCGATGGCCGCGCCGAGCAGCTTGCCGCTCTCAAGTACTTCGGCCAGCGCCTCGATATCCACCACGGTGCCGCGTGAGGCGTTGATGAAGATGGCGCTCTGCTTCATCAGCGCCAACTGGTCGTGGCCGATCATCCAGCGCGTGGACGGCACATCGGGCACGTGCAGGCTGACGATGTCGGCACGCGCCAGTAGCTCCTCGAGCGATCCCACCTGACGCGCGTTGCCCATGGCAAGCTTGGTGATCACGTCGTAATAGAGAACATCGAAGCCCAGTGATTCGGCGAGCACCGAGAGTTGAGCGCCGATGCTGCCGTAGCCGATGATCCCCAGCGTCTTGCCGCGCGCTTCATGGGCGTTCTTGGCCGACTTCAACCAGCCGCCCTGATGGGCGCGGGCGGATTTCTCGGGGATGCCGCGCAGCAGCATGATGGCTTCGGCGAGGACCAGCTCGGCCACCGAGCGGGTATTGGAATACGGCGCGTTGAAGACCGGAATGCCACGTTCGAGCGCTGCATTGAGATCGACCTGGTTGGTGCCGATGCAGAAGCAACCCACGGCGGTGAGCCGCTCGGCGGCGGCGAATACGCGCTCGGTGAGCTGCGTGCGCGAGCGCAGGCCGATGAAATGAACGTCGCGGATCTTCTCGACCAGCTCGTCCTCGGACAAGGAAGTGGAGAGCGTTTCGATGTTGGTGTAACCGGCATTCAGGAGGTTGTCCACGGCGGACTGATGAATGCCCTCGAGCAGCAGAATCTTGATCTTGCTCTTGTCCAGAGACGTCTTGGCCATTGTCGGTTCAACCCTTTCGTCGACTGATGCGACGTTTATCTAATCGGTATGGTGGTGGCCTGTCCAAGCGGGCGATCCGATGCCCCCGAGGCATGAAAAGGGGGAGGAGGCTGCCCAGCGACAGGGGCCATATCGTAGCACAGGCACCCTGTTTGAGGATGAATTCGCTGCACCTTGCGCATGAACGCGTCTGCATCGGCAATGCTGGCGGCCACGCCGGGGCAGACGCGTCCCCGGGGCTTGGGTGTATACTGTGGGGCCAACTCTTGGCAAGCCGGGCCGTAGCATCGGTCCGCACGGATGAGCGAGAAACGCCATGGTGGAAAAGGATGCATCGGTTGGCGATGGCGCCCAGCCCGACGAAACGGATGTTCAGGACGCTGCTCCGGAGGATTTCGCGGCCACACTGACGCGTCTGGAATCGCTGGTGGCCCAACTGGAGTCGGGCGAGCTGTCTCTGGAAGCGTCATTAGTGGCGTTCGAGCGCGGTGTGCATTTGACCCGCGATGCCCAGCAACGCCTGGAAAACGCCGAGTTGCGCGTCAAGGCGCTGCTGGAGCAGCCCGATGGTAGCTTCCATGAGACGCCCTTCGATGCTGGGGAGGTCGATGGTGAGCGTTGAACCCCTGGCCGAGCGTGACATCATCACCACGGCGCGGACGCGTACCGAGCAAGTGCTGGCGCGGGTCTTCGAGCGCGCGACGCCGGTCGCGGGCGAGCTTGATGCCGCCATGCGCTATGGCGTACTGGGCGGTGGTAAGCGCCTGCGACCGGTGTTGGTGTATGCCGCCGGACGCGCCCTGGGCGCCGAGGACACCGCGCTGGATGCCCCCGCTGCCGCCATCGAGCTGATCCACGCTTACTCGCTGATCCACGATGACTTGCCCGCCATGGACGACGACGACATGCGTCGTGGGCGTCCCACCGTGCATCGTGCCTATAACGAGGCGATGGCCATCCTGACCGGCGACGCGCTGCAAACCTTGGCTTTCGAGGTGCTCGCCGAGGCGCGCCCGCCGCGTCTAGGGGCGATGGTGGGCGCGCTCGCCCACGCCTCGGGCCGTGACGGCATGGCCGCCGGGCAGGCGTTGGATCTGTGCGCGGTGGGCGGTCAGTTGGATGTCGATGCCCTGGCAACCATGCACCGTTACAAGACCGGTGCGCTGATTCGCGCTGCCGTGCGGCTCGGCGCCCTGGCGGCCGTCGATGAAGACGACCCTTGCGTGGCGGCGCTGGATGCCTACGCTGCCGCCATCGGCTTGGCGTTCCAGATTCAAGATGACATCCTCGATGTCGCTGGCGACGCCGCGACCCTGGGCAAGGCCACCGGCGCCGACGCGGCGCGTGCCAAACCCACTTATCCGGCTTTGCTCGGCCTGGAAGGCGCCCGTGCCAAGGCGCATGGCCTGCTCGACGAGGCGCTGGACGCCTTGGCACCCCTGGGCGAGCGAGCTTTTCCTTTGGCCGACCTGGCCCGCCATATGATCGACCGCGATCACTGATCGGTTGTAGACAACGCTTATGAAGCTGTTCGACGAGATTCCTGCCGAACGTCCGGCCACGCCGTTGCTCGATACCCTCGAGTCACCTGCGGCGTTACACGATTTCAATGCGGCGCAGTTGCGAGAACTGGCCGACGAGCTGCGTGCTTACTTGCTCTATAGTGTCGGCTGTACCGGCGGCCACTTCGGCGCGGGGCTGGGCGTGGTCGAGTTGACCGTCGCCTTGCACCATATTCTCGACACACCGCATGACCGCTTGGTCTGGGATGTCGGCCATCAAGCCTATCCGCACAAGATCCTCACCGGGCGTCGCGAGCAGATGTCGACCATCCGCCAGTTCGGCGGACTGGCGGCGTTTCCCAAGCGCGATGAGTCGCCCTACGACACCTTCGGTGTCGGCCACTCGAGCACCTCGATCTCCGCGGCGCTGGGCATGGCGCTGGCGGCGCGAACCAAAGGTGAGAAGCGCCGCGTCTGTGCGGTCATCGGCGACGGCGCCTTGAGCGCCGGCATGTCGTTCGAAGCGCTGGCGCATGCCGGGCATGTCGATGCCAATATGCTGGTGATTCTCAACGACAATGAGATGTCGATTTCCGAGAACGTCGGCGGTATGGCCAGTTACCTGGCACGCATCCTGGTCAGCAAGCCATATACGGTGATGCGCGAGAACAGCAAGCGCGTGCTTTCGCATCTGCCGGGCGCGCTGGAATTGGCGCGCCGCACCGAAGAGCACGTCAAGGGCATGGTCAGCCCGGCGACCTTGTTCGAGGAGATGGGCTTCAATTACATCGGCCCCATCGACGGCCACGACTTGCCGGCCCTGGTGCAGACGCTCGGCAGTATGACGAACCTCGAGGGGCCGCAGTTCCTGCATATCAAGACCTGCAAGGGACGCGGCTTTCGCCCCGCCGAGGCCGACCCCATCGGCTATCATGCCATCACCAAGCTCGAGAAAACCGCCAGTGAGCCGCCGCCCAAGGTGGAGCCGCGCTCGCCCAACGAGACCGAGCCTGAAGCCAAGCCCAAGCCCCGCAGCGAAGACGTCTTGCGCCCGACCCCGCGCAAGTATTGCAATGTCTTCGGCGAGTGGCTCTGCGACATGGCAGCGGCGGATACGCGCTTGATCGGCATCACGCCAGCGATGCGCGAAGGTTCCGATCTGATCCGCTTCTCGCGCGAGTATCCCGAGCGTTATTACGATGTGGCGATCGCCGAGCAGCACGCGGTGACGCTGGCGGCGGGCATGGCGTGCGAGGGCATGAAGCCCGTGGTGGCGATCTATTCGACCTTCCTGCAGCGTGGCTATGACCAGTTGATCCACGACGTGTCGGTGCAGGCGCTCGACGTCACCTTCGCTATCGACCGCGCGGGCGTGGTCGGCGAAGACGGCCCTACGCATCATGGGGCACTGGATCTCACTTATCTGCGCTGCATCCCGGGCATGGTGGTGCTGGCGCCCGCCGATGAAGCCGAGTGCCGCGCCATGCTGAGTGCCGCCTATCATCACGAAGGCCCGGCGGCGGTGCGGTATCCGCGCGGCACCGGGCCGGGGACGACGCTCGCGCCCGGCCTCGAGGCGTTGCCCATCGGCGAGGCCGAGACGCGGCGTACCGGCGCGCAGGACGGCGTGGCGCTGCTGGCGTTCGGCAGCATGAACGGGCCCGCCGCCGAGGTCGCCGAAAATCTCGACGCCACACACCTCAATATGCGCAGCGTGAAACCGCTGGATCGTGACGCCATACTCGCGGCAGCGCGCCGGCATCGGCTACTGGTGACGCTCGAGGAGAATGTCGTCGCCGGCGGTGCGGGGAGCGGCGTCAATGAACTCTTGGCCGCCGAGGGTGTCCAGGTCGAAGTATTGAATCTCGGTCTGCCGGATGCCTTCGTCGAGCACGGCAAACCCGCCGAATTGTTGACGGCGTGCGGTCTCGACGCCAAGGGCATCGAGACCGCGGTACGCCAGCGCTGGGGTGCGCCAGACCAAAATGACTAACATTTAGCGACAAGACGGAAACTTCATGCTGATCGCCATTTTGATTGGGGCCGGGCTCGGCTTCATGTTCGGTAAATTGCCGGGACTGATTATCGGTGCCATGTTGGGGTATTGGGTCGCGCGGCGTCTGGTACGCCGTGTGGTCGTCTCCAAGCTATCGCAAATGCAGGGGCAGTTCCTCGATTCGACGTTCGCGGTCATGGGGTGCGTCTGCAAGGCGGACGGCCATGTCAGCGGCGACGAACTGCGTGTCGTCGAGGCACTTTTTGAGCGTTTACGCTTGAACGAGGAGCAGCGCGAGCGCGCGAAGGCGGCCTTCGAACGCGGTAAGGCCGATGACTTCGACCTCGACGCTGAACTGGCCACGGTGCGGCGAGTGACCGGCGGGCAGCGCGCGCTGTTGCAGGTGTTCCTGCAAGTCCAGCTCTCGGCCATTGCCGCCGATGGCGAATTGCATCCCGCCGAGCATGACATGCTGCTGCGCGTGGCGCGCGGACTGGGATGCAGCGAAGCCGAGATCGAGCAGATCGAGGCCATGTTGCGTGGCGGTCAGCAGCAGGCGGGCGGTGGCGCGACATCGCAGCAGGCGCTGACCGATGCCTACCGAGTGCTCGGTGTGGAATCCGATGCCAGCGATGCCGAACTCAAGCGGGCCTATCGTCGCCTGATGAGCCAGAATCACCCGGACAAGCTCGCCGGCAAGGGCTTGCCCGAGAGCATGCGCGAAATGGCCGAGACCCGGACCCAGGAAATCTCCAACGCCTACGATCTGATCAAGAAGTCGCGCGAGGCGAACGCCTGACGCCCGCGGCGCTTCGTCCATGACGCAGAGAAGCCCTCGGCCAAGGCCGGGGGCTTCTTGCTTTCGACGGACCGAGGCGGCGTTAGCTGCCGCGGTAGGTGGAGTAACCGTAGGGGCTCAGCAGCAGCGGGATATGGTAGTGCTGCGAGGTAACGGTCACCTCGAAGGGCACCGGAATCTCGGGGAAGAAGGTCTGGGTATCGTGTTCGGTGAACCACTCGCCGGTCTCGAAAGTCACGCGGTAGACGCCCGGGGTGAAGGCTTGGTCGTCGGGAAAGAGCGCCGAGATACGGCCGGACTCGGCCGTGACCCCGGTGGCCAGTGACGCCCAGCCGCTCTCGGTGCGCTTCTCGAGCTGGACCTCGACGCCCGGCGACGGCTGGCCGGACTGGATGTTGAGCACGTGCACGCTCAGCGGGTTGTCGGCAGCCAGGGCCGGGGCGGCAGCGCAAAGGCCGAGGGCGGCGATCAGCGTGCGGGATAGGCGCATGGGTAGACCTCCTGTCGTGATGGAGGTGGCATCTTGGCAGTGCCTTGCCGTCGCCTGCCTGACGGCAGGATTACGACTTTGTAATGGGCAGTCCGCGCGCAACGGGCTAGCCTGTGGCGTCATTGATCGAGGGGCATGCTTCATGCGCATCCTGCTGGTGGAAGACGAGAGCAAGACCGCCGACTACCTGGCCAGGGGGCTGGGCGAGGCCGGATATCGGGTCGAGGTGGCCCGGGACGGGCTGGATGGCCGGCACCTGATCGAGGAGGCCGACTTCGAGCTAATCATCCTCGACGTCATGCTGCCGGGGCTCGACGGCTGGGAGCTGCTGCGGCTGATCCGTCGCCATAGCCAAGTGCCGGTGTTGTTCCTGACCGCACGGGACGCCGTGGAATACCGGGTCAAGGGCTTGGAACTGGGCGCCGACGACTATCTCGTCAAACCATTCTCTTTTGTCGAGCTACTGGCGCGGGTGAGGACGCTGCTGCGTCGTGGCCCGCTGCGGGATCGGGAACGCTTCCAGGTGGCCGAGCTGCACATGGACGTGCTGAAACGTCGGGTCACACGGGGCGAGACGCGGCTGGCGCTGACCAATAAGGAGTTCGCGCTGTTGCAGCTGCTGCTCGAGCGGGAGGGCGAGGTGCTGTCGCGGACCTTGATCGCCTCCGAGATTTGGGGCATGAACTTCGATAGCGACACCAACGTGGTGGAGGTGGCCGTGCGTCGACTGCGGGCCAAAGTGGACGACCCCTTCACGCGTCGACTGATCCATACCGAGCGCGGCATGGGCTACGTGCTGGAGGACCGCGGCTGATGCGCGCGCCGGCCTCCCTCTCGATGCGCCTGTCGCTACTCTTCGCCTTGGTGAGCCTGGTGTTGCTCGGCGGCCTCGGCGCCTACCTCTACCACGCCTTGAGCGAACAGATCGCCTGGCGTGATGACCAGATGCTGCAGGGCCGCCTCGAGCGCATGGAGGCGCTACTGGACGATGGCGGGAGCATCGCGGCGCTGCGCCGCCGGCCACTGCTCTATGCCAATATGCTGGGCAATCGCGAGAGCCTACTGTGGGTGCTCGACGCGCACGGCGTGCCGCTGATCGAGGTCAATCCGCCGGGCCTGCCGGTGCCCGAGTTGCCACCGGCGCCGGAGGGGCGACTCGGTGAGCATCCCGACGCCGCGTCGACGCGCCTGGCCTGGCGCAGTCTCGAGCACGACGGGCGCCGCCTGACCCTGGTGGCTGGCAAGACGCTCGATGAGCGAGAGCGGATGCTGGCCGCCTATCGGTTGCGGCTGTGGCTCGCCATGGGGGCGGGCGCGGCGCTGGCCTGTGGACTGGGCTGGGTCGTGGTACGGCGCGGCTTGCGTCCGGTCAGACGGTTGGCCGCTCGGGCGCGCACGATTGACGTGGCGCACCTGCATCAGCGCCTGGAGGCGAACGACGAGACGACGGAGCTGCGTGAGCTGAGCCGTGCGCTCAACCAGATGCTGGCGCGCCTGGAAGAAGGGTTCGCCCAGTTGTCACGCTTTTCCGAGGATCTCGCCCACGAGATGCGCACGCCCTTGGGCAACCTGCTGGGGGCGACCCAGCAGGCCCTTCAGCGGGAGCGCACGCCGGTGGAGTACCGCCAACTGCTAGGCTCTCACGTCGAAGAGTACGAGCGGCTGTCGCGCATGATCGAAACCATGCTGTTCCTGGCGCGCACCGAGCAGCCGTCGAGGGCGCTGCCGCGTGAAACGGTCGACCTGCGAGGCCTCGCCGACCAGCTCTGCGACTATTTCGAGGGCATGGCCGACGAGGACGGTCGCGAGCTGGTGAGCGACATGCAGGGGCGGGTGACGGCCAATCTCGACCTGCTGCGCCGGGCGCTCGCCAACCTCATCGATAACGCGCTGCGCCATGGGCGCAGCGGCACCGAGATCCGCCTGGTGTCGCGCCAAGAGGCCGGGGCCTGTCGCATTGGGGTGATCAACCACGGGGCGCCGATTCCCGCCGCGGAGCGAGAGCGGCTCTTCGAGCGCTTTTATCGCGGTGATCCGGCGCGGTCGCGGCCGGCGGGCACTGGCGGCCTGGGGCTGGCCATCGTGCGTTCCGTGGCGCAGTTGCACGGTGGAGAGGCCTGGTGCGAAAGCGACGCGGCCGTCAATATCTTCTGGCTGAGTCTGCCAGCGCGCTGCTCGTCGGTGCGTTGACAGGTGCACTGACCGTAGGCAACGCTAAAGGCGCTAGCGCCGCACGGGCGCGACACCGGGAGATGCGGATGCCCGCGAGATTGCAAGCGTATCGCGCCATGGCACGTGTGCTGGGCGCCTTCGACACTCTGGGTTGGCGCGTGGGCTACCGCTATGGCGATCGCCAGTTGCTGGAGAAGGTCATCCTCCCGGCGCTGGCCATGGAAGTCGGCGTCGGCCATGTGTTGCTTGTCGGCTGTGCCTGGTACACGCGCGATTATCCCGATTTCTTTCCCTCGGGTCGCGTGACCACCTTGGATGTCGACCCGGTCAAGTCGCCCTTCGGCGCTGAGCGCCATATCGTCGCTGACATGAACGCGTTGGCAGCGCATTTGCCGCCCGAAAGTCTGGATGCCGTGGTTTGTAACGGTGTGTTGGGCTGGGGACTGGATTCTCCCGGCGATATTGAAACGGCCTTTGCTTCGACGGTGGCCTGCCTGCGGCCCGGCGGGCAGCTCCTGCTGGGCTGGAACGATATTCCGCCCTACAACACCGTACCGCCCGATGCCGTGACGGCGCTCGATGCGTTGTCCCCGCGCACGATTCCCGGGCTTGATCAGCACAGCCTGATCGCGCTGGAGCGCAATCAGCACTGCTACCAGGCCTTTCAGAAACCGGAGGCAAGATCGTGAACCGCGGCTTCGGGTGGCCATGATGCTGATCATGATCTGGTTCATGTTCTTCGGTGTGCTGTGTGTCGCGGCGTGTCTCTGGGGGCTGCGACGCATGACACGGGACTTGGCCCGCGAGGCCGAAGCACGATTACCGCCGCGCGGCGACTTCATCGATACATCCAGTGGGCGCTTGCATTACGTCGATGTCGGCCGAGGGCCGCCGCTGGTGCTGATTCATGGCCTGGGTGGCCAGCTGCAGCATTTCACCTATGCCTTGATCGAGGCACTGGGCAATGATTTTCGCGTCATTGCCATCGACCGGCCGGGGTCGGGGTATTCCGCTCCCACTGACGACCGGCGCGCCCATTTGGCCTGTCAGGCCCAGGCGTTACACGAGGCATGGCAGGCATTGGGCGTCGAGCGGCCACTCGTGGTGGGCCATTCGATGGGCGGTGCGGTGGCCCTGACGCTGGCGCTGGAGTATCCCAAGGAAGTTGCGGGGCTGGCATTGCTCGCGCCACTGGTCGCGCAGGTGTCAGATGTGCCGCCGGCGATGCGTCTATTGGCGATTCGCTCGCCCCGCTGGCGGCGCTGGATGGCCGAGACACTCGCCATTCCCCTGACACGCGTGACCTCACGGCAAGCATTGGCGCAGGTGTTCGCGCCGGAAGCGGTGCCTGCGGATTACGCCACCCGCGGCGGCGGGCTTCTGGCGTTGCGTCCCCAGGCCTTTCATGCAGCCTCCACCGACCTGGCCATGCTCGAGCACGACTTGCCCCGACAGGTGCCTCGCTATGCGGCGCTGGGAGTGCCGCTAGGCGTCATGTTCGGTTCGCACGACCGTATTCTCGAGCCCGCGTTGCATATCGAAACGCTGCAGCGTCAGCGCCCCGAGATGTTCGTGCATGTGGAGCCTGAAGCGGGGCATATGCTGCCCATCATGCGGCCTGAGGCCACGGTGACCTTCATTCGGCGCATGGCGGCGCGGGCCTGGCCCTCGTCCTACTGAGCAAAACGCTCAGGCTTCCAATCCCGCCCAGAAGACGGCCCAGGCTCCCTCCAGACGTCGTTCGAACGTATCGGCGTCGTAGTAGAAGTTCTCGGCGAACAAGCCGTCCATCAGGCAGTAGAAGGCGGCGATAAACTGCGCCTCGGGCAGCGCGCGTAGCTCGCCAACGTGGCGGCCATTCTCGAAGAGTGCGTGCAGATGGGCGTTGATGCGCCGCTCGTTGTCATTCGAAATAGCGGCGACCTGGGTCGCCACGTCCGTGGGCGGAAAGAGCAGGTAGCGTTTGTAGAAAACGCCCTGGTGCTCGCGGCGGATGAAGGTGGCGCACGAGCGGATGAGCCGCTCGAGACGTTCACGCGTGGGCAAGTCGTGGGAACGTGTCAGGCTGTCGTCGATGAGCGCGACGATGCCGCTTTCGACCTCTTCGAAGATCGCCAGGAAGAGCGCCGCCTTGTTGGGAAAGTGGTTGTAGATGGACGGCTTCTTGATGCCCGTTTCGGCGGCGATTTGCGCCAGGCTGGTGCCTTCGTAGCCGTGCTGGGCGAATAGGGCGAGGGCGGTTTGTTTGAGTTTGTCTCGGGTATGCACGAAAAGTCCCTGAGCCTGCGTGAAGGCTCACATGATCGCGGCTCGGGTACGCGATTGCCAAGTCATGACGCAAACTCTATACTAACGACCGTTAGTTAGTTTCGTGACGCCATACGGCGTTGCCCCCGCAAGACGCGAGGCGTCGGCGATCGAGGAGGAAATGATGACGATGCGTTGGTTGATCCTGCCGTTGGCGGCGCTGGCCGAAGTCGGTTGGGCGACGGGATTGAAACTCGCCAGTAGCCCCCTTGAGTGGCTGGCGACTGTGATCGTGGCCGCCATGAGCTTGCTGCTGGCGGTACGTGCCGTGCGCTTTTTACCGGCCAGCACCGTCTACACGGTATTCGTGGGCCTGGGCGCGGCGGGCACGGTGATGGCCGATGCCTGGCTGTTCGGGACACGCTTTTCGTGGCCCTCGCTGGGCTGTATCGGGGTGATCCTGGTGGGCGTCATCGGCCTGCATCAATTCAGCGGCAAGCCCGCCACGCAGACATCGGCATCCCGTACCGATGCCTCACGGGAAGGAGCGTCGTCATGACCTGGCATTGGTTGGCCCTATTGGGCGCGGGTATTTTCGAGGTCCTCGGGGTCGTCGGTTTCGCGCGGGTAAGTCGAGGCCAGGCGCTTGCCGGCGGCTTGCTCATGACACTGGGGTTCGGTACGGCGCTTGGGTTTCTGGCCCTGGCGTTGCGTGGCATCGATCTGGGCATCGCCTATGCCGTGTTCACCGGCATCGGCACTGTCTGCGGTACGTTGCTGGGGATGCTATACTGGGGAGAGTCACGCCATCCCCTACGAATCGCCTTTACCGCACTGATTGTCTTGGGTGTAGTGGGGCTCAAGCTACTGGCTTGAGCCATGGTATTTTCTATCCAAGCGATAGAACAAGACTATAAGTGCGATAGTAAGACTATAGTAGGATAATGTTTAGCGGGCTAATAGAATGTGTCGTGTTCATTCACGACAAGGAGACATTCCCATGGCACGTTCAATCACTGCTATCGCACTACTGGCCGTTGCCCTGCCGCTGGCCGCCCAAGCCAGCACTGCTTCCCAACAAGCCGCCGCCGTCAATCACGAGCCGCTGCAACTGGCCTCTCAAACGACGGCTGAATCGGGCGTGCGCCACGCTGACGCTACAGGCTATCGCGACGCTGGCATGAGTGTCGCCATGGCGGACAGCCAGCGCGCCGTCAATGTGGATGCCCACGACGCCGATCAAGCCGATGACGAGCGTAGCTGGTTGGAGATCCTTTCCGACAACAACCGTGATCTCGGTGCACCTGCCGGCTGGTAAGCCGGACGTTTTGCCACGCCTTGCGCGTTGCATGCGTGCATCGATGGATGGCGCCGGTGGATGATGCGTGCCCGCCGGTGGCGGACACGCAAGTGGGTCAGAACTTGTAGTTGATGCTGAAGTAATGGCCCGGGCCGGAGGTGTCTTGGCGGACGCCGGAGGCATCGGTGTCGTCGCGATAGAAGGCCATGTTGTTGTAGAGCTTCAGGCCATAGCCGATGGCGAAGCGATCGGTGTGATAGTAAAGGCCGTTGAACCACTCCAGACTGTTGCTGCTGCGTCCCGCCTGTTCGGCGACGGTATCCGCGCCGAATTTATAGTCGATATATCCCTGGTAGGAAAAATAGCTGCCATTGGAGAAGGTGTAGAACGGCTTGAACCAGTTGGTGGAGGCCATGAAACCGTCCCATGAGCTCTCATCCGGACCGCCGTAGTTCTCACGCACGTAGCGTGCGGTGAGGTTGAGGCCGATCTCGCCGAACCAGGGCACTTCGACGTCCGACCCCAGGCCGACGTAGTGCTCCCATAGACCGCCGCCGGGGCCGTTGTCGCCGATCGTCGTGACGGTAGCGATGTACCACTCCTTGACCGGACCCACCGAGAGATCGCGGCCGCTCATGGCATCCAGCGAGAAGCGTGGCGCGAGCTTGATGAACACGTTGTCGCCGCCGCTCTGATCGTCGCTGCCATCGTCGAGGGCATCGAACATGTCGACATAGCCGTAGAGGTCGACGATGCCTGAGCGCCCGCCGAATTCCATCTCGACATAGGTATCCTGAGCGTTACGAAACGGCAGGCGGTTGTCCTCGCTGTGCATCAGATTGAAGGTCAACCAGAGGTTGTCGTCTTCGTGAATACCCTCTGAATAATCCGCCGCCATGGCCGGAGTAGCACCTACCATCGTGGCAAAGCACGAAGCCCCAACCCACTTGCTTATTGTGATCTTGTTCATGGTCATTCTTCCCATCGTTACGTTTTGTACGTTGTGGTCTAGATACGTTCAGCGTTACGCCAAGCTAATGAAAAGCCCCGCAATGGTGGCCGACATCAGATTGGAAAGTGTCCCGGCGAGCACGGCCTTGAGGCCGTAGCGGGCGATTTCCTGGCGGCGGCTGGGCGCCATGAGGCCGAGCCCGCCGAGGAGAATGGCGATCGAGGACAAGTTGGCGAAGCCGCAAAGCGCGAAGGACAGCACGGCGGCAGTGTGCTTGGACATGGCCTCGCCGGTGGCGGCCACCACGGTATCGCCGGAGATGTATGGCGCCAGGTTTATGAAGGCGACGAACTCATTGACGACGATCTTCTGGCCGATGAACGAGCCGGCCAGCGTGGCTTCGCTCCAGGGAATGCCGAGCAGGAAGGCCAGCGGTGCGAAGAGCCAGCCGAGAATCATCTCCAGGCTCAGCGAGTCCATGCCGAACCAGCCGCCTACGCCGCCGAGAATGCCGTTGATCAGCGCGATCAAGCCTATGAATGCCAGCAGCATGGCGCCGACGTTGGCCGCCAGCATCATGCCGGAGGTGGCGCCGGTGGCGGCGGCATCGAGCACGTTGGCAGGTTTGTCATCCGCTTCGATCTTTTCTTCGGCGCGGGAGATACTGTCATCGGGCGTTTCGGTTTCCGGCATCAACAGCTTGGCGAAGAGCAGCCCGCCCGGTGCCGCCATGAAGGAGGCCGCGATCAGGTATTCCATCGGAATGCCCAGGCTCGCGTACCCTGCGAGCACCGAGCCTGCTACCGAGGCCAGCCCGCCGCACATGACCGCAAATAGCTCCGAGCGCGTCATGGAGGCGATGAAGGGGCGCACGACCAGGGGCGCTTCGGTCTGTCCTACGAAGATATTCGCCGTGGCTGACATGGACTCGGTGCGTGAGGTGCCCAGTACGCGCTGGAGTGCGCCCCCCAGCAGGCGAATGATCCACTGCATGATCTTCAGGTGATAGAGAACGGCGATCAATGACGAGAAGAAGATGATGACCGGCAATACCTTGAAAGCGAAGACGAAACCCACGCTGTCAGGGTTGGCCAGGTCGCCGAATAAGAAGTCGATACCGTCATTGGCATAGACGATGACCTGGCTGACCCCTTCCGAGATCGTGGCCAGGACGGCTTGTCCGAAAGGAATGTAAAGCACGAAGGCGCCGATGGCGGCTTGAATGGCGAAGGCGCCACCCACCGTGCGCAGCCGAATCGACTTGCGATTGGAGGAAAACAGCACAGCGATAAGGATCAGCGTCGCCATCCCTACCAGGCTCATGATAGCGGTCATATCAGCATCCTGATGACGTTCGATTGTGGGTTGTTATACAGGGAACGGCATACGCCAGCATGTGGCTTGTCGTTTTGTTATTAGAGTCACAGTGATGTGCTATTAAAATAACACCTGCTACTCGATGTCAACTGCCTGGCAGGGTTTCGTGGGCTGACAAACACGATTTCCGTTGCTTTGTTCTATGCTTCACATGCTATGTGTGAGCGTATTCAAGGGAGGAAAGCCGGTTCAGGGGCCGGAAGGGGTAGCCGGAGGAGAACGGGCCGCCTACGCTGACAGACTCGTTCACCATCCCTTCCCGAGGAGTTCCATCATGCATCCGGTCGCGCACACGATCGTCGTCGGTATCATCAGTTATCTGGTCCTGATCGTCGTGATCCGACTTTCCGGCAAGCGCACGCTGTCGAAGTGGAACGCCTTCGATTTCGTGGTCACCATCTCACTGGGGTCGACGCTTTCCACGGCGCTGGTTTCGACGCAGGTGTCGCTGGCGCAGAGTCTCACGGCGTTTGCGATCATCGTGCTGTTGCAGTTCGCCATCACGTTCTCCTCGGTGCGCTCGCCACGGGTCAAGAACTTGGTCAAGTCGCAGCCGACATTGCTGCTGCATGCGGGCGCATATCGCCATGCAGCGATGCGTCAGGAACGTGTGGTCGAGGCCGAGGTCATGGCGGCCATCCGGGAAAACGGTATCGCCGACATCGAGAACGTACACGCGGTGGTGCTGGAAACCGACGGCACCTTTAGTGTCATTCCCGAGGCTGGTAGTAGCGACTCGGCGCTCGATGGCGTCGCGGGCATGCCATCGTCGAAGAGCTAGCGAGAGGGCTCAGGGCGTTTCGGTCGCCGCCACCTCGCTCTCCAGGAAGCCGCCGGACTGGCGCCGCCACAGGCGCGCGTAGAGGCCATCGTGGCGGATCAATTCTGCGTGGCTGCCCTGCTCGACGATGTGTCCGCCCTCCATGACCACTAGACGGTCCATGGCGGCGATGGTGGAGAGCCGGTGGGCGATGGCGATCACCGTCTTGCCTTTCATCAACTGGTCGAGGTTCTCTTGAATCGCCGCTTCGACGTCGGAGTCGAGTGCCGAGGTCGCTTCATCGAGAATCAGGATCGGCGCATCCTTGAGCATCACGCGCGCAATGGCGAGGCGTTGGCGTTGGCCGCCGGAAAGCTTCACGCCACGCTCGCCGACATGCGCGTCGAAACCGACGCGGCCCTGGGTGTCGCGCAGCGACTCGATGAAGTCGGCGACATGCGCCCCGCGGGCCGCTTTCCAGGCCATCTCGTCGGTCGCATCCGGGCGTCCGTAAAGCAGGTTATCGCGCACCGAGCGGTGCAGCAGCGAGGTATCCTGGGTGACCATGCCGATCTGCGCGCGCAAGCTCTCCTGGGTTACCTCGGCAATATTCTGGTCATCGATGCGGATCGCGCCACCTTCCAGTTCGTAGAATCGCAGCAGCAAATTGACCAGCGTCGACTTGCCGGCCCCCGAAGGGCCGATCAGCCCTATTTTCTCACCCGACTGAATAGCAAGCGACAACTCGTCGATGACGCCGCTGCCCTTGCCGTAGTGAAAGCGAATCCGGTCGAAGACGATTTCACCCTTCTCGACGTGTAGCGGCGGGGCGTCTTGCCGGTCCTCGATCTGGCGCGGCAACGAGAGTGTCGCCATGCCATCCTGAACCGTGCCGATATTCTCGAACAGCGCCGAGACTTCCCACATGATCCACTGTGACATGCCCCATAGACGCATCACCAAGCCCAGCGCCACGGCGACCGCGCCGACGCTGACTGCCTCGCCCAGCCATAGCTGAATCGATAGCCAACCGATGCTGAACAGCAGCAGCGCATTGAGCAAATAGAGTAGGCCGTAGAGCCCGGTGACCAGGCGCATCTGGCGATGCACGGTGAGCAGGAAGCCATGCATGCCGTCCTTGGCGAACGCCGCTTCCCGCTGGGCGTGGGAGAAGAGCTTCACGGTCTGGATGTTGCTGTAGCTGTCGACGATGCGACCGGTCATGCGCGAGCGGGCGTCGGCCTGGGATTTCGACACGCGCCCCATGATGGGCACGAAAATGCGCAGCAGTACGAGATAGCCGATGAACCAGGCAAGGAGCGGGAGCGCCAACCGCCAATCGGCGTTGCCCACCAGGATCAGCGTGCCCAGAAAGTAGACGCTTACGTAGTTGAGCACGTCGAACAGCTTGATCACGCACTCGCGCACGGCCAGCGACGTCTGCATCACCTTGGTAGCGATACGCCCCGCGAACTCGTCCTGATAGAAGCCCATCGATTGCCGTAGTAGATAGCGATGCGCCTGCCAGCGGATGCGCATGGGGAAATTGCCCATCAGCGTCTGCTGCTGGAAGAGCGAATGCAGCCCCACCATGCCAGGCAGCAGTACCAGCACGATCAACGCCATGCCGACCAACTTCCAACCCTGGTCGGCGAGGAACGTCTCGCGATCCTGGGCCGCCAGCCAATCGACGATGTTGCCGAGAAAGCCGAACATCCATACTTCGATACCCGCAATCAGTGCCATCAATACCGTGGCGACCATCAGATAAGGCCAGGCGCCACGGGTGTAATGCAGGCAGAAAGCGACCAGTGTGTCCGGTGGGCGTTGTGGCTCTTGGGGCGGAAAAGGGGCGAGACGGTTTTCGAACCAGCGGAACATGGCATTTCCTGGCGGGGCGACGCCGCCGCGCTCTACGCCTGAAACGGCAGCACGGCGGTGTAGACGGCGAAGTAGTGACACACACTGCCACCCAGGACGAACAGGTGCCAGATGGCGTGATGGAAGGGGATGGCGGGGATCGCGTAGAACACCACGCCCAGCGTGTAGATGATACCGCCGGCAACCAGCAGGGCGAGGCCGGGGGTATTGAGGCGGGCATCGAGTTCGCCGGCGGCGAGCACGATCATCCACCCCATCAACAGGTAGACCCCCACGCGCAGCATACCCAAACGATGCGGCCAGACGATCTTCAGCGCGATGCCACCCAACGCGAGGCTCCAGATCGCCGCGAACAGCGTCCAGCCCAAGGGGCCGCGCAGATTGACCAGCAAGAAAGGCGTATAGGTGCCGGCGATCAACAGGTAGATCGCGCAGTGATCGAAGACCTGGAAAAGACGCTTGAGGCGCGCGCTACGCAGACCGTGGTAGAACGTCGAGGCCGTATACAGCAGCAACAGACAGACGCCATAGAGACTGATACTGGCGATCTTCCAGGGGTCGACCTCTGCGGCCAGACTGGCGGCAACGATGAGTACCACCACGCCGACGAGGCTCAGCACGGCGCCGATCCCATGGCTGATGCTATGCAGTGCTTCTTCGAGACGGGAAAAAGGAGCGTCTTGTTCGGGCGAAACGGATGGGGACTCATGTGACATGGCGAACTCCTGGACGTGGCACGGCGCGCTGACATCAAGACAACATGCGCATCAGTATAGTTCGTCGAATGGCAGCGTCAGCGTTCCCGATCACCTTTGCGGGTGGGGGAAAAGTCGTCCAGCGTCATCATGTGCCCGAGCTTGCCGACCTTGGTGGCCAGGTACTGCTCGTTGTGGGGGTTGCGCCCCGCGGTGATCGCTAGACGCTCGGCGACACGCACGCCATCGCGCGTCAGGGCGTCGACCTTGCGCGGATTGTTGGTCATCAACTTGAGCGCTTGCACGCCCAGGTGGTCGAGCATGGGCACGCAGAGGTCATAGCGGCGCATGTCGGCACCGAAGCCGAGATGTTCGTTGGCTTCCACGGTGTCGAAGCCCTGATCCTGAAGATGATAGGCGCGGATCTTGTTGAGCAAGCCGATGCCACGGCCTTCCTGGCGTAAGTAAAGCAGTACGCCGCGCCCTTCATCGGCGATGCGCTTGAGCGCCTCCTGCAATTGGTAACCGCAATCGCAGCGCATCGAGAACAGAGCATCCCCTGTCAGGCACTCCGAGTGCACGCGCCCTAGCACGGGCTCGGATGTCGAGACATCGCCCAGGGTCAAGGCAATATGTTCCTTGCCTGTCGCCTCGTCCTCGAAACCATGCATGGTGAAGGTGGCCCAAGGGGTAGGCAGTTGAGAGGCGGCGATGAAACGAATCGTCACGATGAACCTCGGTGATGCACATTACGGTGCGGAAAGGGAAAGCGTCCGGGGCGAGTATTCTAGCAGGCCGTGACGCGGGGCTCATCCCGTGAGTGCCGTGCGCGGTCACTGCGGGAAAATACGTTGCTAGCAGGCTACTAAATGGGGATGCGTCACCGTGAATCAAGTCGAGGCGCTCGGCATTCGTTACAATGAGGGCAAAATCGATGTATGGAGCTGTCATGCCTTTGCAAAACGACCGTTTACTGCGCGCCCTGGCGCGTCAGCCGGTAGACCGCACGCCGGTATGGATGATGCGCCAGGCGGGCCGCTATCTCCCCGAGTATCGCGACATCCGGGGTCAGGCGGGTAGCTTCATGAACCTGTGCCGCAATGCCGAGCAGGCGTGCGAGGTGACCATGCAGCCGCTGGAGCGCTACTCGCTCGATGCGGCGATTCTGTTTTCCGATATCCTCACGATCCCGGATGCCATGGACCTGGGGCTTTACTTCGAGACGGGAGAAGGCCCCAAGTTTCGCAAGACGGTGCGCAGTGCCGAGGACGTCGCTGCGCTGCGCGTGCCCGACGCCGAGCGCGATCTCGACTACGTGATGAACGCGGTGCGCACCATTCGCCACGAGCTGGCGGGTAGCGTGCCGCTGATCGGCTTTACGGGCAGCCCCTGGACGTTGGCCACCTATATGATCGAGGGCGGCTCAAGCAAGGATTTCCGCCATGCCAAGGCGTTGATGTATGGCGACCCGGCGGCGATGCACGCGTTGCTCGACAAGCTGGCGCGGTCGGTGACCGACTATCTCAACGCCCAGATCCGCGCCGGGGCCCAGGTCGTGCAGATCTTCGATACCTGGGGCGGGGTGCTGTCGACGCCGGCGTATCGCGAATTCTCGCTGGCCTATATGGCGCGCATCGTCGAGGGGCTGATCCGTGAGCACGAGGGACGGCACGTGCCGGTGATCCTGTTCACCAAGCAGGGCGGCCAGTGGCTGGAAACCATCGCCGATAGCGGCGCCGATGCCGTGGGCCTGGACTGGACCACCGAACTGAGCGACGCGCGGGCCCGCGTGGGTGATCGTGTGGCGCTGCAAGGCAATCTCGACCCCAACGTGCTCTTTGCCTCGCCCCAAGCGATTCGCGATGAAGTGGCGCGCATTCTGGCCAGTTACGGCAGTGGGCCGGGGCATATCTTCAATCTGGGCCACGGCGTTAGCCAATTTACTGATCCCGATCATGTCGCTGCGTTCATCGATGCATTACATGAACTCAGTCCGCGCTATCATGGCTGAACGTGCCATGCTGCTCGTGCTCGACGCCGAGTGCCCGTTGTGTCGGCGCGCGGCGCATTTCGTGCTGCGCTACGCCCGGGCGCCGGTGTATCTGGCGAGCCTGCACGAGGCGCCAGCGCGTCGCCTGGGCGAGCACTTTGGGGCCGATCCGAATCAGCTCGATAGCATCTGGTTGGTGCGCGGAGGCGAGCTGCATCGCGACAGCGCCGCGTTGTGGCGCCTGGCCCAAGGGCTTCAGTGGCCCTGGCGTGGTTTGGCAGCGTTGCGTTGGTGTCCGCGTGCTTGGCGCGATGGTGTCTATCATGTCGTCGGCCGCTGGCGCCATCATCTGGCACCGGCAACCGACTGGTCGCCACAAGCGCGTGCGAGCTGGGTGTCGCACCTGAATGAAACGACCTGTCGGCGGCTGGGATTGCCGCCCATCTTGGCGGGCGCCGACGCGGACATTGGCGTCCATGGCCACCCGTCACAAGGAGTGTGAGCCATGTCTATTTCCCTTCGCCCTCTTCGCTGGTGGTGCCTGGCGCTGGCCGGTGTCAGCGTTGCCGTGATCGCCTGGGGCAGTCTGACGCCCGGCGCGGAAATGCCTCAAAACCTTCCCTGGGACAAGTTCAACCACTTCATCGCTTATGGGGGGCTGGCGGCACTCATGCGGCTGGGTGGCCTGAGTGCGGCGATGGCGCTTAGCTTAGCCATTGGCTGCGGCATTCTCATCGAGGGTCTGCAGTTAGGCGTGCCGGGACGTAGCGGCGCCGATTGGGCCGATGCGTTGGCCAATACGCTAGGGGCGCTCGCTGCGGTGGGGGCTTGCCATTGGTTGCTGCCCAGGCGCTTTCTTGTCGCGCGCGGATAGGCTATGTTGCGCGACTTTCCATGAATGCGATTCCGGCCTCGCGAAGGGGCTTTGACGATAGCGATTACGAGGGTTCCCATGACCGAGCGTCTCGACCAGGGCTGGTTCACTGAAGTGTTCGATAGCCACGGCAGTGCTTTTTCACTCATGATCAAGGACAAGCTGCACGAGGTACAAAGCCCCTACCAGCATCTGGAAGTCTACGCCACTGAGACCTACGGCAACCTGATGGTACTCGACGGCTGCGTGATGCTCAGCACGCGTGACAACTTCCTCTATCACGAGATGATCGCGCATCCGGCGTTGTTCGCTCACGCCGCGCCCAAGCGCGTGGTGATCATCGGCGGCGGTGATTGCGGCACGCTGCGCGAAGTGCTCAAGCATCCTGATGTTGAAGAGGTCGTGCAGATCGACATCGACGAAGAGGTCACCCGGGCCTCGCAGCGTTACTTTCCCGAGCTGACGGTGTCCAACGACGACCCGCGTGCCACGCTCAAGTTCGAGGATGGCGTCAAGTGGGTCGAGAACGCGCCGGCAGGCAGCGTCGACGTCATGATCATCGATTCCACCGACCCCGTGGGCCCGGCGGAAGGACTTTTCGAGGCCGACTTCCTGGCGCGTTGTCACCGCCTGCTGGCCGACGGCGGTGTTCTGGTGCAGCAGAGCGAGTCGCCGCTTTATCACACCGGCTCGATCATTCGTGAGCTGCGCGCCGATATGGAGCGCGCCGGCTTCGATAGTGTTGCCACGCTGCCGTTTCCGCAGCCGGTCTATCCCTCGGGTTGGTGGAGCGTCACGCTGGCCGGCAAGAGTAACGACGTGACGCGCTTTCGCGAGACCGCTGCCGCTGCGGTGGAATTCCCCCTCGAGTACTACAGCGTCGAGACCCATCGTGGTGCATTGACGCTGCCGCCGTTCATGCGTCGTGCATTATTGGTGTGATGGGCAACGTGTGAAAAACGTTAAAGGTACGTGACTTAGGTATATTGGCTGGACTGGCAAGCTCTTTGCTAATGTGAAGCGTGGCTCTCGAACAAGCCATCACAATAACGCAAGGAGCTTCTGCATGCTGTATAAGAACAAGTTCATGGTTGCCGTTCCCGCCGCACTACTGCTGGGAGGGCTGGCAACGGCCTCCCAAGCGGCGACACTCGATGATGTAAAGGAACAGGGCTCTCTCACTTGCGGGGTGAACGTCGGGTTGGCAGGGTTTTCAGCACCTGATGCCGATGGTCAGTGGCAAGGGCTCGATGTGGAAACCTGCCGAGGGATCGCCGCCGCTATCTTTGGCGATCCCGAGAAAGTCGAATTCACACCCTTGACCGCCAAGGAGCGCTTTACCGCGCTGCAGTCGGGCGAAATCGATGTGCTTTCGCGTAACACGACCTGGACGGCGACCCGTGACAACTCGCTGGGGTTGAACTTCACCGTCACGACCTTTTACGACGGCCAAGGGTTCATGGTGAGCAAGGACCTCGGCATTGAAAGCCTGGAAGACCTCAACGGTGCTTCCATCTGCATTCAGTCCGGCACGACCCACGAACTGAATCTGGCTGACTACTTCCCCTCGCGCGATATCGATATCAACACCGTGACGTTCGACACGCCCGACCAGACCGCCCAAGGGTTTGCTCACGGACGTTGCGATGTGCTGACCTCGGATACTTCTCAGCTGAGTGCACTGCGTTTGCAGCTTCCCGAACCGGATAGTGTCGAGATCCTCGAGACGCTGATTTCCAAGGAACCGCTGGGCCCGGTGGTGCGCCAGGGTGACGACCAATGGCTGGATATCGTGCAGTGGACCATCTTCGCCATGGTCAACGCCGAGGAAATGGGCGTTAACAGCGACAACGTCGACGAGATGCGCGATAACCCGCCCAACCCCGGGGTGGCACGCTTGCTGGGCAAGGACGGTAACTACGGCGAACAGCTAGGCCTTTCCAACGACTGGGCGTACAACATCATCAAGAACGTCGGCAACTATGGAGAGGTGTTCTCCAGCACGGTGGGTGAGGATTCACCTCTGAAAATTCAGCGGGGCATGAACGCCCTGTGGAACGAAGGAGGGATCCTCTACGCGCCGCCGATCCGCTGATACGGTTCGTTAAGTACTCGGTTATAGCACCCCGCATGATCTGCGGGGTGCCTTCTTGTGTCAGCGTATTAGAGGATCGACATGTCGCGTTCTCCTTCCGGCGATCGGGTTGCGTTGTGGCGTAATCCGACGTTTCGTGCCTATGTACTACAAGGTGTGTTATTAGCGGCGTTAGCGGCGTTAATTGGTTTTATAGTCGCCAATACGATGGCCAACCTCGAAGCGCGAGGAATTTCCACGGGCTTTGGTTTCCTCGATGAGCGAGCGGGCTTCTCCATCCCGCAGACGCTGATCGAGTACTCAGGCGATAGCACCTATGGGCGTACCTTCGTTGTGGGCCTGCTCAATACCTTATTGGTCTCGGCATTGGGTATCGTGGTGGCGACGATCATTGGCTTCGCGGTAGGGATTGCCAGGCTGTCGTCGAACTGGTTGTTAGCGCGCCTAGCGACTGCCTACGTGGAAATCTTTCGTAATATCCCTCTGCTGGTCCAGATCCTGTTCTGGTATTTCGCGGTGCTGCAGGCACTGCCGAGCCCTCGTCAAAGCCTCAGCCTGCTGGAAGTCATCTTTATCAATGTGCGCGGTTTGGTCATTCCCGACCCGCAACCACTCAGCGGTTTCGCGGCGACCCCCTGGGCCCTTCTCGTGGGCCTTATCGCGGCGATTGCGCTAGGTGTCTATGCGAAGCGGCGCCAGGCTCGTACCGGCAAGGCCTTGCCGATCTATTGGCTGGGTACGGGCTTGATCATCGGTACGCCGTTATTGGTGTTCCTGCTCACGGGGGCGCCGCTCGAATGGTCCATTCCCGAGCTGACAGGCTTCAATTTCAGCGGTGGCGTGCGGATCCTGCCTGAGCTGGTCGCTTTATGGCTGGCATTGTCGATCTACACGGCTGCGTTCATTGCCGAGATCGTGCGCTCGGGCATCCAGTCGGTCCCCGGGGGGCAAGTCGAGGCGGCCAATGCACTGAGCCTGCCGGGCGGTATTACCTTGCGCAAGGTGGTGATTCCCCAGGCGATGCGCGTCATCGTGCCGCAATTGACGAGCCAGTATCTGAATCTCATCAAGAACTCTTCGTTGGCCACGGCGATCGGTTATCCCGACTTGGTGGCTGTCTTCTCGGGCACGACTCTCAATCAGACCGGACAGGCCATCGAGATCGTTGCCATGACCATGGCCGTGTATCTGGTGATCAGCCTGGTGGTATCGGCACTGATGAATGTTTATAACGCGCGTACGTTGCTCAAGGAGCGTTGAGATGGCCGGTGAATCCATGCGTGATGTGATGATTGAAGCGCGGCGTCCACCGAATGCGCATCGGGGCGTCGTGAAGTGGCTACAGCGCAACCTGTTTAACGGCCCCATCAATAGCGTGGTGTCGGTGATTACCATTGGCGTATTGCTATGGGCATTGTGGCCTTTCGTGCAATGGGCCTTGATCCAGGCCGACTGGCTCGGCGACTCGCGTCAGGCGTGCAGTGGCGAAGGCGCCTGCTGGGTATTCATCAGCGCACGGTTCGAGTCGATCATCTACGGCTTCTACCCTGAAGCAGCGCGCTGGCGGGTGGATATCGTCTTCGCGTTGATGGCAGGACTACTGGCCTGGTTGGCGATTCCCAGGATCCCGGGCAAGCGCTGGGCGGCGATCATCGCAGTGATCGGCTTTCCGATAGCGGCGTATGTCCTGCTTCTGGGTGGCCATTTCGGGCTAATGCACGTCTCGACCCGTAACTGGGGTGGGCTCATGTTGACCCTGACCGTGGCCACGATCGGTATCGTCGGCTCGCTACCGATCGGGATCATACTGGCCTTGGGGCGGCGTTCGAACATGCCGCTGGTCAGGGCCGTGAGCGTCGTCTTCATCGAGTTTTGGCGTGGCGTTCCCTTGATCACCGTGCTGTTCATGGCCTCGGTGATGCTGCCGCTGTTCGTGCCGACCGAGGTCGAGTTCGACAAGCTCCTGCGTGCCCTGGTGGGGATCATGCTGTTCTGGAGTGCCTACATGGCGGAAGTCATCCGAGGCGGGCTACAGGCCATTCCCAGTGGGCAGGACGAAGCGGGTAAGGCGCTGGGGCTCGGGTATTGGCATCGTATGGGGCTGATCGTGTTGCCTCAGGCCTTGAAGCTGGTCATCCCGGGGATCGTCAATACCTTCATTGCGCTGTTCAAGGATACCTCGCTGGTCTTGATCATCGGGCTGTTCGATCTGCTGGCAATCATCCGCGCGGGCCTGACCGATAGTGATTGGCTGGGCTTTGCCACTGAGGGGTACGTGTTTGCTGCGCTGGTGTTCTGGGTGTTCTGTTTCAGCATGTCGCGTTATAGCCAGTACATCGAGAAGCGCCTGCAGACCGGCCATACGAACTGAACCACAACGACTAAACCAATAACGATAACGCCAAGGAACTTCATCATGAACGAAGCGACTGCTACCTCTCACGGCGACACGCCGATGATCGAGATGACGGGCCTCAACAAGTGGTACGGCGATTTTCACGTTCTGCGCGATATCGACCTGACGGTGAAACGCGGCGAACGTATCGTCGTGTGCGGCCCCTCGGGGTCGGGCAAGTCGACGTTGATTCGTTGCATCAACCATCTCGAAACGCACCAGCAAGGCGAGATCGTGGTCAATGGCGTGCCCATGACTCAGGACGTCAAGCGTATCGAACAGATTCGTCGTAACGTCGGCATGGTGTTTCAGCACTTCAATCTGTTTCCTCACCTCAGTGTGCTGGAGAATTGCTGTCTGTCGCAGACGTGGGTGCAGAAAAAGCCGCGCGCCGAGGCCCACAAGACCGCGATGGAGTATCTGGAACGCGTACAGATTGCCGATCAGGCGTACAAGTACCCGGGGCAATTGTCGGGCGGGCAGCAGCAGCGCGTGGCGATCGCGCGGGCGCTGTGCATGCGCCCCGAGGTGATGCTGTTCGACGAGCCAACGTCGGCGCTCGACCCTGAAATGATCAAGGAAGTGCTCGATGTCATGGTCGAGCTGGCCCGCGAAGGCATGACCATGCTCTGCGTCACGCACGAGATGGGCTTTGCCAAGACCGTGGCTGATCGCGTCATCTTCATGGACCAGGGGCAGATCATCGAAGAAGCGCCGCCGGAGACGTTCTTCAATAACCCGCGCTCCGAGCGCACCAAGCTGTTCCTCAGCCAAATTCTTGGCCACTAGCGGGGCGACATGCTCAATCGCTAGAGGCTGGGTTCCTGACGTTGGGAGGGAGAAGCGGGCTGGCGTTTCGCAGTGGCTGGCTGACGGGGCTGCGTCACGCGCGCTTGGCCTACCACGCCTTCATCGGGGTCGAGCGGCTTCGCCGTGCCAATCCAGGCCTGTTCTGGGTCGTGCATGGCCGGGCGCCGGTCGATGGCGCGCGTCATTACGTCGCCGGGGGCAAAACCGCCTCGGCGGGCCTGCATGTGATGCGGTGCCATCCATAACTCGGCGAATAGACGCACCAACGCCATGGCGAGCAGCAGCACACCCCCGCCGAGCGTCAGCATCGGCCAGCTTGCCTGCCACGATAGCCCGTTTGCCGCCGGTGAATGGCGCCATAGCCACGCGCCGCCGGCCAACAGCAGGCCGATTTGCAGCACACAATGAGAAAAGATCAACGTCCGTCGCGGTAGTGGGCGACGCATCAAGATAAAATCGCGCATGTCGCTCTCCTTGGCAGATAGCGCTCGTAGCCGGTGACTCCTGTCCAGCGACGCGATGTTAGCAGGTTTGCGTCAAGCGTGAACCTGTTGTTGTCATGCCACGCGGATGTCGCGGCGCACCGACGCCTGCCGCGAGGTTGACAGAAATACGCTGGGTTTCGATGCTTGAAGAGCCGCCGTTAGTGCAAAGAGGCGGCCGGACATCAGCGGTGCAGGAGGCGCCGTTGCCCCGAGATGCCGGTGAACCCCCGATCAAGGAGTCAGACATGAACAAACGTTATATCGTGACCGCCAATGCCTCGCGTGCGCGTGTTTTCGCGCATCAAGCCGGCGTGGTTAGTGAAGTCGATACGTTGATTCATCCCGAGGGCCGTTTGCATACCGGCGATCTGCGTACGGGTGGAAAAGGCGAGTCCGACGATGCGGGATCGCATTCGCCGCGTCAGTCCGGCAATGACGATGCCACGATGGAAAAGCATGCTGCTTTCTTCGCCAAGGAGGTCGCCGACTATCTCCGCCAGGCGCGCACTCAAGGGAAAGCCGATGAGTTCATCATTGCCGCCGCGCCGCATTTCTTGGGTCTGATTCGTCAGAAACTCGACAAGCCGACTCAGTCCTGTGTCATCCATACCTTGGATAAGGACTTATCGAGTGCCGACGAGGAAGAGTTGGCCGAGAAGTTTCGCCCGCCCCTCAATTGATGTGAAAATTCGAATAAAAATGAATAAAAGTCTCGCTTAAAGTTTTTTCCATGAGTGCCGTTAATCAAAAGAGGCATCCCCCAACGATAGGCACTCATTAATGTTCACATCGCTTCGCACCCGGATCATGGTGGCCTGCGTCGCCATGATCCTGGTTGCCTTGGCCGCGACCGGCGGCGTCAGTTACTGGCTGGTGAGTCAGCATCAGCGCACGACCAATATCGATACGCTGAGCGCCGTGGCACGCGGCCATGTCGATGCCATCGAAGACTGGGCCATGAGCAAGAAGCGCCTGATCGAGGCGCTGCCCCCGGCGCTCGACGGCGATGGACTGATACCCGCTTTGCAGCAAGCGGCGGAGGCCGGCGACTTCAGTCAGGTCTACGTCGGCCTGCCGGACAAGCGTCTGATCACCAACGACAACTGGCAACCGCCGGAAGATTACGATCCGACCCAGCGCCCCTGGTATCAATCGGCCGTGGAAACAGGCGATACCGTGGTCAGTCCGCCTTACCTGGACATGGTGACCGACAGCCTAGTGGTCTCTTTCGCCACACCGGTGAGCGAAGACGGCGACACTCAGGCGGTGATTGGCGCCGATGTCAGCTTGGCCAACGTGACCGACAACGTGACCTCGATTCATCCCACCGATGCCAGCTTCGCGCTGCTGGTCAACCGCGACAGCGATATCGTCGCCTATCGCGATGCCGACCTGGCCCTGGAGCCGGCCACAGCGCTGGATGACAGCCTGACACCGGAATGGCTGGACACGCTGGCGCGCGAAGGGCAACCCAAAGAAGCCACCATCGATGGCCGCGAGGTCCTCCTATATGCTGTGACAGTGCCGGAAACCAACTGGCGCTTGATCATCGCGCTGGACCTCGCCGAAGCCAACGCCGGCGTGCAAGGCGTGCTGCATTCCACGCTTATCGCGATGGTCTTGTCTGGCCTGATCGCCGGCTTGCTGCTGTGGGCGCTGCTTTCCCCCGTCTTCCGGCGCCTGCGTCTGGCGCGTGATGCCATGTTCGATATCGCCTCCGGCGAAGGCGATCTGACACGCCGGCTCGAGATCGATGGCCGCGACGAAGTCGCGCAAATCGCCCAAGGCTTCAATGGCTTCGCCGATGCCGTCAACGATGTGTTGCTCGAAGTCCGTGCCAGCAGCACCTCAGTGAGCGAGGCCTCCAGCGAAATCGCCCACGGCAGCCAGGATCTCTCGCGGCGCACCGAGCAGGCCGCCTCCAACCTTCAGGAAAGTTCCACCGCCATGGAGCAGATCGCCAGCACCGTGGAAAACACCGCACAATCTGCGCGTCAGGCCGATCAGCTCTCCCGGGAAGCGACGAGCGTCGCTAATCATGGCGGCGACGTCGCGCGCCAGGCCGTCGACACCATGGAGGAGGTCAACACCCAGGCGACGCAGATTTCCGACATCGTGCGCTTGATCGACGAGATCGCCTTCCAGACCAACCTGTTGGCGCTCAACGCCTCGGTCGAAGCGGCGCGGGCCGGCGAGCAAGGGCGCGGTTTCGCAGTGGTTGCCAGTGAGGTACGCCAACTCGCGAGTCGCTCGGCCACGGCGGCCGATGACATCAAGAAGCTGATCGACACCTCGGTGACCAAAACCCGTGAAGGCACCGAGCTCGTGCGCACGGCGGGTGACAGCATGCAGGAAATCGTCACCGCCGTGGCGCGGGTCTCCGACGTCCTCGCCGAGATCAACGCTGCCACGCAGGAACAAAGCCAAGGCGTGACCCAGGTCAACCAGGCCGTCAACGACCTTGATCAAATGACCCAGCACAACGCCTCGATGGTCGAGGAATCCACTGTTGCCGCCGAGCAGATGCGCGACCAAGCCGCACGCTTGGCCGAGGTCGTGGGCCGTTTCAGCTTGCGTGAAGACGGACACACGCAAACACGCCCGGCGTTGACCAAGACCTAACCGGTATTTCCACGCGCCGCCAAGGCCCACCGGTATACGCCGGTGGGTTTTTTTGATTTAAGGCACGGCTGGCAAGTCGATTTCGTCGCTGCGCTGGACGCCGGCGGTCATCTCGCGGCATAGACGCAGGAATTCGCGGATGGCGGTGGTCAGATATTTGTGCCGATGCCAGATGAAGGCGAATTGGCGCGTCAGGTCGAGTGCCGGCGTGGCGATGGGCACCAGGCTGCCGCGTCGGAAGGCGTCGCGCAGGGCCAGGTGCGAGACACAGCCGATGCCAAGCCCCGATTCCACCGCACGCTTGATGGCCTCGGTGTGCTCCAGCTCGAGCAGCACATTGAGCCGGCCACGCCGGTGGCGCATCGCCTGATCCAGCGTACGCCGCGTGCCCGAGCCCTCCTCGCGCATGATCCAGTCCTCGCGCATCAGCGCTTCAAGATCCGCCTCCCCGGCGCTGGCCAATGGGTGCCGTGGCGAACAGAAGACCGTGAGCTCGTCCTCGACCCAGGGCTGCATGACGATATCCTCGTGCTGACAGTCGCCTTCGATCAGGCCGAGATCCAGCTCGTGATGGGCGATGCGTTCGACGATGGAAGCCGTGTTGCGCACATGCAGACGCACGCGACTGCCCGGATGATGACGCATGAAGTCGCTGATCAGCAGCGTCGCCAGATAGTTGCCGATGGTCAGCGTCGCGCCGACATCCAGAGACCCGATGCCGCGCTGGCCCTTGAGCAGCTCTTCGATTTCCTCACCCCGATCGAGCAGTGCCACGGCCTTGGGCAGCAACTGAAAGCCCAGCGCATTGAGCTTGAGTCGCTTGCCGATGCGGTCGAGCAGTTGGCAGTCGAATTGCCGTTCCAGCTCCGCGAGGGCGGTGCTGGTGGCGGACTGTGACATCGCCAGGCGCTGTGCCGCGCGGGACACGCTTTCATGCTGAGCGATGGCGACGAAGACTTCGAGCTGGCGCAGGGTGTAACGCATGGCGATCTCCTGGCGGTCTCATCGACCGTTGTATATCGGCTAGGTAGATAACCGATATCCATACAATTCATTTAACAGATATATTGGGTCAGTCTTATAATTGGTGCAACTTCAATTTCAGCAGATAATGCTTTCCGGTTATAAGGTTAAGGAGCGGTCGTGAGTAAACTGGCACTCGAAGAAGTTCTCAGCGTTCATCACTGGAACGATACCCTGTTCAGCTTCCGCACCACTCGCGAGCGTAGCCTGCGCTTCAAGAACGGCCAGTTCGTGATGATCGGTCTGGAAGCCGACAGCAAGCCGCTGCTGCGGGCCTACTCGGTGGCCAGCCCCAACTACGAAGACCATCTTG
Source organism: Chromohalobacter sp. 11-W (assembly GCF_029889905.1). Classification (GTDB taxonomy): domain Bacteria; phylum Pseudomonadota; class Gammaproteobacteria; order Pseudomonadales; family Halomonadaceae; genus Chromohalobacter. The sequence goes on along the minus strand of NZ_JARANZ010000011.1, from coordinate 65,452 downwards.
AGTTCTTCAGCATCAAGGTGCAGGACGGCCCGCTGACCTCTCGGCTGCAGCATCTCAAAGTCGGCGATCAAATCATGGTCAGCCGCAAGCCTACCGGCACGCTGGTCGTCGATGATCTGTTGCCGGGTCGCAATTTATACCTGCTATCCACTGGCACCGGCCTGGCGCCGTTCATGAGCCTCATCCAGGATCCGGAAGTCTACGAACGCTTCGAGAAGATCGTGCTGATCCACGGCGTGCGTACCGTCAGCGAGCTGGCCTATGCCGATTTCATCACCAAGGAACTGCCGGCTCACGAGTACCTGGGCGAGGAGATCAGCGAGAAGTTGGTCTACTATCCCACGGTAACGCGTGAAGAATTCCACACCATGGGGCGTCTGACCGATCATATCCGTAGCGGCAAGCTCTTCGCCGATACTGGCCTCCCCGAGCTCGATCCCAAGCAGGACCGCGCGATGATCTGCGGCAGCCCGGCGATGCTCGACGACACCAGCGCCATGCTCGATGAACTGGGCTTCAACATTTCCCCGCGCATGGGCGAGCCTGGCGACTACGTCATCGAGCGTGCCTTCGTCGAGAAGTGATCGACGGCAGTGTTCCGGCGTGACACGAGAAGCCTCTGACATCGTCAGGGGCTTTTTCTATGGGCACTCACAACCACTTGGGCATGGCGTTGTCGGCACGCGCTTTGACGTCGTCGTCGATGTAGACCGACACTGCGATCAGCGCGGCGCCGAGCACACTGGCGTCGTCGACATAACCGCCCGCAGGGATCAGGTCGGGAATCGCGTCCAGCGGCGAGATGAAATACCCCAATGCGCCAAAGATCGTGGTCTTCGCCCATACCGGAACGTCGGGACGCTGCAGCACAAAGTACAGTTGCAGCGCTCGTCGCGTGACTTCGCGACCAGCGCGACGCCCGTAGCGGGTGATCTTGTGCCAGAAACGTTGCTCCTGGAACGTGTCTGCGTAATCGACCGTTCCTCCCGGTACAAGGTCGCCGGTATCGGACAGGGGCGTCTCTTCGATTGGGTCGTGGCGTGGGGTCATACACGCTCCTCGCGACAAGGTAGGCATCTTCAATGATAGCGGGTCGATCAGGCCAGGGCGGGATTCATCATGATCTAGGCGGCCTGAATTATGGGAGCGCGTCGCTCCCATAATTTCTTACAACGCATTATCTACGGATATTACGACTTGGCGCCGCCTTGGAAGGCGATATCCAACGAGATAGCGGTGTCCTTGGGGACGTTGACCACACTCAAGGCGTGTTGGGTCATGTCACGGCGCAGCGCCTCATATTCTTCGCCGCCCGCCATGCGCAACTCCTCGAGCTGATGCTCGGTGACTTCTTGGCTGCCGAGGTAGTTCTTGGCCGTCTTGCGCAAGGCATCCCCCGTCTCGCCACCTGCAATCATGTGGAACTCGTCGGTTTCCATGCCGGCGTTCTCGATGATGATTTCCATTTCGTCATCTCCTCGTCGTGAGTAAAGCGCGGCACCTTTATGTGTCGCGTCCCTTCAAGATAGGTGCCATGTCGGGACGAGCTCAAGGACTATCGGATAACCGGTAGGGCGTATGTCGTGGTTATATACGCCACCGCAAAGGATGCTCGTCCACGGTTTGGCCCTGTTCGTCCCAGTCCTGCCAGCCGGTGAAGGGAATCGCTTTCTCCGTTTGCCAGTGGCGCAGACGTGTCTCCCACTGGTGTTTGGCCTGTTCCAGGTGATCGTGGAAGGCAGGCTCGTCTTTATAGCTCAAGCCACCACCCTGCACGCCGTATGTGATGTGTGGGGGAAGTACGTCGAAACCGACGTAATAGAGAGAGCAGAGAATCGGCCACATCAGGGTGGCGATATCGCCGCTTCGGCCGCCGGGAGTAAACGTCGCAGCTGGCGCCCCTGTGGTGACCGAACAGAGAGCCCGCTTGCCCTTTAGCGGTCCTCGGTCGTAGCGATGTTGGCCCGAGTAAAGCCCGCCATAGACGAATACACGATCGAACCAGCCTTTGAGCATAGCGGGCTGGGCGTGCCACCACAGAGGGAATTGCAAGATCATGAGATCGGCGTGTCGCAGTCGGTCGATCTCTCGTTGGATGTCGCCAGGTAGTGTGTCTGATTGGACGTGGTGACGTTGCTCGGTCAGTGCCGAGAAGTAGTGGGGATCGGCACGATCGACGAAGTGCTCGGCGCGCTCTACAGGGTCGAAGTCTTCGGCGTATAGATCTGAAACACAGACGTCATGCCCCTCACGTGTCAATGCAGTCACGGCGAGGTTGCTTAATGCCGCATTGAATGAGCGTGGCTCAGGATGGCAATGCACGATCAAAATATTCATGGGAAAGCCTTGTAACGACATGAGACTAATTACGTTAGGCTTTGCATAAAAGAAATGACATTCTCCATGAATGAAAGTGAGATTTGCATGAATGCACAGAGTCTGGCTTGGGATGATCTACGGATCGTACTGGCAATCGTGCGGCAGGGGTCTCTAGCCGGAGCTGGGCGAGAACTGGGCGTCAGTCATGCGACGGTATTTCGCCGCTTAGGCGCGCTTGAGTCGCAACTGGGGGTACGCTTATTCGAGCGTCACCGCACGGGCTATGTGCCGACGCTGGCGGGTGACGATCTAGCGACGACTGCGGCGCGTGTCGCGTCAGATATCGACGCCGTTGAAAGGCGTCTCGTGGGACGGGATGCCAAGTTGTCCGGGACGTTGCGTGTCACCACGACGGACACCTTGCTCATGGGATTGCTGAGTGATGTCCTCGCAGGTTTCCAGCATGAATACCCTCACATTGTATTAGAAGTGGAAGTCTCTAATCGTGAATATGATTTATCGCACCGGGATGCGGATATTGCGATTCGGCCGACGAAATCACCGCCGGAAACACTAGTGGGTCGCCAAGTGGGACAAATCGCTCAGGCCGTCTATGTTCATCGGCACCACCTTGAGACAAGCGCTTGGGTAGGGCCTGATTCACACTTGGGGTATCCCGCCCTGGAGCGGTGGATGGCTCATGAAGGGGTAGAGGATGAATGCCGTTATCGTGTCGATAGCATGTTGGGAATGTTGGCAGGAGTGCGCAGTGGCATGGGGCGTGGTGTCCTGCCGTGTTATCTCGCCGATGGAGACGATAGCCTCATGAAAGTCGGGGAGTCGCTGGCCTCATTGGAGACGCCTTTGTGGCTGTTGACGCACCCCGATTTGCGGCGTACCGCCAGAGTGATGGCTTTTTTCAATTACTTGTCGGAAGTGCTGGGCACACGACAAGCATGCTTGAAAGGTGAAGCCCCAACTTCCAAGCCTACTTCACCACGCGACGAGCGCTAGCCCCGCGAGCATGACTGCGATGGCGCCGAGTCGTAACGAGGTGAGGCGTTCCCGGAACCAGTAACCGGCGGCGAGTACGCCGAGAGGAATCGAGAGCTGGCGCAAGGCGACGACGTGGCTGACGTCGGCACTGGTGGACATAGCAATCAGCACCAGCCCATAGGTACCGAGGATCATGGCACCCGTCAGCCAGGCACGACGCGCGGCGGGGGAGCGGTGCAGCCGTCGTGCTGCGTGACGCTCGTTGGGCAATGCGCGTACGAGTGGCCACATCCACAACCAGGTGGTCATGGCTTGCAGCACCATGTAGTGCAGTCCGGCTTGTAGCGGGGTGTAGCCGTGCGCGGTCATCAAGCTCAGGGCGTGCTTGTCGATCACTGAGTAGCCGGTGGTGCCGACGGCAGCGAGCAATATGAAGCCCAGCGCAGGGGTTAGATAACGCGACAGGCGAAAGGCGCGCCAGTGGGGCAGGGGCATGACCAGCGCGCTGGCGGCGATCAATGCCATGCCGAGGATGTCCCCGCCATTAAGCGCGCTTGTGGCAAGCCATGGGAGTGCGACGGCGGGCACGAGCAGAACCGGCAGGGCGCGTGCCAGTGGATAGAGCAGACTCACCTCACCGCGTGCATAAGCCCAGGCGAGCCCGCCCATGTAGAGCGCCTGGCACGCTCCCGTGGCGATGAGCCAGCCCCAGAAGACCTCGGGCAGCCGCAACGGAGAAGGCCCCCAGAACAGGAGCGGCGTATACAGCATGCTGCCGGCTGCCATGGCACGGGCGAAAAACGCCAGCGATGGTTCACCGCGCTTGCCGAGCAGGTTCCAGCCGGCATGGAGCACTGCGGAAACGACGATCAAAGCGATGGCAAGTGCGCTCAGCGTGGGCCTCCGGGCAGGTTCAAGGGGCGTTAAGTGCGATGACTTCTTTCTGGTATATACCAGATGAATAGTAACATCTTCCACTACGCCTCGCGTGACCGCAACCGAGCGCTTGCGTCGCCATGGGAGCCATCATTGCGTGACGAATGTTTGCGAAATGTCACGAATGGTGCCCAAAATGCCGATAGGGGCTGTACAGAGCGCTTCTCTCGCTCATAATCCCTATGTTATTGCGCTTTGTGGCGTCGCCATAACAAATGTCGCGGCAAATGTTACGAGTGGACCCGCGAGGGGTTCCTCCTTCAAGGACATAACAAATGACGTCCCCGTTTCCTCATCGATCGCGTGCGGTCTCCGCGCTGCTCATTTTAATCGCCTTCGTGATGGCGTTGTGCATGCTCCCTGCAGCCCAGGCGGCGCCCAACCCGCGTTATGCCTCCATCGTCATCGATACCCAGAGCGGCGCCGTCCTGCATGCCGCTAACGCCGATGCGACGCGCTATCCGGCGTCGTTGACCAAAATGATGACGCTTTATTTGCTGTTCGAGGCGCTCGAGGACGACACGCTGAGCATGGATTCGCGCCTGCCGGTATCGCAGCATGCCGCCGCAAAACCGCCGTCCAAGATGGGTGTGAAGCCTGGCGAGACGGTGAAGGTGGAAGACGCGATCAACATTCTGGTGGTCAAATCCGCCAACGATGTGGCGGCGGTGGTGGCCGAAGGGCTGGCCGGTAGTGAGTCCACCTTTGCTGGACAGATGACCGACAAGGCGCGTGCTTTGGGCATGGCGCACACGACGTTTCGCAATGCCTCGGGGCTGCCCGATGACCGCCAAGTCACCACCGCGCGTGACATGGCGATTCTCGCGCTGCGCTTGATGCAGGACTTCCCGAGTTATTACCCGGTGTTTGCCAAGACCGAGTTCACATGGCACGGGAGGCGTTACACAGGACACAACCGACTGCTCGACAACTATGCCGGCACCGATGGCCTCAAGACGGGGTACATTCGTGCCTCGGGCTTCAATGTGGCGACCTCCGCAGTCCATGACGGGCGTCGCCTGCTGTCCGTGGTCATGGGCGGTTTTACCGCCCAGTCGCGCGATGCCCACATGAGTGAACTGCTCGATCGTGGCTTCGCCCGCGCCGAATCGGTCGCAGAGGGTGACTGGGTCGCGAAGGCAGACATTTACGGGGACCGCTTGCAGGCCACCCCAACGAGTGATCCTGCGCCCACGCCTGCCGATGACCCTATTCGTGACTTGATCGCCCAGGCGGCATACGAGCACGGTGATGCCAGGACAGCGGCCGATAATGCCGGCGCCTGGGCCGTGCAGGTGGGCGCGTTCAGCGACCGTACCCGGGCGCGTCGGCAGGCCGACCAGGCCGCCGAATTCCTGCCGGCCGATCTCGATGGGCGCGTGGCGGTATCATCGGTGCAAGGCGATGGGGGCATCTTCCGGGCACAGTTGGTGGATCTCGAGGAAACCCAGGCGCGCCGTGGGTGCCGGCAGCTGGCACGCGAAGGAGTGGACTGCGTCGTGGTCGCCATGGGCGCCGGACAATAAGGCGTCCCGGCGCGTCTCACGGTATCGCCACCTCCACGCTCAGGCAGATGGCATCGTGTAGCCAGTAATCCTCATCATACTCGAGGGCGCGACCCTCACGGTCATGCGTGACGCGCGACACGCAAAGCCCCGCAGAGCCGCTGTGCACGCCGAGCGTTTTGGCTTCGTCGCCGGTCAGCGCAGTGGGATAGAGCCGCAGCGATTTGCGCGCCAACACCAAGCCGTACTCTTCCCATAGGCGCTGCCACAGCGACGTCGAGAAATCGCCCTCGGCGAGACCTGGCAAAAGATCGTCGCGCAACCAGATACGCTCCAACAATACCGCCCGGCCATCGATGTAGCGACGCCGTTTCACATGCAAAACGGCTTGCCCGCAGATAATGCCGAGTGCTTGTGCCGCCCCTTCAGGGGCCGGTTGGCGCCGCACATCCAGTACCTCGGTATGCGGATGCCGCCCTTGCGCACTCACGTACTGGGAAAAACTTTGATCGTGATTCGGCGAATATTCCACGCGTCTGGGCGAGACGAACCAGCCGCGCCGGTTGCGGCGATGGAGTCGCCCCTCGCTTTCCAACTGGGTCAGCGCCTGGCGCAGCGTGACACGTGTCGTCGCGAAGCGCTCGGCCAGGCGGCGCTCGCCGGGCAAGCGGCTCGCGGGCGGCAATTCGCCCGTCTCGATCAACGTCACCAGGCGGTCGCGCAGCTGTAGATAGAATGGATTTTCGGGCATTTATGTTCCCTGGCCGGCGCAAACATAGGCCGATGATAAGCGTTGGCACGAAGCGTGCCCATGGTGCTTGATGGCGTGGAAGCAACATCGACATGCCGCGTCGCGTTGCCCTGCAGAAGTGTCGCGTCTAGCCTAGGGAGGCAAACCAATGAACGTCATTCACCAAACAAGGATGTGAGGGTGTTATGCAAGAAACCGATCTGGGCATGATGGACGCTGGGCAACTGACGGCACTGTTTCGGTCCGGCGAGGCCTCGCCGCTGGAAGCCACGCGTGCTGCGCTTGCGCGTATCGAGCGCTTCAACGACGCGGTCAACGCTTATGTGTACGTCGACCACGAAGGTGCCGAGCAGGCCGCCAAGGCCTCGGCGCGTCGCTGGGGGCAGGGCAACCCCTTGAGTCCTATCGACGGCGTGCCGGTGTCGATGAAGGACTTGACCGAAGTGGCCGGCATGCCGGCCCGCGACGGCTCATTGACCACGTCGGATGCGCCCTGCGAAAGCGACGCGCCGCCGGCGCGCATGCTGCGTGAAGCGGGCGCGATCTTTCTGGGCAAGACCAACACGCCGGAGTTCGGCTGGAAGGCCGTCACCGATAATCGCGTGTTTGGGGCCACCTACAATCCCTGGGATACACGCCTCACGCCGGGCGGTTCGTCGGGCGGCGCGGCCGCGGCCGCCGCGCTCAACATGGGCGTGTTGCACCAGGGCGGGGATTCGGGTGGCTCGATCCGCATTCCCGCCGCGTTTACCGGCGTGTTCGGCTTCAAGCCGACCTTCGGCTGGACGCCGCAATGGCCACCCGCCACCGAGCCCACGCTCTCGCATATCGGCCCGTTGACGCGCAACGTGCCCGACGCCGCGCGTATGCTCAATGTGATCGGGCGTTACGATTATCACGACCCCTACGCCACGCGCGGCCAGCCCGACGACTGGGGCGTGGACATGGACTGCGATCTGCGCGGCCTGCGCATCGCCTACTCGCCGGATCTCGGTTATGCCCAGGTCGATCCGCAGATCGCCGCCCGCGTGCGCGAGGCGGCCGAGAAGCTTCAGGCGTTAGGAGCCGAGGTCGAAGAGGTTCACCCCGGTTTCGAGTCGCCGATCGAGATCTTCCAGAAGATCTGGTTCACCGCCTCGCTGGAGGTCTGGTCGCGGTCCACCGAGCATGAGCGCACCCTGCTCGACCCAGGACTTGTGACCAATGCGCGCATCGCTGAACGCTGGAGCGCGCTGGACTTCTTCCGCGCTCTGGAATCCCGTGCGCGGCTGACGCAACGCCTCGAGCATTTCAACCAGAAATATCACCTGCTGATGACGCCGTCGGTGTCGGTGTCACCGTTCGAGGCCAATCACGAAGTCCCGCCGGGCAGCGGCATGCAGGATTGGGAAGAATGGGCGCCGTTCTCGTATCCCTTCAACCTCAGCCAGCAGCCCGCCGCCTCCGTGCCGTGCGGTCTCACCGATACGGGCATGCCGGTGGGTTTCCAGCTTGCGGGGGGCAAGTTCGACGATATCCGCGTACTGCGCGCCTGCAACGCCTTCATGCAAGCGTATCCACCGCGCTTCCCAACCGTGCCTGACCCCGCCCAGACAGGCTGACCGGGGCTCGGTAGGCCATTGTCCTCGTCCGTTCAGGCGGGCGAGGGTGTGTCGTGATTTTCGAGGAACTTGCGCACACGATCGGTCTTGGGGGTTGTGAAGAAGGTCTCCGGATCGGCACGTTCGATGATTAGGCCTTTTTCCAGGAAGACGACCTGATCGGACACCGCGCGAGCGAAGGCCATCTCATGCGTCACCATGACCATGGTGTATCCCTCGGCGGAGAGGTCCTTGATCACCGCCAGTACTTCGCCCACTAATTCTGGGTCGAGCGCCGAGGTGGGCTCGTCGAAGAGCATCACCTCCGGCTGCATGGCCAGCGCCCGGGCGATGGCCACACGTTGTTTCTGGCCGCCCGAGAGCGTGTTGGGATAGCTATCGTGCTTGTGCGACATGCCCACCTTCTCGAGCAGCGCCGTAGCGAGCTCCTCGGCTTCACGCTTGGACTTGCCCTGCACATGGATGGGTGCCTCGGTGACGTTGTGCAGTACGTTGAGATGCGGCCACAGGTTGAAGCCTTGAAATACCATACCGGTTTGCGCGCGGACCTTGGCCAGCTCACGCACTGGCATGGGGCGGCCGTCCTCATGGACCCCGATGCGTTGCCCGGCAATATGAATGCTGCCCCGGTCGGGTTTCTCCAGCCAATTGATACAACGCAATAACGTCGACTTGCCTGAGCCGGACGAGCCGATGATCGTGACCACCTCGCCGGTCTTTACCTCCAGTTCGACATCGCGCAACACCTCGACGTCATCGAAGCTTTTCGAAAGATGGCGGATCGAAACCGCCGCCCTCTCAGACATGTTTGCTTCAGACATTGTCGAACCCCCGTTTGGCGCTGAAACGCCCACATTGTTTGATGATGATCTCCATCGTCACGCTGATCGCCCAGTAGAAACCGATCACGACGATGAACGCCTCGGTGGGAATGAAATAGGTGCTCGATAAGCTGTTGGCGGCGGCGGTCAGCTCACTCACGGTAATGATGACGAGAAAGGCCGTGTCCTTGAGCGCATAGATCAGCTGGTTGCCCAGCAACGGGCGGGTTTGCATGATGATCTGCGGCAGCAGCAGGCGAAAGAACATTTTGCCCTTGGTGAAGCCGTGCGCCTTGGCGGCTTCGATCTGCCCCGGTGGAAAGGTTAAGCGGTTGCCCCGGAAGATTTCGGCGAAATAGGCGCCGTGATACACCGCCAGCGCTCCGACCCCCGACCACCAGGCATCGAGGCGAATACCGACGCTTGGTAAGCCGTAATACAGCAGATAAGCCAGGATCAAAAATGGCAGCATGCGCATGCTATCGATGAAAATGCGCAGAGGTATAGTCAGCCGCTTGCGGCTGCCTTCGAGTAAATAAAGTAGACCGCAGCCGATCACAAAGGCACCCACGATCGACAGGCCAAATATTTCCAGGGTGCTCAGAAAACCGCTCCAGAACTGCGCGCGCTCATCCCACAGGATGTCCCAGTTGCTCATGGTCGTCTCCTCACCGTTCTATTCTTACATTGCCAGTCGGTTGGCACGGCGTTCGGCGAGACGCTGTAGCCATACCAGGCAACCGATTATTGCCATGTAGAGCGCGCCGGCGACGAGAATGGGCGGCAGTGGCTCATAGGTCACGGCCGAAATACGGTTGGTCACGCGGGTCAGATCGACGATTCCGATCACCGCGATGGCTGGGCTGCCCTTGATCAGAAAGGACATCTCGTTGACCAGCCCTGGCAAGCTGGTAATCACCATCTGTGGCAGCATGATGCGGCGAAAGGTGATCCATGGGGTCATGCCCGTCGCCATGGCCGCTTCGCTTTGCTCGCGAGAAAAATTGCGAAATGCACTGCGCCAGATCTCGGCATTGAAAGCGGTGGTATTGAGCGTCAGCGCCAGGATGCCGGCGACGCTGCGGTTGAGATCGAGCCCCAGGTCAGGAGCGCTGAGAAAGATGAACAGTGCCAGGGTCACCAATGGCGTAGCGCGGGCTACGCTTATGTAGAGCACTAGCAGTTGATCGACGATGGGAATTCGCGCAAGGCGAATCAAAGCAATGACCAAGCCCGCCACGACGCCGATAGCAATCGATACAGCGGAGATCCAGACGGTGGTCAAGGCCCCTTCCAGCAACATGTGCCAGGCGCTGGCATTCATGGCAGAGTCCCCGAGCTAAGGAATAAGGGCGACGCCGTGGTCGGACCACGGCGTCGCAGTACACAGGGGCGCGACGAGCGCTCAGTCGTCGAGGCCGGCCAGTTCGTGGAATTGCTCGACGCTGGTCAGCGGCTTCTCGGGAAGATCCGGGAAGCTTTCCCCGAACCATTTTTTCTGCAGCTCGGCGAGGCGGCCATTTTCCTTGAGGTGTTCCAGGAAGCCGGTCATGTACTCCAGCAGTTCAGGGCTATCCTTGGGGATCGGCCAAGACACATAGCCCGCTCCGGAGACCGCCGGACCCTTGGCGAAGACGTCTGGCTTGGAGGCTACCAGCGTATTCACCGGCACCGCTGAATCGATGACGTAATCCAGACGCCCATTGGCCAGGTCAGCAAAGGCTTCGGGATAAGATTCGTACTGCACGACCTCGCCGAGTGTGCCGCCGTCATCCTCGAGCATCGCCTCCAGCTCCGGTAGGCGCGAGAGCAGTACGCTTCCGGCCTGGACGCCGACTTGCTTGTCGCTGAGATCATCGACATCGCTGATGCTGTCATCGTCGGCGCGCTTGATGGCGAAATGCTGGGCGGAGGCGTAGGGCGGGGTGTAGTTGAAAACGCGCAAGCGTTCATCGGAGACCGAGGCGCCGGTCAAGGCCATGTCGTACTGATCGTTGGAGACCGCTGCCAACAGGCCAGTCCACGGTAGGATTTCCTGACGAATCTCGAAATCAGCGTAATCGCGCAGCTCTTCGAGCATATCGGCGTTGAAGCCCTTGGCGTTGTCGCCTTCGATGAAGTTGAAGGGTGCGTAATTATCCTCGGTGGCCACTTCCATGTAGCCGCGCTCCTGGATTTCCGACAGGTCCGCCGCCAGAGCGGGTAGCGATAACGACATCAAGGTGCCGGCCAAGGTAGCGGCAAGCGTCTTGGAGAAACGGGCCTTGGGGACGCGGTGGTTGGGAATGGGACCTTTAGTGCGACCTGCGTTGCGAGTCGTGGGAAGCATCATAATCACCTTCGCTGTTGCTGTTGTTGTTGAGATCGTTGGCTGAGACCGAAGACGGCTCGCCATGCGGGGGCAATCTCGAACGTGGTGAGTCCACCCTAAAGAATTCGACGTTGGTCGCTATAGAGCCAGTTGGGTGGCGCCGATTGGCCAGATGTTTCGATGCCTAATCATGTGTCCCTCCAGGCAGTGCAGTGTCATGGCGCGCTCCTTGCATCTATTCCGGTGTGATGCCTCATCGGGAGAGAACGATGCTCGACCATTATTTCCATCTCGATTTCGATACCCAGCGCGGGTTGCAGGAACAGCTACGCGAGTCGCTGCTCGACGCTATCCACACCGGCACCATCCCGGCGGACGAGGCGTTGCCGTCATGCCGCCGTTTGTCCCTGCAATTGGGGATCTCGCGCAATACCGTGGCATTGGTGTACGAAGGCCTGGTCGAGGACGGCTACCTGGTCAGCCGGCCGCGTAGCGGTTACTACCTGCACGACGCTTATCATGACAGCGATACCCTGGCGCTGGTCCAAGCGGCGCGCCAGGCGACGGTGGATGCACCATCCTGGAGCAAGCGCTTCACGCATCGCCCCAGTCACTTGCAGGGCGTACTGCGTCCCAGCAACTGGATGCATTACGAGTTTCCCTTCGTCTATGGGCAACTGGATACGCGGCTGTTTCCCCTCGAACAATGGCGTGAAACCTCGCGACGCCTGCTGGGCGGGAACCGCGAGCGTCACTGGCTCAGCGACCGCTACGATCAGGATGACCCGATGCTGGTCGAACAGTTGCGTACACGGGTGCTGCCCAAGCGTGGCATTCATGCGCAGAGCGATGAGATCCTGGTGACATTGGGCTCACAAAACGCGTTGTTCTTGATCGCGCAGTTGCTGTTCGCTCGGCAAACGCGTGTCGCGGTCGAAAATCCCGGATATCGCGAGGCAGTCAATGTCTTCCTGCGCCAGGGTGCCCAACTTCACTACCAGCACGTGGACGGCGAAGGCATGCAGCTCGATGCCGAGACGCCACGCTGTGACTATCTCTACGTGACGCCCAGCCATCAGGGGCCGACCGGCGTTACCATGAGTCGCGCGCGTCGCGAGCAGTTGATTCAACAGATTCAGCGTTTCGACCAGATCGTGCTCGAGGACGACTACGACGCGGAAGTGAACTTCGACCGTCACGCGCAACCGGCCCTGAAAGCCAGCCGTGCTGGCGGGCGCGTGATCTACATGAGTAGTCTTTCCAAGCCTCTCTCGCCGGGGCTGCGGCTGGGCTACCTGGTTGCGGACGCCGAACTGGTCGACGAACTGCGCGCACTACGGCGGTTGATGTATCGTCATCCGCCCTCGGCGCTGCAACAGCAGATGGCGCAGTTCCTCGCCCAGGGCCATTACGACCGCTATTTGCGTCAGTTCGCCGACGAGATGCGCCAGCGCTGGGAAACGATGAACGAGGCCATCACGATGCATATTCCCAGCTGCCGGCGGGTCGGCGGCGACCATGCCAGCGTGTTCTGGTTGGAAGCCCCGCAAGACGTGGATACCCAGCGTCTGGCCTGGCAGGCCGCGCAAAACGGCGTGCTCATCGAGCCGGGGTTTCAGCACTTCTTCGAGCGCGTGCCGCCGCGCAACTTCATGCGCCTGGGGTTCGGTGCCATCGACGCCGAGCGCATCGAACCGGGGATCGAACGCCTGGCGAGAACGCTAGGGTAGCGGCGTACCCACGTCGACGCCGGGCATAAGGCCCGGCGCATGCGATTTCGCGTTTGCGATAGCGATGCCGTGAGCCCGACGGTCAAGCGGCGTGCTTGGCCGACATCTCGCCCAGGACCTTATCCAGAATCGCCAGCCCCTGTCGGGTTTCCGCCTCGCTGATGATGCACGGTGGCACCACATGAATGCGGTTCTCGGCCACGAACGGCAGCATGCCTTCGGCAAGCAGGGCGTGCTTGATCTCGCCCATCGCACTCGCGGATAGCGGCGTGCGACGCTCGCGGTCGCTGACCAGTTCCAGAGCATGAAAGACTCCCAGCCCGCGTGTCTCGCCGACGATGGCATGCTCGCGCGCCAAGCGTTCGAGGCCCTGGCCGAGCGTACCTTGGCCGATGCTGGCGGCGTTCTCCACCACACCTTCCTCATGCATGGCGTCCAGCGTCGCGACGATGGATGCCATCGCCAGCGGATGTCCGGAGTAGGTGAGCCCGCCGAAGAACATGTGTTCGTCGAAATGCCGGCTGATGGCCTCCGAAATCACCACGCCGCCGGCCGGCACGTACCCGGAATTGACCCCCTTAGCGAACGCGATCAAATCCGGCGAGACCCCGTAATGCTCGAAGGCGAACCAGCGTCCGGTGCGCCCGAATCCGGCCATCACCTCATCGAAGATCAGCAGGATGCCGAATTCATCGGCCAGCGCTCGCACACCCTTCAAGTAATCCGCCGGGGGCGTCAGCACGCCCGCCGTGCCGGGGATCGGCTCGAGCAGAATGGCAGCGATGGCGCCGGGGCCCTCGCATTCGATGACTCGGCGCAGATGCTGCAAGGCGCGCTGGCATTCTTCCTGCTCGTCGCGGGCCCAGAAGTCGCTGCGATACAGGTAGGGATTGAAAAAGTGCGCATGGCCGCGCGCGAACTCGTTGGGCACGCGACGCGGGTCGCCCGTGGCGACGATGGCCGAGCCGGTATTGCCGTGATAGGAGCGATACGCCGAGAGGATCTTGTCGCGTCCGGTGTAACTGCGCGCCATGCGGATGGCGTTCTCGTTGGCGTCTGCTCCCGCGTTGGTGAAAAACACCTTGGAAAAGCCTTGCGGCGCGCGCTCCACAATGCGCTTGGCGGCCTCGCCCCGCGCCAGATTGGCGTGCGCCGGCGCTACTGTGGTGAGTGTCTCGGCCTGCTCCTTGATCGCGGCGATGACCTTGGGGTGCTGATGGCCAATGTTGGTATTCACCAACTGGCTGCTGAAATCCAGATATTCCTTGCCCGCGTAATCCCAGAGACGACAGCCCGCGCCGCCGGCGATCACCAGCGGATCGAGCTGCCCTTGCTGGGACCAGGAGTGAAAGACGTACTGGCGGTCGAGCTGGCGAACGAGGTCGTTGGTCGTGGTCATGAGCAAGGTCCTATGCAGTCGGCGAGGAACGGTGTCGGTTATCGCACAAGCTTAGGCAGCGTTCCCCGCGCCTAGATAGAGCCAGAAACACGCCGACCTCGTGACAGTGGTATGCCCATTACGCTCCGTCTATCGTGTGATGATTTATTTCTATTGCATGAGTAGCAAAATACAAATTTTGACTATTAAAAGGATGCTTTAAAAAGGCTACGTCAATAACGCATGGTCGTTACGCAAAGGTGAGCAAGATAACTAAGGTGCCGGCCATAAGTTCCTTGGGTATCGCCAAGGCCAAGAGCAAGAAGGGGAAAGAAATATGAGCGGAAAATGTCCAGTAATGCACGGTGGTCATACTTCCACTGGCACCTCCAATAAAGACTGGTGGCCGGAAGGTATTAACCTGGATATCTTGCACCAGCATGATCGCAAGACTAACCCGATGGATCCTGACTTCGATTACCGTGAGGAAGTCAGAAAGCTCGATTTTGACGCGCTCAAGCAAGACGTTCACGCGCTGATGACCGACAGCCAAGCCTGGTGGCCGGCCGACTGGGGCCACTACGGTGGCCTGATGATCCGCATGGCATGGCACTCTGCGGGTACCTACCGTCTTGCCGATGGCCGTGGTGGCGGCGGTACCGGTAGCCAGCGTTTCGCCCCGCTCAACTCCTGGCCGGACAACGCCAGCCTCGATAAGGCGCGTCGTCTGCTGTGGCCGATCAAGAAAAAATACGGCAACAAGATCAGCTGGGCTGACCTGATGATTCTGGCCGGTACCGTCGCCTACGAATCCATGGGGCTACCGTCCTACGGGTTTTCTTTCGGCCGCAAAGATATCTGGGAGCCGGAAAAAGACATTTACTGGGGTGATGAGAAAGAGTGGTTGGCGCCTTCCGACGAGCGTTATGAAGATGTCGATAGCCCCGAGACCATGGAAAACCCGCTGGCAGCCGTCCAGATGGGGCTTATCTACGTTAACCCCGAAGGCGTTAACGGGCAGCCCGATCCGCTGAAAACCGCTCAGCAGGTACGTGAAACCTTCGCCCGCATGGCGATGAACGACGAAGAAACCGCCGCACTGACGGCCGGTGGTCATACCGTGGGTAAATGTCACGGTAATGGTGATGCGTCTGCGCTAGATGCCGAACCCGAAGCGTCCGATGTTGAGAATCAGGGCTTTGGCTGGGGCAACTCCAGCATGGGCGGCAAGGCGAGTAACGCCATCACATCGGGCATCGAAGGCGCCTGGACCACGAATCCCACTCAGTTCGACATGGGCTACTTCGATCTGCTCTTCGGCTACGAGTGGGAACTTAGGAAGAGCCCCGCCGGCGCTAACCAGTGGGAGCCGGTGAACATCAAGGAAGAAGACAAGCCGGTCGATGCCAGCGACCCCTCTATTCGCCACAACCCCATCATGACCGATGCGGATATGGCGATGAAGATGGACCCGACGTACCGGGCGCTCTGCGAAAAGTTCATGACCGACCCGGAATACTTCAAGCAAACCTTCGCCAAGGCATGGTTCAAACTGACCCACCGTGACCTGGGCCCGAAGTCGCGCTATATAGGCCCGGAAGTGCCCTCTGAAGACTTGATCTGGCAGGATCCGATCCCGGCTGGTAACACCGACTACAGTGAAGAAGTCGTTAAGCAGAAAATCGCGGAAAGCGGCCTGAGCATTAGCGAGATGGTCAGTACGGCATGGGACAGCGCTCGCACGTATCGCGGTTCCGACATGCGCGGCGGTGCTAACGGTGCTCGCATTCGCCTGGCGCCTCAGAAAGAGTGGCAAGGAAACGAGCCTGAGCGTCTCGCCAAGGTCCTCGACGTGTATGAGCGGATCTCCGCCGAAACCGGTGCCAGCATTGCCGATGTGATCGTGTTGGCGGGTAGCGTGGGTATCGAAAAAGCGGCGAAGGCGGCGGGCTATGATGTGCGCGTACCGTTCTTGAAAGGCCGTGGCGATGCCTCTGCCGAAATGACCGACGGCGAATCCTTTGAGCCGCTGGAGCCGCTGGCCGATGGCTTCCGCAACTGGCAGAAGAAAGATTACGTGGTCAAGCCGGAAGTAATGCTGCTCGACCGTGCCCAACTGATGGGATTGACCGGGCCGGAAATGACCGTGCTACTCGGCGGTATGCGGGTACTGGGCACCAACCATGGCGGTACCCAGCACGGTGTCTTCACCGACCGTGAAGGCCAGTTGACCCATGACTTCTTCGTCAACCTGACCGATATGGGCAACGCCTGGAAGCCAGCGGGTAACGGCCTTTACACGATTCGCGACCGGGAAACAGACACCGTCAAATGGACAGCGTCACGCGTTGACTTGGTCTTTGGTTCCAACTCGCTGCTGCGTTCTTACGCGGAGGTCTATGCCCAGGACGATAATGACGAGAAGTTCGTCAAAGACTTCGTCGCTGCCTGGACGAAAGTGATGAACGCCGATCGCTTCGATATCGCGTAACACCTCCTTCCTATAGCGTGCATTGCACGCCGGTATCGCGACACGGACGCTTCAAAACGAAGTGTTCGTGTCGCGATACCGTTAGCCCTCCGCTTGATGTACCCGATCCGATGCATGCCTTCCTGAGGTGTACCTTTCAGCACGCCTGTGTTTGCGGGTAGCGACGTACATGCACAAGGTTCGGCGTCATGCCGTCCGAGATTTACGGCGCTCAAAGCAAAGCTGACCTCGTGACAGTGGTATGTCTCATCAATGTGCCGGAACTGGCTCTACCGTGCCTTGGGCGGGCTGGCTAAGGTCTCCGCAACGTTCGCCTATCCACGGACTCAGGAGTCGTCGTGCCACCCACGTTTCCCATACTTGCCGCTGCGATGAGCCTAGCGCTGCTGGCGGGCATGGTGCGCGGTTACTGCGGTTTCGGCTTCGCCATGCTGATGGCGCTGGGGCTGATGCTGTTCATGGCGCCGATTCAGGCCGTGCCGTTAGCGCTGGTGCTGGATCTCGTCACGAGCCTGGGGTTGTGGCGTCGGGCTTTGCGGCATGCCGACTGGCCATGCCTGCGCTATCTGCTGCTGGGTATGGCGGCGATGACCTTGCTCGGGGTTTGGCTCCTGGCAAACGTGCCGGCCTCGCCGATGCGCATCGTCGTCGCGCTATTGGCACTGAGTGGCGCCGTGGCGCTGTTGTGCCAGCGTGAAGCTGCCCCGGCGGGGCCCAAGACGCATCACTGGGGCGTGACGCTCGGCGCGGGTGGCCTTTCGGGGCTGTGCATGACGCTGGCCTCTGCCGGCGGGCCGCCGCTAATGCTGTATCTGCTGTATCGCCGCATGCCGCCGCTGGTAATGCGTGCCACGGCCATCGTCTTCTTCGCCTCGAGCAGCAGTGCGTCCTTGCTTGGCCTGGGCCTGGTCGGCGCCTTAAATGCCAGCACTTGGCACTGGGCGGCATGGCTGATTTTGCCGGCGGTGCTGGGCAATGCCTTGGGTCAGTGGCGTTTCGAATGCGCGCCGCCGCGCTCGCTCAAGACGAGCGTCGCGCCGCTTTTGATCGCGCTCTCGCTGTGGGTGCTGAGCCGCGAAGCGCTTGCCTGACTCCCAACACGGTTCATTTTCATACCTGGAGGAAACCCGCATGACGAATTGTGTCTTCATCACCGGCGCCACTTCGGGCTTCGGCTGTGCTGCTGCGCATCGCTTCGCCGCCGCAGGCTGGTCGCTGGTGCTTACCGGGCGCCGACAGGAGCGTCTGGAAGCCTTGAAGGAGGAGCTTCAAAACCAGGTGCCGGTGCATATCATTGCGCTCGACGTGCGTGACAGCGATGCCGTCGACGCCGCCGTGGCCGCGCTGCCGGAAGGCTTCAGGCGCGTGCGCACGCTGCTCAACAATGCCGGCCTCGCGCTGGCACCGCAGCCGGCTCAAAAAGTCGACCGGCGCGACTGGCACACCATGATCGACACCAACGTCACGGGGTTGGTCAACATCACTCACGCGCTACTGCCGACACTGATCGACGTCGGCGCAGGCGCTACCATCGTCAATGTCGGCTCCATCGCCGGCCAATGGCCGTATCCCGGTAGCCACGTCTACGGTGCCTCCAAGGCCTTCGTCCAACAGTTCAGCTACAACCTTCGCTGCGACCTGCTCGGCACCGGCGTGCGCGTGACCGACCTCGCCCCGGGCATCGCCGAAACCGAATTCACCCTCGTGCGCACCGGCGGCGATCAAGCCGCCTCCGACGCCCTGTATAACGGCACTACCGCACTCACCGCCGAGGACATCGCCGAGCAGATGTTTTACATCGCCACGCTCCCCCCGCATATCAACTTCAATCGGCTGGAAGTCATGCCGACGCGCCAAGCCTGGTCCGCGTTCGCCGTCGATTACGACGAGTGAGGGA
The DNA here is from genome assembly GCF_029889905.1 of Chromohalobacter sp. 11-W. Lineage (GTDB taxonomy): Bacteria > Pseudomonadota > Gammaproteobacteria > Pseudomonadales > Halomonadaceae > Chromohalobacter. Next base: position 46,716 of record NZ_JARANZ010000011.1, on the reverse strand, counting down.
AAACGCGCCCCGCTGCGGCTGTGAGACCAGAGCCGGGTGACACGAGGGCAGGGCGGGATATGATCCGTCCCCCTGCATTAGTCGTCGGTGTTGGCTGGGCAGAGATAGCCTATCCACAAGCTGCCTATTGAGTTATCTCAGGTGCAGGCGGAGTTGCCCCAATGCTCGAGCAGCATGTCGATAAACAGCTGGGCTGTGCTGGAAATGCTGTGCGAGTTGCTTCTCACCAGGCCGATCGTGCGTTGAATGCGAGGCTTGGGAAGCTCACGTGCGCACAGCGAGTCATGGCCAGCGCCGGGCATGGTCATTCGAGGCAATATGGCGACTCCCAGCCCTGACTCGACCAGGCCCAGCGAAGTGGAAAGGTGCTGGACTTCGTAGAAGCTGTTCAATCGAATGCCTTCCGCCGAGAGGGTGTTGTCCAGCAGGATGCGATTACCGCTGTCCCGGCTCACCGTGATCAACCTGACCTGTTCAAGATCCGCCCATTCGATCCTTGGCTTATCAACAAGGGGGTGGTCCGAACGCAATGCCAGGACGAAAGGGTCTTTCAGCAGTGGGGTGAAAGAGACTTCCGGACTCTGGGCGCTGAACATGTTGATACCGAAGTCGGCCTCACCGCTGATGACCCTCTCTAGCCCTTCCTTGGCACTCACGTCGAGTATCCGGATGCGGATGCCGGGCCAGGCTTCGCTGAAACCACGAATAACACTGGGCAGGAAATAGAACGCCGCGGTAGGGATGCAGGCAATGGTGACCGTTCCCTTCTGATGCGTGGCCAGCTCTCGAATGCCCAGGATCGACGATTCGTATTCCTCGATCATGCGTCTCGCCCGGGGCAGGAAGTCCGTGCCGATGGGGGTCAGCCGCGTTCGCCGGGTGGTGCGTTCCAGCAATTCGACTTCCAGGAGTTCTTCGAGCTTCTGAATGCGGCGGGACAGCGCTGGCTGGGAGAGATGGAGGCGTTGTGCGGCTTCGTGAAAGGAACCCAGCTCTGCGACCAGAATGAAGGCTTGTAAATCGAGGAATTCCAGGCGATGTAACATGTCGTTTTTCTTGCATGGGGTGAAGTGTATTAATGACCATAGCACATTAATGTGCTTTTCGAATTGATCGCCGCTTCTATTTGCATTTGAGGCATGAAAAGTGCCCTGACATGCTCATATCACTACTTTTCGACGCGATATGGCATGACGATGATGAATAGCATTCCCTGCATGATCATGCGCGGTGGCACCTCCAGAGGCCCTTTCCTGCGCATGAAGGACCTTCCCGATAACCAGGCGGCGCAAGCCGAGATCCTGATAAACCTGATGGGGTCGGGCCATGCTCTCCAGGTCGATGGCATTGGAGGCGGCGATCCGCTGACCAGCAAGGTCGCCATTGTGGAGCGTTCATCGCATCCCGAGGCGGATGTCGACTACCTGTTCGCGCAGGTCGATGTGCTCAATCGGCGTGTCGACTTCAACCCGAACTGCGGCAACATGCTATCGGCCGTCGGTCCGTACGCCCTCGAAACGGGTCTGGTAGCGCTCCAGGAGGGAATGACGACCGTTCGGGTGCGCAATCTCAACACCCAGCGGTTGATCGAGTGTCATGTGCCGACACCGGGAGGCCAGGTCGCTTACGAGGGCGATACGACAATCAGCGGCGTCCCCGGATGTGCCGCCGGTATCCAGCTCAGCTTCCTGGATATCATCGGCACCAAGACGGGGGCGCTACTGCCGACCGGTAACGCCATCGACACGGTAGATGGCCTCCAGGTCACCTGCCTCGACGCTGCCACTCCCATCATGATGGTCAACGCGGCCGACCTGGGCCTTAGTGGCCGGGAGTCTCCCGCTGAACTGGACGCTCATCCTGCCATGCTCGAGCGGCTGGAATCGGTTCGTCGCGAGGCGGGGCTGCGAATGGGGCTGGGGGATGTCAGCCAGAGTGTCTTGCCCAAGCCGGTGCTAGTGTCGGCACCGTTCGACGACGACAGTACGTTGTGCACTCGCTATTTCGTGCCTCATCGCTGCCACAAGGCCATTGCCGTCACTGGCGCCATTGCGGTGGCCACGGCCGTCAGTGTGCCGGGCACCGTGGCCAATCGCATCGCGGTGGAGACGGGAAAGCTGGCGGCGGATGGTCAGCTATCACAGGTCAGCTTGGAACATCCTTCTGGGTTAATCGACCTGGATGTCGAGCACCGCAACGGAGATCCCGTCGACATTGCCCGCGTTTCCCTCATACGTACCGCCAGAAAGATCATGAGCGGGACCATTTTCTACTCACTTCCTTCGGCTCCCGGTCAGGATATGCTGACATCAAGAGCCAGCTAAGTCCTTGCATCCGCAGGGATGACCGTCATCAACCATGACAACTACAACACGCCAGGAGTAACGCCATGCCAATCAAAAAGACTGCAACTGCTTGCCTTCCGCTCGGGCGACTCAAGAAAGCATTACTGCTAGGGGGCGCGATTGCTGGACTGGGACTGACGACAGCCGTACAGGCCCAGGACGTCGAGGTGCCCGGTAACATCAAATGGACCATTCCCTTTGGTGTCGGCGGAGGGACAGACGTGTGGGCGCGCTTCTTTTCGCCCTGGCTCAGCGAGTCTCTGCCGGGAGAGCCGACCATCATGATCGACAACGTGCCTGGTGGTGGCTCGATCAACGGCGCCAATCTGTTCGCCGTGCGTGCCAAGTCGGATGGTAGTGACTGGCTGGGGACCTCGGCCTCGACCCAGTATCCGGCCATGCTCGGCGATCCCCGCGTGCGTTACGACTACAGCGACTGGACGCCCATCCTGGCCACGCCGACGGGTGGAGTGGTCTATGCCCAGCCCAGCCTTGGCGAGTCGGCCGAGACGGCGCTGGACGCCCTGCTGGAACAACCGGTCAAACTGGCAGCGCAGAATCCCACTGGCGTCGAGCTGCCTGTCCTGATCGCGCTGGACATGCTGGGGGCCGACGTGCAAGCCGTCTTCGGCATGCGCAGTCGGGGCGAGGGCCGCCTGGCGTTCGAGCGTGGTGAAGCCGACATCGACTTCCAGACGACCTCCGCTTATCTGAGCAATGTCGAGCCGCTGGTGGAGGCGGGCAAGGCAGTGCCGCTCTTTTCGCTTGGCGTACTCAACGACGAAGGAAAGATCGTGCGTGATCCGACTTTCCCGGATTTGCCCACTTTCAACGAGGTCTACCAGGCGCGGCATGGTAAGGCACCATCAGGCAAAGAATATGAGGCATTTCGCAAATTCTTTGCCTCCGGCTATGCCTTGCAGAAGCTGATCATGGTGCCGAAGGACACGCCGCAAGCCCTGATCGATTCCTATCGTCAGGCGGCACGAGATTTCGTGGACACCAAGGCGTTCAAGAAAGCCGCCGCCGCGCAATTGGGGCCTTACACACCGGTGATCGGCGACACCGTCCAGCGCCACCTTGAGGATGCCATGTCCATTAATGATGCCACGCGCGACTGGCTGGCCGACTGGCTAGAGTCGGAGCACGGCGCCAAGATCTGACGCGCAGCCGGATGTGCCGGTCTCACTGGGACCGGTCTTCCCGGCTTCAACCGGTCACACAAAATAAGAGCTATACGCCATGCTCGATATCTTTCTCTCAAGCCTGGGACAGCTCTTCACACTGTCCCATCTGCTCTTCATGGTGCTGGGTGTGCTGGTCGGCCTCGTTGTCGGCATTATCCCCGGCCTCGGGGGCATCGCCGGCATGTCGCTGCTGCTGCCTTTTCTCTACGGCATGGAACCGACCGCGGCCCTCGGCATGCTGATGGGCTTGGTCGCCGTGATTCCCACCGGGGATACCTTTGCCTCGGTACTGTTGGGGATTCCCGGCTCCAGTGCATCCCAGGCAACTGTCATCGATGGTTTCTCGCTGGCCAAGCGTGGCCAGGCGGCACGTGCGCTGTCCAGTGCCTTTCTGTCCTCGATGATCGGGGGCATCATCGGTGCCGTCATCTTGACCGGTTTTATCTTGATCGCCCGTCCGCTGGTGCTATCGTTCTCTTCCTCCGAGTTGTTCATGCTGACCCTGCTGGGCCTGTCGATGGTGGCCGTGCTCTCCGGGCGCGACCTCTTCAAAGGACTCGCCGCCTGTGGCCTGGGCCTGCTGGTGGGGGCCATCGGTATGGCGCCGGCAACCGGTGAGTTTCGCATGAACTTCGGGCTCGACTATCTCTACGATGGCGTGCCGTTGGTGGTGGTGGGGCTCGGGATCTTCGCTCTCCCGGAGATTGTCGATCTACTCGTTAAACGCGGTTCGATCGCCGAAGAGCCTTGTGAACTCGGCGAAGGCTGGCGGACAGGCATCCGCAATGTTCGTGAGCAACGAGGCCTCGTCGCGCGTTGCGCCGCTATCGGCAGCCTGATCGGCACGATTCCTGGCTTGGCCGGCTCCGTGGTCGATTGGCTCACCTATGGCCATGCGGTGCAGAGCGCCAAGGACAAGTCCGAATTCGGCAAGGGGGATATTCGCGGGGTGATCGCCCCCGAATCCGCCAACAATGCCTGCGCTTGCGGGGCCATGGTGCCGACCCTGCTGTTCGGCGTACCGGGCTCGGGGACAGCCGCGGTGTTCCTCGGCGGGCTGTTATTGCTCGGCCTGCAGCCGGGTGTCGGCATGATTGAAACGCATCTCGACCTGACCTACACCATCATTTGGTCGCTGGCCCTGGCCAATATCCTGGGGGCCGCGCTCTGCCTGGTGCTGGCACGCCCCGTCGCCAGCCTGACCCGAGTCCCTTTCGCCACACTGGCACCTCTGATCACGGTGCTGATCATGTTCGCCGCTTTCCAGGCCACGCGTTCCATGGGTGACCTTCTCGCTCTGGGAGCGGTGGGCATCCTGGGCGTTCTGTTCAAGCAGGCGAACTGGTCGCGCCCTGCCTTTCTTATCGGCTTCGTATTGGCGCCGGGAGCGGAGGGTTACTTCTATCAGGCGGTGCAGTTTCAGGGGACGAATGCCTTCATGCGCCCTGGTGTGTTGATCATCGGTGCCTTGATCCTGGCGGCTCTCTTCATTCCCTTGCTGCGTTCGCTGTGGATCAAGCGGCGCCAGGTCTCCTCGCTTGGAGCTGCCTCTACGGACCGCACCGAGCCTCCTTCCCTGGGCGTCATCGACGTGATGCTCTTCGCCGCCTTGCTGGGGACGGCAATCGTTGCCTGGCTCGATGTGGCCGACCTGACCTTGATAGGCGGCATCATGCCCCGGCTGGCCATCGCGATCCTCACCGTTTCCTGCCTCATGGAGATCGCGCGTTGCCTGATGCACCGTCCTCAATGGCAGCCTCAAGCTATCGGCCTGCAAGGGCTCTGGCTGGCAGGCTTCTTCGCTCTGGTCGGTGCCATACAGCTACTGGGATTCATCACGGCGGCGACGCTGTTCTGCCTCGTTTTCCTCTTGGCCATCGCGCGTCTCAAGCCTTGGGTAGCGGTTGTCATGGCGCTAGGAGTGACAGTCTTTCTGGCAGGCATGGCCGAGTTCCTGACTCTGACCTATCCGAGCGGACTGGTCGATCCCTGGCTATTCGGCTGAAGCAGCGCTGTCATACACTTTCCGCGGGTCAACGGTCTGACCCGCGTGCACTTCACCACCGAACTCTGCAAGGGCGCCCCACGACGCAGCCGCCCTAAATCACAAGCGCCTGGCCTTGCTCCTGGAAAAGACACCGTAACGGAAGCGCATTTATTCCTCTTCCATCCCCTCGCGGCACATCACTACCCGGTTCCTGCCGTTGCGCTTGCCAACGTATAGTGTCTGATCCGCTCGCGTGATCAAGGACTCGAGGTCGGCCTCTTCAGTGTGTGCTAAAGCGATACCGATGGTGACGCTCAGGCACAACTCGCTCATTTCTTCTTTTAACGGCAGTTCGGCGACTTGTTTCTTCAAGCGCTCCGCCACGATTTGAGCGTCCTCGGGGCTGGTGTCCGGCAGGGCCACCACGAACTCTTCACCGCCGAAGCGCCCTATCACATCAGTGGGGCGGAGCGATTGCGCACAAACCGCCGCGATCTTGGTCAGCACCCAATCCCCATGAGTGTGGCCCCAGGTATCGTTGATGCTCTTGAAATGATCCACATCGATCATGAAAAGGCTGAACGGCATCTTTTCCAATCGCGAGCGCTGTAATAGCGCCTCGGCCCGCTTCATGAAATGACCGCGACTATCGAGTCCTGTCAGGGCATCCCGCTCGGCAACCATGCGCAACTGTGCTTCCAGTGACTTTCGATGCGCTATTTCCTTGAGTAGATGGCGATTTTGGTCACGCTCTTCGTGCAGCAGTGCAAATTGCTTGCGCTGCAAGGTCTCCAAACGCAGCAAGGCACAGAAGCCCACTACATTAGTCATAATCAATAGCAGCGCCAGGCGAAGCGTCACCACTGGTGCAATCTCCGCAAACAGCACTGCAGAGACTAGGAAGCCAATGCTCAAATAGAGGCTCGCAAACATCGCCACCGTCAGCAGATTGGGAATCAGAAGGTAGAAAGCCATGGTGGCGACCACCACCGCCGTTATCTGAGTGAAGAGGCTTTCGGGGCGCAAGGGAACGATTAAAATGATCCCCGTCGCAATTATCCAGAGCGGCAGAGCGTGCAGCCAGGCTCTACGGGAGTAGCTGCCCCAGCGTCCGATGATGAATGCCAGGAGAAGGCAGAGGCTCACCACCACGATGCGCATGGTGATGAGTAAATAATACTCCTTGGATACGCCGAGAAGATGGTAGTCAGTAATAGCAAACATTCCGAAGACCAGGGATACCAAGATCAACGAAAGGCAGGACTCAAACCGCACGCTCGTTTTGATGGACTTGCGGTACATCGATTCCCTGCTATATTCGCTAAACTGCCCAGTCAGCCAATGCACACGATGTTGCGTTTGTAATGATGACACAGCCCCATTGCCCCATGATTTGACCAGCGGTTTGCCGCTTTTCGACTATCCGAAAACAGTTCGATAGCCGCCTACCAGGCTGCGATTGCGATAACGCCTCATGGTTCGTCAGTACGGAGCAAGCCCAGTCCTTCTCTTCCGCAGCGGGCTCCAGAGGAGCCTCTTGCTAGATGACGATCCCCTATCGCCATTCATACGGCGTATCGTGTCGAATCGTCATTGTAACCTACTGTAAAAAACAGGCCGTTGCCATACACAGAAAGATTCACGCAATTTCTTTATATAAGATCAGCCCGCTGGGCAATCTGAGGTCATCTTCAGAGCGGCTGCGGGGTCCCAGGAGTCGATTGCACTGGCCGGGCTGGGAGGCCTTCAAAGTGGCATAGAAGACCGTCTTGCACATTAAGTTTTGAAAGCACTGTAGGATGCATATCGGATGGACACTGATGTCGCAGCCAAAATCAATAACGTGGGGAGGCAAGCGGCATCAGGAACCGCCTGATACCTATATGGTGTGACAGCGTGGACTTTGCCATAGGTAATCGGCATAGTATTTCATTGCTGCTGAGGAGAGCATCGGATGCCTTTGGAAACCTACTTGGTCTATCTTTCTGCTGTGGCGGTCTTCTTTGCCACCCCTACTGATACCAGCCAATTGCTAATCATCTCGAATAGCATCCGACACGGTTTGCGGCGTAGCGTATTCACGGCCTGTGGGGACCTGACCGCCAATTGCCTGCAGATGATCGCCGCAGCTTTCGGTCTCGCAGCGATCATTGCGACATCTGCAACCGCGTTTCTCTGGATAAAATGGTTCGGGGTGGCCTATCTCATCTGGATCGGGCTTCAACTCATCCTGTCGAAGGAAGAGGGACGAAAGGTCGCTGTCAGTGACACAGGCTCTTCGCTTCGCCTCTTCCGGCAGGGTTTCATAACGTCCATGGCCAACCCATTTGCTGTCGTGTTCTTCGGTGCCCTCTTTCCTCAGTTCATTGACCCAGGCAGCCCGGTCCTACCGCAACTTCTCATTCTTGGCCTGACCTATATCGTGGTTGATGGAGTAATCCTCCTGCTATGGGGCTGGTTGGGCATTCGAGCGGCAGCCGCGCTTCAACGTTACTCGTTCGGTCTCGTAAGCAAGATCTGTGGTGGGCTGATGATCCTCGCGGCAACCCTCTTGGCTACCAAGGATCTTCAACCGCGGAGGTGATGGCGGCACACCACGATCGATACCAACGTTACGGGGCTGGTCAATGTAACCGATGGGCTGCTGTCTACGCTGATCGGGGTCGGCTCCATCGTCGTCCAATGATCGTACTCAGGCAGCTATGCTTGCGGCGCCTTCACGGCCTTCGTCAAACAGTTCAGTTATAGCCTGCGCTGTCGCTTGCGGTACCGGCGTGCGTGTGTCGCTACGCTTCCTCCGCACATCAACTTCAACTGACTGGAAGTCATGCCTACGCGCCAGGCCTGGTCCGCGTGTGCCATCGATTACGACGAGTGAGGGGAGAAAAGGTGCCACGCCCCAACCGTGAGGCCGGGGATCGGCTGGGAGCGGGAATACAGAGGGTACTGTTTAAAGGTCGGAGGAAGTCCACATCCTTGTGGCAGGCTAGGTGCGGTTATTCTTTTATTAGTCTCCTTTCTTGTGCTTGTGAGGCTTAAGTGAGGGAGTGTTCCCGGGAGTCTTTTTATTATCCCGTTGACGCTTATCTGGCTTGCCAGTTGATTCGGCAGTTCTTTTTGGGCCTGGTTTGATTCCCATAGATTTCTCCTTTATTGGCACTATTGAGTGGTCAGCGAAAGGACGATCGTGTTCTAACGTCGTGACGGCTTTATAAGATGGATGGATACGCTCACGGCCTTTCTGACATTTCTACTCCATATCATTTCCAGTTAGTAACCTTCCCACACCTAACGCTACATTAACTGTAGCAAAGCCGCATAAAAAATCACGCCGCTGGGATGAGCAGCGGCGTGGCGGTGCTCATCTTAAAAACCGGCAATTAACGGAAGAGGCTGTCGACCAGGTCGGCGCCGAGGCCGACTTTGGCGTAGTGGTCGCGGCAAAGGGCGATGTAATCGTGCACGTCGAAGTGGCCGCAGGAGTCTCCGTTTTCATCCAGCCAGATCAGTGGGCCGGTGACGATGAAAAATACGCGCATGGGGTCGGGGTGGTCGTAGGCGACGAGGGTGTGGCCTTCGCCGGGCGTTTCGTAGATGAAGTCGCCGGCGGTGGCGACCCAGTCGTGCTCTAGGTAGCCCCATTTGCCGGAGATGGTGTAAGCGAAGACTTCATGCGGGTGGTAGTGGCGGTTGACCAGTCCGGCGCCCTTGGCCATGAGGACGTCGCACCAGCGGTTTTGCGAGGGTGAGATCCATAGCGGCCGGGACGAGACGGTCTCGGAAAACGGCACGTAGTAGCGTTCGTCTTCGGTGGGCGCGTTGGCGATGTGAACCTCGGGCCTGGCATCGGGCTTGAAGCTTTCGGTGATGGGGGCGAGGTCCTTCCAGAATTCGGTGGCGGCGTGGGTGGGCATGTCAGGCTCCTGTGCGTTGTTGGCTGTCATGCACAGTGATGCCCGGTTCTAGGCGGGAGATAAAGTAGGCTTTCGCATGAGGGAGTGATCGTGGTGGCTTGCCCTCGACGGCGCTACTCTGAAGGGGCTTGTCTGCCCACTCACCCTTCGCGTTCGAGGTGCTTCCCTATGGCTGATCGTATTCTTGTTTTCTACGGTTCCTACCGGTCCGACCGCGCCGGCATTCGGCTCGCCGACTATATCGTCAAGACGTTGAAGAATCGCGGCGCCGATGCCGAACTGATCGATGCCAAGGCCGTCGGTCTGCCGATGCTGGATCGCATGTACAAGGAGTATCCCGAGGGCGAGGCGCCGGCACCGATGGAGGCACTGGCGGTCAAGATTCGCGAGGCCGATGGTTTCATCTTCGTCACAGGCGAATACAACTGGGGCATGCAGCCGGGGCTGAAGAACCTGACCGATCACTTTCTGGAAGAGTGGTTCTGGCGTCCGGCCGGTATCGTTAGCTATTCGGCCGGCCGCCTCGGCGGTGCTCACGCCAATCTGGCCTGGCACGGCACTCTAGCTGAGATGGGTATGGTGGTCATTTCCAGCACGGTCGCGGTTGGCCAGATTGCCAATACGCTGGATTAGAACGGCATGTCCGTCGGGGACGCCGGGAAATCCTTCGAACGTGCGTTTGGCCGGTTTGCGGATGATCTGACATGGTGGATCGAAGCGAGTAAACGCCAGCGTGAGCACCGAGCCCCACCATTCTAGGCCATCCTACCAATGCGACGTCAGCCGGCTTTCCAGTAAGGTGCTTCCCTGCCGAGAGTTGGCCTTACCCCAGCAATTGTGGGTTGAGCAGCCAGATGGTGTAGATCAGTGCCGTGGCCAGTCGGCGCCGAGGCCGTGAACGTGAATGGCCCATGACAATTCGCGTTGGCGGATATCAGGATTCGATGGGCTGCGGTTCGGGCATGTTTGTGGCCTGGTGCACGGTGTCGACGAAGCGGGCCAGGGCGGGCGTCCAGGTGGCGGGTTCTGGCGCGGCGAAGTAGGTGTCGATTTCCGCCAGGGACGTCGGCAAGGCCAGGTAGTGGATACCAAAGCGGTGCTGATGGGCCTCGACCGTGCTTAAAGGGAGCACGGTATAGCCCATTCCGGCGGCGACACAGCCGAGCATGGCATCCAGGCTTCCGAACTCGAAGATGCGTGCTGCGTTGACGCCATGGGAGGCCAGGAGCAGCTCGATGCGCTGGCGATAGCTACAGCCTTGGCGAAACGCGAGGAAGGCGGTAGCCATCAGCTCCTCCGAGGTGGGCATCGCGGCCATGGGTTGGGGGCCGACCAGCACGAGGCGTTCACTGAAGGCCTTGAGCAGATGATAACGGCGATGTTCGAGACCTCCCGCGATGAATACGCCGTCGACGTGGCCTGCCATCAACATCTCGATGAGTTCCGCGGTGGAGCCCGTGTGTAGCGTGATATCGACCTCGGGGTGGACGGCATGGTACGCCGTGAGGATCGGTGGGAGCCGTAACGCGGTCGTGGTTTCCATGGCGCCGATCCGCAGTTGGCCATGCGTCTTATCGCTGCCCTTGAAGTGCGATAGCGCGTCATCATGCGCAGACAGCATGCGCTCGGCATACGCTATAAGCGTTCGCCCGGCAGAGGTCAGGCGCGTCTGGCCTGTTCGATGGACGAGCTGGGCGTCGAGTTCTTCCTCGAGCCTCTTGAGATGGGCTGTCACGTTGGATTGCACCGTATGCATCTTCTCGGCGGCGGCCACGAAACTGCCGGTTTCGGCCACGGCCATGAACAGGCGTAACGATTTGAGTTGCATGCCGTGTCTCCCCGCCAGAAAAGAAGCTATCTCTAAACACGATAACAAGTATCAGGATAAATCGCTTTCAGGGAAGTGGACGTTGTGCGTACGCTGTTCTTGCGGCAAAGCAAAGACACGACGCCTCTAGACGCACGTACCGACTGCTCATGGTCGTGTTGCGGGTGAGCGGCCGTGCTCGTCGGGGTCTGGTACTGATCCCTCCTCAGCCGTGGCATGCAGGGGCGCCACGGCCATGGAACCATCCAACATGGGAGACTGTGATGAACGACATCGACTTAGCCAATCGGGCAGCGGGCATTCTTGAAAACAACCTTTATTCCAATATAGCGACGTCGAAAAACGATGTGCCATGGAATACACCCGTCACCGCATTGCCGGATATGAATTTAAACTTTTACTGGTCGTCTTGGGTTCAGGCGGAACATTCCAAGAATATCATTTTTAATAGCTCGGTCTTCATGACCTTCTATGATTCGACGCGCGCGCGAGGGACCAACAATCTCATGTGTCTCTACCTGAAGTGCACGGCGAGAGAGGTGTCGGATGTCAGTGAGGCAGAAAAGGCATTTGCACTGTTATATCCCGATGATCATGTTGATCTAGAAAACTTTCTGGGTGATGGAATAAAGCGGTTCTTCTGCGCTGAGCCTCAGCAAGCCTGGCTGAACTGCCTGTCTGAAAAAGAGCTTGAGCCGACGACGCTAAAAATGAGAACAGAGGTCTCTATTGAAGGCATCAAAAACGCCATGGCCTAAAAGTGAGCCATGGCTCGCCTCGTGATATGTAATGGCCAATCCGACCGCTACAGGATTGGCCTTGCCTTGGCGGCGAAGCCCCCATCTAAGATTAACCGTCTGTCGAAATAGTCAGAGACTCCCAAGTGTCCATTTGCTGCGACATTTCGGATAAACGGCCCCGTACCAACTTGAGCGCGTCACTTCCAAGCAGCAGGTGAGCAGGCGGTGTATCACACTCGATAATCTCCAGCATGGCTTTGGCCGCCTTCTCGGGATCACCGAGTTGCTGACCACTTTTTTCCAGACGGGCCTGCCGGACAGGGTCGAATAGCGCATCGTAGTCGGCAATCTGCCGGGGGGAACGGCGCATGGAGCGGCCCGCCCAATCGGTCCGGAATGAGCCCGGTGCGACGGCGGTGACGTGGATATTGATCGGTGCCAACTCTTTGCTCAGGGTGTCGGAGATGCCCTCGAGCGCGAACTTGCTGCCACAGTAGTAGGCGATGCCGGGCATCGTGATGAAGCCGCCCATCGACGTGATATTGATGATGTGCCCGGCACGACGTTTCCGAAAGAACGGTAACAGCGCCTGGATCATTTCGACCGCGCCGAAAACGTTCACTTCGAACTGCCGGCGCATCTCATCGGTGGGTGATTCTTCCAGGATGCCTTCGTGGCCGTAGCCGGCGTTATTGACCAGCACGTCAACGGGGCCGAGGGTGGTTTCAATGTCTTCGACGACGTTGGCGATGGCCGGTGTATCTGTCAGGTCGAGTTGACGTGCGTAGGCATTGCCGGAAGCGTGGTTCTCGAACGCGTGTGCTGCACTGGCTTGCCGCACGGTACCAATGACTTTGTGGCCGGCGGCTAATGCTGTCTCCGCCAGGGCCTGGCCGAATCCGCTGCTGACGCCGGTGATGAGGATCGTCTTGGTCTGGTTCATGACATTGCTCTAGGTCTGGGTGGTCGATGTTTCCCGTCAGGGAGGCGAAACCATCCTAGGGCGCCTGGTTCCTGAATCGAACGCGAGATCCTCTGAGTTTATTGCCTATTTCTATAGGTGGGATTGTTTATAGGCACGAATCACGCAGAATGAGGGCACAAAATTATCAGGCTCCAATGTCATGAGTACCGAATCCATCGATAACAGTCCACGTGAACGACGCATGGTAACGTTGCTGGACCAGATGGCACCTCGGGAAGGCTACAACCTGACGGCATTACCGGACGTGCGATTCCTGCGATCTAACCGCCCCCTGGCTAGAACCCCCGTGCTGTACGATCCAGGCATCGTCATTGTTTGTCAGGGGCGGAAACGGGGGTACTGGGGCAACCGAACCTACGTCTACGATGCTCAGCATTACCTAGCCGTCTCGGTTCCCGTTCCGTTCACGATGGAGACCGATGCCAGTGCCGAGAATCCGCTGCTAGCGATTTATCTGCATCTCGATATACCGCTGGCGGCTGATTTGCTACTCGAGCTGGAAGAAGGGGGGATACCGGCCTCTGCGACACCCTGCGGGATGCTGTCATCGGCGATGGAGCCAGCCCTGAGCGACACCGTGGCCCGATTTCTCGAGATCATGGCCTCACCCGACGATGCCCGGATTCTCGGACCGGCCATGGTGCGCGAGATCTATTTCCGCGTACTAACCGGGGCTCAGGGAGGGGCCATGCGGGCCGCACTGGATATGGAGGGGAATTTCGGACTTATCTCACGTGCCATCCGCCGCATTCACACGGACTATGCGACGCCTCTGGACGTCAACCAGTTAGCCCATGACGCCAGTATGAGTGTGCCTAGCTTTCACGCCCATTTCAGGCAGGTGACCCAGACGTCGCCAATGCAGTATGTGAAGGCCGTCCGGCTTCACCAGGCACGACTCCTGATGTTCCGAAATGGGATGACGGCCGCCGCCGCCTCAACGAATGTGGGGTATGAAAGTTCGTCGCAATTCAGCCGGGAGTTCAAAAGGCTGTTCGAGCGGTCGCCCTGAGCGGAAGTTGCCTGGATGCGCTCGTCTTTCGAGCTGCCACCGCCGGCGGCGCCGTCGATATACGTATCTTCTCATTGAGACTGGAGAATGCTCACCCCAACAACTGCGGATTGAGCTGCCAGACGGTGTAGGTCAGCGCCGTGGCCAGCGACACCCATGCTAGATAAGGCACCAGCAGTAGGCCGGCCAACGGCCGCACGCGCCAGAAGGCGATGAGGGTGGCGAGGATCATGCCCCACAGCAGGATGACCTCGACGAACGCCAACGCCCCTTGGTGCCAGGCGAAAAACAGCCAACTCCAGAGTGCATTGATAGCAAGATGCACGATGAACAGCGCCAGTACGCCTTGTTGCCGTTTCCAGCCGCCTTCCCGCCAGACCAGCCATGCAGCTATACCCATCAAGGCAAAGAGCGTTGTCCACACTGGGCCGAAGGCGCCGGCGGGGGGCGCCCAACTGGGCTGTGTGAGTTCGGCGTAGAACTGCGTGGCATCCACTGATGCGATGGCGCCGATTCCGGCAGTAATGAAGCTGACCACCAGCCAGCCGATCAGACCGAGAACCTGGTGGCGAGTCGAAAATGCTTGCATGGCGGTATCCCTTCCCCGTCGAAACGGTCTTCAGAATGTGCGATATGGCGATGATATGCCAAGCGTTTTTCAGATATTGCGCTGAAACGTCGCAGTGCGTTTGCTTTTCCCTATAAATCGCAAGGGATTGTTAAACCTTGGTTATTCATTCGAAGCATGCTCGCAGAGTATTAACCGCCACGATACTGATCAATCTAGGTTAATTTTTGCTTTATTTTCAGGTAGTTATTGTTATTCAGGGGTGTCGGGTATAGGCTGTTTGAAAAGTTGACAAAAATAATCGGGTTTAGGGAGTGAAAATGCGTTCTCAGCATCGCCTGCTGTGCATTATGGAGACCACATGAATCCTGCGTCGTTGATTCTGTTGGCGTTCGCCATGTCGACAGACGCCTTTGCCGCTTCCGTCGGTCGGGGCGCCGAGCTGAGCAAGGTACGCTTCATCAGCGCGCTACGCATAGGGCTCGTGTTTGGCGTGGTGGAGGCGATCATGCCGTTGGCGGGATGGGCGCTTGGCCATGTCGCGATGCGCTTCGTTTCCGGTATCGACCACTGGATTGCCTTTGCCATGCTGGCGTTGCTGGGCGGGCATATGATCTGGGAAGGATTAAAGAAAGGCGGCGCCGATGCGATAAAGGTGGCCGGCCCCCGGCAGGAAGACAAGTCCATATGGCTGATTGCCGTCACAGCCCTGGCCACCAGCATCGACGCCATGGCCGTGGGGATTACGTTAGCGCTGACGGATATCAACATCGTCGTGGCCTCCCTGGCCATCGGCCTGGCGACGACCTTGATGGTCACCTGCGGCACGTTGCTCGGTCGTGCTATTGGCACCGTCGTCGGCAAGTGGGCTGAGGTGCTGGGTGGCCTGATCCTCATCGCCATTGGCGTTGCCGTGCTCTATGAACATCTGGCCGGCGTTGTATCGGCGTGAACGTTTCATAGCCTGTTGGTCGGGGCTACAAGATCTGACCACAAAGACGCGAGCCAATAAAAACGGGGTGGGCCCATTTGGGCCCACCCCGTCTGCTTTCTACGTTACTGCTATCTTGCCTTCTACCGCTGACCGTCAGATGTTACTCGTCTTCGTCTTCCGGCAGCGCGTAGACGACGACCTGGTCGCCGACCTGATCCTTCAGGATCGAGTTGCCGCCTGCCACGAAGGCGACGTATTCGCGGCCTTCATACTCGTAGACGGCGGGATTGGCGACGGCGGGCGCTTCGGCCTGGTCTTCCCACAGCTCTTCGCCGCTGTCGAGCGAGTAGGCGCGCAGTTTGGCGTCCATCGAGGCACCGATGAAGACCAGGTTGCCGGCCGTGACTGCAGGACCACCGATGGTGGGCGAACCCCAGCTTTCAGGCATGAAGAAGCCGTACTGCTGCGAGGAGCCGATCGGACGACGCCATTTCACATCACCGGTTTTCATGTCGAGCGCCACGACTTCGCCGAAGGGCGGTTCCCAGCACGGCATGCCGAGCCAGTTACGTGCCACTTCGAGACGCATACCGTAAGGCGCCCCTGTCTGCGGTGAGAAGCCACTTTCGTTGCCCGAGCCACTATCGGCTTTCTCGTAGGCCTCGCGATCATAGAGCTTGATGGTCTGCACGATGTGCGAGGTGTTGACGATGGCCGTCTGGCTGACGGGATCAAAGGCAACACCGCCCCATTGCACGCCACCGGCACTATCCGGATAGGCCAGTGCACCTTCACCCTTGGTGGTGGGCGGCGTGTACATGCCTTCATACGTCAGGTTGTCCCAGAGCTTGGAACACTGGCCACCGCCAACGACATCGGCGAGTTTCCAGATCTTCGGCTTCTCGGATTGGTCGAGCAGCGGGGCGGGCTTGGTCGGGAAGGGTTGCGTATCCGCGTATTCTTCGCCTTTGACGGAGCCATCACCCTGCGGTACCGGACGCTCCTCGATCGGCCAGACGTCCTCACCGGTCAGGCGGTTGACGACGAACAGGAAGCCTTGCTTGGTGGCCTGGATCAATGCCGGAATTTCCTCGCCATCCACCGTGATGTCCATCAGTGTTGGCGCGGAGTTGATGTCATAGTCCCAGACGTCGTGGTGGACCCATTGGCGTGACCAGACGACTTCGCCGGTATCGACGTCAAGCGCGGTGGTCGAGGTCGCCAGGGGCGCTTCCTCGGTGCGGTTGCCGCCCCAGTAGTTGGGCGACGGCGAGGAGATCGGCAGGTACACGAGGCCGTTTTCCTCGTCGGCGGACATGTGCGTCCACACGTTGGCGGTACCGCTCTTCTCACGCATCTCTTCGGAAAGGGCGTTGAAGCTCCATTCGCGCTCGCCTGTGCGGGCATTGATGGAGAACACGGTGCCGGGAGGCGCTTGCTCGAACGCCCAGTCCTTGCCGGCCCAGCCGAGGATCAGGTGATCGCCGACCACGGTCGGTGGCTGCAGCAGCGACAGCGGCCACTTAGCGTGGGTGTCGTTCCACTGGTTGACGTCGAGTACGCCGTTATCGGCGAAGCTGGTGCACTTCTCGCCAGTGTCGGCATCGACGGCGAAGAGCTGCGCGTCCATGGTGCCGAGATAGACGATTTTCTGGCAGGACTCGCCTTCGACCGGGTCATCCGCTTCCCAGTAGGCGACACCGCGGCTCTTGAGCGCGGGCTGCGTCATTGCTTCAAGCGTGGACTCGGTATCGAAGCTCCACTTCTGCTCACCAGTGGCAGGGTCTAGCGCGAGAATGCGGTAGAACGGCGTGCCGATATAGAGCGTGTCGTTGGCGAAGACCGGCGTCGCGGACCAGACAGTGGGTGGCAGGTCGCCGGAGCCATCGGAGACATCGCCGGTGTGCACTTCCCAGGCTTTTTCCAGGTCACCGACGTTGTCGGCGTTGATCTGGTCGAGGGGGCTGTACTTCTGCGCGTTGAGCTGGCCGTGGAAGCTATCCCAGGTCGGCGTGCCGGGGACCAGCGGTATCGATTCGGACGAAGCTTGTTGGGATGAAGCTTGCGACGTCGCGCCCTCTTGTGCACTCGAGGCGTCCTGGTCGGCGTCCTGATCCTGCGCCAGAAGCGGCAACGGCGTCAGGAAAAGCGCCAGCGCCGTGGCCGTGCCCAGGCGTTGCGCGGTGGTTCTCAATGTCGGCATGGGGCGGCTCCTTATGAATGGGCGGGACGGGTGGTGCGGTTCGCGAGGGCCACATCGAGAATCAGCCCGATCAGGCCGACCACCATGGCCACGCAGATCCACCATTGGTGTAGGAGGAGGGCTGCGAAGAAGGTGCCGGCCAGGCCCAGCAAAATCAGCACGCGCCATACGTTACGCGCGGCGTTCCCTTTCAATGCAGGCAAGATGAGCGCCATGACGGCCAGGGCGATGTTGGCCAGGATGGCGACAAGCGCGCCAAGCGTGCCATTGACCCCGGTCAGCGGGGTGAAATAGGCATAGAGTGCGATGGCAAACCCGACGATCGAGGCTACCAGCAGCACAATGGCGCCCAATCTTTGCGAACGAGATTGTGGCATGGCGTTGTTGTCTCCTTGTGGGACAGGAATGATCACCTGGCTCTTTTATTCCGCCGTTGGGCTGGGGCATAGCGCCAAGCTCAAAGGGTATGAGCGAAATGGTTGAGCCGTGGCTACGTCTTTGGTCGTAGCTCTCGGCCCCATTTTAGTAAAAAACGTAGGACTTTTGTGGTCTTGTTTTAAAAATTATTTTTCTGCTAACGAATTTGTGCAGGGAGGTGTCCCAAGGCGGCACATGGGTTTTGATGATCGAGAAGGGCTTGACGCGCAGTGAATCTTTTAGCATGCTAACTGTGTAATGCGACAAAACGCCGCATCACCACCAAAATCCAGGAGTGGTCATGAAAGCACTCAACAAGCTGTTCTCGATGTTGGCAACCATCGTCGTCTCTGCATTGCTGCCGTTCTCCATGGTGGCGGAAAGCGAGGCCAATCAAAACGTTAGTGTCCATAACGACACGGCGAAGGTTTCCACACTGAACGCTAAACAGCGTCAAGATGACGAATCCCTGTAAGTTGCGTCGACTCCCGAGGCGCCGCCAATAGTGTAGTCTGTCGCGCATCATTCACGCGTCGTGCTCGGCGTGTCATGTCACGAGGGCTACACCATGCTGAGGATCTCCAATACGGTGACGCTCGCCGATTGGGAAATCGATATCAGCCAGATTCGCGCGCAAGGCGCTGGCGGCCAGAACGTCAACAAGGTCGCCTCGGCGGTGCATCTACGCTTCGATATTCCCCGCTCGTCATTGCCGCCGTTCTACAAAGAACGCCTGATGGCGCTGTCCGATCAGCGTATTAGCAAGGATGGTGTGATCATCCTCAAGGCGCAGCGTTACCGCACGTTGGAAGCCAACAAGGAAGAAGCGCTGGCGCGTCTCAAGGCACTCATCCAGGACGCGGTAAAGCAGCACAAGGTACGCCGCCCCACCCAGCCTTCCAAGGGCGCGAAGCGCCGCCGTGTCGACAAGAAAACCCGCAAGGGCAAGACTAAGGCCTTGCGTGGCAAGGTAGAGACGTAACACCGCTGTCAGCCGGCGGAGCGCTTCACGCCGGCTAATCTTTCAGAAAATCAGTAAAGGTCTGCATTGAGTGGCTTGATACTGACGTCAAAAAATGAAGGCTCTAGTTTTCGGTCCAGCGGTTCGAACATTGCATGCATAAAGTCCATGAGCTCATGGTTGGCGGAGATAGCAGAGGAGACGTCACGATTGAGGACCGCATCAAGGATTTTAATGTGAATTAGTATGTTCTTGTTGATTGAGGTGGCGTCTCCTAAATGGCTTTGGTAAAGAAAGCCTAAGCGCCGAAATATGGTATGTAATGGTCGTAGTGTGCGTGCTACAAAAGGCTCGTTGGCGGCTTCAAGAATGAGTTGATCCATCCGCTTATCAAGGTCGTTGAATCGACGCAAGTCATTATTCGACTCGGCTTCGTGCAAAGCTTGAATTAAATGGTGCATTTGGTTTCGCACTAAACCGCTTTCATTCTCAATAGCCATCTCAAGTACAAAACATTCAAGATCACGCCGGATCTTGAGTAATCGCTTCTCTCTTGCCAGATCGATAGGAGTGATGCGTATCCCAATGCCTGCCTGCATCTCCAGCAAGGTATCATCAGTCAATTTGCGAGTAGCTTCCAAAACTGGGGTGCGGCCCAGCCCTACCTGCTTCTGCAAGTCGGCCATGGTCATGAAGGCGCCTGGCTGAATATCCATATGAGCAATGCTTGATTCAAGCCGCTCATAAGCCAGATTTCCCTGGGACTTACTGTAAGTTGCTGATTTTTTTGTATCAGACATTGTTTTTACCTGTCCATCGTTAATCTTAAGTATTATGGAATACTTTGAAATTTGGCGATATATTTCTTATTAGACAACGAAATCTAAGGGCATAAAAGCAGCGTTAGACAAAGGTGGCATGTGGTGAATGCCTTAGCCTTGGCTGCTCGGGGAATGACCGTGATGCTCCTTCTGAAGCCTTGAAAATTAGGGGTGACGATGCGGTTATTCAACAGCTTTAACTATCCTGATGCAAGGGAGTAAGCGGCTTATGACGATTTTTGATCTATCGGGCAAGACAGCACTGATCACAGGTTCATCTGGTGGCCTTGGCTTTGCTATGGCGAGGGGGTTGGCACAAGCCGGGGCTCAAGTCATTTTGCATGGGCGCAATCAAGATAAGCTGCATGAGGCCCACGCAGCGCTGTCCAGTGAAGGATTCAATGTATTGAAAATTTCCTTCGACATTACGGACGAAGCCGCTATCGAAAAGGCCCTGGGTAACCTCAAGGAGGATGGTGTATATATTGATATCCTGGTCAACAACGCGGGGATGCAACTGCGAAAGCCGATGGTCGAGTTGACTCGCAATGAGTGGGATACGGTCATCAACACTAACTTGTCGAGTGCTTTCTTGCTCGGTCGCAATGTCGCACGTCAAATGATAGAGCGCGGCCAGGGTGGCAAGGTAGTCAATATTGGCTCGCTGATGAGCTCCGTAGCTCGTCCTACTGTAGGCGCCTATACCGCTGCTAAAGGCGGGGTACGGTTATTGACGCAATCGATGGCGGCGGAATGGGCAGAGCATGGTATCCAGTCCAACGCGATTGGTCCTGGTTACATGATTACCGAGATGACGCAACCGCTCGTCGATGACCCCGATTTCAACGGCTGGATCACTGGGCGTACACCATCGCGGCGCTGGGGAACGCCTGAAGACTTGGTCGGAACGGTGGTGTACTTAGCGTCGCCTGCTTCCAACTATGTCAATGGCCAGATTATCTACGTCGATGGCGGCATGCTCGCCGTACTTTGATGAACGCCTACACACAGGTTAGCGAATAGAGCTGCTGCTCATGACAATGACAATTTTCCTAGCCTACACGTTGAAATGTAAAATATAACATCAATAGGATGCGTATCATGAAAATTAACCACTCCTTCCGTCGCCTGCCAATACTCACTGCATTGTTATCAACATTGGCTGTTTCTGTCGTTAGTACTTCGGCCTTGGCAGCCGAGTATAACGCCAAGCTCTCGCTTGACGTGCCAGAGGGTAATACTAAGTACGTTGCTGCCAAGAAGTTTGCCGATATGGTGCGTGAGCGAACTGATGACAATGTCGATATTAAACTGTTTCCTAACAGTGTTCTCGGTGGGGAGAGCGAATCGGCAGAGGGCATTAGGCTCGGCTCCGTACAGATGGGCATCATTACTAGTTCGGTGCTGACTTCCTGGGTGCCCGAAGTTCAGGTCCTTGACCTTCCTTATTTGATCAACAGTGATGAACAAGCGGTAGCGATTAACCAGCCCCTCACTGATGAGTTGGCACCCAAGTTCGAGGACGAAGGGTTTCATCTGATGGGCTTTTCGGTTAATGGTATCCGTCAGCTTATGAGCAGCACTCCGATTCACTCGATTGATGACGTCAAGGGCAAAAAGATGCGCGTCATCCAGAGTCCTTTGCACGTTGCTATGTGGAAGGCCGCTGGTGCTAATCCTACGCCGATTCCAGCTCCCGAGATATATAACTCAATGCAAACAGGGGTGATCGACTTCTTCGATAATACAGCGACTAATTACCTTACCAATCGCTTCTATGAAGTTGCGCCTTACTACGTGAAAACTGGACACGTTTATGCGATGGGGACTTGGGTGGTTTCACAAAGCTGGTGGCAGCGTTTGCCGGAGGAATACCAGCAAGAGATCACCAAGGCTGCCAACGAAGTTCAGGAGCAGCTGCCTGCTATGCGTCAGCAAGATGATAAGGCGGCTCTAGCCAAGACGGTCGAGGATGGCGCGACCATCATTGAGATCGATGATAAAGGTCCTTGGAAAGAAGCTATGCAGCCCGTCAGAGAGGAGTACACCAAGAAAATTCCCGACGGCAAGGCACTCGTCTCGCTGATTGAGAACGCCGACTGAACCTTGGAAGCGGCCCCGCCACAATGGCGGGGCCGCACGTTCTATTCCACCTCAATGGCGTTGCCATTCTGGAGCGTATCGAATGTCAGCCTATCGCCTTTCACACACGCTGCCTTTGTTGAGTCTTGGTCGCGCCGCTGCTGGGCTGGAGTCGGTGGTCCGCCTGCTAATCTTCGTCAACTTGCTGGCGATGACGATAGACGTATTCGCTGGCGTAGTCTCGCGCTATGTATTCAATGACGCCTTTTCGTGGACCGCCGAGTTCGCGGTTTGGTCGTTCACTTGGTTGATCTTCCTTGGCGCGGCGTTAGGTATCCGCCAGCAGCGCCACGTCGCCGCTGATTTTTTGACCAAGAATTTATCGGGTTGGTCGTCAGGCCTACTGGGCTTCATCCAGAGCTTGATCTTGGCTCTGACGGTAATGATGATGATGTTCAGCGGCTACCAACTTGCCGAGATGGTCGGTGGGGTCAGTGCCAGCTTGGAGTGGCCTAAGGCATATAAGTATGCGGTCATCCCGGTATTTGGCCTGATTGGCTTGGTATTCTTGCTTGCCCGAGATGCTGACAACACGCGTACCCTGGTCCGCAATTTTCTGGCACTGGTTATTGCCGGTCTGCTTTATCTTGGTCTCGACCACGGCTTGCTTGCTCCGCTACAGGGTGTTTCGCCTAGTCTGCTCATGCTGGTCGCATTCTTCGTGGCTTTGGGGGTTGGTGTACCGGTCTCCTTTTCTTTGATGTTCGGGGTCTTCCTGGCTAACTCGGCATCGTTCATTCTTCCCGCGCCAGCGATAGTGCAAAACATGGTCACCGGCTCGACCAAGTTCATTCTATTGGCAATCCCTTTCTTCCTTTCGACCGGCTACCTGCTCAATTTAGGAGGGCTCTCCACGCGGCTGATCGACTTTGCCTCTAGCATGGTTGGCCATTTACGTGGTGGCTTGGCCCACGTCAACGTACTCAATAGCCTGATGGTTGGAGGTATTTCTGGTTCGTCGAGCGCCGACGCTGCCAGTAGCACTAAGATCCTGGTTCCCGAGATGGTGCAGCGTGGCTACTCACCGGCATTCTCCTGTGCGGTCACGGCTTCATCGGCAATTCTTCCCAATGTCGTGCCGCCAGCGATCGCCATGCTGGTTTACGCTTCGGTGGCGAATGTCTCCATCGCTCGGCTGTTCATGGCCGGTATCCTGCCAGCAATCCTTTGTGCGGGCGTCCTGATGGGGGTCTCCTACTTGATCTCGGTGCGTCGTCAGTACCAGACGGCCACTGCTCGAGCCCCCTGGAGCGATGTTTGGCGTAGCTTCCTGCGTGCCCTACCGGTGCTGGTCATTACCGTTGGTGTTCTGGGAGGAATTCGATTTGGCATTATCACCGCTACCGAAGCGGGGGTCATAGCGTTGATCTGGACGTTCGTCCTCGGCAAGTTTGTATTCCGCGAATATGGCTGGAAGAAGTTCTATCGTGCCTTCGCCGAATGCGGGACCGACGCCGCCTTGGTGGGTTTTTTGATCGCCGCCTCGGTGCCCTTCGCCTGGGTGCTGATCGCCGAGCAAGTCCCCCAGGAGATTGTCGCTTGGGCGAGCACCATCGTTGATGGTCAACTTGGGTTGTTCATCATCCTGCTGGTGGTCTTGGCTGCTGCGGGGATGTTTCTCGATTTGACCCCGGCGATGCTGATCATCGCTCCACTGTTCTTACCCATGATGACCAACGCTGGGGTCGACCCTGTTCAGCTCGGTATCATTATGATCATTGTGCTGCAGCTCGGCGGTGTCTCTCCGCCAGTGGGGCTTCTGGTGTTTATCTCATCACAGATCGCCAAGGTCTCACCCTCAGCAGTATTCAGGGCTGTGGTGCCATTTATTGCTGGGGCGATGGTGGTAGTGGTTCTGCTGTGTCTATTTCCGTTCCTGACGGTAGGTCTTTGGGAGCTTTGGGGATGACCATAAAACCTATCTAAATGGGGGTTTGCGTATTACGTGGCAAGTTAAATCCGTAACCCTGCTGTCGGCCGGTGTGTCGTCTCACGCCGGCTGAGGAGGTAACGCGAGCAATTCACGCTCCAGGGCGAAGATGTGCGGGTCGTCATGCCCCATCTCGCGCAGCGCTTGGGCCAGGTTGAGCAGATAATCGCGATTAGGGCCGCTGGGGCCGTGAGATTCGGCGATCTGCCGGGCGATGGCGGTGTCCGGCGCCGGCCCCAGGAAGGCGGCGTTGTCCTCGCTGGCGAGGTAGACCAGGCCCTCGACGTTTTCTTCTCTCTCAACGTCATCGAAGTGCAGCGGCGTTACTACGCGCAGATAGCCATTCTTCTCGCGCACATCCAGCGGGCCGAGCACGTCCTGGGTGATACGGTAGGCCATGCCGTGGCAGACCGCGCCGGGGCGTTCGGTCAGTGTGGCGACCCGGCCCGGCGCCTGTGGCGTGCCGCGGTGGTCGTGCGAGCCCTGCCAGAAACGTCTTTCCCAGCCGATGATATGCGCCGGCCGACTCTCCAGAAACGAGAAATCCGCCTTCCAGATCAGAGAACCATAGCCGAACAGCCAGATCGCCTCATGGTCGTTGAAATGCGTCATTTGCTGGTTGATCGCGGTGGTATCGAGCGTCATGACTCTCTTGCGTACGTCGGGTGAATAAACGGGAATCTATCCCCGATTATGCACGTTTTGGTGCCGATATGCGGCATACCTCTTTTTGCACCATCGCGGTGCGCATACGATTCGGCTATGCTCAAGGGCCGATTCTTCGGGCCGTTTCCATTACACGTAGCGGGGCGCATTGCGATAGGCGCCGCGTGGTCTTTCTTCATGGAGGTGGGTATGTCGCCGTCCCTGCTGGGAATCTTGATCATGTGCGCCGGGGTATTGTGCCTTGCGCTTGGCGATGCGATTTCCAAGTGGCTAGGCGCCACGTACGACCCGATTCAGATCATCTTCTTCCGTACCTTGATCTCGCTGCCGCTGATCGCATTGTTGGCACGTTTCAACGGCGGCTGGCAAAAGCTCAAGACCCGGCGACCGGGGGTGCATCTCCTGCGAGGGTTGATCTTTGCCGGCACGATGTTCTGCTTCGTCACCGGCTTGACCCTTCTGCCATTGGCGGAAACCACCGCCATTGCCTTCGCCGCGCCGTTGTTCGTGACGCTGTTGTCCGGGCCGCTGCTCAAGGAGCGTGTCGAGCGTTTACCGTTCATTGCCTCGCTGGTGGGCTTCGCCGGCGTTCTGGTCGTGGTGCGTCCTGGCGCGGCGGGCTTCCAGTGGGGTGCGTTGATCGTCGTCGGTGCGGCGGTGTGCTATGCCCTGATGATGATCACGGCGCGGCGTTACGGCGGTAAGGAAAGTCTGTGGGCGATGGTCTTTTACGCCACCCTGGTGCCTCTGATCGTCAGTGCGATGCTATTGCCCGGCGTCTGGCGGATGCCTGAGGGCGTGGCATGGCTGGGCTTCATTGGCTCTGGCATCTTCGGCGTCGGCGCGGTGTCGTGCATCACGCTGGCGTTTCGTTACGCCCCGGCGGCGCTGGCAGCGCCGTTCGATTACACCGCCATGGTCTGGGCCGTGCTGCTGGGCTGGTGGTTATGGGATGAAGTGCCGGATGTTTGGGTCTTCATCGGTGCCTTGGTGATCATCGGCAGCGGCGTCGCCATTGCCTTGTATGAACGGCAGGTGGCCATCAAGGCGCGCCCCACGACATAAAACCGCCGGCATGATCGAGGCGGTTTCGGTGATTCTCGGCGCGTATCTTGCAGCGTTATCGAGACCGACCCGCAGGAGGCACGATCATGAAGACCTTCTTTCACACCGAGCAGTGGCGTCATCACCCTCGGCTCTACTTTTCGCG
This sequence comes from Chromohalobacter sp. 11-W, assembly GCF_029889905.1. Lineage (GTDB taxonomy): Bacteria > Pseudomonadota > Gammaproteobacteria > Pseudomonadales > Halomonadaceae > Chromohalobacter. Next base: position 20,866 of record NZ_JARANZ010000011.1, on the reverse strand, counting down.
CGGTAAGCTGCGTGAACCTCAGGAGATTCCGGCGCGCCTCGAGGGCTTGCTGAGCGCCGTTCAGCGGCTGGGGTTCGAGGTGCGCACGCCGCCTGATAGCGGCCTGGCGGCGATTCGCGCTGTGCATCATCTGCCGTACCTGCGCTTTCTGGAAAGCGCTCACCGGCGCTGGGCCGCGTTGGGAGACGACTGGGGCGACGAGGTCATGTCCAATGTCTTCGTGCGCTCGCCCAATGCCTTGCGCGGTGTGCTGGCCGAGGCAGGGCGTTACCTGGCGGATGGCAGTGCGCCGGTAGGGGCGGCGACCTGGGCATCTGCGTATTGGTCGGCGCAAAGCGCGATTGCCGCGGCCGATGCGCTCAATCATGGGGAACGTCAGGCCTATGCACTGTCACGGCCGCCGGGGCATCACGCCCGCGCCGATGCCGCCGGCGGCTTTTGCTTTCTCAACAACACTGCCATCGCCGCGCAGCGGCTGACCACACGCTATCCGCGCGTCGTGGTGCTGGATACCGATATGCACCATGGACAGGGCGTGCAAGAAATCTTCTATAAACGAAATGACGTGATGTACATCTCGATTCATGGCGATACCACTAACTTCTATCCGGCGGTGACGGGGTTCGAAGACGAGCGTGGCCACGGTGCGGGAGAAGGCTACAATCTCAACCTGCCGATGCCACACGGTTCCTCTGAAGCGGTTTTCTTCGAACGTTTGGACGAGGCTTGTCAGGCCATTCGGTTGTTCGAACCGGACGCGCTGGTACTGGCGTTGGGCTTCGACATTCATGAGCGAGACCCGCAGGCCAAGGTGGCGGTCTCTACGCCAGGGTTTGGCACGCTCGGGCGCGTGGTGGCCGAACTCGATCTGCCGACGCTCGTGGTGCAGGAAGGTGGCTATTACCTCGAGGGTCTGGAAGCCAATGCCGTGAGCTTTTTCGAGGGGCTGACCCAAGGCTGAGTAAGGGTCGGTTTTATCGACAGGCTCTGAATAAGAAGTTTTTTATAGAAAAGAGGTGTTCACGCTCAAGTTAGCGGGCCGGGTGTCGATATTGGGTACGGCTGCCCACCTCGGCGTCAACGTTTCTTAACATCCCGCTGGTTAACTCGTCGTCAGACAAGACGACCGAGACGTGAATCGAGACCTCCATGCGCATCAAGGCCAGTTTCAAGATCGCTATCTTGCTGTTGTTCATCACCTACCGGGTGGTGTATCTGGTGCGCGCTTGCAGGGTGAAAGGGCGGCACCCAACTGGGCGGCGCCCCGCCAAACGACGATCGCCCGTGGCCTAAGCCACGGGCGATCGGGAGTACGGCGCTATAGATGGCGCACGTTACTTCTGCAGCTTGACCATGCGCAGATATGGCTTCTTCTCGTCCCAGCCTTGCGGGAAGAGTTCCTTGGCCTTCTCGTTGTCGACCGACGGCACGATGATGCAGTCGTCGCCTTCGGTCCAGTTCACCGGTGTGGCGACCTTCTGACTGTCGGTCAGCTGAAGGCTGTCCAGCACACGCAGGATCTCCGCGAAGTTGCGGCCGGTGCTGGCCGGGTAGGTCAGCGTCAGGCGCACTTTCTTGCTGGGGTCGATGATGAAGACGCTACGCACCGTCAGGGTGTCGTTGGCGTTGGGATGAATCATCCCATACAGCGAGCTGACCTTGCGATCAGCGTCCGCCAGCAGCGGAAAGTTCAGGCCATGGCCCTGGGTTTCCTTGATATCGCCTTCCCATGCCTTGTGATCCTCCAGTGGGTCGACGGAGAGCCCCATGGCCTTGGCGTTGCGCTTCTCGAATTCCGGCTTCAGGCGTGACACTTCACCGAGCTCGGTGGTGCATACCGGCGTGAAATCCTTGGGATGCGAGAACAGGATGACCCAGTTATCGCCTGCCCATTCGTGGAAGTTGATCGTTCCGTCGGTGCTGTCCTGGGTGAAATCCGGGGCAATATCGCCGAGTTGTAGTGCCATGGCATCCTCCTTTCACTGATTGGCGAAGCATTGAGCATCGCATCACGAACCAGGGCATGGGAAACAATGGATTTCGCTAAGCAAATGCGTCTTGGGTATTTGCCCATGCGTGGCGCTTCCCGCGCCCTCTCTCCATCACATGGTGACGCGTGGCGACCAACACAAGGGGCCGCGTCACGAATCAAGCACGGATATAGGCCCAGCCCTGCGCCTGTAACTCGGCAAGCGTGACTACAGCGGCTTCAATTTCCTTGAGGCCAGCGGTATTGCTCAGATTTTGGGCGACCAGGGTATTGCGGCAAAGTCGTAGCCAGGTATCGCTGGCGGGGTCGGGAGTTTCCAATGCGGCGACCACGGCAGCGCCGTTGGCCACGATCAGCACCTCGGCCTCAGGACGAGCCTTGACCAAGTTGAGGGCGTTGCGCCGTGCGCGGGCGAGGCCGTCGGCGGTGGGGGCATGCAGCACGACATGCAGGGAGCTCATGAGGTCTTCTCCTCGGGAGTGGTAGCAACACCGATATGACGTTCCAGGCGCTGCACATGATCGCGGAAACCGCTTTGCTCGCGGCGTTGGGCGAGCGCCAGGTCGATGGCGACGATATCACGCACCCCGGCGGGTTTGCCGTTTCCGGGTTGGGCCAGAACCACGACGCGGTCGGCGAGCAGTACGGCTTCCTCGATGTCGTGGGTGACGAAGACGATCGCTGCGTCGCTACGCTGGCGCAGTTCGGTGAGCTCGCCCTGCAGGCGCTGGCGGGTCAGGGCGTCAAGCGCCGAGAATGGCTCGTCCATGAACAGGATCCGTGGCTTCACTGCCAGTGCTCGGGCAATTCCCACGCGTTGCTGCTGGCCGCCGGAAAGTGTGCGTGGCCAGCGTTCGGCGAGCTCCTCGAGCCCTACCAGCGAAAGAGGCTCCAAGGCCCGAGCACGACGCTCGTCGCGCGATAACCCCAATCCCTCTAGACCCAGCTCGACATTGGCGCGTACGCGCCGCCAAGGAAATAGTCTCGGTGCTTGGAAGACCATCGACCAGGTACGGCTCGCCGGTGCATCGGCGGTGGAGAGGTGAACGTCGCCGCGCAGTGGGGTCAGCAGGCCGGCGAAAGCACGTAGCAGGGTGGACTTGCCGACACCCGAGGCACCAACCATGGCCACGAATTCGCGCGGTGCCACGTCGAGGTCGATGTCGTCGAGCACGACGTCGTCGGCAAAGCCCAGGCGGACACCGCGTGCCGTCAGGACGGGCGCGGATGCGTCATTCATTGCTGCCACCGTAGAACCCTCCGCTGAATGCGCATGAACAGGAAGTCGAACAGGGCGTAGAGCGCGGCGATGGTCAGCATATAGACCACCACCACATCGGTGGCGAGCAGGCCCGAGGCTTCCATCATGCGCTGGCCGATGCCGGGAATGCCGAACAGCTCGGCGGCGACCACTGTCATCCAGCCCTGGCCCAGGCCAGCACGCAATCCCCCGAGAATACCTGGCGCCGCCGCCGGCAGGCTGATCTTGGTCAGTCGCGCGGTGAAACCGCCCTGGCCGAAGGCCCGGGCGACCTCGTAGTAGCCGTCGTCGATGGCGCGTACCGCGCTGTAGCTGGTGAAGTAGTTGATCCAGAACACGCCGATACTGATGATGAAGGCGGCGGCGGTTTCGGTCACACCGAACCAGATGATCGCGAACGGAATCCACGCCAGTGGCGGGATTGGTCGCAGTAGTCGTGCCAGCCAGCTATGCGCGGCGTCGAACCACGGTAGCAAGGCTGCGGCCATGCCGACCGCAATCCCCAGCACTGAGCCGATGACCAGGCCGATGCTGTAGTGAGAGAGGCTGGACAACACGACGTCGAGCCAGATGCCATCCTGAACTTCCGCCCACAGTATGCCGGGAATCGAGGAGGGCAGGGGCACCAGGTTACTGGGGAGCCAGCCCATGCGCAGGGCGATTTCCCAGAGCGCCACGAGAGCGGTGAGGCTGACGGCACTGACTAGAGTACGTCGGTGGCGTGCGTGACGCGTCATGGTGCCGGGTTCTCCGACGAGGTCATCACCGCATCATAAACCGAGGTATCGAATAGCGCGTCGACGTCGACTGGCTTTTTCAGCGTGCCGATGCGTTGCTGGAAGTCGGCCATTATGCGTGTGGCATCGGTGATAGCATGCGGATCGGCCAGGTAGTTGGACGACGGCGAGGACAACGCCGTCTTGACAGTTTCCTCGTCGATGAGTCGCTTGCCGACGAATTCGCGCACGTACGGTGCGGCCTGTGCGGGATCGTTCTCGAGCATATCGGTTGCGCGTATGTGCTGTGCGACGAGCTTGCGGATTGCCTCGGGGTGCGCCTTCAGCGCAGACTCGCGCACTGCCAGTACGGCACCGGGCTGATGGGGCAGCATGTCGCCGCCGCGCGCGACGACCCGCGCGTCGGGGTCACGCTGTTGCACCACGCTGAGGATCGGCTCGAGGGTCGAGGCGGCGTCCACTGCACCGGCCAGCAGCGATTGCTGAACCCGCGAGGCCCCCATGGTGACGATATCCACTGCGTCCGCGTCGACCCCGACCTGCTCTTCCAGCCAGTAGCGCAGTACGGTGTAGGGCACCGAGCCGTTGGGGAAGGTGGCGATCTTGGGCTTGCGGCCCTGCGTTTCGGTGAAGTGGGCGATGGCCGCCGCCGGGTCATTGCCATCGAAGGCTGCGGCAAAGTCGCCACGGGCGATCAGTCCGATCTGTTCCTGAATGCTGGCGGCCAGTACCTTGATGGGCACCCCGGTAGCGCGGGCGACCATGGCTGGGCCAATGCCGACGTTCATCACATCGAGCTTGCCCGACGCCATTGCTTGAACCATGGCGGGGCCGCTGGAGAAGCGCGTTAGCTCAAGATCCAGCCCCGCCTCGTCAGTCCAGCCGGCGCCTTCCATGACGAACAACTGGGCGACCGGCAGAATAGGCATGTAGCCGACCTCAAGAGTCGTCGTCTCGTCGTTTTGGGCCAAGGCAGCGCTCGGCAACACGGCAGTCAGTGCAAGTGCGCCGATCCAATGAAATAGTCGTCGCATGGCGAGTCTCCGGCGGTAAGCGATAGGCTCGCCACTATAGCGACTTGCTGGGAATAACGAAAAAGCCCCGAGTAACGATTTGGTTATAAATATATGCGGGCTTTCCCACTGTATGGTTTGCTCACGGCGCTGGTCCGGCCGCCCCCAAGTAGTGCTTGCGCCAGTAGCGGATATCCAGCGAGGACACCGTCACCTCGCGGCCGCTGCCGGGCGCATGGATCATGCGCCGGTCACCCAGATAAATTCCCACGTGGGTGGCGCGGTCCCCCGCGCCGAAGAACAGCAGATCCCCGGGGCGCGCCTGCTTGCGATGATCGAGCGTTTGGTACTGCTGATTGGAGGTACGCGGCACGTCGATACCCGCCGCGCGATACGCCACTTGCACCAGCCCGGAACAATCCACGCCACTCTCCAGCGAATTACCGCCCCATTTATAAGGTGTGCCCAGCGCTTGCTTGGCGTTGGAAATGATCAACGCCCGTTCAATGGAGAGACCCTCCGCCGTGGTCGGGCCGGGATCGTGCGTCTCGATGCGCTGGCTCGACGAACACCCCGCCAGGACGAGCAGACACACGAGTAGCGCCAGCGCTGCGCGCATACGCGGCGCAAGCCCCCCAATAGACGCTAAATAGGCTGGGTAACGCCCCATGCGAACTCCTTCAGGCGATATGTGATGAGCGACCAGAATGCCAGCAATGTAGCCAAGGATGCTATGGGTGCGAGAGAGCCGGCTCATGCTGGCGCTGTTTTGTTAAGGCCGACCGTTGACCGGGCCTGAATGTGGGTCTGCAGGCTCAGAGCGAGTTGGCGTGTCGCCTCGTTGGGGCAACCGGGTCTGTGGTGCAGGGCGATCTCGATCATGGGCAACTCGGGCAGGCCCTCGTCGCTGCCGATGACGCGCAGACCGGCACCCAGCATGGAAGGCGTGAGCACCGTTATCGCCAGCCCCGCGCGCATCGCCGCCGTGAGACCGGAAAGGCTGGCACTGGTGTAGGCGATTCGCCAGGGGATACCCATGGCGTCGAGCGCCGCCAGGGCGCGCTCCCTGAAGATGCAGGCTCCATCCTTGGAGACCGCCAGGGGCAGTGGGGTGCGGCGTTGGGTGTCATGCCCGGTCGCGCCCGCCCACACCGTGGGCTCCTGACACAGCACTTCTCCGCCAGGGCTCTTGGGCTGGCGGGTGGTGATTGCCAGGTCCAAGCTACCCGCGCGGACGCTCTGCACCAAGTCCACGCTCAGCCCGCAGTCCACTTGCAATTCGACTCCCGGATATTGGGACTCGAACTCGGACAGCGCCTCGGGCAGGTAGATCACGTAATCGTCGGGAATACCCAGTCGCACCACGCCATCCAGCCGTTGAGCGCTGACATCCTGCCAGGCGAGCGCGTTTTGGCGCAGCATCTGCCGCGCGTGAGAGAGCAGGCGCTCCCCAGCCGGCGTGGGGATCGGCGCTTTCCGCCCGCGCTGCAACAAGGGCTGTCCGAAGGTTTCTTCCAGGCGCTTCAGGTGCGCACTCACGGTCGATTGAGCGAGATGCAGGGTATCCGCCGCGGCGGTAAATCCTCCCTTATCCACGACCGCCACAAAGGTATTGAGCACCACCAGATCTAAAGGACGAAAGTTAGCCATTCAGTATCATCACGAATCATGATCGAAATATCGTAAGTCTTCGTTTCCATGATAATTCATCCTGCCCCAGACTGCTCGCGTCGCATACAACTAACGTCTATTCGTTACGCACGGGAGCGGGCCAATGGCCAACACACGTACATCAGCCGGTTTATTGGCAGGACTCTTGACGGTAACGCTCTGGGCAAGTCTTCCGGTATTGCGCGATTTGATCAATTTGCCGCCGATGTTGACGGCAGCGGTGGCCATGGGCGCGGCGGCCCTGATGGCGCAAGGCGTCGGGCAGCGAGGCGGCGCGGCGACCGGGGCGACGTCGTATCGTGACTGGAAGTTCTGGCTGATGGGAATCGGCGGCCTGACGGGGGCGCTGTATTTCTACTTCTCGGCGCTGGGGAAGGGCGATCCGGCGAAGATCACTCTCGTGACCTATCTCTGGCCACTGGGTTTCATGCTCGTGGCGGACGTGCTGGCCGGGCGTGGGCTCAGGGCGCGTACCTTACTGGGGTCGGCCGTGGCGTTTTCGGGCCTGATCCCGCTGGTGCTCTCGAACGGCCAGGGAGAGCCGACCTCGACACTTGGTTATGCACAAGGCGTTGCCGCTGGCGTCTCCTGGATCATGTTCTCGCTCTATCTGCGGGGGCGCGCTGCATTGTCCTGGGTCGAATACAAATATTTGTTTGCCGGCGCTGCGGTTGCCTCCTGGGGACTGCACCGTCTATTCGAAACCGCCCCCGAACACACGACCGTCATGGACTGGGCGGTAGCGGCGCTCATCGGTGTCGGCCCATACGGACTGGCCTTTATTACCTGGGGCTACGCCCTGCTACGCAGTTCTTCCACGCTGTTGGGCGTGTTGACGTATTTCGTGCCCATCATCTCTTCCTTGTTTCTGATCCTGGTGGGACGCGCCGCCTTTAGCGTGCCGCTGGTCATTGCCTTCATCGGCGTACTGGGAAGCGCAGCGATTACACAGATGAAAAGTCGTAGAGAAGAGGTGGCTTAGCGGTTTGTGAAGTTAATGGTTAAACGAAGCCGCCCTTTTGTGAAGGGCGGCTTTTGCGTGCGTTTTGGGATGTCAGCGTCAATGCGCCATCATTTCATGCACGATGGCGTCGCCATCCAGGTCGGCGGGGTAGTAGGTCGGCCAGTTCGTGACCTCGTCCAGCAGGGCGGCGCGGTCATCGCCCCAGTAAAGGTGATAGTGATCGGCATCGGTGGGGTAAATGGCGTGATCGCTGAACTGGATGTAGCGCGGTGCGTCGGCACTGCCACCGTCGCGTTCGAAGATATAGCGCACGCCGCGATTGCCGGCCTCGTAAGTGAGGATTTCATAGCCGTCGTAGGTGTATTCCCCCGTGCGTTTATCGCCGTCATCGTAGAATGAGACCTGATCGCCTTCGATCACGATGCGGTCGACACCCGTGCGATAACCGGTCGTGTAGTACTGCTTGTAATCGGCAGCCGTCTTGTCGTCGTTTTGCGTGGCCTTGTGGGCGAAGACCTCATCGAGCGTGCCGTCCTTGAGGTAGGGATACACTGACTGCCAGTCGCCTTCCCAATCCGACAGCGCGCGATCTTCTACCTGGCTGTCATCGAAGTAGCCGGCGTAGATGTCGCTGTCGTGATGATGATTATGGGAATGGTCGTGATCGTGGCTATGACCATGTTCGTGCTCGTGGCCGTGCTCATGTGCATGGTGGTCGTGGGTGTCCTGCTGCGCGACGGCAAGCGGAACGCTCGCCAGCGATAGCAGGCCTAGCGCGAGGGCGGCATGGGCTGAAGAGTGACGCATCGTGATTTCCTTGTGTGAATGAGTGTTGATCTAATGAAATCGAAAAATATGTTATAACATATCTATTAGTGGCGCTACGCAAGACGCCGCGAGACAAACGGTCGCGCTTCTATCAGTCAGGATGAGCGCACTGTGAGACGGCATCGGCAAGCTGGTGCAGCAGCTGTGAGTAAAGTTCGCTCCCCAGCGTGAGGTCGGTGCCCAGGGGATCGATCACGATGGATGTGTTCACGTCGGTATCGCCGAATACGCTTTTCACCAGTTCCGGGTTGTATTGAGGTTCGCTGAACACGCAGTCGATGTCGTGCTTCTCGACGAGTGCGTGGAGCTCCTGAATGCGAGACGGGCTGGGCTTGCGTGCATCCCTGAGTGAAATCGCCCCTGCTGCCGACACATCGAAACGGTTCTCGAAATACTGGTAGGCATCGTGAAAGACGATGAAATGGGCATCGCGGGCGTTGGCGAGCTGCTGTTGCAGCGCTTTTGTCAGAGTTTTTAGCTCGTCTTTGCCAAGGCGTGCGTTTTCCCGGTAAGTGGACGCATGTGCCGGATCGAGCTGGGCCAGGGAGTCGGCAATGACGTCCAGCCAGGCCTGTGCATTTTCGGGATCGAGCCAGACATGGGGATTCAACCCGTCATGGGCGTGATCATGCTGATGGTCGTGGTCGTGGTCGTGGTCGTGGTCGTGGTCGTGGTCGTGGTCGTGTCCGCCATGACCATGATGATGCGCTTCGAAGGTGGCGCCCTGGCGGTATTCGAGTGTCTGCGTTTCGGGCAAGTCCATCAGTTCGACACTGAGGGCGTCGTCACCCAGGGTGTCCATGGAATGCGTCAGCCACGGGGTCAGGTCCTCGCCGATCCAGAAAACGGCATCGGCGTTCTCGAGCGCTTCGGCTTCCGAGGGGCGCATGGCGTAACGGTGCGGTGAGGCGCCCTGCTGAATCAGCAGGTCCGGAGAGCCCAGATCTCCCATGACGCGGTCGACCAGTGAATAGACCGGCGGTATGTCCACTGCGACGGACGGGACGGCGGCGGAAGCGGCGGCCGGCGACATGAGTAGTGCCGCCAAGTAGGGACTGAAACGAGGCATCTAACGGTTCTCCAAGCATGTGTGAGCGAGTATTGAACACCAATATGTTATGTTATAACATATTTATCCGCACAAGGAGCAACCCTTCTCTTCCATCCGTGGAGTCATCCATTCGTGGAGTAACGACGCATGTATACGGAATCCCCATGAGACTGTTATCGATAGCTGGGCTGGATCTCGCTCTCGGTGGCCACCCCGTATTGGAAGATATCCACCTTGACCTCGATCGAGGCGAAATCGTCACCATCGTCGGGCCCAATGGTTCGGGCAAAACCACCTTGCTGAAAAGCATTATTGGGGCATTGGCGCCGCAACGGGGCTGTATCGACAAGTCGCCGGGCATGGTCATTGGCTATGTGCCGCAACGTTTGCACCTCGATGCGACGTTGCCGATGACAGTGTCGAGATTGATGCGACTCCCGCGACGGCGGCCGACGCACGAGATCGATACAGCGCTCGAACGCGCGGGCGTCACTCAGCAGGCCAGTAGCCAGATTAGCGACCTCTCGGGCGGACAGTTTCAGCGCGTTCTGCTGGCGCGTGCTTTGCTTTCGTCTCCCGATTTATTGATTCTTGATGAAGCGACCCAGGGGCTCGATCAGCAGGGAATGGCTGACTTCTATCGCCAAATCGAGCGAGTACGCCAAGAATTGGGATGCGCCGTCCTGATGGTCAGCCACGAGCTACATGTCGTGATGCGGGCCTCGGATCGTGTGGTGTGTCTGAATCGTTCCATTTGTTGCGCAGGTGCGCCGGAGCGGGTTGCCGCCTCGCCGGAATATCGCGCCATGTTCGGCCTCGATGATGAAGATGCCTTGGCGCTATACCGCCACCACCATTCTCCTCCCTCCTTGGAGATGTCCCCGTGATATTCGATGACTTCCTGGTACGTGCCACCCTGGCCGGCGTGGGCGTTGCCTTGGCGGCCGCGCCGTTGGGTTGTTTTGTCGTGTGGCGGCGCATGGCCTTTTTCGGTGATGCGACCGCGCATGCGGCCATCCTGGGCGTCGCGCTTGCCCTGTTGATGTCGATGTCGATTTTCGCCGGTGTCCTGGTGGTATCGTTGCTCATGGCCACGATCGTGTCGCTGCTGAGCGGTAAGGGGTATGCCATGGATACGCTGCTGGGAGTCATGGCACATTCGTCGCTGGCATTGGGCTTGGTGGCAGTGTCCTTCGTTTCCGGCGTGCGTCTCGATCTGATGGCCTACCTGTTCGGCGATATCCTCGCCGTCGGTAAGGCCGATCTTGCCGTCATCTGGGGAGGCGCGGCGCTGGTCATGGCGTTGATGGGGTGGCGCTGGTCGCGCCTGCTGACCGCGACGCTCAATGCGGATCTGGCCCATGCCAGTGGCATCGACCCGCAGCGCGAACAGCTCATTCTCACGTTGTCGCTGGCCATTGTGGTGGCCGTTGCCTTGAAGGTCGTAGGGGTCTTGCTGATCGCTGCCTTGTTGATCATTCCCGCGGCGGCGGCACGCACGCTCAGCCGGACGCCGGAAAGCATGGTGCTAGTGGCGGCTATGATCGGTGTCGCGGCTGCTATCGGCGGTTTGCAAACGGCCTACTGGTTCGATACGCCGACGGGGCCCACCATCGTGAGTCTTGCCGCCGCACTGTTTGCCTTGGCCAGTGTGATCGCGTCTGTCGGGCGCACCGCGTTACGCATCATGGCATCTCGCCCGGAGCGGCCATCGTAAAATACCGAATCCGCCATCGTCTGGATGGCGGATTCGAAACGCCGCAGTCGTTGGCCGTCGCGATGCTCAGGCCGGCGTCCAGTTCCATTCCGTGCGCGCGACCGCGTCATGGGCATGCAGACTTTCGGCATGCACGATGCGGGCTTTAAAACCGCAGACGTTTGCGTGCTCTCGTAGGGCGTGTTGAATGCGGCGTGCCGCATCCTCGCAGAACATCAAGTTCTGGCCGTTGGCCAGGGCGAAGGCCTGTTCGTCGACGCGCTTGACCGCCGTCTGCAAGGCGGTGCCCAGTGCATTTTCGACGCTATCGATCAGTACCTCCATGGGGAGCGTATCGAGGCCGTCGGTCAGACGCAGCGACAGATGCGCCTGGCTGCGTTGGCTGTGCGGCGTGGCCAGAATGCCTTGCTCACTGCCCAGCCACTCCTTGACGGCTTCATGATTGACGAGCGTGTCCGTGAAATCCTCATCGAAAGCCTGCTGGATCAACTGGCGTGCCAAGGCCGCCGAGCAAGGGCAGGTCGAGGAATAGCCGATCGTCATATCGAGGATGGCTTGCATGCCGTGGGCATCTTGCCGGCAACGCAACGTAAAGGGGTACGCCTTCCAGCCGGCGCGCGGGCTGATCAGGGCAGGGCGTTTGATCAAGACGTCACCGCTCAGATCGAGAAAGGCGGTATTGGATAAATCGTCATGGCTATCCAGGAAGCGCTGCAATACCGCGTTGACACGCGATAGCGTTATCTCCTGATGCTCCAGGGCCTCCAATGCCAGATAAAGGCGTGACATGTGAATGCCACGCGCGGCGGCGTCCAGTGAAACGCCGGCCGCTACCTTGCCATTGAGAGGCTGGCCCGCTAGACGGACCGGCACGTCAATATTCTCCATGCCGACCCAGGCAAGCGTGCCATCTTGTGATGCCAAGCCGCTGGCCACATCACTTAATTGAGGCTCATTCATCGTCGATTGCATCCATCAGTCCCAGGCAGGTGTAGCGTTTTGGTGATTAAAATATGTTATATCATAACATATTTGTAGCCCAAGCATTCCAGCGACCATGCTTTTGAAGCATGATACCGGTTCAGGAATTTGGCTTATCGATATGGGAGCAGGAAGCGCAATGAAAGGATGGCTGCTGGGAGTATCGCTGACGTTACTGACGGGAAGTGGCGCGGCGCTGGCGCAGGACGAGGCATCGAACAAGCAGGTTCGCGAGGTGCTCGACCCGATCGTCGAATCCTTGATGGAGGCGCAGCAGATCCTCGGCATGGCGGTCGCTCTCGTCGGGCCAAGGGGCACGACGATTGCCCATTACGGTGTCGCCGACCGCGAAACAGGTGCAGCGGTCGATAACGAGACCCTGTTCGAGATTGGCTCGCTGAGCAAGACGTTCACCGCGACACTCGCTTCCCAGACCGCCACTCAGGGCGAGCTCGACCTCGAGGCGCCCGTCAGCCGTTATCTCCCCGAACTCGAGGGCAGTGCCTTCGATGAAATCAGCGGCCTTAACCTCGGCACGCATACCACCGGCGGGCTGCCGCTGTTCGTACCGGATGAAGTCACCGACCGCGCGTCGCTGATGAACTGGTTCCGCCAGTGGCAACCGCCGGAAACGATGGGCGAAGTCCGCACCTACTCCAATCTGGGGATCGGCCTGTTGGGGCTGGAGACGGCGGCGAGTCTGGATAGCGAGTTCGTGCCGGCAATGCGTTCGCATGTGCTGGAACCGTTGGGATTGCAGCATACCTGGTACGAGGTTCCCGACGATCAAATGGCGCATTACGCCATGGGCGAGGCCAAGGGCGGCGAGCCGATCCGTGTCTCGCCCGGCGTGCTCGACGACGAAGCCTACGGCATCAAGACGACGGTCGGCGACCTGGCCAAACTGGTACGAGCCAACCTGCATCTCGCGGATGTCGACGCCGAGCTCCAGCAGGCCATCGACGCCACCCGCCAGGGTTATTATCGGGTTGGCGACATGACGCAAAATCTGATCTGGGAGCAGTATCCGCTCCCCGTTGCGCTCGACACGCTTCTCGCCGGTAACGGTTACGACATGATCCTCGAACCCAATGTGGCCGAGGCAATCGCGCCGCCGCAAGCACCTCGCGACGACGTCTGGATCAACAAAACCGGCTCCACCAACGGCTTCGGCGGCTACATCGTGATGCTTCCCGGCGAGCAGACGGGGCTTGTGATGCTGGCCAACAAGAACTATCCCAACGATGCGCGCGTCGAGGCGGCCTACCGCATCCTGTCCGGTCTCGGGGTCCTCGATACGCCGTAGGGCATGAGGGGCCGCTGGGCCTTGAAGCGACCCCAAACGGACCGGCCCCTCAGTCCGGTGCCGGGGTCTCGAAGGTGTCGCGCCGGCGCACCGTCAGCGTGGTGCCGATCGAGGCGACGATGATCAGGCCGATGGCCAGCCACTGCAGGCCACTCAAAAGCTGGCTCAGGAACAGCAGGCCGGAGAGCGCGCCGATCGCCGGTTCCAGACTCATCAGCGTGCCGAAGGTCTGGGTCGGCAGGCGCGGCAGCGCCACCATTTCGAGCGTGTAGGGCAGGGCGGTGGAAAGCACGGCGACGGCGAGTGCCAGCGGTAGTACTTCCGGGGCAAAAATCGCCGAGCCGACGTCGATCAGCCCGACAGGGGCGATCACCACCGCCGCAATGGTAATGCCCAGCGTGGCGCTTTGAGCGCCATTGACTGAGCCGGCCTTCTGGCCGAACAGGATATAAAGCGCCCAGCAAACGCCGGCGCCTAGCGCACAAGCCGCACCGTAAGGGTCTATCGGACCATTGCGGTCGTCGCCCAACAGCAGAAGGAACGTCAGGCCGAGTACGGCGAATGCCACCCACAGCAGATCCAGCCAGCGTCGTGAGGAGAGCATCGCCACCGTCAGCGGCCCGGTGAACTCCAACGCCACCGCGATCCCCAGCGGCACCGTCTGCAGCGCCTGGTAGAAGAGCAGGTTCATGACGCCCAGGGCGACGCCGTAGATCACGGTCGACTTCCAGGCGCGGCGACTGAATCGTTGGCGCCAGGGACGCATGACGATCAGCAGTATAAGCGCGGCGAGAATCAGGCGGATTGACGTCGTTCCGGTGGCGCCGATGACTGGAAACAGAGACTTGGCTATGGAGGCGCCGGTCTGGATCGAGCACATCGCCACGATCAGTATGGCCACCGGCCAGACCCTGGCGAAGAACTCGCGCATGGCGACTGACATGATACGCCCTGACATGACACCTCCTTACGTGTGCGGCATGATGACTCGCCGGAAGCTGCCACTGTGCTGTGCCGATGGCATTCGACGAGAGCTGCGATTGTACGGATGGGCAATATATTGCACAAGTCTAACGAGCGTCCCGACGTGCTGGTTCATGTGGCGGCCAATGTCAGGCGTCTGCGACTGGCAGCGGCGCTGAGCCAACAGGCATTGGCGGATCAGGCCGGCGTGAGTCGGCGTATGCTGGTCAATATCGAGAAGGGCGACGTCAACGTCAGTCTGAGCACGCTGGATCGCCTCGCCGAAGCGTTGGGCGTGCTGTTCTACGCCCTGGTTCAGCCACCCGACAGCGAGGACTCGGCGCGTATCGATGAAGTCGCTTGGGTGGGCAAGCATCCCGACAGTCGCGCGCGACTACTGGCGAGCAAGCCGGCGCGGCAGGAAGTCGAACTGTGGTCGTGGTCGCTTGAGCCGGGAGAGGTCTACGAGTCGGCCGCCGACGACACCGGTTGGCATGAGATGCTGGTGGTGATCGAGGGGACACTGACCCTGGAGCTCGAGGACTGCGAGGTGACGATCGCGGCCGGTGACTTTCACGTCTATCCCTGTGATCAGCCCCACCGTTACCGCAACGAGGGCGCGGGGCAGCTACGTTTCATCCGCAACGTGGTGCACTGACGCCCAGTATCCATTCAAGTACCGATCCAAGTACCAATGGCGATCTGCGTAGCGTCGTGACTGGCTGATGGTATGCGCGCGTGCCCGCTTACCCGGCGTCCACCTGCACCGTCATCACGCTGTCATCGAATGCTAGCCGGTCGGCAATTGCCGCCATATTCGCCAGCGGGTTGGCGTATTGCCAGGCGACATCGGGATGCTCGTCAACGCTGTAATACGTGGCGTCGCCTTTGAAGGGGCAGTGCGTCACGGTGGTGGAGTAGAATAGTTGCGCCATGTGCACGTCGCTTTCGGGCAGGTATTGGCGCGGGGGATACCCTTGCTCGCGCAGTTCGACGGCGCGCGTGCTGTCGGCGAGTAGCGTGTCGCCGGCCCATACCCGGACACGACGCGTGTGCGGGTGCAGGCTGATGCGGTCTTGCGTGATGTCCGCGGACATGAGGCCTCCCAGGCTATTGAGTGTCTGCCGACAAGGGGGAACCAGCGAGTGCGCGTTTCACGGCGGCCGCGGCATGCAGTGCCGTGGTGTCGTAGAGCGGCACATGGGTGTCGGTTGCCTTGATCAGCATGGCGATTTCGGTGCAGCCGAGAATCACCGCCTGCGCGCCCTGGGCATGCAGCGCGTCGATCACGGCCAGAAACGCCTCCCGCGAGGCGGATTCGATGCGCCCGAGGCACAGCTCCTCGAAAATCACCTGATGGATGTGATCGCGCTGGGCGCCTTCCGGCACGATCACCTCGATGCCGAAGCGCTCGGTCAGGCGTTGCTTGTAGAAGTCCTGTTCCATGGTGAAGCGCGTGCCGAGCAGCCCGACCCGCGTGATGCCATCGGCGACCAATCGCTCGGCCGTGGCGTCAGCGATGTGCAGCAGCGGGATGTCGATGGCCGCTTCGACCTGCGGCGCCACCTTGTGCATGGTGTTCGTGGCGATCAGCAGGAAATCCGCCCCGGCGCGTTCGATCTGACGCGAGGCTTCCGCCAGCGCTTCTCCGGCTTCGTCCCATCGCCCTTCGCTTTGTAGGGTCTCGATCTCGGCGAAATCGACGCTCACCATTGCCACCTTCGCCGAGTGCAAGCCCCCTAGGGCTTGCTTCACGCCCTCATTCAGCGCGCGATAGTAGCTCTCGGTGGATTCCCAGCTCATACCGCCGAGTAAACCGATGGTGCGCATGATGAACTCTCCTTGCGTGAAAAAGCGAAATAAAGCGCCGCGACGCGCGGTCGACCCACGAGGCGGATTGTCGCACCCCATCTTGCATCATAACGCTGCAGGCCGTCTCTGGCCCGGGTTGCGTGAAGAGCCCTCGCCCCCACCCGTGGGCACGCGCGATCATTCGGCTGTGTAGGAAAGAGGGCTGCGATAGTATGGAATACGTCTGACGACCCCACGGCCGAGTCCATGCCTTTGTCCCCGCGTACATCCATGCGTCGTTTCACTGCCTGGCTGAGCTTATTCGCCATGCTGCTGGTGGTGTGCGGCCCGGTGGTCGGGCAGGCCAGTGCCTCCCTGCGGCACGATGCGATGCCTGCGCACGCGATGATGCACGCCGAGGCCGGGCACGGTGATCACTCGCGGGGCGGTCACGTCACATCGGTCGGCCTGCACGATCAGTGCCCCTACTGCTCCCTATTCGGCCATTTTCCGGTTATCGAGGGGGCTTTCACCGCCTCGATAGTGGATAACGCCGCCGTCAGCGCGCCACGTGTGCCGAGGGTGCTTGCCTCCCAGGCCGTGACGACCACCTTCCCCAACGCGCTGACCCGCGCTCCCCCGTTGGCGTGCCATCACGCATAAGCGGTCTCGACTCCGAACTTGGTGCGTTTGCACGCCGCGCCTGTGCCGGAGTCGTCGGCCACAGGATGGATTCGGCTACCGAACGGTAGCCATGGCACGCTACTCGGGGGCTTCATGTCTCGTACTTCTACGCGTTCTTCACGTGACGCCAGCGACCTCTACCGGGCGGTCTGGCGCTGGCATTTCTACGCGGGGCTCATCGCGATTCCCTTTCTGATCTCGTTGGCGGTGACCGGCGGGCTCTACCTCTTCAAGGATGAGATCGATCAGTGGCTCAACGCGGACATCGTGCGCGTCGAGGCGCAGTCGTCGCCGACGGTGGCGCCGCAGCAACAGCTCGATGCCGCCGTGGCGGCGCATTCAGGCGAAGCGTTCCGTTACGTGCCGCCGGCGGCGTCCAATCTCGCTGCGGAGGTCGACATCACCACCGACGACGGCAAGCAAGCCGTCTACGTCGACCCTTACACCGGCGAGGTCACCGGCACGATTCCTTATCGCGGCAGCGTTATGTGGATCGTGCGTACCATCCACAGCCTCAACTATTTCGGCGAGACGGCGAGCCTGATCATCGAGATCGTCGGTGGCTGGTCGATCCTGCTGGTGTTGACCGGGCTCTACTTGTGGTGGCCGCGTGGTCGACGTGGCGGCGTGATATCGGTTCGTGCGACTCCGGCGAAGCGAATGTTCTGGCGCGATCTGCACGCCGTCACCGGCATCTTCGTCGGGGGCTTCATTCTCTTTCTCGCCGTGACCGGCATGCCGTGGTCCACGGTGTGGGGCGGCAAGGTGAATGAACTCGCCAATGGCCACAATTTCGGTTATCCGGATGGGGTGCGCGTCAACGTGCCGGTCTCTGACGAACGGCTGGCGGAGCGCGAGACGACGCCCTGGTCGTTGGAGCAGGCGCGGTTGCCGGAATCGACGCCCGGACGCGAGGGCGCGCCTGGCATCGGCCTGAATGGCGCGGTGGCGGCATTCGATGATCTGGGGCTGGCCCCTGGCTATGCTGTCAACCTGCCGGGCGATCCGAGTGGCGTTTATACCGGTTCGATCTACCCCGACGATCTCTCGCGGCAGCGTGTCGTGCATCTGGATCGGTACAGCGGCGAGCCGCTTCTGGACATGAACTACGCCGACTATGGCCCGCTGGGCAAGTCGCTGGAATGGGGCATCAACGTCCACATGGGTCAGCAGTATGGGCTTGCCAATCAGCTGATTCTGGCGCTGGCCTGCGCAGGGATCGTGCTGCTGTGCGTCTCGTCGGGCATGATGTGGTGGAAACGTCGGCCGAGCGGCAAGCTGGGGATTCCCCCCGAACCCAAGGATCCCCGCCGACTGCGCGGCGTGCTGGCGTTGCTCGCCATCGGCGGCGTGATCTTCCCGCTGGTGGGGGCCTCGATGATCGTCATGGCGGTGGTGGACGCAGTGGTGCGCCGGTTCAGTGCCCGGCGTGCGGTCGCGGCCACCTAGCCAGGCGTCTACCGGTATCAGTCGTGCCCGCCCGCGTTAGACGAGGGCGGGCACGGTGGCTTATTTCATCTCGAAACCGCGTTCGACGAGGAAGTCACGCATGTGCGGGCGCACCTTGTGCTCGAATAGCGGGGTGAGGTTCTGCGACCAGGTGGTGTCTTTCTGAGCACTGCCGCGCGCCTGGTAGTAGTCGCGCATGGTGGCGTCGAAGGTGGCGACGTGGGGCTGATCGTCGCGATAGTAGTCTTCCTTGAGGATGGCTTCGACCGGCAGGCGGGGTTTGACCGCCGATGCCTGGTCTGGATAACCCAGGCTCAGGCCGAAGACCGGATAGACGTGCTCGGGAAGGCGCAGCAGGTCGCTCAACGCTTGCGGATTGTTGCGAATGCCGCCGATGTAGCAGATACCCAATCCCTCGGACTCGGCGGCCACGACGACGTTCTGCGCCATGAGCGCGGTATCCACGCTGGCGACCAGCAGTTGCTCGGTCATGCCGCGGGTGGCATCGGCACCGGCGCGTTCGGCGGCCTCGGCGGGGCGCTTCATGTCGGCGCAGAACACCAGGAAGTCCGAACAGGTGGCGATGTAATCCTGTCCGCCCGCCAAGCCGGCGATGGTCTCGCGATTGGCCGGATCCCTCACGTGGATGACGCTGTAGGCCTGCACATGGCTTGAGGTCGCGGCGCTCTGGCCAGCCTGAATGAGCTCCCGCAGCAGTTCGTGGGGGATCTTGCGTTCGGTAAAGCGACGGATCGAGCGGTGCTCGTTGAGCAATTCGATGACGGGGTTCATGCAACCTCGCGTGGGTGTTTTGATTAGCTTCCTAATAAGTGTATCGCATATACCGACCGTCTCTCACTAGGTGGCGCATCGGTACGTCATATCTCTTGCCAGGATGGGGTATTATCCTGAAGGGCGGAATGTTCTCTCACCGACTAGGGATCGACGCGATGAAGGCTGCGACTGCTCGCCCCACCACGTTGTCTGCCGCCTGGAGCCTGTGGACGCTATTGCTCGGCGTGGGGCTTTTGATGATGGGCAATGGCCTGCAGGGCTCGCTGCTCGGGGTGCGGGCCTCGGCGGCTGATTTCGGCAACACGGTCACGGGGCTGGTGATGTCGTCCTACTTCGTGGGCTTTCTGGTCGGCTCGGTGCTGACGCCACGCAAGCTGCGCGAGGTCGGGCATGTGCGGGTCTTCGCGGCACTGGCGTCGATCACCTCGGTGGCGATTCTGATTCACGCCTTGTTCGTCGAGCCCATGGTGTGGGCGGCGATGCGTTTCGTCACCGGTTTCACCTATGCCGGCCTTTATGTCGTCGCCGAGAGCTGGCTGAACGGCTACGCCTCCAACCGGCTGCGCGGGCGTTTGTTGGCGATCTATATGGTGATCAGTTATCTCGGCATGGGCGGTGGGCAACTGCTACTCGGTAGCGCCGACCCTTCGGGCATGGCGTTGTTTCTGCTGGTGTCGATTCTGGTCTCGCTCTCCCTGGTGCCGATCTTGATCAGCTACACGCCGCAGCCCGAGCTCAGCCAACCCGAGGCGATGAGCCTGCGTGCGCTGTATCGGCTCTCGCCGTTAGGCACGGTGGGCTGTTTCATGACCGGCATCACCAATGGTGCGGTCTTCGGCATGGGGGCCGTATTCGCCACTAACAGTGGCTTGAGTATCGCGCAGGTGTCGGTCTTCATGGGCGCGTTCATCTTCGGTGGCGCGATATTGCAGTGGCCGCTGGGCAAGCTTTCCGACAAGGCCGACCGGCAGTGGGTGATCGTCGGCGTCGCTCTGGTGGCGGTGCTGCTGGCACTGGTCGGCGCCCTCGTCAGTGGCTGGTCGCCCCTGGCACTGACTCTGCTCGGGGCATTGTTGGGCGCGACGACGCTGACGCTCTACTCGATCTTTCTAGCCTGCGCCAACGACTTCCTCACCGACCAGCAGACCGTGGCGGCCAGCGCGAGTCTCGTCCTGGCGTTGGGCATCGGCGCGATCTTGGGGCCGGCCAGCGCTGGCGTGCTAATGGAATGGCTTGGGCCGGATGGTTTCCTGTGGGACCTCGCCGTCATGCACATCGTCATGGTGTTGTTCGGGCTTTACTGCATTCGATATTACCCCACTAGCGAATCGCCCGAGCAGGGCCACTACGTGATGGTCGCCTCCGACACCACGCCGCTGGGCACGGCCTGGACCGAAGAAGCCGCGCAGGAAGAAGGGCAACTGGAACTGGCGCTGGAAATGGAGGCGGAACCGGAAGCCGAGACCGATGATGAAGTGCCGAGGGTGTAACACAGTAATGTGTGCACAGTGACTGACCTAGCCCCTTCGCCAGAAACAAATCCTCACAGAACGCCGGTGCCGCGGGGGCACGTTTCACTTTTATCCATGTTAAATTAGGCTCCCACCACATAAGCGTGGCGCTAGCGTGGGAGGCGACAGCCGTTCGAGCGCGCGTTCGTGCCAT
>NZ_JARANZ010000010.1 GCF_029889905.1 Chromohalobacter sp. 11-W | reverse complement strand
AAACGCCCACATGAATTACCTGATCGTTTGTTAAAGAGCGGCTCCGGGCTCGATATACAAGAGCGGAGCGGCTTGCGTTGGCCCGATGGGCCGCCTCGCAAGGAAGGCGTACTCTACCGAAAGCGCCGTGATTGTCAAGGCGTTAGCCGAGGAGACAATCGCTGATAGCGGCCGATGCGACGGCGTTATCAGAGGCCTTTCGAGGTGCGGCGCATTTTACCGAAACCGGCGTCACTGTCAAGCGAGAAAACCACCCGAAGGTTTGAATTTCTCAAGCACGTCAGTCACTTGCACCACCTCTCCACCGCTGGCCACGAGGTCCGTCGCCGGCAGCGGATGCGTACTTTACGGCCCACACGGATTGAACGCAAGAGGTTTTTGTAGCGCGTAGCGCTACCCCTCCCGGCTATTTATAGCGTGCATACTAGGGTGCGGCATTATCACCCTCCCCATTCGGCTGTCGCTCTTTCGTCTATCGGTTATCATACCGTTCGTATCGCACGCCGGGAGCTTCCATGCATCAGCCCTTACCCCTATCCACCCCCAATCGTAACCTGGTGCGGCTGACCATCGTGCGCGGCATCACATGGACCGGTTTTCTCGGGGCGATCATTTTCGGGATAGAAGTACTGAGCTTTCAGTTACATGTAATGCCCGTCATCTTGGTCATCATTGCCATGGGACTGGTTAACGTCGCCACTTGGTGGCGACTGGGACGCCCCAGGGCCGTAACTGACACCGAGTATCTCGTACATCTATTGATAGATGTGCTCGGCTTGAGCCTCTTGTTTTACTACACGGGCGGGTCTACCAACCCTTTCATTACCTATTATCTCGTCCCGGTAACCATCGCCGCAGCAACACTCCCCTGGCGTTTCGCCTGGGTCATCGCCGCCGCCTCCTTGACCAGCTACACCACCATGATGGTGTTTTACGAGCCTGTCCCACAATTAAGCAACGGTTTCGTGGGCACAGGTATTCGCCTGCACATCATCGGCATGTGGCTGAACTTCAGTCTTTCCGCTGGTCTCGTGACATTCTTCATCTTCAAGATGGCACACGCATTGCGGCGGCGCGATCTCACGCTCTCGCGTACCCGCGAGACGGCATTGCGCAATGAGCAGGTGCTCGCCGTGGCCACACAGGCCGCCGGCACCGCCCACGAACTGGGCACGCCTTTGTCCACCATGGCGGTTCTCCTCAGCGATATGCGGGAAGAAGCGCGAGACAATGCGACTCTCGTGGAGGACATCGATTTATTGCGACAGCAAGTCGACACCTGCAAGGCGCGGCTACAGACGCTCGTGGCCAATGCCGATAGACGACGCTTGGCCAAGCCGGAGATAGCCGCAGCCGAGACGTGGCTAAGCGATGTCCTGCAACGTTGGCTGGTATTGCGGCCCGACGTGAGCCATCGCATCGATATACAAGGCAAACGTGGCACTGCTTATATCGCCACCGATACCACGCTCGAACAAGCGATCATGAACCTGCTTAACAACGCTGCCGACGCCAACCCCATGGATATTTCCATCTTGCTCGACTGGACGCAGGATGACGTCATCATCGACATCCGCGACCATGGACCGGGGGTCTCGATGAATATTGCCGATCAACTGGGCGAGACATTCATTTCGACCAAGAGCAAGGGCATGGGTATCGGTCTGTTTCTGACCCACGCTACTATCAATCGCTTCGGCGGCGGCGTCAGTCTCTACAATCATGAAGAAGGCGGTACGCTTACCGAGGTCAAGCTGCCACGGGCGACAGCAGGCGACTCTGCCTGAAAGCGACGGAGAATATCATGTCAGTAGATGCCGAACGGCTATTGATCATCGACGATGACGAACAGTTTTGCTTTGTCATGGCGCGCGCCATGCGGCGGCGAGGATTCGAGGTCGCGACCGCCATGACCGAAGATGAAGCGCTGGCCAACGTACGACAATCGCCACCGCACATGGCAACGCTCGACCTGAAGCTCGAGCACTCTTCGGGGCTCAAGCTACTTCCTGAGCTGCTGGCGATTGCTCCGTCATGCCGCGTGGTCGTGCTGACCGGTTATTCGAGCATCGCCACCGCCGTGGAGGCCATCAAACTAGGCGCCGTCAATTATCTGTGCAAACCAGCCGATGCCGACGAGATACTGACTTCGCTGGAGCGAGAAGGCGGCGACCCCGATATCGACATCGCCGACAGCCCGCCTTCCGTGAACCGGGTGACCTGGGAACATATCCAGAAAGTGCTGCAGGAGCACGATGGCAATATCTCTGCGACAGCACGCGCACTAGGCATGCACCGCCGGACGCTGCAACGCAAACTGCAAAAGCGACCCGTCAGGCGCTAGCCGACATCGTCATTACTGCGCGGTCCATCCGAGATCCATGCTCCAGCATGCCCCAGTCACCGCGCCGGCCTGCTCCGATGCCAGATAGCTGACCAACGCCGCCACCTCGTCGGGCTCGATGAGGCGTTTGATGGCGGCATTTTTCAACATGACCTCTTCTATAACCTGCTGCTCATCCATGCCATTGAGACGCGCCTGATCCGCAATCTGGCGCTCCACCAAGGGTGTACGCACGTAGGCCGGACAAAGAGCATTGACCGTAATGCCTACCTCGCCACCTTCCAGAGCCGCCGTACGCGTCAGCCCCACCAAACCATGCTTGGCACTGACATACCCTACTTTGCCCGGCGATGCGACACTGGCATGGATCGATGCCATGTTGACGATCCGCCCCCACTGCCCTTGACGCATATGAGGCCATACCGCCTGCGTCAGCAAGAAAGGAGCCGTCAACATGAGGTCGATGATCTGACGCCATTTCGCTTCGGGGAAATCTTCCAGTGCCTCCACGTGCTGAATGCCCGCGTTATTGACCAGTATATCGACGTGCCCGAAACGCTTGATGGCCTCCGTCACCGAACCACGGCAAGCCTCCGGGTCGGTGAGGTCGGCTTGATAAAAGACGGCACCCGCAGCTTCTGCGATATCCACGCCTTGCGGATTGGCATCCACTGCCAATACTTGCAATCCCTCTTGGCAGAACTGTTTGACTACCGCTTCACCGATACCGCTGGAACTGCCGGTCACGATCGCGACACGCGGATGGCCCAGTGTGGAAGGGGCTGCCATGGCACTCTCCTCGATAACGAGACGAACTATGCTCAGCATAAGACGTGAGCTGCGAGATATGCCAGCATGGCGCATCACTTACGCCAACCGGCAGGCCTGTTAGACTAAAGCTAACAGTGAGCACTGGCAGCAACGCATTGACTCGAGGAGACTGCATGGAGCCTTCCCAACGGCTTGCCGAAGCCGAGCGTATCGCACGTCTAGCAGGAGAACGCATCGTAGCGGCACGCGAGTCGCAAGCGTTTCAGCAACGCTACAAAAGCGGTGACGAACTCGTAACGGACGCCGATGTCGAAATCGACCAGCTCATCGCTTCCGAGCTCGATGCTCATTTTCAAGACGATGCGCGTCTCACGGAGGAAATCTCTCCAGACCGCGATGTACTTGAAGACAATGACGCCGTATGGATCGTCGACCCTATCGATGGCACGGTGAATTTTGCGTATGGACATCCCCATGTAGCGGTGTCCATCGCTTTTGCATCGGAGGGGAAGCTACGCTTGGGCGTCGTTCATGCCCCCTTCCTGGGAGAAACGTTCACGGCACTACGCGGAGAAGGCGCCTGGCTAAACGGCGAGCCCATTCAGGCCAGCAATGCGAGTGAATTGTCACGCAGCTTGGTTGCTACGGGATTCCCCTATCGCCGAGATGCACGGGCTCCTTTATTCCGCCGCCTCGCTGGCGTGCTCACCAGTTGCCGCGACATACGCCGCAACGGCTCGGCCGCACTGGATCTCTGCCACGTCGCGTGCGGCCGTCTCGATGCATATTATGAAAGTGTCTCGCCCTGGGATTTTGCCGCTGGCTTGTTGATCGCGCGTGAAGCAGGCGCCAAGACAGGGCATCTCTATCAGTGCCCCGACCGTATCCCGCCAGAGTTTTATGGGGAAAACATACTGGTGGGCGCACCGGGCATATACAACGCGTTGAACGATATCCTCTTGAAAGCCGACGACGGCCGGCTTGACGAGATCGAGGCACAAAACTGATTTGCCATAGAGCACCCCAATAGCGTGCGTAGCAAGACTCTATTGGCACCTCATGAGCAATTCCGGAACAATGACACCATCAATTTCATGGCATACAAATCCCTTACCTCAAGGAGAACCCTATGTTGACAGTGATTTTCGGCCGCCCTGGCTGCCCTTTCTGTGTACGTGCCAAGGAGCTCGCCGAACAGCTGAGCGAAGCGCGCGACGATTTCGGTTTCCGTTATATCGACATTCACGAAGAAGGCATCACCAAAGCCGATATGGAAAAAACCATCGGCAAGCCCGTTGAAACGGTTCCGCAGATCTTCATCGACCATACTCATATCGGTGGCTTCACTGAGTTCGACCAACACGTTCGCGATAATGAACTGATGCCGGCGACTCAAAGCTAACGGCCCTTCTTAGCGCCAACGCCATCGTTACGGTGTTGGCGCTGCCAACCTTTACCAGCCTTCCGCAAATACACGGAAAAGCGTTGAATCCGCATCCGCCTACGCAATGAGAAAGCACTATACTGAGTGCATTGCGACAGGAGGCGAGGTGTCAGTCATGCAACGCGATGAATTCCTGCAGCAACTTTGGCTGGACTATATCCATTGCCATCCCGATATAGGGGCTCTTTCGCTCTGGCCGCTTGAGAACCGCGCCGAATATTGCGTGCTGGTGACACTCAATCGACCACCTTACCAAGCCCAGCGCTTGCTCCCAGCGCTTTATCATTTCGGTTATCGGCGCGTTGGTCACCACGCCATGGCCGACCGAGGGATACTGGCCAATGTGCTAAGCCCAGGTAATGACGATGCATGGATTGTGCTCATCGAGCTGCAACTGGACACACTGACACAAGCGCCACGCCAGCATCTGGAAGCGCTCATCAACCGAACTCATCCTCAAGACAGCCAAGGCCAGAACCTTCTTTCCCGAGGCCGCCCCTGGCCAATGCCCGATTGGTCGACTTACCAACAATTGCATGAAGCCCATCCCCTCGCCGCCTGGTTGGCCATCATGGGCCCTCGTATGCATCACGTCGGCTTCGATTGTCAGCGGTTAGGACACGATATCGCCGAATATGCCGACGTAATTGCCGAAGCGGGACTGAAGCCGGGAGGTCAGACACTTCTGCCCATCTCCCCGCTGCTCGACCACCGTTACTATGCTTGCTGTACGCAGCGTGCCGTCTTCGCCGCCGGTGATGAGCATCGCGTCACCACCGGCGGCCTTGCGCTCGTACAGAAACAGCTTTCCGGCACCCGCGAGCGCGCGGCAGAACTCTTGTTGCCGCAACACACGCGCTGCGAGCTCAGCGCCTAAAATTGCGCCTCTTCTTCCGCTTCCGGCCGTGGCTCACTATTGTCATACGCCGCCCAGTCGTCTTCGTAGGACGGCTCGAAATCGAGTTCGAATTGCTGAGGCTCGAAACGTGGATCCATCTCACTGAGGTAATGCGTCGACTCCACCATGGGCACTGCTGCTACATAAGGCTCTTGCTCTACTTCTGGAGAAACGCCCTTATAGCTATAGAGTCTCACCATGACGAACATCGCCAAGGCCAGCGCGGCGCCTCCCAAAAACAACCACAACCCATCCGGGCCGGTCACTTCCATGATTACAGAGGCGCTATAAGGCCCGACGACCGAGCCGATGCCATACCAGATCAACAGCTTGGCATTGGCCTGAATGGTTTCCTCGGGCTCGAGCCAGTCGTTAGTGTGCGACAGACTCAAAGAATAAAGCGTATGCAGCATCGCGGTATGAAAGCAGGCCACCACGAGCAACACCCAGAAGTCGAACCTAGCCGCCACCGAAATCATGGCGCCGGACACCGCCATTACCAAGGCCATGCATAAGATCACCTTACGGCGATCAAGTCGGTCGGAAATACGCCCCAGCGTCCACTGCGCCACCAACGCCACCAGGGTCGTAATAGCCATGAACTGTGCCGTTTGCGAGGTCGAAAGACCAATTTCCTGTCCGTAGTAGGGTGTCATCGCAAAAAAAGACTGAACCATCAGCCCCGCCGTGAAAGCGCCGACCAGCCCGACCGGGGCGCGGCGATACAATTCTCGCAGCGAGATTTTGCTGGAAACCTCATGCGACGAGCGTGTCGGGCCATGTATCCGGTAAATCGACAACGGCACCAGCGACAGCGTAAACAGAATGCCCGAGACCGAGAACAGCACGAATGTGGCCGGGTCGGCGACATTGAGCAGCCACTGGCCGACCGCCAGGGACGAGGTCGAAATGACCAGGTACCAACCCAACACGCGTCCCCGGTTATCATTGGTCGACTCACCCGAAACCCACGACTCCATGACCATCAGCAAACCCGCAGTCGCCGCTCCGCCGAACAGACGCCACACCAACCATGCCCAGGGATCTACCCATAACCCATGCAGCATCGCCGTCACCGCCAGCACGGCCGCACAAGCGGCAAAGACACGAATATGCCCCACCGAGCGGATGCGCTTCTCGATCAGATAACTGCCGATCACGAAACCCAACGAGAAGCTCGACATCAACAAGCCCGCCATCTGTGAGGGAAACCCCTCCAGCGACATGCGCACCCCAAGCAAGGTCATGATCAAGCCATGGCCGAGCAAGAAACTGATTTCACTGAGAAATAGAATGGGCAGGGTTGCGGGCAAGCTGCGCAAATCGACCTCCTGGCGATAGTGACATATGGGTTCGGCATGCCTCTCTTAGACACGCCCAGGCAATGCGTCGGGCAAGCCCACTAGTCTACCTGCTAGCGCGCATGACGACATCCACTCCTCTCTGGATATCGCTGACCCTCCATCCAGCATAGAAGGTCAGATATGCCCTTTTCAGGGGATGAGAAAAACCATCCACAAAAACTGTGGATAACGCTGTGCATGAGCGACGTCGAAGACACCATTTCGGCTTGTCGTTTCCCACCTCGCCTTGGATTGGTCAGATTTTCATCATCCCACTGTCATCAAGACGTCAAAGACACATGCCTCGCTATCACACTCCCCCTTTCGTCGAGTGGACAGCGCGCTACTGACTTGTTTTTAATAGCATCATGGTGCAATGCAACATCGTCGCGCGGCTCCCTCATGCCGCTCCATGTGACGTCGACCTGAAAACAGGTGGCGGCATAGATGACTCGGAGGTCACATGACCACGCCCCTTTGGGAGCCGTCGACGACGGCCATACAAAGCACGCAAATGCATGCGCTGATGCAGCGCATCGACCGCGAGCACGGCACATCGCTGACCGACTACGAGGCATTGCATGCCTGGAGCGTCGAGCATCTGGACGCTTTCTGGGAGCTCTTGTGGGATGAGTTCGACATCGTCGCCGAGCGGCGTGGCGATGACGTTCTGGTACGTCCCGATGCCATGCCCGGTGCGCGCTGGTTTCCGCAAGCACGTTTGAATTATGCCGCCAACATGTTGCGCCGGCGTGACGAACATCCCGCCTTGATCGTTCGCGATGAACGCCTGCGGCGACGCGTCATCAGCTATGCCGAATTATACGATAATGTCGCCAGACTGGCCCACGCACTCAAGGCTAGCGGCGTCACGGAGGGCGATCGTGTCGCCGGCTTCGTCCCCAATAGTGAACACGCCATCATCGCCTTGCTTGCTTCGGCCAGCCTCGGCGCGGTGTGGTCTTCCTGCTCGCCGGAATTCGGATTCAACGGCGTCTTGGATCGCTTTGGGCAGATCGCTCCTAAGGTATTGATCGCCACCGATGGTTATACCTGGAACGGCAAGGCCATCGACACTCGGGAGCGCGTCGCCGATATTGCCAATGCCATAGACTCGCTCAAGCATGTCGTGGTCTTCCCCTTCCTCGAAGACGCTCCGGCTCTCGATGACATTCCTCGCGCCATCGCCTGGGCCGACTACCTGGATAACAACGCCAGCGAAATCGATTTCCAGGCACTGCCCTTCGAGCACCCGCTTTACATTCTCTATTCTTCGGGCACCACGGGTGTCCCCAAGTGCATCATCCACTCGGCAGGCGGCACCCTGTTGCAGCATCTCAAGGAGCACCGTCTGCATACCGATATCGACGCCGACGATATCTTTTTCTATTACACGACTTGTGGCTGGATGATGTGGAACTGGCTGGTGTCCGGGCTTGGCTCCGGTGCCACGCTATTGCTCTACGATGGTTCACCGTTTGCGCCACACCCCGACACCCTGTGGCAAATCGCCAGCGATGAGGGCGTCACAGTCTTCGGCACCAGCGCAAAGTACCTCACGGCCTGTGAAAAGGAAGGCTTGGCGCCCGGCAAGCAAGTGGACCTTTCACCGCTACGCGCGCTGCTTTCCACCGGCTCGGCGTTGCCTCATGAGTCGTTCGATTACGTCTATGACAAGATCAAGCGTGACCTCATGCTGGCCTCGATCTCCGGGGGCACGGATATCGTATCCTGCTTCGCACTGGGGTGTCCGATCCGTCCTGTTTACCGGGGCGAACTGCAATGTCGCGGGCTCGGCATGGCTGTCGACGTTTTCGATGACCACGGACAAAGCGTCACGGGCAACAAGGGCGAACTGGTCTGTAAACGTCCCTTTCCTTGCATGCCCACCGGCTTCTGGAACGATCCCGATGGGGAGCGTTATCGCGATGCTTACTTTTCGACCTTTCCGGGTATCTGGGCGCATGGCGACTACGCCGAACTGACACCTCACGGCGGCGTCATCATCCACGGGCGCTCGGATGCCGTCCTCAACCCCGGTGGCGTGCGTATCGGCACCGCCGAGATCTACCGACAAGTCGAAAAGGTGGACGGCGTGCTCGAATCGCTATGCATCGGCCAAACGTGGCAGAACGATGTGCGCGTGGTGCTCTTCGTCCGCATGCGCCCCCATGTCGTGCTCGACGAAGCCAAATGCGACGAAATCCGGCGCATGGTACGCCGGCACACGACCCCGCGGCATGTGCCTGCCAAGATCATCGCAGTGGAGGATATTCCCCGCACGCTGTCGGGCAAGATCGTCGAAATCGCCGTGCGCAACGTCGTCCATGGCGAACCCGTCAAGAATCGTGATGCGCTGGCCAACCCCGAAGCTCTTGAGCTTTTCGTCGATCTCCCTGCGCTCGCCGAGTGATACGCACGCCATCGCCTTGTCCGAGACTGGGCAGCCGCCACACGATCCAGTAGCATAAGTCGCCAAGTCATTGAAGGAGAACGGCATGGCGACCCTCAAGGGGCTGACAAGCGTGCTGTTGCTGATCGCCAATACGCTTTTCTGGGGCGTGCCGCTTTATCTACTGACGCTCCTCAAGCTCATGACGCCAACGCGGCGTTTGCGCCTACGTGTCTTGGCGGGACTCAACGCCATCGCTCTGGCCTGGATCGCCACCAATAACTGGTGGATTCGTCATTGGGTCAAGCCAAACATCACCGCGCACTTACCCGAGGGGTTGTCTCCCAGCCAGTGGTGGCTGGTCATCGCCAATCACCGTAGTTGGACGGATATCTTCGTCATGCAGTACGTGCTGTACGGACGGACCTCGATGCCCAAGTTCTTTCTCAAGCGTGAGCTGATCTTCGTGCCCATCATCGGCCTCGCCTGGTGGGCACTCGAGTTCCCCTTCATGCGCCGCTATGCACGCAGCGAGCTTACCCATCGGCCACAGTTGGCGGAACGCGATCGCCGCGCGACGCAACGCATGTGCGAGCGTGCGCGAGAAATGCCGATGACGATCTACAATTTCGTCGAAGGTACGCGCTTCACCCCCACCAAACGTGACCAGCAAGCAAGTCCGTTTCGGCATCTGCTGCGTCCCAAGGCAGGCGGTACTGCGCAAGTCATACGTCTAATGGGTGATCGTCTGAGCGGCATTCTCGACGTCACGCTTCATTATCGCCATGCGGCCCCGAACTTTTGGCATTTTCTTTGCGGTCGCGAAATTCCCATACACATGGAAGCACGTCGACTCAACGTGCCCGCCTGGATGGGCAATGGCGACTATCATCTGGACCCGCATTACAAGGAACGCTTCCATTCATGGCTGAACGCGCTATGGGAGGAAAAGGATCGTGCGCTCGAATCGTTCCCCTCCTCCTCTTTGTCTTGATACTCGCCGGCTGCGCTGGCGGGCCTGGCGCCGGTGGCTATCGTGGCGGCAACATTGCTGGTAACTGGGTCTCCATCCAACGCGGCGACACGCTCGGACAAATCGCCAAGCAAGCAGGTGTCCCGTTACTGCGCTTGCAACGGTTCAACCCGGGCGTCGATGCGCGTCGACTGGCCATCGGCCAGCGCATCCTGGTGCCCACCCACCGCGAGCGCGCGCCCGGTAGCGGCCCTTATCGCTATCAAGTACGTCCGGGTGACACTTATTCGAGTATCGCCCAGCGCTTTGGCAGCACTGCGCGGCGCTTGCAAACAGCGAACCCCAAGTTTTCCGCCAACGCCCTGAATGTCGGACAGTTGCTCAAGGTGCCGCGAGGAGGTTCTGCCCGAACCACCGCCTCAACGACCCAGTCCTCGTCGTCAACGGCCTCCAAGCCCGCCGCGCGTAGTCGTACGCTTCCCGACCCAGGAGCGCTGCCCGATAGCGCGCGCACATGGCATTGGCCACTCAAACAGTATGAAATAGCACGTGCCTATGGAACCGATGCGCGCGGCACCCTACAGCCGATGTTGCTCTCGACCTCCGCAAACACCCAGGCACTTGCCGTTGCCGATGGCACCGTTCGCTTTGCCGATAGTATGCGGCAACTGGGACGCGTGGTGATCATTCACCACCGCGACAACATGCAAAGTGTCTATGCACTATGCGAGCGTCTACTCGTCGAAGATGGCGATGAGGTAAAACAAGGCACACCCGTTTGCGATGTCGGTTATCGACACGACACAGGGCGCTATGACCTGTTATTCGATGTCCGCCATGGCGGGAAACCCGTGGATCCCAAACAGGTGCTACGCTAGACAAGAAATACCTGCCCTATCAACAACACGGTAACCCCGGTTGACGACATCGTATCGTCACGATGATGTCGCACTGCTGTCATCAGGATGCTTGAACCTAGCACTGTCTTGATATGCCACGGAGGTGCATCATGCGAGTCGCATTGGTCAGTGAAACCTGGGCACCCGAGATCAACGGTGTGGCGCATACGCTGGACCATCTGGCCCATCACCTCGTCACGCGTAACGTCAACCTGCAGCTAGTGCGCCCTCGGCCCCGACAAGGCGGCCGCGAAGGACGCGCCGAGCGTGACATGCAAGTTCGTGCATTCTCCCTACCGGGTTACGCCGATGTGAATGTCGGCTTGCCCGCCTGGCGACGCTTGTCGCGCTTGTGGCGAGAGTCACGCCCAGATGTCGTCTACATCGCGACTGAAGGTCCGCTGGGTTGGGCGGCGCTGGCCACGGCGCGTCATTTATCGATTCCTGTCGTGGGCGGTTTCCACACCAATTTCGACCAGTACGCGGCAAGCTACCACTTGCGGTGGGCCAGCGGCATAGTGGCTGCCGGATTGCGCTACTTTCATAACCGCTGTCAGATGACGCTCGTGCCCACGCGCGCCCAAGCCGAGCGTTTATATCGACGTGGCTTTCAGCGTGTGAACGTATTGGGGCGCGGCATCGACGCTCAGCATTTTTCTCCGGCCCGGCGCGACGCTAACCTAAGAGCTCAGTGGGGCGTCGATGGCGACCAGCCCGTCATCCTCTACGCGGGACGCCTGGCCGCCGAAAAGAACACGTCGTTGCTCGTACGCACGCTGCGCGCGATGCAAGAAGAACACCCGACGCTACGCGCTGTGTTAGTGGGTGACGGCCCCGAAAGGCAGGACCTGGAGCACCAGCTTCCCGAGGCGATTTTCACCGGCTTTCTAAGCGGAGAAACCTTGGCACGCCACTACGCCAGCGCCGATATGTTCCTGTTCCCATCGCACTCGGAGACATACGGTAATGTGGTCCCCGAGGCCATGGCCAGCGGACTTCCCGTGGTAGCTTTCGATCAGGCCGCCGCAAGTGAATTGATTGCGGATGGGCGCGAAGGTCGCTTGATCGAGGCGACGGACGATGACGCATTTGTACAGGCCGCCGTGGACCTTTGCCGGCATCCGAATGCTCGAATCCGCTCAGGTGTCGCAGCAAGAGAAAAAGTCGTCGACCAGGGCTGGCATGTCATCGGCGAACACTTCTTGACGTATTTGATCAGGGCGACTCAGGAGGCCCCGTATGCGATCTCGTCCCCCGGTCACGTTTGAGCGCCTGGACTCTCTCGAATGGCAGCTCTGTCAGCGCATCGCCCTGCTCAGCCAGCGACGGTTGATATACGGCTTGTTCCGGTGTTGCAGCCGTATCGGCGACTGGCCGGCCTGGGTGGCCTTGGCATTGATGCAGCCGATCATATATGGACGCGAAGGCTGGCGCCTGACACTGCTTTGGGGGATATGCGCTGCGGTTGGCGCCCTCTTTTACCGCCTGGTCAAGACGCGCCTCTGCCGAGAACGGCCCTATATCACGTTCTCGAGTATTCCATGCACCATGCCACCCTTGGATCGTTACAGCTTTCCCAGCGGACATACTTTGCACGCCGTCATGTTCTGCACATTTACTGCAGCGACGTCGCCATGGTTACTCGTCGTGGTTCTTCCCCTCACGGGGCTAATTGCCGCCTCGCGTGTCATCCTTGGCTTGCATTACCTCAGCGACGTCATCGCAGGTGCATTATTGGGATTTGTCATCGCCCATATGGGGCTTTGGGGGGCGACTTATGGGCAATGGCTTCCCGCTTTGGAGTAGATAGCCAAATAAAAACCTCGAGCTTTACTCGAGGTTTGAAGGTAGGAACATCAACAGAAGAGATTTAACCGCGGTAGTACTTGGCCTGTACGAACGGCATTCGCGACACCTGCATGGGTAGGCGCTTACCACGGACATCGGCATACAGCGTCGTTTCCAACGCCGCAAATTCGATATCGACATACCCCATGGCGACCGGCTTACCCAGGGTCGGGCCGAAGCTTCCCGACGTCACACAGCCCACATGACTATCTTCGGCGCTATAAAGCTGAGTACCTTCTCGCACCGGCGCTCGCCCTTCACCCAGTAGACCGACACGCTTACGGGTGATCCGCTTGGTATCGATCTGGGGCAGAATGACATCGGCCCCCGGGAAGCCCCCTTCTCGTTCGCCTCCGATGCGCCGGGGTTTGCCCACGGCCCAGATTAGGCTCGCCTCGGCGGGCGTCGTCTGGGTATCCAGGTCATGCCCATACAAGCACAGCCCAGCTTCCAGACGCAGTGAGTCGCGTGCTCCCAGGCCAATGGGCTCGACCTCGGCCTGCTCTAGCAACCACGTCGCCAGACGCTCGGCGGCGTCCACGGGCACGGAGATCTCGAAGCCATCCTCACCGGTATAACCGCTGCGACTGATCCACAACTGGGTACCGAGCGCCTCGAATTGGCCATGATGCATAAACACGAGATCACAGGCCTCGGGACACAGGCGCGCCATGACGTCTTTGGCTTGCGGCCCCTGCAATGCCAGCAAGGCGCGGTCGAGCACTTCCACCTGATGCTCGGC
The DNA here is from genome assembly GCF_029889905.1 of Chromohalobacter sp. 11-W. Taxonomy (GTDB): domain Bacteria; phylum Pseudomonadota; class Gammaproteobacteria; order Pseudomonadales; family Halomonadaceae; genus Chromohalobacter. The sequence goes on along the minus strand of NZ_JARANZ010000010.1, from coordinate 124,099 downwards.
GTCGAGCCCGGTACGCAGGTGTGCCACGTCCTGGTCCTTACAGGCCGCATTGACGACGACATAAAGATCCTCGCCGCGATTGACGATCATCAAGTCATCGAGCAGGCCGCCTTCATTGCCGGTGAAGAGCGCATAACGCTGCATGCCTGCCGGTAACCCGATGATATCCGCCGGCACTAGCGTTTCGATGGCACGTGCCGGTGACGGCCCCGAAACGATGAGCTGCCCCATGTGCGATACGTCGAACAAACCGCACGCATGGCGGGTATGTTCATGTTCTTTCTTGACACCTAGGGCGTATTGCACCGGCATGCTGTAACCGGCGAAGGGCACCATCTTCGCCCCGCGAGAGACATGTACGTCATGCAACGGCGTATGGTGAAGGTCGTCGGACATCGTCGCTTCCTCATCGTTATCCGTGAAGGGGCGACGATCGCCGCCCCAAGACAGCTCAGCGTTTATCGTCCAAATCTTCGCCAGGCAAGACGGTCTTACCGGCAAAGTGATCGCTGGTGAGCTTGAAGACCACCGGCGAGAGCAGAGCCAGCGCAATCAAGTTGGGGATTGCCATCATGGCATTGAAGACACTGGCCATCAGCCAGACGAATTCCAGTGGCGCGACGGCTCCGGCGAGAATCGCCAGAATATACACCACACGATAGATCTTGATCGAAGCGACGCCGAACAGATACTCGAAGCACTTTTCACCGTAGAAGGCCCAACCGAGGATGGTCGTGAAGGCAAACACTGCCAGCGCAAAGGACACCACATACTGACCGATGCCCGGTAGCGCACCATCGAAGGCCATCGCGGTCAACGCGGCCCCGGTTTCACCAGATGTCCACTCGGTGCTGGTCAAGATCGCCAACGCAGTAACCGAGCACACGATGATGGTATCGATGAACGTCCCCAGCATCGCCACCAGCCCTTGGCGAACCGGATTCTTGGTCTGCGCCGCAGCATGGGCGATCGGCGCACTGCCCAGCCCTGCCTCATTGGAAAACACGCCGCGCGCCACGCCAAATTGAATCGCCTTGGCCACGGCAGCCCCCGCAAACCCACCTGCGGCAGATACCGGCGTAAAGGCATGGCCGAAAATCAGCCCCAACGCGGCACCGACATGATCGATATTGATGATCAGCACCAGCAAGCCACAGACGATATAGGCAATCGCCATGACCGGCACCAGCTTGCCAGCCACCTTGGCAATACGCTTGATGCCACCGAGAATCACGGCACCCGCCAGCAACATGATGATCACACCGGTCAGCCAATGCGGCATCCCCAGTGACTCACTGAGACCATCGGCGACCGAGTTGGATTGCACGGTATTACCAATCCCGAAGGCAGCAACCGCACCGAAAAACGCAAACAAGCCACCCAGCCAGGCCCATTTCTTTCCCAACCCATTGCGGATGTAATACATTGGCCCACCGACGTGGTCGCCCGCCGCATCGACTTCACGATAACGAACCGCCAGTACCGCCTCGGAAAATTTAGTCGCCATGCCCACCAGTGCCGTGATCCACATCCAGAACACGGCTCCCGGGCCGCCCAGGAAGATGGCAGTGGCGACACCCGCGATATTACCGGTGCCCACGGTGGCCGAAAGCGATGTCATCAGCGCGTTGAAGGGAGAAATTTCACCCTCATCCTCATCGCCTTTTTCGGCTTTACGTCCTTTCCAGAGAAGACTGAAGCCCGCCCCCAGCTTGCGAATGGGCAGCAACTTGAGCCCCAGTTGCAGATATACGCCCACCCCCAGCAACAAGATGAGCATCAAGGGGCCCCATACAACATCATTGATGGCGCTGAATACCGCATTGAGTGTTTCCACGAGATGTCCTCCCAGACATTTGTTGTTATCCAGCGCAGTGCCTGCACTGTCATCGACGGCGTTAGCTCAAGAAGATAACCGCCAAAACCCTCTTGACTTTAGCGGATCAGCTTGGCGTTTCTCCATACCCGCAAAGCAAAATAGCGTTTCAGGCATTATGGATAGAAATCTCGTCGCTTACTCGCGTGACCATGCGAGCAAAACACGAGCACAACAAGTTTCTTATTAGAAACGAAGGCTAATCGCTGTCCCGCGGCTTGGCAACCGCAAGACATCTCCCCTTCCGGCCCCTGTATAGCAGACTGGCACCCGCATTTTCGATACGCGTGGTGGGTCTCCATCGCCAGCAGGCTCATCAAGGCAAGGCATCGCAACTATGGTTGAGACCACCCATGGCCAGGCTCATAAGCAGTATGGCTTTTTGCTGGACGCTCGCCGGTATCCTGTCCACCCTTACTAGGCGGTCGAGCCGAATGGCATGAAGAAATGCATGATGACGATGCCAAGGGCGAATCAATGAGGCATAATGGCACTCATATTCCCCAAATCAGAAAATCTTTTCGTATAGGAAAATCACGATGAGCCACATCCCTGCCAATCTTCGCTATACCGACAGCCATGAATGGGTCCTCGACAACAATGACGGCACCGTCACGATCGGTATCACCGATCACGCCCAGGAATCCCTGGGCGACGTCGTCTTCGTCGAGCTACCCGACACGGGCCGACAACTCGACGCTGGTGAAGAATTCGGTGTCATCGAATCCGTCAAGGCCGCCTCCGACCTATACCTCCCGTTGAGCGGTGAAGTCGTCGCCGTTAACGAGTCGCTGGAGGACTCTCCCGAAGCCGTCAACGAGCACCCCTACGAGGACGGCTGGATCATCAAGCTCAAACTCGCCGAGCCCGACGCGCTCGACGCACTGCTCGATGCCACTGCGTATGACGCGCTCGTCAGCGCCGAGGAAGGCTGACGCGCCTCGCACGTTGCACTTGTCCTGTTCTGCCGGCGGCATCTTCGTTACATGTCGCCGCTTCGTGTCGAATCGGGCTCGACCGCCCGCCAACGCTTGAGGGTTTCATGGCCAACGACAACCGCAGCCTGGCCGAATTGGCCAATCACGACGACTTCTTGACGCGCCACAATGGGCCTGACGGGGACGATGTCCAGCACATGCTGGCGACCTTGGGGCTTCCCGACACCGAGTCGCTGATAGCCAAGACGCTTCCTGGCGATATTCGCCTGGAGCGCAACCTGTCTCTCGAAGAGCCCCGTGGCGAAGCGGAAGCGCTTACCTACCTCAAGCAGCTGGCACGCCAGAACAAGACCTTCAAGAACTACATCGGTCAAGGCTACTATCCCACGCACCTCCCGGCCGTCATCCAGCGCAACGTACTGGAGAACCCCGGTTGGTACACCGCTTACACGCCCTATCAGCCGGAAATCGCCCAGGGGCGCCTGGAAGGGCTACTGAACTTCCAGCAAGTGGTCATGGATTTGACCGGCATGCCGATCGCCAACGCGTCCCTGCTCGACGAGGCGACGGCTGCCGCTGAAGCCATGGCCCTGTGCCGTCGCGCCAACAAGAAGGCCAAGAGCGAGCGCTTCTTCGTGGCAGACAATGTGCTACCTCAGACGCTCGATGTCCTGCGTACCCGTGCCGCCTATTTCGGTTTCGAGCTCATCGTCGCGCCCGCCGAAACTCTGGCCGATCACGATGTTTTCGGCGCATTACTGCAATACCCGGGAGCCACCGGGGAAGTACGCGATATCACGGCGCAACTCGAAGCAGCGCGACAACGACGCATCATGACCTGCGTCGCCACTGACCTGATGAGCCTGGTACTACTCAAGGAACCCGGTGCGCTGGGCGCAGACATCGTCGTGGGCAGCTCCCAGCGTTTCGGTGTCCCCATGGGCTACGGTGGCCCGCATGCGGCCTTTTTCGCCGCTAGCGACGCCCTCAAGCGTTCACTGCCCGGGCGTATCATCGGCGTTTCAAGGGACAGTCGTGGCCAACGTGCCTTGCGCATGGCCATGCAGACGCGCGAGCAGCATATCCGCCGCGAGAAAGCGACTTCCAATATCTGTACCGCTCAGGCATTGCTCGCCAACATCGCCGGCTTCTATGCGGTCTATCACGGTGCCGAAGGCCTGCGTACCATCGCCACGCGGATCCATCGCCTGACGACCATTCTCGCCGAAGGGCTCAAGCGTCACGGCGTGACACTCACCCACGACAGCTGGTTCGACACGCTCACGCTGGCAGGACTCGATCACGGCCAGGTGCACGGTCGCAGCATGGCGCACGAAATCAACCTGCGCTACGACACCAATGGCCATATCGGCATCAGCCTCGACGAGACCACCACGGCGGCGGACGTCGTTACGCTGTTCGACGTATTGCTGGGAGACGAACATGGGCTGTCGGTGCGCGAGCTCGATCGTCACGTCCACACACAGGGCATGACCGGCATCCCCGACGCTTGCGCGCGGGAAAGCGATTTCCTCACCCACCCCACGTTCCGGCGTTATCGCAGCGAAACCGAGATGCTGCGTTACCTAAAGCGTCTCGAAAATAAGGATCTATCGCTTACTCATGCCATGATTCCCTTGGGCTCATGCACCATGAAGCTCAATGCCACCAGTGAGATGATCCCCATCAGTTGGCCGGAATTCGCCAATATCCATCCCTTCGCGCCGCAGGATCAGGTCGCCGGTTACAAGCAGATGATCGACGAGCTCTCGGCGTTTCTCGTCGAGATCACTGGCTATGACACGATTTCCATGCAGCCTAATTCCGGCGCACAGGGTGAGTACGCGGGCCTGGTTGCCATTCGGCGCTATCAGAAATCACAAGGCCAAGGCCATCGCGATATCTGCCTGATCCCGAGCTCGGCCCACGGCACCAATCCAGCCTCTGCCGCCATGGCGCAGATGAAAGTCGTCGTCGTCGAATGCGATAACGATGGCAACATCGACATCGACGACCTGCGCAGCAAGGCCGAAAAGCACCGCGAAGTGCTATCGGCGATCATGCTCACCTACCCGTCGACGCACGGCGTTTTCGAGGAAAGCGTCAGCGAAGCCTGCCGTATCGTGCACGACAACGGCGGCCAGGTGTATATCGACGGGGCCAACATGAACGCCCAGGTCGGACTCTGCCGACCGGGGGATTTCGGTGGTGACGTGTCGCACCTCAACCTGCACAAGACATTCTGCATTCCGCATGGCGGTGGCGGTCCCGGCATGGGTCCGATTGGTGTCAAGGCGCATCTAGCCGCGTTCGTGCCCAATCACGTCATCACCCCCCTGCCAGGTGTCGAAACGGATTCCGGCGCGGTCTCGGCAGCGGCCTACGGCTCGGCGTCGATCCTGCCGATCTCCTGGGCCTATATCAAGATGATGGGCGGGCGCGGCATGAAACTCGCCACGGAGTTGGCAATACTCAACGCCAACTACATCGCCAAGCGTCTCGAAGCGCACTACCCAGTGCTTTATAAAGGACGCAACGGCACCGTCGCCCATGAATGCATCTTGGATGTCCGCTCTCTCAAGACGGCTTCCGGCATCAGTGAGGAAGATATCGCCAAGCGCCTGATGGATTACGGCTTCCATGCCCCGACGATGTCCTTCCCCGTGGCCGGCACCTTGATGGTCGAACCGACCGAATCGGAGTCGCGCTACGAAATCGACCGCTTTTGCGATGCCATGATCGCCATTCGCGACGAAATCCGACGCGTAGAAAGTGGCGAGTGGCCCGCGGATAACAATCCATTGTCCATGGCGCCGCATACGCAAGCGGACTTGATGGCAGACGATTGGGAGCGGCCGTATTCACGTGAGCTGGGTGCCTTCCCCACCGAAGCCACCAAGGCCGCCAAGTATTGGCCGACGGTCAATCGTGTCGACAACGTCCATGGCGACCGTAACCTCATCTGCAGTTGCCCCCCCATCGAGGCGTATCGCGATGGCGACTGAGCGCGCTTAGCGCCCACGAGCCACACGTAAAACGGCCCCACCAAGGTTTGCCTTGGTGGGGCCGTTTCCGTCGCGATAATCACGAGTTGCGACAGTCACGCCCGAGGCGTCTAGCGTCAGGCGTCTTCCTCGAGAGGCGGTGCTTCGGCGTAACCATAGAGCACATTGCGGCGCTGCAACCGAAACTCACCAAGCAGTTGCTCGTAACGGCGCGGCATCTCGACGCCACGCTTGGTCACGACATACAGCGTTTCGTATACCGCTTCCGTCACGGGCAGCTCCTTGACCTGACGCTGCCAAGGCGACGTCTCGAGTACGGTCCGGGGTATCACGGTAAAGCCCAAACCACGCGCCACCGCATCCAGCACCATGCTGATCTCGTTGGAAAAGCCTTGTTGTGGAAAGTGGCTCATCGAGCGAAATTCCCCGGCGAAATTGCGCCGCAATAGCAAGCTGGCGTTGTTGATGCCGTCGGAATAATTCATGAAGCCCAGCGCCATGAGCTCGCTGATCGTGGTGCCAGCGAAGTCCGCAGGGACGACCAGGCATAGCGGCTCCTGATGCCAAGGCTCGAAATTGAGATCCGGATGTTTGCTGACATCGGTGACGATGCCCACGTCGAAGCGACCCGCCAGGACCGCATCGACGATCTCACCGTTGAAGGCGAAATCATAGGTGACCGTCAGACCAGGGTGCATCTGCTGGTACCCCAGGATGAACGGATAAAACATCAACCCCACGCTACCCGGCGATGCCACGCGGCATTCCCCGGTATCCGGCGAGTCATTATCCAACGAGTGACGAAACTGTTCATGCTCGGCAAACAGCTTGACGGAATAATCATAGGCACGCCGGCCCGCCTCGGTCAGCGTGAAACGGCGCCCATGTCGCTGCAGCAAGGATTTGTCGAGATAGCGTTCCAGCTTACGTATATGTTGACTGACTCCGGGCTGAGTCATTTCCAGCTTGCGCGCGGTATGCGTGAAGCTACCCGTTTCGACAAGGGTGATAAAAGTACGGAAATATTGCGCGTTGAACATGAAGTGAGGGTCCACCGGCTGGCGTTTCGGGGCAGCTGCTTATGTGCCGAAGCCATGACACGATCAACGAAGGTTAGCGTGGCAATAACCGTGGCTTCGGGGGTTGTGATAACCGCATCATAGCAAATTATGCTGCACCTCACATCGCTGCGTGGCCGAAGATCGCGTGTTAGCATCGAAACATGAATCAGCTCCCAGTGCGTGTCGTGACCGAGTCAGATGCAAAGCGCGCCAGTGATATTCGACACGATGCCGCATATGGAGCTTTTCCTTCGGCCTTCGGGCCGCCACAAGGATGCGTCAATGCCCCAAAAACTTTCTACCATTATCTCTCCCGAAGGCAGCCTGGAAGTCCTCTCGCAGCAAGAGGTCAACCGCCTGCGTGACACCTCCGCCAACGGCCTGCACGATCTCTTGAGACGCTGCTCGCTGGCCGTGCTCAACTGCGGCAATCCTACCGATGACAGTCGCGCGCTCATGCAGGCGCACCACGACTTCGAGATCGAAGTACTTCAACAGGACCGCGGCATTCGTCTCAAGCTCGACAACGCACCGCACAGCGCCTTCGTCGACGGCCAGATGATCCGCGGGATTCGCGAGCATCTTTCCGCCGTGCTACGCGATATCGTCTACGTTCACAACGAAATCCAGCACACGCCCAAGTTCGATCTGCAACGCGGAGATGGCATCACCAATGCCGTTTTCCATATCCTGCGTAACGCCGGAACGCTAAAGTCCGCGCGCGAACCCAGCCTCGTCGTGTGCTGGGGCGGCCATTCCATCAGCCGCGAGGAATACGATTACAGCAAGGACGTGGGGTATCACCTAGGACTCCGCGATCTCGACATCTGCACGGGATGCGGCCCCGGCGCCATGAAAGGCCCCATGAAGGGCGCCAACGTCGCACATGCCAAGCAGCGTCGCCACGATGGACGTTATTTGGGCATTTCCGAGCCCGGCATCATTGCCGCTGAATCGCCCAACCCTATCGTCAACGAACTGGTGATCATGCCCGACATCGAGAAGCGCCTCGAGGCCTTCGTGCGCGCTGGTCATGGCATCGTGATCTTCCCCGGCGGCGTGGGCACCGCCGAGGAAATCCTTTATTTACTGGGCATCCTGCTACATCCGGACAACGCCGACGTGCCCTTCCCGGTCGTCTTTACCGGGCCCCGCGACAGCGCCGACTATTTCAAGCGCATCGACGAGTTTCTGGCCTTCACGCTCGGAGAAAAGGCCCGTGAACGCTATCAGATCATCATTGACGACCCCGCCGAGGTCGGTCGCGCCATGCGCCGAGGCGTGGACGATGTGGGTGCGTTTCGGCGTAGTCAGAACGACGCTTTCTATTTCAACTGGCGACTCAACGTCGATGCCGGTTTTCAATTGCCTTTCGAACCTACCCACGAAAGCATGGCCGCTCTTTCCCTGCATCGCGAACAACCGGTGCATGAGCTCGCGGCCAACCTCCGTCGTGCGTTTTCGGGCATCGTCGCCGGCAACGTCAAGGAAGAAGGTATCCGTGCCATCGAGGAGCGAGGCCCCTTCCGTTTGCATGCCGAGCCGGATTTGATGGCGCGTCTCGACGCACTGCTGACCTCGTTCGTAGCCCAGGAACGCATGAAGCTGCCGGGCAGCGAATACGTACCTTGTTATACGCTAGGGTGAAAGCCGACGGAAAACACCGCCTTGCATTGCGTGAGTAACGTTCGGCGCTAGATAAGCATTGCTTATGAGCTCGATCGTCTCATGCAATTGTTAAAATGCTAACAACCTCCTAGACTCTCAGGCGTACGCGAGCCCGATTTGTGGCTCGCGTCTTCGTTTCCATTCACCGCCTGCCTGCAAGGAGAGCATCGCATGGCTTCACTCTTCGAATCCTTCGATCTCAATGGTACGCGCTTGAACAACCGCATCGTGATGGCCCCCATGACGCGTTCACGTGCGCCGGAGGACATTCCAACCGAGATGGGCGCCCTCTATTATCGCCAACGTGCCAGCGCCGGGCTGATCATCTCCGAAGGCACGCCCATTTCGCGGCAAGGCCAAGGCTATCTCTACAATCCCGGCATCTTTGGCCCCGACCAACTGACCGGCTGGGCCAAGGCCACGCGCGCCGTGCACGAGCGCGACGGTATCTTCTTCGCCCAGATCTGGCACGTGGGGCGCGTTTCTCATACCACGGTACAGGTTGCCGGCGCGTCACCTGTCGGCCCCAGCGACAAGCAAGGCGGCATGGCCTTTGGCTATAACGACGACGGCCAGCCAGACATGCTCGAAGCTAGCCAGCCGCGCCGTCTCGATACCCATGAAATACACGATATCGTGCGTGACTTCGCCCAAGCTGCGGTCAATTCCCGCGATGTCGGCTTCGATGGCGTCGAAATTCACGGTGCCAACGGCTACCTCTTCGAGCAATTCCTCAACCCCGGCGTCAACGACCGTAGCGACGCATACGGCGGTTCGCGTGAAAACCGCTGCCGTCTGTTGCTCGAAGTCGTCGATGAAGTCAGCAAGATGATTGGCGCACGGCGCGTTGGGGTCCGCCTGTCACCGCATGGCACGCTGTTCGACATGCCGGAATACGACGATAACGGCGAGACCTATCTCTACCTCGCACGCGAATTCAACAAACGCGGCCTTGCTTACGTGCACCTGCACGACCAGGGCGGACAAGGCATGCCCCCGATGCCGCGCGATTATCTGCGCCAGTTCCGTGACGTCTACCAGGGCAATTTGCTGCTCGCCGGTAACCTCGATCAGGCAGAAGCTGAAAAACTGGTGAATGAAGGCACCATCGACCTTCCGGTGTTCGGTCGTTACTTCACATCGAACCCCGACCTGGTCGAGCGGATGCAAAACGGCTGGCCTTTGGCGGACTTCGATGCCAATACGTTCTATGGCGGCGATGCGCGCGGCTACGTGGATTTCCCTACCTATCCCGAGGAACAAGCACGCCTGGCGCGCGAAGAGATGATTCGCGAAAAATCCTGACAGGGGATAGAGCGTACTATCGAGACGAAAAACCCCCGGTCCTGTGGACCGGGGGTTTCGCGTTTGAACCGAGTGCGATTCAAGATTCGACACGGCGCGCAGGGAAGACTTACCGCCGAGCGCGCCAGCCTGTCGAGATAGCGTGAAGCAGCAAGCCCGCCGTAGCACCATGCGACAGCACGGTCGCCCACTCAGCCGGGGCACTTGCCAGAGCGTAATGCCAAGTGGCCATCACTACCCCTCCGACCACGAATGACATCGCCAACCACTTGAGACGTGTTGGGAGCAGGTGCCGCTGCTTTTCCGTCATGCGCCGCCAATAGGCGATGATGACGACAGCCAACCCGGCGCCGACCATGACCAACAAACCACTGTGGGTGTCATAGCCCCCCAGCTGATAGCGCGGCCAGGAGCACAGTGTCACGAGCAGAAGCCCGATCATGACGCTCAAGCGTGCAGCGGAGGGTGACGTCGTCGTATCACTCGTCACGTGGCTTGCAACCCTTGCTCGTCGATCCATGATTCGACCCAGGGGATAGCGGCATCATCGGCCATGAAAGTCTCCATGGCGTCGATTTCCAAACGCTCGCCCAGGCGCTGGGCGCCAAGATCTTCCAGCAAGGCATCCAGCGCCCGACCCGCACCGCAGTACGTCTCGCCATAGGAGCTATCGCCCAGGGCTATCAGCCCATAGCGACACTGGTTCAGCGCAGGTGGCGATTCACGGAGATCACGCGCGAAGGGCACAAAATTGCCGGGGAAATCACCGCTACCGGTCGTGGAAACGCAGAATAAGGCGAGATCGGGCAAGGGCTCGAGATCGCTTAGGGTGGGTTGCTCAATGATCGCCACCTCATACCCTACTTGCTCGAAAAGCGGCGCCACTTGTTCGGCAACGTCCAAGGCGCCACCGTACATGGTGCCTACGAAAATCTTGATGCTTGGCATGCAGTTCAGTCGTCGATTTAACGGTAAAATGTGTGCGCCATGTTAGCACATGCATGACACGTCGTTAGCGCCTGGAAATGAAGATGAACGACACAATCCCGAACACTCGCAAGTGCCCGAGATACCCGGGATTGTGTCATTGCATGGGCAAAACGCTGCAGCGTCAGTGAATGACGTCCGCGTCGTCGAAATCCTCGACCCGCGCCTTGAGCTTCTGCCCAGGACGGAACGTCACCACACGACGCGCCGAAATCGGAATTTCTTCGCCGGTCTTGGGGTTACGCCCCGGACGTTCACGCTTGTCACGCAAATCGAAGTTTCCGAACCCGGACAGTTTGACCTGCTCGTTTTCGCGTAGGCAGCTGCGAATTTCTTCGAAGAAGGCTTCGACCATCGACTTTGCTTCGCGCTTGGAAAAACCCAGCTCAGCATGCAGATGTTCGGCCAAATCCGCTTTGGTCAGCGCCCCCATGCTCTCATCCTCGTAACGGCTGATAGGATTAACTCCTCAGGACCGCCGCGAAGCGCGTTTTCGCCTCGCCGACGATGGCATCGACTAACTGATTGATTTCATCGTCATTCAGCGTGCGCGAAGGATGCTGCCAGGTCAAGCCCAAGGCAAGACTCTTGTGGCCTTTTTCAATCCCCTCGCCTTGGTAGACGTCGAAAAGCCGCATGTCGACCAGCCATTCCCCGGCCTGCTCGCGCATGACGTCCATCAAGGCCATGACCGGCACATCGTCACTCACGACCAAGGCTAGATCGCGACGCACGTCCGGATGCCGCGACAGAGGCGTAAAGGCCGGCAGCTTACCCTGAGTCAGCGCTTCCAACTCCAGCTCGAAGACAAAGGCATTGGTCTTGATGCCCAAACTGGCACGCACTCCCGGATGCAAGGCACCGACCCAGCCCACATGACGGTCGTTACACAAAATCCGCGCCGTCTGACCGGGATGCATCCCCGGATGCTCGCCGGCATCGAAACGCCATGCATCAGGCTGCTGAGTCAACGCCATCAGGCTTTCCAGATCCCCCTTGAGATCGAAGAAGTCGACGCCCTCGCGAGAAGAAGACCACCCCTCTGGCCGTCTCGGCCCACACACAATGCCTCCGAGCATCGCCACCTGCTCGAGATCATCCAACTCGCCACGGAACACGAGTCCCGTTTCGAACAGACGGATACGTGCTTGCTGGCGATTGAGGTTGTGACTCAGCGCCTTGACCAGCCCAGGTAGCAAGCTCGCCCGCATGACCGACATATCGGACGAGATGGGATTGGCCAGATACGGTGCCACCGCCCCCGGGGTCAACGCCTCTTGCAGCTCGGGGGCGACGAAGCTATAGGTAATCGCTTCTTGATAACCCCGAGCCACCAAGTGTCGACGCAGACGCGCCAGTGGCTGGCGTGCCTCGTTGGAGGCACTCAACTTCAAGCGCGCGGAAGGACGTCGTACGGGCACTTGGTCATAGCCATGAATACGCGCCAGCTCTTCGATGAGATCTTCCTCCAGCGCGATATCGAAGCGCCAGCTAGGCACCGTCACCCGCCATCCCGAGTCGATGGCGCCGACACGCATGCCAAGGCGCGACAGGATATCCACGACATCGTCACCGGCCATGACCAGCGCCAAGCACTGGTCGAGACGCTCGCGACGCAAGACCACTTCACGGCCCAGCGGCAAATGGTCGGGGCTCATGATATCGGTCACGGGGCCCGGCTCCCCCCCGACGATGCTCAACAGTAGCTGAGTGGCCCGCTCGATGGCGACCTGTGCCAATTGCGGATCGACGCCGCGCTCGAAACGGTGCGACGCATCGGTATGCAAGCCATAAGAACGCGCCTGCCCCGCCACTGCCAGTGGCGAGAAGAACGCCGACTCCAGGAAAATATCCTGCGTCGAGGCATTCACGCCTGAGGACTCGCCGCCCATGACCCCGGCAATCGCCAACGGTTGCTTTGCGTCGGCGATCACCAGAGTGCCCTCGCGCAGGGCAACTTCCTGGCCATCGAGCAACGTCAAGCGCTCCCCGTCTTGCGCTTCGCGGACCACGATGGCGTCATTCAAGTTGGCCAAGTCGAAGGCATGCATCGGCTGCCCGAGTTCGAGCATCACGTAATTGGTGACATCGACGATCGGGTCGATGGTGCGAACGCCGCTACGACGCAAGCGCTCGGACATCCATAGCGGAGTGCTCGCCGAGACATCGACACCACGAATGATGCGCCCCGCATAACGCGGACATTTCGCTGGCGACTCGACACGTACCGGAAACGACGCTTGATGCGACGCCGTTACCATGTCGGTATTCGGCGCCGTTACCGGTAGACGGCTCAACACACCCACTTCACGCGCCAACCCCTTGAGGCTCAAGCAATCGCCACGATTGGGCGTCAGATCCACCTCGATGGCATGATCGTCAAGCGCCAGCCAATCGCGCAATGACGCGCCGATGGGCGCCTCGCCGGACAACACCAAGATGCCCGCCGAGGTACCTTCTTCCAGCTCGAGTTCAGAGGCCGAGCAAATCATGCCACGCGATTCCACACCGCGTAGCTTGGCCTTCTTGATCTTGAAATCGCCGGGAAGCGTTGCATTCACCCGGGCGAAAGGTACTTTCTGACCGACCGCTACGTTGGGAGCGCCACACACCACTTGCACCGGCTCATCGCCACCATCATTGACCTGGCAGACATTCAGCTTGTCGGCACTGGGATGAGGCTCTTTAGCGACCACCTCGGCGACGACGACACCCTCGAAATCGCCGGCCACCGCCTCGATAGCGTCGACTTCCAGCCCGGCCATCGTGATCCGGTCAGCAAGCGCCTGCGTCGTGAGTTCGGGCGACACCCAATCGCGCAACCATGTTTCGGAAAATCTCATGTTTCTTCCTGTGTCCTAGTCGCAGATCAGCCGAACTGGCGCAAGAAGCGCAAGTCGTTCTCGAAAAACAGCCGCAGGTCATTGACCCCATAGCGCAACATGGTCAAGCGCTCGGCCCCCATGCCGAAGGCGAATCCCGTATAGCGCTCGGCATCGATCCCTGAATGCCGAAAGACTTCGGGGTGGACCATGCCGCAACCCATGACTTCCAGCCAGCCACTATGAGAACAGACGCGACAGCCCCCGCCACCGCACATCACGCACTGAATATCGACCTCGGCGGAGGGTTCGGTGAACGGAAAATAGGACGGCCGAAAACGTACGGAAAGCGTCTCACGTTCGAAGAAAGCCTTGAGAAAGTCTTCGATGGTGCCCTTGAGATCAGCGAAGCTGACGCCTTCATCGACCAGCAAGCCTTCCACCTGATGGAACATCGGTGTATGCGTCAGATCGGAGTCGCTGCGGTACACACGCCCCGGGCAGACGATGCGGATCGGCGGCGCTTGCTCCTTCATGGTACGCACCTGAACCGGTGACGTGTGCGTACGCAACAACCGCGAAGCATCGAAATAGAAGGTGTCGGCCATGCCCCGTGCCGGATGATGCGCGGGAATATTGAGCGCTTCGAAATTATGATAGTCGTCTTCGATTTCGGGGCCTACGGCCACATCGAACCCAATATGTGCGAATAGCGATTCGATACGTTCAAGCGTACGCGTCACCGGGTGCAAACCACCCGTCGGCTCGCCTCGGCCAGGCAGGGTCACGTCGATGCGCTCTCGTGCCAGGCGTGCATCGAGCTCGGCATCTTTAAGCGTTTGCTTACGCGCCTCGAGCTCACCCGATAAAGTCTGCTTGGCCTCGTTGATGCGCTCTCCCGCCTTGGGGCGCTCCTCCGGCGGCAGTTGACCAAGACCTTTGAGAAGCGCGGTAATCTCGCCCTTCTTGCCCAGAAAATGCACTCGAACCTCGTCGAGCGCCTGGACATCCTGCGCGCGCTCGATAGCGGCGCGAGCCTCGGCGACCAGTTGTGGGAGGTGGTCCATCCGTCTAGCTCCGATGCTAAGGAAACGCTGCATAAATGCCTACACGAGCGAATCGCGTCGTTGCGTGGTACTCGAACACTCGCCTAACCCCATGTTATGTCTCGTGTTCTGTGTTCCATGCGCCTCGCGCTTCATCCCGCTCGTCTATTTATTCAGCATTTCCCTAAGTGCCCATGATAGACCATCGCATATGAAGTGATGGCCCAGACAAAAAAACAGGGGAAGAGCGGCTGCTCTCCCCCTGCGGCTTCATGCGCATGATGAGACACTCATAAAGAACGTCTCACCCGGCCATTACTGAGCAGCCTTGGCCTTGTCGACGATCGCGGCAAAGGCAGACTTTTCATGGACGGCGAGATCGGCCAGCACTTTGCGGTCGATCTCGATGCCGGACTTCTTCAGACCGGCGATGAAGCGGCTATAGGACAGACCGTTGGCACGAGATGCCGCATTGATACGCGCGATCCACAGCGCACGGAACTGACGCTTACGCTGACGACGGTCACGATAGGCATACTGACCCGCCTTGATGACCGCCTGTTTGGCAACGCGAAAGACGCGCGAACGAGCGCCGTAATAGCCTTTGGCCTGCTTCAGAATCTTCTTGTGCCGACGACGAGCGACGACACCACGCTTAACACGAGTCATGGCTTACTCCTGACTTTTAAAATCGACAACCTGTACTTTTGAATACAAGTACTTAGAGGTTCGGCAGCATGCGTTGAACCAGTTGCTTGTCGGCATCATGAATCTGCTTCATGCCGCGCAGCTGACGCTTACGCTTGGTCGACTTCTTGGTCAGGATGTGACTGCGGAAGGACTGCTTGTGCTTGAAGCCATGGGCAGTCTTCTTGAAGCGCTTCGCAGCGCCACTGTTACTCTTGATTTTCGGCATGAGGGAAAACTCCACTCGGTTTCTTCAGAAAACCCGGGGCCGGCAATCGGCGGTACCGATTGCCCGTTCAACTGCCAACGGATCACTTCTTTTTGGGCGCCAGGATCATGATCATCTGACGGCCTTCCATCTTGGGGAAGGACTCGACAGACGCCATGTCTTCGAGGTCAGCGGCAATCCGTTCCATCAGCTTGCGGCCGATGTCCTGGTGCGCCATTTCACGACCTCGAAAACGTAGCGTGACCTTACCTTTGTCGCCCGCTTCGAGGAAACGAATCAGGTTTTTCAACTTCACCTGATAATCGCCCTCGTCAGTACCGGGCCGGAATTTTACTTCCTTGACCTGGATCTGCTTGGTTTTCTTCTTCTGAGCAGCTTTTTGCTTCTTCTGCTCGAAGATGAATTTGCCGTAATCCATGATCTTGCAAACGATCGGGTCGGCATTGGAAATCTGTACGAGGTCCATACCCTCCGCTTCGGCACGCTCCAAGGCATCGCTGGTCGGCACGATACCAAGCTGTTCACCGTCGCTGGCGATCAAGCGAACTTGATCTTCGGTAATCCGCTCGTTCATTGGTGGGCGCTTTTCCTGTGGGCGCCCTCTTGGGTTGCTTCTCTTGATGGTTCCGTCTCCACTTTTGCCTTGGAAGATGTCGCTATTACCGCTCGGCCTGCACCTTGTCGATGAAAGCGTCCACCGTCATACTGCCTAGGTCTTCGCCGCCGCGCGTACGCACAGCTACCGAGTCGGCCTCGACTTCCTTATCCCCAACCACAAGGAGATAGGGGACCTTCTGCAACGTATGTTCGCGAATTTTAAAGCCGATCTTCTCATTCCTCAAGTCTGTCTTGACACGCAGACCGAGTTTCTGCAAACGCAGCGATACCGATTCGGCGTGATCGCGCTGAGCATCCGTGATATTCAGGACCACTGTTTGCAGCGGCGAAAGCCACAACGGCATGGCCCCGGCATAGTGTTCGATGAGGATGCCAATGAAACGTTCCATTGATCCCACGATAGCGCGATGCAGCATGACCGGCGCCTGACGAGACCCGTCTTCGGCCACATATTGCGCCCCCAGACGAGTCGGCATCATGAAATCGACCTGCATCGTGCCAACCTGCCACTCGCGGCCCAGGCAATCACGCATATGATATTCGATTTTAGGCCCGTAGAAAGCCCCTTCACCCGGAAGTTCTTCCCACTGCACGTCACAGCGCCCCAAAGCGGTACGCAACGCCTCTTCGGCTCGATCCCAGTTCTCGTCGCTCCCCAGACGCTTCTCGGGACGTAACGCAATCTTGACGGCAATCTCATCGAAACCGAAATCACGATAGACCTCCAAAGCCTGGCGATGGAAGGCCGTCACTTCAGACTCGACCTGAGCCTCGGTGCAGAACACATGGCCGTCGTCCTGGGTAAAGGCGCGGACACGCATGATGCCATGCAAGGCGCCAGAAGGCTCGTTGCGATGGCAACCACCGAACTCGCCATAACGCACCGGTAGCTCGCGATAGCTGCGCAGGCCGGAATTGAAGACTTGCACATGCCCAGGGCAGTTCATCGGCTTGAGCGCATACTCGCGCTTTTCCGATTCGGTGAAGAACATGTTATCGGCGTAATTATCCCAGTGACCGGACTTCTGCCACAGCGAAACATCCATGATCTGAGGACAACGAATCTCCTGATACCCACTGTCCTTGTAGACCTTACGCATGTACTGCTCGACGGTCTGCCAGAGCGTCCAGCCTCGCGGATGCCAGAATACCATGCCCGGCGCCTCTTCCTGCATGTGAAAGAAGTCGAGCTTGCGGGCCAACTTACGATGATCTCGCTTCTCGGCTTCCTCCAAACGCTGGAGGTAGGTCTTCAGAGCTTTCTTGTCTGGCCAGGCTGTACCGTAAATGCGCGTCAGCATCGGCTTGGTGGCATCACCTCGCCAATAGGCACCCGCCAGCTTGGTCAGCTTGAATGCTTTCAGATGCCGCGTATTCGGGACATGCGGCCCACGGCACATATCGATGTATTCTTCATGGTGATAGAGACGAACGCTCTCACCATCGGCAATACCTTCGACGATTTCCTGCTTGTAGGGCTCATCACGCTCAACGAAAGTCGCCAGGGCCTGTTCTTTCGTCACATACTCACGAACGACATCGTATTCACGCTCGATAAGCGCCTTCATACGCTTATCGAGCGCTTCGAGGTCGTCCGGCGAGATCGACTGTCCGAAATCGATATCGTAATAAAACCCATCGTCCACGACCGGCCCGATCGCCATTTTAGCGTCGGGATAAAGCTGCTTGACGGCATGTCCCAGAAGATGAGCGCAGGAATGGCGGATAATTTCCACCCCTTCATGATCGCGCGCGGTCAAGATGCTGACCTCGGCGTCACGCTCTATCAGGTCGGCCGCATCGACGGCAACGCCATCTATCTTTCCCGCCACACAGGCCTTGGCAAGCCCCGTGCCGATGGATTCGGCGAGCTGCATGACGGACAAGGGGGAATCGAAAGTTTTCTGACTGCCATCAGGCAGGGTCACGATGGGCATGCAAGGTCCCTTATATTCAGTGGTGGCCCATACCAGGGACCACATGAAACGATGAAGATGAAAAACAATGAGAGAAGTATTGGCCTACTTCCTCTTGCGTGTCATACGCCTGCGGCCCCGTGACTGAGATGGAAGGCAACACAAACGCATGAAACGATTAACCGTGCACACTAGCAAGCCGGCGAAATGCCGTCCAGTCATGCCTGTGGCCCAACTAAAAAGGGGCGCCCGAAGGCGCCCCCTTTCTTCGATCATGAACCGAGCAATCGTTACTCTTGCTCGCCCATTTCAACGCGACGGTTTTCAGCGCGGCCTTCAGCCGTCTCGTTGGTGGCGATCGGATCCTGCTCGCCATAACCCATGGTGGTGATGTTATCGCCATCCACACCTCTGGAAACCAAGTAATCCTTCACAGAGTCGGCACGACGCTGAGAAAGATCCTTGTTATAGGAAGCGCTACCGACAGAATCGGTATAGCCTTCCAGGCGCACATTGACGCTCTCGTTGGCAGCCAGCTTATCGGCAATGCCATCGAGAATGCCTTCCGCATCGCTAGTGAGCTTGGCGGAGTCGAACTCGAAGTTCACGTCATGCAGCACCAAGTCTGCCGGGCAGCCTAGCGCATTGACTTCTTCGCCTGCCGGTGTGTTGGGGCACTGGTCCTGATAATCCGGAACGCCATCGCCGTCGCTATCTAGCGGGCAGCCCTGAGCGTTGACGTCGACACCTGCCGGTGTTCCCGGGCATTCGTCTTTATAGTCCGGAACGCCATCGCCGTCGCTATCAAGCGGGCAACCCTGGGCGTCTACCGCAACGCCAGCAGGCGTATTGGGGCACTGATCGCGGTCATTGGGAACGCCATCGCCATCGCTGTCCACTACCTTGTCGGAATAATCAGCGCAAAGCAAAGCCCCTGCCGTCGCACCGCCGACGCCACCAAGTGCAGCACCGGTATCTTCGTCCGAGTCACTGCTCGATGCATAGCCAATGCCACCGCCGATCAAGCCGCCGGCCAGGCCACAGACGAAAGGTGACTTGTACCATGCTTGGTCATCGGAATGGGACATGGACTGAGAACCCGAAGTGGCACAGCCTGAAAGGCCGACCATCATCGCGGAACCGAGCAGCAAGCCAGTCGTAGATTTTTTCATATGTAAGACTCCTTCTTAACACAGCGCTAGTCGTAACGGGACGTTACCCAGCGGGGTCCGAGTATAGAAGCGGTTCCCGGTGGGAGAAAGACTTTTCGACCTTCTCTCATCAAAAAAGAAAGCACAAAGCCTTTCGTTTAGCCAGTGCTTTACCTTCTACCAGCGCTTCTACCAATGAATGCCCCTTCATCATTATGCATTATCGGAATTGATGCAAACCCAAATGAACGAATGAGATTCTGATGTCTCATTCTTGTACAACTATCATTCACTCCCCTGGTAGCGCCTGACCAGGCGTTCGAACAAGTCGATGCCGGGAGTCAGCATGGCATCTGGAAAATCATAGCTTGGATGATGCAAGGGATGGCATTGCTCGCCACCGCCCAAGGTCAACAACGCCCCCTCGCCTTGCGCAGCCAGCCATCCGAAGTCTTCCGACCAGCGATGCGCTGCAGGCAGCTCACGCAGCGGTAATGCCAAGGCATTCGCTTCCTCACGTATCGCTTCGACGGCACGCGGATGATTGTGGGTCACCTGAAAGACATCGCACCAATCGATTTCGATTCCTAGATCGTCTTCTTCGGCTTCGACACGGGCCAGCGATACGGCCGCTTCCGCCAGGGCACGCATCATCGCATCGTCTTCGGTGCGCAGAGTAGCCATCACCTCGGCCTGACCCGGCGACGTGCCAAAGGCAACTTCACCCAGTCGCGCATGAATCAGTGTCACCATGACCAGCCCTTGATCATCTGGCAATTGCTGCGGCAGACGCTTTAGCCCCTGCAGAATTCGACACATTGCCAAAGCCGGATTACGCCCCTGCTCAGGATGGGCTGCATGCGTGCATAACCCATTGAGACGTATGATCAATCCCCGCGATGCGCACGTGAATGCCCCCGCCCGTATTGATACCTCACCTAGCGGTTCACCTGGCAAGTTATGCAGCGCAAACACATGATCGGGGGCGATTTCCTCGAAACGTGACGACTCGACGACACCCCGGGCGCCTCGCCCGGTCTCCTCGGAGGGCTGAAACAGCAATACCGTTTCGCCACGTTCCGGTGGCTTTTCCGACAAACGCTGCGCAAGTCCAAGCAATGTCGCCATATGACCATCGTGACCGCAGCTATGCGCCACGTGTTCGCATTTCGACCGCCATGCCACCTCTGCGGTCTCGCCAATGGGAAGCGCATCGAGCTCGGCACGAAACATTACCCGCGGCCCAGGGCATTCAGCGGCAAAGATCCCCGCTACGCCATGCCCTCCCAAGCCGGTCACGATGCGCGTCGCCCCTGCCTCCTCAAGCCATTCGACGATGCGTCGCGCCGTAGCGACTTCTTGCCCGGACAACTCCGGCTCAGCGTGCAAACGCCGGCGGATTTCCGTGGGGTCAAGCGACATAAAACGATCTCCCATGCCCTTCTCCTACGTCATGGTTCACTGCAAGCCTGCCGGCCACTCGCGCTTGAATACCAGAACCTGCTGCGCCGCCTCATGGAGCGCCGTATAGCGCTCTTCCTGTAGCGCGATGCGCTCGCGATCCTCCGCAAAGCGCTGTTTTGCCGACAAGTCCTGGCGCGCAGAATGCGTGTGCAGATGCTCCGTACGCCGATAAACCTCGGCAAAGATCTTGAAATCTTCGCGTTCAAGCAACGCGGGGTCGATGATATCGAGCATCACCTTGCAGCGAAGCGCCCCCTCTACCAGGTCGACTTGATCCCCCAGCATAGCCGTCGCGATCGCCTCGAGGCTCTCGAGACAATTGCGATGAGCCCGCGCGAGCTCCTCTCGGCGTGCCGCTTCGCGGCGCTGCACTTCCCGCCATAAACGCCATGCATATCCCACCAAACCAGCGACGACCAGCACCGCTAACACCACCAAGCTCCAGCCCACCACTACGGACATGGTCGCACCTCAATCGAATACGTTTAGTTAATCGGCAACGAGCGCGGACATTACCGAGCTTGTCGCGTTGCAACAAGCCATGTCGGAAAAGCCGAATAAGAGGCTTAGACCAATGACTAAGCCACCGAGACTTAATACCTTAGTAGTATGACGAGTATCGTAAGCCAATTAATCATTCGCCGCCTTCAAGGAGGCAATTCATGAGCGAGACTACTCACGACGCCCGCGGCCTTAGCGCTGCGCAAATCGGCCTCTGGCTGGGGCCGCTATGGGTCATCCTATGCCTGGTCGTGCCCGCGCCAGCCGGCATGTCGTCAGCGGCATGGGCATGCGTCGGCTTTGCACTTTTGATGGCCACATGGTGGGCCACCGAGGCCATTCCCATCCCCGCGACCTCGTTACTTCCCATGGTGCTCGCCCCGGTGTTGGGCATCGACGAACTCGATGCCGTGGCCGCCAGTTACGCCGACCCTATCATCTATCTCTTCCTGGGGGGCTTCTTACTGGGCATCGCGATGCAGCGCTGGAACCTGCATAGACGCATCGCCTTGAAAGTCCTCAGTATCGTCGGCCAGAAACCACGCCAGCAGATCGCGGGGTTCATGATCGCCACAGGCTTCATCAGCATGTGGGTCTCCAATACGGCCACCAGCATCATGATGCTGCCCATTGGCATGTCCGTCGTCAGCTTGTTGGGCGATGGTGACTCACGTGAAGTCTCGCGCTACGCCACCGCCCTGCTGCTGGCCATTGCTTATTCCGCCAGTATAGGCGGCGTCGCCACGCTCATCGGCACCCCACCCAATGCCTTGCTCGCGGGATACCTCTCCGGCGAAGGCATCGATATCGGCTTCGCCCAGTGGATGACCATCGGCTTGCCAGTCAGCATCGTGATGATGGCCGTGACCTGGTGGTGGTTGACTTATAAAGGGTTTGATTTGCAGCAAAGCGACGATGGCGAGGACATGATTCGCCGTGAACTCGAATCGCTCGGCACCATGACCGCCGCCGAGCGCCGGGTCGGTCTGATCTTTCTCATTGCCGCTGCCGCCTGGATGTTTCGCCCTCTCCTGAATCAGGTCGGGCTCGACTGGCTATCGGATACCACCATTGCCCTGGCTGCCGGTATCGGGTTGTTTCTCGTTCCTAGTGGAGACAAGGCACGCGGCGCGCTGCTCGATTGGGATAGCGCCAAGGAGCTTCCTTGGGGTGTACTGCTTCTCTTCGGCGGTGGCCTAGCGTTAGCAGGAATGATCAAGAGCTCCGGCCTGGCCGAATGGATCGCTCAACAGCTTTCGATCTTCAGTGTGTTCCCGGTGTTGATGCTGGTGGGCATCATCGTGCTGGTCATCATCTTCCTGACCGAAGTCACCTCGAACACGGCCACGGCAGCGGCTTTCTTGCCGCTTCTCGGCGCGCTTGCCATCTCGCTGGACATGGACCCGCTCCTGATCACGGTGCCCGCCGCCATTGCCGCCAGTTGTGCCTTCATGATGCCGGTTGCGACTCCACCCAATGCTATCGTGTTCGCGACGGGTCATATGAAGATCCAATCGATGATCCGCGCCGGGCTACTACTCAACATCGTCGGCACACTCCTGATCACTTTGATCACTGTAACCTTGCTTCGCCTTCTATGGGCGTGAGCATCTAAGAGTGCAATCGATCAAAAGCGCGGCCACGCCTTGTTCGGCGTGGCCGCGCTTTTATATGCCTCAACCCTTCGGTTCAATTTATGCAGGCGGATAAAGATAACGGTATAAAAATATTTAAAGCCCGAACAGATGCACCAGAGGCGGCAGAATGAAAGCCGTCAGCAGCCCTGTAAGGCCCATCGCCAGTCCTGCAAAGGCGCCCGCCGCTGCGCCGATCGAAGAAAAGGAATAGGCCGTCCCGAAGCCATGCGCCGCCAAACCCATGGTAAAGCCTTGAACACTGGGATCGCGTACCCTGACTAAGCGGAAGATGACAGGCCCCAAAGCACATCCGAGGGACCCTGTGATCAGCACCAGCCCTGCCGCCAGCGACGGAATGCCGCCCAGCTTCTCTGCGATCCCCATTGCGATGGGGGATGTCACCGACTTGGGCGACAGGGTCAACACGGTTTCACGACTGGCCCCCATGAGCATCGCGCCCCCCACGGCTGAAGTCACCGCCGTCACGATCCCCGCGACGCAGCTAAGCAATATTGGCACCAGCAGACGCCTGACGCGTTCCCGGTAGTCATACAAGGGAATGGCCAAGGCAACGGTCGCGGGCCCCAAAAGGAAATGAATGAACTGAGCGCCCTCGAAATACGTCGCATAATCGGTATCCGTCAGCGTCAGAAAGGCAATGATCAGCGCGATGGTAAGCACGACAGGATGCAAGAAAGGCGTGCCGCCCAGAAGACGATTGAGGTAACTTGCCCCCATGAAGGCCAGCAACGTCACCAGCAAGTGCAATAACGGGCTGGCGGAGAGATATACCCATAATTGATCAAGCACGGGAACGGGCATGCTCATGGACGCTCCTCCCGGCATTCGTCACGCGGGTCTTTGGGTATCGAGCGCGTCAACCACGACATTACTTTTGCCGTGACAGCCAGGGTCAAGGCGGTCGACACCACGAGCGTGACGATGATGGGCCAGAAGTCCGCCTTGATGAGATCGAAATGCACCATGACTCCCACCCCCGCGGGTACGAAGAGCAGCGTCAAGTAGCGCAGTAGTCCTTCACCACTCGTGCGCAAGCCCTTAGGTACGCGTCCATTGATCATCAACCCAACCAAGAGCACTACCATGCCCACGACGGGGCCCGGTACGGGAAGCTGGAGACCATGCACCAGGATTTCGCCAAGAAACTGACACCCCAGCAGCACGCTCATTCCTGCAATAAGAGGCATTGCGTCATCTCCACATGAAACGGCCACATTCTACATCTTTCGTCTAACTCATGCTGCAGGACACTTCAGTTCATAGCGCGTCACCACGCTGCCTTATACCTTTCATGGCCGGACATTCATTATGACCGGGCACTGGCAAGCAGTTGAAAAAAAAGCGCTATCAAGGGTTTTCATTTCCCGGAAGCCGAGGTAGTATACGCAGCGTTCCACGGGCGGCATCGGTTTGAAAGCCTTCCGAAAGGACGTTAACGGAGCGTGGCGCAGCTTGGTAGCGCGCTGCAATGGGGTTGCAGAGGTCGCTGGTTCGAATCCAGTCGCTCCGACCAAGATTGTTAAGAAAAACCGCCGCTTATGGGTCAACCATAGCGGCGGTTTTTCGTTGACGGTAAAACACGGGCAAAATTCTTCTGATCGCTGGCACGTGCAGCATTCACTTGAATCACCCACTCGGCGGCTAACCCCGATGATGATAATATATAGACACTTGCTGTTTTAGTTTGCGGACATAGAGCAAGCTGGTTACTATCATGCTGCCAGTGCTGATTGGCCAATAAAAGATATTGCAAGGGAACGTCGATGAAGACAGAAGCAAGCCCTCAGAATTCAGAACCTCAAGAGATCACTCAAAGCGAAGCGGCACAACAAGCTCATGTTGCAGGTGATGTAAAATACTGCCACGGCTGCGGCAAGCAGCTTCATGCCTCTGCCGTTAACTGCCCAAGCTGCGGGGCCGTTATTAAAAAAACGATCAAGCATAACCGAAGTAAAGTGGTTGCAGCCTTGCTGGCCTTTTTCCTAGGTGGATTCGGCGCTCACCGGTTTTACCTGGGATCCATTGGGTCCGGAGTGATTTATCTTCTTTTTTGTTGGACGTTCATCCCAGCTCTTGTCGCATTCATCGAGTTCATCATTTTACTTTCAATGAGTGATGAGCGGTTCGATGAAAGATACAACACATAGCTTCACACGGCGTTGAGCCCACTCGGCAAAGATCCCGCATTACAGGCCTTTTGTATCGCCCCGCTTTTGCAGGGCGATCTCATTGTATTCTTTGTTGATGCCGCATCAGCCGCTTCAGGTTAAACACCAGTACCACCGGACTCATCCCACCCCGGGCTTTATCAAGCCCTCGCGACAGCCGAGGCCGTATTTTGACATGGCTTGATCGCGGCGGATTTTAATTAATATTTTCTAAAGACCCTGTGGTTACATTTTGCCACAATACCCGGCGGTAAGAACCCATCGCAGGGAACCTTAGGGGAAAATAATGTCCGAAACCTCCATAACACTGCTTGTTATCCTCGCACTAATCGCATCTGGCTGGGCTGCCGCGCTTATATTTCGCCGCTCACGAAATCGTAAGCAGGCAGAACTCGAGACATTCAGGCAGTCCGTCGAGCATCTTTGGCAGTATCAGGACGTGCATGAGGCACATCAACAGGCAAGGGAATTAAGGCAACAGGCCGAGGCTGTACGCGAGGATGCGAAGCGCCACAGCGCCAGCCTGGAAGCAAAAGCACAGCAAGACGCCGACGATGTGCGCCAACAGGCGAAAGACGAGAAACAACAACTTCTCCAAGAAGCGCGCACGCAAAGCAAAGAGATACGCGAAAAGGCCGAGAACATCATGGCCAATGCCGATAGCCGTGCTACCGAGATCGTTGCTGAGGCACGGCGCCAGGCCGAGGAGACGGCAGGCGACGCCCTGAAAGCGGTGGAGAATGCCAAGCTCTACGAGCAGACCGCCAAGGCCATGCGCAATGTCATCGAGGGTTACCATGACGACTACATTGTGCCGAACACCAGCCTGCTCGACGACTTAGCCGAGGACTTTTCCCACAAAGATGCCGGCGAGCGGCTCAAGCAAGCTCGCAAACATAGCCGCGACATGGCGAAGAATGGCCGCGCCGGCGACTGCGACTACAAGGAACCAACCCGTCGCTCCTTTGCCATCCACTTTGCCGTCGATGCTTTCAACGGGAAGGTCGACTCCATCCTCTCCAAGGTCAAGCACGACAATTACGGCAAGCTCCATCAGGCCATCCTCGACGCGCACAGCCTGGTTAACCACAACGGCAAGCCATTCAAAAACGCACGCATTACTGATCTTTATCTCCAAGCCCGCATGGAAGAGCTGAAATGGGCAGTGGCGGCTATGGAGCTACGCAAGCAAGATCAAGAAGAACAGCGAGCCATTCGCGATCAGATTCGTGAAGAGGAAAAAGCCCAGCGCGATATGGAGAAGGCTATCAAGCAAGCCGAGAAGGAAGAACGCATGCTGGCCAAGGCCATGGAAGAAGCCCGCAAGCAAGTAGAAAGCGCTACCGAGGAAGAACGTGTCGAATATCAAGCACGTTTGGCAGCCCTCGAACAGCAGCTAGAAGAAGCCGAATCGCGCGGGCAACGCGCCCTTTCTATGGCCCAACAGACCAAGAGCGGACATGTCTATATTATCTCCAACATTGGTTCGTTCGGTGAACACGTCTTCAAAATCGGGATGACCCGCCGTCTCGAGCCACTCGACCGCGTCAAGGAATTGGGAGATGCCAGTGTGCCCTTCTCATTCGATGTGCACGCTATGATCTATTCGGACGATGCGCCGACTCTAGAACGCGCACTGCATCGCCAGTTTGTCGAGCACCAAGTCAATCGTATCAATCCCCGCAAGGAGTTTTTCAATGTGTCGCTGGCCCAGGTGCGCGAAGCAGTTGAGAAGCAGCACCTCGAAGTCCATTGGACCATGGCGGCCGAAGCCTGGGAGTACCGCGAATCACAGGCCATAGCGCAACAAGCGCTGGAAGCCGTCTCCTGAACACACCCCGCCACCACAGGGTGTATAATATCCACCATGCAACTTCAATTTTGGCTTTTCCTTATGCTTGGCAATCACTTACCAACGTAAGCAGAGTTAAATAGGGGTTGCAGAGGTCGCTGGTTCGAATCCAGTCGCTCCGACCAAAAGATTCAAGAAAAACCGCCGCTTATGGGTCAACCATAGCGGCGGTTTTTCGTTGTGTTAGCATCATGGTGATGATTGCCTGGAACACTCGTCGACATGACGAGTCCCATGTTCAGTTACCGCCATTCCAGTGAGGTCCAACATGCTGCATGACGCCATTGAGATACGGAAAATCACCAGTCCCGACGAGAACGACGTCCGCTATGAAGTCTATGATAGCGACACGGGCGTGAGTCTGGGGCTTTACCAAAGCATGGAACATGCTGAAGCCGAGCGTCAGCGAATGAAGGCGTCCGACAACGAGGTCAAAACAGGCGACGCGGACGACGACCCTAGCGTGGAATGATCATCCCCAAACGGCTTGGTCATGACTGCCAAGCCGTCTCGACTGCACACAAGACGCTTCAGCGCCAAGCAGTCATCCATGACGCCTCTGCTTCTAACGATGGCGCCATAGATCCCACCCGATTCCGCCGGCGATGCCAGCAATGACGCCCGCCAGCACATTGCCCATCACTAACCACGTGACCAACCCAATCATGATGCCGAGCAGTGCTCCGGGTAGTTCCTTCATGGCATCTCCAAAACCGTTAGATTCCTGTACGGAACTGAGTTACATAGGGCTGAATGCATCCTGATGCACACAGGCCCATGCATCCCAGTACCGGTCAAGCCATCTTCTGCCACTCGATCAAGGCCGCTGCCACGGCGTTGGGATCCCATCCGCTGCGATGCAGACTCGACGACATGATCGCAGCCTGCGCCCCTTGGCGTGCCACGAAAAGGCGATAGCCCAGATAATCGCCACGTTCGCAACGTGCATTGACCTGCCCGCACACCACGCGATTGGACGGCCCACCGACGCGAGGGCCGACGGCGCGAATATCGCGAAAAACCGCAGTGGCGGGATACTTGAGCAGCTTTCTAACGCTCGCTTGGGCCAGATACATTTCTTCATCGGTCGCCGACGTCCATTGCAAATGATCGCGTGCGATCTGCGCCGTGATCGCCCCTGGCTTATCGGGGGGCTGCGCCGGCAGCGACGATGAATCGTCGAGCAAGCCGCCGCTGACCAGGAGCAAAATGCCCCAGAGTTTCATGTTGTCTCCTTACCTTGGATATCTTGGTAATGACGCTCGCTGTCAACGTCGGATGGCGGTCGGACGCCACATCCCTTGAGAATGACATGGCACAAGAAGTCGGTGATCGCACGGTAATCGCTTTCCCCAAGCGCACCCTGGTCGGTAATGCCCAGTATCTGCGCCTCGAAATCTGCATAGTGCTGGGTGGCCGACCAGATCAAGAAAATCAGCCACACCGGATCGACGGGATCCATCAAGCCTTTTTCCGACCAGCGCTCGAAGACACGCGCCCGCGAGCGCACCCACTCGCGCAGCTCGCCGTGCAAATATTCCTGCAGAAAAGGCGCGCCCTGAAGCACTTCGGCGGCGAACAACCGAGAGCCTTGGGGATGTTGCCGCGTCAGTCGCATCTTGCTGCGAATGAAGCCTTCCAGCACCTCACCCGGATCATCGTCCTCGCCAATATCGTCAAGCATGGCGTTCCAGCGCGCCATCATACGCTCGAGCAGCGCCACGTACAGTTTGCGCTTGCTGCCCACATAATACAGCACGTTGGATTTAGGCAGCCCAGCCGCTTCAGCGATGGCCTGCACGCTCGCACCTCGATAACCATGGCTCGCGAACACGCGCTCGGCCGCCTCGAGAATCACGCTTTCATTGCGTGCCCGTGTTCCCAACTCGGGTGAATTCATCGATGTCATGGCCGCTCTCTTTGTTTGCCGGTAGGGAAGTCTGCCCCAGCGAGCGTCGACAGTGCAACGCACACCAACGCCTTGCCGCCGCTATCTAGCGATCGATTCACCCCACCTCGGCGCGCGATAAACAAGCGCAAAAGGGACTTGTCATACGCGCCATTTTGATTAAGGCTTAACAGAGTTGACCACATGGTCATATCGACATGCGCAGTGCGCGCCTCGGATCACAACGACAACCCGATGGACACTCCGATGATCGAGTTTTATCTCAATGGCGAAGCGCAACGCTGCGCACCGCTAGCGCCGGAAACCAGCATTCTGGAGCTCTTGCGCAACGAATTGCAGCGAACCGGCACCAAGGAAGGCTGCGCCTCGGGCGACTGCGGCGCGTGCACGGTCGCCATCGGCGAGCCGGACCGAGACGGTCGCTTGCACTATCACAGCACCAATGCCTGCATCACCCCGGCCCATCAGCTGCAGGGCCGGCATCTCGTCACCGTCGAGGGGCTCGCACGCGGTGACGCCTTGCATCCCGTCCAGGCCGCCATGGTCGAATGCCATGCCAGTCAGTGCGGTTTCTGCACTCCCGGCATCGTCATGTCACTGTTCACACTCCACGAACGCCAGCGCCAGTCACCGGTCGCGCTCAATGATGCATGTCTTGAGGCAACCCTGGGCGGCAATCTATGCCGTTGCACGGGATACCGCCCCATCCAGAAGGCCGCACGCCATATGGCCGATCAGCCCGACGTGCGCCCGCCCTGGGCGGATGACCCAAGGCTCGACAACGATGTCGCGGCCCTGGGGAACACGCTCGAGGCCACCGGCTATGCCATCCCGAACACATTGGAGGCCTTGCACGCGCTACGTCGCCAATATCCGACAGCGCGCCTAGTGGCCGGCGCCACCGACCTGTGGCTCGAGGCCACGCAACGGCTCGAAGCTTTCGAGACTCTGATCGACGTGAGCCGTGTCGCCGAATTGCAGGCAATCGACGAGACACCCGACGGCTGGTGGATCGGTGCTAGCGTCACCTACGCGCGCCTCGAACCGCTGCTCGACGAGGTTTACCCTGCGTTCGCCCGGCTATTACGGCGCCTCGGCTCCGCACAGATACGCAATCGCGGCACTCTGGGCGGAAACATCGCCAATGCCTCGCCTATCGGCGACACGCCACCGATATTGCTCGCACTCGATGCCCACTTGGCGCTGGAAGGCCCCGAGGGTGCCCATACCATGCCGCTTGATGCCTTCTTTTTGGATTACAAGCGCACCGCCCTCGAGCCCGGCGAATTCATCCGCGCCATCTTTCTGCCACGCCCCGAAAGCGATCAACATCTCGAGGTCTGGAAGCTCTCCAAACGCCGCGAGGACGATATCTCGGCAGTGCTCGGCGCCTTTGCCTGGCGCGAGGATAATGGTCGTATGCGCGATGTTCACCTGGCCTTCGGTGGCATGGATGCCACGCCAAGACGCGCCCAGGCCACCGAAGCCGCCCTGGAGGGACACCCTCCCGACGTAGCAACCTTCGATACTGCTCGCCAAGCCCTCGCGCGTGACTTCAATCCGCTCGACGACGTGCGTGGCTCCGCCGCCTACCGCCGGCTCGCGGCTGCCAATTTGCTCGAACGCCTGCGCCTGACGATCGACCACGACGCTGCCCAGGAGGTCTGCCTCGATGCGTACGCTCACTGATCTCTCACGCCCGCCGACCGGCCCTGAAACACCCGACCGCCCCGCCACACAGAGGGATGCCAGACATGCCCCTGCGCATGACAGCGCCACGTTGCATGTCACCGGTCGCGCGCGATATCTCGACGATCAGCCCGCGCCGGCGGATGCACTTCATGTCGCAGAGGGACTGAGCCCGACCGCACGCGGCCGTATTACACGATTGAACCTCGACGCGGTACGCCGTGCCCCCGGCGTCATCGATGTCATCACCGTCACCGATATCCCCGGCAAGACCGACGTCGGTCCCGTGTTTCCGGGTGACCCACTACTCGCCGATGCCGAAGTGCGCTATGTCGGGCAGCCGCTATTCGCGGTGGCCGCCACCGATTTCAAGTCGGCCCGCCGTGCCGTGGCACTTGCCGAGGTCGAGATCGACGCTCAGCCCGCGCAACTCGACGCCGTGGCTGCCGCCGAGGCCGAAGAATGGGTCCGCCCCCCGCATGTTCAGCAAAGCGGTGACTGGCAACAGGCGCTTTCCGAAGCCGCGCATGTGCTCGAGGCCGAACAATTCGTCGGTGGGCAGGAGCACTTCTACCTCGAGGGACAAGCCTGTCTGGCACTGCCCAATGAGGACGATGGGGTCATCGTGCATACCTCCAGCCAGCATCCCAGTGAAGTGCAGAAACTCATTGCCGAGGTGCTGGGCGTGGCATTTCATGCCGTGACCGTCGAAGTGCGGCGCATGGGCGGCGGCTTCGGCGGCAAGGAAACCCAGGCCGCGCCGTGGGCGTGCCTTGCCGCGCTGCTGGCCCGCCGCACCGGGCGCGCCATTCGCCTACGCCTGCCGCGCGGCGATGACATGCGCGCCACCGGCAAGCGCCATCCCTTTCATAACCGCTATCGACTGGGATGCGACGCTCAGGGCATATTGCTGGGAGGCGAGATCACGACCATCGGCGACTGCGGCCACTCGCCGGACTTGTCCGAAGCCATCGTCGACCGTGCCATGTTCCATGCCGACAACGCCTACTCGCTGGGTGACGCCCGGGTCACCGGGATTCCCGCGCGGACGCACAACCCGTCCAATACCGCTTTTCGCGGCTTCGGCGGCCCCCAGGGCATGATGATCGTCGAGCGCGCCATGGACGATATCGCGCGGCATCTAGGCGAAGATCCACTGACCATCCGCAAGCGCAACCTCTACCGTCCCGGCCGAGACGTCACCCATTACGGACAACACGTCGAGCAGACCGCCCTGCTGCACGAGGTCGTCTCGCGGCTCGAAGCCGACAGCGACTACTGGGCACGACGCGATGCCATCCGCGCTTACAACGCCAAAAGCACGATCCTCAAGAAGGGCCTAGCACTGACCCCGGTCAAATTCGGCATCTCGTTCACCGCCAAGCACCTCAACCAGGCCGGGGCGCTGTTGCACATCTATACCGACGGCAGCGTGATGATCAATCACGGCGGCACCGAGATGGGCCAGGGGTTGCACACCAAGGTCGGGCAAGTCGTGGCCCGTGAGCTGGGCCTCGACAACAGTGCCGTGCGCATCTCCGCCACGCGCACCGACAAGGTCCCCAACACCTCGCCGACCGCCGCCTCCAGCGGCGCCGACCTCAACGGCATGGCGGCCCGCAACGCAGCCATCCAGGTGCGCGAGCGGCTTTTCGATTTCGCCGCCGAGCATTTCTTTCCCGACCCGCTTCCGGGACAGCCGCTCATCCGAGACAACATGCGCTTGGAAGGCGGCGAGCTGGTCGCCGGTAGTAGCGAGAGCGGCGAGAACGAAACCCGCATCGCCTGGGGCGAGCTCGTCCAAGCCGCTTACCTGGGGCGCGTATCACTCTCGGCGACGGGGTTCTATGCCACGCCGTTGATTCATTACGACCGCGCCACCGGCCAAGGGCGCCCCTTCTACTACTATGCGCATGGTGCGGCCGTCTCGGAGGTCATCGTCGACACGCTGAGCGGCGAATATCGCGTCGCCCGCGTGGATATCCTGCACGACGTCGGCGACTCGCTGAACCCGGCGATCGACACGGGCCAAGTCGAAGGCGGTTTCATTCAGGGCATGGGCTGGCTGACCAGCGAGGAACTCAAGTGGGACGCCACCGGTCGCTTGCTGAGCGACGGGCCGGCGACCTACAAGATCCCCACCATCGGCGATACCCCGCCCGACTTTCGTGTTTCACTGCTCGAGGGACTCCCCAATTCGCAGGCCAGTTTGTACCGCTCCAAGGCGGTAGGCGAGCCGCCCTTCATGCTGGCGATCTCGGTGTGGTCGGCGCTCCGCGACGCACTGTCGAGCCTCGCCGATTATCGCGTGAGTCCCGCCCTGGATACGCCGGCCACGCCGGAGCGCGTGCTCTTCGCCGCGCAGGCCCTGCGCCAAGCCTCCGAAGCGAAGACGCCAACGAAGACGCCAGCGGAGACGCCGCAATGAGCGCCGAAACTTGGCACAGCGCCCTGCACCGTCTGCAAGCCGATGCCACGCCCCATGTACTGATTAGCGTGGTCGGCGCCGAAGGCTCCACGCCGCGCGAGCCCGGTGCCAAGATGGTGGTGACCGTCGAGACCAGCCACGACACGCTCGGCGGCGGCCGCTTCGAGTATCAGGCCATCGCCTGCGCACGCGACATGCTCGCCGCCAGCGCACGTGGAGAGCAAACGACCACGCCACATCTCGAAGCCTTCCCCCTGGGCGGACGCAGCGGGCAGTGTTGCGGCGGGCATGTCAGCTTGCTGTTCGAGTGTTTCGCGGGTGCCGAGAATCACATTGCCATATTCGGTGCCGGCCACGTCGCGCAGGCTCTCGTGCCCTTGCTGGCACCACTTCCCTGGCGGATACACTGGTTCGACAGTCGTGCCGACGTCTTCACGGCACTTGCGCCCTCGCCACGCGTCGATTGTCATCGCCTCGACGAGAACGCCATCGAGACGGCCCTGGAAAGCCTGCCGCACGGTGTCCATGCACTCGTCATGACCCATGATCACACTCAGGACCGCCGCCTCATCGACGCCCTGCTCGGCCATGGCGGTGTAGCCTCCATCGGCTTGATCGGCTCGCAAAGCAAGTGGGCGAGTTTCCAGCGTCCCCTACGCGATGCCGGGCACGACGCGACCGCCCTGGCGCGGGTACGCTGCCCCATCGGTATTCCCGGCGCGGGCGGCAAACGTCCCTACGAGATCGCATTGGCCATCGCCGCCGAATTACTGACCTTGGCCCCGGCTGAGGTCCACGCGCCACAGCGTGGGGTACTGCCCACCACTTGGCACCACGTCACCGGCCAGGGTGCGTGCCTCTGAGGTCGGGCGCCGGAGCGCCGTTTACGTCATTCCCCGTTTACAAGAGCATTTCCATGACCCATTCCCGACTGCTACGTGGCGCCGTGCTGACTTTCGATGCCGATCCCGGCGAAGCGCCCACCCCGGAAGCCAATAGCCTACGCTATTGGGAAGACGGTGCCGTGTGGGTAGAAGGTGGTCACATTCGCGCCGTCGATGACTACACCACGCTGGCACCGCACGTGCCGGCGGGGCTCGAGATCGTCGACTACCGTGGCAAATTGATCATGCCTGGGTTCATCGATAGCCATGTGCACTACTCACAGCTCGATATCATCGCCTCGTTCGGCCGCGAGCTGCTCGATTGGCTCAACGACTATACCTTCCCTGCCGAATGTCGCTTCGCAGAGCGTGCCCATGCCGAAGACGTCGCCGAGCGCTTCCTCGACGAGATGCTGCGCAGCGGCACCACCACCGCTCAAGTATTCTGCACCTCGCATCCCGCCTCGGTAGACAGTATCTTCTCCGCCGCCCAGGCCCGCCGACTGCGCTTGCTGGCAGGCAAGGTACTGATGGATCGCCATGCCCCGGAGGCGCTCACCGATACCGCGACCGGCGGCATCCGCGATAGTGAACGGCTCATCGCCGACTGGCACGGTAAGGACCGTCTAGCGTATTCGCTGACGCCGCGTTTCGCACCGACATCGAGTCGCGAACAACTCGATGCCGTGGGTGGCGTGCTGCGCAACGACCAAAGCCTGTATCTACAAAGCCATCTCTCGGAGAATCGGGGCGAACTCGCCTGGGTCGCCGAGCTGTTCCCCGAATGCCGTGACTATCTTGACGTCTACGAACGTTATGGGCTGGTCGGTCCACGCAGCACCTACGCACACGGCATCCATCTCTCCGAAGACGAGCGCACTCGGCTTGCCGATGCCGGCGCCAATATCGCCTTCTCGCCAACATCTAACCTGTTTCTGGGCAGCGGGCTTTTCGATCGCCTCGCCACCCGTGATGCCGGCGTCGTCACCTCGCTGGCCAGTGACGTGGGCGCCGGTACCGGGCTATGCGGCCTGACGACGCTGCAAGGCGCCTATCAGGTCGGCGCCTTGCTTGGCCAGCCCCTGACCGCCTGGCAAGGGCTCTATCGGCTCACGCTAGGCAATGCACGGGCACTGCACCTCGATCACTGTATCGGCCGCATACACGCCGGATACGAAGCCGACCTGGTGGTGCTGGATTTTGCCGCAACGCCCTTGCTGGCGCGCCGTACGCAAGTCGCCGACACACTCGGCGAGCGGCTCTTCGCACTGATGATGCTGGGTGATGACCGGTGTGTGTACGCCACCTGGGCCGATGGTCAGTTAGCGCACCAACGTGATGCACACAATCACAGTGGTGCACCAAGGGAGCGCGCGACCGCATTGCCATGAGGCGTCGGCTCTTGCCAGTGCCCATGCATGCGGCAAGCCTGGCAATAACACACACTTGGCACTCCTATTGCTTATGCATTGCAGCATGATTTTGTATACATAAAGTCCGCCGCATGATCGGGCACAAGGAGCCAAGCCATGTCAGTCGATCAACCCCTCTATCGCCTCGAGGATCGCCCCGGGCCTTTGGCCTCGCTGCTCGCCGCCGTGCAACACGTACTCGCCAGCTTCGTAGGCATTATCGCCCCCAGCCTGATCGTGGGCAGCGCCTTGGGGCTCGACCAGTACATGTCGTATCTGATCAGCATGGCACTGTTCGTCTCGGGCGTGGCGACATGGGTGCAATCCCAGCGCCTCGGGCCGCTCGGGTCGGGGCTCTTGAGTGTTCAGGGGACGAGTTTCTCGTTCGTGGCCGCGCTGATTGCCGCCGGCGAGACCGCGCGTGCCGGCGGCGCCAGCGATGGAGCCGTCATCGCGACATTGCTCGGCGTCTGTGCCGTGGGCAGTTTCATCGAGATCGCACTCGGCGGCATGCTGCACCGCCTCAAACGCATCATCACCCCCACCGTGACTGGCGTGGTCGTGACCTTGATCGGGCTGTCGCTGGTCAAGGTGGGGGTCACCGACATGGCCGGCGGGTTCGGCGCCGAGGATTTCGGCAGCCTCGCCAACCTGGGGCTGGCGGCACTGGTGATCGTCGTCGTATTGGCTTGCCAGATGTCCCGATACACCTGGCTGCGCATCGGCTCGGTCTTCTTCGGGCTCGTCATCGGCTGTCTCGTGGCCGCGTTCACCGGTCAGTTCGAAGGTCGTCCGGAGGCACTTGAATGGTTCGCTCTGCCGCAACCGCTGCGCTTCGGTATCGGCTTCGACTGGACGGCTTTCGTCCCCGTGGCGTTCATCTTCCTGGTCACTGCCATCGAGACCGTGGGCGATCTCACCGGCACGTCGCGCGCCTCGGGCG
Source organism: Chromohalobacter sp. 11-W (assembly GCF_029889905.1). Lineage (GTDB taxonomy): Bacteria > Pseudomonadota > Gammaproteobacteria > Pseudomonadales > Halomonadaceae > Chromohalobacter. Next base: position 87,882 of record NZ_JARANZ010000010.1, on the reverse strand, counting down.
AACCCGTGAGCGGCTCGGTTTATCAACGCCGGATACGCGGCGGCGTGCTGGCCGATGGCGTCAACTCCTTGATCGCGGCACTGTTCAATACATTCCCCAACACCACCTTCAGCCAGAATACCGGTGTCGTGCAGTTGACTGGTGTGGCCAGCCGCCATGTGGGGCGCTACGTCGCGGTCATCCTGCTGCTATTGGGGCTCATCCCTGCACTCGGCACTCTGCTGCAGTTCATTCCACGCCCCGTACTCGGCGCCGCGACGACCTTGATGTTCGGCCTGATCGCCGTCTCCGGCATCCGCATCCTCAGCGACCAGGCGATGACCCGCAAGACGCTCATGACCATCGCCGTGTCGCTGGGTATGGGGCTCGGTGTTCAGCTCGTCCCCGAAGCCCTCGCCGGACTTCCCGAGACCGCCGAACGGATCTTCTCCTCGCCGATCACCACCGGCGGATTGACCGCCATCCTGTGCACCCTGTTGCTGCCCGGTAGCACTGGGAACGCGGAAGAAACCGCCGACACGACGCCGCGTGCCACGGCACCCAATCAGTCTTCGTAACTCATAACAATCTCATCACCCATAACAATCGATTGAAGGAGTTCGCCATGTCTCGCTCAGCACAACACGCTTCTCCCTTGCACGTACTCGTCGTCGGCGCGGGGATGGGCGGCCTGAGTGCCGCGCTTGCCTTTCAACGCCAGGGCCACCGGGTCACCGTCGTCGAGCGTGTCCAAGAAATACGCCCGATAGGCGCGGCCATTTCCCTGTGGCCCAACGGCGTCAAGGTCATGCACCGCCTGGGGCTCGGCGAGACCATTGAGCAGCTCAGCGGCGAGATGACTCGCATGCGCTATCTCACCCACCACGGGCAGACATTGACCGATTTCAGTCTCGCGCCGCTTTTCGAGGATGTCGCGCAACGCGCCTGCCCCATCGCGCGCGCCGCTTTGCAAAAGACACTCTTCGAGGCCGTGGGCGACGCGCATATCCAGCTCGGGCGTTGTTGCCACGACTACACGCTGACGGATGACGGCGTCACGGCACATTTCGAAGATGGCGGCAGCCTCCACGGCGACTTGCTGGTGGTCGCCGACGGCACGCATTCACGGCTGCGCGGAAAGCTCACGGGGCACCCCGTGGAACGTCAGTACGTAGGGTACGTCAACTGGAACGTGCGCGTACCCGCCGATGATGATCTAGCCCCGCTGCATAATTGGGACCAGTACGTGGGCGACGCCAAGCGGGTTTCCTTGATGCCTATGGGTAGCGGTGGCAATGACCAGGGCGCGCCGGAATTCTACTGTTTCTTCGACGTGCCATTGCCCGCCAGCACGCCCAACAACTCCCAGCGTTACCGTGACGAACTGCGCGAACACTTCGCCGGCTGGGCCGAACCGGTACAAGCGCTGATCGAACGCTTCGATCCCGAGCACATGGCGCGCGTCGAAATTCACGATATTCCACCGCTCGATACGCTCACCGCGCCCCGCGTGGCGCTGCTCGGCGACGCCGCGCACGGCATGGCCCCGGACCTTGGCCAGGGCGGCTGCCAAGCCATGGAAGATGCCTGGGTGCTGGCCGAGGCCGTGCAGCATGCCCTCGATGAGGACGCCGACACCTCGGCGGCGATTGCCGCGGCGCTGACGCACTACGATGCGGCGCGTGTCGAGCGCGTCGGCGAAATCGTCTCGCGTGCCCGCAAACGCGCGGCGATGATTCATGGCTTGGAACCGGAGCAAACCCGCGCCTGGTACGACGAACTCGCCCGCGAAGATGGAGACGCTATCCTCGCCGGGCTCAAGAAGACCGTCGTCGGCGGGCCACTTGGCTAAACATTGGGACTGGCGTCTCCGTGAGCGACGTAAGCATCTCTTAAGCGTTACCGTGCGAGCGTTGCGATTCTTTCATCTCCGCCATCGGCAGGTAACTCATGGATTGGTCGGAACGTCGCATTCTCATCACGGGCGCTGATACACCTTTCGCGGAAACCCTCATCGATTGGTTGCTACCGCGGGGTGCCTTGTTATGGACGTTGGGCGAGAACCAGGCCGCACTCGAGCGACAGGTGCGCGGCATGCCGACGCGCGTCCAGCCCATGGCGGCCACATGTCAGACACAACAAGCATGCTGCCGTGAGACCGTGGCGCGCGCCGGTATCGAGATGCTGATTCATGTGCGATCGACCGACACGAATGACGCTATGAGCGTCGAGGGTGCACTGCATGTCGATATCGGCCTCGTCACGGCAAACGAAAGTCGGTCACGGCGCCAATGTGTCTCGCGGGTGCGGGAATCGTCGCGGCCAGACAGGCTCGTACTTAGCGTCGACCCCGCCCCGAAGCGCGCCCGCTATTCGCACCTAGCGCCCGAGGACATTCCCCATGTCCATCACTTGACGGCGCTAAACCACGCCGCACGGCGCGTGATACAGGCCATCGAGCGACACAATCATCCTTCCCTTGCAGCCCAATGGCGAGGCCACATTCATTCCTATCAGCGTCGGCGTGCAGCGGCCGATGGTTTCACCCCGCCTTAAGAAAGACTTAAGCTTTACGCATCATGCTACGCTGGCGCCAATACCGAGGAGGCCCCATGCGTATACTCTTGGTCGAAGACGATCCGCTTCTGGGCGATGGCATCAAGACCGCACTCACCCGCGAAGCCTATACAGTGGATTGGTTCACCGAAGGCCATCATGCTATCGAAGCTGCCCAAAACGAGGCATTCAGTGCCATGATCCTCGACCTGGGGCTACCCGACATGGATGGCATGGCAGTGCTCCAGCATCTACGCCAAGCTTCCGGACTGCCAATACTCATCCTCACCGCACGCGATGCCGTCGAAGAACGCATTCGTGGACTCGATGCCGGCGCTGACGATTACGTACTCAAGCCCTTCAATCTACAGGAATTGCTGGCACGCCTGCGCGTCATCACGCGGCGCGCCGAGGGCCGCGCGTCACGCACCCTGACACTCGGCGCCTTGAGCATCGACGAAGCCAGTCACAGCGTCAGTTGGCAAGGACAGGACATCGCGCTTGGGCGCCGCGAATACGCCCTATTGCTCGAACTGGCACGCCACCCCGACAAGGTGCTCTCGCGCCCCCGGCTGGAAAGCCTGCTCTACGGCTGGGGAGAGGAAGTCGCCTCGAACGCAGTGGAGGTCCACGTTCACCATCTGCGCAAGAAACTCGGCAAGTCGCTCATCATGACCGTCCGTGGTATCGGTTATCGCCTGGATCGTCGCGCAGTATGACGTCCATTCGCTATTACCTGCTCCGCACGCTGACGCTAGTACTCGTCGTGTCCGGTGGCGTGGCGGTGCTTGCCTCGTATTTGATCACCGATCACGAGCTGGAAGAAGTGCTCGACACCCAACTCAGCCTCCACAGCCGCATTGTCGCCGGCCAACTACCGGAAAACGCCAGCGATGACGCGTTCAAACGACTGGCCAACCAGCTCAGTATCCCCGATTACCCGGCGCGCCTCTATCACGATGGCCAGCCCGTCGCACTCGATGGCGATGACACCACGCCGACCAAGCTTTATCACGAGGAAGAACGCAAACTTGCGCTGGGCCTATGGAAGTCCGACAAAACACCACGCCTACTCCAGGGAAAATGGACACAAGATGGATCTTTCCCTGCCCCCGATGAAGAAGGCTTTCGCTGGGTCGACTATGCCGGCCATCGCTGGCGCGTCTTCAGCATGTTCGACGAACGCCACGACCTGTGGCTCAGCATGGGCCAACGCAGCAATTTTCAGCGCGAAATAGTCGAGCGCATCACCTGGAACAACCTCATCCCAATGGTGGCTCTGTTGCCGCTCATGCTGTGGCTGATGAACCGCATCATTCGCCGTGGCCTGACTCCGATTCGACGCCTGTCGGATCAGGTGCAAGGACGGCATGCCCGCGATCTTCGGCATATCGAGCTCGACGTGCCCCGTGAGTTGGAGGGATTACACCAGTCGCTGAACGACTTCATCGACCGGCTGGGCGAAACCTTGGAACGCGAACGCCGTTTCACCGCCGACGCCGCGCATGAACTGCGCACCCCGCTGGCCGCGTTGCGTATCCACCTAGACAATGTCCAAGCTGGGGAGACAGCATCGCTGCAAAAGGCTTATACCGGCGTCGAACGCCTGCAACGCGTCGTCGAACAGCTGCTGGTCCTGGCGCGGCTGGATCGCACACCGGATAGTCGCACCGCTCCGATCGACCTCTACCCCATCGTCATCGACCTCATGGCCGACTTGTGGCCCCTCGCTCATGAGCGCCAACAGCAATTGACGCTCGAAGGTCTCAAACAGCTGCGCGTTCATGCCGATGAAACCGAAGTCGGCATTCTTTTCCGCAACCTGCTCGACAACGCCCTGCGTTACACCCCGGAAGGCGGCCATGTAGAGGTCGAGCTCGGCGAGACCACGCAAGGGGGCGCACAAATCCGCGTCCGTGACAGCGGCCCCGGCATCCCCGAAGACCTGCTCGAGAAGGTGACCGAGCGTTTCCGTCGCGCCTCAGACCAACGCACCACCGGCAGCGGGCTGGGACTCTCCATCGTCGTCGAACTGGCTCAGCGTCAGCAGGCGACACTCCAACTGCGCAATCGTCCTGAACATGGGTTGGAGGCCACGATCACCTGGCAGGCACAATAAGTTGCATCAGGCTCGTCAAGGCTAGGCTTATGTACTACATCTTCCATTGATTTGAACACCACAAGGTCTTACCAAGACAAGCAACAGCACATCCCCCTGACTTTTTACTACACATGCCGCCTGTAACCGACCGCCACGCCGCAAGGAGAGTCGCATGCTCGAAGTGCTGAGTCACCGTCGCTATCGCCATTTGTTCCTGGCCCAGGTCACCGCCCTCGCCGGCACCGGGCTAACGACGGTCGCCCTGGCATTGCTGGCCCATGACCTAGCGTCCGGGCAGGCAGGAGTCGTGCTAGGCACGGCACTAGCGATCAAGATGTTGGCCTATGTGGGCATCGCACCGGTGGTCGGGGCCTACGCCTCGCGTCTGCCGCGCCGCACTCTGCTGGTCAGCCTGGATCTGCTGCGGGCGTCCGTGGTCTGCGCGCTGCCCTTCGTCACCGAAATCTGGCAGGTCTATGTGCTGATCTTCCTGCTCAACGCCGCCTCGGCGGGCTTCACCCCGGTCTTCCAGGCAACGATTCCGGATCTGCTCCAGGACGAGGGGCAGTACACCCGCGCGCTGTCGCTGTCGCGGCTCGCCTATGACCTCGAGAACCTGCTCAGTCCCATGGCCGCCGCGGCGCTATTGATGGTGATGAGCTTCGATGTATTGTTCCTGCTCAATGGCCTGGCCTTCCTGGTCTCGGCCGGCCTAGTGGTCTCGGTGATGTTGCCGTCGCCCAAGGCAACGGAGGACGAGGTACCAAGCGTGTGGCGCAAGGTCTCCCACGGCATGCGGATCTACCTGAAGACGCCGCGACTGCGCGGACTGCTGGCCCTGAACATGGTGGTCTCGGCGGCCGGGGCCATGCAGATCGTCAACACTGTGGTCTACGTGCGTTCTTCCCTGGGCCTGGGCGCGCAGGCAGTGGCCATGGCTTTCGCGGCAGTCGGAGGCGGCTCGATGCTGGTGGCCCTGCTGCTGCCGAAAGTGCTGGAGCGCACGCGAGAACGTCCGCTCATGCTCGCGGGCGGCGTTCTGATGACACTAAGCCTCTTTCTTGGCCTGCTGGCACCCGGGTTCGTGGGGCTACTAGGGCTGTGGTTCTTGCTGGGTGCCGGCGCCTCGCTGGTCATGACGCCTACTGGGCACCTACTCAAGCAATCGTGCCAGCCCGAGGACCGTCCGGCGTTGTTCGCCGCGCAGTTCTCGCTATCGCATGGCTGCTGGCTGGTCTCCTATCCGCTGGCCGGCTGGTTCGGGTCGCAGGCGGGCCTGATCGAGACCTTCGCCCTGCTAGGGGCGATCGCGCTGGTGTCTACGACACTCGCGATCCGTGTCTGGCCATCACGGGACCCGGTGGCGCTCGAGCATGGCCATGCTCCTGTGGAGCACTCCCACCTGCATTACCATGACGACCACCACCAGCATGAACATGAGGGCTGGGAGGGACCTGAACCGCATCGCCACTCTCATCATCACCCAAGAGCTCGACATCGTCATGCCTTCGTGATCGATCATCATCACCCGCAATGGCCTAGATGAGTGATGGTCTTTATAACAACAAAGCTATTGCTGAGCGCCCAGCAATGGGCGCGCGCACTCAAGCGGGACGTACATGCGATCTGGCTTGCCGCGCACGACCCGCGCACACCGTGCGTCGTTAAAATTCTAGCGCTGGTTGTCACTGCGTACGCGGTGTCACCCATCGACTTGATCCCGGATTTCATCCCAGTGCTTGGCTATCTGGACGATCTGGTGATCGTGCCCCTCGGGATCCTGATAGTCGTCCGACTCATCCCCTCCAGAGTAATGGAAGAGCACAGGAAAGCAGCCGACAAAGCAATCGCTAGACCAGTCAGTCGCCTGGCGGCTGGTGTCATCATTGCCACCTGGGTCGCTTGTGCCGCGCTCTTGGTCAGGCTTTTCATGTGAATATATAGCCATCATCACATCACTTAAGCGCCATGACTGCCTGTTCAAGAGGGGGGCTCGAACCGAGATAACACGCTATCCAACCTGAACATAGAACCACCGCGCTCTTTAAGTAAGGCATCAGAATATTTTCTTACCATATAACCTCCAATAGCTTCTGCTTAATCAATAGACCAAACCTATTGGCTTTTGCTTCATACCAAGAATGGAGAAACCTGATGGCGCATAGAGAAGAACATCCACAAAAGTTAAAGATCTGGGACCCAATAGTAAGGATACTTCACTGGACATTGGCTATAGCATTCATGACAGCCTGGGTGAGCTCTGGCCAATGGCAGACACTACATGAATGGGCAGGGTATACAGTAGGCGTAGCAATAGTATTACGAATCATATGGGGAATAATAGGGACTCGACACGCACGGTTCATCAATTTCACTTACTCACCAAAAGAAATATTTCAACATTTACGAAACATGCGACATGGGCATGAACGACATTATGACGGCCACAATCCCGCCGGCAGCGCCATGGTCTTTTTACTATTAGGAGGACTTGGCCTGCAAGCAATATTGGGCTGGCTTCTAACAACGCACACCTTTCAAGAAAACACACTGATAGAAACTGTACACCCAATATTAGGAAACGCCCTTCTTATTGCAGCAATACTACATGTTGTTGGTGTAACAATTTCAAGCAAGTTAACAAAACAAAATCTTGCCAAGGCAATGCTTACTGGTAAAAAAACAAAAAAACGCCAAGAATAATTGAAAGAGCCGCCTCAAGGCGGCTCTTTCAATTCACGCCCCTCCGCCGACCTTCGCAAGAACATACCTGACGATCTTATAAAAACCAAGCGCCAGTGCAAAAGGCACAACGAGTGTCCCAATAAAAATGTATAAAGTAAAAATACAGGCCTCGAAAAAGAAACATCTAAAGAGAGCCTCGCCAGCTATACTACGGACGGCCTTGGCTAAGTTTCTTATAATCCGAAAAGGCCTTGCTAACACGTCATACTGAAACCTATAAACCATCATACACTCCCCAGCTCGGTGCCACTGCAGGTAAGATTTTAAAGTCATGCACGACACGCCGATGTTATGTCTTGATCGGGCTTATAGACCGATGTTGCTACTTGCATCAACCCCAGAATGCTTGAAAACAAATTGCCATGACTATATTTGCCGTCTGCATTTTTATATAAACAATCATCATTCAGTCCCGTGGAGCCAATAAAATCCTTATCCAACCACCACGTCATGGGTACATGCGTTTGTTCTTTCGGTGCGATTGAGTAAGGCAATCCATGTAAATAAACACCATTTTCACCTAACGACTCACCATGATCGGCCACATACAACATGGCAGCCGAATATTGAGACTGAGATTTTAAGGCGGCAATCATACTATCTAAGACACTATCGGTGTAAAGAACGCCATTGTCATATGCATTTACAATCTCATTTTTTTGACATTTATTTAAATCAGCAGTTTCACATACCGGGGCAAACCTGCTAAAAGCCTTAGGATAACGCTGGTAATAACTAGGACCATGATTACCTAACTGGTGCAACACAATGACTTTATCATCGTTAGAACCCGAAGTTTTCTTCAACTCATCTTTTAAACGCTCGGCAAGAGCCTCATCATAGCAGCGGCCCGATGCACAAAGACCAGGAAAACCCTGCTGGGACAGTGTCTCATTTTTAACGCCTTCGCAGACTCCTTTGCATCCCGATTGGTTATCAATCCATTCCACATCGATACCGGCATGCTTTAACACATCAAGAAGTGACTCATGACTTTTAATATAGCGCTCGTCATAGTCATCGTGACCAAGCGGAGAGAACATGCAAGGTAAAGAAACTGCCGTGCTTGTGCCACAAGATGTTACATGAGGAAAATTGATCACGTTGCGATCATTCAACTTCGGTGTTGTCTGCCTCTCATAGCCATTGAGACCCCAATTGGCAGCCCGCATCGTCTCCCCGACCACAATGACGAGCAGCTTAGGCTTGCTATTGCCATTCGATGCCGCGTCTGCCAGTTTCGCATCGCTCTCAAGCGGAATTTTCTTATCAGGCAGAGGAGCTTGTGCAGGAGCTAAAGCTTGAACAGCAGAGACTATCGCGTTACCCGGAGTGACCAAGAAACGCAGCTCATGATGCGTCCTCATCAAAGCCGACACGCTTTGAAATGTCAGTAAAATGAAGCCGCTCAATACCAGGGTGCTTGCTAGCACCACCACTGCGCGTCTCAAAACAGACCTCAAAAGGCTCTCTCTTTTTATACGCACCCAGATAACAAACAGTGAAGGAATAGCGGCATAAACAATCATGTATCCAAGGAACCCCCAAGTAAACAGCTCACCAGCTTCCTTGGTATCCGTCTGCAGAACGTTGTTCACCATATCGGTATTGAAGTATACGCCATAACGGCTTGTATAAAAGTTAACGGCCGCTGCCAAACATATTATGGCGACAAGAAAAGGTTTCGCCAGCCAACGATTCACTAAAAAGACAAATACAAAAAACTGCAAAAAAGTAAGAACAACCCCATACTCGAGCAAAAGCAACCAGTCCATTATTCCTGCTGGAGAGATATAATCAAAAACCTCACCCCAAAAAGGCGTATTATAAAACAATGTAACACCAAGGCTCACCAAAAAGGTCAGGAAGTCCGTCGTCAAAACCGGACGCAGGAAGCTCAGCCTTGAAAATAAATTATACATAAACGACCTCACCTCAAGAATTAACAAGATCACCAACAGCGACTTTTCGATTTTTAATTAAACCAAAAAACAGATACGCCAATATTCGGGAAACACTAAAACTAATCATCAATGTCCACAAATCATGCGACAAAAAATGAGCCCCACGAACTTGCTGATCAATACCAAAAAGAAGGCCCATAGACATAGCACCCCCTGCACCTAAACGTCTCCACTTAGAAGAGACAAAGAGGTAGTCGAAAAAGAAGTACAAGGCAATCCAGGCATAACCCGCACTAGCATGCCCGGCAGGAAAGCATGCAATATCTGGAAACTTAGAAGGCCACTCTTGGAAAAAACCAACGTAAGGAATATTCCCTCCGTAGCGTACTAAATCCCAAGGACATGCCACATTAATGCTGTTCTTTATAGAAGAAACTATTAATGCGGAAAGTGCAACTGATACAAAGAGATACACCAAAGGACGACGCAGACTTTTCATTGCCCCTACAAAGAAGGTTGCAACAATTGCCACCAAGACCACTACACCTATAGATATACTAAAGCGTTTCCCTATATCATGCAGAACATACTTAGTCAGCCAGAAATCCGATAACGTCCAATCACCTCCCTCCATCGTGTAAACGGCATCAGCCGTCCTAAAATCTAATTCAAAATAAGCTATTGCAATAATTAACAGGGTGAATAAAACCCACATCTTCAACAAGGGCACCCAAGGTGATTCACTGTATTTTAAAAAAGTTCTGGGGAGCATGTGCACATCAACTTTATATATAACAAGGATACTTCATGATGTCACCCCACTTCTTAAGTCATGCTTACGCGCAACAAATAAATTCATCAAAAGGCTTAAGAATACCTTAAGAAAAAATATTTATAATCAAGACAAAGCCACTACTTTATATATGCAATCATGCGACCAAAAACACTATCAGTCATCATTCCTGCAAAAGATGAAGTTGAAAACTTACCAACGTTGCTTGATGAAATTGATCAGGCACTTGTTTCAATTGAACACGAAATCATCGTTATCGATGATGGCTCTATAGATGACACCCAAAATTGGCTTGCAAATGAAGCCAGGAAAAATCCACGGCTACGCGCATACCGCCACCACAAAAGCTCCGGACAAAGCACGTCTATCTGGCAAGCGGCAAGGCTAGCGGAAGGGGATTGGTTGGCGACTATCGATGCCGATGGACAAAACGACCCGGCAGACATACCTATCCTTTATCAATATGCGAGCACTAACACAGTCACGGTAATTGCTGGGCACCGCAATAAAAGACGTGATATTTGGCATAAGAGGTTTTCTTCAAAAATCGCCAACCGTATCAGGAGCAAACTACTGAATGATTCAACACCCGACACCGGGTGTGGCCTTAAATTAATAAACAAAAATGCGTTTCTTAAACTGCCATACTTTAACCATATGCACCGCTTTATACCTGCGCTTATTCAAGCGCAGGGAGGGACCTGTATTTCTATGAATGTAAACCACCGAGAACGTCAAAACGGACACTCACACTATGGTTTACATGACAGACTTTGGGTAGGAATTATAGATATTCTAGGTGTCATGTGGTTGCGCCGCCGATCACGACTACCGGCAAATTTAATGCCGCTGGTGGATTCATACCCTACTGACAACGACTCCGGCAAATATGTTTAAAAACGACTTAATCTGGATGATTATTGGATTTCTTGGACAAGGCTTTTTTTCGGCCCGTTTCTTGGTCCAGTGGATTGCAAGTGAGAAGGCGCGACGCAGTATTGTGCCCAACGCGTTTTGGATATTAAGTCTAGGCGGAGGCGCTACGCTTTTTGCTTATGCAATTTATCGACAAGACCCCGTGTTTATCGTTGGCCAAGGAGCAGGGCTTTTTATCTACATGCGTAACATGATTTTAATCCGTAATGAAACACACATGAAATCAACGAAAAGTGAATAGCTTTATGCGTTTTTCGCTCTTGCCAATAACGGTGGCTCGCCATACCCGATTTTTTTGGTGCCTTTTTTTTCTGGGCGGTTTTGTGATTTTAGCGATTGGACTGGGGTTACGTGATCCATGGCCAGCAGATGAACCACGCTTTGCACTCAACGCACTCGAAATGCTTAAGACGGGTCAGTTTTGGTTTCCTCATCGCGCCGGCGAAATTTATCCCGACAAACCCCCTGTTTTCATGTGGGCAATGGCAATAGGTATTGCTCTAACTGGCTCGGTACGTTGGGGATTCATGCTCCCGTCTCTACTTGCTGCTTTCGGAACTCTCTTTTTAGTAGCAGATTTAACGAAAAGACTCTACGGTATACGCATCGCACTATTAGCCGGCGTTGCCCTGTTGAGCACGTTCCAATTTGCTCTTCAAGCTCGGACGGCACAAATAGATATGTCTCTCACTTTTTTTACTACGTTAGGGGCTTACGGGTTTCTACGCTATTCATTAATTGACGCCAAGAATATCTGGTGGTATGTCAGTTGGATCGCAATGGGCATCGGTATATTGACCAAGGGGGTAGGCTTTCTGCCCTTGGCGTTAATACCCGGCTGGATATTATTCTATAAACAAGGAGTAGTGCATCACCCTACATGGAAACAGTATATAAAGGGTTTTTCATTACTTATCTTGACGGTTAGCTTGTGGGTCGTGCCCATGGTCTTGATCGCCACATTTGGAGACGATTCAAGTCTCACAGCTTATCGGGATAATATCCTTTTCAAACAGACGGGCGAAAGATATGCCAATTCATGGCATCACTTGAACCCTTGGTATTACTATCTAGCCAGTGTCATTCCTTGGGCATGGCTACCTCTAATACTGGCCTTCCCATGGCTTATTAAACACTGGCAGCGTCGATTGAGAAGACGCGATGCTAAGATTTGGATGCCTTTAAGCGCAATATTGCTGATCCTTCTGTTTTTTTCGTTGTCGCCAGGCAAACGAGGCGTTTATATATTGCCTACAATCCCATTGTTAATATGGGCGGTCGCGCCGTCCATACCCGGCCTATTGCAACAAAAGGGTCTCAATTATCTGGCAACATTTACTATCATTGCCATTTCAGGCACTTTACTAACTGCAGGAGTCTTAGGTGGTTATGGAGTCAGTAGCCTAAACGAATTATCGCAGCACTATGGAGTAGTGCCTTGGAATTGGTGGATGACGATTGGTGCGCTGTCTATCCCCCTCATCCTCTGGTTAAAACCGCACCGTGGAATATTGATATTTGTAATATGGATGCTGGCCTTCTGGGTTTCATGGTCTACATGGGGCTATGTACTAATGAATACGGCCAGGTCGCCTCACGATATGATGCAAAATGTTCAGCGCATAACAGGAAAAAACGCTTCATTGGCGCTCCCGGATTTCGATGAAGAATTTGTGCTACAAGCACAACAACCCGTCGTGCAATTCGGCTTTAAAACCCCATTAGAAAAACAATTACAACGTGCTTACGCATGGGTTAAACAGTCTCCCGATGAGCGTTGGATATTAACACGAGCAGATCAGGCAAAAGGGGAAGCTTGTATCGATCAATCCGAAAAGCATGATCTGGGTATTCAAAACAGTGATCATTGGTGGCTTCTTCCCGGAAGCGCTTTTTCTCAGTGCCCAGGAAATAAAAAATCTGCGCCGCTATACGAAGCTCCCACGACAAAATAGTCATCACCACCCTAAAATCCCGTCAAAGAGAGGCTTTAAGCCTCTCTTAACATTATAGAAACAAAACCCCTTAACACCTCCAACCTGAGCTTTAAAATGAAAAAGACAATCGCTGTATCTGGCAATTCATCAAGATCACCAAGATCTTTCTTGATACTTTCAGCAACATGCTTTTCACTCTTCTTGATACTATCATTGATAGTTAAAACTACTAATTGGTTTACTGGAATAAATGGAACCATACACAACCTCTTTGCACAGCACCAGAGTTCTTTTCTATTCAACTTCATGCTAAGCATAACTGAACTTGGTGATGGCATCGTAGTGGGCATAATATCCTCAGCAATAGTAATATCCATGCTCGTAAGGAAAGAAAAAGCACCCGCTATACTTTTAGCCTTAACCATGACCAGCATATCTTTAACGGTTCCTCTACTGAAGTTTTTAATACATGAAAGTCGCCCAATGGTGGGGCTGTATGAAAACTGGGAGACTTTTTCTTTTCCGAGTGGTCACACCACATTAAACATAACGCTCTACTTGTGCATCCTCCTCCTATTTACTCATCACTTTAATGTTAAACACAGAATATTGACTGGCCTCACCATCTTTTCATTACTGTTCCTTATATGCTTTTCTAGAGTTTATCTGAATGCGCACTGGTTAACTGATATTGTCGGCGGGGTGTTTTTAGGGACAGGATGGGCTTGCCTTTTTTTCTATCTATTTTTGCACCAATTTTCTCAGCACCAAACCAATAAAAGCTCTTCCATTTACTTCGCAATACTTATTGCAAGCATTTTAACAGTATGGCCGCTTCACTCCTTTAAAGTCTTTCAAAGTGACGTAACAAGGTACACTTCAAACGACCACTAGATGACTGAAATCACTTCATTAAAATATTAAACCAGACCCAAACAACAAGCAAAAATGTCATAAAAACCGATGCTGACCCAAGATCCTTGGCTCGGCCGCTTAATGTATGCCATTGCGTTCCCACGCGATCCACAACAGCTTCAATAGCTGAATTTATAAGCTCCACTACCAATAGCAAGATGAGAGATGCCCCCATCATCGCTTTTTCTATAGGCAAGTAATCCCCAAAGGTAGGAATTGGCATCAACAATGCAAGGACCACTAATTCTTGACGAAATGCCGACTCATGCACCCAGGCAGCACTCAAGCCTTTTAGAGAACAAAAAAGAGCTTTATTTAAACGTACGAGACCTGTTCCATTCCATTTATCTAGATCAGCCATTTTGTCAACACGTCCAAATTTACAAAGAAGCTAGTAGGATAGACTCGATACCTTAAGGGCTGATTAAGTCTCTCCGCTTGATCATGGCTCCTGATACAAAACGTTCTCTATCAGTCGCGCCGATAATCGTCATCGAGGCGCACGATATCGTCCTCACCGAGATAGGCGCCGCTTTGCACTTCGATGAGTTCCAGTTCGATGCGACCGGGATTTTCCAGACGATGTGCGATACCTAGTGGGATATATGCGGACTGGTTTTCACCCAACAGGAAAACCTCGTCACCCCGGGTAACACGCGCCGTTCCCGAGACCACGATCCAGTGCTCGGCGCGATGATGATGGCGTTGCAGCGACAGGCGGGCGCCAGGATGTACGCGAATATGCTTGACCTGAAAGCGTGCGCCCTGCTCGACGCATTCGTAGCTGCCCCAGGGGCGATAGGCACGTCGATGCGCGATGCCTTCCTGACGCCCGAGCGATTGCAGACGCGCGACCAGGGTTTTGACGTCCTGGACGCGGTGTCGATCCGCTACCAGTACGGCGTCAGCGGTTTCAACGACGACCAGATCCGAGATCCCGAGCGTTGCGACCAGGCGCGACTGCGACTGCACCCAGGCGTCTCGCGTGTCTTCCGCGATGACGTCGCCGCGCAGCAGGTTGCCATCATCGTCTTTCGACGCAACGTCCCACAGTGCTTGGTAGGAACCGACATCCGACCATCCCGCCGCCAGGGGGATGACGACACCGGCCCGGGTATTTTCCATGACAGCGTAGTCGATGGATTCGGCATCGCATTCGGCGAATGCGCCCGCCTCGGGACGTAGAAAATCGAGGTCTGCGCCGCGTCCGGCCCATGCCTTCTCCACCGAGGCATGCATGGCCGGGCGCCAATGTCTCAGCTCTTCGAGGTAACGGTCCCCGCGCAACAAGAACATACCGCTGTTCCAAAGGTGATGGCCGCCATTGGCAAATTCGCGTGCATGCTCGACATCCGGTTTTTCCACGAAGCGTATAAGCGGCTGCAAACCCGCCGTGACATCGGCGACTTCCAGATAGCCATAGCCGGTTTCCGCACGCGTCGGCACGATGCCAAACGTCACCAAGTCACCTCGTCCCGCCGCCGGCAGCGCCGTCTGCAGTGCCTCGTGGAAAGCCGCCACCTCGCCGAGATGGTGATCGGAAGGCAACACCAATAGGGGCGCGCTTCGGTTCGCACTGTCTTCACGCGCCTGCTGGCAAAGCGCCGCCATGGCGATAGCCGGCGCGGTGTCGCGTCCCTCGGGTTCGAGCACGATATCCGCCTCACAGTCGATTTCACGCAACTGCTCGGCGACCAGAAAACGATGGGCATCCGCGCAGACGACGATGGGACGCGCCACATCGAGCCCCTCCAAACGCAAAAGCGTCGCTTGCAGCAGGCTCCGCTCACCAAGCAGGGCCAGGAATTGCTTGGGCGTATCGCGTCGCGACAGTGGCCACAGGCGCGTTCCATTACCGCCAGCGAGAATCACGGGCGTCAGCATGGCATCTTCCTTATCCGAGCATATCTCTGAACCTACGGTAACCAGCCGCCACTGCAGGCGCCAGCCCTGTCATACATCGCCTTGACAACCTTCCCCCGCTTCCCGAGGATTAGCGCCTTGTTTCCCGAACGAGGCGGATCGCCACTCATGCCGTTGTATCGTGTCTCGCTCAATGGCGTTGCTCGCTGGTATTACATGCGCACACGCTTTGCGTTCACTTCCCACCTCGCGTTGTCGCAACCCGGCACGACTCGACAAATGGAAGCGGTAGGCAGCAGTCGCTTCTTTCTCGATGAGGCGTCGAATACGCTATTCAAACTGGTGGCCGACAAATACGTCGTGCAGCGTCACCCTTTCAAATGGTGGATTCGCGATATCCTGGAGAAGCGTCTGCTCGGCGGTTTCGATGCCCTCAAGGAATGGCGGGCCAACACCTGCATCCGCCGGGCTGGACTGCGCGCCATCGAGTGTCGTGGTGTCGGCGTGGCCCTCAACCCCTTCAATCCGTTGGGATCACTGCTGGCCATGGAACATCTCGACCGAGGCGAGTCCGGCGCGGATTACTTTCGCCGCCAGGAAGAAGACGCACGCTTGGCATTCCTGCAACGCGTATGTGACGACGCCGTGGCCTTGATTCGTCACGGCTACTATCATCGCGACTTTCATTATGGCAACTTGCTGCTCGATGACGCTGGCGAGATCGTCTGGATCGACACCCACGTCAAACGCTTGCCGCAAGACGCCCGCCTACGTCGCCAGACCATTGTGGCCATGCTTAGCCCCACGAAATTGCAAGGCGAGCGTTACCGAGCATTCGCCGAAGCGTATCTGATTCGCCAACTCGCACTATAGGGATTAGCCCCCATCAGGGAAGACACTCATGCCAACGCCCAAACGCTTTGCCTTCGTCATTGCCGATCTATATGGCGGTGGCGCGGAGAAATCGCTGCTTTACACGGCTGACGGCCTTCGCCAGCGCGGCCACGTCGTCAAGGTTTTCATCCTGCGCGACAAGATCGAGCATCGCCTGCCGGAAGGACTGGAGATCGAGAATCTCGGGGTCATCAATCGCTTCAGCAAGCTGTTCTCCACCGTGTGGGTGGAAAAATGGCAAGCCACGCGTATCGCGCGCGCATTGAGCGCATTTGCCCCAGATGTCGTGCTGTCATGTTCTTGCGACAAGATCACCCGGCACCTGACATTCCCCAACTTGTGGTTCTGGATCAAGAGCGATATCTCGGCGAAATTCAGCGATCCCGACCAGCGCACCAAGGCATTCGCCAAGGTGCATCGCTTCTATAGCGGACGCAACGTCGTCGCCGTCTCCCAGGGCGTCAAGGACAACCTGCTCAATGCCATCGGACTCCAGCCCGCCGAAATTCGCGCCATCTACAACCCCTACGAGCGAGCACCCTTCCTGCGCATGGCCGAGGAATCGGCGCCAGTACCGGACGGCGAGTACCTGATCAATGTCGGTACGTTTGAAGCGCGCAAGCGTCATGACCGCCTGCTGCGCGCCTATAAGGCCAGTGGCGTGACGACCCCGCTGGTTCTGTTGGGCAAGGGTAAGGGCGATGAAGAAGCCAATCTTCGCGCAATGATAGAAGACATGGGGCTCGCCGAACGCGTTATCCTGCCTGGCTATCAAACCAACCCCTACCCGTTCATTCGCAACGCCAAGGCCTTGATCCTGACCTCGGACGCCGAAGGGCTGCCACGCGCGCTCATCGAATCGCTGCTGCTGGGAACGCCCGTGATCAGCGTCGACTGTCCCTCCGGTCCGCGTGAAATCCTCTCTGGCGAACTCGCTGACTTCCTAGTTCCGCGCGAGGACGAAACGGCGCTGGCCGACGCCATCGCCCGTATGGATGCCGACCCGGTCCGCGTGACCGAGGCGCATTACCGCCCCTTCCTCAAGGAGACCGTGCTGCCACAGTTCGAAGCCTTGGCGAAGTAACGATACGCCTTACACAATTGAGCTCGCGTCCTGAAGAAACACCTTGAACGCCTGCCATAACGGGCTGCGATAACGCTCAGGATGCCACAATAGCGAGAAGTCACGGACCAAATGTAGTGGAGTCTCCAGCGCGACCAGTTCGCCGCGCTCGAGTTCGCCCGCCACGCTGAGCCTCGATAAACAACCAAGACCGAGGCCAGCCCGCACGGCCTGCTTGATGGCCTCGTGTTGGTCGAGTTCCATGCGCACCCGCAAGCGCGCTACATGAGGCCGAATCGCCGCTTCGAAGATCGCGCGAGACCCCGAACCGCTCTCTCTCAGGACCCATTCGGCGGCCTGCAGATCCTCAGGCGACAACCGCGACTGAGCAGCGAAACGCTGTGTCGGAGCACAGACAATCACCATCTCGTCGCGACACCAGAACTCACTGGACAGACGCGGTTCAGTACACTGCCCTTCCACCAAGCCGAGATCGGCGTCGTATTGCAATAAGTCGTCGATCACGCCTTGCGTATTACGCAGCCGTAGTTGGAGGTCCGTCTCCGGATGAACCTCGCTAAAGCGACCCGCCAGCCGCGGCAACAGATAAGTACCCACGGTGGCACTAGCCGACACTTGCAAGCGCCCGCGTAATGCCCCTTGCGGCTCACGCGCCGTTTCCACCAGTACCGTTAACCCCTCTAACAACTGCTCAGCCTGTGGTAATAACCGCCGGCCGGCATCGTTGAGCGCCAGACGACGCCCGAGACGCTCGAACAGCGCTACGTCAAGCTGGTACTCAAGATCGCTCAATGCCTGACTGCTCGCCGACTGTGAAAGATGCACGCGCTGAGCGGCGGCACTCACAGAACCAGCGCGCGCCACATTCACAAATACATCGAGTTGGCGGAACGTTACCTTGGATGTCATATCGGATTTACTTAAATGGCATATCGTTATTACTCGATATGAGGTTACACGATGCACGCCTACCCTGTCCTCTTCATCGGCATTCGAGAGGAAACATCATGTGGCAGGGGCTCAGTTTATGCATCGCATTGACGCTAGGCGGGTTCGCCATGGCTAGATTGCCAGGCATCGCCTCGAGCGGCGTCAGTCCGCTAGTGTTTACCTTATTGCTAGGACTGATGGTGGGCAATTTACCCCTGGCACGACGCTTGTCTGGCGTGGCACCAGGACTCCAGTTCGCGACCCGCTGGCTGTTGCGCAGCGGCATCGTGTTGTTCGGCCTTTCGCTGACCCTGCAACAGATCCTCGGGCTCGGTCCCAAGGTGATCGTGCTGGATACGCTGGTCATCGCCACGGTGCTGGTCACCGGCTATTGGCTGGGTACACGGATATTCAAGCTGGATGCCGAAACAGCGTTGCTGACCAGTGCCGGCAGCGCTATCTGTGGTGCCGCCGCAGTGCTGGCAACCGAGACCACGATCCGCTCGAAGCCGGCCGCCACCTCGATGGCGGTGGCCACCGTCGTGCTGTTCGGCTCACTGGCGATGCTGGTGTATCCATTGCTCTATCCTCTCACCGGCATGGACGAGGGCCTGTTCGGCATCTACATCGGCGCCACCGTGCATGAGGTGGCCCAGGTGGTCGCCGCCGGCGATGCCGTAGGGCCCCACGCCTTGGCCAACGCCGTGATCGTCAAGCTGGTGCGGGTGATGCTGCTGATACCCTTTTTGCTGATCGTCGGTCAATGGTGGCTACGCCGCAACATTCAAGAGGCCGATGACAGCGCGGCACGTCCCGCACTGGTCATTCCTTGGTTCGCGTTCGGCTTCCTGGCCATGGTCGTGTTCAATAGCGTGATCGCCCTGCCGACGCCACTGCACGATGGACTGGTAACGGTAGGCCAGATCGCACTGGCGATGGCCATGGCGGCACTTGGCTTCGAAACGCGCCTAGAGAAACTGCGCGTCCTGGGCATCAAACCCTTCTTGCTGGCCTTGACGCTGTTCGTGCTCTTGCTGATCGGTGGCGGGCTGATCACACCTTGGATGATGCGTTGAAATGCCCCGACACAAAACGGCGCCCCTCGAGGCGCCGCTTGCATATCCAACTGACTCGTCTATTCCACTGGCCCGATTCACGTCGACTGGAGTGAATCCCCGCGACCTACCGCGAAGTACAGCAAGCCCGCGCGCTTGACTGCCTGCGGGTCGAATAGATTACGCCCATCGATCACCACCGGCATGCGCAGCGTCTCCTTGAGCCAAGCGAAGTCGATGCTACGAAAGGCCTTCCACTCGGTGCAGATCACCAAGGCGTCGGCACCTTCCACGGCTTGCTCGCGATTCTCGACAAGGGCGAGGTCGTCGCGCTGGCCGTAAATCCGGCGGCACTCGTCCATGGCTTCCGGATCGAAAGCTTGAACGCGTGCCCCCGCCGCCCACAACGACTCCATCAAGGCACGACTGGGCGCTTCGCGCATATCGTCGGTATTCGGCTTGAAGGCCAGTCCCCACACGGCGACCGTCTTGCCCGTTAGATCACCATCGAAGGCCTGGGAAAGCTTGGCGAAGAGCGTGGCTTTCTGGCGCTGGTTGACACCTTCCACGGCCTCGAGCAGTTCGGCGCGATACCCGATCTCACCGGCGGTCCTCGCCAGCGCCTGTACGTCCTTGGGGAAGCACGAACCGCCATAACCGCAACCGGGATAGATGAAGTGATAGCCGATGCGCGGGTCGCTGCCGATGCCGCGACGGATCTGCTCGATATCGGCACCCAGGCGCTCGGCGAGATTGGCGATCTCGTTCATGAAGCTGATCTTGGTGGCCAGCATGGCGTTGGCGGCGTACTTGGTCAGCTCGGCGCTACGGATATCCATGAACATCAACTTTTCATGGTGACGGTTATAAGGACCGTAGCACTCGCGCATGATGGCGCGCACCCGCTCGGCATCGGTGCCGACGATGATTCGCGCGCCATGGGTGAAGTCCTCGATGGCAGCGCCTTCCTTGAGGAATTCGGGGTTGGAGCAGACATCGACGGTCAGCGAAGCGCCCCGGGCATCGAGCTCGCTCTGTACGGCACCGCGCACCTTGTCCGCCGTCCCCACCGGCACGGTCGACTTGTCGACGACGACCTTATCGTCGCCCATGTATTGGCCGATGCTGCGCGCCACGGAGAGGACGTACTGCAGATCCGCGCTGCCATCTTCGTCGGGCGGCGTACCCACGGCGATGAACTGCAGCGGCGCGAAGTCGACGGCGAACGCCGCATCGGTAGTGAAACGTAGGCGCCCTTCCTCGACATTACGACGCACCATGGCATCGAGCCCTGGCTCGTAAATGGGAATCTCGCCGCGCTCGAGGCGCGCGATCTTGTCGGCGTCGACGTCCATGCACATGACATCGTGCCCCACATCCGCCAGGCAGGTTCCAGTGACCAGGCCCACGTACCCCGTGCCGAAGATGCTGATTCTCATCGTGTGTCGTCCTTTACGTGTCATGTCATCAAAAAAGCGTGGGCGTCAAACCCGAGTGGGTATCAAACTTGATAGAAGGCGCGATACCAGTCGACGAAGCGGGCCACGCCTTCCTCGACGCCGACCGCCGGGCGGTAATCGACCGCTTCGAAAAGCGCCTCGGTATCCGCCCAGGTACGCGGTACGTCCCCCGGCTGCATGGGTTGGTAGTCGCATTGCGCGGTGCGCCCGGTCACGCGCTCCAGCGCGCGCACGAAATCCATCAATGCCACGGGGCTCCCGTGGCCAATATTATAGAGTGCAAACGGCGCGGTACTTTGATCCGGTGCCGTCGCTTGCCGTTCGGGATCGGCCTGGGGAATCACGTCCTGAATGCGTACCACGCCCTCGACGATATCGTCGATATAGGTGAAATCCCGCGACAGCTCGCCGTGGTTGAAGATCGGCAGCGGCTCGCCGGCAAGAATCGCCCGAGTGAACTTGAACATCGCCATGTCGGGGCGTCCCCACGGGCCATAGACGGTGAAGAAGCGAAGCCCCGTGGAAGGAATGCCGTACAAGTGGGCGTAGCTGTGCGTCATCAGCTCATTGGACTTCTTGGTCGCGGCGTAGAGGCTGATGGGATGATCCACGGCGTCGGCGGTAGAGAACGGCACATGCGCATTCTGCCCGTATACCGAGCTCGACGAGGCATAGATCAGATGCGGCACCTGCTGATGGCGACAGCCTTCCAGCACGTTGAGGTGGCCGACGAGGTTGGACTGCGCGTAGACATGCGGATTGTCCAGCGAGTAACGCACCCCAGCCTGCGCGGCGAGGTGAATGACGCGGTCGAAGCGTTCACCGGCGAAGAGCGCCTGCATGGCCGCCTGATCGGCGAGGTCTATGCACTCGAAGCGCACATTGGAGTGCGCAGCCAGATCGTCGAGGCGCGCCTGCTTGAGCGCCACGTCGTAGTAATCGTTTAGATTGTCGATGCCGACGATGGTGTGGCCATCGGCCGCCAGGCGCTTGGCCACGGCATGACCGATGAACCCGGCCATGCCCGTAATCAGAATATTCATGGGGTTACCGGTCTCTCCTATGATGGCGCGCACTATAGCATGGCGCTTGGGACGCGCCGATCCATGCACCGCGCTTCATTGACGAGGCGCAAGCCAAGCGACGATACCCACGAACAAGAGCACCAGGGCAAGCAACGAAATACCGTCGAGCACGTTTTCCAGCGACGGCAAACGCGGATCGCCCGCGGCTACCTGATGCGCGTTGTGCATACCCTGCAATGCCAACTGCCCGACGGCCGCGATCAGTGTCAGCATCATCCCCAACGGCAGGCTGGCACGCAGCCATGTCGGCAAGCGTGGAAATGATAGTCGGGGCCGCGAAGGAGGCTGCTTTTGCGTCTTGGCGCTCGCCCGAGAGGAATCTTTGCGAGAAGAGGTAGTGGAACGCTTGGACGCAGCATTCTTGCCACGTGACTTCCCACGTGGCTTGGAAGACGAGGCACGCCGCCCCATCCAGCGATAGACCAGCATGGTAAAGGCGGCTGTCAGCGCCACCGCAGAAATCAGGATGGAAAGGAACAAGGAAAGCGAGGCCATGGAATCCCGTTATCTTTCGAAGAAGAATGACGACAAGGATACCAGCGATGGCCTCGCGGTTCAGGCACGGCGTGGGCCGATGCCAACGTATCGACGCATCGAATCAGGCACTTTACAGGCAATGCCTAGGGCATCAGTTGCCCACCGTTGACCTCGACGATCTGGCCGGTGACATAGCCACTCAAGGCATCGGTGGCCAGGAACAGGAATGCCCCTACGCACTCCTCGGGTGTGCCGAGCCGTCCCATGGGAATACCGCCACGCATGGCCTCGAGCTGCGCGTCGCTGCTGTGTCGGTCGTGGAACGGCGTGACGATGACCCCTGGCGCGACGGCATTGACGCGAATATTGTCCGCCGCGAGTTCCTTGGCCATGCCCCGCGTGAACGAACTCACGAACGCCTTGGCCGACGCATACAACGACGCGCCGGGGCCACCGCCGTTGCGTGCCGCCACCGAGGTGGTATTGATGATCTTGCCACCCTCGCCCTGACGGCGAAAATGCGCGATGGCCGCGCGCGTCGCCAGAGTCACCGAGCGGACGTTGAGATCCATGACCCGCGCGTAATGCTCGGCCTCGATGTCGCCCGCCGGTACGCGCCCCAGCATGTCGCCGGCATTATTGATCAGAATATCCAAACCACCCAGTTGCTCGACGGCCCGGTCGACCACCGCGACCGCCCCTTCGGCGGTGCTGACATCCTGTTGCAGTGTGAACGCCTTGCCGCCATCGCGTTCGATCGCCTCGGCCACTTGGCGAGCCGGAGCTTCGCTGGCGTTGTAGTGAACGACGACATGCGCGCCGAGCGCACCGAAACGCTGAGCAACGGCGGCCCCGATCCCTGTGCTCGCCCCCGTGACCAGCACACGCTTACCCTGCAATTCATCGAACATCGTGATCTCCTTGAACGCTAGAACGTGCCATGCACGCGCTGTCATACATCACACAGATTGTCATCCTAGGATTTCAGATCGTCGCCTCCCCGGGCATTAGACTTAGGTGTCGTTCGTAACGTCCGTCGGCAACAGCGCCTCACTGGCCAACTGCCGCAGATGGGCGATCAACTCGTCGGCGGCAGCAGAGTGTGGTTCCTGACGCCGTGTGATGATGCCGTAGTAGTCCAGCGGCTTGCCGATCACACGTTCGAGCACGACGTATTGCCCGCCCGCCAGCGGTCGCCGCATCACCGAGCGCGGCAAGACCGCCAGCATGTCCGAAGACTGCAACAATTGTAGAGTTGCCTGAATCGAAGTGGTTTCGACCACGTTGGCAGGCGTGGCGATGCCCTCTTCCGCCAGGGCCGACTCGAATACACCACGCATGGGACTCGACAGCGGATGCAATATCCACGGCCATTGGCTCAGTTCATCCAGGCCCGGGGCGTGATCAAGTCGTGTCAAAGGATGATCGCGGCGCACCACGACCCGCAGCGGCTCATCCAGTAGCGGCTCGAAGTCGAATACATTGTGCTGACTGACATGCGTCAAACGTCCGATGACGACATCCAGGCGCTTGTGCTCGAGCTCGAGCAACAGGCGATCGCTGGTTTGCTCCTGCAGGCTCACCGATAAGCGTGGCCGGTCACGTTTGAGACGCGCGATCGCCGCCGGCAGGATTTCCGGCGCAGCAGCGGCGATGGCACCGATCAGTAGCTGGCCATAGCCCCCTTCACGTAGATCATTGATGTCATCCACCAGGCGTTCCATGTCGTTGAGCAGGATCCACGCATGACGAATGACCTGCTCGCCCAGTTCGGTGGGCTGCATGGCCCGCGGCAAACGCTCGAAAAGTGCGAACCCGAAATAGGCCTCTAGATCGCGCAACATCTTGCTCGCCGCCGGCTGACTCAGATGCATGACCCGCGCTGTGGCATGCATGTTGCGGCTTTCGGCCAAGGTGGTCAGCAACATCAGATGCTTGAAACGTAACCAGGCACACAGGTGTGCGTGTGAAAGCTTGCCCGCCGTCATGATTGCCCTTCCTGATAACCAGAACGAATCAGAATGCCATAAACTTCGATTGGATTGTGATTTCAATGCGGCCATAGCCTGAGCGATAAGACAACAACACGCGTTGCACCACTATGAACAACAATCACCGCCTTGGTCGCCAAGGCACATAGGGAGAGCGGCATGAGTGCGACCATCAACTACCTCACCAAGATACGCTTCGGCGACGATGCCCTGGACGACCTGGCCGAAGAATTGACGTTGCTCGGCGTTGACACGCCATTGATCGTCACCGACGCCGGCCTTACCGCCAGCGGCTTGGTAACACGCGTGCAAGCGGCCATCGGCGGTACACGTCCCGCTCCGGTTTACGACGGCACGCCCGCCAACCCCACCGAGGTCGCCATCGAAGACGCCGTCGCCCGTTTCCGCGAGCATGCTTGCGACGGCATCGTCGCCCTGGGCGGCGGCTCGAGCATCGATCTCGCCAAGGGGGTCGCCCTGCTGGCCAGCCATCCCGCGCCATTGCGGCAATATGCGATGATTGAGGGCGGTGCCGCCCATATCAGCAGCCAGGTGCTGCCATTGGTGGCGATTCCCACCACGGCGGGAACGGGTAGCGAGGTCGGACGCGCCGCCCTGATCAGCATGCGCGATGAACGTAAGCTCGGCTTCCTCTCGCCGCATCTGATTCCCGACGTAGCGATCTGCGATCCACTGCTGACGCTATCGCTACCGGCGCACCTGACCGCCGCCACCGGCATGGACGCCATCGCGCATTGTGTCGAGACGTTCCTCAGTCCGCGCTTCAACCCACCCGCCGATGCCATCGCCCTGGATGGATTGCAACGCGCCACGCGCTATATCCGCACTGCCGTCAACGATGGTAGCAACCTAGAAGCACGCCGAGAGATGTTGATGGCCGCCACGCAAGGGGCTTTGGCGTTCCAGAAAGGTCTCGGCGCGGTGCACTCTCTTTCCCACGCCCTGGGCGGCTTTCACGATCTGAAGCTCCACCACGGCACGCTCAATGCCTTGCTGATGCCCATCGTGCTGCGCTTCAACCAGGACCATTGCGACGACAAGTTCGCCCGGCTGCGCGATGCGATGGGATTGGCCCCCGGAACGGATGTCGTCGAGGCCTTCACCCAGCTCAACATCGACCTGGGCTTGCCCATGCGGTTGAGCGATCTGGGCGTCACACGCGAACGTCTGGCACCGGTTGCCCAATGGGCGCTGGAAGACCATTCCACTGCCACCAACCCGCGTGCCCCGACGCACGACGATTTTCAGCGCATGCTCTTGGAGGCGCTATGAAGATTACTTTTAAAGAAATTTAACTAACTGAAAAAAGAGGAGATTCAACCTACTCGATAGACCAAAGTCTAGATAAATGAATATTGCGTACAATGTACATTAAGAACTAACTTGAAAGACGCATCCCGTGCACGACAACACTTCATGACACGCCAATAACAAGGATCGATCATGCTCAAACTGCACAATAAAGCCGGACTCGCCAGCATCGCCGTCCTGCTCACCGCCATCGCCGGACCGGCTCTCGCCGACTACCCCGAAAAACCCATCACTATCATCGTACCGTGGGCCGCCGGCGGCGGTACCGATGCCACCGCGCGCACCATCGGCAAGGCGCTGGAAGAAGAACTCGGCGCGACGGTCAACGTCGTCAACCGCACCGGCGGGAGCGGCGTGGTAGGCCACAGCGCCATCGCCCGCGCCAATCCCGACGGTTACACGCTCGGACTGGTCACGGGCGAGATCAACATGATGCATTGGCAAGGCCTCACCGATCTGACTTATCGGGATTACACACCGATTGCCCAGATCAACTACGACTACGCAGGCGTTCAGGTCGCCGCCGACGGTCCCTTCGATGACCTCGAAGACCTGGTTAAAACCGTAGGCGAACAACCCAAGGGCACTTACACCGCCTCCGGTACCGGCCAAGGGGGCGTCTGGCACCTGGCATTCGCCGGCTTCTTGATGGACCAAGGCATGGAACCCGACCGCGTCACCTGGATTCCCAGCCAAGGCGCGGCGCCCGCCATGACCGAACTCGCCGCCGGCGGCATCGACATCGTGCCCAGCTCAGTGCCCGAAGGCCGTTCGATGATAGAAGCCGGACGTGCCAACAGCCTGGGGATCATGGCACCCGAACGCCTGGATAGTTTCCCCGACGTCCCCACGGTTCAGGAAGCTATCGGCAGCGACTACCAAATCGGTGAATGGCGCGGTATCGCAGGCCCCAAAGGCATGGATCCCGAAATCGTCTCGACGCTGGAAGACGCGCTGGAAGCCGCCTACAACAGCGATACCTACCAAGGGTTCATGGCCAAGCAAGGCTTCGGTACCGAATGGCGCAACGCCGAGGAGTTCGGCCAGCTGATGGCGGACATGGACGAACGCTTCGGCAAGATCGTCGAACAAGTCGGTTTGGCCAAATAGCCGGGAGGCCACGATGAAAGACTTCCTCCTCGGCCTCGCGTTCATGGCAGCGGGCGCTATCGTCTATCTCGTGGCCCAGCAGTTCCCCACCATGCCGAGCCTGCAGTATGGGCCTTCACTGTTTCCCTCCCTCATCGGGGGAGGGTTCATGATTGGCGGTCTGATACTCGCAATCAGTCATGTCGGGGCACTCAAGGGCATCGGGCACGGTATGACCTGGCATATGGACCGTGAGCAGTTGCGCAATACGCTGCTTTCCATCCTGCCGGGTCTCGCCATCGTTTTCTATATTCTCACCAGCGAGTGGCTGGGCGCCCTGCTCAGCCTCGCCCTGGTCATGTTCGTATTGATGCTGGCACGGCGCACACCGCCTCTGCTGGCACTTGGCGTTTCCCTCGTCGCGGCGCTGATCGTCGATCTTCTGTTCTCTCGTTACCTGCTCATTCCCCTCCCCGAGGGCCTCATGAGCATCTGGGGGTAAGCCATGGATGCATTTCTGCAAGGCCTGGCGCTGGTCTTCAATTTCCAGACGTTGCTGGTAATCATCGGCGCGGCCATTTTCGGCGTATTCGTGGGCGCAGTGCCCGGGCTGACCGCCACCATGGCCGTCGCGCTGCTGGTGCCCATCACCTTTTACATGGACCCGACGCCCGCCATCGCGGCGATCGTCACCACGTCGGCGATGGCCATTTTTGCCGGCGACATTCCCGGTACCTATCTCAACATTCCCGGTACCCCCGCGTCGGCCGCCTATGTCGGCGAATCGCATCAACTGGCACGACAAGGGCGCGCGCGCGAAACGCTGGGTACCAACCTGGTGTGCTCGATGTTCGGCGGATTGTTCGGCACGCTGGTGCTGGTCTTCGTCTCGCCTTCGCTCGCCGAGGTCGCACTCAAGTTCAGCTCATTCGAGTATTTCTGGCTGGCCTTGCTGGGCCTGAGCTGCTCGATCTTCATTTCTATCGGGTCCAAGACCAAGGCCTTCCTTTCCTTGCTGGTAGGCTTGCTGCTTTCCACCGTCGGTCTCGACATGATGAGCGGCGCCCCGCGTTTCACATTCGGCATTCCGGATTTGATGGCCGGCGTCAATTTCATCCCCGTGATGATCGGCATGTTCGCGCTCAACGAGCTAATGATGTTCTACGGCTCGCGCAACGAGGGCCGCAACGTCCCCGCCGTGCACAAGGACGAGGTCTTCAGCAGCGTTCCCAAGCACCTCAAGCGCTACTGGCGCAACCTGCTACGCGGGAGCTCGACCGGTACTCTGATCGGCGCGCTGCCCGGCGCTGGCGCCGATATCGCGGCCTGGATTTCCTACGCCATGGGCAAAAGCCGGTCGAAAGACAGGGACGCCTATGGCACCGGCCACATCGAGGGCATCGTCGACGCCAGCTCGGCCAACAATTCCGGCATCAGCGGCGCCTGGGTGCCCGCACTGGTCTTCGGCATTCCCGGCGACTCGATCACCGCCATCGTCATCGGCGTGCTGTACATGAAAGGCATGAACCCCGGGCCCACCATCTTCATGGACGGTGGCGGCCTCATCTATGCCCTATTCATCGTGTTCTTCATCGCCAACTTGATCATGCTGCCCATCGGCTATATCGCCATTCGCTCGGCCAAGGTCTTCATCCTGACACCGCGCAAGATATTGATGCCGATCATCCTGTGCTTCTGCATCGTGGGTGCCTTTGCCATCAATAATACGATTACCGATGTCTGGATCATGCTGATCACCGGCTCGGTCGCGTTCATCCTGGCGCGCAACGACTTCCCCATGGCCCCGGCCATTCTGGGGCTGGTACTCGGCGGCACGCTGGAGAACAACTTCATGAGCTCGATGCTCAAGAGCAACGGCGACCTGCTCAGCTTCTTCTCACGCCCGATCAGCGCAGGCCTGGGTGCCATGGTCATCCTGATCTGGTTCGTGCCGCTGTTCATTCGCCTCTATCGCCGTTATCGCGGCGCTCCCCAATCCCCGAGGACGCCATGACCACCTACTCACCTGCACAACTTCATGAGCTCTTGACGGCCCTCTTCGAGGAGGCCGGCGCACATCGAGAGGTCGCCGACACCACCGCCGACGTGCTGGTCGAGGGCGATCTCCTCGGCCACCACACGCATGGCATCAAACTCGCGCATGGCTATCTCAAGGACCTCAAGGCCGGCAAGGCGAGCGGCGACCCCGACACGCTCGAGATGACGGAAAGCAGCCCCGTGGCCGCCGCGATCGATGGGCATTATGTGTTGGGGCCGTACCTGGTCAGGCGCGCGTTGGAACATGCACGACAAGCGGCCGAAGGATTCGGTATCGGCATCGTCACGCTCAAGCGCTCCCATCACATCGCCTGCCTGGCGGCCTATTTGCGCCCCCTCGTCGAGCGCAACCTGGTGCCCATCGTGCTCAGCTCGGACCCCACAGTGGCGTCGGTCGCGCCCTATGGCGGCGTAACGCCCGTGTACACGCCGAACCCACTGGCGATCGGCATCCCGGGTCGCGACAACCCCATGCTGATCGATGTCAGCATGTCGAGCATCACCAACGGCACCGTCAACAAGACACGCGCCGCAGGTGGCAAGCTCGCGCATCCGGCCATCCTCACCAACCGGGGAACGGTCAGCGACGACCCCGAGGACTTCTTCACCACACCGCCCGGCAGCATTCTGCCACTCGGGGGGCAGGCCTTCGGTCATAAGGGATTCGCCCTGGGGCTGATGGTCGAAGCACTGACCTCGGCGCTCGGCGGTTTCGGTCGCAAGGACGCCCCGACCCAATGGGGCGCCTCGGCCACGGTGATGGTCATCGATCCGGCACGTTTCGGCGGCACCGATGCCTTCGTCGAGGAAACCGACTTCCTCACCCGGCGCTGCCTCGATGCCGAGCGCGCCGACCCCGAGGTCGCGGTGCGCTTGCCCGGTCAATCCGGCCTCGCCAAGCGCCAGCGGTATCTACGTGAGGGAATTCCCCTGCCCGATGATGTCGTCGACTCGCTACGCCAGGCCGTCGCCGGCTCGACATTGGCAGACGGTTCGTTGAGTCGCGCACTGGGGTTATGAGATGAAACAAGATAAGCGCATGCACGATATCAACACCATCGGCGTGATCGGCACCGGCCTCATGGGCGCGCCGATGGCTCGCCGTCTCGCCGAGGCGGGCTATCGGGTCCGCGCCTGGAACCGCACGCCCGACAAGACAGAGACACTGCACGAGCACGGTATCGAAGTAGCCCATTCGGCGAACGACACCGCCACCGACGCCGATCTCATCATGGTCATGCTCAGCTCGGGACCGGTATGCGACGACGTTTTGCTAGGTGACGACGGCGTGATCGCCCACATGGCGCCTGGTGCGACTCTGGTGGTGATGAGTTCGATCCCGGTCGAGGCCGCCAGGGGCCAGGCCCAGGCCGCCGAGGCAGCGGGCGTCGGCTATCTGGATGCACCGGTGTCCGGTGGCGAACGCGGCGCCATCGACGGCACGTTGGCGATCATGGTCGGCGGCGAAGCGGCCACCTACGCGCAAGCGAGAGCGCTTTTTTCGCACCTCGGACGCGACGTGCATGTCGGCCCCGCGGGTAGCGGCCAACTCGCCAAGCTGGCCAATCAGACGATCGTCGCCAACACTATCGCCACGGTGGCCGAAGCCTTGCTGCTCGCCGAACGCGGCGGTGCCGACCCCGCCAAAGTGCGCGAGGCCTTGCTGGGCGGCTTTGCCGACTCGACCATCCTTCAAGTCCACGGCGAACGCATGCTCAGGGAAGATTTCCGCCCCGGCGGACCCGCCAAATGGCAGTGGAAGGACACGCAAACCGCGCAAAAACTCGCGGATGAATTATCGCTTGAGCTTCCGGTATCGCGCTTGGTGGATGGCTTGTTCAGGGATCTGGTCGCGCACGGCGACGGCGAGCTTGACCACAGCGCCTTGATACGCGAGCTGCGCCGGCGCAACGGCGAACGCCCGAGCTGACCGGCGGCAGGTCGCCGATCAGGAAGGCGCGACCTCGCGCAGATAATCCGGCACTTCAATCGCGCCGGCATCGCGAAAATCGGCCAGACGCGCCTGCACCTGAGATTCGGAGCGTGCCAGATGTTCTTCAAGCGCGCGTCCCGCGCCTTCACCGTGACGGGCACGGGCCTTTTCGAACACATATCGATGCTCGTCGAAAAACGGCGCCACGCTGGGCAGCTCGATCGACGAGCCCAATAGGTGCTTGCTAATCAATAGAATCGGCCGCGTGCGACGCAACATGGTCATGATTTCGGCGTTGTTGCCGCGCATCAGTGCCTCATGGTGCAGGTCATTCTCGAGGGCATCGAGCAATGCGCTGGGCACCTGGGGGTAATCGCGCGCGGCATTATCCAGGCGCGTCAGATAACGCTGGATGTCCGCGTCGCTCAACGTCTCGGCGGCACGGGTCATCATGAACGGTTCTAGCTGACGCCGTGCCTGGTAAAGATCGTGCAGGCGCGTGTCGTCCAGCGGCACCACCGTCCAACTGCTGTACTTGACCTTCTCGACCACCCCGATGCTCTGCAGATACAGCAGGATGCGATGCGTCAGGGTCCGACTCACCGACAACGAGCGCGCCAGTTGCAGTTCGTTGAGTTCGAAGCGCCCTTTCATCGAGCACAGCACCACGTCGCGCTCTACGCCCTCGGCATGCGCACGCCACGTATCCGTGCGTTCGATACGCGAAGCGCGGAAATCGCTCTTTCCCAGCGAGCGGCGCACCGCGTCGCCGGGTTGTGCGCCGACTTGGTAGCCGCGCCCTTCGAAGCGACAGACTCGCCCTTCCGCATGGAGGCGTGCCAAGGTCTGGCGTACCGGCGAACGACTCATCGCGAAGTGCTCGGCGAGATGTCCTTCCAGCAGCACCAACCCCGGCTCGAGACGCCCATCCTCGATGGCCTCGCGGACTACCCGATAAAGTTGATCCTTCAACGATCTGGCCATGCGGCTGTCGTACTCCCCGATTGATGCGTGCACGCGGTTCGAGCGCTCCTGAACGTGATGGCAGCGCGGCGTTCGTCAGGTGATCGCGCCGACCATCCAGGGCACGAATTCATTGCTGCCATAGCCCAGCGATTCGCTGGCACTGGCGTCGCCGGACGCAACGGCGACGATCCGCTCGAAAATCGCCTCGCCCATCTCCTCCACCGAGACCTCACCGTCGATGATGGCCCCACAGTTGAGGTCCATGTCCTCACTCATGGTCTCATACATGTGCGTATTCGTGGCCAGCTTGAGGCATGGCGCCGGCTTGAAACCGGAGACCGAGCCACGCCCGGTGGTGAAGCACACCACGGTCGCGCCCGAGGCGATCTGTCCGGTGACCGAGACCGGGTCATAACCGGGACTGTCCATGAAATTGAAGCCCGGCACCTTGAGCGGCTCGGCGTATTCGAGCACATCGTTGAGGCTCGATGCCCCACCCTTGGCCACCGCGCCCAGGGATTTTTCCAGAATCGTCGACAAGCCTCCAGCCTTGTTGCCCGGCGAGGGGTTGTTGTTGAGTTCCGCGCCGTTGATCTCGGTGTAATGCTTCCACCAGGCGATGCGTTCCAGCAGCTTCCGCGCGACGTCCACGTCCACCGCGCGATCCAGCAACAAATGCTCGGCGCCGTAGATCTCCGGCGTTTCGCTCAAGATCGCGCTGCCCCCGTGACGCACGAGTAGATCAGCGGCGTGCCCCAGCGCCGGGTTGGCGGTGATACCCGAATAACCATCCGAGCCACCGCATTGCAACGCCACGCTCAAGTGATGGAGCGGCGCGGGGCGTCGCTCATCGCGTTCGCGGCTGCGCGCCATGTCCAGCACCTTGTCGCAGGCCATCTGGATGCTCGCGCGCGTGCCGCCGACCTGTTGAATGTTGAAGTAGGCCAGGCGCGCGGCATCCTCCAGGCCCGACTTCTCCACCAACTGCTTGACCTGGTTGGTTTCACACCCCAGCCCGATGATCACCACGTGCGCGAAGTTGGGATGCCGCGCATAGCCCGCGATGACGCGCTCGAGAAAGGCGAATCCCTCGGACTCGGTATTCATCGCGCAGCCCGAACCGTGGGTAATCGGCACCACGCCATCGAAACCCAATGCCGCGATTTCACCCTCCGCATTGAGCCGTTCGGCGGCGACCTTGGCCACGGTCGCCGAGCAGTTCACGGTCGACAGAATACCGATATAGTTGCGCGTGCCCACCTGACCGTTGGGGCGGTGATAGCCCATGAAAGTGCGCCCCGTGTCACTCGCCGGCGTACGCGGAAAAGGCTCGAAGCCCTCCAGCGCCGTATCGCGCTCGAGCATGTCGAGATTATGGGTATGCACGTGCTCGCCGACGGCGATATTACGGCTCGCCCGGCCGATGACCTGACCGTACTTGATGACGCTGTCACCCTTGGCGAGCGGCGTCAGCGCCACCTTATGTCCAGCATCGATATTGTGACGTGCCACGCACTCGTCGACGCCGAGCGGCAAGCCTTCCGGCACGGCACGCGTGGCGACCCCCACGTTATCGGTCGCGTTGAGTCGGATGACCGACGGTGTCGTATTGATGAGCTGCATGATGGACCTCGGTAACAAGGACACGCCTCGCCGCCACGGTGGGACGCATCGATTTCGGGACATTGGTTCTAAACGTACTCTCAGACGCCGCTCGGAAAACGTCGATTAGACCAACGTCACAATATTGAATATTGCACACAATGTTCAATTAAAATCTTAACGCACCAGAAGCAGCCCCGCGAGCCCTCGCATCACGCGATAACCAGAAGAAATCGCCACAATAAAATTGCGATTGGCCTGTTATTGATAGTTCGCCTTAGTCTGATCCTGAATAACACTCGTTGACGCGGCGCAGACCGCTCTCTCTTCAGGACGCTAGATCATGACCACGATTACCCACCTACAAGCGCGTGACATTCGCTTTCCCACCTCGCGGCAGCTCGATGGCTCAGACGCCATGAACGCAGCGCCGGATTATTCGGCCACCTACGTGACCCTGACCACCGATGCCGACGATGCCCATCAAGGCCATGGCCTGACCTTTACCATCGGGCGCGGCAACGATGTCTGCGTCAAGGGTGTCGAGGCGTTGGCCTCGCGCATTGTGGGACGCGATCTCGAAGCGATCACCGCCGATATGGGCACCTTCTGGCGCGACCTCACCAGCGGTGATAGCCAACTGCGTTGGCTGGGACCGGAAAAGGGCGTCATGCACCTGGCGGCGGCGGCCATCGTCAACGCCGTGTGGGACCTATGGGCCAAGCGCGAAGGTAAGCCAGTCTGGAAGCTGCTGGCGGACATGTCCCCCGAGCAATTGGTCCAGTGCCTGGATTTCCGCTTC
Source organism: Chromohalobacter sp. 11-W (assembly GCF_029889905.1). Classification (GTDB taxonomy): domain Bacteria; phylum Pseudomonadota; class Gammaproteobacteria; order Pseudomonadales; family Halomonadaceae; genus Chromohalobacter. The sequence continues at coordinate 53,395 of NZ_JARANZ010000010.1, read as the reverse complement.
GTCACCGACGCGCTGACGCCGCAGGAAGCCATCGCCTTGCTCAAGCGCAAGGAAGCCGGCAAAAGTGAACGCGAAGCCCACATGCGCGCCGAGGGCTACCCCGGCTATACCACTTCCGCCGGCTGGCTCGGCTACTCCGAGGACAAGATGCGACGCCTGGCGCGCGAAGCGCTGGCCGAAGGCTGGACCCATTTCAAGCAGAAGGTCGGCGGCAACCTCGAGGAGGATCGCCAGCGCGCCCGCATACTGCGTGATGAAATCGGCTGGGACCGCGAGCTGATGATGGACGCCAACCAGATGTGGGACGTGGACGAAGCCATCGCCAACATGCGCGACCTGGCGGAATTCGATCCACTGTGGATCGAGGAGCCTACCAGCCCCGACGACATCCTCGGCCATGCCGAAATTCGTCGCCGGCTCGACCCCATGGGTGTCGCCACCGGCGAGCACTGCCATAACCGCGTGATGTTCAAGCAGCTATTACAGGCCGATGCCATCGACTATTGCCAGATCGATGCCGCGCGGCTGGGCGGACTCAACGAAGTGATCCTGGTGCTGCTGATGGCCGCCAAGTTTGACGTGCCGGTTTGCCCGCACGGCGGTGGCGTGGGGCTGTGCGAGTACACGCAACACATTTCGCTGTTCGACTATATCGCCGTCTCCGGCTCGCTGGACGGTCGCATCCTCGAATACGTCGACCACCTTCATGAACACTTCGTCGATCCGGTGCGCATTCACCGAGGCCGTTATCAGGTTCCCGAAGCCCCCGGCTACAGCATCACCATGCATGATGACTCTCTCGAACGTCATCGCTATCCCGACGGAGAGGCCTGGCATGAGGCTTCCAGCGAAAATTAATTGGCCATCTACGACTAACGATGAAGTCTCAACAGGGGGCATCTAGGTGTATGTTCAACATTAAGATGCTCAAGAGCAGACACACTCTCTGCCAAGGACATCGCGTGACCCATCAGTAGGCAAGGGTTTCTGGTGCAGGTCGCGATGATACCGGTGTCATTCGTGACACACATGCCAGCACTAATCATCAGTTCCAGGAGGACAAGATGACAACAACCACAACGACACGCTTTGTTTCGGTCGTCGGCGGCGCCTTTCTTGGCTTGACCGCACTCAGTGCCTCCGCGGCGACCGAAATGCCCGCACTGCCCGACGTCACAGGCGACAAGGTTCAAGCCGATGGCGACTTCAAGATCAAATTCAGCATCGGTACCACGGAATCCGGCGCGCAATATCGCGGCCTTCAGTATTTCGAGAAGATCGTCGAACAACGCAGTGATGGGCATATCCAAGTGGATCTCTTCCCCGGTGCCCAGCTAGGCGATGACCGCGAAGCCACCAGCGCACTGCAGGCGGGCACGCTGGAAATGACCATGCCATCCACCTCGCCGCTAGTGAACATGTTCCCGCAGTTCGCCGTATTCGACCTGCCGTTCCTGTTCCCCCAGCCGGAAATGGCGGATGCCGTACTCGATGGCGAGATCGGCCAGCAAATGCTCGAAGACGCGTCCTCTCAGGGCCTGGTTGCTATCGGCTGGGGCGAGAATGGCTATCGCCAGTTGACCAACAGTCAGCATCCCGTCGAAAAGCCGGAAGATCTCGATGGCCTGAAGATCCGCACCATGGAAAACGATCTTCACCTGGATATCTGGCGGACACTGGGCGCCAACCCCACGCCGATGTCCTTCGCGGAACTGTTCACGGCGCTTGAGCAAGGTGTCGTCGATGGCCAGGAAAACCCCTGGATCACCATCGAGTCGTCCAAGTTCAACGAAGTGCAGGACTACGCCACTGAAACCAACCACGTCTATACGCCGTTCATCACCCTGGTCTCCGCTCGCTTCTGGGACCGTCTGCCGGAAGATTATCAAGCGCTGGTGCGCGACGCAGCCACCAAGATGGGCGACTATCAGCGTGAAGTTAGCCGTACGCTGAACGATCAGATCAAGCAGGACCTGAAAGATTCAGGCATGCAGATCACCGAGCTGAGCCCCGAGCAGGTCAAGGTCTTCCAGGACACACTGGAGCCGGTCTATAAGGATTGGCGCGACCAGATCGGCGGCGAGCTGATCGACGATATCCGCGAGCAGGTGCAGCAGGCACAAGAGCAAGAATAAGCATCATCTATCCTCAGTAACACACGTACGCAGGGAAGGTCGGCCACGCCCTTCCCTGCTTTTGGCATCAACACGATAAGCACCCCCTCCTTGGAGGCTTCATGAAGTCACGTTCGGGTAACGCCTACTTGAACAAGCTGATAAGCGGATTGGACGTCATCATCGGGCTCCTCGTCATTGGCGTGGTCGTTACCGTCTCGATGAACGTCTTCGGGCGCTTCATATTCAGCTACTCCTTTGCCTGGGCAGCGGAAATTTCACGCTTGTTCTTCATCTGGATGGTGCTACTCGGCGCGGGCATCGCCAGTCTAACCAACGAACACGTCGCCGTGACCTTATTCAAGGACAAGGCACCTCCCATACTGCAGAAGATCTTCGCCTTGCTTGCAGCGGCGATCATCTATGCCGTGTGCATCAGTATCTTTCTCGGCTTCAACAACATTATTTCAGGCTATGTGGGGACGACCCCCTTCCTGGGCATCTCCAAGACCGTCCTGTATAGCGCGATGGTGATCATGGCCGTACTCACCACCATCGGTAACACCATTTTTCTCTACAAAGTCTTCAAGCGAGGTGCGGCATGATCCTATGGAGCATTCTCTTAGGGCTGTTCGCCTGCATTGTGATCGGCATGCCGATCTCGTTTGGCCTGGCCGCGATCTGCCTGTTCATCTTTCACTTCGCCGACTACGGCCTCTCCTCGCTGGTATCGGAAGCCGTCAACGGGCTTAACTCGTTCCCCTTGCTGGCTATTCCTTTGTTCATTCTCGTCGGCGAGGTCATGAGTTCAGGCGGTATCGCCAAGCGTCTGGTACGTCTGGCCAGCGCCATGGTCGGCTTCGTCGCCGGCGGTCTGGGCCAAGTGACCGTGCTGACTTCGATGTTCTTCGGCGGTATCAGCGGCTCCGCCGTGGCGGACGCCTCTGCGGTGGGCAGCATGATGATCAACCCGATGAAGCAACACGGCTATTCGGGGCCGCGTGCCACCGCCATCGTCGTCGCCGCTTCGGTGGTCGGCATCATCATTCCACCGTCTATCCCGATGATTCTCTTCGGGGTCGTGACCGGCACCTCGATTTCGCAGCTGTTCATGGCCGGTATCGTACCGGGGATTCTGATCACCTTGGGCCTCGCCATGGCGACGTATTTCCAGTCCAAGAAGACCGGCTCCGCACAGCCGTTCGATTTCCAGGAACTGCTCGCCGCCCTCAAGGATTCGGTACTCGCGTTGCTGCTGCCGATCATCATCGTCGGCGGGATCTTGAGCGGCGTCTTCACGCCCACCGAAAGCGCCGCAATCGCCCTGCTGTATGCCGTGGTGGTCTCGATGTTCGTGTATCGCAGCCTCACCTTGAAGAGCTTCTTTGGCTTGTGCGTTTCCACCGGCCGCTTGACCGGAGTGGTCTTGCTGTTACTGGCGTTTGCCAGCGTCCTGGCGTGGCTTTTGACCGCCAACCTGATCCCACAGCAGATCGTCGTCATGCTCTCGGAGCTATCCCAGAACAAGTACTTCATTCTGGGTATTCTGACGCTGTTCCTGTTGGTCGTGGGCTTCTTCATGGACCTCACACCGGCCATGGTCATTCTGGCGCCGCTGATGACGCCCGTGGTCGTCAAGCTCGGCATCGACCCGGTCTACTTCGGCGTCCTGATGTCGTTCGTACTCGGGATCGGCCTGATCACACCGCCAGTGGGCACCGTGCTCTATGTCGGCTGCGGAGTCGGCAAGGTCAAGCTCGAAGAACTGGTCAAGAGCCTGCTGCCCTACTACTTCACGCTGATCGCGCTGCTTATCGCGTTCCTGGCCTTCCCCGGCCTGGTGCTTTGGTATAAGTAGTGCTCTGGTATAAATAGCGTTCTGGTACAAGTGATATGACAGTGGAGCAAGACCTCACTATGCCCATCGACACGGCAGAACTGCATCGCTTTCTCAGCGACTTGCTGGGTAGCAGCGGGGTCATCGACGACCCCGCGGAGTTTGCTCGCTATACCACCGACTGGGCCGGCGACAAAGGCGGCGATCCCTGGATGATCGCCCGTCCCTCCACCCCGGAACAGGTCGCCGACATCGTCGCGTTCTGTCATCGCCACCAGATTCCCATGGTGGCTCAAGGGGGGCATTCAGGCCTCGTCGGCGGCGCGCAACCCGATCCCGAGCGCGGCGAACTCATGATCAGCCTCGAGCGGCTGAACCGAATTCGTCATCTCGACCCCATCAATTTCAGCATGAGCGTGGATAGTGGCTGCATCCTGCAAAACGTCAAGGATGCCGCCGAAGAGGCGGATTGCTACTTCCCGCTCGCCTTGGGCGCCCAAGGGAGCTGTCAGATAGGCGGCAACGTCTCCACCAACGCCGGCGGGCTCAATGTGTTGCGCTACGGCATGATGCGCCAGCTGGTGCTGGGGCTCGAGGTCGTGCTGCCCGACGGCCGCCTGTGGAACGGCATGCATGCCCTGCACAAGGACAACCGCGGTTACGACCTCAAGCAGTTGTTCATCGGTGCCGAAGGCACGCTGGGCATCGTCACCGGCGCCGTACTCAAGCTCGCACCTCGGCCGCAGACCAGCCGCACCGCGCTGATCGCCGTGCCCGATATCGCGTCGGCATTGGCGCTTTACGCCCAGGCACGCCGTAGCTGTTGCGATCTACTCTCGGCGTTCGAGTTGATTCCTCGCGTGTGCATGGAGTTGGCATTCGAAGCGGCGCCGGACCTCCCCGACCCACTCGACGAAGCGCATCCGGTCTATGTCTTGATGGAAGTCTCGGCCAGCGGCCCGGCGGATCTCGACACGATGATCGAACATCTCTTCGAGACGGGTTCGGAGCAGGAAAATGTGCTGGATGGCGTACTCGCCAGCAGCGAGACGCAGGCAGCGCAGCTATGGCAGATTCGTGAGAGCATGCTGGAAGGCCAGCAAATGCGCGGCGAACACCTGCGCACCGATATCTCGTTGCCCATTTCGTCGTTGACGGCGTTCTGTGACGCCGCCAATCAGGCCATGGCCCAGCGCTCGCCGGAGACACAGGTCATCGCCTACGGCCACATCGGCGACGGTAACCTGCATTTCAACCTTCTGCCGCCCGCGAACCTCGACCTCGAGGCCAAAAAGGCGCTATTGCATGAGCTGGAAGAAGTCTTGTTCGATATCGTCGATGCGCACCATGGCAGCATCAGCGCCGAACACGGCATCGGGCGCGTCAAGCAAGTGCCTTTCCTCGAAGACCTGGGAGAGACCGAATACACGCTCTTGAAAGGTCTCAAACACCTCTTCGACCCAGAGGGCCTGATGACCGCCGGCCGCATCCTGCCGCGTTGATCTTAGGTGTCCCGATATCTAGGGAACATGACAGCTACTCCGCGAAAAACACCCGCAGCACATGATCGAGGTGGACTTCCATGGCCTGCCTCGCCGCTGCGGGGTCGCGCGCCTCGATCGCCGCCACCAGGCGCTCGTGGTCTTCCTGTGAGCGCTGCGGCATGCCGGTCTCCATGAACAACTCCTGCAGGCGCCGGAACATGACCCCGTACTGGTGACCCAACAGGTGCTTGATCAACAGCGCATAGGCGGCGTTGCCCGAGGCTTCGGCGATGCGGATGTGCAACAGCCGGTCCCCCGCCAGATTGCCACCACCGTGATTGTTATCGTAGATATTGCGCGTCAACGCCGCGCGAATCGCCGTCAGGTCCTCGTCACTGGCGTTCATCGCCGCCAACGCCGCATTCTCGGGCTCCAGGTAACGCCGCGCCTGCAAGAGGGAAAACGGGGGTATTTCCTCGTCGAGGTTGAGCTCGATCTCACTGGCGAACTCAGGGTCGAGTGCCCATGGCTCCTTGCGTGCTGCGGCTTGCATCACCGAACCCGGCGGCATGGCATCGACTTCCTTTACCAATACCCCATGCCCCACGCGCACCTCGACGATGCCCACGACTTCCAGGGCGATCAGCGCCTCACGCACCGACGCGCGGCTGACACCTAATTGCTGTGCCAGGTCCCGCTCGGGCGGTAATAGTGACCCCGGGGGGAACTCACCATCGCGAATCAGTTGCTGTAACTGATCGGCGATCTGCCGGTACAAGCGTTGTGAGCGAATGGTTTGAATCGGCATCGCATCGTCTCTCCGTACCGCGTTGCGACTAAAGTTGATGGCAATTGACTTGCCGCCGAGACCTAGCCCAGTAGATGATGGCCCAATCATTGGTCAGGCCTCTGGATCTTCGAATGGCTGGCCGCGTCATGTTCCCACGTTCAGCAGGGATTCGCCACACCATGAGACTTCAAAACAAGACGGCACTGGTTACCGCCGCTGGCCAAGGCATCGGTCGCGCCACGGTGGAGCGCTTCCTTGCGGAAGGCGCCAACGTCATCGCCACCGATATCGATACCCGCCTGCTCGCCGACCTCGAGGGAGCCAACGTCTATCGGCTGGATGTCACCCAACGCGCTGAAATCGACACGCTGGCCAATGAACTAGGCGAGCTCGATATTCTATTCAACTGTGCCGGCACGGTGCCGGGCGGCTCGATCCTGGAATGCGACGACACAAGCTGGGAGCGAAGCTTCGGCCTCAACGTAACCGCCATGTTCCATATGATTCAGGCCTTTCTTCCTGGCATGCTCAATCGAGGCGGCGGCAGTATCGTCAACATGGCCTCGCTGGCCTCCAGCATCAAAGGCATCCCCAACCGCTTTGCCTACGGCACCACCAAGGCCGCCGTCATCGGCTTGACCAAGTCGGTCGCAGCCGACTACATGACGCAAGGCATCCGCTGCAATGCCATCTGCCCCGGCACCGTCGAGTCGCCCTCGCTGCATCAGCGCATTGAGGCCCAGGCCCAGCAACAAGGGCGCGATAAAGCGGCGGTTTTTCAGGAATTCATCGACCGCCAGCCCATGGGACGACTCGGAAGACCGGAAGAAATCGCCGCACTGGCGACTTTTCTGGCCTCGGACGAAGCAGCGTTCATCACCGGCACCGCGCAGTTGATCGACGGCGGCTGGGCCAACTGACACCCGACATACATACCATCGACCCACACGAGGACACGTCATGAAACTGCTACGTTTCGGCCCCCAGGGCCAGGAAAAGCCCGGCCTGCTGGATGACAACGGCAAAATTCGCGATCTTTCGTCGCTCATCAAGGATGTCGCCGGCGAGTCGCTTTCCGACACCGCCCTGGCCCAGATCGCCCAAGCCGATCCCCAAAGCCTGCCGGAGGTACCCGAAGGCACTCGTCTGGGGCCCTGTGTAGGGCAGGTCGGCAAATTCATCTGCATCGGCCTCAACTACTCGGACCACGCCGCCGAAACCGGCGCCGAGGTGCCGCCGGAACCGGTGGTCTTCAACAAATGGACCAGTGCCATCTGCGGCCCCAACGATGACGTGGAAATTCCCCGCGACTCGCACAAGACGGATTGGGAAGTCGAGCTGGGCGTCATCATCGGCAAGCCTGGTCGCTATATCGACGAGGCCGACGCCATGGATCATGTCGCCGGATACTGCGTAATCAACGATGTCTCCGAGCGGGAATTCCAGCTCGAGCGCAGCGGCAGTTGGGACAAGGGCAAGGGCTGCGACACCTTCGGCCCGCTCGGCCCGTGGCTGGTCACCCGCGACGAGGTCGCCGATCCCCAGGCGCTCGACATGTGGCTGGACGTCGACGGCAAGCGCTACCAGGACGGCAACAGCCGCACCATGGTCTATCAGATCCCCTATCTGGTGGCGTATCTGAGCCGCTTCATGAGCCTGCAGCCCGGCGATGTCATTTCCACCGGCACGCCCCCCGGCGTGGGCGCCGGCCAGAAACCTCAGGTCTTCCTCAAGTCCGGTCAGACCATGCGCCTGGGCATCGAAGGGCTCGGCGAACAGTGCCAACGTACCAAGCAAGCTTGATCGTGCCAGAGGCCGCCGTGCGGCGGCCTCGACCTTCATAGAGTGGCGTTAGACCAAAGGCGACCACGACCTATGTCTAGGCCTCGTTACTACTAAAACGCTTGAAGTCAGGTCCATCGCTTGGGCATCTTGTTAGCCAATTGGCCTGACCTCTGGATCAAAATACCGCTAGGCAACTGGCCTGACCATCTTGCCTAGCGATGCACGAAGGAAGCTCTATGCACACGATCGTCTGCACACAGCCTCAAGACATGGAATTGCGCGACGTGCCCGATCCGCAATGCGCTCCGGGCGAGGCCATGCTCAAGATTCGTCGCGTGGGTATTTGCGGCACCGACATTCACGCCTACGGCGGCAACCAGCCCTATTTCACCTATCCCCGCGTGTTGGGCCACGAACTTTCCGGTGACATCGTCGGCGTCGGGGAAGGCGTCGATGAAGCGCTCGTCGGCCACAGCGCTTACGTCATTCCTTATCTACATTGCGGCGAATGTCGCGCTTGCCGGAAGGGACAAACCAACTGCTGCCAGCACATGCAGGTCATCGGCGTGCATCGCGATGGCGGCATGGCGGAGTTTCTCAGCGTGCCCGTGGATCACCTAGTCACCTCGAGCACCCTCGATGCCGAACAGCTGGCGCTGGTGGAGTGTCTTTCCATCGGCGCGCACGCCGTGCGCCGCAGCGGCATCGAAGCCGACGAGCTGGCCGTCGTGGTCGGCGCCGGGCCGATCGGCATCGGTATCGTGCAAATCGCCCAGAGCCGTGGAGCCCGGGTGCTGGTGGTGGATACCAACCGCGATCGCTTGGCCTTCTGTCGCGACACGTTAGGCGTGGATGGCGTGCTGCATGCGCTGGATGACGACGTGGAAGCTGCCATCGAGCGCCACAATGACGGCGCCCTGGCCGATGTCGTGTTCGACGCCACGGGCAACCCTGCCGCTATGAATCGCGGCTTCGACTTTGCAGGCCATGGTGGGCGCTATGTGCTGGTGAGCGTGGTCAAGGCCGACATCACCTTCAACGACCCCGACTTCCACAAGCGGGAGCTCAGCCTGCTGGGTAGTCGCAATGCCACGCGGGAAGACTTCGAAACGGTGGCCCGCCTGATGGAAGAAGGCCGCATGCAGTCGACGGCAATGATCACCCATCGCGGCCATTATGCCGACCTGCCCTCGCTGATGCCGCAGTGGTGCGACCCGACAACCGGTGTCATCAAGGCAATGGTGACGTTCGATGACGCCCCCGCTGAAGGAGGTCGCTCGGCATGACCCAGACCATCGCCTCCGACCAGCTTCAGCAGCCCAGTCTGCGTGTCCATGCCCACGACAATGTGCGCGTGGCACTGCGCGATCTCTCCGAAGGCATGGAGATCGACGACAATGGCCATCGACTGCGGCTCTCCGAAGCCGTACAGCACAAGCACAAGTTCACATTGCACGCCATGCAACCCGATGAACTCATCGTGATGTATGGCGTAACCGTGGGACGTGTCGTCCAGCCCATCGCCGCGGGCGCCGCCATCACCACGTCCAACGTCGAGCATTCCACCGCCAATGCCAAGCCTCAAGGCCATCGCGAACATTGGGATGCCCCGGACGTCAGTGCCTTCACCGGGCAAACCTTCGATGGTTATCACCGCCCCGACGACCGCGTGGGCACCGCCAACCATTGGTTGGTCATCCCCCTGGTCTTCTGCGAGAACCGCAACATCGAGGTACTGCGCCAGTGCGTCGAGGACGCCATCGGCGACGACCCCTACCGGGATTACAAGCACATGGCCCGCCGCATGCTCCACGGCGATGCGCAGGCGGCCCCAGCCCCGACGCCCGACGCGTCTCTGTTCCCGAACGTCGACGGCGTGCGCTTTCTGACCCACACGCTGGGCTGCGGCGGCACCGACGACGACGCCCAGTCGCTGTGCCAGCTACTGGCCGGTTACATCTGTCACCCCAACGTGGCTGGCGCCACGGTCCTCAGCCTAGGATGCCAGAAGGCCCAGATCGAGATGCTCAAGGAGGCGGTGGCCAAGCGCGACCCCAAGGGTCTGCGTCCCGTTCACTACTTCGAGCAGCAGGCCACCAACACAGAGCCCGAACTGATCCGTCAGGCGCTGGGCAGCATCTTCGACGGTCTCAAGGTCGCCAATGCCGTCGAACGGCGTCCCGCCCCACTTTCAGAGCTCACCATCGGCGTCGAATGCGGCGGCTCGGACGGCTTCTCCGGCCTCTCGGCCAATCCCTTGGTGGGCGCCGTCATCGACCGCCTGGCGACCTTGGGCGGTAGCGGCATCCTGAGCGAGTTCCCCGAGCTATGCGGTGTCGAGCATGAATTGCTGGCGCGCTGCCGCGACGACGCCACGGCCTCGCGCTTTCAACAGCTCATGGAGGCCTACCAGCGGCACGCTGCCTCGGTGGGCGCGCACTTCTCGATGAACCCTTCGCCCGGCAACATCCGAGACGGCCTGATCACCGACGCCATGAAGTCTGCCGGCGCGGCCAAGAAAGGCGGCGACAGCCCCATCGTCGACGTACTGGATTACACCGAGCCCCAGGTACGCAAGGGCCTCAACCTGCTCTGCTCGCCGGGCAACGATGTCGAATCCACCACGGCCCTGGTCGGCTCCGGCGCCAACCTGGTGATGTTCACCACCGGCCTCGGCACGCCCACCGGCAACCCCATCACGCCGGTCTTGAAGCTCGCCAGCAACAGCGAGCTGGCGCAGCGCATGCACGATGTCATCGACTTCGACGCCGGGCCCATCATCCGCGGCGAGGCGGAAATCGCCGAGCTCGCCGATGAACTCCTGCACCTGTGCATCGATACCGCCTCGGGGCGCTATCGCACCAAGGCCATGCGCCTCTCGCAGCTCGATTTCATCCCCTGGAAACGTGGAGTCTCCCTGTGACAGCGCCATCGCTCGCCGACGCCGGTATCGTGCAATTCGGCACCAGCCGCTTCTTGCTGGGGCATGTCGCAGCGTTCGTGCATGCCTCGCGAGAAGCCGGGCACACGCGCGACAGAATCCTCGTCGTACAGACCTCCCCGCGCGAGGCCGGCAAGCAAAAAGCCCGCGATCTGGATGCGCACCGGCATTATCCACTGGCGATTCGCGGTCGTCGCAACGGGCGCGACATCGATACCCGCGAGACCGTCACCAGCGTCGCCGGCTGTCTGATCGCCGACGAGCAGTGGCCCGAACTTGAGCGGCACTTCGTCGAGCATGCACGCTTCGTGATCTCCAATACCGGCGACAGCGGTTATCGAATCGACGATGACAGTGCGCTGGAAGAGGTGCCGCAAAGCTTCCCGGCCAAGCTCACCAAGCTACTTTACGCGCGCTACAACGCGGGACGTGATGGCCTCACCGTGCTGCCATGCGAGCTGGTCAGCCGCAACGGCGAGCAGCTCCTGGCCCTGGTCCGGGAACTGGCGCAGCGCGACTACGCCGATGCCGACTTCGATACCTGGCTGACGACCCGCTGTCTATGGGCCAACACCCTCGTCGATCGCATCGTTTCGGCGGCGTTGGAGCCAGTCGGCGCCGTCGCCGAGCCGTACGCGCTCTGGGCCATCGAGGATCAGCCCGGGCTCGAACTGCCCTGCCAGCATTCCGATGTGCAGCGCGTGACGTCCCTGGCCCCCTATGAGATGCGCAAGCTGCATATTCTCAATCTGGCGCACACCTATCTCGTCCACCGCTGGCAGCGTGCGCCGCAATCGCGCATCCGCTTCGTGCGGGAGGCCATGAACGATCCGGCATGGGCCGCGGAGCTGCGCCAGGTACTCGACGACGAAGTGCTGCCCACCTTGGCGGAACACCTCGAACGGCCCTCTCTCGAGGCCTATCGCGACGCGACGCTCGAGCGTTTCGCCAACCCTTATCTCGATCACGCCCTGCAGGACATCGCCCAGCACCACGCCATGAAGTGCCAGCGACGTCTGCAACCCGTGGTCGAATCGGCGCGCCGACGAGGCATCGCCACGCCGCGGCTCGATGACGCCATATCGAGCGCACAATCCACGACGCACTCCCGGTAACCCGACCGCACGACCGACAACAATCAAGGAGCACGACAATGCGTTTCAAGAAGCTCACACTCATCGCCACCAGCCTCTCCATCGCCGGCCTCGGCGGCTTGAATCTCGCCCAGGCTGCCACCGAGATCCGCGTCGCCTACGGTAACCAGCCGGGCGAACCGGTCGATGTCGCCGTCAAGGAATGGGCGGAAAACGTCGAGGAAGCCAGCGACGGCGAACTCACGCTCAGCGCCTTCCCCGCCAGCCAACTCGGCTCCGAGACCGACGTCATGGAGCAGGCGCGCTTCGGCTCACCGATCATCACGATCACCGCCTACAGTAATTTCATGAGCTCGGTGCCCGACCTGTCGGTGCTCGACGCGCCCTACCTCGCCGATAACTTCGACGACAAGCTCAAGGTCTTCGACTCCGAGTGGTTCGCCGAGCAAAGCCAGAAGGTCGAGGATGCCGGTTATCACATCGTCATCCCCAACACCGTGTACGGCACGCGCCACCTGCTCTCTCGCGAGCCCGCCACCACGCCCGAAGAACTCGATGGCGTGAAGATCCGCGTGCAGAACTCGCCGATGTACGTCGAGGCCATGCGCTCGATGGGCGCCACGCCCACGCCCATGTCGCTGGGCGACGTGTATCCGGCACTGGCCCAGGGCATGGTCGACGGGGTCGAAAATCCCACACCGGTCTTGTTCGGCGGCAAGTTCCACGAAGTCGTCAAGCACCTCAACCTGACCGGCCACATGAACACCGTGGCACCGTTCGTCACCGGCAAGGCGTTCTGGGACCAGCTCAGCGAAGAAAACCGGCAGATCCTGACCGAGACCGGGCAAGACATGGCCGCGCACCTGCGTGAACTGGTCGAGAAGCAGAGCGACGTCGCCCTGCAGAAGCTCAAGGATGCCGGCGTCGAGGTCCACGAAGTGGATACGCAGCCGTTCCGCGAACGCGCCGCAGAGCAGATTCCCGCTGCCTTCCCGCAGTGGAGCGATGGCCTGTACGAACAGGTTCGCCAGATCATCAACGGATAAGCGTTGAACGACCGCCGGCGCCACATAACTCCGTGGCGCCGGCACGCGTATCACGGACGGCAACACCGTGAATTGCCGTGACCGAGGAGTCTCAAATGAAACGCGTATTCCATTGGATCGACCGCATCATGCGACTCGATGAAGTGTTGGCCAGCGCGGCGCTCTTCGCGATCTTTCTCGTCGCCATCAGCAACATCTTCATGCGTTATATCTTCAACACCCCGCTGGCCTGGACCGAGGAGGTCCTGCAGCTACTCATGGTATGGGCCACCTTTCTCGGCGCCAGCGCCCTAGTGCGGCGCAACGAACACGTACTCATCGGCATGCTGTCGGAAAACCTGCCGGCGTCGCTCGCCCGCTGGAACGACCGTCTCTTCAACGTCGGCATGGTGCTGATCGCCGCCATCGTGCTCGGCTACTGGGGGCTGCAACTGTTGCCCTATTCCAATTTCCGCAGCACGCCCATGCTGCAGATCCCGTACATGTGGATCCACGTCGCCATTCCGGTCAGTGCCGTCATCATGGCCTACCACTGCCTCGTCCGCCTGGCTCGCGATACTTAAAGGATACTTCCCATGGCCGTAGGCATAGCACTCGCTGCGCTGTTGCTTCTTTTCGTGCTGGGCACGCCCGTCGCCTTCGCACTGTTCCTGTCGACGTTCTTGTATTTCCTGTTCGGCGCCGATCAGCCCACCATGCTGCTCATCCAGCGCCTGGCCGGGGGGCTGGAGTCCATCTCGCTGCTGGCGATCCCGTTCTTCATCATGGCGGGGGTGTTCATGAACTACTCCGGCATCACCGACCGCCTGCTGAAACTGGCCGAACTCATGACCCGGCGCCTGCATGGCGGACTGGCCCAGGCCAACGTGCTGCTGAGCACCTTCATGGGAGGGCTCTCCGGCTCCAACATCGCCGATGCCGCCATGAACGCCAAGCTGCTGGTGCCCAGCATGACGGCAAGCGGCTACCCCAAGCCGTTTTCCACCGCCGTTACCGCCGCCTCCTCATTGGTGACCTCGACCATTCCGCCGGGGATCGCGCTGATCGTCTACGGCTACGTCAACAACGTCTCGATCGGTCGTTTGTTCCTGGCCGGCGTGGTGCCCGGTGTCCTGATGGCCGTCTGCATGATGGTGCTGGTATCGCGTCAGTGCCGCCGACTGGGTTATCAACCGCCACACAAGGAGCGGGTCTCACGGCGTGAATGGGTCAGTGTGACGCGCGCCGGCATCATTGCCCTGCTGCTGCCTGTGGTGGTCATTGGCGGCATTCGTGTCGGCGTTTTCACACCGACCGAAGCCGGCGCCATGGCCGTGCTGTATGCCTTGATCGTGGGCATGTTCGTCTACAAGGAAATGAACGTCGGCAGCGTCGCGGTGGCCACGCGGGAATCGCTGTTCGCATCGGTCAACGTCTTGTTCATCATCGCCGTGGCGTCGGGATTCGCGCGCTTTCTGACCTGGGAGCACATCCCACAGGATATCGCCATGCTGCTCTCATCCCAGGTGGGCAGCGTGGTAGCGTTCTTGCTTCTCGCCAATGTCATCCTGCTGGTGCTGGGTATGTTTCTGGAAGGCAACGCCATTCTCATCGTGCTATCGCCCTTGCTGGCACCCGTGGCGGCCCAGTTCGGCATCGACCCGGTGCATTTCGGGATCATCTTCATCCTCAATGCGTCCATCGGTACGATCACGCCGCCCCTCGGCACGGTCATGTTTACCACCTGCAGTATCACCGGCGTCAGGGTGCCCGACTTCATCCGTGCCATCATGCCTTATTGGCTGCTACTGGTCGGCATACTGCTGATGGTGACCTTCGTGCCTGCCGTCTCCATGACGCTGCCCAACTTGATTTTCTGAGCACAGGCACTTTTCTTAACACGGGCACTGTCTGAACACGGGCACTTTTCTGAACGCAGCGACAGCCAGCCTTACGCCTCAAGCGCCGCCTTGGCCATGACCTGGGCGGCGGCACCCCGCGCGGCGGTGAAGGTGCTGTCGTGAATCACCTTGATAGGGACGCGCTGCGTCCCTCGCAGCAAGTCATTCTGGTGGGCTTCGAAATAGGCCAGCGCCGGCTCGATCAGGCGCTCGCCCAGATGCATTAGCGATCCGCCGAGTACCAACATGGCCGGATTGAGCGTGTGATGCAGATTGAGCATCAGGGTACCCAGCGCTTCACCGGCACGCCGCAGGACAGCATTGACGTCGGCATCGTCGCCCCGCGCCGCTATCGCCGCTTCCAGGTTCTCGGTATCGGCGATGCCCAACGCAGCGCGAATCGCCCAACCACTGACCAGGGTTTCGGCACAGCCGCGATTGCCACAGTGGCAATAAAGCCCCCCCGGCTGCACGATGGTGTGACCGATCTCGCCCACCAGTCCTTGTATGCCACGTGGCACCAGAGGGTAATTGTCGCCGGTGACAAGGCCGCTACCGATACCGCTCCCGGCGCTGATGTAGACGATGGACTCCGGAGGAATGCCGTCGTGGAAGTAAAACTCGCCGAAGGCCGCGGCGTTGGCTTCGTTATCCAGTAGCCAGGCACCGTCGAGGTCGGGCAGGTGCGGGCGAAGCACCTCAAGGAAAGCGACATCGATCCACCCTAGATTGGGCGCGAGCCGCAGGATGGGCTGATCCGGGGCGACCGGCCCCGGCACCGTCACACCCAAGCCCAAGCAGTGCCGATCGGCGATGACGGGGTCGCCGCGCAGGACGCGCAACATCTCGGCCAAGCGCGTTGCCGTTTCCTCGGGTGTCGTGGGAGCCTCGGTGACATAACGCTGCAGAAGCACCTCGCCGCCCAGCGTGCACGCCACGACACGTAATCCCCTCACGCCGATATCCGCCCCCAAAAGCACATGATGGGCGTCGTCCAAATACAGGGCCCGCCCCGGACGTCCTCCGCCACGTGGCTGCAACTCGCCTTCCCGTAGCCAGCCGCGCTCCAGAAGCGCTTGCACCACGCCCCCCACGGTGGCCTTGGTCAGCTGCGTACGCGCCGCGATATCGGCACGTGTCGCACCGGGATAGCGGCGCACGGTACCTAGAATCGAGCTGCGATTGAGCTTCTTGAGAAAATTGAGATCACCGGCGGCTTGAGGGGCAAAGGTACTAACCATGGCAATACAAGGTGCCTCGCTGAAATGCGGATCGGGTTCCGCAATATAACAAATTATTGCCCCTCGCCGCGGTGACTCGACGAAATTGACAATGCATCGCCAACGTTTGCCTAAAAGTATCAGTCTCTATCACAGCCGATACGCTGTCGCCCCTGTCTTGGAGGCCTGCTGTTCGTGTAATGCCCATGGCCTTCTATCAGTAAAGCGTATGACTATCGTCGCATGGAAATCACCGCCTCTCTGAACGATCATCCACTTAGTTAAATCTATTAACTAAAGAATGAAAGATCGCCTAACGACAGCTCGCTCCCAATGCGATAGAGGTCCTGCATGAGTTCCGCAATTTATCCCAGCCTCAAGGACAAGACGGTCGTCATCACCGGTGGCGGTTCCGGCATCGGCGCCGGCTTGGTCGAAGCCTTCGTGAATCAGGGCGCGAACGTCCATTTCCTGGATGTCGCTGAGGCGCTCGCGAACGAACTGGTCGAGAAATGCAGTGGTGCGCCGCATTTCCACTACTGCGACCTTACCCAGCCCGACCAACTCCGCGACACGCTGAGCGACATCGGTCACGTCGACGTGCTGATCAACAACGCCGCCAACGACGACCGCCACAAGCTCGAGGACATCACGCCCGAGTACTGGGAAGACCGCATGAACGTCAACCTGCGCCACCTGGTGCTCGCCGCTCGTGAGGTGGCTCCCGCCATGCGTCGTCAAGGCCAGGGGGCGATCATTAACCTGGGGTCGATCAGTTGGCACCTGGGGCAGTCCGACATGCTGCTCTACGAAACCGCCAAGGCCGGTATCGAAGGTCTGACTCGAGCCCTGGCGAGCGATCTGGGCAGCGACGGCATTCGTGTCAACTGCATCATCCCCGGCAACGTCAAGACACCACGCCAATCACGCTGGTATAGCCCCGATGACGAGGAACAAATCGTCGCCGAGCAAAAGCTCAAGGTACGCATTCACCCTCATCACGTGGCCGCGATGGCGCTGTTCCTGGCGTCGGATGACGCCGCTGCCTGCACCGCTCACAACTACTGGGTCGATGCCGGCTGGCTGTAAACCCTAGCCACTAGCAGCCGCCACCAACAACAACGGAGCACATCATGCCAACATATAGCGATTCGCAACGTTCCCTGATTGTCTTTTTAACATGCTGTGTCGCCGCCATCGGCGGCTTCCTGTTCGGCTTCGACAGCGGGGTCATCAACGGCACCGTCGATGGCCTGCAATCCTCGTTCAATTCCGACAGCGTCGGCACCGGTTTCAATGTCGCCTCCATGCTGCTGGGTTGTGCAGTGGGCGCGTTCTTTGCCGGCAGCCTGGCCGATAAGTACGGTCGACGCACCCTGCTGCTCGTCGCCGCCGTCTTCTTCATCGTCAGCGCCTGGGGCTCGGGTGTCGCCGGTGGCTCACTGGAATTCGTCATCTATCGCATCCTGGGTGGCTTGGCCGTGGGTGCCGCGAGTGTCATGGCACCGGCCTACATCAGCGAAATCGCTCCCGCACACTTGCGTGGACGCCTCGCTACCATCCAGCAAGTCGCCATCATCTCGGGGCTTTTCTTCTCGTTTTTGAATAACTACTTGCTGGCCAACGTCGCCGGGGGCTCCACCTCCGAATTGTGGTTCGGCTTTACCGCTTGGCGCTGGATGTTCTGGATGGAACTGATCCCCGCGACGATCTTCCTGGTGGCGCTGTTGTTCATTCCGGAAAGCCCGCGCTATCTGGTCAGCGCGCGTCGCGACGATCGTGCCGAACGCGTGCTGCACATGATCTACAATGAAAGCGACGCCAAAGAGCGCCTGGCTCAAATCCGCGACTCGCTCTCCGAGCAGCGCAAGCCACGCTTTAGCGACTTGATCAATCCCAAGACCGGCAAGGTAATCAACTTGGTCTGGGTCGGGATCGGTCTGGCCGTGTTCCAGCAGTTGGTGGGGATCAACGTCGTCTTCTACTACGGTGCCGTTCTCTGGCAAGCCGTGGGCTTCTCCGAAGGCGATGCCTTGCTGATCAACGTCATCAGTGGCGCGGTGAGTATCGCGGCCTGCTTCGGCGCCATCGCCTTGATCGACCGCATTGGGCGTAAGCCTCTGCTGTGGGGCGGCTCCGTCGGCATGGCTATCACGCTGTCCATTCTCGTCTATGCCTTCTCCACCGCCGAGATGGTCGACGGTAGCCTGAATCTCTCTCCAGGCAATGGCGTGCTCGCACTGATCGCCGCCAACGCTTATGTGTTCTTCTTCAATAGCTCCTGGGGGCCGGTCATGTGGGTCATGCTCGGCGAGATGTTCCCCAACCAGGTACGTGGCTCGGGGCTTGCCATTGCGGGTCTGTTCCAATGGGTCAGCAACTTCGCCATCACCATGACCTTCCCGATCATGCTCGCCTCCATCGGCCTGACCGGCGCTTATAGCTTCTACGCCATCTGCGCGGTCATCTCGATCTTCTTCGTCATCAAGTTCGTCCGCGAAACGAAGGGTCGTGAACTCGAAGACATGGCTTACGCATAATTGCCATCGCATAGTTGCCATCATTCCGGTGTCGGAGGAAACTCCGACACCGGTTTTGTGTTTTTAGCGCCAAACTGCCTAAGGAGTCACGATGCCCACACTCATAGCCCCACAGGCAACACCGCGCGTCGTCCATCCGGCCCACAACATCCTCGGCGAAGGGCCGCTATGGGACGATACGGAACAAGCGCTTTACTGGGTGGATATCAAAGGCCACCAACTACAGTGTCTAGCCAGCGGTAACGTTCGCCAGTGGTCGTTCGACGAGGAAATCACCAGCGTGCATCGTCACGCCAAAGGTGGATTCATCGTCACACTGCGACACGCTATCGCCCGCCTGCAGCTGCCTGACGGTACGCTCGAAAAGTGGCTGACACCCGAGCCCGAGCTTCCCGGCAACCGCTTCAACGATGCCGTCGTCGATACCAGCGGCAATCTCTGGTGCGGCACCATGGACGACGCCGAGGGCCACACCAGCGGCTCGCTCTATCGCGTGCGCCCCGACGGCGACTGCCAACGCCAGGATAGCGGGTATATCGTCACCAACGGCCCGGTACTCTCGCCTCAGGGTGATTGGCTCTATCACACCGACACGCTAGAACGCCTCATCTATCGGTTCGCCGTGGATGAACATGGCAACCTCTCGGATCGCGAGCCTTTCATCCGCATCCCCGAGGATCAGGGCTGCCCCGACGGCATGACCACCGACCGCGAGGGTAATCTCTGGGTCTGCCAATTCGGCGGATGGCGTATCAGCATATTCGATAGTCAGGGCCAACTGCGCGAAGAAATCCCCATGCCCGTCGCCAACATCACCAGTTGCACCTTCGGCGGCCCAGACCTTTCCACCCTGTATATCACCACCGCACGCAAGGGGCTCGACGACGCAGCCCTCGCGGCGCAACCCGATGCCGGTGCGCTATTCGCCATCGACACTCAAGCACAAGGCATGCTGGCCGGCACCTTCGGCGCTTAAACAACCCGTCGGCGTCCTGCGGCATCACAAAAAACGCCTTCACTGCCTAGAGCGGTGAAGGCGTTTTTCATGCCAGCCCGGACGGGGCTGGCAAGATCCGGTCACGTTGCGGGTAACGCCTTGGGCGAGGCGCTGTCGTCCGTGTCGGCGTCTTCCGCGTAGGCCGCATTGCTGACCTTGAAGCGTCCCACCAGCACATGCATGTCGTTGGCCCGTTCATCCAGCGACAGGCTGGCCGAGGAGGCTTCCTGCACCAGCGAGGCATTCTGCTGGGTCACCTGGTCGAGCTGGGCAATCGCCTGATTGATCTGGTCGATCCCCGTCGACTGCTCTTGCGTGGCCTCGGCGATTTCGGAGACGAACTCCGACACCTTGTCGACGCTATCGACGATTTCGCGCAAATGCCCTCCCGTCTCTTCGACCAGGTTGGCACCCTCACCCACCTTGGCCACGCTGTCCTTGACCAGGTGGCGAATCTGCTCGGCCTCATCGGCACTGCGACTGGCAAGACGACGCACCTCGTCGGCGACGACGGCGAAACCACGGCCGTTCTCACCGGCGCGGGCCGCTTCCACCGAGGCGTTCAAGGCCAGCAGATTGGTCTGGAAAGCAATGGAGTCGATCGCCTCGACGATCGTGGAAATCTTGGCACTGGACTCACGAATCTCCTGCATCGCGCTATGCGTGCGGTCTCCCACGTCGCCCGCCTCACGGGCACGCTGGCCGACCCCATGGCTCATGTCGCGCGCCTGGTGAGCATAGTCGGCGGTTTGCTTCACGGTCGCGGTGATTTCCTCGAGGCTCGCCGCCGTCTCGGCCAGCGATGAGGACTGCTCGTCGGTGCGTTGCGCCAGATCCTGATTGCCCGAGGCGATCTGACGGCTGCTGGACGCTACCGATTCGGCCCCGTCGCGAATCCGCGCAATCAGGCGCTCGAAGGTCACCATCATCTGATTGAAGGCCTGCGCGGTATGCCCGATTTCATCGCCGTGGCGCACCTTCAAACGCATCGACAAGTCACCGGTTTGTCCCGCCGCCCCGCTGATGCTTTCCATCTGGCGACGCATCTCACCGATAGGCTTGAGCACACGTGTCATCACACGCCAGCCCACCGCCGCCAGGATCACGATCACGATCAGCAACACGACAAGCTGCAATACGCGCCCGGCCTGTGCTGTCGCGGCGGCTTGTTCGGCGGCCTCATCGGCGCGCTCGGTCGCATAGGCTTCGACGCGCTCCAAGCTCTCGCCCATGCCGTCCATCGCCTGGGAAACACCAGCCAGGGCCTCGCGAGAGCGCTCGCGCAAGCCGAGCTGGCGATCGCGCAATGCATAAACGGAATTATCGCCCGTGAGCATCAATTCATTCAGTTCGGTCACCACGTCTTCCAACTGACCGGCACTTTGCTGCTGTGCAGAGGTTGCCCCCACCGCGCTCTCGATACTCGCCAACGCCTGATGAATCCGCGAAATCTGCTGAGCGATCTGGTTATAGCGCAGATCGACCAACGCATCGTGGCTATCGACCTGCATCAATTGACGTCCCTGATCGGCCAATTGGGCGACCAGCATCTGCACATCGCCGCTGAGCCCGGCGATGTTGGCACGTTGCTCCGTCAGCGTATCGAGCATCGACATCGGCACCATCGACAGCCCGTCTTCTTGCATCGATTGGATACGCCGAATCAGAGCGCGTTGCTGACGTACGTCCTCGAGGGTCGCACGTCCCGCCATCGATTCGGCATCGGTCAATACTTCGGCGATCTTTTCCTGCATCTCGGCGATGCGCGCGCGCATCGAGGTGGTCAGCGCCACATCTTCGCGGCGCACCTCTTCCAGCGCGGTATCGGCCTGGCGCAAGTCGGCGTAATCGCTATCCAATGTCTCGAACAATGCCTGGTTATCGTCGCCGATCAATGCGGCGAGGCGTTCACGCCCCGCCGTGAAGGCTTCATCGGCCTCGGCCTGCTCGACGACCCCATCGAAATCAGCCTCGCTGTCGGCGGCCAGTAGATCCGACTGGCGTTGACGATAACGCGTCAACGCATCGCTCATGTCGCGACTGGCCGCCTGTTGCGGCAATATCTCGTCGGTAAATAGATGCTGCGCCTCGATCAACCGCTGGTTGGACAAAAAGCCAGCCGCCGCGGGAATCACCGCGCCGAGCACCGCGGCCACGAACAACCCGATCAACATCGCCCGTAGGCTCAAACTCTTTTTCATGGGGTTACTCCTTGGCCGCGGCGTCATCGAGCAGGGTGAACCAATCGATCAACTCGAATTGGCCATCGTGAATACGCGTGGCCCACACCGAATTACTCGCTTGATGATCCTTGGGGCCCAACGTCAGTGACTTGCCAATACCGAGATCGATGTCACCCAAGCCTTCCAGGCCATCGACGAGCGCCTCGCGGTCGGCATCGGCGCCGGCCGCATCGAGCCCTTTGATGAACAACGACGCCGCCAGATACCCCTCCAACGAGACGAAATCGCCGCCAGCGCTGGCATCCTCGGCTTGCAATGCCTTGCGGTACGCCTTCACGCCCGGCAATTCGGCTTCGTAAGGCGGCACTACCTGGGTCACGATCACGCCCTCGGCGGCATCGCCGAGTTCATCGAGCAACGCCTGACTACCCACGAAGGAGACATTGAGAAACAACGCATTGGGCAGATCCTTGCGGGCTTCGCGGATGAAATCCGCCGCCGGTCCGTAGGTGCCCACGATAATCACCGCACGCGGCGTGACGGGCGCTTGCAAGACATTGGCGAGCCCGCGATGGACGTTGCGCGTGCCGCGCGTATAGCGCCCATGCGCCAAGCGTTCGGGATGGGAATAACCATGGTTGGCCAACGAGCGCAGCGCGCCCTGATAACCGGCATCGCCGTAACCATCGGCCTGAGTAAAAAAGGCGATCTCCTCGGGGGCAATGCCGGCCAACAGCAAACCTTCGATCATCGTCGCGGTTTCCTGGGCGTAACTCGCGCGATAGTTGAAGACATAGCGATCCGGCGGAGACTGACGCAAGACGCCGCTGCCGGTGAACGCCCCGATCAGCGGCATCTCGTGGTCAAGCAGAATGGGCAGGTTGACGATGGCGGTCGGCGTGCCAACATTGCCCAGCATCGCCAATATATCGTCGTCTTGCAGAAGCTCGCGTGTCGCTTTGGCCGAACGCAACGGCTCATAACCGTCATCGCGTGTCACCAACGTCAGCGTCTCGCCATTCACACCGCCCGACGCGTTGATCTCGGCGAAGCGCGCCTCGATGCCCTCGCGCATCCCCTTGCCAAGCGATGACGCCGCCCCGCTGAAGGGCGCGACCATCCCGACCTTGACCTCCGCCATGGACGGCGTCGCCAGCAACGCGAGCGACACGACGCTCATCAGCGACGCCACATTCACCAACGACGCCACACGCACCGGCGACCCTAGGTCCGCCAGCCACCTGCCATAAAACTTCATGTATCCCTGCCTCTTGATAGTGATGCACGCTAACGTGGGGGCTTATCGGCTCGCCCTCGGTACTTATGCGGTCACTATCGGCAGTAGATCAGAAAAGTTGAATCGAGAAACCTGAGAAAATCCTACAGGAAGCGTTCGGCACTGAAGGGCCCCATCTCAATGGCCGGCACCTCACCTTCCATCATCGAGGCGAGGAGTTGTCCGGTCGCCGGCCCCAGCGTGAAGCCCTGATGGGCATGACCGAGGGCGAACCAAAGGCCCTTGTGACGCGGCGCGGGACCGATTATGGGCTTCATGTCCGGTGTACACGGGCGTGCGCCCTTCCAAGGGCGCGACTCGAGACGCTGCCCGAGCGGGAACAAGCCACGCGCCGCCGTTTCCGCGGCTTCGAGTTGCGCGTACCCAGGCGGCGCATCGCGCGGCGCCAACTCCGCCCCCGTAGTCAGGCGAATGCCCGCTCGCATCGGCGACAGCAGATAGCCAGTCTCGGCATCCAGCAACCAATGGTGCAATGTCGTCTCTTCACGCGTGGCGTAATGCATGTGATAGCCACGCTTCACGAACAACGGCAGGCGATACCCCAGCGTGGTCAGCCACTCATCCGCCCAGGGCCCCAGCGCCAGTACGATATCGCGAGCCTCGAAGGCACCCGTGTCCGTAGTCACGCGCCAGCCCTCACCATGGCGTGCAATCGCCTGGATCTCGCCTTGCAGGCATTCTCCGCCCTCGGCCTCGAAAGCCCGCGCGTAGGCCGCCACCAAAGCGCCGGGATCGGCCGCGCTCCAGGAGTCGCGCCAATGCACGGCCCCGATGGCCTGAGCATCCAGATCGGGCTCACGCTCGCGCAATTCACCCGCATCCAAGGTGTCATGCGCCAGGCCGAAACGCTCGCCGAGCGCCCGCACCTCGCTGAAACGCGCTTCCAGTGCCCCCGGTGTACGAAAGACCTCCATCCATCCGTCGCGGCGGATCAACGCCTCGGCGCCCGATGCCTCGATCATCTCCGCATGTGTCGTGATCGACAACTCGATCAGCGAGGCATATTCGGGGACGATCCGCGCATAGGCATTGGGCGCGCTGTTCTGCCAGTACTGCCACAGGGCACGTCCCGCCTGCATCACGCCACGCGGCGTGTAGCGAATATCTACGCCCTGATTGCCCAGCACACGCCACAGCGTGTGCATGTCACGCGGAAAAGCATGCGGCGCCACCGCTTCACGCTGGATGATGCCGGCATTACCGTAGGAGGTTTCACGACCCGGAGCGCGACGATCCACCAACCCCACCCGGCGACCACGCCGCGCAAGATGATACGCCACGCCGACACCTACCATGCCCGCGCCCAACACCAGAGTATCGTGCTTCATCGTCTCGTCGTTCCTCTTTCGTGTTGCGTATAAAGGCGCGGCGTCACTCGCAACGCGCGTCGTTCATCATGCGGTTCTTACCCTTGGCCTTGGCGTCATAACTCGCGGTATCGGCACGCGTCACCATCGCCTGAGCATCGCTATCGTCGGCGCCCAGGCATGAAATGCCCAGGCTCGCGGTGACACGGTAGCGCTTGTCCTTGCGCAGCACCGACAATTCGCTGACTGCGTGGCGAACCTGTTCGGCGATGCGTATGGCCTGTGGATTGCCACACCCAGGCAGCAGGATGGCGAACTCATCGCCGCCCAGGCGCGCCAAGTGGTCGTCGCGGCGCACGCAACCTTCCAGACACCGAGCGATGGCACGCAGCATTTCATCGCCCAAGGCATGACCGCCTTCATCGTTGATCGGCTTGAAACTATCCAGGTCGAAGAGAATCAACGACGCCATTTCGCCATATTCGCGGAAACGCCGGTAGGTCTCGTCGAGACGTCGTTCGAAACCGCGCCGGTTGAGTAACCCGGTGAGCGGGTCGTGCTCGGCTTCCCAGAGCTGGCGCTTCTGCTGCGCGCGCAGATGGGTAATATCCTTGATGAAGCCCACCACGCCTTGCGGCTTTTCTCCGTTCTTGACCTGACTGGTATAAAGCTCCAGCCACATCATGCCCCCATCGCCACACTCAAAGCGCAACTGGCGATGCAGCTCGTGGCCGCCATCCACCGCGTCGCGCCACAGCGCAAACAGCACCGAGCGATCCTCGGGATGCAGACGACGCAACCAGGCGCGATGCCGGAACGACGCCGCCGAAAGCCCCGTCAAGGCTTCCAGGGCCGGATTGACGTAGCTGATGCGGCCCTCGATATCGGCCAGGAACATCGGCAACGGCGACGAACTCAACACCGCATCGAGATAGGCCTGGCGACTGCGTCGCTCCGCACGCTCGCGATTGCGCTCATACTCCACGCTATTGAAGGTATGAGCGATACGCCGCAGTTCCTCCAGCGAGGTATCCAGGGAGATACGCGCGATATCCCCACGCCCCACCTGCGCGATCTGACGCGCCAAGCGCCGCAGCGGTGAGAGACCCAGATGCAGCAACCACCACAACAAGGGCAGCATCGACAGCACGACGGCCACGGCTACCCACCATTGGCGACGCACGTAATCGATAATCGGTTGATGCGTTTGACTTTGCGGCAGGAAGACACCCACCACCCAGCCCGGTTCCCAGACTTGGTGGTAACTCATCAACGCCGGCTCACCGTTGGTGAGACGACCGGTACCGGTGCCCTGCCAGCCATCCAGTGCCTGCGCCAGCACCGGACTCTCCAGTGTGGAAGGGACATGCTGCATGATAAGGGAACTATCGGGATGGCTGAGCACCGTGCCATCGCTGGTCATCAACACCGCATATCCCTCCTCGCCGATGCGCAAGCTGCGCAAATCGAGGAAGAAGCGCCCGTCGCGCAGATTGACCACGCCGCCCAGCATGCCGGCAAAACGGCCCTGTGCATCCGTAAGCGGAACCCCCATCACCACCAGCGGACGTCTATCGTGGAGTTTACTGATGATCGGGCGGCCCACGAAGGAACGCCCCACCTCCTGAACGAAGCGAAAATACTCGCGGTCGGCCACATTCAAGCCCACGGCGCCTGACAACGCTGGCGCAAAGGCTTTGACCTCGCCGCTCGCATCGGTCACGAAAGCTGAATCGAACAGCTCCAGCAAAGCCGAGCGACGGCTCAGTCGCATTTGCTCATTGTAGTGCAGCGATGATCCATTGAGCTGTAGGCGCCCGGACATTGAGGTCGCGATAGATTCCAACGCATCAAGTCGCAGCTCGACGGAGTGCTGAATATTACGCGCGATCAGATCGCCCTCATATTCCAGGTGCGAACGATTGATATCTTCTGCCAAATCGCTGCCACCGCGCAGCGATACCCACAGGATAGCGATGACCAACACACTCCAGCCCACTCCGGTGCCCAGGATCAAACGCCCCAGCAATGTCTTGGGTAGCAATGTCTTGAGTAGTCGTCTCATGCGATTCGGCCATATTCGCATTGTGCCTCGCCGGCCCCGCGTCATTATTTAGTGGTGGGCGACAAGCGTATCCCAGCGGCTTCAGTGAGCAAACCCCGTGCCACCGATTGAGCCCCCACCACCGATTCGTCTCATTGCATGAGCGTTGTGACAGGCATGCGCTCGAACCGCCAAGGCATAAAAAAACGCCGGTGCACAAGGGCACCGGCGTCAGGGGCAGACACGGTTGAAGGTAAGATGTCCGCCAAGATAATCGAGTGTAGAGACTCGACAGTTAACCTCGACTGGCAGCAAGAGCTGCTTCTACATCAGTCCATTCGGGGGGAAGGGACTCTACAGTTTGGCGTTTGGTGGATAAACTCAACAGCCGTACCAGGAAACGACCGAGGTATCGGATGCCGGCACAAGTGTTCACTGGCGAACGCATAAGCACTGAACACTGTGAGTGCTGCGCTTAATTCTTTAATTCAGGCTTAGAGCTCTTAAAACCACTAATCATAACAGATAACAAGCATGCTATAAGGTAGAGCGCCGTAGTGTCAAAATAGAAAATCTTGAACCTTATATTAGGCAACCAAAAGAAAGAAACAACACACCCCACCAAAGCCATTGACCAATGAAGAAAGACTATATTAATAAACTTATTTTTGTATAAAAGCATAACAGATGCAGCGATAGAGACCAAGAGCAAAGAAAATACAACGAAGTCCCCCATCCCTCTGAAAGACATGCCATATGAATGCATTACCTTCCTAAAAGAAAGATTCAGCATTCTTCTAGTATCTTCAGACCATATACGAAAAGCAATATCTTTAGAGACCTTGTCCATCAAATACTTGCTCGGCTGGCTATTTATTAAAGCGACCTCTTCAGAAGAGATTCCAGGGTACTCTCCTCCATATGCATTCAGCAAGTACTCTCTATGTATTGCATCGTTGTCGGGCGCCATACCGAATGAATGGTACCCAGTCCCCACGAGGAGGTTATACCCACCTGTTGTTGTAGCAACCCACTCCCCCATTTCGCTTTTCAAAAAAACCAACCATGGAGAAATCATTACAACAGTAATTAACGCGAGGACAGACACCCTCAAAAACCTTTTAACAAAACCACCAGCCCCAAAAAATAAAACATAAAGACCAAAGGGAACAGATATCAACACATTATTTGCTTTAAAAAGGAAGAGCACCGCCAAGCATAGAGGAAACCCTATAAAATAAAGGGCCAGAAACTTGTCCGAGCTTTTCATTCTAAGCGTGAGAATAATAAGGATATTCAAAAAAAGAAATGAAGCAGCCTCTGCATATACAGTAAACGCAAGGAGATAATATGCTGGCCAAGCCGAAGTAAACATTGCCATTAAAAGAAAACTTCTTCTTTTACCACTTACCATATACTCATAAAACCACAGGGCTGGGACAATGCTAACAAATGCAATATTTGTTATTCTTGCCAAGTTAAGCAAGGACCCCGCATCTACAAAGAGATTCAAAAATGCTATAAGTAACGGCAAAAGCGGAGGCCGCCATCCATCTGAAAACGCAGACCACCCATTCTCGAAGAACTCAATGCCTCGATTGATATAGTCAATTTCATCGCCAGCAGCTGGCTTGTGGTGGACCCCAAGAAATAAATACAAGAGCAACCAAACAACAAAAACAGATAAAAAAACCCCTAACGGAAAAAGCTTCACCCCCCGATTCACAACCAAGTAGCTAGTATTATCCATGATCAAACAACCCTTCTGAATGTTTTTTGTGTCAAAATAAACCCATTCCCAACATAAGTTAACATTGGTATATCTCCAGATGTATCACCATATGCGTACATTTCTATTGGGCTACAATTGGCTTGCCACTTCATCACCCTCTTCAGCTTTTCCTTACCATGACAATTCTTTCCCTGAAACTTGCCTGATACATGGCCCTCCTTGCCAACTTCTAGCGCTGTGCAGATAACCTCCGAAAAATGCTCTCGCTTAGCCCAAGACTTCAGGTAAACATTCATCGAAGCACTCACCAGCACGCACTCATGGCCTTGGGCCTGGTGCCACCTGAGACGCTCCATGCCTTCTGGGCGCAGCATGGTGGGGATCACTTCTTCACTGAAACGCTCTCCAAGTGTAAAGAGTTCATCAATGTGGTACCCCCCTAAGTACTGTTTGAGCACGATTTGCTTGGCGATGTCGTTACGCAGTAGCTTCGCATAATAAGCACCGAGTACTGGGCTCAGAAGTGCAAGCTTGGCGTAGTAGATCGGTGTGCCGACGACGAACTTGAGAAACGGCATCAATGAATCACCGGTCGTCAAGGTTCCATCGAAGTCAAAAAACGCGACGGGACGAGCATCGAACTCAGGAAACTGATTCATAACGACATCCGTTTGAAGATAGCTTCAGGGATATGCTTGATGATCAGCATGATGCCCCACCAGAACCATGGCAGGTACACTTCGCCCTTGCCCTTCTGCATGGCCTTGATGATGCCCTTGGCGATCTGTTCGGGCTTGGCCCACAGCGGCCCACCCTTATCGAGCTCGGCGGTCATAGGGGTATCGACGAAACCGGGCTTGATGGTCACCACGTCGACATTGCTCTTGGCCAGCCGGTTGCGTAGGCCCTGGAGAAACAACGTGACCATGCCCTTGGCGGCGCCATAGACATAGTTGCTCTGCCGCCCCCGCTCGCCGGCTACCGAGCTGATCACGGCGATCACACCGTACTGCTGCTGCTCGAGGCGGTTGGCCAGCAGGGTCAGCAGACTGATCACGCTCAGGGCGTTGGTTTCGATCTCCTGGCGTGTCTGGGTAACATCCGCCTGGCAGGCCTGCTGGTTCGGCAGAGTGCCGTGGGCAATCAGCGCGCCATCGATGCCGCCCAGCGCTCGTTCACCAGCGTCAATAAGCCGAGCATGCTGATCGCTGTCGGTCAGATCGGCCACATCCCCATCGATTTGCTGGTGGTCGCTGGCCCTTACCTTGAGATCATCAATAAGCGCCATCAGCTTGTCGCGGTTGCGTCCCACGCAGTAGAGGGAGGCGCCCTGGGCAACCAGTTGCCGGGCGGTCTGCTCGGCAATGGCGGACGTCGCCCCGAAGAGGATCACACGATTGAGAGAGTTCATGGGGTCACTCGCTGCCAGAAACGGGAAGAAAAGCCGGGGTCGACGTAAGCGCTGAAGGCTTCCCATTGGGGATAGCCAGCCTGAAACAAGCTCGCCGGCATACGGGCGTCCTTGCCGGGGTAGAGGGTGCCACCGGCCTCGCGCACGATGGCATCCAACTCCTCGAGAAGGCGCAGGGTCTTGTCGCCCCGGTCGGGAAAGTCTAGGGCCAGAGTGGTGCCGGGGCGCGGAAACGACAGCATGCCCAGCGAGGGCTTGTTCCCGAAGGTCTTGAGCACGGCAAGAAACGACCCCTCCCCGCGCCTGGCGATGGTATCGAGCAGCGCCGCGGTAGCAGCCTCGGCCTCGCGGGGCGGAATCACGCACTGGTACTGGTAGAAACCACGCCGCCCATAAATGCGGTTCCAACCTTGAATGGCATCCAGCGGGTAGAAGTACGGCACATAATGAGTCAGCGCCCCCTGGGGCTTGACTGGCTGCCGGTAATAAAGGGTATTGAAGGCGCGCAGGCTCAGCCCATTGACCAACGAGAATGGTGGATCGACGGGGATCCGCTTGCCGCCTTCCTTGAACGCCGGCAGCTCGGCCTGTGCCGCCGCATGCTGGCCGGCCAGCAATATCCCCCGGCCCTGCGCCTTACCTTTGGCCAAGCAGTCGATCCAGGCCACGGTATAGGGCCAGCGGGCCTCAGCACGACGGTTGAGTGCCCAAAACTCGTCGAGATTGGCGAAGCGCTGCGACTCGACCCACATCCAGGGGTTCTGGATAGGCATCAGCTGCAGCTCGACCCAGCGAATCAGCCCAGTCAGGCCCAGCCCGCCGATAGTTGCCGAAAACCAGCCGTTGTCGTCCTCGGGCCGGCACGCGATAATGCTGCCATCGCTGCGCCACAGCTCCAGGGCGCGCACGTGGTGGCCGAAGCTGCCTACGGCATGGTGGTTCTTGCCATGCACGTCGTTGGCCACGGCACCACCTACCGTGGCCAAGCGCGTCCCCGGCGTGCTGGGCAAGAACCAGCCTTGGGGCACCACCAGTGCGAGGAGCTCGGCTAGGGTGACGCCTGCCTCACAGCGCAGTATCCCCTGCTGCGGGTCAAATTCGATAAAGCGGTCGAGCCCTCGGGTAAGCAGCAGCGTGCCCTGTTCGGTCAGGCACACATCGCCATAGCTACGCCCATTACCATGGGCCAGTAATGGCCTTGGCAAACCATCCGGCACGCCAGCGTAGCGTTGGGTTAACGCATGGACGGCGTCGGGAGCCACACGCGGCAGACGGTTCCATGAACGTGGGGCGGTCATGCGGTCTCCTCCGCAGGCGCTTCACCATGACGGCTGCGGATCAAGGCCACCAGGCCGATTAGTACGGCAAACCACAGCGTTGCCAGGCGAATGAATACGGTCGCCGCGATGGCGGCGGGCATCGCCATGCCCTTGAGGACCAGCAGCGAGACCATCACCGCTTCAGCGCTCCCCAGACCGCCCGGTAGGAAACTCAGGGCGCCGGCCAGCATCGACAGCGCATAAACGAAGATGGCGAACGAAAGCGAGATGTCGGCATCGAGCCAGCCCAGCATCCAATAGAAAGCCAGTGCCTCCGCCCCCCAAGCGATCACGCTGATCACGGTGGCTATGCCTAGAAGGCCGGGGCGATGGCAGCGGCGCGCGCCCCCCAGCATCTCGCTGACATGGGTCACCAAGGCCATCAGCTTGCCCTGGCGAGCCGAGGCCCAACGATGCAGCCGGTCCAGCAGGGTCTTGCTCGACAGGCAAGCCAGCACCACCACGATCCCCAGTACCCCGGCAAGCACAATGCTCCGCGCCTGGGGGTATTGGGCCAGCCCCACCAGTGTGAGCAGCACGATGGCAACGAGGTCGGAAAGTCGCTCGCTGATGAAGGCAGCGAAGGTCACCGGGAACGGTACCCCGCGCTGCTTGAGGAGTACGCCCCTGAAAGCCTCCCCCGCCTTACCGGGCGTGGTGGTCAGGGCAAAGCCACTGAGATAGATTCGCAGACTCGGCGACCAGGCTACGCGATGCCCCAGCTGCGACAAGTAGAGCTGCCAGCGACAGAACCGCAGGGCGTAGTTCATCAGCGACAAGAGCAGGGCGATCAGCGTGCCTACCAAGCCAATCTGCACGAAGGCGGCTACTACCTCATTCCAGCCTCCCCACAGGGAAAACGCCAAATAGCCGGCGGTGGCGGCCACGATGGAGAGGATCAGCGCCCGCAGCCGCCACCCTTCCAGATAACTCACTGCCGCCGTCATGTTAGGACCCACAGAGTCGACCCCACCCAGCCCACGACCGTGGCCAACAGATGGCGGTCGATAACCAGGTCTTTGGCCGTATCATTGCCTTTGGACTTTTGATGCAGCAGGTAAAGATAACGAAAGATGCCATACACCACGAAGGGTAAGGTGTAGATCAATCCATCACTGCCATGTAGGGCGATCGTCTTCGGGGACACAGTATAGAGGCCGTAGGCAAGCACCGTGCATGCAGCCGTGACAGCGATGAACTGCTCGAGCATGGCCGGGCTATAGTCATCTAATACACGTCGGGTCAGCCCTCCGTTGCAGTGCTCGTTACTCTCAAGCATCAGTAGTTCGGCGCGTCGCTTGGAGAAGCCCAGAAACAGCGTGACCATCAAACCGCACAGCAGCAGCCACGCGGATGGCGCGATGCCTAACCCCACCGTGCCAGCCAGAATCCGCAGCATGAAACCGGACGAGATCAAGAATACATCGAGGATCACGATGTGCTTGAGGCGCCAAGAGTAAAAGATGTTGATGACAAAGTAGGTTGCCACAAACAGAGCGACCCAGCCGCTAACCAGCAGTGCCAGCATCATCGATGCGGCTATCAGCCCAACAAGCAGTCGTTTGGCCATACGCGTGGAAATGGCACCACTCGGCAAGGGACGACGACATTTCACCGGGTGGGCTCGATCCGCCTCGATGTCCATGATGTCGTTGAGTACATACACCGCACTCGCCATGCAGCAGAAGGCCAGAAAGGCCAACAGCGCTTGAGAGAGAGTAAGCAGATCCCACTGATGAGCAAATAACGGCCCAACCAGCACAAAACCATTCTTGAGATACTGGTGTGGCCTCATCAGCCTTATGACCGAACGCATATATAAAATCCCCGCGCCGAGACATTGACTTGCTATCTTATTTAATCGACCGCGAACCTCTAGAAATCCGCTCACAATAGCCTCGTTATCATTATGTGAAACTAAATTCGCCGGAGTTCTATGAAATATCTCACCTCACCCCGGAATATTAATAAGAGAAGCCTCAACCCAGACCCCAACTAGCCTTTAACTAGCAGCAGCACGAACCTCGCCCATCGGATACTGTTGTGATCTGGCCACTCTATAAGCGTCTAGCGTTAGCATTTTATGCATTTTTATAATCATCAAGACTCTAAACGCGAGAACGTTACCATCGACTGTTGGGCGAGCTACTGTATCACGCAGTCGATTCTTTATTGCGATAGGCAAAAACGAGCTTACTAGCCCTTTTATGCTCCTGCTCCGCTTCCTCGACTCGTTATCGTCAACCTTAACTTCACCAACAACTCTCTCTATAAACCTGGAGCCGAACAGACCAACTGAATAATCGCTACTAATTTCTGACTTCATAAGGTCGACACACGCTTTCTCTCGAAGAATGTTTTCAGGATTACCATTTGCGATTTTAACGGCAAATGGAATACTCGGCTCCATAGTTTCAACGATGTTCTTCAACAGATACTTATCCATCCTAAGATCGTCGGGCAAGCTTCTAACGGCATCAAGTACTGACCTGGAAAGCAGGGGGTTGATTTGCTCTAAATACGAGAACTTGATATCAGACAGGGCCGCAAGAACGGTGGGAATACGATATTGCTGGTGGAGCCGATCAACCCATGCATCAAATGTCTCCCCCTCTTTTTGGCGTAATTCAATTGGCATTTCTTGAGGAGGGAATCCAAACTCATTGATCACTTGCGATAAGTTTTTGTAATCGGAACATAGACCACAACCGACTGTTGCTCTCACGGTCAGTTCTGATGAAACGGGGAACTCTCCAAAACCCTCATCACCTCTGATGACCCCATTTACACCCTCATCATGGAGTTGTTTCCAGATATCCATACCATCCATGTACCCAGCAATATGATCAACACGACCTTCACTGCAAAAAAGGAATCGATCGAAAATCACCTCGAGCGGCTCGGGAGAAATATCTGTATGGTAGTATTTATGCTGAACCCCCACGGAGCGAGCTAACTCCTTAGCCACATAGGCATCATTGCCTTTTTCATACTGCGACTTCTCTAAGCCCCATGTTATCGCCTTCAGGTTATCTGGAGCCCCTATAGTTTTCTTTATAAACAACAAAATTCCTCGACTATCATAGCCTCCGGATAACGGTAACACCCATCGCTCAAAATCGATTCTCTCAAGAGACTCTGAAGCTTGGCCGATCGAATCAGCCAATAATTTCTTATGGTCTTCCGTCTCACGATCAACCACAGAAAAATCAATGGGAGCTTGGGTAATAGAGACAAGCCATGACTTCTTGTCCAACGATAATGAACTATCGACCGGCAGGCGCTTAATTCTTTTATCCCAAGAAAACTGGGGGCCCAGCGAGCCTGTCGACAGCATCCACGGGATCACTCTTTCATCAAACTCAAATGTCCCAAGAAACATGACTATTGCGCGTTGCGATGTTGATGCAATAAAAATCTCTTCATTATGGTAATACCAGACCGTTCTAGTCCCAACACAATCGCTTACCACTTCAAGTTCAGCCTCATCGACCCTAAACAAGGCATAATTACCATCTGGATAGCATGTTTTAGGCTTATCCCAACTCACTTTGTTTTTTTCATACAGAAACCCCAGAAGCAAGCTCCCTCCCGACTCTTGGAGGGCACCACTATCCATGCATACAGCATATGCCAAGTCATCTTCGACACGTACTATATGAGGTTTCGGGACATCGATATTGTCTGGGACAAGCTGGTTACAAATTCTATTTAACTTTTCCTTTGTACTAGAACTGAAACTAGAGTTTCGACTACAAGCATATAAAACCTTGGACATGGGACGCCCCCTTGGTACTGAAATTGACAATTACCAGGTATTAGAGCGCGGCGGCGTGGCCGCGCCCCTCTTTCACTTGTCGGATTGTCACGAGGCCACCCGGTTGGCGCGTGCGGTATCAATGAGGTAGATCTTCGGCAAGGCGTTGGCCATGCCGCCGGGTTTACTGAGACCGTCTCGTCTCACCACGCGTTTGCTTGGATAGCCTTCGGGATTGTTCGACTGCCAGCGCCAGGTATCGGTGATCATCTCGGTCAGACCGCGCTGAGCCTTCCAGCCCAACTCATTTGCTGCCAGCGAGGCATCGGCCCAGCATTCGGCGATATCCCCATCGCGGCGCGGCACGATGCGATACGCCACATCGCGCTGCGAAATCATCTCGAAAGCGCGCACCATTTCGAGCACGGAATACCCCTGACCGGTTCCCAAGTTCCAGACATTCGCCCCTGAACGGTCTGTCAATACGCGCATCGCCGCCAGATGCCCCTCGACCAGATCCATGACATGGATATAGTCGCGCACGCCGGTACCGTCCGGCGTCGGATAGTCATCGCCGAAGACCGATAGCGCCGGTAGTCGCCCGATTGCCACTTGGGAGATAAACGGCAGCAGGTTATTGGGCTTGCCCGATGGGTCCTCGCCGATGAGCCCGCTGGGATGCGCACCCACAGGATTGAAGTAGCGCAGCAGTGCGATCGACCAGCGTGGGTCAGACCGCGCCAGCTTGCGTAGCACCTCTTCGACCATCAGCTTGGAATGTCCGTAGGCATTGGTCGGCTGTCCGGTGGGCGCGCTTTCGCTCAACGGCATGCGCGTGGCATCGCCGTACACCGTCGCCGAAGAACTGAACACCAGACGGAAGACCCCCGCCGCCGTCATGGCCTGACACAGCGTGATGGTTCCCGCTACATTGTTCTCGAAATACGCCAATGGCTCGTTGACACTTTCTCCCACGGATTTGAGCCCAGCAAAGTGCAACACATCGCTGATCTCGAAGTCCGCAAAGACGTAATCCAATAGCGAACGATCGCGTATGTCGCCCTCGATGAAGACAACTTCTTTGCCGGTTAACTGTGAGACGCGCTCCAGCGACTCACGCGAGGCATTACAGAGGTTGTCGATCACGGCCACGTCGTGGCCGGCCTCCATGAGCCGCAGCGCCATATGTGAACCGATGTAGCCCGCACCACCCGTCACTAAAATCGTCATTACGCCTCCATTTTCATGTGTTGGTGATTCATCAGATCGACCTCGAGACAGGCCAGATATCCCGCCACGACGATGTCCTGCGAGAATTCCTTTTCAGCGCGCCGACGTGCCGCCACGCCCACGCGGGAAAGCGTCCACGGCGTCATCACCAGACACGCGCGCATACGCGCCGCCAGCGACTCAACGTCCTTGACGCGACACAGCCAACCGGTTTCGCCGTCGGTCACGGCATGGCGACACCCCGGCACATCAGTGGCGATGGTCGGCCGCCCCATCGCGCCCGCCTCCAATACGGTGGTCGGCAAGCCCTCGCGGTAGGACGGCAGCACCAGCACATGAGATTGGGCAAGCCAGGGCCGCACATCGTCCTGAGCACCGACGTATTCGACGACACCCCGCTCGCGCCAAGCTTCAATCTCGTCGTCCTCGATCGCCGTGCGATTGCTGACGCCCTTGGGCCCAACGATCAAAAAACGCGTCTCGGGATTGTCCAAACGCACTTGCTCGGCCGCCGCGGTGTACTCGCGCACGCCCTTGTCGCCTAGTAGCCGTGCGATCAAAACAAAGGTGAAGGGCCCATCCAGGGGCAACGGCGTGAATGCAAAGCGCGTTACATCAACCCCCGCGCCCGGCAACATCCCCCAGTCGACTTTTTGCAACATGCCTTGGCGCTCGAAGACCTCTCTGTCATCCGGATTGAGGAAAAACACCCGCCTCGCCCCGGCATTGGCGAAGCCATAAAGCCGTCGCACTTGGCGAAACAAGTGGCTGTCATGCAGGAAAGCCGTCCCAAGTCCGGTGATGGTGTTGGCATACGGAATTCTCAGGGCGCGGCACGCTAATCCCGCATAGAGATTGGCCTTGATCGTGAAGTTGAAAACAAAGGCGGGCCGCAGCTCGCGCAACTGCCCATACAACCAGAACAGACACTTTCCCTCCCGCGTAGGAGAAGTGCTCTTGCCGTCCATGGGCATGCTGTGAAGGGTGACGTCGAATTCATCGAGCAAACGTTGCGAATAGTCGTCATCGGGCACCAAACACACCACACGAAAGCCGCGTCTCTCTAGCGCCCTCAAAAACCCCTGGCAGAAGTTGTAGAGAGACCAAGACGTGTTGGAAACCAGCACAATCGTTTTATCGTTCATGGAAACAACTCCTCTACAGTGGAGATCGTTTGTTAGGCACGTTTCGAAGACGCGTTCGTGAAGACCTGTTCGTAAAGACAAAAGGCCCCTGGCCATCGCACTAAAGCGCGTTGGCAATGGTTAATCGTTGTGAAGGCGCAGGCCGTGTGTACGGCGGGCGCCTAGGGACTAGGTCGTCGAGGGGGCTGTCGTGACCTGCTCATGCCGTACCAGCACATCGTGCATCGACATCGAGCGCATGCCATATTCGACAGAAAGAACCTGGAAATAGCCGATGATGACGGCAAGGTCGCGCAGATTAGCATCAGTATCGCCACCGAAGTTATGCGGGTGCCACCACAGGTGGAATATCTCTCCGCGCTTGGCAGCACGGCGCATCGCTTTCTTGATGCGCCGTATACGCAACGCATCCAACTGCGGCAGCCAACGGCGTGGACGCAAGAACATGCTGGCCGGAATATTCAGCGGGTCGCCCTTGAGATCACGCCATTTGATGCCGTGGTGCCCGGTCAGGTTGACGTAGCTATCCAGCAGCCGCAGTGCACGCGTAGGCGCAGCATCGTAAAACTGACGCTGAAACCCCGCACGTCGTGGATTGCCGCGATAGCAACGAAAGCCCGCCTCGCGCATCGGTGCCAAATAGGCCTCATCGGTCTGATTACGCGGCAAGACCAATGAACCAGGTTGGTGTCCGGTATGCTTGGCAATAGCCATAGCTGCCTCAAGATCGGCCTTAAAGTCCGCCGGCGTCTGACCTTCTTCATGACAGTAGTAATGAGAAAAGGTATGCGAGGCGATCTCTTGGCCCGGCGTCTGCGCGATCAGATCGACCAGCGAACGAGCGTAATGCAGAGGATCGTTGGCCTCATCGTCACCGATCTCCAGCCGATAATTATCACGCGCCGGGTTGGAATAGCGCGGGCGCCGCACAGGAGAGAAGCGCGTCAGCGTCTCGCGGTCCTCAGCAAACAGATAGCCCACCGTGGCCCAGGTCGCACGAATATGGCGCTCGCGAAAAAGATCCAGCATCGCCGGTACCGCACGCCGCGCGCCGAGCAAACGACGCACATATGGGTGCTCGGGCGTAGTCACGATATCCGACATACCCCAGTGCAATTCGAAATCCAGGGAGATCACAAAAGCCGACGGACGCAGCGGCTCACCCTCGGCGCGCGCCAATTGAGTCATCCAGTTAGCATTCATGCGAGACATGCCTGATGCCAGGAAGTGTTATAGCCGTCGATCATGCGTTGCACGCTAAAGGAATCGACGACACGTTGATGCGCACGCTGCTTACGCGCCTGCCATGCTGGCGCATCCGCGTACTCGTCGAGCGCCAAAGCCAGATGATCCGCCAAGGCTCTAGGATCACTGTGTGGGACGATCCAGCCCGTATCACCAACAATGAAGGCCGCATCACCGACATCGGTGGATACACACGGCGTACCGCAGGCCATCGCCTCGGACAGCACATTTGGGAAAGCTTCACCGAAGCGCGACGACAGCACATGAATATCGAGCGCGTTCATCACTGCCGGGATATCGCTGCGCCGCCCGACCAGCAGCACCCGGTCGCGCACGCCATGATCTTCCAACAACTCGGTCAACTCGAGATTGTTGGCATCCATTTCGGCACCGATCAGCGCGCAGTGGAAGTTCCACCCAAGGCCTTTGAGTTGCGCCAAGGCAGCGATCAGATTGGCATGGTCCTTCTGCGGGTCGAATCGCGCCACCATGCCAATCAGAGGCATGGCGTCGTCTAGCCCCCACTCCGCACGCACGTGCGCCCTAGCCTCGGGGTCTGGCATTAGCAGCGATAAATTGCACCCATTCGGCACGACCACAAACTTCATGCCCGCATAACGCAGCTTTCGATGTACCTCTACTGCGTTCTGCGAACAGCTCACGATGCTGCTCGGCACTACGCTAGACAAGACTCCGCACGCCTTGGCCACCCAGATCGTGCTGCGTTTGGTGACCCCAGGCATCAAGTTGCTGTTACGCACTCCCCAGCAGATGGCCTTGACTCCCGCCAGCCTTGCCATGACACCGCCTACCAGGTCAGCGTGGTACATCCATGTCTGCACCACGTCCGGCCGAAACGTGCGGATGGTCCGCCACAAGCGCCACAGCCCCCCCAGCGTCACACGGCCAGGCGGCATATGCAGATACACGACCTCGATCCCCGCTGCCTCGAGCCGCGGGCCGTATTGCCCAGCGTCCATCAAACTCACCACGCGATGCATGTTATGACGATCGTTATGGCAAAGCTGGTACAGCGAATTCTCTGCACCTCCATCGGTCAAGCCGGTAATGATATGTAGGACATTCAATGGTTTGGGTAGCATAAGCGATTACATCCTTTCGATTGGCCAACGCGTGGTGACGACCAAGCATCGGTGGACATGACCTTGAATAAACGTCAGCGGCCCGGTGGCTCCTCATCCACCGAACGCAAACCGCAAACGCCTGCGACTTCCCTTGAGCAACGCCACAGCCAGTAGCGACGACACGAGCGCCAATAGCGCCAGTGTGTTGCCCTGCCGATACGAAAATGCCTCGAACAGCGAGATGAAAAGCGGATGGATGAAATACAGCGCCGTCGCGTAATACGCCACGGTCGTACTGTCACCGGGCACCTGCATCGACGAGACCCAAAGGAACAGGCCCGGACAAACGATCAACAGGCTCAAGTACATGTCGAACCCCCGTTGGCCGTTGAGTCCCAGATAATTAAGGTACGACTCCCCCAGCAGCAGCAGCGCACCGACTAGGCTCCACAGCATGTAATAACGTCGATCCCATTGGCGAAAACCTTCCCAGTGACGCAGCAGATAGCCGGTACAAAAGAAAGGGAAGCCGAAAAACAGGAAGTTGCGGTAAAACCAGACCTCGTTGAAGAGCACATCCAATGGCGTGCCGGCGAACAAGTGATAATGACCGGTATAAATGATGAACAACCCCATGCCATAGAGTGTCAATGCCAGTCCCAATAGGGCTTTTAGGGAAAGGTTACGCAGCATGTACAGCAGGATGGCGGCCCCAATAAGTGCGGAAAGAAACCACAGATGGTGGTAGCCCATGATCATCACGCGCAGCATTCTCAGAATCTCATATGCTGTAATCTCTGGGATATCCAGCCAAAAAAACACATATACCAGCATCCAGAAGAGATACATCGATACTACTTTTTTCAGCCAGCTAGCAAGCGACCCGTAGCGGACCACACTAATGAAGAAATAACCGCTGACGATCATGAAGATCGGTACTACGATGCGAAAGAGCCCCCGCACCGTCAACTGATAGCCCAATTCGCTATACCCCAACAATACCCCTGCATGTGTAATCACTACGATGACGGCCAGTATCAACTTCAAAATATCCAACGGAATATTACGCTGCATCTCACCTCTCCCTGAAATATAAAAACCTGCCGTATAATCATCGTGGCCATAAAAACTTAAACTGCACTTTCGACAGCCCACCCATAACCTGGCAGGCCAAAAGCCTCATACCACTGCATGCAAAAGTAAAAGATGTATAATGAATAGGCTGCGTAACGTCGCCAGTCACTCAACCCTAAGGACGCCAGAAGTACTATCAACATGCCGCTTTCAAATACACGTGCTGTGACCGGGAGTAGAAAATAGGTCGACAAGTAGAAGACTAGGATAGAGGCCGGAAAGAAATTGTTTTTGAGAAACTCCTTGCCTTCCATGGAGAAGATCACGGCGAACACGCCCCAGAAGATAAACGCCAGCCCCGACCCTTCCGAGCCCATGGCGTTATATTCCGCGCTCGAGCCTTGCCTCGCCCCCAATGCATCTGCAAGCCAGATTCCTAAAGCCCCTAGCAGGACGCCCATACCCAGGGTATATATCATCCGCCAGATGGTCGAAATCCTGAACGTCGAGAAAGCAATATTGAGTAGAAACAAAGCATCAATGAAGAAAAAGGATGCATGCACCAATGGTGCCAGCCCGATGAAAAACATGCGTAGCGGCAAGTAACGACACCACCAGCCGATAAAGAAAAGCGTAATCCCCACGCCCTGTCGCAGGTGGACTATATTATTCTTCAAGACCTGCGGCATGAGAATAAAAAGCACCAGCAACAAAGCGTACTTTGGATAACTCCTCAACACCAAAAATGATACGAAAAAAGACGAAAAAAATATGATTACCCGCAGTGTATCTTCCGGAGTAAAATGCTTTGATGCCCATATATTGTAAAGCAACCATACCGGTTCGTTAGTGAGAACCGTCTTGAGACTACCAGCAGCATACTTTACAAATATCTCGTCGGAATACTGGGCATAGATGAGATAATTAGCGCGATCGACATAGCCGTCGACATCCAAACCCATCAAGAACCAAGCATAGATGCCGGCCAGTACCAAACACATGACCTTGTAACCGTATGAACCTTCGGTGGGTATCAATAGTTTCATCGTTCGCCTCAACTTACGGGAGTACTGACGCGCCTGAACTCATACGGGCTGGCGCCACATGCCGTGTAAATAAGCTTGAATGCCTGGCCGAGCCCGAGTACCAGCATGCGTTGAACATCATTCACAGCGATGCTCCTTCGGCAGCGACACCTTCAGCGCATGCAGATAGCCGGAAAGCGCCTGCTGCAAATTGAAGTGACGGGCACGGTGGCGCACATCGGGGGGCGTTTCGTCACTGAGCGCTGCGACCATCGCCTGGGCTAGCGCTGACGCATCGCCAACCGGCACCAGCTGTCCCCAAGCACCATTGTCAAGAATCTCCGCCGGTCCATTGGGGCAATTCGTGCTTACTACCGGCGTCCCGCAGGCCATCGCCTCAGCAAGCACGTTGCCAAATCCTTCCCACGCCGAAGACAACACGAACAATGACGCGTGGCGCATCCAGGCATAGGGGTTGTCAACAAAGCCAAGGAACATGACATCTGCGCT
The DNA here is from genome assembly GCF_029889905.1 of Chromohalobacter sp. 11-W. Taxonomy (GTDB): domain Bacteria; phylum Pseudomonadota; class Gammaproteobacteria; order Pseudomonadales; family Halomonadaceae; genus Chromohalobacter. The sequence goes on along the minus strand of NZ_JARANZ010000010.1, from coordinate 11,303 downwards.
CAACCCCAGCGACGCTACCATCGCCTCCAATTTCTCTCGTAGTTCGCCTTCGCCGAGAATAACTAGGCGCGCCGCTTGCGTCTTACGCACCTCGGCGAAGGCCTCGATCAAGGTGGGGTAATCTTTCTGAACGGTAAGCCGACCAACGGCCAAAATTACCGGTGGTTGGCCGCTTTTCAGCCAAGGGTGCGTCAACGGCGCTTCGCACAACTGCGCGAGCCTCGGGTTGATGGGGTTGTAGACGACCTCGATACTCTCGCGTGACAGCCCCACCCTGCGCGCCAGGTCGTCCGCCAAACCACCAGAGATCGCGATTATGGCATCCGCCGATGGGTAACTTAGGCGCATCAGCCACGGCACTATCCGCTCGAAACGCTCGCTCGACCCATCGCGCGGCAGCGTATTGCGCTCTGAGATCACTATCCGCGTCTGCGACCGCGCTAACTTGCGTGCCCAAAGCGCAATGATGTTGGCGTGCTTTAGCGCCGAAAGTAAGGCATACGGGCGTTCGCGGCGCAGGTAGCGCACTAGCGCCGGTAAACTGAATAGCATCCGAGAAGCGCCGAGATCCACCAAACGCACTCGTGGCGAGACATCCGCCAGATACGCGCCCTCGGCAATGACCACGACAAGATCCACCGGCACGCCACGATTCGCAATTCCATTGGCGAGCGTCACCATCACACGCTCAGCGCCACCGCCCGCCAGCGAAGGCAGGAACACCGCAATCCGTTTATTGTCGTCTCTCATTTCGCCGTCCGTCGCTTGGCAAATACCATCCCACGCACATTTGCCACGTTCAGAAGAAATACGCTAACGGTATAAACCGCCGCGCCCCACAGCACTTGCTCAACCAAGGCCCATGTCCCGCTTGCCTCACGCAGTGGCCACAGGCACGCCACCATAATGGCGCCGCACAGCAGTACCTTGAGGTTGTCACGCGTGATCAGCGAGATCGCGAACAAACGCCGCCCCAGCAGTATGCTCAGCGCCAGCGCCACGCCATATGCAATCAGCGTGGCGTACGCCGCGCCCACTAGGCCGAAGGCTGGAATGAACATCAGATTGAGTGCCACATTGACCACTGCCGCGCTTCCGTTAATCCATACCTGGTAGAACGTCTTTTCACTCAACTGGAAAGCCAGATCAAAATGAAAGGCGCGGATACAGCTCATGAAAATGGCCACGGCAACCCACGGCACCAGTTGCGTCGCCCCTGCGCGGAAGGACTCGCCAAGCATCAGCGAGACAATTTGCGGTGCCAAGGTAATGAACCCCAACGTCACCGGCACAGCGATCATCAATAACAAGCCGCCGTTACGATCCAACTGCTCCCGGGCGGCCTCACGCCCGTTCTTCTCGAGCGCCCGTACCACCAGCGGATACGCCGCCAGGTTGACCGTCATCAACAGCATATCGATGACCTGCGCGACCAAATCGTAGCCCGCCGTATAAATCCCAACTGCGTCGTGGCTCAACAACCTCGCCACCAACAGACGGTCGGAACTCGAGACCACAAACCCCAAGGCGAAGGTCGCAGTCAGCGGCAAACCATAGGCCAGAAGCGGCTTCAAATCCGGGCACAACGACAACGAGGGACGCGCCCCACGCCACAATGAAGAACCGAGCATCACTACCGCCACTAGCATGCCCAACAACATGGCTAGCAAGGGGCCCAGCGCCCCGAACCCCCAAGTGATCAACAGCATGCCGAGCCCCAGCGCGATGACCGCCCGGGTTCCCGCCATCAGGCCGTAGCGCAGCGGGTTGAGCTGACTACGCATCAACTCGAGGCTCAGTTCGAACCCCGCTTGCACCCAGATCAATGGCACTGCGATCAGCACCAGGGTTCTCAGCGATTCGTCCGCCACCGCGAACCACACGGCCACACCCGCGCCCCCTGTCAGCGACGCCACGCTGGTATATGCCAGCAATAGCGTGCTCAACAAACGCCGCGGGTCGTCCAGGTGGGCTGGGAAGAACCGCAGCAACGACAAGCGAATCCATTGAAAGCACACCACATTGATCAGCCCCACCCAAACCACGACCAGGGCATAGATCCCATAGTCGCTGGGTGACAACAAGCGCGTATAGATCGCAATGGCGAGAAAATTCAGCAAGCCCGGCACACCGCGCGCCAAGCCGTAATAAGCGGTATAGCGAATTAGCAAAGTGCAGCCCTCAAGAAAATCGGCAACGTTTTGTCCTCTCGCGCACCACCTGCAACCAAGGCGAGGTAGCGCGCGGAAGGCGCCCAGCCAATGCCGGGCGTCATCACCGAAAGGCATCCCTCAGCGATAGGAATAGTTGTAATAGCCGTAGGTATACGCCGTAGCTGCCTTGCGCTCGAGCCCATTGAGTATCGCGCCCTTGACGCGCACCCCACTGGTATCCAGGCGCCGCATAGCCAGCTCAACTTCCTTGGGCGGATTGACCTGGAAGCGTGCCACCATCAGGGTTGTGCCCACGCATTTGCCGATCACCGTGGCATCAGTTACCGCCAGCACCGGCGGCGAGTCGACGATCACCAAGTCGTAATGCTCGCTAGCCGTAGCCAACAACTCAGTGAAGCGCGACGACGCCAGCAGTTCCGAGGCATTCGGCGGGACGACACCACGCGCCAGGTACTCGAGCCCCTCGACGCTTTCCACGGAGCGCGCCATTTCCGCCAAGGTGTGACGCCCCGCCAGCACTTCGCTCAAGCCATCTTCGGAAGGTCCCTTGAAGATCTTATGCATCTGGCCCTTGCGCATGTCGCCGTCGATCACCAACACGCGCTGACCGTTCTGGGCGCACACCGCTGCCAGGTTGGCGGCAATGAAGCTCTTGCCCACGCCCGGACTGGGCCCGGTGATCATCAAGCGATTGTCAGTGCTATCCAGCATCGCGAAGTGCAAGCTGGTGCGCAGGCTGCGCAATGCCTCGATGGAGACATCCAGTGGCCGATGCCACGCCAGCAATCCCGCCGGCACACTCTGCGAACGGCTGCCACGACGAATGCGCCGATTGAGTTTGTTTTGATCGTCCGACTTGGGCACGATGGCATAGACTGGCAAACCCAGTTGCTCGAGCTGGTCGGGGCTTTCCAGGCCTCGATTGAACATCGCCCGTAGCATTACCACCGCCACGGCGAAGGCCGCCCCTAGCACCGTCGCCAACGCGATGATCATCATCTTGTCGGGCGCCACCGGCTGCGGAAACGACTCTGATTCATCGAGCACCCGTACGTTGCCTACCGTGCTCGCCTCGGCGATCTGCATCTCCTGCACCTTGTTGCGAAGCTGGACATAAATCGCCTGATTGACCGTTACATCACGCTGCATGCGCAGCACTTCTTGCTGGGTTTCCGGCATACCGTCGATGCGCTCTTCCAGGGACGCCAGTTCCTTCTTCAGCTGCGCTTTCTTCTCCAGCAAGGCAGCATAGGTCGGGTGGCTGGGCGTGAAGCGTCGCGAGATTTCCGCTTCAGAAAACTCCAACTCATTGAGCTGACTTTCCAGGTTGACCACACGGTCGAGCACCGACTGGGTCTCCATAGAAATATCTACGCTGTCGTTTTCGGAGCGATAGGCGTTGAGTTGTTGCTCGGCACTAGAAAGCTCACCACGCACCTCAGGCACTTGCTTATTCAGAAACTCCAGGCTCTTGCGCGCCTCCTCGGACTGACGCTGGATATTCTGCGTGACATAGATATCACCGATGGTTGCCAATATCCGCTCAGCCAATGCCGGCGACGGATCTGTCAAAGACCATCCCAGGATGCCTGTGCCGCTGCCTCTCTCGCCTACGCCGAAGTTATCGCGCAGCCTGTCGATGGCGACGACACTCTGTTCATGAGTGAGCTTGAAGGTCGACCCTGGCGAGGCCGAAATCGACGCCACCTCGACGCCCACCGCATCGCCTAGAAAATGAGACTCCTCGCCGACACGCCCTTCGCCCAACCGCTCACCGCGATAATGCAAGGCATAGCGCTGGTCATCGAGCACTTCGAGAGTAAAGGTGCGCCCTAGATAGGCTTTGTCGACCGGCATCGCGTCCAACTCGATGCTATCGTCCGCCCAGGCGTACCCCCAGTCGGCGGCGAACTGTGGCGCAGGAATCTTTTCGCGGTGAAGGAACCCGCCGATGACCGGCACGCGCACCGGTTCCACACTAAGATCCAGATTGAGAAGGTCCACCGCGCGCCCAAGCACCATACGTGACTGGATGATCTGCATCTCGGTGCGCGATGGTGGCAATTGCGACAACATGGCGGAGGTGGCCGAGGTATCCGCCAGGGGGTTCGTCGGGGTTTTTGTTTCCACCTGAACCAGGGAATCCGCTCGATAGATAGGCGTGGCGAAGAATGCGTAGGCTGCGCCGGTCAGCGCAAACAACACGATCAAGCTCACCACCAGCCCCTTGGCATCGAACAACAGGCCCAGCATGCGGCCCAGTTCCATATCATCGGAGGTTTTATTCGCCTGCGGGGCAGGCACGTTTAAATTCATAGAATTCCCACTCCAAGAGAATGTGGGCTCGAGGCCCGACGCCGTGTCATATCAACGCATTAGGCGGCAGCGACGGCGGGCCTTGAGACAATGACGGCTTAAAAGTCGTCGTTGAGGTCCTGGATGTCACGCGTGGCCTGTGTCACCTGGTAGATCGCCGTTATACTGGGCAGGATCTGGGTGATGACGCGGTTCCAGCGCGCGATCGGCGCGGCAGTGACATACACCACATCGGTGGGCTGCAGGATGAACTCCGACCCCAGCACGAATGAGACCGCATTCTTGGCGTTGAGCTGGTAGACGGTTGCGAAGGTATCGCTGTCGACATCGTGATTGCGGCGAATCACGAAGATGCCCGAAGCATCGGCGCTGCTCTCGTTGATACCCCCGGCCTGTGACAAGGCATTGGTCAGCGAGAAGCGCGCATTCGGCATCGGCACGGCGGTCGGTGTGTTGACCTCGCCCATCACGTATACCTGCTGGTTACCGACCACTGGCACATGCAGCACGTCGCCATCCTGCAGCAACAGGTTCTGATCGAGATCGCCATTAACTAGCATGTCGTACACTGACAAGTGCCGCTCGACACCACCGCGGGTCAGCACCACGTCATGCCAGTCGCCGCCCAGGGTCAAACCGCCGACGCTGCTGAGCGCATCCAGCACTGTCAGCGGCACATTGGTGATCGGCTGCGCTCCCGGACTGTCGACCTGGCCGGTGACATACGCTTTCTGGGCGTTGAAGGCAGCGACTTTCACATCCACCTGGGGTTGCGCGATGTAGCCCTGCAGGCGGCGCTGGATCTCCCCGCGGACATCACGCACCGTGCGCCCCGCCACCTCCACCGTGCCGATGTAGGGATAGAAGATAGTGCCGTCCGAGTGCACTACGTTGCCCGACTCGACAGCGCTACGCTCGCTACCGGCGGGAATCGTCAACTCAGGATGGTCATACACCACTACGTTGAGCACATCGCCGCGTCCAATCATGTAGTCGTAATCGATCTCGGATTCGGGCACCGCATTCTCGGTGTATTCGAACAACGAATCGCGTAACTCGTCTTCCGTCGCCGCCAGCGCCTTGACGAGACTCGGCGTAATTGCCTTGACCTCGATATTGTCGGAGATGTCCTCTCCCTGCGAATCAGCTTCATAATCGATGTTCCCACCGGGCGCGAATGCACAACCCGAGAGCGCCACCACGAAAGAAAGCCCCAGTAGCGGCTTTCTCCACCCCGAACGGTATTCCATACGGCTTGCAATCATGCCGATTCCCTCACTCGTCGTGTTGTTAGGGCCTAAAATTCTTTTACCCACGCTACCGCCCTGGAGCGACACCACATCTCCCGGGCCATAACACTAATTTTCAAACCCTTTCTCTACTTTTGGCTTGCGGCACGCATCTCGTGTGTTACGTACTCTTTAGTCACGAAACTCTTGAACTTCGCACCGTCCTACCTTGCTTACATAATCTTCTTCTTGCGGATTTCATTCTATGCATTGTGTAACGATTCATAGGCTGAATTTACACAATGCTTACATTGGGTTTTACTCGTTGCTAAATCGCGCCTTTTAACCAATAAACTCATCCATCAAGTACAAAAAATTAACCACAAAGAGGAATGAGAAAACTAATCCTTTAAACAGAACGCCCCCGCACAGAGACGGGGGCGACACACAATGACTCAATTCAACGTAGGCACACCTCAGCGCGCCCCAAACCCGGTACCGATCGTCTTCAACGTGCGCAGTAGAATCAGTACGTCGAGCCACAGCGAAAAATGCTTGATGTAATAGAAGTCGTACTGCAACTTGATGGCCATATCATCGACTTCCGCCGCATAGCCCTGCTCGACCTGGGCCCAGCCCGAGATGCCCGGCCTGACGACACGCCGGTAGCTAAAAAGCGGTATGTCCTGCTCGTACCACTGTGAGAGATCCACAGGCTCGGGGCGCGGACCGATGAAACTCATGTCGCCCTTGAGCACGTTGAGAAGCTGCGGTAACTCATCCAGGCGGTACTTGCGGATCACCCTGCCCACCGGCGTGATGCGCGGATCATCCTCACCGGAAGCGAACTCCTTCCCCTTCATGTCGCAATACATGCTGCGAAACTTGTAGATTCGAAACGGTCGGCCGCGATGTCCCATCCGCCATTGCAAGAAAAACACCGGCCCCGAACTGTCGCGGCGGATCGCCCATGCCGTGGCCAACATGATGGGCGCCAGCAACGGCAACAGCAGCATGGCACCGCAGATATCAAGCCCCCGCTTGCAGGCGCTATACAAAGGTGACGGCAACCAGGAGACCAGCTCCGTATCCGCTAGGTGTTCGTACTTCACGCGGCCGGTGCGCGACTCATCGATCTGCTTGATCTGGTACACGGGAATGCCGTGCAAAGTGCACTTGGTGAGAAACCGCACCCACTCCTGATTGAGCTCATCGCTGCGCAGGTCGGCGATGATGCCGTCGATACGCTGCGCACCCAGGCGCGGCACTTCGAGTCGGTACAGTCGACTCTCTTCGGTCTCGGTGAGGTGGCGCGCCTCGCCCAGCGGAACCAAAGCAAAGCGCGGGCGCCTGAACCGCTGTGCCGCCGCATAGCCGACCAGGAACCACAGCAGGCTTGCCACATACCCCCCCCACAGCACGCGTTCGTCGACAGGCGCCACGCCAAGCAGCAACGCCCAGGTCAACGCGAACACCGCACTGACCAGCGGCACGACATAGACCACCGCCTGCGTCCCAGGAAAACGCGTCATGCGATGCAAGACGAACAATGTGATCAGGAATGCCGCCCCCACCGCCCATAGCGTCGTAGCAAGGCCCGGTGGAAGGTCGCGCCAAAACCCCTCACCGTGCACCACCAGCGACGGCACCATCACGACCGCCGGCAAGCCTACGATGAAGTGAAACGGCATACCCATCAGGCACTGCTCGTACCAGCGTGAGTGGCGGCGTTCGTAACGCGTGTCTAGCGCTTGGCCACTCGCCGCCCACGACTCACCGCCCCCCCATGCCGAACGATCCATCTTCTCCAAAATTTTATGCTTATTGAACATGATTGACGCCACCTTTTCAGTGTCCCGTGCCGCCCGCTTAAGGACGTAAATAACCGGGTTTTCGCCAAACAAGTTACAAAGTGTTCATCTTTACAGCCAGACGGTTTTAGTGATTAAGGAACCCTATATTATTCATACGCAAAAGCACCCAAATCGTACGTCAAAAACCAGTCGCACTTTACACTTACAATGCCGTAATAAACAGACATCAAACGAGACCACACAATAATATCAACGCTACTCATCACGCACTTAACGCGCCTTCACTACGAATAACGAAAGACAACTAAAATGATAAAAATACGCCACCAATAAGTAAAATACTCATCTTATTACTCAACAAAATTTCATCTACGCTAGGCAATTATTTCGGAGGGAAAAATGAACACTTCGAGAAGACGGCTCTTGACTCGACTACTCCAGGGCGGCGCTGTACTGACCGCTTCCGGTTTATTGCCGACTCACGCGGCCGGTATGGAAAAACACGCTGCAGGTATGGAAAAAAGAGACAAAGAGGGAAAAACAACGCAGGAGGGAGCAGAGACGCTGCATGCCGACTCCATCGCCGAGATGCAGGCACTGGACGTTACCCGCCTTCAGGACGGGCAACGCATCGAAGTGGTCGGCTATTACGCGGGGGATACGCTGGGCGGAGGGCATTTCACTTGGTACGCCAATGAACAGCGCGAGGAAGACGGCGGCACATGTTTTCGCACCCACGACCAGGCCAATGGGCGCTTTCTACGGCGCCTCGACGACACACTCACCCCCGCTATGTTCGGTGCCATGGGGGGTGGCAGCGATCAGTACGCCCCCCTTGCACAGCTTGCCAAGACCGCCTCCACCATGGGATTGGCAGTGGTGTTCCCCGCCGGGGATTACGCGCTATCAGGCACGGGGTTGGTCTTCAACGGCGTCGACGTCAACGGCGCGGGACCATCACACACCACACTGCGCTACACTGGACACAACATGGGTAGCCTGGTGGAGGTCCAAGACGGCGCCTCGATCGAAGGATTCACCTTGGACGGCAATGTCAGCGCCGACCCTCGCACCTGGACGCCGCGCAACTATAACGCCTTCACCGGCTGCCTACCGCTGTATCTACGCGGCCATAACGTCTCCGCGCGCAACCTCGTATGCCGCCACTCACATCAGGCCTGCCTACGTGTGGAAGCCAGTAGCTTCAAACTTGAGAACGTACGTACCCACCACTCGCGTGGCAATCACGGCGATGGTATTTTCGTCGTCGATTCACGCGACGGCAGCATCGAGGGTTGCGAGGCCCGAGATTTCACCCGCATCGGTTTCGTGAGCGACACCTACGGCAGTAGCCCGGAACACATACTCAGCGAGCGCATAGATTTCATCGACTGCTTTGCCGAAAACGGCCATCACGCCAGCATCGATTACGGAGATGACGAATTCAACGCCGGTTACTGGGCCGAAAATAGTGACGCGGTACGTTTCATCAATTGTCGCTCAAGCGATACGACGCATTATGGCTTCGTCGCCACCACCGGACGCGTCCCGTCGTTGGGTGTTGGACATTTTACGGTACGTGGCTGCATCGCCGAGACCACCAACATCGGCTTTTACCTCAAAGACCTACATGGCACGCCCGTGCGTCACATTGTCGACGGCTGCCTGTCACGCGACATCGACAGAGGCTTTTGTATCGAGATGGACCTTGCGGCCAGCCACCTAACGGGGCAACGTCTCTGTACAAAACTACGTGGCTCCCAGCGCAGTGGCTGCTCCCTATTGCTCACAGGCGATGGACATATCGATATCCGCCATTTCGACGAAACCTGGCAGACGTTCAACGCATCGCGCCATGACAGCATGCGCGCCAGTTACGCCTCAATCGTCTCGGCGGCCGGCTTCAAAGGCGATCTGCATCTCGCCCACTTCCAGAGCCGACACGGCGACACCGATGAGTCCGCCCTCGTAGGTTTCAAGCTCCTCGGCCAATCGCACCTGCGCGACTTCACGCTGAGCGCCACGCAGGCGCGGCTCTTTCATGTACCGGCCGAGCGCATCAGCCTGCACGACTGCGAGATATCCGCCGGCTGGATCAAAGCCTTCGAGACGCTCGATGTAGACGCCTGCCGACTCGGTGACGGCGTACCGCGCTTCGATATCTTCGACACCACGCAGCATCACCGTTACCGCCACTGCCGGTTCGACTTCACCCCCGGCGGCGGGCACCTCTACCTGCACAACAGCGACAAACGCAATGCGCGGCATGTGGTGCGCTTCGAACGCTGCCGTTTCAAGAAAGACCTCGCCCAGCACGGCTACATGATCACCTTGGACGCAGCGCCCGGTGTCTTCATGGCCAATGAGAGCAACTATCTCACCTTCCGCGACTGCACCTTCGAAAACACTGGCCAGGCCACCGAAACCCCCGCGATACGCACCCTCCAGCGCCCACCGCAAGCCTCGCTGACCGGGTACGGCAATCGCAAGAACGCCGCCATCGGCAATCTGACCGCCTTCGAACTCGACGACGACCTCATGGCCGACGGCTAAAGCAGCGACAAGCTTGCCCCACAAACGCAAACGGCCCCAAAAGAGGGGCCGTCAGCATTTACGCGTCACTGCACTGTTCAGTACGTATAATTTCTCAATACCAGGCTACAACTTCCCCGCCCACGCCTCGGCCGCGTTGACCAATTGCCGATGCACGTGCGTGAACGCTTCATCGCTCTTGCCGTAGGGGTCGGAAATTTCCGGGTTGGCCAGCCAACGCCCGAACAGCATGGTCTTGCCGAACGCCGAGGGTAACAGCTCCCCCACCGCGCTACGTTGGCGTTCCGTCATTACCAAGACCAAGTCCGCTTCGCGCAGCATCGTTTCATCGATCTGGCGTGCCTTATGCGCCTTGAGCGCATTGGCGAGCTCCGGCTTTTCGGCCTCCGCCAAGGCACGGGAATGCGTCTCGACGCCCTCTCCCACACGCGCGCCAAGACCCGCCGTGGCGATCATCCGGTCAGGATACTGCCGCTGTAACAGCGCCGCCGCCACCGGGCTACGACAGATATTGCCCGTACACACCACCAGAATACGTTTGAACATCAATGCCGAGCCCCATTTCGCTTTGCACAACACCCTATCGTGACGCCAAAGCGCACCCACCGGAAGATGAAAAGCCTCGCCATCCCAGCATGGGCGCGCTCATGCCCCGGCCACCAACGAAAACGGCCCCGAAAGAGGCCGTCATCAAACATCAGTTCATGGTCAATTAAACGAGGGAGTCAGTGCTTATTCTCGGGACGCAGCTGACTCACTTCCTCAACGGCCAAACCCGTAATCTCCGCAATCAACTGGTCTTCCATCTCGGTGCGGGCGATCAGATTACGCGCGGTATTACGCTTTTCTTCCAAAGCGCGCTTCTCAGCTTCTTGACGTCCTTCCTGAAGTCCTTCCTGGCGACCTTCTTGACGCCCTTCCTGGCGGCCTTTTTCTTCCCACCGTTCAGGCCATTGCTTGATGCGTTCTGCCAGCATGTCGTGTACCTCGTGTAGATCCTGCAACTCGTTGAACTCGGGCAGTTCCATCCCTGGCGCCCGGTTGGGCAGCAGTACGCGGCGTATCCACACCACGAAGGCCCGTCGTAGCCCGGTTTGCTCGGGCGCCTTGAGCCACTCGACCAACGTGCCCAGCACCTCCAGCATGTCTTGCTCGTCGCGATTGTGCTCCAATCGAAAGAGCGCAGCAGCCACGTTGCGCATGTGATCCGACCACTC
>NZ_JARANZ010000001.1 GCF_029889905.1 Chromohalobacter sp. 11-W | reverse complement strand
ATCAGCGGATCAAGCAGAGACTAAAAGGCCTGAGCCCCGTGCAATACAGGACTCAGGCCATGGCCGCCGGTTAAGAGAACTAACCGTCCAACGATTGGGGGTCAGTTCAATCTCGTCGGGCTTGATCATCTCTTTTTCGTAAGCCTGGTTATCGCTGATCAGCAGCCAGGCTCCACCCGCGACGCGTGCTAGTTCCCCGATAGCTAAGCCCCAACACCCATCTACCACTATCTATCACTCAAAACACTTAGGGAACACTACCGAAAGCCAAGGTCGCTGTCATTCCTAAATGAGCGGATATGCGACCAAACGGGGATGGTGAAGACGAGGCTAGGAACCCAAGAAATGAGGCGCGGTTTTTCCAAAAGGCAGGCACAAAAAAGCCGCTGATGGCTCAGCGGCTTTTCTAAATTCTGGCGGAGGGGGAGGGATTCGAACCCTCGAAGCCTTTCGACTTACGCGCTTTCCAGGCGCGCTCCTTCGACCACTCGGACACCCCTCCGCAAATTGTCGTTCCGCCGGATGGCCTCGGCCTTGTCCGTCAGAACGGCGCACATACTATCGAGCTAAGTGCTGTTTTGCAAGCGATTTTCCGTCTCGGCGGGGAATCACTTGAGTACCGCGTAGCTGCCCTGGGCTTCCATGCATAGGGTGTCGCCGCAGTAGACGCGCTGCACGAGCTTGATGCGCCCTCGCCCTTTCTCGGTGAGCGCGGTATCGAGCCTGGCAATACCGTCGGCTTCGAGGGGAAAGCACTGCATGTGATAGTCGCTGGTGACAGGGGCGAGAAAACGCTGCTGGCCTTCAGCGATCACCACGTCTTGCGCCCTGCCCCGGGCCCTTAGCCAGAGCGTCGTCCAACACCAGCCAAGCAAGGTGGCTTCACCGGCAAGGGCGCCGCCGAAGCCGGTGCCCTTGTCGTTGAGGTTGTCGGCCAGCGCCACCCGCCAACTGAGTGTTGAATCATCCCAAATGGGCTGCTGGATACCGTAATGCGCGACTTGAGGGATCGCCTCGCGCAGCCAGACGAAGAAGGTCTCGAGGTCTTCCCCGCCGCCTGCCTCGGGCAACGGCAAGCGGGGGTGCATTACCCCCGGCTGACGCGGTGTCTCGTTCACGACCAGCGCTCGACGAACGCTTCGGGATCGCGCTCGGGCAACGGCTTGTGGCGCCCGCCCATCTGGCCGAGGTACAGAAAGCCGACCAGTTCGTCGTCATCGGCCAGGCCGAGGCCTTCACGCACGGTGGGGTCGAAGGCATAGTGACCAGTGCGCCACATGGCGCCCAGGCCTTGCGCCTGCGCCGCGAGCAGAATGCCATGCGCCGCGCAGCCGGCGGAAAGCAGCTGTTCGATACGCGGCACCTTGGGATGATCGGGCGTGACCTTGGCGATCACCGCGATGATCATCGGCGCACGCTTGGGCTTCTTGCGCGCGGCGTCGAGATGGCCATCGTCGATGTGCGGATTGAGACGTTGCTCGGCCTTGGCGTAAAGCTCGCCCAGCCGGTCGAGCCCTTCCCCGGAGAACTCGATGAACCGCCATGGCGTCAGGGCGTCGTGATCGGGCGCGCGCAAGGCGGCGCGATACAGCGCGTCCAGTTGATCGCGGTCGGGGGCGGGCGCGGCCAGTTTTCCCATCGAGCTGCGCTCGTGCAGTAACGTCATGGCATCCATGAGCATCTCCTTGGCCGTCTGAATAGGGTAATGATGTGCGGTCGACAGCGCGGGCGTTCAATGGCGCTGACGCTTGCCTTCCGCGAAAACCTGCTTACTGGCGCGCGAGACGCAGTGGCGTGGGCGGCCGCTCGCCGGGCGTACCCCGCCAGGGACTGATATCCAGCCCGCCCCGCCGCACGTAGCGCGCCATGACCAGCAGTCGCTCCGGCCTGGCCCGCGCCATGAGGTCAACGAACAGATGCTCGACGCAGTGCTCGTGAAAGTCCTGATGCTGCCGATAGGAGATCAGGTACTTGAGCAGCGCCTCGCGCACCAGTTTGGGGCCGCGATAGCGAATCAGCACGCTGCCCCAGTCGGGCTGGCCGGTCACCGGGCAGTTGGACTTGAGCAGGTGCGAGTGCAGCGTTTCTTCGACGATCTCTTCGCCCACTTCGAGCAGCTCAGGCGTCGGCGTGTAGTGCTCGATGCTCACGTCGAGGTCATCCAGGCACTCGCCGGGCAGCGCACGCGGGGCCAGCGCCTCGTCTTCGACGCCGAACAGTTCTACCGTTACCGGCGCGCCCGCCGTCTGGGCCAGATCACGCTCGAGCGTTTCGGCCACCGCCGCACGGCCATCGAAGCGCGTCTGATTGAAGCTGTTGAGATACAGCTTCCAGGATTTCGACTCAATCAGCGAGGGTGAATCGGCAGGCAACCGAAACCGCGCCACGGCCACGTGCGGTTTGCCCTTCGCGTCGAGCCAGGAAAGCTCGAAGGCGTGCCACTCGTCCTCGCCGACGAAAGGCAACGCGGCATCGTCGAGCCCCAGCGGCGCGCGATTGGCCTGCCGGGGAATGGGAAACAGCAGGCTGGCATCGTAGTGTTCGGGATACGCGGACTCGCGCCCTAGCGGTGCATGCTCGAGAGTATCGGCGCGTTCATTCATGTCAGCTACGAATCCCCTTGCCACGCTCGAGCATCCACAGACCCGCCATGAAGAACACCACGATGAATACGGCAATGGCCACCAGCGCCCCGCCGACCGGAATGTCCGAGACGCCGAGGATGCCGTAACGGAAGGCGTTCACCATGTACAGAATGGGGTTGATCATCGACACGCCTTGCCAGAAATTCGGCAACATGTGGATCGAATAGAACACCCCGCCCAGATACGTCAGCGGCGTCAGCACGAAGATCGGCACGATCGAGATATCATCGAACTTGTTCGCTACCAGCGCGTTGATGAAGCCGCCGATGGAGAACAGCAACGCCGTCATGATCACGACGGCAATAGTCACTAAGGGATGATGAATCGAAAGATCGGTGAAGAACATCGACACCACGGTGACGATCAAGCCCACGGCCAAGCCGCGCGATGCCCCGCCGACCACGAAACCGGCGAGGATCACCCAGTTGGGCATCGGCGAGACCATCATCTCCTCGACGCTGCGCTGAAACTTGTTGGAGAAGAAGCTCGAGGCCACGTTGGAATAGCTGTTGGTGATCACCGCCATCATGATCAGGCCGGGGACGATGTAATCAATGTAGGGAATATCGTCCATGGGCCCGATGCGCGAGCCGATCAGGTTGCCGAAAATGATGAAATACATGGTCATGGTGATCGACGGCGGCAGCAGCGTCTGCGGCCAGATACGCATGTAGCGGCGCACTTCCTTGGTCACCAGCGTCCACAGGGCGATCCAGGTCTGCCAGGCATTCATGAGCGCACCTCCACCTTGTCGGTGGATCGGCCGCTTTCGGCGTTGGCGTGTTCGACCATCGACACGAACATCTCCTCCAGACGGTTGGCACGGTTGCGCATCGAGACGATTTCGAAACCCTGCGCGGAGAGTTGCGAGAAGGCATCGTTGAGCCGCTGCCCGCGCTCGACGGAAAGCGCCAGTTGCGTGGCATCGACACGTTCCACGCTGAAGCCTTCAAGCGTCGGCGCGGCTTCAACCGGATGCGCCAGATCGAGCAGGAAGGTCTCGGTATTGAGCTGGGCCAGCAGGTCTCGCACGCTGGTATTCTGGACGATATCGCCATGATTGATGATGGCGATGTTACGGCACAGGCTCTCGGCCTCTTCCAGATAATGCGTGGTGAGGATGATGGTGGTGCCTTCACGATTGATGCGCTTCATGAATTCCCACATGCTGCGGCGCAGCTCGATATCCACCCCGGCCGTCGGCTCATCGAGAATTAAAAGCCGCGGGCGGTGAATCAACGCGCGCGCAATCATCAGGCGGCGCTTCATGCCCCCCGACAGCATCCGGGCACTGCCCTTGCGCTTGTCCCACAGGCCGAGATCGCGCAGCAATTGCTCGGCGCGGGGCTTGGCCTCGCGCATCGGCATGCCATAGTAGCCCGCCTGGGTCAGGACGATGTCCTCGACCTTCTCGAACTGATTGAAGTTGAATTCCTGCGGCACCACGCCGAGATGGTACTTGGCCTTGGCGAAGTCGCGATCGATGTCGATACCGAACACGCTCACGCTGCCACCGGTCTTCTGTACCAGGGATGATACGACCCCTAGCGTGGTGGACTTGCCCGCCCCGTTGGGGCCGAGCAACGCAAAAAAGTCGCCTTCAGCGACGTCGAGATCGATGCCCTTGAGGGCATGGAAACCATTACCGTAGACCTTGGTCAGCCCGCGGATGGACAGTGCTGGTTCTGCCATCTGGCGCACCCAATTCTTGATATTCGAAAGAAACCTTGCAAAGACAGCAGACAATGCGGGCAAATCGAGAAAAATCAATGTCTCGAACGCCGCACTAAATGGCAAGGCATATTATAAGCAAACGAAGTGGCGTCCCATAGGGGGTTTGAACCCCTGTTACTGCCGTGAAAGGGCAGTGTCCTAGACCACTAGACGAATGGGACGTATCGAGATAGGGGGAGGTGTTTTGGTTGGAGCGGGAAAGGAGATTCGAACTCCCGACCCTCGCCTTGGCAAGGCGATGCTCTACCGCTGAGCTATTCCCGCATCACAAAACACTGGTACTACGACCACAAGCTGGAAGTGGCGTCCCATAGGGGGTTTGAACCCCTGTTACTGCCGTGAAAGGGCAGTGTCCTAGACCGCTAGACGAATGGGACGCATTTTGGAGCGGGAAAGGAGATCGATCGGACTGGCGTTCCAGCTCCCGACCCATATTGCCTATCCAATACTACCAAATTTGGAGCGGGAAAGGAGATTCGAACTCCCGACCCTCGCCTTGGCAAGGCGATGCTCTACCGCTGAGCTATTCCCGCATTTCCAGCCACACGAGGTGAGTTGGCGTCCCATAGGGGGTTCGAACCCCTGTTACTGCCGTGAAAGGGCAGTGTCCTAGGCCACTAGACGAATGGGACGTGTCATCACTCGCCTCGTCGAGGTGCGGCGTATATTACTGGGCACCCCCGCGGGTGTCAACCCTCTGTCTGAACACCCTTTTCTTGCCGTTGCCATGCCCCCATATTGTGGACCAAGTGGCGCCCACTGCTAGTAAACGCCGTGACATCCCTCATGCGTTACAAGGGCTCTCGGCATCGGCATGGCGCATCACAGTATCCGCAACGTAGGAGGCAGCAATGAGCGACAAAACGCACAAAAGCGAGCAAGAATGGCGGCAGCAGTTAACGCCCGAGCAGTATCGCGTGACGCGCGAGAAAGGCACCGAACGCCCTTTCACCGGCGATCATCAGGTCTCCTCCGAACAAGGCATTTATCACTGCATCTGTTGCGGCGCACCGCTCTTCGAAAACGAGCATAAATTCGATTCCGGATGTGGCTGGCCGAGTTTCGACCGCCCGCTCGCGGATGCCGGCGTCCAGGAACACCTGGATACGACCCACGGCATGCGCCGTGTCGAGGTTACGTGCCGGCGCTGCGACGCACATCTGGGGCATGTCTTCCCCGACGGCCCGCAGGAGACCACCGGGCAGCGTTATTGCATCAACTCGGTATCGCTCGACTTTCACCCCGGCGAGTAATTCATCTGTAGAGTCCTTCATTTAGGGAGTCGTTCATCTACAAATAGATTCGTCACGGCCGCCGCTCTGCTAAGGGTCTTCGCTCTGCTACCATGGGCGGCCGTTTGTTCGAGCTGGAGTAAAGACGATGCTGGGTTGGTATCCCGGACACATGCACAAAGCCCGCCGTCAGATAACGGAGGCGCTACCGGAAATCGATGTGGTACTCGAAGTTCTCGATGCCCGCCTGCCCTACTCCAGCGCCAATCCCATGCTGGCCGAGTTGACCGAGCACAAACCGGTGCTCAAGGTGCTCTCGCGCGCCGATCTCGCCGACCCCGAGCAGACCGAGCGCTGGGTGGAACACTTCAACGCCCAGCCCGACATCCGCGCTCTGGCGGTGACTACTACCCAATCGCGTGAGTTGAAGCGCATCCCCGCGCTGTGCCACGAACTCGCTGGCCATGTGCGCGCCGACCGCGATGTGCGCGTGATGGTGATGGGCATTCCCAATGTCGGCAAGTCGACGCTGATCAACGGCCTGGCCGGCAAGAAGCTCGCCAAGACCGGCAACGAACCGGCGGTCACCAAGCGTCAGCAGAAGATACGCCTTGATGGTCGCGTCGCGCTGATCGACACCCCCGGCGTGCTATGGCCGAAGATCGAGGATCAGGCCAGCGCCTATCGCCTGGCGGCTAGCGGCGCGATCCGCGATACCGCGATGGAATATAGCGATGTCGCCATCGTCGCCGCCGCCGAGCTGGCCAAGCGCTACCCGGATGCTCTCAAGGCGCGTTACAAGCTAAAAACGTTGCCTGCCTACACGCCCAATCCGGATGCCGACAGCGTCGAGGCCGATGGCCCGCCGCATCGCGACCTGCTAGCGCTGGCCGGCTTCGATGGCCAGGCCATCGTCGAGGCCATCGCCGGCAAGCGGGGCGGCTTGCGCGCCGGCGGCGTCGTCGACATGCACCGCGGTGCCGAAGTGCTGCTGCACGAGCTGCGCGACGGCAAGCTCGGGCGTTTGACGCTAGAGACACCGGACGATATTCCTGCACCCGAGGAAAACGATCCCTCACTGGACGAGTCACCCTCCCCGGCCTAAACAGCCAGGTTTTTACCCTTCTAGTTCAATCGCCTATTCCGGTGCGGGCCATTTGCGTGGCCCGCGCGCCACGGTATGCTAGGAAGCGGCGCGGCAGCCCGCCCCGAACGGTACGGAAACACCGCCTCCACCCCACCGGCTGCGCAGCAAACGGAAGCCTCATGGATACCGACACGCCCATTCGGAAATCGCACAAGCTCGATAACGTCTGTTACGACATTCGCGGCCCGGTACTCGACCACGCCAAGCGGCTCGAAGACGAAGGTCAGCGCATCCTCAAGCTCAACATCGGCAACCCCGCATCCTTCGGTTTCGAAGCCCCTGAAGAAATACTTCAGGATGTGATGCGCAACCTGCCGACGGCCCAGGGCTACTGCGATTCCAAGGGGCTTTATTCGGCGCGCAAGGCGATCATGCAGGAATGCCAGCGCAAGAACATTCCCGATGTCAGCGTCGAAGATGTATTCGTCGGTAACGGCGTCTCCGAGTTGATCGCCATCGCCATGCAGGCGCTGCTCGACGACGGCGACGAGGTGCTGATTCCCGCGCCCGACTATCCACTGTGGACGGCATCGGCCAACCTCTCCGGCGGGCGACCGGTGCATTATCTGTGCGATGAACAGGCCGACTGGGCGCCGGACTTGAACGATGTGCGCGACAAGATCACCGCTCGCACCAAGGCCATCGTCATCATCAATCCCAACAACCCCACCGGCGCGGTCTATCCGCCGGAAGTGGTCAAGGAACTGCTGGCGATCGCGCGACGCCACGGCCTGGTGGTGTTCTCCGACGAGATCTACGACAAGATCCTCTACGACGAGGCCGAGCATGTTTCCACCGGCGCACTGGCCGACGACGACCAGCTCGTGGTGACGCTCAATGGACTGTCCAAGAGCTATCGCTGCGCCGGGTTTCGCAGCGGCTGGATGATTCTCTCCGGGAATCGCGGCAAGCAGCGCGCCGACGACTTCATTCAGGGGCTCAACATGCTGGCCTCGATGCGGCTGTGCGCCAACGTGCCCGCGCAACACGCCATCCAGACAGCGCTCGGTGGCTATCAGTCGATCAACGACCTGGTGCTGCCCGGTGGGCGTCTGCTCGCCCAACGCGACATTACCTATGACAAGCTCAACGCCATTCCCGGCGTCAGTTGCGTCAAGCCCAAGGGGGCGCTGTACGCCTTTCCGCGTCTCGACCCCGAGGTCTTCAACATTCAGGACGATCAGAAGTTGGTGCTCGACTTGCTCTTGCAGGAAAAGATCCTGCTGGTCCAGGGCACGGCTTTCAACTGGCCGGCGCCCGATCATGTGCGCATCGTCACCCTGCCCTGGGCCGACCAGCTCGACGACGCCCTCGACCGCTTCGCCAACTTCCTGACACGCTACCGCCAATGACCCGCTTCTCGCCCGAGCCATGCCGGCTCGGGTGAGAATCATCGAACTTTCAACGATTATCGATATTTGTCTTGAAACCCAGGGCAAGACGCCGTATCTAATGCCCAACAAGAATCGACATGACCATTGCTGTCTCACTGACTGAGGGAACTCATCGATGATGCGAATCCTGCTGTTTCTCGCGACCAACCTGGCCGTGGTGATCGTGGCCAGCATCACCCTGCGAATACTCGGGGTGGAGCCCTACCTCAACGCCAACGGGCTCAACATGAACAGCCTGTTGATCTTCTGTTTCGTGATCGGCATGGCCGGGTCGTTGGTATCGCTGTTCATTTCCAAATGGATGGCGAAGAGGAGTACCAGGGCCAAGGTGATCGAGCAGCCCAGTAATGCCACCGAACAATGGCTACTCGACACCGTCGGCGAGCTGGCCCGCGATGCGGGCATCAAGATGCCCGAGGTGGCGATCTTTCCCGCGCAGCAGTCCAATGCGTTCGCCACGGGCTGGAACAAGAACGATGCCTTGGTCGCCGTTTCCGCCGGGCTGCTCGAGCGCATGCGCCCCGAGGAAACGCGCGCAGTGCTGGCGCACGAGATCGGCCACGTTGCCAATGGCGACATGGTGACGCTGGCGCTCATTCAGGGCGTGCTCAACACCTTCGTGATGTTCTTCGCGCGCATCGTCGCACAACTGGTGGATAGCTTCCTGCGCCGCGACGATGATGGCGGCGGCCTGGGCTTCTTCGGTTACATGGCGGTAGTCATCGTTGCCGAGATCGTCTTCGGCCTGGTGGCCTCGATTGTCGTCGCCTGGTTCTCGCGCTTCCGCGAATACCGCGCCGACGCCGCCGGTGCCAAGCTCGCCGGGAGCGGTGCGATGATCAACGCCCTGGGGCGTCTCAAGGCCGAAACGCAGATGAAGGACCAGATGCCGGATACGCTGACAGCCTTCGCCATCACCTCCGGCCAGACACGCAAACTCATGGAGCGCCTGTTTTCCAGCCACCCGCCGCTGGATGACCGCATTCGCGCCCTCAAGGAAAGCGCCTACCGCGAATAACCGCGGCACATAGCGCGTAACGCAAAACACCCACCGGCCCTGAATTCATCAACAGGTCGGTGGGTGTTTTCGTCTCGGCACGCCGCATGATGCCACGCTACTTGCTACTTGCTACTTGCTACTTGCTACTTGTTAGACAGCTTGACCTTGAAACCGAAGCCTTCGAGGGCGTCACGCAAGCCACCCTTGTTCTGCTTGAGCTCGACTCGCAGGGTGGAAAACTCGCGCCGCAATGGATACTCAGCGCGGAAGGCATCGAAACCCGCCGCCATTCCCATGCGCCGACGGTAGCGATCGAACGCCAGCATGTCGCGGCGCACGTCATAGCAGGCCCGCGTGCATAGCGACAGCGCTTCCAGCGGCGGCGACCACGGCGTCAGGACGATCTTGCGCAGCCATGGGTCCGGCTTGAGCTGGCCGAGCTTCTTGCGCGCCGGCAAGCCGAAATGGCGCATCGCCGCCTGATAGACCAACTCGGTCCCGCGCATCTTGCCGTCGATGCTGTGCCCGGCTATATGTGGCGTGGCGATATCGACGAGATCGTAGAGGCCATGATCGATGCCCGGCTCATTTTCCCACACGTCGAGCACCACGCGTAGGTCATTGACGCGTTCGAGACGCTCGCGCAGCGCCTGATTGTCGAGACAGGCGCCACGTCCAGCGTTGATCAGCACGGTGCCCGGTGCCAGGGCCTCGATACGCGCGGCATCCAGCAGATGTCGGGTCGCGTGCTCACCATCCGACACCAGCGGCGTATGCAAGCAGACGATATCGGCACGCTCGAGCAGGCTATCCAGCGCCAGAAAGTCTTCGCGGCCTTCTGCCTCGGCACGTGGCGGATCGCAGATCAGACACGTCACGTCGAGATCGTCCAGACGCTCCACCAGACGGCTGCCCACGTTACCGGCCCCGACGATGCCGATGGTCTTGCCGGCTAGATGAAAGCCATCTTCCTCGGCCAGCAACAGGAGACTCGAGAGCACGTAGTCGACCACTGAGTCAGCATTGCAGCCTGGGGCATTGGCGAACCCGATGCCAGCTTCTCGCAGGTAATCGAGGTCGATATGGTCGGTACCGATGGTGCAGGTGCCCACGAAACGCACGCGGGAGCCATCGAGCAGCGCCGCATTCACCGGTGTAATCGAGCGCACGACCAACAGGTCCTGATCGCGGACCGCCGCCGCATCGATGTCGCGCCCGGGCAAGCGGGTGATATCGCCCAGCTCGCCGAAGAACTCGTCGGCCAGAGGAATGTTTTCATCGACCAGGATGCGCATGACCTTCTCTTTTCTCCCTTGTTCACGTCCGACGGCCGGTTACAATACGCACGGGGCGCACTTGCCTGTCCACGGCCACGCCGGAGACGGCGCTCGCCGGGATTCGATACCCGCCGGGAATGTCGATAGTAGGCCCGCGAAAGACACGTCACAAGCCCATTGCCAACCACAACGGCGCCACCAGGAGTTCTCGTGATCGTCCGCTGGGAAAGTGAACACGACTACGTTCTCGTGCATGTCCACCAGGATATGTTCGGTGACTGGATATTCAGCCGCGCCTGGGGCCAGATCGGCACCCAGTTCGGCGGCCTCAAGCATCAACTGGCCGACAGCTATGCGCAGGCCACGACATGGCTCGAAGATGTCGCGCATATCCAGTCCTCGCGCGGCTTCGCCAAGGTCTTCGAGGCCAGCGATGACAACAGCCCCGAGGCTCAGGAGGCGATGCGTCAGTTGTCGCTGCTCGACGGCGTCTGATCACACGCGCGCCTGCCGGTCTCAGCGGTGACGGATCAGGAAGCAATGATGCAGATCCGGGCGCCGCGCGAAGTCCGGATCGAACGTCCGCGCCGAAATGTCTTCCACCGCGAAACGCTCGCCAATCGCGGCGTCGAGCGTGAAGCGCCGCTGGTTGTTGGAGAATACCAAAGTACCGTCCGCCGACAGACGCGCCATCGCTAGCTCGATGAGCCGGGCGTGATCACGCTGCACGTCGAGTACATCATCCATCTTCTTGGAATTGGAAAACGTCGGCGGGTCCATGAAGATCAGGTCGAACTCGCTACCCGCGGTTTCCAGCCAACGCAGGCAGTCGTCACGGATCACCCGATGCCGGCTGGGATCGAGGCGGTTGAGCGCGAAGTTATCGCGCGCCCAAGTCAGGTAGGTATTGGAAAGATCGACGCTGACACTGTCGCTCGCGCCCCCCAGTGCCGCCTGAACCGTCGCCGTGCCCGTGTAACAGAAAAGATTGAGAAAGCGCTTGCCGGCGGCCATGTCGCGCAACATGCGGCGCACGGGGCGATGATCCAAGAACAAGCCGGTATCCAGGTAATCGCGCAGGTTGACCCACAACCGCGCCGGCCCTTCGCTGACCTCGAAACGTTCGCCGCTGGCCCCCTGCTTGGTGTATTGCGCCTTGCCCGATTGTCGCGTGCGCTGTTTGTAGTGCACGTCCTCCGGGCGCACGCCGAGCACCTGGGGAATGACTTCTAAGGCATCGAACAAGCGACGCTGCGCCTGGCGCGGGTCTACTGAGCGCGGTGGCGCGTATTCCTGCACGTGTACGTGGTCACCGTAGACATCCACCGCCAGGGCGTATTCCGGCATATCCGCATCGTAGAGCCGATAGCAACTCTCTCCGGATTGCTTGAGCCACTTCTTCAGCCGCTTGCGGTTCTTCTGCAACCGGTTGGCGAACATCTGCGCGCCGTCATTGCGCGGGGCATGGCCAGGCGCCGCCTGGGTATCCTGTTCGCCTGCCGAGGCGCTCTCGCCCGAGTCTTTGCCAGAAGCGTGCGAGGTGCGCGCCGCCTCCACCGGGATCAGCAGCAACTTGCAATCCAGCGGCCCGTTCTTGAACGCATACTGTTTGGTGGCCCGCAGCCCGGTACGATGGCCCAGGTCGGGGTTGCCGGTGAAAAGCGCCAGTTGCCAGCCCTCGAACTCGGCACGCAAGCGCTCACCGAGGGCGGTGTAAATGGGGACTACCTCAGGCAACTCGCCCAGACGCTCGCCATACGGCGGATTGGTGATGACCAGCCCCGGCCCGTCGATGCCTTCAGGGCGCGTCAGCTGTGCCACCTCGGCACCTTGCAGCTCGATCAAGGCGGGAATCCCCGCGCGCATGGCGTTGGCCTTGGCGGCGGCAATGGCCGGTGGGCTCAGGTCGCGACCGAACAGCTTTGACTTTACGCGACGACGTCCCACGCTGGCACGGGCATCCGCTTCACGCTTGAGCTCTTGCCATACGCCGGGATCGTGCTCCGCCCAGGCCTCGAAGGCGAAATAGTGCCGGGCCAACTGGGGGGCGATGTCCGCCGCCATCAACGCCGCCTCGATGAGCAGCGTACCTGCTCCGCACATAGGGTCGAGCAAGGGTTCCCCACGCCGTGCCCGCGCCGGCCAATCGGCACGCATCAACAAGGCGGCGGCGAGGTTCTCCTTGAGTGGCGCGTGGCCGGCATCGCGACGATAGCCACGCTGATGCAGGCTACCGCCGACCAGATCGAGCCCTAGCAGCAAGCGCCCACGATGCAGGTGCGCGTAAATACGTGTATCGGGGTTTTTGAGCTCGATCACCGGGCGTTCGTGGCCGGCCGCTCGCATTGAGTCGACGATGCCATCCTTGACGCTCTGAGCCCCGAAGCGGGTGTGGCGGATATGCTCGGATTGGCCATGAAAATCCACAGCCAGGCTGCTTCCAGTACGCAGGTGTGCGCGCCAGTCGACCCGGCGGGCGGCTTCGACCAGCGACTCGGGACGCTCGATCTCCTGCTCGCGCAGAAGGCAGAGCACCACGCGATTCGCCAGGCGCGACCACAGGCAGATGCGGTAGGCCATCGCGATATCGGCCTGAACGTGGACACCCGCCACGGTCGTCCCGGTCACCTCCGCGCCGAAGCCCGCGAGTTCGTCGGCCAGCAAGCCCTCAAGGCCCCGGGGACAGGTGACGTAGAGCGTCAAGGATGGGGATTGCACATCGGTCATAAAGTCGTCATCCCGGCGCCACGCACCGGTCATATTCCTGTGGTTTACATGGAACGTTTGGCTTATGCCAAATCGCTGGTCGACAAATCCGCCTCAAAGCACTAAATATTAAAAGTAGTAGCTACTGAAAACGCATGCGTTTCGTGTCCGGACGTTCCGGTTCATGGCGGTGATGGGTGCTCCATTGTCGGCATGTACTGTCAGATCTCAACAATCGGTTCTTGATAAGAGGCCATCCGATGAAACGACAGAAACGTGATCGCTTTCAGCGTGCATATGTCCACGGATACAAAGCCGGCATGACGGGGCGCTCTCGCGATGATTGCCCCAGCCAGGACATCAACCTCCGTGAGTACTGGATGAGCGGTTGGCGTGAAGGTCGTGGGGACCAATGGGCCGGCATGACGGGGATTTCCGGCATCCATCGAAACCCCATGGTACTGTGATGGTAGAATCCTTAATGGCACCTGGATCGACACCCCATTGACAGGTCCATGACAAGGCCCGCATCGCGGGCCTTTTTATGTCAAAGCACACTACTCATGTCAAAGCACGCTACTTATATAAAAACACACTACGCCAGAGCCCCAGCGCATTCGCCGACCAGCGCCGGCCCCCGGTAGATAAAGCCAGTATACAGCTGCACGAGGTCGGCCCCCGCCTCGCACTTGGCGCGTGCCGCATGCCCGCTATCGATGCCGCCAACGCCAATGATCGGCAGCGTCGGTAAATGGCGGCGCAATTCGTGAATCACCCGATTGGAAGGCTCGAACACCGGACGTCCGGAAAGCCCGCCCTGCTCCTCGGCGTGCTCAAGCCCCTCCACCGCATCGCGCATCACCGTGGTATTGGTAGCAATGACCGCATCGACACCATTGGCTGCCAGCGCTTGCGCCACCAAAGCAACTTCGTCGTCACTCATGTCGGGAGCGATCTTCACGGCCAGAGGCACGTTCCGGCCACTGGCGGTGTCGAGGCGATGCTTTTCCTCAACCAGCGTGCCTAGTAATGCCTCCAGATGCTCGCCGAACTGTAAGTTGCGCAGCCCCGGCGTGTTCGGCGACGACAGATTCACCGTGACGTAATGCGCATGCGCATGCACCTTGCGCAGACACGTCAGATAATCGTCTACTGCGTGCTCGACTGGTGTACTCAGATTCTTGCCGATGTTGATGCCGATCACGCCGTCGTAGTGACTCTTGCGTACATTGGCGACAAGCGCGTCGACACCGGCATTGTTAAACCCCATGCGATTGATGATCGCCCCCTTCGCCGGCAGCCTGAATAGGCGCGGCCTGGGGTTGCCCGGCTGGGGCTTGGGCGTCACCGTGCCCACTTCGACGAAGCCGAAGCCTAGCGCCCCGAGCGCATCGAGGTGCTCGGCATTCTTATCGAGCCCCGCCGCCAACCCCACACGATTGGGGAACGTCAGCCCCATCAGCGTGACTGGCGCCTCGATATGCGTGCCCATCCACCTGCCCAGCCCCAGACGATGGACGGCATCGAGTGACGTCAGTGCAGCGCCGTGGGCGGTTTCGGGGTCGAGTCGGAAAAGTAGCGAACGGGCCAGGGCGTACATGGATCCTCGGACAATGTAATGAGCGGCAAGACATGAAATGGGCGCGCAGTATAGCGTAGCCACGCCCAAAAGCGCAGAGCCCCGCATTCGCACATGGCGAAGCGGGGCTCGCGTCGGGGCGCGTCAGCCCCCGACACTGCACCAGGCCTTACGGCTGGGTATCGAGCTGCTGCACGCGTAGCGTGTAGTTGTTGACGCCGCTCATCGCACTGCCGAACTTCCGGCCCTTCACCCAGACGGTGTAGCGTCCCGGTTGCAGAATCGTTTCGATGTCGAAATCACTCTCGAAACCTTCACCTTTGTCACTGGCCACGACATCGCCGCTCTCGTCGAGGATCCGCGCTTCGAGGCTATAGGTACCCTCGTTGCCGGGGAAGGTCGAGCTGGTCACCGACACGGTACCCGCTTCCACCACATCGAAACTCAATACCTTGCCTTGCTCGCGAATGGCCAGGTCGGTCACGATTTCGTCGAACGCATCCGGCAAGGCGTCTTCATCGTCCTGCGTGGCTGAAGAAGCGCCGCTACTTGACGTGGAGTCCGACGATGCTTCGCCCGCTACCGACGACGTCGCGGCAGCACCCGAGGCCACTGCAGACGCCGACTCGGTCGTATCACGACGCGGTGCGGCGATGGTCGCCACCGCATCTTCATCATCGACGAAGGCCGTAGTATGACCGTCTTTACCCGGGCCACCGAACATGATGCCACCGCCGGCGTCGACACCGCTTTCATCGCTTGAAAGCCGGTTACCTTGTGCGTCCAGGCCATTGACGGTGACCACGAAGCTATTACCGCCCGTCTTGGTGGTACCGAACTTCTGACCATGAACACGCAGCACGTAATCGCCGGGCTCCAGGCGCTGCTCCATGGTCAAGCCACCATTCTGGCCCAGCCCTGATTCCGAGGCGATTTCATTGCCCTGCTCGTCGAGCAAGGTCGCTTCGACCCGGTAATCGTCGGAGTCGCCCGGCAAGGTCGAGCTCTGGAACTGATAACGTCCTGACTTTTCGACGCTAAAGGGATGCGTCTGCGTCCCGCCGAAGAAAAAGCTTTGGCTACGTGCATCGGAGCTCGACTGCAAGAAATCGGTAAGATCGATTTTAGCCGCCGCTTCGTGCGCCTTCTGCTGTGCAGCGCTCTGAGCCATGGCCAGCGATGACGTGCCGGCCAGTCCCAGGGCCACGAGCATTGTGGTAATCACGCGATGATTCATGGGGCTTCTCTACTTGGCTTCGAACCTGAGTCGGGCACAGCATATCAGAGACATCAGCGCCAATGCTTCACTTGAAAGCTCGAAGAGGAAGGAAAATCGACAATGCCCCGAGCACGAGGCTCGGAGCATTGTGTGCGGGTTTATCCCTCGCCATTGCTCTCGGCGAGATCAACCAGTTCACGAATGGCCACCGCGAATAGCGGGAAACCGCCCTGGGCGCCCGAACGCACCTCGTTGAGCAGGCCGCACCAGCGTTCGACCAAGCCGGCATGCCGTTCCAGCCACTGCTCGACACGCGGTTCCACACCACTCGGCGCGCCGTCCATCTTGAGTACGCTGACGGTCAGCGCCAGTTGCTGGCGATCGAGATCGTCGCGGAAGGTTTCGCGCGCCTGCGCCTGCCAGCTATCGCGTACTTTCAGTGCGTTGATCTGACCATTCATCCACGGCAGCTCCAGACGATGGCCGATGTCGTAATAGACCTCGGCGACACGCTGGATCTTCTCGTCGGTGGCACGCGCCGCTTCGATGATGCCCAGTCCGGCATATAGGCTGTTGGCCGCCGCGACAACGCTCGCCAGAGAGGTTGGCACGCCGGCTTTTTCTAGCTCATCGCGACGCGCATCCCACGTTTCGTGATCCTCTCCACGCAAGCGCTTGCCGACGCTCTCTTGCAGTTGGGTGATACGCGGTGCGAAATACTCCACCGCTTCCTGAATGCTCTGATTGGTGCGATGACGCAGGAACCAGCGCGTGGCGCGACGCAGCAGTCGCATCAGATCGAGCATCATGCCGTACTGAACGCGGCTTTCGACCTGATAATCGAGCGCCTCGATCTGCTCCCAGAGGCCTTCGAGGTTGAAGCAATCGCGCGCGATGAGATAAGCGCGCGTCACTTCCGCTCGTGTGGCACCGGTGGAGTCACGTAGACGCCGCACGAAGGTGACCCCCATATGATCGACCAGATCGTTGGCGATCTGCGTCGCGGTGATCTCGCGCTTCAAGCGATGCTGGTACATCTCGTCCGGGAAGCGCTCGACCAGCGTCTGCGGGAAGGCCCGTGCCATGTGCCGCTGGACATGCGGGTTGTCCGGCAGATCGGAGGCGATCATATCGGTCTTCAGCGCACTCTTGGCATAAGAGATCAGTACCGATAGCTCGGGCAAGGTCAGACCTTGTTCCGTATTGCCGCGTTCGACCAACATCTCGTCGGTGGGCAGGAATTCCAGTTCGCGATCCAGCCCCCCGGCGGCTTCCAGCTCATTGATGAAGCGGCGATAGGGACCCATGCCTTGCTGGCTGAGAATCTCCGACAAGGAGAGCGCCTGGGTCTGGCGATAGTTATCGCTCAGGACCAGTTCACTCACTTCCTCGGTCATGCTCGCCAGCAACTCATTGCGCTGCTTGTCGGTCATGTCGCCGGCTTTGACGATATCGTCGAGCAGGATCTTGATATTGACTTCATGGTCGGAGCAATTGACCCCGCCGGCATTGTCGATGAAGTCGGTAGTGACGCGTACACCCTGCTCTGCGGCTTCCATGCGCCCGAGTTGGGTAAAGCCGAGATTGCCGCCTTCACCGATCACCCGGCAGCGCAATTCATGCCCGTCGACACGCAAGGCGTCGTTGGCCTTGTCGCCCACCTCGGCATGCGTCTCGTCGGACGCCTTGACGTAGGTGCCGATGCCGCCATTCCAGAGCAGATCGCAACGCGAGGTCAGAATCGCGCGAATCAACTCGTTGGGCGACAGTTTGCCGGCCTTGATGTCGAAGGCCTTTTTCATCTGCGGCGTGATATTGATGGACTTGGCATCGCGCGAGAACACGCCCCCACCCTCGGAGATCAAGGCGGTGTCGTAGTCCTCCCAGCTCGAGCGCGCCAGCTCGAACATGCGCTTGCGTTCCTTGAACGAGGCCGCCGGATCCGGATCGGGGTCGACGAAGATATGCCGGTGGTTGAAGGCGGCGATGAGGCGAATCTTGTCCGACAACAGCATGCCGTTGCCGAACACGTCGCCCGCCATGTCGCCGACACCCACTACGCTGAACGGTGTCTCCTGGGTATTGAGACCCATTTCGCGGAAGTGACGCTTGACCGATTCCCAAGCACCCTTGGCGGTGATCCCCATCTTCTTGTGGTCATAGCCATGCTCACCGCCGGAGGCGAAGGCATCGCCCAGCCAATGGCCGTATTCCAGCGAAATGGCGTTGGCGATGTCCGAGAAAGTCGCGGTGCCCTTGTCGGCAGCCACCACCAGGTAGGGATCGGCCTCGTCGTGACGCACCACGCGCTCGGGGGGCACGGTCTCGCCACCTTCCAGGTTGTCCGTCACGTCAAGCAGCGCGCGGATGAATATCTGATAGCAGGCAATGCCTTCTTTCTGCACACTGTCGCGGTCGGCACCATCAGGCATGCGCTTGCAGATGAAGCCGCCCTTGGCGCCTACCGGAACGATGACCGCGTTCTTGACCTGCTGCGCCTTGGCCAGCCCCAGGATCTCGGTGCGGAAGTCCTCGTGACGATCGGACCAGCGCAGCCCGCCGCGCGCGACCTTGCCGCTGCGCAGGTGGACACCCTCGACGCGCGGCGAGTAGACGAAAATCTCGAACATCGGCCGCGGTTTGGGCATGTCCGGCACTTGCGTCGGCTCGAGCTTGAGGGCGATGTAATCCTTGGCCTCGCCATCTTCACGCCGTTGATAATAGTTGGTCCGCAATGTCGCCTGAATCAGCGCCATGTAGCGACGCAGCAACAGATCGTCATTGAGACTGGCGACCTCATCGAGCAAGCCCTCGATGCGCGTCACGCATTCCTCGATCTCGCTGTCGCCGGCGGCATCATCGGGATCGAAGCGTAGCTCGAACAACGTCACCAGTTCACGCGTGATCTCCGGGTGGCTGGCAAGCGTATTGGCGATATAGTCCTGAGAGAGCCCGAAGCGCAACTGCTTGAGATAACGCGCATAGGCACGCAGAACCGCCACTTCGCGCCAAGCCAGATTGGCACCGATGACCAGGCGGTTGAAGGCATCGCTTTCGGCATCGCCGGTCCAGATGCGCGTGAATGCCTCGATGAAGACATCGCGCATTTCCTGAAGATTGACGACCCCGTCGCCACGGTGCTCGAGCGTGAAGTCATGAATCCAGTAAGTCTGGTCGGGGCATTCGACTTCGTAGGGACGCTCGCTGATCACGCGGAGCCCCAGGTTTTCGAGCACCGGCAGCACATCGGAGAGCGGGATCGGCTGGTCGGCGTGGAACAGCTTGAGATTGACCCCGTCGATGTTCTCCTCGACCAGCCGATAAAGGCTCAGGCTGATCGGTGCGTTCCCGCCCAACTCACCGAGATGATGGATATCGTAAACGGCAGTGCGGGCCGAAAAGTCTTCGCGATAACTGTTGGGAAACGCCTCGCGATAGTCCTGCATCAGGCGGTTAGCCTGTTCTTCGCCGTAGCCCTCGACCATGGCGGTCTGCAGGTCATCCCGCCAGCTACGCGAGAGCGCCGTAATCTTCTTCTCCAGACGTCGTATATCGTATTCGGCCGGGCGCTCGCCGTTGAAACGCAGGATGAACTGGATTCTCGCCAGCACCGACTCGGATAGATACGTATTGAAATCACCGAAGGTAGCGTCAAGCTCTTCGCAGAGCAGGTTCTGGATACGCACGCGCAATTCGGTGGAGAACACATCGCGCGGCACGAACGCTAGGCACGAATAGAACTGACCGAAACGATCCTCGCGAATGAACAAGCGCACCTTGCGCCGTTCGCGGATATTGAGGATGCCAAAGGCAGTCTGCGCCAGCTCGTCGGTGTCGATCTGGAACAGATCGTCACGCGGATAGACCTCGAGGATCTGCGTCAGTTGTTTACCGTTATGCCCCTTGGGATTGACGCCCGCGGCCTTGATGACGGCTTCGATCTTCTTGCGCAGCACCGGTACGTTGCGCGGCGATTCGTTGTAGACCGTCGAGGTATAGAGCCCCAAAAAGCGCCGCTCGCCGATGACGCGACCGTCTTCATCGTAACGGTCGATGGAGATGTAATCCGGATAGGCAGGGCGATGCACGCGCGCGTGATAGGCACTCTTGGCAAAGGACAAAAGCTCCGGCACCAGCACATACTGATCGTCTTCGACGCCCTCGTCGGTACTGATGCGCTCGCGGTAACGCGGCTGGTCGAGCTTGAACACGCCCAGCTCGCTCTTGGATATCTGGCGTAGACGGTCCTGACCGTCTTCCTGCAACACCTCGTACTCGTCATAGCCCAGGAAGGTGAAGTGATCGTCGAGGAGCCATTCGAGGAAAGCGATGGCTTCTTTATGATCGTCGGCCTTGATCTGCTTCGGGCGCTGCGCCTTGAGTTCCTTGATCGACTCGCGCACCCGCTCACGCATGGGATCGAAGTCTTCCACCGCCGCACGCACGTCGCACAGTACTTCTTCGAGGCTGTCGTGAAGGTCATCCAGGGTCGCCGTATCGGAATGGCGGTCGACTTCCACCAGAATGATCGACTCGCGAGAGGGCGGGGCATTCTTGGCCTGAGTCGAGGTTGCACGCTTGAGATGATGCTTGGCATCGCGCTCCACCGCCAGAACGGAGTTATGAATCGCATGCACGGTCAGCCCGCGGCGATTGAGCTCGATACGCACCGAATCGACGAGAAACGGCATGTCTTCGTGCAGCACGGCCACTACGGTGTGCGGCGACTGCCAGCCATGTTCCTCGAAGTCGGCATTGAAGACGCGAACCTTCGCCTCGCTGGGGTCATGCGTCTGCATGAAGTGCCACGCCGACAACGTCGCGCCGTAGATATCATCCAGGCCGCGCTCGGCGGCCTCCTCGAACGGCGCCGACGCATACAGGTCCTCGGCGAAAGCAGCGATCCGCTCCACTTTTTCCTGGGGAAGCCGCTTGGCCAGTTGTTCTTTGAGCTGGGCGAGAAAATCTTCCTTGCCCTCGATCGCAACGTGTTGCATCAAGCACCTCGTCTACGACCGGCCGCCCTTCATGGCGACCGATGAATGATCCTTCGGCGGCACGCACGCATATCGCGTGAACCACCACGGTGACACGAGCTTACTCCCATCGCGCGTCAAGCCCCATCGATGTGACACACCCTCATGGCGTATGCCGGTTGTGCATGGGCTGGTCACGCACGTACTGGCGATTCCCGGCGTTCCAGTAGCACGCCACATTCGCAGTGATCGGTATACGGAAACTGGTCGAACAGTGCGAAACGGGTCACGGCATGGGTCGCGCTCAATGACTCGAGATTCGCCTCGAGCGTGTTCGGGTTACAGGAAATATAGACGATGCGCGAATAGGCTTTTAGTTGCTCGCAGCTATGCGCATCGAGTCCGGCTCGCGGCGGGTCGACCAGCGCCGTGGTGAAGGCATGCTCATCGAGCGCCAGCGCCGCCACGCGCCGCCCGCTTTTCTCGCCGGCCAGGGCTTCGCTGAACTCCTCGGCGGACATCCGCGCCACCACGGCGTTGGCCACGCCATTGGCCTCGAGATTGACGTTGGCCGAGGCCACCGAGGTCCGCGAGATCTCCGTGGCCACGACACGGCGGAAGTTCTCGGCCAACGCAATCGTGAAGTTGCCATTGCCGCAATAGAACTCCACCAGATCGCCGTCGTGGCTCTCGCGGGTCACGTCCCGCGCCCATCCCAGCATCGACCGGCAAATCGCCGCATTGGGCTGGGTAAAGCTATTCTCCACCTGCTGATAGACGAATTCGCGGCCTTCGACATTCAGACGCTCCCAGACATGATCGCGCTCGAGCACGAGACGCTGCTTACGCGCCCGGCCGATGATCGATACGTTCAAGGCTTCCTGTAACGCCCGTGCTTCTTGCTCCCATGCCTCGTCGAGTTGGTGGTGATAGATCAAGGTCACCAACGCCTCGCCACTCAGCGTGGTCAAGAACTCGACCTGGAACAACTTGCGCCGCAGGGTATCACTTGCCAATAGCGCGTCACGCAAGGCGGGCATGAGCGCGTTGATGCGCTCCCCCGCCACGGGATATTCATCCAGGCGAATGACCGCCTTGCGCTTGGGGTCGGCCGGGTCGACCTCGAACATGGCATAGAACAGATCGTCGCCGTCGTGCCAAATACGAAACTCGCAGCGCTGCCGGTAATGGCTTGGCGGCGAGGGAAAGACCTCCAGCGGCGGCGGAGAGAAGCGCGCGAATTGCGCCGTGATACGCTCGCGCTTGGCATCGAGCTGAGACTCGTAACGCTCGGGGTCGACGACGGGTACGGCCACGAAAACTCCTTTCAGCAAAAACTCACGATGTCGCCGCAACGACACCGTCTCATGGAAATCAAAAGGTTAAAACAGTGTCAGGCAATGCCAAAGCGCACGGCGCACTGAAGCCGTAGCCTGCCAGGGTGCGTGCCAGGCCCGTTTGTTGCGCCGCGCTGGCCCAGCTTGCATCGCTATCCGGCGCATCACGCGTGGCCTCTGATACGATCGGAGAAACGACCTGCGCCACGCGCCGTGCAATGGCGTCACCGGAATCGATCCACACAATCTCGCGCGGCGCATGCCGCTCGAGCGCCTCGCGCAGCAGCGGGAAGTGCGTGCATCCCAGCACCACGGTATCGAGACGCGACGCTTCCCATAACGGTGCCAGGCTCGCGGCGATGACCGCATCGTCCCACGGCATCCCGGTCAGGACGCGTTCGGCCTGCGCGACCAAGGGATCGGCCGCCAGCCTCACCACCATGCAATCCGGCGCGAACTCACCGATCAAGCGCTGCGTATAAGGGCGCGACACCGTCGCCGAGGTCGCCAGCAGTCCGAACACGCCACTGCGCGAGGCCTGGGCCGCCGGCTTTATCGCCGGCACGGTGCCAATCACCGGAATACTCAGGCTCTCGCGCAAGGCCTTTAGCGCCAACGTGCTGGCCGTATTGCAGGCCACCACCAGGGCGCGCGCGCCACTCGCCGCCACCGCCGCGCGACACACCGCGACGATCCGCGCGACCAACCAGGCATCGGGCTTGGTGCCGTATGGCAGCGCGGCGTTGTCACACACATACGCCAGCGGCGCGCCCGGCAGGCGCGTGCGCAAGGCACCGACCACCGAGAGCCCGCCAACGCCGGAGTCGAAGATCAGAATCGGCGCCGTCATGCGCGGGTCTCCGCGAAGTGTGCCAGTAGCGTGTCCACTAAGGCCCGCAGGCGCGCGGGAATGAACTCACGCTCGGCATACAACAGATGAACGCTGATCGGCGCCACGCTGAAATCGTCCAGCACGCGGACCAATCGCCCGGCCTCGACTTCCGGCTCGCCCAGAAATGCCGGCTTGTAGACCAGTCCCATGCCGCGTATCGCCGCCTCGGTGAGGGCACGTCCGTTGTTACAGGCCATGACCGGACGGATGCGCATCCGATACGGCGCCCCGTCGACCTGAAAGTGCCAGTAGTGCCCTTCGCGCGCCAGGCTATAGTGCAGACAACGATGCCCACGCAGCTCGGCGGGATGGGTGGGCGTTCCGTGCCGCGCCAGATACTCCGGTGCGGCATAAACGTGGCGCGGCATGTCCATCAGCGGCCGCGCGATCAAACTGGAGTCTTCCAGCTCGCCGATACGCACTACCAGGTCGAAATCCTCGGCCACCGGGTCGACGCGGCGATCCTCGAGCACGACATCAAGCATTACCGCCGGATGACGGCGCTCGAACGCCTGCAAGGCAGGTATCAGCGCACGTACGCCGAAATCCAGCGGCGCGGAAAGCCGTAGCCGGCCACGCACCTCGCCACGCTGCTCGCCGAGCCCGGTCTCCAGCTCCTGCAACTCATCGAGCAAGCGACTCGCCCCATTGAGATAGCGCTCGCCTTCGGCGGTTAGCTGCAAACGCCGCGTGGTGCGCGTCAACAACCGGACCCCCAGGCTGGCTTCCAGCTTGGAGATCTGCTTGCTGACCATGGCATTGGAGAATTCCAGCTTGCGCGCACCGCCAGCGAAACTGCCGGCCTCGACCACGGCGCGAAAGATGTGCATCGCCTGCAGGCGGTCCATACGACTTCCTCGAAAATACGTGCGCTCATTCTACCTTACCCGCCCACGCGATGAGATGGCTCGACTTGCCTCGAGGCAAAATACTGTTTATTTTTACAGTATTCGTCATTTCGTTTTCGAGGTTCCGCCATGTCCATGACGCCTATCGCTCTCGCCGCGTCCACCTCGGCGCCAGCATCGAGCGACACTCTGCCACGCGGCGCCAGCGGCTTTCCGTCTCCGGCCGACGACTACCGAGAAGCACCGCTGGATCTACATCACCATTTGGTGCGTCGCCCGGCCTCGACGTTCTTCATGCGCCTGGAAGGCGATGATCACCACCACGCCGGCCTGCACCACGGCGACTTGCTGGTGATCGACCGCGCCATTTCACCGCGTCCCGGGCATTGGCTGGTCGCCGCCATCGATGGCGAACTGAGCGTGTTGCACCTCGAACGTCGTGAGGCGCAACTGTACCTCGCACCGTCACGCCCCGGCCTGGCGACACTACCCTTCGAGGCCGATGATGACCGCTTGTGGGGGGTCATCTGCTACGCCATTCACGCCTTGCCCGCCACGGGCGAGGAACCCGCCGAGCCGTCATGTTTGCGCTGATCGACTGCAACAACTTCTATGCCGCCTGCGAGCGTCTGTTCGAACCGCGTCTGGAGGGCGTTCCGGTGGGCGTGCTGTCCAACAACGACGGCTGTGTCATCGCGCGTTCCGAGGAATTCAAGGCGCTCGATATTCCCATGGGCATCCCCACCCACAAGATCGATCCGGCACTGCGGCGTCGCGTGGTGCTGAAGTCCTCCAACTACACGCTTTATGGTGACCTCTCGGCACGCGTGCAACAGGTTCTGGCGCGCCAAGTACCGACGCTGGAGCCCTATTCCATCGACGAATGTTTTCTCGATCTACGCGGCTTGCAGGAAGACTGGCACGCCCTGGGCGCACGCCTGGTGCGTAGCGTGGTACGGGAAGTCGGACTCCCGGTATCCATCGGCATCGCCCCGACGCGCACCCTGGCCAAGCTCGCCAACCGCCAGGCCAAGGC
This sequence comes from Chromohalobacter sp. 11-W, assembly GCF_029889905.1. Taxonomy (GTDB): domain Bacteria; phylum Pseudomonadota; class Gammaproteobacteria; order Pseudomonadales; family Halomonadaceae; genus Chromohalobacter. The sequence goes on along the minus strand of NZ_JARANZ010000001.1, from coordinate 582,559 downwards.
GCAGTCGACGCGCCCTCAGGTGTGTGTCTGGACACATGCCGACGCGCCCGAGTTGAAGGCGCACCTGAGTCGGCTATCGCCGCGCGATGTGTGGGGCGTGGGCGAGCGACTCAACGCACGCCTGGCCGGCATGGGTGTGCTCACCGCCGCTGCGCTGCGCGAGACACCCGACAGCGAGCTACGACGGCGTTTCAGTGTGGTACTGGCGCGCACCGCCACCGAACTCAACGGCCATCCTTGCCTGTCGATGAGCGACCTGGAAACCCCGCGCCGTAGCATTCTCTGCTCGCGCTCGTTCGGGCGCCCCTTGCGCGACCACGCCGCCCTCGCCGGCGCCTTGCGCCATCACTGCCAACGCGCCGGCGAAAAGCTGCGACGCGACGCCATGCAGGCCTCGGCCATCGGCGTCTATCTGCGTACCAACCCGCACCACGCCGGCACGTTTCGTCATGCCTGCGAGTGGACCGCATTACCGTTTCCCAGTGCCGACACGCAGCAACTCAACCGCGCGGCGCAGCGCCTGCTCGCACGCTTATGGCAACCGGCAGCCTATCAGAAGCTCGGGATAATGCTCGCCGAACTGACGCCCCGCCAGCAGAGCCAAACGACGCTCTTCGATGGCGCCGAACCCGCCCGACGAGAGGCGCTGATGGAGGCTTGGGACGCAATCCGCGCCCGCTACGGACGTCAAGCACTGACCTTGGGCCCGCAACCCGTTGACGCCTCCTGGCAGATGAACAGCGCCTACCGCTCGGCCTGCTATACCACGCGCTGGGACGAACTGCCCCGCGCACGCGCCCGATAACTACTATGCCGTTCACGTGGCGACATGGCTCAACTCAACGGCGAAGGCGCCTCACGGAATTCGGCATAAAGCTCCGGGTAGCCTTCCTGGAGACGCGCCAGTTCAGCTTCGGCCCCTTCCGGCAGTGCCTTGGCCAGCCGATCCAGATCATCTTCGTCGAAGTGCTCGCGGATCAACGGGAACAACTCCTCACGCTCGCCGCGCAGATAGGCCCGATGCGCCTCGAGATAAGCCCTGAGGTCTTCGCTGAAGCGGTCCATGGGCACTACCGCATCCATCAGGATCATGTCGAGATCCTGGGAGAGTTTCGCCAGGCGTTCATTGAGCGCCCGATAGTCGTCGGACAACCGCTGACACAGCGCGTCGGCTTGCGGCGCCCGCACATTCAACTGCTCGGTACACATGCGTTCCAGCGGCTCGGTGAACCCACTCATGTAGTCGAGGATGTAATCCACGACCTCGCGTATCAATTGGAAGTTGGGTCGCTCACCTTCCGCCAGGGTTTTCTGCTTGAGCTGCAACACATGCAGCAGACGCGCCATGTTGGCGTGGTCTTGGCGCAGTTGAGTCAGCATGGGCATGTACAGGCCTCCTTTGCTGTCGAAGCGTGGCAGCGCGGGGTATCCGGCAGCCTATTTGCCAGTTTAGGCGAGAGTCTTCATTGACTCCCATTCTCCCGATGGGAAACACCCTACCGGGGCTCGAATGTTTTACCCTAGCGTGTATGACAAGATTACGCCTGTTGGCCGAAAGTCTAGAGACGGTTTTTGGCGACTCGACTCAGAGGGTCTTTACAAAACAGGCGAACGAAGACAAAACAAGGCAAAATTGGCCGAAAAACACGGAGTTTACATGGGGTAAATGAGTATTTTTAGGCCGATTTTAACGCCGGATTGTCGAGTGCAGCCCTTTTGTAAACACCCTCTCACCCACCGGTGGCATACACATGGACCTGTTCGCTTCTTCCCAACCCGATAACACACCACTCGCCTATCGCATGCGACCGCGCCGTCTCGACGACTACGTCGGCCAGGAGGCGCTGGTCGGTCCCGGTAAACCACTGAGTCGCATGGCGGAAAGCGGCGCGGTACGCTCGATGATTTTGTGGGGTCCGCCAGGCGTGGGCAAGACGACCCTGGCCGATATCCTCGCCGATGCATCGGGTGCCATGCTCGAACGTTTATCGGCGGTGATGGCCGGCGTCAAGGACATCCGTGCCGCCGTGGAACGCGCCCGCGAGGGGCAGGTGCGCGGGCAGCCGACGCTGTTATTCCTCGATGAGATCCATCGTCTCAACAAGAGTCAACAAGATGCCTTGCTGCCGCACGCCGAGTCCGGACTGCTGACGCTGATCGGCGCGACCACCGAGAATCCCTCCTTCGAGGTCAATTCGGCGCTGCTCTCGCGGGCTCGCGTCTATGTGCTGCGCAAGCTGGACGTCGACGACTTGCTGCGTGTACTGCATCAGGCCCTGACGGATACCCAACGCGGTCTGGGAGAGCGCCATATAGAGGCCGACGAGGACGTGCTGGAAACCCTCGCGCGCTCGGCCTCGGGCGATGCACGACGCGCACTGGGCCTGCTGGAGACAGCCTGCGACTTCGCCGAGCCTACCGAGAACGGCGAGCGCCTGACCCTGCAGGCGCTGCACGAAGTCTTGGGACACCAGGGCAGCGCCTTCGACAAGCAAGGCGATCATTATTACGACTTGCTCTCGGCGATCCATAAATCGATACGTTCGTCACGCAGTGATGCCGCGCTTTTGTACATCGCGCAATTCGTGCAAGGCGGCGGTGACCCGCTCGACGTGGTGCGCCGCCTTGCCGCCATCGCCTCGGAGGACGTCGGTAATGCCGAGCCCCGTGCCCTGCCGCTGGTGATGGCCGCCTGGGACGCGTACCTACGCCTGGGCGACTACGAAGGCCAACGCGCCATCGCGCATGCCGCACTGCATCTCGCCATCGCGCCCAAGAGTAACGCCATCGATCAGGCCTGGAACGCCGCCAAGCAATTCGTGGCCGCGAATCCCGACTTCGAGGTACCCACCTACTTGCGCAACGCCCCCACCAAGTTGATGGAATCCCTCGGCCATGGCGAGGGCTACCGCTACGCGCACAACGAACCCAACGGCTACCCCGCCGGGCGCGCGCACGACTGCTGGCCCTCGGAGCTCCCTGCAACCACGTTCTTCGCGCCCACCGAATACGGCCAGGAAAAACGCTTCAAGCAAATGCAGGCCTGGCGCGCCGAACTCGATGCCCAAGCCGACGGAACGTCATGAGAACCCGCCGCTTTCTCGGCCTTAACGACGTCGGCACATCTCGGCGGGGTGGCGTAGCTGAGTCAACAGATAGTGCTTGAGGTCGTCTGCCGCGCCGATTTCATCCAGTGCCGTCGCCATACATAAAAGCCAAGCATCTCGCTCCTCAGGGCCGATATCCAGGTGGCGATGCGCCGCAGGAATGGCGATCGGCCCGAAGCGCTCGCGGTAACGGCTCGGCCCGCCCATCCAGCCGATCAGAAACGTCGTCAGCTTGTCACGGGACTCGTCGAGATCGGCGGGGTGCAGGGCGCGAATCCCCCGCGCCTCGGGCAGGCGCTCCATGGCATCATAGAAGCGATCCACCAGCTCGCGTACCGCCGCCTCCCCGCCCACGGCGCGCAGCGTGCTGTCACCGACGCCGAATACCGGCATACTCAATTCGTCTCCTCTGCGCCCACGATACGCGCAATCCACTGCTGCTCCTGATCGAACTCGAGCGTTTCCCCCGCCAGCCGCTCGATATCACAATCACTTACCCACTCCTGATCGATACCCCGTGTCCAACCTTGCCCTTGACGCTGCCCTGCCTTACCCGTGGCCTGACTCAATGGGTGGCCGCCCCTTCCCTCCAACCGTTCCATCATCGGACCATAAAGTGCTGACAGGCGCATGGCCGGCAGATGCGTTTTCATGCGCAGATAAATCCGTAGCCCTTCGGGATCAAGGTCGCCCCAGTAGGTGATATTCGGTAGCTCCAGCAAATCCGCCAACACCATGGGGGACGGCATCTTGCCCACCAGACTAATATGCTGGGCATCCGAGAGCGCCTGACTCAGCGCGAGGCCATAACCAAACTCGCAGACCAGCGCAAAATGCATATCCAGTCCTACACGACAGGCAGCGGTAAAGCTTTGCGCATTTTCGATCAAGAGCACGCCCTGCGGCTCTACAGGAACATGCGCCAGTACCCGCGAATCCGATTGGGCAAAACGCGACGGCTCTATCCCGAAAGCACGTAACAGCTCATTGGGCAATACGGACAGCAATTTACTGCTTTCCAGTAAATAACGTGAACTGACCGTGTAACTCGTCAACGTATAGGCCGCGGGCAGAGCCCTCGCTAACGTCTTGAGCCCATCCACCAAACGCTGCTGGTCTTCACGTGACCATCCGGCCAAACATCCGTCCAGTGCCTGTCGCCAATGGCGCGCTTGTCTTTCGTTGAGTGCCAAACCAGCATCGACATTGGGCAATGTCTCCAACACCTGCTGAACATAGCGCTCCGCCAACCCCACACGTGGGTTCAAGCCGAGGCGAGGGTCGAGCATCGCCTCTCCACCCTCGCCTTTGACGCTAAGAATGCCCGCACGATAAAGCTCCAATAGCGTCCGCTGTGCATACAGTTCGGCTTCGCACCAGCCATTCTTGACCATACGCTTTCTCAGCGTTGCTGCCTGCTGACTCGGAGGATGGGCTTTTCCCTGAAGCGCCTGTCGACGCCAATCGGCACTCATCTTGTCAAAGACATGCCGAGCCGCCTCACTCAATTCAGTCATTTTCGAATGCATTCATGGGCTCCTTCACGTGAATGCCGAACAGGCTGGCCTCGCCGGGCGCACGGCCGAGTGCTTCGGGCGCAGTGACCTGGCCGTCGCGCACCATGACGTGCCCGCCCTGCCCCTGGACACCACCGATCACGCTCCCCACCAGATAGGTGGGGAAGATCGCCGGGTCGTTTTCGTAGTTGGGGTTGTGAATCAGGCCGATCATCTGGAAGCGCCCGCGGGTGTTGCGCAGCGACTCCAGGGAGTCCTGGATGAGCCGGCGATGGGAGAGCTTCGAGAACAGGCCATCGAGCAGGATCACGCTCTCGCGGCTGGCCCGCGCACGGCGCTTGTGATGGCCGGGCAGCTCGCGCAACTCGCGCTCGATGGCAAACTCGGAGAGCTTGACCAGCCACATCAGCGACACTGCCTCGCGCTGCCCTTCCGACATGTCCTCGTTGAGCGAGAACAGTCGCCCGTGCGGACGAATGGCGTCGTGCTTGAGGCGAATCGACACCTCATGGAACAGGCCACGATAGATGCGCCGACGAATCTGACGCACCAGGTCGTCGTCACGGCGTCGGCTATCGCCTTCGCTCATGCCGCCATCGCGCTCGGCACGGCGCTTGAGCGCGGCCTGATGCTCGTCGATATCGGCCAGCAGCGTGGTGATCAGTTCACGCAGCGACTCGCCGTCGATCAGCGCGGCCTTGACCTCGAAGTAGGCACCGCCCTCGCCATGGCTACGCGCCACGCGCTTGAGAATGTCCAGGTTGCCGGCAGCATCCGAGATGATCGAGCTCAGCCGCTCGACCAGCGTGCCTTCGATCTGCTCGCGCGAGGCATGCAGACGCGCCACGCGCTGGCGGTGCTCCTCGAGCTGCGTATCGAGCTGACCATGCAGTCCGGCCAGGTCGTCGAGGGCGTCGGCCGTCACGCCTTTCAGGGCCGCCAGACGAGCACGTTCGGTCTCGCTGAAGGCGCGACTTTCGGCGGCGGCTTCCAGCGCCTGGGCGAGGCGCCGCTCGAGACCGCGCACCGTCTTGTCCTGACGTTCGCGATTGCGCGCGCGCTCGCCCAGGTTGAGCTCCGCCAGGGCGTCGAGCAGAGTTTGCTGACAGGCCTCCAGGTCGGAAAGCGACAACGTCGCCGACATGCCCGCCTGGGCATGCCATGTCGCCAACGCGGCCTCGCGCGTCTCGTGCCGTGGGTCGTCGAGCGGCCAGTGACTCGCGGCGGCGAGATCGTCCAGAGCCGCCAGCCGCCGCGCCCATCCCTCGGGTAGTTCGCGCATCACGCCCAGCCAGGCGATGGCCAGCTGGTCGACCCACTCCATGGCCCGGCGCTGCTCGGCCAGCCGCGCTTCCACCTCATCACGTTCGCGGCGCTGTGCCTTGAGTCCCTCGCGGGCCTCGAGATATGCCCGTTTGGCCGCGGCGATGTCGCGCTCGAGCTTCTGGCTGCCGCCGCTGGCGTCGCGCACGTCGAGATAGGCACGCAGGCGCGAGAAATCGAAGCGCGCACGTCGGCTCGCCGTTTCCAGCGCGGCCTCGAGTTCTTCCTGCACCGCCTCGGCGGTGGCCATGAAGGCATCGCCGCCATCGGCCTCGAACTCGGCCAGGGCGCGCAATCGATCGCGTTCGCCATCGTCGAAGAGGCTGCGCCGCTCGGCATCGATCTCGTGCAGCCGGCGCGACACGGCCTCGTGATCGCGCTCTGCCTCGGCAAGCTGCTCGCGGATCTCGCCGAGTTGCGTCTCCAGCGTCTCCAGCCGCGCCTTCAAAGCTTCGAGACGCTCGATGCCACCGGCATCGGCGAAGCGCTCCGCGGCCAGCCAGGTCGCCCCGTGGGTCTCCAGCTCTTCCGCTGCTTGCTGCATCGCCGGACGGCAATCCGCGAGGTCGCGCTCGGCCTCCTCGAGTGCCGCCTCGGCCTGGGCCACGGCGGCCTGGCCGCCTGCCTGCAGATATCGCTGATAATCGTCGATGCAATTCAGTGCCGCCTCGGTCAAGCGCGGCGTCAGCTCCGCCTGACGGGCGTCGAGCTGCTGCTGGCGCTCGTCGAGCGTGGCCAGGGCCGTCTCGGCGTCCGCCTGTTGCGCCTCGCGGGCCTTGAGCGCCAGCGCGAAGACATCGCCATGCGGGTCGAGACGTTCGCATTCCGCCGCCAGGGCGGCCCGACGCTCGCGGTCGGCACTCAGGCGACGCTCGGTATCGCGACGCAACTCCTCGAGATAGCGTGGATCGAGCGCGGCCTTGACGGCCAGGGTTTCGCTGCCCTGCACCGCCCCCAGCGGTGGCTGATCGGCCTCGAGCAGAGCCGTCAGGCGTGCGCTCTCGAACACCGGCAACGCCAGCCCGGCGTCGATCAAGCAGCGCGCGGCACGCTCCGCTTCGTCGTCTCCCGCCACCACCGGCGAAAACAGCAGGCCGGCGGCCTGGCTCAGCCAGCCGCGACGCCGTTCGCGTTCGACCTCGGCGTCGTTGAGCACCGCATGCAGGGGCTGCCAGGCGATCTCCGCGGCATCCAGGCACTGCTGGGCCTCGGCTTCCACCGCCCGCCGCTCGAGCGGATCGCCCGCCAGGCTGTCGAGATAACGCCAGCGCTCCTCGATGGCGTCATCCAGGGCATCGGCCTCGCTGAGCAGGCGCGGGTAGCGCCGCTGGGCGTCACGCAGCCAGCGCTCGGGATCGGCCTCGAAACGCGAAGCGAAGTCACGCTGCGCCTGAGTCAACTCACGCAGACGCTGCTGCTCCTGCTCCAGGCGATGTCCTTCGTCATCCAGTGCGCGCGCACGCTCATACAGGGTTTGCCGCAGATGCACCGGCTCGTCGTCGCCATGATAGTCGGCGTAACGCTGCGCTGCGTCATGCAGGGGGGTCAGGCGCGCCTGCTCTCGGCGGGCATCCTCGGCGCGTTGCTCGGCTCCGTGACAGCGCGTTTCGAGTTCGGCCAACGCCGTCTTGCGGCGCGTCCAGAAGCCGGTGACGTCCTCCTCGGGCCAGCCGTCGACGAAGGCACGCCACGGTGCTTGCCCCTGCTCGAGCAAGCCCTGCTCGCCGGCCAGGCGTTGCTGTTCGTCGCGCAGCGCCTCGGCCTGATGGCGCAGCGTCTCGCAACGCGACGCCAACGGCTCACGCTGGGCCTCGGCCTCGGCATGCGCCTCTTCGAGCACCTCATCGCGCGCCTGTTTTTCGGCCAGCCGCTCGCCGGGCGATACCCCCGGGGCCTGTTGCTGGAACTCGGCATGCCAGGCGGCGACCTGCTTGAGCTCGCCGATGCGTCCCAGGTGGGCGTTCAAGGCTTGGCGTGCCGACTCGGCCTCGGCCTTCGCCGCCTCGGCGGTGGCTTCGGGTGCCTCCAGTTCGGCTTCGTCGAAGAGCCCCTCGCTCAGCGCCTGGGTATAGAAGCTCTGGTTGTCGACGAACTCGCGTTGCTGACCTTCCAGGCGTTCGCGTTGCTGCTCGAGCGTCTCGAGATGCCGCTCGGCGGCCTGAATGTCGGCGCCCAGCTCGTCGCGGTAGGTCTGATCGGCGATCACCTCCTCGCGGAAGCGGTTGCCGTCGCGTGCTTCGAAGACATCGGCGCCGGCATCCAGCGCCGCCAGGGCACGATGGCGCGCGGCATCGTCGTCGAAGTTCAGGGTCTCGGCCAGCCATTCACGCGCCGCGGTGAAGTCGACGTGACCGATTTCGCGACCGGCCGGCCAGGCGGCCTCGGGCAGATGCACCAGGCGCCGGTGGGCGTCGACCCGCGCGCCGCGCTCGGACAGCGCCTGACGAATGCTGCGCTCGCTGCCTCCCGAGAGACGCGCCAACAGCCATAGCGAGACTCGCGGCCGTCGTGTATCGCCACTGGCCCAGGCGAAACCACAGGGTATCGCGGCATCCAGCGTTTCGTCCTCGACCTCGGCGGGTGTCGCGGGAATCCCCGGCAAGCCCAGCAGTGCCTGTCCGCCGAGCAGACACTCGAGCCCCTGGAAGCCGGCATCGAGGCGCTCGAGCTCGTCGCGTGCCGCCAGCAGGGCTGCGCCGTCGTCGCTCAGCGTCGCCAGCCGCGCGACCTTGTCCTCGGCACGCCGCTGATCGTGCTCTGCCTCCTCGAGACGGTGACGCAACTCGGTGATGTTGGTACCGGAGTTGAGGATCACCTCCTCGATCAGTTCCTCGCTTTCGTCGGTCTCGCCCCGCGTCGCGCCGGAGAGGATCTCCGGGGCCAGCACCTCGAAGAAGAAGGCCTGGTCCGCCTTCTCACCGCCGCGCGGCTTGATGGCATTGAAGATCTGGCTCTTGTCGGCACCGCCCTCCTTCTGAAAGGCCGCCAACTGCGCCAGTTCCCGGCGCGAGACATGCGCGCCGACCGCGTCGAGCCATTCTTCGCGGTTGTGGGTCAGGCGCACGCCACGATTCGCCATGTCGGCCTTGACGTCGCTGTTGGCACTCAACGCCAGCTTGCCGTCGACGGTGTAATGATGAACGGGAATGTCTTCCAGGCGCCCGGCATAGTGATAAAAAGCGAGGCCGCTGCCGTCGCTGTAGCCGTAGAAGCCGAACACGAAGGTCTCGCCGGCGACTTCCTCGCCGGCGGCGGCGAGCATGTCGTCCTGGCGCTCGCTGCCGCTGCGGGTGCGGAATTCGACGCGCAAATGGCTCCAGCTACGCCCCTGGCCGGCCACCGTGGACGGCGAGCACTTGCGGCGCGTGCGCGAGATCAGGCTTCTGTCGCGGGACAGCAGACCGATCAGGGCTTCGGCCAGGGTGGTCTTGCCGAACCCGTTCTCCATGCTGATGGCGCTGGACTGACCGCGCAGATCGAGCAGCAGGTGACGCATCTTGGCGTCCCATGGCGAGGCGATATCGCCATGCTTGTTGAGCAGGTTGGCGACTTCGATGCGATTGATCACGCTCATGCCGTTTCCTCCGCGAGGCGTCCCTCGGCCAGCGCCTGAAGATGGCCCAATTGATGAATGCCGATTTGCTCGCACTCCAGGGCGCCAAGCAGGGTCTGCTGCCAGATATCGCCCGGCGAGGCGTCCTCGCCCGAGGCGCCGGACGCCTCGAGCAGGCCGGCGCGTACCTGCAGGTCGATGAAGGCCCGCACGCGGCGGTTGAGGTCCTCGCCGCGCTCCTCGAGCAGCGCGCGGTTGGTTTCCGGTGCCGCCTCGCCCAGCGCGCGCAACGCTTCGAGTTGATCGCGCAGCAGGTCGAGCAGCTCGTGACTGGCGAAGGTCGCCTCCTGGTAACGGCTGACGTCGGAAAGCGCGCGGTTGTACCGGGTGTACAGCAGGGTATTCATGAGCAGCCACAGTTGCAGATACCACTGCGCCAGCTCGCTGCGGCTTTCCTGACGCAACTTGAGGGCCTCGAACACCGGCTGACGGGTATACAACGGGGGCTGCTCGAGCTCCGGATCCGGCAACAGCGCGTAATACCGCGACCCCGGCGCGATACCCGGAAAGTCGCCCGCCTCGAACGTCTTGAGCCTCAGCCCCTGGCCGGCCAGAAAGTCACGCAGCGCCTCGCGCTCGAGATCGCTGGCATCGTCGATCAGCGCGCAGACATCGCGCTCGGAGAGCTGGCCCTCGCGCGCGGCGCGGCGCTTGCGGCCACCGCCCGGGACGCGTTCGGCGCTGCGGTAGCGCAGCAGGTAGGCGACGACCTCGCCCATTTCACTCATGTTCATCGTGATGCATCCTCGTTGACCGGGGACGTGCCCGCCGCCGGCGTGGCGACGCGCAAGGAAGGCGTGACGGCGGCCTGGACCACGCGGCCGTCGTCCAGTGTGACGTCGAAACTGCGGGCCTCGACCCCCACCCGCAGGTGGCTGTCGAGCAGCTCGGTGTCGACGAAGGTATTGAGCAACTGCGCCAGGCAGTCGTCTCCCTCGAACCGGTGCCAGCCCTCGGCCAGGGCCTCGGGCAGCGAGAGCGGCGCCTTTTGGATCCGGGCCCGTAGCGCCGGCCCGCGCGCCTCCAGAAAGCGTGCCAGCAGAGGGTCCTCGGGGGCCGCGTCCTGGGCTTCATCGAAGACCAGCGCGGCATGGCTGGTCTCGGCGCGACGGGTCTCGAGCAATGGGGTCAGCGGTGCCAGGCGCGGCATGGCGACGTCGACGTGAAACGGCATCAGGCGTGTCACCAGTGCTTCGCTCATGCGTGGCGCGGCGGGCGCGGCCAGCAGACCGCGCGCCACATCGGCGAAGTCGACCACGCCCATCGACTGAATGCGCCCCTCGGCGATATCGGCCAGCAACTCCGATAGCCGTCGCGAGAGGTTCTCGATCGCCGTGAGCACGCGGCCGATGGCACTCGACAGCATGCGCAGATCCCATTCCTCGCCGTGACGTGCCGCCTCGCGCTCGCGCCAGTCGGCGAAGCGCTCCATCAAGCGTGGCGTGGAAAGCTGCGCGCGTGCGTCGAGCAGCGTCTCCTGAATGCTCGACAAGGCATTGTGATAGTGGCGCTCGTTGTCGAGCAACGCCGCCAGCTTGCCCTCGCGGGTGGGGTTTTCGCGCACCCGGCGCAGTTCCTGGGTCAAGGCGCGGATCGCCAGCAGGATCTGGTTGGTGATGTCGGGAATGCGGGCGAAATCGCCCCGCGCCAGGGCGGCCAGCACCTTGGCGGCGTCGTATTCGGAATACAGGAGGTCCTCGACCTGACTGGCCAGCGTCACCGCCTGGCGGCCACTGGCGGTCAGGCGTACCTGGCCGGTCTGGCTCTGCTTCTCGATCAGGGCGGTCCGCTTGGTGCTGCGCATCGCGCGGCGCGCCTCGGCCGCCTCCCCGGCATCCGGTTCCGGCGGCGCGGATGCATCGCGCACCTCCGGTGTCGGAGGCGCATCGCGAAAGTGCACTTCACTGGGCGTGGCGAGCAGGTTGACGACGAAGCCGAGGTCATCATGCGCCAGTTCGGGATAGAACTCGCGCAGGTGCGCCAGGCAGCGCGTCTGCGACACGAAGGCGCTGTTGGTCGCGAAGTCCACATCGAGCAGATAGTCCAGCAGCAAGCAGCCGAGGTCCAGCCAGTAGCCGTCGCGCAGGCCACGCCGGCTTTCCTGGCTGACGTGCACGAACGGCGAGCCGGGCTCATGGCCACTGTCATGTAGGTCGAGCAGCCGCGTGGTGGCGACGAGAAGCTTGCTCCAGGCGGTCATGGGTCGTTTCCGTGGGCAAAAGACGCATTATGCCAACAGCGAGCGCCATGGGTCATGTCCGTGGCGGCATGTCGTGTCGATCACGCACGGCATCGGCGGTCTGCGCGCCATCCCGACGGCCACAGGGTGTAAGATGTCGCCTCAATCGTGGCAAGGAGCACCGCATGGCCGACATCGACGACACCCTGCAACGCGTCTTCGGCTATTCCGACTTTCGCCCCGGCCAGCGCCAGGTGGTCGAGGCCGTGACCCAGGGGCGTTCGGCAGCGGCCATTTTTCCCACCGGGTCCGGCAAGTCGCTGTGCTATCAGTTGCCGGCCCTGCATCTGCCGCACCTGACCCTGGTAGTGTCGCCGCTGCTGGCGCTGATGCAGGACCAGCTCGATTTCCTGGCTCGCCACGGCATCGCCGCGGCGAGCCTCGACTCCCGCCAGACCCGGGAGGAAGCCTCGGCGGTGATGGACGGCGTCAGGCGCGGCGATATCCGCATCCTGATGATCTCGGTGGAACGCCTCAAGAACGAGCGCTTCCGCGCCTTCCTGCAGCGGGTGCCGGTCTCGTTGCTGGTGGTCGACGAGGCGCATTGCTTGTCCGAGTGGGGCCACAATTTCCGTCCCGACTATCTCAAGCTACCTGCCTATCAGCGTGAATTCGCCATTCCGCAGGCGCTGTTGCTCACCGCCACGGCCACGCCGCGCGTCACCGACGACATGCGCGCCAGCTTCGCCATCGACGCCCAGGATGTTGCCGCCACGGGCTTCTATCGTCCCAATCTCGATCTGCAGGTGCAGCCCACCGCCACCGAGCGACGCCCCCGCGCCCTGGTCGAGTGGCTGGGGCCACGCCTGGCCGCCTCGCCGCCCCAGCCCAGCATCGTCTACGTCACCTTGCAGAAAACCGCCGAGCGCCTAGCCGCTTACCTCGGTAAGGCAGGCATCGACGCGCGTGCCTATCACGCCGGCCTCGACAGCGAGACCCGCGATACGCTGCAACAGGCGTTCATGAGCGGCGAGGTGAATTGCATCGTCGCCACCATCGCCTTCGGCATGGGCATCGACAAGGCCGATATCCGCAACGTCGTGCATTACGACCTGCCCAAGTCGATCGAGAACTACAGCCAGGAGATCGGTCGCGCCGGACGCGACGGACAACCGTCGAGCTGCTTGATGCTCGGCGGCCGCGACGCCCTGGGTGCGCTGGAGAACTTCGTCTACGGCGACACGCCCGAGCGCGACGGCATCGAGCGTGTCCTGCGAGACATCCGTGACGCCGCGCCCCAGGGTCAGTGGGAGGTACGCCTGAACGCCCTCTCCCAGCACAGCAACATACGGCCGTTGCCGCTCAAGACACTGCTGGTGAGGCTCGAGCTCGAGGCCGTCATCGCTCCGCGCTACGCCTATTTCGCCGAATATCGCTTCAAATATCTGATCGAGCCGGAGGCACTGATCGAGCGTTTCAACGGCGAACGCCGCGCTTTCGTCACCGCCCTGATCGAGGCCTCGCCCAGAGCCAAGACATGGTGCGCGCTGGACCATGAGGCGCTCGATGCCCTGGGTACCCAGCGCGGTCTCGATACCTCACGGCGTCGCGTCATCAGCGCCCTGGAGTATTTCAACGATCAGGGCTTCATCCAGCTCGAAAGCAAGCAGATGACCGAGGTGTACGGGGTGCTGCAGGCCGAGTTCGATATCGCCGCGCTCGCGACGCATCTGACCGAGTACTTCCAGCGCAAGGAAGCCGCCGAGATCGAACGGCTGCAGGCCATGCTCGCGCTATTCGAATCGACGACCTGTCTCAGCCGCCGCCTCGCCGACTATTTCGGCGACGCCAATGCGCCCAAGCACTGCGGGCATTGCTCGGTGTGCCGCGGCCATATCGCACAGTGGCCCACAGAAACGACACACGCACCGCTCGACCCACGCCAAGTGGCCACCCTATGTACGCCTTTGCGTGAACGGCTCACCGCGCTACCCGATGCGCCGCCACCCAGCGACGCGTTGTTCACACGCTTTCTAGCGGGGCTTACCTCCCCCTTGCTGACGCAACTCAAGGCACGCCAGCTCGACGGCTTCGCGGCGCTAGAAGACCGCCCCTACCCGGAGATCCACGCGGCCGTAAAGGCCGCATCTTTGAGCGAGGCATAAATCATGTCCCGTTGCGGTAGGTCCGCCCTGGCGTTGGCTTCTACACTGATATAAATCACCGAAAGGAGGCGAAGAACACCATGAGCGAGCTTGCCGAGTTGAAATGCGAAGCCTGCAGCGCCGACGCTCCTACCGTCAGTGAAGCGGAAATGCATAGCCTGGGCGCTGATGTTCCCGAGTGGCGGATCGTGGAGCGCGATGGCATCATGCAATTGGAGCGTGAGTTCACGTTCCGCAACTTCAAGCAGGCCCTAGCGTTCACCAACAAGGTGGGCGATCTCGCCGAGGCAGAAGGTCATCACCCGGCGCTGACCACCGAATGGGGCAAAGTCACCGTTACCTGGTGGTCACACAAGATCAAGGGCTTGCACAAAAACGATTTCATCATGGCCGCCAGAACCGACGAGGTAGCGCAGTCCAATGTTCGAGCAGATTGAACGCGTGCCCGGGGATGCCATCCTCGGGCTTATCGAAGCCTTCAAAAAAGATCCCAACCCCCAGAAAGTCGACCTGGGGGTCGGCGTTTACCGTGACGCTCACGGCAATACGCCCGTCATGCGGGCCGTCAAGGAGGCCGAGGCGCGGCTGCTGAAGAACGAGACGACCAAGAGCTATATCGGCTCGCACGGCGATCCGCGCTATGGCCAGGCGGTGCTCGAGCTGGTCCTCGGCGCGCAATCCCCGGTGCTGGCCGCCAACCGCGCCAGCGCGACCCAGTCACCCGGCGGTACCGGCGCGTTGCGTCTGGCGGCGGACTTCATCAAGTCGCAGCTGCCCGGCAAGGGCATCTGGGTCTCCGATCCGACCTGGCCCAACCACCTGGGTATCTTTCATGCGGCGGGCGTCGAGCTGAAGAAGTATCCGTACGTGGATGCCGATAACCGCCTCGACTTCGAGGGCATGTTGAGCGCCCTGCAGCAGATTCCCGAAGGGGATGTCGTGCTGCTGCACGCCTGCTGCCACAATCCGTCGGGCTTCGACCTGTCACGCGAGCAATGGCAGCGCGTGCTCGAGGTCGTGCGCGAGCGCCGCCTGCTGCCGCTGGTCGACTTCGCCTATCAAGGCTTCGGCGATGGGCTCGATGCCGACGCCTACGGGCCACGCCTGCTGGCCGAAAACCTCGACGAGGTCATGATCACCAGCTCCTGCTCCAAGAACTTCGGGGTCTATCGCGAGCGCACCGGCTGCATGATCATGATCGCCCGCGACAGCGAGCAAATGGAAAACGTCCGCTCGCAGATGGCCATCGTCGCCCGCGAGAATTACTCTAACCCGCCGGCCCATGGCGGCGCGGTCGTGGCCGAGATTCTCAACGACGATGCATTGGCCGGCGTATGGCGTGAGGAACTCACCGAGATGCGTGATCGCATCAACGGCTTGCGCCGTGACTTCGTCGAGGCGCTCAAGCCTTACGGGCTGGACGAACGCTTCGCGTTCATCGCCGAGCAACGTGGCATGTTCTCCTACACCGGGCTGAGCCCGGAACAGGTGGACCGCCTACGCGACGAATTCGGTATCTACATGGTGCGCTCCGGCCGCGCCAACGTCGCTGGCCTGGCGCAGGAAAACCTTCCCTATGTAGCCAAGGCCATCGCCACCGTCGTCGGCTGACAACGACGCCGATGACCGGCACGAAAACGCCCGCCACGCGCACGCATGGCGGGCGTTTTGTTGTACGTTTACTTATCCTGAGCTTCGGGTAGCGTGTCCGAGCCGACCTCATCCTGGAACGTCTCCCGCGTAACCTCGCCTTCGCCGTCATCGAGTCGCTGGAAGAGCTCGAGCTGGTCGGCCTGACGTGCCTCTTCTTCACTAAGCACGCCATCTTGGTCGACATCCATCTGCCCGAAGGTCACCGCGTTGCGGCGCTGGTCGAGCGGGGTTTGCGCGCCCCCCTGGCCGAAGCTGGCATCCTCGTCGCTGACACCGGTGGCCTTGTCGCTTACCTCGTCTGCCTCGGTCGCTGTCTGTTTTTGATCCTCGGACGACGCGGTATCTTCCTGGGCCAGTGCCGACCCACTCACCAGCACGGAACCGCTCAATAACAACGCCAACATGCCGGCGCTCCCGACACGCCAGCCAGCGCGAATGGTCATCGCTCCCTCCTCAATGGCTCTCATAACATTCCAGAGCACCCGCCGCCCACGGCGAACCGGGTCTGGTGCCAATATTGGACAAGCGAAGCACGCAGGGATTCCCCTCGCGACGAACTTACGCGGCGTAGCGAGCGACATCCAAGCCATTCGGGTCGATGGCGGGTCGACGTCCGGCCATCAGGTCAGCGAGCAGGTGAGCACTACCGCAGCTCATCGTCCACCCTAGGGTGCCATGCCCAGTGTTGAGCCAGAGATTGTCATAGCGCGTGGCGCCGATGATCGGCGTCGAATCAGGGGTCATCGGACGCAGGCCGGTCCAGAACTCGGCCTTGGCCGCGTCGCCGCCTTCGGGAAAGACATCGCGCACCACCATGCTGATGGTCGCGCGCCGCTTTTCCAGCAGGCTCAAGTCATAGGAGGCTAGCTCGGCGGTACCGCCGACACGAATCCGATCATCGAAACGCGAGATGGCCACCTTGAAGGTTTCATCCATCACCGTGGACTGCGGCGCGCCGCCGTCGTCGACCACCGGCAGCGTCAAGCTGTATCCCTTCACAGGATAAATCGGCAAGCGGATATCGAGATCTTTCATCAAAAGCGGCGAGAAACTGCCCAGGCACACCACGTACGCATCGGCACTCAAGGCGCCCGACGAGGTCATGACCCGTTCGACGCGACCGGCCTGACGTTCGATGCGCTGGATATCGACATTGAAGCGGAATTCGACGCCCAGCTGTTCGCGGCAGTGATCGGCCAAGCGCTGGGTGAACAAATGGCAATCGCCGGTCTGATCGTCCGGCAAGTGCAGCCCGCCCACGAACTTGCCCGGCACGCGCGCCAGTGCCGGCTCGGCCGTTGTCAGCTCCTCGGCCCCAAGCAACCGATGGCGTACCCCGCACTCGCTCAGCACGCGCATGTCCTTGGCCACCGCCTCGACCTGAGCTTCATGACGAAAGAGCTGCAGCAGGCCACGCTGGCGATCCTCATAGCGAATCCCCGTATCGCGGCGCAACGCATCGATACACTGTCGGCTGTACTCGGCGACACGCACCATGCGTTCCTTATTGACGGCATAGCGCTCGGGCGTGCAGTTGTTGAACATCGCCATCATGAAGCGTGCCATGGCAGGGTCACGCTTGGGCTGGATCTTCAGCGGCGCATGTTCCTGGAACATCCACTTGAGTGCCTTGCGCGGAATGCCCGGGGCCGCCCAGGGCGAGGAAAATCCGAAGGATACCTGGCCGGCATTGCCGTAACTCGTTTCCATGGCGGGCCCAGCCTGGCGATCCACCACCGTGACTTCGTGCCCCTGCGATGCCAGGTAATAGGCGCTGGTGACACCGACGACACCACTGCCGAGAATGAGTACGTGCATGGCTTGCCCCTGCTTGGCGCTGAGTGGATGCTGAATCGAAGCGCCAGTATAGGACGGAAAAGCCAGTAAATTATGAGGTAATCGAATTCATCACCAGATGATGAAATCGATTTTCACCCATATTCTGGTTTTTATAACTTAAAAAACGGCGTTTTCAAGTTTCTCCATTGACTGCCATGCGTTGCGTCAGAGAACGCCGGAAGATACTCCAGGCAAGACCGCCCGCCAGCACGTTGCCCAGTGCGGCTCCCCAGGCGACGCCAAAGATGCCCGACAACCAGGCGCCCACTGCCAGGCATGGCAAGTAACACACGAACAAGCGCATGAAGGACAGCAACATGGCGCGTACCGGCCAGCCCAGCGCATTGGAGGCGGAGACTACCAGCATGCAAAGGCCCAGCAGGCTATAGCTGGGTAGCAGCCAACGTATCAAGGTCGCGAGTTCATCGCGTATTTCCGGGTTGCCCGACAGAGCGACCGCCACCCAAGGCGCCGCCAGTGCCATGATACATCCCAGTCCTAACTGCCAGATCACTGCTGTACGCGCCGCTAGCCTCATCAAGGCATCGATGCGCGGCCAATCACCAGCGCCGTAACAACGTCCCAGCCAAGGCGGTAGCGACATGGTCAGCGCCAGTACCACCATCAACGAGAGCGTTTCCAGACGGCTGGCCAGTCCCCACGCCGCAACCGCTGTCTCACCCAATTTGGCGACAATGGAGGTTGCCAGCATCGCCGACAACGGCGGCATCAATTGGCTGATCATCGCGGGACCGGCAATCGCCATGAACGGCACGGCCGAGGCACGCAGTTCATCACGCAATCCATGGCGCGCCAACCAGTCGTGGGCACGTAGGCGCGCCACCAGTTGCCAAATACCGATGGCAAACGCCAACGCTGTCGCCCAGGCCGCGCCAGGCAATCCCCAACCCGACCAGTCGCCGACACCGAAAATCAACAGCGGATCGAGGCCCAAGTTGAGCAGGCTGGTCAGCACCATGAGCTTGCCGGGTAAACGCGTATCGCCGTGCGCTCGGAACAAGCTATAGCCGAAATACAGTACCGCCCCCAGCCAGTTGGCCACCAGCTGCGGCCCCCAATAGGCGCGAATCAGATCCCGCGTGGGGGCATCGGCTCCCAACAGCGTGAAGATCGGCGTCTGCGCGGCCCACATGAGCAGCATCAACAGTGCCATCAAGGCGCTGCCACCGACCAACACGAGGCTGCCCAGGCGCCTGGCACGCGCTGTATCACCGGCCCCTAAGGTTCGCGATATCAACGCCGCGATGGCAATGCCCAGCCCCACTTGCACGCCGATGATCAGAAACGACAGCGGAAAGGTAAAGGATTGTGCCGCAAGCGGCTGGGTACCCAAGCGGGCAATGAAAGCACTATCGACAAGCTGAAAGCCCAGCAGCGAGAGCACGCCGATGGCCATGGGCCAGGTCTGCTGCCATAGCTGGCGACGTAGCGAGGACATGGATTCCGTCACGGAAACCTCATTGCAAATCAACGATCAAGGTATCAAACAGGGCGCCCCCAGTATCGGTCGATACCGGGGGCGCCAAGTCTAACAGGCTGTCAGCAAAAAGCGCCTTCGTGAGTGATGACGATTCAGGCGTCCCACTCAGGGGCAAAATCCGGATTGGCGATACGTTCGCCCCTATCCAGCGCATCGATACGCGCGATCTGCGCCGGACTCACGCCGTGCGCCTCGCCAACGGCGCGCTCGTTGTCGTAGAACTGAGCGGTATCGATATGCCGATAACCGAGTGACAGCGCTGACGTGACCGAGTCGATGACGTCTTGATCCTTGAGACGAAAGGTACCGAGACCAATGCGGGGCAACGTACGTTGGTTAAGCATGGTGACTCCTTGTCAGATGGCAAAAGACAGTACAAAAAACGCTTGGTTACAATATGAAACATCGCGTCAGGGGGTCTGTCTGATCAGTACAACACGTGGGGACCGTTAAATTGACTTTCAACACCTTCCTCACGCTAGATCGCCATTGAGATTGGCTGCCGAGTCCCGTTATGATCAACCAAAACGTAACCAAATGTTACATTTTTAAGGAAATTCCACCTCATGCCTCATTCACTCTATGCGCGCATGATAATCGCCGCCATCGTGCCTTTCATGATCATGTTGATCGGCTGCCTCGCCCTCTACCAGGCGTCTCAAGTCGAGCAGCGCACGGCTCGCAGCGTCGCCCAGACCCTCGAGGTGATCGCCGATGCCAATCACTTGATGCGACTGTTCATGGACGCCGAAACTGCCCAGCGCGGTTACGCCCTGACCCGAGATGGCGATTATTTGGCGCCTTACCAGCGCGCCTTGAGCACTTTTCCGCGCACTCTGAGACGCTTGCAAGACGCCTCGAACGACGCGACACAGCACCGGCGCCTCGAGCAGGCCAACCAGCTCTTCCGGCAGTGGATAAAAAACGTCGCCACCGACAGCATTATCAAGACGCGTAACGCGAATGCCGCACTTCCCCCTATAGCCGACAAAGCCAGCAAGCGCATGGTCGATGAGTTCCGAACAGTCATGGGCAACTTCATCGATACCGAGCAGGAAGCTCTCCATACGCGCCAGGCCGATAGCCAGGGTGCCGCAAAACACGCGCAGTACATCATGGTATGGAGCATCTTGCTGGCACTGGCGAGCGCCCTGCTGACCTGGTGGCCGTTGTTTCGTCGCACCCGCCATGCTGTCTCGGAAATCACCCAGCGCTCGCAGCGTATGGTCGCGGGAGATCTCAGCCAACGCGTGGCGCTCCGGGGGCGCGATGAGTTCGCCTGGATGGCGCATGCTTTCAACGCCATGGCCGCGCGCCTCGAGACGCTGGTAGCCACCGAAAAACGCACTAATCGCGAACTCGCCGAACGCGTCAATGTGCTGGTACGCGATCGAACCCGCGATATGCGAGCGCGTCATGATCTTGTCGAAGCCCTGCAAGCCTGCCGCAGTACGCAGGAAGCGCAGTCGACGCTGCGTAACCAGTTACCCACGGTTTTTGCCAATACCCTCGGCGGTACGTTGTGGTGCCTCAACACACATACCGCCGCGCCCAATCGTATTTGTCAGTGGGGCGAGGACAGTGGCGATATCGAGCGGGACGAATGCCTAGCTCTGCGCGATGGTGGACTGCGCGATGTCACTCTGCCCATGGCGCACGATGCAAAGGCCTGCTCGCACCTGCGCGCCGCGCGCCCCGGACGCCATCTTTGCATACCCTTGAGGGGTACGGAGGAACCGATGGGGGTACTGCACCTTCACCTCACCAGCCCCCCTGACGAGACGGATAACGGCGATCCTCAAGCTGAATTCGCCCTGGGCGCCGCCGAGGATATGGCACTATCACTAAGCAATGTGCAACTGCGCGAGCAACTCGAGGAGGCCAGCATTCGCGATGCCTTGACCGGTCTCTACAACCGGCGCTTCCTGGACGATACCTTGACGCGCGAACTGGCACGTGCCGAACGCCAGTCAGCCCCCTTGTCGGTCCTCATGCTTGATATTGACCACTTCAAGCCAATCAACGATGACCACGGCCATGCTTTTGGCGACCGGGCATTGATCGAGGTCGCCGATCTCTTGAGCGATAACGTTCGGCGCGGCGATATCGTCTGTCGTTACGGTGGTGAGGAATTTGTCATCATCATGCCCGGCGCCGGCCTAGCCGCCGCACGGCAACGCGGCGAGCATCTTCGCCAACAGGTCGCCACGCTGGATATAGACCTGGACGATGGGACACCGCTGCACCTTACCGTCTCCTTGGGACTCGCCTGTTATCCCCAGCACGGCGAGTATGCCGAAACTCTGCTGCATCACGCCGACATGGCGCTTTACGGAGCCAAGCAAGGCGGACGTAACCGTCTGGCGATCGCCCACGACTGAGCCCTAACGTGAATCGCCCCACACAAGGCGGGGCGACTCAGACTCGATCATGCGTGGCGAATTACTGGCGGATACCTTCGACCACGAGATACATATCGACAGTGGACGCGGTCGGCCCCAACTTGCTGGTATCGATGCCGAAGTCGGACAGCGTCAGCGTCGTTTCACCCTCGAAGCCATTCCGGTATTCGCCCCAGGGATCGTCGCCCCCACCGATATGGTCGACATCGATGGTGATCGGCTGCGTTTCGCCATGCAGCGTCAGGTCGCCGGACAGCTTGCCCTCGCCTTCGCCAGTCGATTCGAAGCCGGTCGACTCGAACGTTGCGGTGGGATACTCCGACGCGTTCAGGAAATCGTCGCTCAGGATGTGCTTGTCACGCTCGGCGTGATTGCTGTC
Source organism: Chromohalobacter sp. 11-W (assembly GCF_029889905.1). Classification (GTDB taxonomy): domain Bacteria; phylum Pseudomonadota; class Gammaproteobacteria; order Pseudomonadales; family Halomonadaceae; genus Chromohalobacter. The sequence goes on along the minus strand of NZ_JARANZ010000001.1, from coordinate 560,881 downwards.
GAGGCTGGTCACGTCGATCTCGACATTGGCACTGGACGCTTCCGGCGCGTCGGGATCGTAAGAGAAGCTCCCCGAGAACTCGTCGAATGTACCCAGCACGTAGGAATAGCCCAAGTGGCTGATCTTGAACTGAATGAAGGCATGCTGCCCTTCGGTGTCGATCTGGTACTCGGCGGCACTGGCCTGGGTCATCGGCAATAGCGCGGCTGCGCCGAGGGCGGCACCGGTTACGGTCTTGAATAGCGATTTCGAGAACATTGTCATCTCCTAAGAGGAAGGTTTGCAGAACCAGAGTGGCGGCAACACCGCCACGTATATCGAACTCATTAACGTCGAGACCCACCGGGCCACCACATGCGGCGCAAGGTGTCCCGACGATCGAAAATATGATGTTTAAGCGCCGCCAGCGTATGGCCCACGGCCAGCACTATCAGTGCCCAAGCAGCGTACCAATGCACATCACCCGCCAGGGTCGCTTGATTCGGCAGCTCACTGATCAGCGCCGGTACCTCGAAGACGCCGAACACGCTGATGCCCTGGCCCTCGGCAGTGGAGATCAAATAGCCGCTCACCATTACCGTCAACAGCAAAACGTACAGCAGGCAATGGCCGGCATGCGCCAGCATTCGCTCCCAAGACAGGCCATGTGCTTTGGGCGTGGGCTGACCCAGGCGCCATGCCAACCGCAGCAGCGTCACACCCAGTAGCGTCAGACCCAGCGACTTGTGCCACCACGGTGCCAGTTGATACCAGCGATCATAATAACCAAGGCCGGTCATCCACCAGCCAAGCACGAAGAGCGACACGACCAGCACGGCACTCAGCCAATGCAAGAGAATGCTGGGCAAGCCCCAACCGTGTACCGAATTACGCCACATGCGTGTCTCTCCGCCGATTATGCCTTCAGCATAATGGCTATCGTGCGTCACGCCAGCACGCATCGAGGAAAGGCATTATTAACCAAAAAGAAATAATGACCCGCCAAGGCGAGCCATTATAAGAGAAGTATGTAAGGGTCGAGGGTCATTGTCAGCCTGTCAGAGCATCCAGCAGCAACTTGGCCGTCGGTGCGCTGGAGGCTGGATTCTGACCAGTGATCAACAGGCCATCGCGCAGTTGGAAGGCATCGAAATCCGCGCCGGAGCGCTCATAGTGGGCGCCCTTTTCTTTCAGGGCATCTTCCACCAGCAACGGCACGACATCGGTCAGCCCCACGGCGTCTTCCTCGCTGTTCGAGAACCCCGTTACACGATGCCCCTTGACCACTGACTGACCGTCGGAACCTTGGGCATGCACCAACACGGCGGGCGCATGGCAGACCGCCCCGACCGGCTTGTGAGCCACGAGGAAGTCGTGAATCAACTGCTGGGAATGGCGATCTTGCGTCAAATCCCACAGCGGGCCATGGCCACCGGGGTAGAAGACCGCATCGTAGTCATCGGCGCGCACCTCAGCCAGCTTGCGCGTATTGGCCAACTGCGCCTTGGCTTCGTCATCGCCATCAAAGCGGCGTGTCTCATCGGTCAGCGCATCGGATTGCGTGGACGTCGGGTCGATGGGAGGCTGCCCGCCCTTCGGCGAGGCCAGGGTCAACTCGGCGCCCGCATCCTTGAACACGTAGTACGGCGCAACGAACTCCTCGAGCCAGAAGCCGGTGGCGTGGCCGGTATCGCCCATGCGATCGTGCGACGTCAGCACCATCAGAATCTTCATGCGAGCCTCCTTGGGTAAAGCGACATTCATGTCGATACCCATGAAGTGGAGACATCCAAGCGGACTTCAAGGCATCGCCGCGCCAAGAGCCACATTACTCGATCGCCACTTCCACCTCGTAGCCACCGAATTTGCGCAGGTTGATGACGCCGGTATCGAAGATCAGGTACTGCCCCTTGAGCCCCATCAAGCGGCCGCTGACCTCCGGGGATTTATCGAAATTGTGCGACACTACTTTGCTGGGAAATTCCAGAACGGGATAGTGCAGCGCGACCGGGGCCGCCGCCAGCGTACCGATTGCTTGATCGCCGACACGTTGCCGTAACGCCGCCAGCTCCTGATCGAGCGCGGCCAGGAGCCGGTCTCGCTCGGCAAGCAAGTCAAGGGGCGCCACATCACCTTTCAACATTGCTCGCCAATTGGTGCGATCGCCCACCACCTGCTTGAACAAGGTTTCGACCAGCCCCGACTGCAGGCGATTGTCGACCTCGAGAATAGGCAGCGCCTGAATCGCCCCCTGATCGAGCCAGCGCGTGGGGAGTTGCGTCTTGCGGGTGATGCCGACCTTGAGCCCCGACGAATTGGCCAAGTAGACCACGTGCGGCTGAAAGCAATGCTGCTCGCCCCATGTCGGTTCGCGACACGTGCCCGCATGGTAGTGGCAGGTTTCCGGCTTGACGATGCAGGTATCGCACTGAGCAAGCGACTTGAAGCAAGGATAGCAATAGCCTTGGGCGAAACTCTTGCGCGTGGTGCGCCCGCAATGCACGCAGTGGATGGCGCCGGTGTGCACGAGCCGCAACGAGGCGCCCAGGTGCGCATTGAGACCGATGCGCTGTTCGCCGGCACGCAGGGTGTATTGCGCCGGCGTCTCCGCGTCGCCGGGCGCTATGTCCATCTTGCGCAGAGGCCCGCGCGCGGCGCTGACATCCGCCACGCTGAATAGATCGCTCATCAGTTCATCCACTTGATGGCATCGGACTCGCCGGTTTCATCGTTAGTCCCACAACCGCCGCGCTCTAGATAGCCCACACGCTCGTTCTCGGGAATATCGTGGGCGACTTCGTATTTCATCACCGCCTCGAGACACAGCTCGGTCTGCTCTTGGCTCAAGCGCTGTCCGTCCGGCCACTTACGCAGTGCGATCGCCTGTTTGAAGCTGTCGTACATGGCGGGTGTCATCTGCGCCACCATCTTGTCGAAGGTCATGTCACTCACTAATGCTCTCCTCTCGCGGCACGTCCACCGGCCCACCATCCGACGACCAGTCCGACCAACAGACCGCCCAGGTGCGCCTCGTTGGCGACGTTGCCGAATCCAAACAAGCCCGCCATGTCGGTCATCGTGAAGACCATCCAGGCAAGCATGAACACCACCAGCATCTGGGGCACGAAAAACCCGCTTCCCGGGGCCCGACGAGCCATCAGCCAGACATACCCCAGCAAGGCATAGTCGACCCCGGACATGCCGCCGAACAGCACGGTCCCCGTGGCGTATTGCGCCAGGTTGGAGACCAGCGCCGCCACGACGGCGAGTGAGATAAGGCGCACGGGGCCTTGCAGCGCCTCGACCTGGCGTCCGAAATACCATAGCCACAGCATGTTGAAGACCAGGTGCATCCAGCCGAAATGCATCAACGCCGGCGACACCAGGCGCCATACCTGACCGCTCGCCAGGGAATCGTCCAGGGTGCCGACCGTCAGGCGTCCAGACACAGCATCGACGGGCACGAAGGTCAGTGCGGCGACCACACGATCACCGAACAACGCCATCAAGGCGAAGACCGCCACACACAATGCCACCAAGGCAGCCGCCAGCGGTGCCTGAGTAAAGGCACTGCCGAGCATGCCAGACGAACGGCGTTTCGTGGCCTGGGCGGGACGCTCGGCCAACTCGCCACGATGCCATTGCTCGATCAAGTGCGCCGCCTCATCGCGCTGACGCGGATCGGCCAGCCATAGCACCTGAATCGCCTCCTCCTCGGTCACCTGATGGCCGATACGATGCGCCCACAAAGATCGACGCAGCGCGACGATATCCTGTTGAAGAGGCAATTCCAGCAGTTTGTACATGGGCGGGGTCCCTTTCAGTACTGCAAACGAACGCACAAAAGAAAAAGTCCGGCGGAGGGGGCCGCCGGACAAGAGCAAGGGATCATTCAAGGGAACACTTACTCTGACGACGCCCCACCGCGATGAGTTCCCGGCGCAACGAAATTTTTTTCAACTTTTTTCTGCCACTCACGCCAGCGCGATGTCAGGCGTCGGGGGCACCGATCCCTCACGCGCCACATCGACCCATACGAAGCGATTGGCATCCAGACGCTGTTCACCTTCCCAGCGATAGGCCACCAGACGCCCATATTTCACGGCACTGTAATCGAGACAGGCAATATTCGGCGCCGGCAACGCCGGCACCCCCTCGCACCAATAGTGGCCAATGAACAACGGCGGCTCCTCCGGTCCGTAATACGGCAGCCGCTGTCGCTCCTCCGCACTCAAGGGCTGATTCTCGAGATCGTCGGGAAGGTTATCGGGCTGGAAGACCACATCGCCATAGATCAGAGGATCGCGTGCCCAGAAATGGGCGCGGAAACTCGTGCGCGTGAAACCGTCACCGGAATAGATCCTTAGGCCCGCCGGCAGCGGCAGAGAGGGGCCCCGCGTCAGTCGATCCATGACACGAAAGGCGAAGGTACCCGGGCACGCCGAATCGTAAAAGAAATCCTCACTCATGCGCCCATCGGGACATTGCGCCAAAAATGGCGCGATGAGGTCACGGTCCCAGCAGGCATGCACAACCCGTAGCCCATCACGTTCGAGGCACAACGGCATCGTCATGAACCAGTCGAGATGGGACTGCCATTCTTGGGGGTGATCGCGAAACTGTGCCAACGTCTCATTGATGATGCGATTGTGGCGCGGCGAATGCTCACGCAGCCATTCCCCCGTCCAGTCCGGCGGCGACCGGCGACAATACGCCAAGGCATTGTATTCGTGATTGCCCATCACGATATCCGCCTCGCCCGCTTCGACCATGTCACGCGCGATATTCAGCGCCAGCCGAATGCGCGGGCCGCGATCGATCAAATCGCCCAGGAAGATCACTCGACGACGCGGATGACGATACACGCCCTCTCGATAGGAATACCCGAGCTTTTCCAGCAACACGGCCAGCGAGGCGCCACATCCGTGCACGTCGCCGATCAGATCGTAACCCTCGAGGTCTTTTCGAGCCAGCGTCATGTCACTCCCCCATCCGGCTGCTCCAGCCGAGCTTGGTGCGACAGGCCTCGAAATAGTTGTGACCATGCGGATGAAGGAGTGTCAGCCGTTCCCGTTTGCGGCGCACGACCAGGCGGTCGCCGGGCTTGGAAACCACCTGGGTCTGGCCGTCACAACTGACATGCGGATACGCGTGATTGGTTTCGCCGATATGCACCGTGATCTCGCTGGCCGCATCGATGACGATCGGCCGACTCGACAACGTATGCGGAAACATCGGCACCAGCGTGATGGCCTCGAGCCGTGGATGCACGATCGGGCCGCCTCCCGACAAGGCATAAGCAGTAGAGCCGGTCGGCGTGGCGATGATCAACCCATCGCTGCGTTGGCTGTAGACGAACTGACCGTCGATGAACAGCTCGAACTCGATCATCCGCGCAGCCTTGCCGGGATGGATGACCACATCGTTGAGTCCCGATGCCGTACCGACCTGTTCGCCAGCGCGGAACACTTCCGCCTCCAACAGAAAACGACGCTCGCTCTCGAAGTGCCCATCGAGCACTTCGCCGATTCGCTCTTCGACTTCATCCGGCGAGATATCGGTCAAAAACCCCAATCGCCCTCGATTGATGCCCAATACCGGCGTACCCGTAGCACACAACTCCCGCGCAGCGCTCAACAGACTGCCATCACCGCCTACCACGATCGCCAAATCACAGCGCTCACCCAGTTGGCGACGGCTCGCTTCGGGATAACCATGATTGAGCAATACCGTGGCGGTGCGTTCCTCGATGATCACATCGAGCTGGCGAGCGCCGAGAAAGCGGAGCAACCGCTTGAGCGTCTCTACCGCGTTGGGGCTGCCTAATCGCCCGATCAGGCCAATGGTCTTGAATGGCTGCATGAAAGCGTCTCGTTGCCGGCGTCGCGGCCCGTCATTATGCGGACTGGCGAGCAGCGGAGCAAACCGCGCCCGACCGAAACGCTTGCAATATTAGTGGTCTTCGTTCATTGCCTGGGGTCGTTGTACTGATCCGACTCGGGCGTCTGCACGGGGTGCAACTCCCACCAGTAGAGATACAACGCCACGGGCGACGCGAAGATCGTATTCAAGATCATGAAGGTCACCAATGCTGCCTGCCCCTGTCCATCGACCTCGCCGTAATAGAGCATCATGAAGGCGATGCCAGCGACGCCCACAATCACGTTGATCACCAAGATAGCCGCAAAGAATTTGAATATCGCTTTAAGTTTACGCGACATTGGCTTCTTACTCATGGTATCGCTCCTTGCTGGATTTCATCTGTCGAGTGGTCCCCGCACTCCAGCTGCTGGGCAATCAGGCGCCCGAGAATTTCCATGCCGGTCTGCAAGCGCTCATCCCAGGGATGGCCATAGTTCAAACGCAGACAGTGGTGAAAACGCTCGTGCGAAGAAAAGATACTACCCGGCGCGATACTGATACCTTCGGCCAGCGCCATCTGGTGTAGCCGCGAAGTGTCCACACACTTCGGCAACTCGACCCATAAAAAATATCCTCCAGCGGGATATGTAGTCCGGGTACCTTCAGGGAAATGCGCCGTGATCGCTTGCAGCATACAGTTACGCTGCCATTCAAACCTGTGCCTAAGCGTTCTCAAATGCCGATCAAACCCGCTTCGTGACAGGTAAGCCGATAGCGCTACCTGAGCCGGCGCTGATGCCGATAGAGAAAGTGAAAGTTTGTCGCGCATGATGTGTTGGGTATAGCGCCCCCCTGCCACCCAGCCAACACGCCAGCCAGGTGCCAGACTTTTGGAAAATGAGCTGCAGTGCATGATCAAACCTTCCTGGTCGAAGGCTTTGGCAGGCAGCGGCCGGCGGCTATCGAAATAAAGCTCACCATAGACATCATCCTCGATCATCGGCAAAGCATAGCGTTGCAGTAGCGCGACAAGATCACGTTTCTTGTCTTCTGGCATCAGGCTACCCAACGGGTTCTGGAAGTTGGTCATCAACCAGCATGCCGCCGGCTTATACCGCTGTATCGCCCGTTCCATCGCCTCCAGGTCAATACCATCGCGTGGATGTGTCGATACCTCGATTGCCCGTAGGTGATTCCGCTCCAGCGCTTGGAGCGCCGCATAAAAGGTAGGGGACTCTACAATGACCGCATCCCCCGGCTGGGTGACGACCCCCAGGCAGATATTGAGCGCTTCCAGTGCGCCATTGGTCACCACGAGATCATCCGCATACACTCGCATACCATCCGCGTGATAGCGCAGTGAAATAGCATGACGCAGTTGAGCACTACCCGGGCTCAAATCATCCACCGTATGCCAGACACTCAGCTTGGGTAGCGTGGATGCCATGACCTGAGAAAGCCTCGGGATAGGATAGAGCTCAGGACTCGGCAGTGCAGACCCCAAAGGCACCAGATCGCGGCGCATAGTGGCGCCTAGCACCTGGAGAACACGGTCGCTGACATCGACATTGAATACACGCTCGTCAGGCGCGCTGGTCATCTCGATTTCCGGCGGACGGGTGCCTTCCGGCCCAACGACATAGAACCCTGAGCGGTCACGCGCCCGGATAAGTCCTTTGGCTTCCAATAGATAATACGCCTTGAAAACAGTCGTGGGACTGACATTACGGCTGATGCTGGCAGCACGAATCGAAGGCAGACGATCCCCGGCATGCAACGCACCGGAGAGAATTGAAGACTCAAGTGCTTCAGCCAGATGTTGATAACGCTTCATGTCCACCTCCGACAACACTCACTACCTGTTTAAACGCAACGGCAACGGGTTCGCATTGTCTTGCAACTGGAGATATTGTCAGGGGAATACCATGGAGAGTACAGATTCAGATAAGTATGAAAAAAGCATATCAGTTGACGACAAGCGCCTTACACATGACGACGAAATGACACAAACACTGCTCGATGCTGTCACGCCCGCACCGGAAGACGAATGGGCATCGTTTGACCACCCCTGGGTGCGTGATCTCGCTTGGCTATTGCATGCACCGGATATCATCGACAGCGATTACCCGGGCCGACCGACCCTCGAGGAGCTCGGGCTTGAAGACGCTTCGTGCAGAAAGGCTTGGCTGCATGCGCTCGACGCCGAGCCGCAACGGCTCGTGCCTTATATCGGCGCGACGCTACCGCGACGTCTGGGGCATTATCATGAGCGTCTCTGGCACGCCCTACTCGACCTTGCCCCCGCGACACGCCTACTGGCCACTAACATCGCGATTCAAGAGGCCAACCGCACTCTCGGTGAGCTGGATGTGATCTATGCCGATAGCCAGGGACGCCCTATCCACCTTGAACTGGCCATCAAGTATTATCTGGGCCTGTGCGAAGGCCCCGGTGACGAACGCAGCCCGGCACGCTGGATCGGCCCTGGCTGCGCCGACTCGCTGGCGCGCAAGCATGCCCATACCCGGCATCACCAGCTGCCCCTGGCTCATCATCCGCGCTCGATGGAACGCTTGAATGCCCTGGGTATCGACCCCAGATCACTTCGACAACGTGCAGCCATGCTCGGGGTCCTCTTTTACCCTTGGTCCGCCACCATAGCGGCGCCGCATACGGCGCGCACCACCGATGCGCATGGCGATTGGCTGGCATGGCAAGACTGGCCGATACTGCGTGACCACTTGCCGACGGGAACCCTGGGCGCCCCACTTCACAAGCCGCATTGGCTCGCGCTCCCCGGATACGAGTCCTATCGCTCGCTAGAGAAGATAGACGCTGCACTCGAGGCACACTTCACGGGCACCGGCACTCCACAGCAATATCATCTGCAAGCGCCCGACGGCACCCAGCGACGTTTTTTCATCGTGCCCGATGACTGGCCGCGAAGCCTGCCACTGCCACCTATTACGCCTAACATAGGGAGGGAATCCCACCATGCTAAGAATCGGAGAACTGGCTGAGCGTAGCGGCGTCAGCGTCGACACGTTGCGCTACTACGAAAAGGAAGGATTACTCCCGGACGCCCAACGCGGCGACAATGGCTACCGCTACTACGCTGCGGACAACCTTGAGCGCCTGCACTTCATCCTGCGCGCCAAGCGCCTAGGCTTTACCCTGGCCGACATCCGCGAGCTGCTCTCGCTGCAGGTCGACGCCGATGCGCACACCTGCGAAGAGGTCAAGCGTGTTGCCGAGGACAAGCTCGCCGCCATCGACGCACGCCTGGCGGAGCTGCATCACATGCGCCATGCGTTAGCCCACCTGACCGATGCCTGCTGCGGCGGCCCGCACGCGGCCACGCAATGTACGATCCTAACCGCCTTCGCCCACGGCAAGGCCGCCCCCGAGCCGCACCAGCACCAGCATGACGCCTGAAAATGCCTCTACGCGGCCGTCGCCCCACTCGGCGCATCGGCCAACTGCATGGGGGCGAAGCTCTGGGCTTGCGCCATGCGCCAGATACGCCCATAGAACGGGCGCTGACCGGGGTCTCGCAACAACTCGCCCGGTTCCAAAAATGGGTGCAGGTGAGAGAACAGTTTCACCTCGTTTTCCGAGACCCGGTGCACGAGGTGGTCCGGGGTAATCTGCCACGGACGCGTCAGCCCCGCCGCGGCGATCATTTCCGCCAGGGCATGCAGGGTATTGTGATGGAAGTGATATACCTGCTCGGCCTTGTCGCCGACCACCAACGCCTTCTGACGTAGCGGGTCCTGGGTAGCCACTCCCGTCGGGCAGCGGTTGGTATGGCAGCTTTGCGATTGAATACAGCCCAACGCAAACATGTAGCCGCGTGCAGCATTGACCCAATCGGCCCCCATGGCCATGACCCGCGCGATATCGAAAGCGCTGATGACCTTGCCGCTCGCTCCAAGGCGAATCTGCTCACGCAGCCCCACGCCAACCAGCGTGTTATGCACGAACAAGAGCCCTTCACGCAGTGGCGCCCCCAGATGATCGGAAAACTCTACCGGCGCCGCGCCCGTTCCCCCTTCACTGCCATCGACGACGATGAAATCGGGCACGATCTCGGTTTCGAGCATGGCCTTGACGATGGCCATGAATTGCCAGGGTTGGCCAAGACACAGCTTGAAGCCGACCGGCTTGCCGCCAGAAAGCTCACGCAATTGCGCGATGAAGTCGAGCATCTCGAGCGGCGTCGAGAACGCCGGATGGCTGGCCGGGGAGAGACAATCCTCGCCTTGGGGAATCTCCCGCGTCTGGGCGATTTCCGGGGTAATCTTGTCCGCCGGGAGCAGCCCCCCGTGTCCGGGCTTGGCGCCCTGGCTAAGCTTGACCTCGATCATCTTTACCTGCGCATCGCTGGCCTGCTCGGCGAAGCGCTTCGGGTCGAATTCGCCTTCCGGCGTACGACAGCCGAAATAACCACTACCTAGCTCCCAGATCAGATCACCGCCATGTTCGCGATGATACGGACTGATGCCCCCTTCCCCAGTGTCATGCGCGAAGCGTCCAAGCCGGGCGCCCTTGTTGAGGGCGCGAATCGCATTGGCGCTCAGTGCACCGAAGCTCATCGCCGAGATATTGAATAGCGAAATCTCATAAGGCTGGGTGCACTGATCGTTACCGATGGTCAGACGAAAATCATCCGGCTCCGCCACAGGCGCCGTTTCCATCGAATGACCAATGTACTCATAGGCATTGGCGTAGACGTCGCGCAACGTCCCGAAGGGCTTGGCGTCGTTATGCTGGCGCGCTCGCTGATAAACTAAGCCACGCTGCACATGGGAAAACGGCAGCTGCTCGGTATCGGCCTCGAAGAGGTACTGACGCAACTCTGGACGTAACGCCTGAAAGACATAACGCAAGTTGCCAATGACAGGGTAATTGCGACGTACCGCATATCCGCGCTGCGAGAGATCGGCAATACCCAAGAGGACCAGCGCGCCACTCACCAACGGCACCGGCCACCCACCATGCCACCGTATGGCCATGAGCGTCGTCACCAGCGTGACCACGCAGCACGCTATGAAAAAACCGTAACGCGATAACAAAGAATGCTTCATGAAGATGTCCTGAACGAAAGGCGTCATCACCATGAAAACACGAAACGTCGTCCGGGTTTAGAGCCGCCTGGCCCAACAGACGGCTGCAACGCTATCAAGCAATGCCGAGTGACGCCTGATGGCGCCGGCGCCACCAAGTATTGATCAGCAACGAGGCCAGCAATATGCCGCCACCCAATGCCAGGCGCGGCACATCCGCGTCGCGGTTCCAGATCAGCAGATTGACCAGCAACCCCGCGGGCACCAGCGCATTGTTCATGATCGCCAGCGTCCCAGCATCGACTCGACAAGCCCCCTTGTTCCAGAGAAAGTAACCAAGCCCCGACGCGACGACGCCCAACCATATCAGGACGCCCCACTGCAGCGAGGTCGTCGGCAACGCCGTGATATCGCCAAACAGCCAGAACGCCGGTAGTGCCACACACAATGCTCCCAGGTAGAACCAGCCGAAGACATGGCGATGCGCTACCTCCCGCGGCAAGCGCGGCGCCAAATGACGATAAGCGACCTGCCCCACGGCGAAGCATAGGTTCGAGCTCTGTACGACCAGGAACCCGGCCCAATAGGTGTCGCTGATGTCAGCGTAACGAATGACCGCCGCTCCGAGTACGGCAAGCGTAGCGGTGAGCAGATAGAATGGCGTGAAGCGCCCCTTGAGTATGTCATCGATCAAGGTGATATAAAGTGGCGTGAAGATCGTGAACAGCAAGACTTCCGGCACGCTCAACAGCAGAAACGATTGATAGAAACCGATATACATCGCGCCCAGCTGCACGGCGCCAATGGCCATCAGTCCCAGTACGTGCCCGAGTGGCATACGTCGCGGACGTAACCAGAACAGAAAGACCAGCGCCGCCAGCCCAATACGGGTGAGCACCGCGAAATAACTATCGACTTGGCCGGAGAGGTAGACGCCGATCAGGCTGAAGGAAAATGCCCAGAGCGTCGTCACGCCAATCAAATATCCCATGTATAGTTAACCTACGGATTTACAGAAGTTGACTGCCATTATACGCCTGTCACGCTTGTTGCCTAGTATTCACCGATTGAGCTTCACGTCTCGCTCGGGACATGCCTCCGAAGTGGCCTGGTCCGGTCAGGGTGCAGGAACCGTAGCGCCCGAGACACATACCGACTGGGTACGCTTCGTCGAACAAGGCCATTTTCTGCCCCAAGGTCAATCCCGCGAGGTAGCGTTTCGCAATGTCTATCGCTGGGACCTTCACCCTGAACATATCGCGCTCTATCACGAGCGCCGGGGCCCCGACGCTGCGGTCTGGCTATTCGATCTCGTCGCCGACTCCGCAACCACATTGACCAGCAAGTCGCCTCATCTCTGCGGTGCTGATACCTACCAGGCCCGGCTCACTTTTGAACCTCATGGTTTTCGACTCGAATGGCATATCGTGGGGCCTCGCAAGGATGAGCGACTCGTCTACCATTATCGGCAGCCAGACGATTAACGCAGCGCAGTGACGCATCCTCGTCGACAGCACTGGCCGGCATCGTAACAACGCGCTAGAATAGTTTGAGAACGCTGTTTTCAAACAGCACGAAAAGTAACGGAGGTCGCATGAAAGCACTACTTCCTTTAGCACTTATCGGGTCATTGGCACTCGCCGGATGTGCCAACACATCGCCTTATTCGGGCGATGTGTATCGCAGCGGGCAAGCCGAAACCGCGCAGTCGGTGACTTACGGCACCATCACGTCGGTGCGTCAGGTGCAGATTCAGGCCGGCGATCAGAACGAAGGCATTCTGGGTGGCCTAGGCGGCGCCGTGCTGGGTGGCTTGCTCGGTAACCAAGTCGGTGGCGGGTCCGGGCGTACCATCGCCACCGCAGCCGGGGCCATCGGGGGCAGCGTCGCCGGCAGCAAGGTCGAAGATGCCGCCAATCGTACCAAAGCCTGGGAGATAGAAATCCGGCGCGATAGCGGCGACTCCGTCGTCGTGGTCCAGAAAGCTGACCGCAACTGGCAAGTAGGACAAAAAGTACGCATGGTGGGCAGTGGAGCCAACCTGAGTGTCGCACCTTATTGATCGCCCATAAGCGATAGCCAAGCAGGCAATGTGCCGCCCGAGTGTTTTTACGACCCGGGCGGCATTAGCAGGGCCAAATTTTCCTATCCGACGTCGCTTACATACGCTATCGTATGTGACGTGATACGCCACGGATAGGAAAATCGTCTCATGAACCCAGGACGCTCGCTCGCTTACCTCGCCTCGACCCTCGCCTTTGCGGCCTTTTCCAGTCCCGTACTGGCTGATGGAATGCTCACGCTCAAGAGCGAAAATGACCTGTTTGCCAGCGGTGACGACGGGCATTATACCAATGGGTTGGAAGTAGACTGGTCATTCACGCCCGACGAAAGACATTGGACACGACGCCTCGCCGACATCGTGCCCGGCTGGTCGGGCGCAGAACTCGATGGCGTGGCTTATCGCGCCGGTCAGCAGATCTACACACCCAACGACATCGACCGCTCGGACCTCGTCGAGAACGACCGCCCCTATGCGGGTCTGCTTTATGCCGGCGTATCACTCTTCGATGATCGGCAATACAACGGTTGGCGCCAGTCCGACGATCTTCACTTCGACGCCGGCATCGTGGGACCGGCATCGGGCGGGAAAGCCGTGCAGAAGAACTTTCACCACCTCATCGGCAGCGACGAACCCAACGGCTGGTCGCATCAGCTTCACAACGAACCAGTGCTGAACGTGACCTACAAGCGCAGCTGGTGGCTGCAAGACTCGCTCGGCAACCTGGACGTGGAGTACGGCCCCAACGCCGGCTTTGCCCTCGGCAACCTGTATACGTATGCCGCGAGCGGCGTAGGCCTGCGTATTGGCGATAACCTACAAAATAGCGCCGGCATGCCTGCCGTAGCCCCCGCCCAAAGCGGCAGAAGCCATTTCACACCCGGCCAGGGCTTCGGCTGGTATGCGTTTGCTAGCCTCGAGGGCCGCTTCATGGCTCATAACCTGCTGCTGGATGGCAATACCTTTGAGGACAGCCACTCAGTGGACAGCCGGCAATGGGTCGGCGATGCGCTAGCCGGTATCGCCTTGACGTGGGATAGCTGGCAGCTCACCTATACCAGCGTCTGGCGAACCGATGAATTCGAAGCCCAAGACGAAAATGACCAATTCGGTTCATTGACGCTTTCGCTATGGCTGTGACCTCCCCCAACGACAATGCCCCGCATCGGCGGGGCATTGATCTAGCGCAGAACAGCTTTCTGTCAATGTAACTTGACGCGGCGCATCAGCCAGCATCCTACGCGCTTGGCGATCCAGTAAAACAGCGCCAGGATGATCAACGTCAATAACATCGAGATCGGGTTGACGATGAAGGTGGCGCCCAACACCGCCAAGGCAATACTCCACACCCAACGATCGTCACCGCCCAGCTGCAACGCCGCCGGAATGCGGCGCATGATCATCTTTCCGAGAGAGCCGTCCCACGCACGAAGCGCCAGGAAAAGAATCACGGCGAAAGCGATCAGCCAGATCAGCGTTACGGTCATGTTGGCCTCCTGATAGGCAACGTCGGTAATCTTTCAATTGCACCAATGTCGGCAGGGTACCGTCACCCCCATCACCGCGCAACCGGCGCGACGCCCTGACGCAGGGCGCTGCTCAAGAGACCGTTCGGCGGTGAATTCGTTCCCGATGCACCTTGAAGTGTCGTCATGCAACTCAAGGGGGATATGAAAACCCCGAGAGGCCCCTGACACACTTGGGTGAGCGCGTTACCATGGGTGGCGACATACACCCAGAAAGGTCTTCAACATGCAGATTGCCCAGAATTCCGTGGTCTCCTTCCACTACACCCTTACCAATAACGAGGGTGAAGTGCTGGACAGCTCGGAAGGCCGCGATCCTCTGACTTACCTGCACGGCGCGGGCAACATCATTCCAGGGCTGGAAAAAGAACTGGAAGGCCGTCAGAGCGGCGAGAACCTCAAAGTCACCGTCGAGCCGGCAGAAGGCTACGGTGAAACACAGCCCGGCCTGATGCAAGAAGTGCCGCGCGATGCCTTCCAGGGCGTCGACGACATTCAACCGGGCATGCAGTTCCAAGCGCAGACCCAAGGCGGGCCGCTCATGGTCACGGTCACTCAGGTCGAAGGTGACACCGTCACCGTCGATGGTAACCATCCGCTGGCCGGTCAGACCTTGAACTTCGATGTCGAGATCGCTGAAGTGCGTGAAGCTTCCGAAGAAGAAGCCGAACACGGTCACGTACACGGTGAAGGCGAGCAAGAACAGGAGCACTAAGACGCTCCTTCGCAACACCTGACGTGAAAACGGGCGGCCTGCGGGCCGCCCGTTTCATGTCTAGGCCCCGCCTATTCTGGCTCGCCTTTCGATGAATCAGCGCCTTTCTCGAACAAGCCCTCGGATGCCCCTTCAGCCTTGACCAAGGCACGGTAGCCTCCCCCGACGCGCGTCGCTGTCGTGAGCAGGCAGGCCAACGCGAAGAAGACCGCCCACCAGGGAAAATAGGCCGGCCATAAGCAGAACACGACGAAAGCAATGATCGTCTCGGTGCCTTCGGTCAAGCCATCCAGGTAATAAAACGCCTTGTGCTCAAAGTGTGGACGCTCCAAACCATGACGTGTCGCGGCGATCGCAAAGGCCAGAAACGATGCGCCTGTCCCCATGAATGCAAAGAGCAAAAAGGCCGCGGGCAAGGCGTTTTGCACCGGGTCGGCAAGTGCGAACCCCAATACCACGGCGGCATAGAAAACGAAGTCTAAAACAATATCGAGAAAACCACCGGCATCGCTTTGACATTGCAGATGACGCGCCAAGGCGCCGTCCAGGCCGTCACACATGCGGTTGAGGACAATCGCCACCAACGCCAGACCATAGGCTTGATAAGCCAATAACGGCAACGCCAGCATGCCGATTGCAAAACCGCCCACCGTCAATTGTGTCGGTGTTACGCCGCGACGTCCCAAGCCGGTGGCACAGCGTGTCAGTACCGGCGCGACCCAGGCATTCGTCCATTTATCCAGCATTCGGGCTCCCGCTATTTTTCGAGTAGACTTGATGTATGTTCATCGTATCAGCGTGGCACATTAACCCGACGCTCAGGAGGTTCCCGATGCGCTTTCCCGTGCTGGCATTAGCCCTACTCGCAACGCTTGCATCCGCTCCCATCTCCCAGGCGCATGCAGCTCAGCGCGAGGCCATATTTGCCGGCGGCTGTTTCTGGTGCATGGAGCCGCCCTACGACAAACTCGAGGGCGTCGTCTCGACAACCTCCGGCTACATCGGCGGTGATAGTGAGCGCCCCACCTACGAGCAAGTCAGCAGCGGCGATACTGGCCATGCCGAGGCGGTCAAGGTCGTCTACGATGACGAGGTCGTCGGCTACGAGACTCTGCTCGACGTGTTCTGGCACAATATCGACCCCTTCGCCGAGGGGCGCCAATTCTGCGATGTCGGTAGCCAATACCGTAGCGCTATCTTCCCCCTCGACCAACGTCAGCGACGCCTCGCCGAAGCCTCCAAGGAAGCCGTGGAAACGCGCTTCGAGCGCGACGTCAAGACGCGTATCGAAGCGAAGGCGCCCTTCTGGGACGCCGAGGAATACCATCAGAATTTCTACAAGAAAAACCCCGTGCGCTACCGCTTCTACCGTGCCGGTTGCGGCCGTGACGACCGTCTCGAGGCCGTATGGGGCGATGACGCTGGCAAGCCTTGAGAGTACGCGCTCAGGTCGCCGTCGGCATGTCGACTATGTGGCGCTCGCGACGCCACAACCAAGCCGCCACGCTGAAGGTTCCCAGCAACACCAGCAGCGAAGCAGCGATCACGCCGCTCCATTGCCAGCGCGCCCAGAACGGCTCCAGATAGAAGCCGCCTAGGCTGGCGCCCAGGTAGTAGAACACTAGATAAAGCGACGACGCACTGCCCCGGGCGTGCTGTGCGTGCCGCCCCACCCAGCTCGAGGCCATCGAATGCGCCAGGAAGAATCCCACGGCATTGATCGTCAACCCCACGATGATCGTGACCAAGGAAGGCATCCAGGTGAGTAACGAGCCGCTCATCAAGATGCCGATACCCAGCATCATGCAGGCCGGCTGTGACAAAAGCTGCGCGATACGCCCGGACAGCGCCGAGCCCACAGTACCGCCGAGGTAGGTCAGGAAGATCAGGCCCAACCACTGCGAGGTGAGGGAAAACGGCGCCTCGCTGAGCCGAAACGTCACATAGCTGTATTGATTGATGAAGATGAAAAAGTTGAATCCGCCGATCAAGTAGGCGGCAATCAAGCGGGGATCGCGCAAATGCCCCTGCATGTCCCGCGCGGCCTGGCCCACGCGCAACGGCGAAGGACGGAACTGTCGGGCAGGCGGCAAGGCACGCCAGAAGACCCAGGTGCATGCCAGGCTCAGACACGCGATCGCCACGAAGCTACTATGCCACCCCCAATGCTCGGCAACCGTCCCGCCGATGACGCGCCCGCCGATCCCCCCCAGCGTGTTACCGCTGATATAGAGCCCCACGGCCAGCAAGAGCGCCGGCTTGTTGAATTCATCGCCCATCCAGGCGATTGCCACCGCAGGCAACCCGCCCAGCAAGAAACCTTGCAAGGCACGCAAGGCCAGTAGACTCGCGAAGTTGGGCGCAACTGCCATGACCAAGGTGCAGAGGCTGGCGAGCACCAGCGTGACACGCATGATGGCTGCTCGGCCGATGGCATCGGAAAGCGGTCCGTAGAACAGCAGCGACAGTGCCAGCGTCAACATGCTCACCGACATCGCACTCCCCGCCGCCAGCGTCGAGACATCGTAACTCTCGCGAATGGCCGGCAGTAATGGCTGCGCAACGTACAAATTGATGAAGACGGTAAAGGAGCCCAGACACAGTGCCAGGGTTGCGCGCCACCAAGCGCGGGTGCGCGGTTCTATCATGACGCCCTCCATGGATGCATCATGATTTCGCCGGACGCAGCGTTATACAAACGAGGCACGAGAAGCCTGTCGACCTGGCATGCCGAAACCTGCGAGCCGCTCACCCTTCGTGGGGCTGGCGATCGATACGCGCCGCCAGTTGAGTTCTGTCCATGGGCCGCCGTGACTGCCAGTAGTGACGATTCCAGTAGACATTGTCGAGACGTGACAACTTGACGCCCTGTGACGTCGAAGCATGCAGAAAATACCCGTCGTCGACATAGACGCCGACATGGTTATACGGGCCGGGAGAATGGAAGAAGACTAAGTCGCCGGCTTCAAGCTCGCTGCGCTGAACACGACGCCCCTCTTGCATTTGCTGCCCGGTGGTACGCGGCAAAGAAATATGGAACGCATCGCGATAGACATGCTGCATCAACGCCGAGCAATCGATGCCACGTTGCGTGGTGCCACCGAGACGATACGGAGTCCCCACCCAGCGCTGATGTTCGGATAGTAGTGCCTTGCGAATGCGCACCGGAGATACCAGCGCCCGCTGAACGTCGCTGGCGCGAAAGGTGGCCAACGGAGATCCGCGGCTTGCGCCAGACAGCGCGCCTTCACCAGCCTTGGCGGCCGCAGACAGGGAAGACGATTGTGGAGCGGTATATTGCGGGCTTTGCGTGGCACAGCCACCCAACAGAGCAGTCAATACCCATCCCAATGCCATGATTCGAAGCATCCAAGCGACCTCATCACACGTATTCAACCTCGCGGATGCCTCGGGGCGCTTGTATGAATGCAAGACGCTGCCCTGCCTTACTAGGCACTACCTGGCGAGGGGGTCGCTGTGGTGGTGGCGCGCATCGCAGGTGCCACCGCCAGAGCGGCCTAGACTCGACTCGTTAACATGCCATGTGCCCGCTGGAGGGCATCAAGACCGAAACGATGATAAAGAAACTCCCGCCTTTTGACGAGAGCTCTCGGAAACGGGATACGAAATGCTTCATCCCGGCGCCCTGCCCGATCAATGCAGCGTCCGCGCATCGCCCGGTAGGGTATCGATATGCAGAGGCGCCCAGTGACGTGCGGGGGCGCCCGGGAAATCGAGACTCGCCCAGCCACCGGCCAATGGCGGTGCGGCCGTCAACCAAGCGGTCAGTGCCTCGCCGAATCCCTGCAGGAACGTCTCACGCTCATCGGTCTCGCCCATGAAGAAGGAAAAGCCCGCATAAAGCCCACGGGCGTAATCGTACCAACTCGCATAGTGCGATTGCGCCAAATGAGCGGCGCGCTCCACCAGAGTGTCGAACTCCACCGCCGACAGCCAGTCCATCTGTCGCCCGGCGATGGCGAGATCGACGGCCTGCGCCACATCCCAGGCGGCCATGTCGTATTCGTTGCACCCCGAGGCATTGTTCTCGACGCGCCGCAGACGCAGTAGATGATTGCGATCATCCTCACTGCACTCGCCGGACTCGATGATCGCGACCTCCTCACGCAAGCGCGCGGCATTGAGCGTGTAAGGCGCATAGTTGATCTGATATTCCTGACGGTCACCCGCCTCGATCAAGAAGTCCAGGAACTCCTTGAGTGCCTCCGCCGACAACAGCCCATAATGACTATCAAGCCATTCGCGAAGCTCCTCACGCTCGCTGCCAACCTCAGGGCCCGGGGCACTCCAGACAGGGGCATTGAGAGGCCCAACCAACGCCAGAGCCGTAAAGCGTGGCAGCGACAAGCGCTCGCCCGGCTCAAGCCAGGTAGCATGGTGCCAGTCGAGCCAATGGAAGGGGCTTCCGGGGTCATCGCGATGCCAACGGATTTCCGCCACCAGGGACGGCTCTTCCGCCTCGGGCAACGCCGCCTCCCATGCCGCCCACGCCTCGATCAGCGCCTTGGGACCACTATAAAAACGGCTTAGCACGCCGCGCAGTGACTCCGCCAACGTCTCGAGCTCGCGCCGATCGTAATCACCGCTGTCGGCACACATCATCAGATAGAAGGCGTATTTTTCCGCCATGAAGATCGTCGCCGCATGGCGTGTGCAGTGTTTAAGACCGTTGCGCAGCCGCACGGCCTCCGACATCGCGTGCCCAAAGGGCGTTTTTGCCGCTGGCAATGCACCGTGGGCGGCATCGGCAGCCAGTTGATTGAGATGATGCACCTGCCCGGGCAACCACAAGCTGGCCAAGCCGGCCGTCCCCATGGAAGGCTCGAGACCCAGTGTGTCACGCAGATAGCGGCGCGCCTCGTCTCGCTGCTGCGTATCTGGGGCGCGATCGATGCCCTGTCGGTACAACAGATCGGGTTCACGCATCGCCGCCAACGCCAGGACCCAATGCCACGCCGGTGCGCGCCAGCCGCGTATCGTTTGCCGCGAGGCCTCGCGTTGCGTGTCGTTCAGCAGTGCCTCGAGTGTCACCTGCCAGGGGCTCGACCGTGAACGCAACAAGACGTCCCAATCACGCGCGAAATCTGCACGCCGATCGCCCCCCTCGAAAAGACTACGCCCACGCTGGTAGGCCTTGGCGACGGCCGTCCAGTCGCGATACCGGCGCATCAGCAGATCGCCCGCGTGTGCGGCAAATGCCTCAGCTTCCTGCGCGTCGAGCCAGCCCGCGTTCCAGCCCGCATAGGCTAGATCCGCCAGCCGTAGCCAATCCCACGCCGCCCATTCCAGAGGTTCTCCGCTGTCGAGGAATGTCAGCATCATATGGCCGTAGTCATGCGCGTCACCGAGCGATTCCCACCACTGACGTCGAATACTCCCATCCTGGGAGGTCAAGCGCGCGGCATCGAGATCCCACGTATAACGATGCCCTTGTCCGCCCAACCACAACAGCATGCGAATCAATTCATCGCGCCCGTCGATGCGCCAGACATCGGCCAACCATCGCTCCACCTCCGGCCAGTCCAAATGTGCATCGCACGTTGCGGTCAACACGGGGGCAAACACTGCACGCAGACGCCATACACCACTATTCTGATCGATCGGCCACGGTAGCTGGCGAGGCCGGTCGGACAACCACTCGGCGAGCGCCTCCCAGGTGACGCCGGCCGCTTCGCGCTCGAGTTGCGACAATGCTTCGCATGCCTCGAGAAAACCGTCATCGTCTTGTGTCCAGTCGATTTGTCCCCGCTCGTGACGCAACGCCGTCAACCATGCGTCCAGCGAGGCATGGTGCGCCTGGATGTCGGCGGCTACCCACTCCGCCCAGGCGTGGGCTCGGGGAGCGTCCAGCCAGCCGACCGCCCCCGACAACGCCAGCAGCTCGAGGGCCTGTAGCTGGCGCAAGGCCTCGCCTTGCCCCGGCATGCACGCTTCAGCCAAGCGCCAGCCGAGCTCACCCCGTTCGCGCACGTCCAACAACGCTAGGCGTGCCTGCGCCGTCTCGGGCGGCGCACTCAACGGTTCGGGATCAAACGCCCAGCCGCACAGCACCAATTGCTGTGCCCACCAGGCGTTAAGAGGATCGATCAAGACACACCTCACTCATGGACTCGGCATTCATACAACGGCGCCATAGTGTACCGGAAAGAGGCTGGTGTCGCCGATACGCAAGGCGCGATAACCTGCCCGTACGAGATGCGAAAAATCGCTGGACGCCACCCTGGCCAAGTGTTTTAAATAATGCACACACCGTCAAACAATAGGCGATGAATCACGCTTCACCCGGAGGCTTCCATGAGTCAACCAACACCCAACATCTTGATCGACCGCGCCTACATCGGCGGCGAATGGCGCGATAGCGAGCGCCGTTTCGCGGTCACCGACCCTGCCACGGGCGAATGCCTGGCACAGGTCCCCGACCTGGGCGCCGACGAGGCACACGATGCCATCGCCGCCGCCGAAGCCGCGTGGCCGCAATGGCGTCGACGCCCCGCCAAGGAGCGCGCGTCCTTGTTGCGTGCCTGGTTCGAGCTTGTCATGGCCCATCGCGAGGCCCTGGCGCAACTCATGACCTTGGAACAGGGTAAGCCACTCACCGAGTCGCGAGGCGAGGTCGCCTATGGGGCGAGCTTCATCGAATACTACGCCGAGGAAGCCAAACGCATCGCGGGCGAGACCTTGCCCGGTCACGGCGCCGACAAGCGTATTCTCGTCATGCGCGAGCCAATCGGCGTGGTTGCCGCCATTACGCCCTGGAACTTCCCGCTGGCGATGATCACCCGCAAATGCGCCCCGGCCTTGGCGGCCGGCTGTCCAGTCGTGATCAAGCCCGCAGAAGCCACACCGCTGACCGCCCTGGCGTTGGCCAAGCTCGCCGATGATGCCGGGCTTCCCGCGGGCGTCATCAACGTGCTCACCGCCGAGAAGCCCGCCGAGATCGGCCACGTGCTGACTACCGATCCCCGGGTGCGCAAGGTCTCATTCACCGGCTCGACACCGGTTGGTAAGCGCTTGCTGGCGCAGTGCGCGGAAACCGTCAAGAAAGTCTCTCTGGAACTAGGCGGCAATGCGCCCTTCGTGGTGTTCGACGACGCCGATCTGGATGCCGCCGTGGAGGGCGCCATCGCCTCCAAATTCCGTAACTCCGGGCAAACCTGCGTATGCACCAACCGCTTTCTGGTGCAAGACGGCATCTACGACGCCTTCATCGCCAGGTTCGCTGAACGCATCGCGGAACTCAAGGTCGGTAACGGTCTCGATGACGACGTGACCCAAGGCCCCTTGATCAACGCCGCAGCCATCGACAAGGTGCAGGCACACATTGCCGATGCTCGGTCCAAGGGCGCACGCTTGGTGTGTGGCGGCGAACCGCACGCGTTGGGCGGTACTTTCTTCCAACCGACCCTGCTCGCCGATGTCACCGACGACATGCATGTCGCCCGCGAAGAGACATTCGGCCCCGTGGCCCCGGTTTTTCGTTTCACCGACGAGGCCCAAGCCATCGCGATGGCCAACGCCACCGAATTCGGCCTTGCCGCTTATGTCTATGCGCGCGACTATCGACGTATATGGCAAGTGATGGAGGGCCTCGAATACGGCATGGTCGCCATCAATGAAGGGCTTCTATCGACCGAGCTGGCGCCCTTCGGTGGCATCAAGGAGTCCGGGCTGGGACGCGAAGGCTCTCACCACGGCCTCGAGGAATACACCGAGCTAAAATACGTCTGCATGGGCGGACTTTAACAAGGAGGCAAGCATGAACAACGCACAGCTCAATGAACTCAAGACACGTTACGTCGCCAGCGGCGCCGCGAGCCCGGCAACCCAGTTTGCCGAGCGTGCCGAGAACGCCCTGATCTGGGACGCCGACGGCAACCGTATCATCGACTTCGCCGGCGGTATCGGCGTACTCAACGTCGGTCACCGTCATCCCAAGGTGGTGCAAGCGGTCAAGGACCAGCTCGACAAGGTGATGCACACCTGTCAGACGGTGATGCCCTATGAGGGCTACGTGAAGGTCGCCGAGAAGCTCAGCCAACTCACTCCGGTACGCGGCCACGGCAAGGTGATGCTCGCCAACTCCGGGGCTGAGGCGTTGGAAAACGCCGTCAAGGTGGCCCGCGCGGCGACGGGACGCGACAACGTCATCTGCTTCACCGGCGGCTATCATGGCCGCACCTTCATGACCATGGCCATGAACGGCAAGGTCGCGCCCTACGCCACTGACTTCGGCAGCATGCCGGGCAACGTCTTCCGTGCCCCCTACCCGGTGCCCTATCACGGGGTCAGCGAGGAAGACGCGCTAAACGGCCTGAAGATGACGCTCAAGACCGACGCCAACCCGCGCGATACTGCAGCCATCGTGCTCGAGCCGGTACTCGGTGAAGGTGGCTTCTATGCAGCCTCGGCCAGCTTTCTCAAGGCGGTCCGCGAGATCTGCGACGAGCACGGCATGCTGTTGATCGTCGATGAGGTGCAATCTGGCTTTGGGCGCACCGGCAAGCTGTTCGCTATCGAGCACAGCGGCGTCGAGCCCGACATCATTACCATGGCCAAGAGCATGGCCGACGGCATGCCGATCTCCGCCGTGGTCGGCACCGACAAGGTCATGGACGCCTCTGGTGGCAATTCGCTGGGCGGCACCTATACCGGCAGCCCGGTCTCCTGCGCCGCGACCCTCGCCGTGCTCGAAGTCTTCGAGGAAGAGAAAATTCTCGAGAAGAGCCAGGCGCTGGGCGACAAGCTGGGTGAGCGTTTCGCAAAATGGCAGCAAGACTTCGCCTGCGTCGACAACGTCCGCCACCTGGGGGCCATGGCCGCTTTCGACGTGGTCGCCGACAAGGCCAATCACACGCCGGATGCTGAACTGACCGGGGCGCTGTGCAAGAAAGCGCGCGAGAAGGGACTGATCCTGCTGTCCTGCGGCCTGTACGGCAACACTCTGCGCTTCTTGATGCCGGTCACCATCGAGGACGAAGTACTCCAGGAAGGCCTGGACATCGTCGAGACCTGCCTCAAGGAGTTGAGCCACGCGTAAAGGACGCGCGCGTACTCATGACACGAAGGGGGCGCCATGCCGATGGCGCCCCCTTTGTCGTTCAGGCCGGTGTGTTGTTCAAGCGAGCAGCACCGTCAGCGCGCCACTTTCTCGGTATGCGACGACGGCGACCCCGCCCTCGGCAGCAGCCAACGTTGCATGGCATTGCGCACCCGCAGCACGAACTGTTCTTGGAACATCACGCAGAACAGCACCGTCAGCAAGAGAAACAACGGGTAGAACATCAGTGAGCTGTCACCGGCGGCATCGAAGCAAGCGCGAAATCCGCTCAGGCATAGAGTCGGATCGCCCGCGAACACGCGCTCGACTCGGGTGAAGATCACGAACAACGGAACATGCAGCGCAAACATCGGCAGCGATGCGCCACCCAGCCGACTCGCCAAGCGACGCACACGGCGACTCTCGGGTGTACGCCATTGTGTAGCGAGTAGAATCAATGCCAACTGCGCGGGCAGTAACAGGCCATTATGCAGTAGGTAATACCAGGCATGGCCCTGCCCCAACAACCAGACCGCCACCACGACACAGCTTGCCACGAATACCATCAGCATCAGACGCTGCATGACACTCAGCCAGCCACCCGCCGCGCGATAACGGGTATACCACACGCACAACAGTATTCCCGCCACGAACTCAGGCAAGCGAATCAAGGGGTTGCGGTGCAAGATACCCGTTTCGGGCATACCGAAGTCGGTCACGGCGATGACCATCAGCGGGGGGATCAGATACAACAAATTGGTCAACGCGAGCGCCCGGCCTACTCGACGGATACGGAACAGACGCGGCGCTATCCACGGGAAGACCAGATAAAAGCCCATCAGCGCCGAAATCGACCAGGACGGCGGATTGAAGGTCAGATAATACGGGTTCCAAGCATGCAGTAGCCCGACATTGAGCACCAGATTGAGCGCAAGCTCTGCGTTGCCCATGAAATGCTCCAGGGCACCCGGCGTCGCTTGTCCCAGATCATTGTTGACGTCGTAAATGACGAAACGAGGCGACATCCCGGCGTCTTCCGGTGAAATCGCCAAATACCCGATCAAAGCCGACATGCTGACCGCCAGCACCAACGACCCGATATGAATCGGATACAAGTTCGAGAAGCGTTTGATCCAGAAGCTGCGCGCGGGCTCTCGTAGTTGACGACGCCCATCGAGGTATACATGGGTCAGCAAGAAGCCCGACAACACGAAGAAAGTACTCGTCGAGAAGAAACCGATATCGGTCACGTAATGCGACCAGCCACTGATCGACGGGTAGGTATGCAGAGTATGGAAGATAACGATATAGAGCCCGAGCGCGAAGCGTAACCACTCCAGGCCAATAAAGCGTTCCTTCTGGCCTGGCTGTTGTGTCTTGTCCATAAGCACGAGCCTCACAGCAGTTCCGAGAACACTGCATCCATGAAAAACCCCGACCTCTCAAAGGGGCCGGGGCAAGGAATCATTCGTTTTCCATATTCAACGGACGCTCTTTAGCGGGTCTGTACCCACGGCGCGCTACGACTTCCGAACCTTGGCCACGATCCACAGCAGCAGCACGGCACCGATCACGGCCATGATCAACGAGCCGATGATATTGGTCTGCGCCAGTCCCAGTAGACTGAAGAGGAAGCCGCCGATAACCGCGCCCACGATGCCGACGCCGATGTTGCCGAGGATACCGAAGCCGCCACCGCGCATGATCTTGCCTGCGATCCAGCCGGCCAGGCCCCCGATGATCAACCACAAAATAATGCTCATTCCTTTATCTCCTTCTTTCCTTGAATGCGACGCTAAACGAAAGGCCACTCACAGACATCGTCTCCAGCATAGCAGCTAGGCTGGCGGCGATACTTCGTCGCCCGTCGTCTCATCCCGGCACCCGCCATGAGACAGGCGTCGGCGTACCGAGTTCGCGCCAGTCCGGGTGTGCGTCGGGTGATGTCCATACCCAGTGATGTAGCATCGACAGCAACACGGGGTCATCGAGAAAGTTCAATTGAGCCGCAGGCTCCACCTTGGTGGGGTTCTCGGTGACGACCGCCTTGACCCGTTCCTCTCGACGTTGCCGTAGAAGCGCCGATACGCCATGCCGGCTCGTGGCCAGCGCACACCCTAGCGCATTGGCCATGGGGTCGACGACCACCTGCACGAACGTCGGTGCCGCCGCCTGCTGAGCGCGCATGCGTTTCAGATGACGCACCATGCGCCGCAACACACGCGGGGGATGCGTTTCTTCGGGAATACGAAACAAGCGCGCATGCTGACACCAGCGCCCCAGCGACACACGGCTGGAAAATACCGAAACCGGGATCGACACCATCAAGGCGCCCACGATGGGTGCCAACCACCAGAGAAAGGTCGGTTCCATATAATACACGCCCATGGCCCACACCGCCCCGATGAGCGTCTGAACGCCATGGTGACGCACGGCATCGCCCCAGGGCGTATCGCTGTTGTCACGCGACGGAGAACGCCATTGTATGGCGCGCCCCAGAAGCGCCGTCAGTACGAAGCGTGTATGGAAAAGCATTCGTACCGGCGCCATCAGCATGGAGAACAGCGATTCCAAGACCATCCCCGCGCATAGCCGTAAGCCGCCGCCGAACTCCTTGGACCCTTGCGCGATGACCAGGATCACGCTGAGTACCTTGGGTAAGAACAAAAGCGTGGCCGTCGCCGCGAACAGTCCCACCGCCATGGTCGGATTCCACTGCGGCCAGACAGGAAACATCATACCCGGCTCGGGGAAATACTGCGGCGTACTCAACGTATGCACCGCCAGCAAGGCAGTCGACAAGATCAGGAACAAGCACCACAGCGGCGCCGATATATACGACATCACCCCGGTCAGGAAGACCGCGCGATGCACGGGATGAATGCCCTTGGCCAGAAACAGGCGAAAGTTCATCAAGTTGCCGTGACACCAGCGGCGATCGCGATTGAGCTCGTCGAGAAGGTTCGGCGGCATCTCTTCGTAACTGCCATCCAGATTGTAGGCGATCCACACGCCCCACCCTGCCCGACGCATCAACGCCGCTTCGACGAAATCGTGAGACAGGATTTCCCCGGAAAGGGAGCCTTTCCCAGGCAGCGGTGCCAGCATGCAGTGACGCATGAAGGGGGCCAGACGAATGATCGCGTTATGCCCCCAGTAATGCGACTCGCCCAACTGCCAGAAATGCAGCCCCGCCGTGAATAGCGGCCCATAGACGCGCGTGGCAAATTGCTGCATGCGGGCGTAGAGATTCAGGCGTCCGGAGGCGCGCGGCGCGGACTGGATAATCCCTGCCTTGGGATGCGCTTCCATCAACCGCACCAGACGCGTCAAGCAAGCACCGCTCATGACGCTGTCGGCATCCAGCACCACCATGTAGCGGTAATTGGCGCCCCAACGGCGGCAGAAGTCGTCGATATTGCCGCTCTTGCGCTTCATGCGGCGCTGGCGGCGGCGATAGAAGACTCGGTCGAAGGCATCCAGCTCACGACACAACGCCAGCCAAGCGTGCGTCTCCGCGATCGCAAGCTCGGGATCGAAGGTATCGCTCAGAATAAACAGGTCGAAGTGACGTTCCTGGCCGCTATCGCGCAGCGACTCGAGCGTGGCCCGCACACCGGCAAAAACGCGCGCCACATCCTCATTGCAGATGGGCACGACCAACGCCGTGCGCGCCGTTTCGTCGATCGGCGCATCTTCCTGCACATCGCGCGCATCGATCGCGTAGCGGTCGCGTCCGCGCAAAAGCTGAAAGAATCCCATGAGGGCCGTCCAGAATCCCGCCGAGACCCAGCAAAACAACAGCACGAACAGCGTCAGGATGGCGACTTCGAGCGCTTGCTTGCCTTGATAGGGCAACACCGAACGCATGTATTCCGCCGCCACCAGGCTCTGCCCTATCACCAGAAGCAACAGAATCTTGCGACGCAACCTGCCGACTTTCTGCCAACGCGGGGTCGGTATGGTGTCCGACCCGCCCTTTTGACGTCGACGAAAGCCACGCTCTACCCAGTTGCGCGTACGCTGGGCATAACGCACGAAAGGATTGGTCGCCCATGGCTCCGGTGCCAAGGGTGTGCGCACTATCGGCGGCGTAGTGCAAAGCCGCGTAATGCCTTGCGCGTCAGTCGTGAGCACGGTGGGCGGCGCCAACGGGCGGGCGCTATACGCCAGCGACAGGCGTGCGCCCACCGATGCCGCCGCCGGGTCATCCTCCGAGACAGCGCGCGCGCCGAGACTCGAGTGCAAGGCTTCCATGCCTTGGTCATCGAGGCGACTAGCGAGCAGCTCGCGGCGCGCCCCTCGGGAATCCGTTTCCTGTGCCAGGCGTTCGAGGTAATCGCCGGTCACTGTATCGGCTTGTGTATCAACCATTGGCGGGGAGCCGGTAATACCAGGTTTCCGAAAGTCGCTCGTCCCCATCCTTCAGGTAAGCGCGAATATCCAGAGGTTGATTGTCATCGCCACGCTTGACGCGCACGAACATCCGCCAACCACCTTCGGCGTCATTGGGAACGACACGACTTTCGACCAGTTCACCGTTGTCTCCGACGGAGGCATCGACTTGCATGCTGGCACCGTCCTTGATCGACTCCAGTCCCGGTCCCTTGAAGTCGACGATGAACGCCAGCGAACCATCGGTCTCACGCACCAAGTTGTCTTTACGTACCTCGCCTTGCGAGCGACGCGTCTGACCAGCCCAGGATAAATCGGGGCTATGGAACTTGGCTTCGTGCGTCGTCCAGTACATACGATAATTGAAGTCGAGTTCATCGCCCGCTTGCGGCGCTTCGTCGGGCTTCCACAAGGTGACGATATTATCGTTGGTTTCGTCTGGCGTGGGGATCTGGATCAGTTCGACTTGGCCCTTGCCCCAGTCGCCTTGAGGCTCGATCCACACGCTTGGACGACGATCATAGCGATCTTTGAGATCTTCATAATCATGAAAGTCGTGACTGCGCTGCAGCAGTCCGAACCCCTTGAGAGAATCGACATCTTGCTCGTCGACCATCAACTTGTCGGGATTGGCAAGTGGGCGCCAGACCCAGTCTTCCTTGCCCCCTTCCGCTTTTTTGCCTCCGTCGTGCACCAACAGGCCATTGGAATCGTGAATCGCCGGCCGATAGTTGAGTGAGTCCGTAGGCTGGCCAGGACCATACAAGTACATACTCGTCAGCGGTGCGACCCCCAGTTTTTCCACGGCGTTACGCATGAAGAGATGCGATGTCACATCGACGACGGTGTCTTCGCCAGGACGAAGAACGAAGCGATAAGCGCCGGCAAGGCTCGGCGAATCGAGCAGTGCGAACACCGTCAGATACTGGCTATCGTTGCTTGGCTTGACGACCCAGAACTCACGAAACGCGGGGAATTCCTCACCACTGGGTAACGCCGTGTCGATCGCCAGACCACGACCGGATGCACCATAAGTCTGATCACGCCCCAAGGTGCGGAAATAACTCGCTCCCTGAAAAGCCATGACTTCATTCATGTGATCGGGGTCATTGAGCGCATTGGTCACCTTGAATCCCGCAAACCCGAGGTTCTCGAGATCTTCCTCGGGAATATCCAGGTCACCGTAAGCGAAATCGTCGGGATCGAAGGCAATATCTTCCACTTCACCTTCCACCACGGTGTGTATCTTCACCGAGGTGTCGTAGTGCATCCCTTTATGAAAGAAAGCGAGATTGAAGGGTAGGTCTTCATCTTCCCACAGCGCGTGACCATCTTTGGTGTGGATCTTGGCGTAATCCGAGTACTCCAGGTTGCTCAGCGATTCCGGCAAGTTTGTTCCGGGTGCTTGGTACCCTTGCTCGGAAAGTTGTTCGGCTTTCTTGACCACATCCTCGAAGCCAAAGGCCACACATGCCTGCGCCGCGAAGGCTAACCATACGCCCAGCATGCCCGCGATAGGGCGACTACAACGACGCGAGGAAATTGCCGTCAAAAAATGTCGATTCGGTACACTCACATTACTACTCCCTTGCGGCTTTTCAGGGGCAAGTCACCCCTTTACGTCACATTCTTCGGCTGAGCACACTAGTGTATGCAATACACCCAACGAAGATGAAAGTTCCAGAGGCGACGCAGATTGATGAGACGAGAAGCCCTCCATGCTCCCGATACAAGAGCTTAGCATCACGCAGGGCATGAAGGGAGCCCACCGGCAGCGTTGTCGTCACATTGCGCTCATCCACGCTTTCTCTACACCACGCAGGGTACCTGATGTCGATACCGTCAATTACGCCCCCCTCTCGCACGCCGAGTGCCGATGTCTGGCGATGGGTGGGAATCTTCCTTGGTCTTGTGCTGGCCACTTATCCGATCGTGGCAGCCGATCGTCTCTATCTCGACGATATCTGGCGCAGCATGCATGGCGAGCCCGGCTGGACCTCGAATGCGCGTCCTCTTGCCGATGTCGTCATGCTCACGCTCAATCAGGGCGCGCGTGTCGTCGAGCTAGCCCCACTACCTTTATGGCTGGGATTGGCCAGCGTCGCGACAATGCTCGTTGCGCTACGTCAGGCCTTTGTAGAATTTAGTGACGGCCACGCCTGGCTTGCGATGGCGCTGTTGGTGCTGCAGCCCTTCTTCCTGCAGAACCTTTCCTATCAGTTCGATGCCTTGCCCATGGCACTTGCCGTCAGTTGCGCCGGACTGGCCCTCGCCGCCGGCATGAAAGCGTCACCGGGAAAGGGCATCATGCTATCGGTCATCGGCTTATTCGCCAGCCTATGCTTCTATCAGGCAGCGGTGAGCGTTTACTTCGTGTTGCTCGCGTTTCATGTTCTGCTCAGCCTGGCCACGCATGGCACACTCCAATGGCGGCGCCATGTCGGCTTGCTCGCCGCTGGCGCCGTCACGCTCCTAGGGTACAAGCTGATCTCAGGCTGGTGGCTGGCTGGCGGTTATAGCCTGTCACATAGCCAGATGGCCGCCCCAGCGACACTGCCTATGCATATCTTCGACAACACTCTGACCTTCTGGCGCTATGCGACCAGGGCACTCGCTGGCGCACCGCGGTGGGGCCTATCGGTCACGGCCCTAATCGCATTGATCGGTCTGATCCTTGGCACCCTTTGCCCTGCACAGGCCAAGCGTCCCCTTGCATGGCCCTGGCGGCTCTTGCTCATGTTGGTCATCTTGCTGCTACTACCGCTTGGTGCGCTGGGCATCATGGCGGCGCTTGAAGACCCTCTCTGGCGTCCGCGCACCTTCATCGGGTTCGGCGCCTTGTGTGCCGGCTCACTGTTCTGTGCGGTGGCTACTTGCGAGCATTACGGATGGCGCCGTCTAGGCGCGTCAATGCTCATTCTCGTGCTGGGAGGTGCCACTGTGATCGCTTATGCCTACGGCAATGCCCAGGGTAGCCAGAAGGCCTTCGAGGAAAGCGTATCCCGCCAGCTGGTCGACGACCTGCGACGACTCGAGGCGAACGGCCCCCTCGTCGTCGTCGGCACGCTTCCACTCAGTAAAAGCGCCGACAACACCGCGCATGCATTCCCCGTAGTCAAGAAGCTCATGGGAAGCTATCTCGACAACGGCTACTGGTGGGGCTATCAAAACCTTTACCGCCTGGGCTTGCCCCAACGTTACGAGTTCTATGGCGACCAGGCGCTGCGCGATGCCTTCGCCAACCACTGCACCATCCTCGAGCCTCTTCTGGAACGTGGCTGGTACACGCTGTACCAGTGGCAAGACGCAACCTTCGTCTCCTTGGAGGGGGCCTGTCGCCAGGGCACTAGCGATCCATAAATCGAGTTACACAGACATTACTTGAGCAATGTCAGACAAATGGGGAATGGTAGTTTACTGTTTGCCGGCTAAAATTCGTCCTCACGATGTAGTGTTATCGACACGCCCGTGCGCTTGAAGACTGACGATATGCCAAGGCCATGTCGCGGGCCTTCAATCGACACGGCCATGACCCATGAAAGTCCAAGGATGCCCATTCCATGCATGCCCTGACGCTGATCTCGTTTCTTTTCTTCACGGGGCTCGTCGCACTGATCACCTGGCTGATCACGCGCCGAGACGACCTGCGTAGCACCCGCGGCTACTTCTTGGCCGGCCGTAGCCTGACCTTTCCGCTGATCGCCGGCTCACTGTTGATGACCAACCTCTCCACCGAACAGATGGTGGGGCTCAACGGGGCCGCCTTCACCGATGGC
This sequence comes from Chromohalobacter sp. 11-W, assembly GCF_029889905.1. Classification (GTDB taxonomy): domain Bacteria; phylum Pseudomonadota; class Gammaproteobacteria; order Pseudomonadales; family Halomonadaceae; genus Chromohalobacter. The sequence goes on along the minus strand of NZ_JARANZ010000001.1, from coordinate 528,442 downwards.
TTGAGTGTCATGGCGTGGGAGGTCGTTGCGGTCGTTGCCCTGGTGCTGCTGGCGCTCTTCTTTTTGCCACGCTTCCTGCGTAGCGGGATTGCGACCGTACCGCAACTGCTGGAGATCCGCTTCGATCACGGCACGCAGTTGATATGTAACATCATCTTCCTGATCGCCTATGCGGTAATCCTGCTCCCGATCGTGCTGTACTCCGGGGCGATCGGTTTGCAAGGCATGCTCGATCTCCCGGGGCTGACAGGCATCGAATCGAGCAGCTTCCTGCTGTGGGCGACCGTATGGATCGTGGGCCTGATCGGCGCCGTGTATGCGCTCTTCGGGGGGCTGCGTACGGTGGCCGTGTCCGATACGCTCAATGGGGTCGGACTACTCATCGGCGGCCTCTTGATCGTGTTCTTCGCTCTCAATGCCGTTAGCGACGGCGGGGGCATCCTGGCCGGCTGGGATATCCTCAACGAACAGCACCCCGAGATGTTCAATTCGATGGGGCGCGAGGATCAGGCCGTACCGTTCGCCACGCTATTCACCGGCGTCTTCCTGATCAACCTGTTCTACTGGACCACCAACCAACAGATCATTCAGCGCACCTTCGCCGCAAAGACGCTCGCCGAAGGCCAGAAGGGTGTTCTGCTGACCGGTTTCTTCAAGCTTCTCGGCCCCCTGTACCTCGTACTTCCGGGCATCATCGCGTACCACATGTATGCCGACCAGGGCGTCCAGGCCGATGAAGCCTACGGCCACCTGGTGTTCGATATCCTGCCCCCTTACCTGACCGGCTTTTTCGCTGCCGTGATGGTCGGCGCCATCCTGTCGTCGTTCAACTCGGCTCTCAACAGCACCACGACGCTGTTCAGCCTGGGCATCTACAAAGGCGTCATCAAGAAAGATGCAACGGAAGCGCAAGTGGTTAAATCAGGCAAGATCTTCGGCTGGATCATGGCCATTGCCGCCATGGTCATCGCGCCGCTTCTCGCGGGCCAGGAAAGCCTGTTCAGCTACTTGCAGACGATGAACGCGATTTACTTCATTCCCATCCTGGCTGTGGTCCTAGTGGGGCTACTCACCAAGCGCGTTCCCGCGATTGCCGCCAAGATAGGCTTGGTCGCGGGCTGCTTATTGATAGCAGCAGGGTATTTCATACCGCCCTTCAACAAGATTCTCGACGTTACTAGTCAGTACCATTTCGTAGCAGGCGTCTTCGTGCTGCTGATCGCCATCATGCTGATCATCGGCAAGGTCTGCCCACGCGAAACCAAGTGGGTTCACCAGGATGCAGGCGAAGTCGATCTGACGCCCTGGAAAGGCGCTTGGCCCGTGGGCTTGGTGCTAGTCCTGTGCGTCATTGCCATTTATGCGGCGTTCGCCGGCTAGACGACCCAGCAGCACCACACATGACAAACACGCATGACAAAAAAAGGTCCGCGCCGATGCGGACCTTTTCACTGCCAAGGGGCAAAAGCATCGCCCTTACAAGCCGAGTGCCGTCATGAAAACGCCCGATCGGTATTGAAGCCGATCGGGCGTCACTCAAGTGCGGCAGACAAACGCCGCGAGACTAGTCAAAGAACGGGTTGCGCAGCACGATGGTCTCGTTGCGATCAGGCCCCGTGGAAATGATATCGATCGGCACCCCCGTCTGCTCCTCGAGAAAGCTGATATAGGCGCGTGCATTATTGGGCAGGTCCTCGATGCGCTTGATCCCCAGCGTCGACTCACTCCAGCCGGGCAGGTCCTGATAAAGCGGTTCGATGACCTCATAACCTTCGGAGTCGACGGGGTTATCGATAGTGGCGCCATCCTTGCTGCGATACCCCACGCAAACCCGAATGTTTTCCAGGCCATCGAGCACGTCCAGCTTGGTCAGGCAGAGCCCAGAGACCGAGTTGATCTGCACCGCGTGGCGTAGCGCCACGGCATCGAACCAGCCACAGCGCCGCGCGCGGCCCGTCGTGGCACCGAACTCATGACCTTTCTCCGCCAAGTGGCGGCCGAATTCGTCGAAGATCTCGGTGGGGAACGGCCCCGACCCGACACGCGTGGTGTAGGCCTTGGTAATCCCCAGCACGTAATCCAGATATAGCGGCCCCACGCCCGAGCCCGTCGCCGTGCCCCCTGCCGTGGTATTGGAGCTGGTCACATACGGGTAAGTGCCGTGGTCGATATCCAGCAACGAGCCCTGCGCCCCTTCGAACAGGATATTGTCGCCGGCCTTACGCATCTGATGCACCAGCGACACGGTATCGCAGACCATCGGGCGCAGTTCTTCGGCCATTTCCATCGCCTGGTCGAGTACCTGCTGAAAGTCGACCGGTGGCTCGTTGTGATACTGCGTCAACACAAAATTGTGGTAATCGAGCACCTCGCCCAGCTTCGACGCGAAACGCTCGCGATGCAGGATATCGCCGAGACGCAGGCCACGCCGCGCGACCTTGTCCTCGTAGGCCGGCCCGATTCCTCGACCGGTCGTGCCGATCTTGGCAACGCCACGCGCTTTTTCACGCGCCTGATCGAGGCGCACGTGATACGGCAGAATCAGAGGACAGGCCGGGGACAAACGAAGCCGTTCACGAACAGGCACGTCTTTCGCTTCCAGCTCGCGGATTTCTTCCATCAGCGCTTCCGGCGAAAGCACTACGCCATTGCCGATCACGCAGGTTTTATCGGCACGCAACACCCCGGAGGGGATCAGGTGCAGGACGGTTTTCTCGCCATCGATCACAAGCGTATGGCCGGCGTTGTGCCCTCCCTGAAAGCGGACCACCGTGGCGGCGGATTCCGTCAGCAGGTCGACGACCTTGCCCTTGCCTTCGTCACCCCACTGGGTGCCCAATACGACTACGTTCTTGCCCATTGCTTTCGTCTCTCGATCAAAGGATCCGCCGATTTACGCGAGCGGTTCGACCCGCCATTCGCCGTTGGTTTCCACTAATTGTCGATCGCAACGCTGTTCGCGAGGCCCCACACGCTGCCCTGGCAATGCTTGAATGACGCGCTCACCGGCAGCGCGCAGATGCGCAATGGCCTGGGTGAGCGTGGCACGATCATCGGCAGGCGCCCAGATGGCATCGCCACGCGGACCGCTCTCGATGAGCGAGGCCAACAGCTTGAGATCCATGGAAAATCCCGTCGCCGGGCGCGCCCGACCGAAGGCGCGTCCGGTGTCATCGTAGCGCCCTCCCTTGGCCAAGGCCTGACCGTAACCCGGCACATAAGCCGCAAACACCATACCCGTGTGGTATTGATACCCACGCAGTTCAGCCAGGTCGATATACACCTCGGCCTGTAGATGATTGGCCGTGACGGCACGGCACAACGCCTGCAGTTCATCCAGTGCCGCCGCAACTGCGGGAGGCGCGCCCGCAAAGACCTCGCGGGCCTGGTCAAGTATCTCCTGGCCCCCGTAAAGACGCGGCAATGTTTGCAGCATCTCGGCCAACGCGGGGTCACGCACATCCCGCGCGACCAGGGCATCGACGTCGTTGAAGGCCTTGCGCTCGATGGCTTCGAAAAGCGCATATTCGCTTTCCGCATTCAATGCCGCCGCGTGCACCAAGGCACGATAGATGCCGATATGACTGAGCGCCAGGTGAGTTTCATCCGCCCCGGCGACTTCCAGCCCCGTGAGTGCCAACCGCAAGACCTCGATGTCGGCATCCAACCCCGCATGGCCGAACAGTTCCACCCCCACCTGAGTCGGGCTGCGCCCTCCCTGATGTTGATCGGCTTTGGCACGCAACACGGTCGTGCAATAGCAAAGCCGTGCCGGCCCATTGCGCTGCAAGGAATGCGCATCCATACGCGCCACCTGCGGCGTCACATCCGCGCTGGCGCCCATCATCCGTCCGGAGAGCTGGTCGGTCAGCTTGAATGTCTGCAGATCGAGATCGGTCCCCGTGCCGGTCAAAAGCGAATCGAGAAACTCGACCGTCGGAGGAATCACCAGGTCATATCCCCAGCGATCATAGAGATCGAGCAACGCACGACGCAGTTGTTCCATGCGCGTCGCCTGAGGCGGAAGTACTTCATCCATGCCGTCGGGAAGCAGCCAGCGGTCAGCGATGGTCATTTTTCGGTCCTGCCAGAAATGAGTGGCGTATTGGCATCGTCGGCTGAGGGCGAGACGACACGAACGCTGACACGTCATGTCGGAGTCGCATACCGAACCCGTCGCGAATCGCCGTAGAGGCATCCATATCCGCTGACAGGCCACAAAAAAACCGGGCGACGCCCGGTGTCAAGAGTCTATCACGTTTGGCCTCCGGATGTACCCCGGACGGATGTACCCCGGACGGACGTACCCCGGAGGCCAGGTCGTGACTTATTCGTCGTTACTGCTTGCCTCGCCGTTCGGCGACCGGAAATAACGGAAGAACTCGCTATCCGGGCTCAACAACAGCATATCGTCGCCCTTGTCGAAGCTGTTCCGGTACGCCTGCAGGGAACGATAGAAATCAAAGAAGTCTTCATCCTGCTTATAAGCATTGGCGTAGATCTCCGCAGCCTTGGCATCGCCTTCACCACGCAGTGTCTCGGCCTTCTTGCGGGCGTTCGCCAGCGTCACCTGACGCTCACGATCAGCGCGGGCGCGAATACGCTCGGCCTGCTCCTGGCCCTGGGCGCGATACTGACGCGCTTCGGCATTACGCTCGGTGCGCATACGCTGGAAAACCGCCTGCTGAACTTCCTGAGGCAGCTCGACACGCTTGAGACGAATGTCCAGTATCGAGACACCTACTTCCTCGCGCAGTCGTTTATCCAACTGCTTCTGAGGCTCCTCGAGCATCTCGTTGCGTTCTTCGCTGATGATCTTGTCCACTTCGCGGCTACCGAAAGCGTTACGCAAGCTTTCATCGACGCGCGGCGCAATGAGGCCCTCGGCACGCGATACCTCGCCCCGTGTGGCCTGATAGAACAGGCTGGGATCGACGACCTGCCACTTGACGTAGGAGTCGACGATCAAGGCATTGCGACGCGCTGTCAGAAAGCGACTTTCGGTGCTTTCCAGCATCTGCACGCGCGCATCGAAGAAGCGCACGGTGTTGAGCACCGGCCATTTCACATGCAAGCCAGGTTCGATATCGGCCTGCACTACCTCACCGAAACGTAACTTGATGGCACGCTGCTTCTCCGTCACCACATACAGGCTGGAACTGGCGATCCAGGCCCCTACGGCCAGCAATGCGACGATACCCAAGGCACGATTGTTGACCATGATTAACGACCCTCCCGCGAAATTCCGCTCGACTGGCGCTGACCACTGCTGTTGTCGCTACCAGAAAGTGGTTCGTTTTGAACCTGCTGGGAGACCGACTCAAGTTGACGTATATCTTGCGAGTCAGCATCGCTACCGCTGCCACCGGCGCGAGGCTTACCTAGCTGATCGAGCGGTAGATAAATCATCGAGTTGTTCTGAGAGCCAACATCGATCAATGCCTTGCGGTTGTTACCCAATACCTCGCTCACCGTATCCAGATAGAGACGCTGGCGCGTCACGTCCGGCGCCTGCTGGTATTCGTCCAGTACCGCCAGGAAGCGGTTGGTTTGACCTTCAGCATCCGATACCACGGTATTACGGTAACCGGTAGCTTCTTCGATAAAGCGCTGCGCTTCCCCTTCAGTGCGGGGCTGCAGGGCGTTCTCGTAGGCCCGTGCTTCGTTGATCAAACGCTGGCGATCTTCACGTGAGCGAATCACATCGTCTACGGCATCTTGAACCTGTTCCGGCGCCTGAGTGCTCTCCAGATTGACGGTCTGCAAACGCAACCCTAGCCCGTAGGCATCCAGAGACTCCTGGAGCCGCTTGGCGACCTCGGGACCGAGCTCCTCACGGCCACTGAGCAACGAGTCCGGGACCGGCGGCGTCATGGTGACCACCGGCAATTCGCTGGGATCTTCCACGGTTTCCGGCATATCCGGCACCTTACCGCCTTCATCGATCTGCTTGACTTCTTCGACCTCAGTAGTACTGGTCAGCACATTCTGCATGCCACTCGCACCGACGACATGGCGTAACGTGGAATCGAGCGCGTTACGCAGACTCTGCTCAGGATCACGCACGTTAAGCACATAATCGCGAGGATTGGCGACCTGATACTGAGCAGAGAGACGCACCGTCACGATGTTGGTATCGCTCGTCAGCATGGAGGCATCCTGCCGGAACGAACGCACCTCGGTAACATTCACCCTCGTCACTTGGTCGACGAAGGTCGGGCTCCAATGCAGACCGGGATTCACCGTCTCGTGATACTTGCCGAAGCGCAGCACCACACCGCGTTCAGACTGATCGACCACGTAGAACCCAGACCCGGCCCAGACGGCCAATGCGATGATCACTAGCACACCCGGCAGTATGAAGGGATTCCCCTTGCCGCCCGAGCCACCTCCGTTGCCATCGCTGCCACGCTTACCGCGTTTCCCCATCAAGCGACTAAGCTTGTCCTGAAACTTCTTCAGCGCCTCGTCGAGATCCGGTGGGCCTTGGTTGTTGCCACCATTACCCCCACCGTTACCGCTGCCGCGGCGACCACCGCCGCCGCTCCACGGGTCCTGCTGATTTCCACCACCAGGCTCGTTCCAAGCCATACGTTTTCTCCACTGCATTGATTGCGATGCATCTCGCCAGGGACGCCAGTGACGGGCACTGTCAGTGGCGCTCCCACTCCGGGCGATCGAGGGCTCCCGGCGGCAAATAGTGTGCTGCGTTTTCGTCGAGACGGGCCATCAGCTGAAAGAAATCGCGTCTAGGCAGACGGATATCCAGCAGGATTCGGCCCTGCTCGTCAAATTGTTCTTGCTGCACGGCATTCAACGCATGCAGCGATGCCCGCAATCTTCCCTGTTCGGGCTCCAACGTCAAACTCGTCTCGAGCAGCTCTTCAGCCAGCAGCTCGCCGAGTGCTTGATGCAGCAATTCAAAGCCGCGTGCATCACGCGCCGATAGCCACACGACCTGTGGACGCCCGTGTCCGTCACGCTCAAGACGTGGGGCGCTGTCCAATATGTCGATCTTGTTCATGACCAGCAGCCGTGGCACCTCGGCGGCACCGATTTCCTCGAGCACCTCATCGACCTGTGCCACGTTGAAATCGCGATCCGGGTCCGCCGCATCGATGACATGCACCAACAACGAGGCCTCGGTCGCTTCTTGCAAGGTGGCACGAAACGCCTCCACCAGCTTGTGCGGCAGATGGCGGATGAAACCCACGGTATCAGCCATGACCACCGGCCCGACATCCTCCACGTCGATGCGACGCAGCGTCGGATCGAGCGTGGCGAACAGCTGGTCGGCGGCGTACACATCCGACTTGGTCAAGGCATTGAACAGCGTCGACTTACCGGCATTGGTATAGCCCACCAAGGAAACGCTGGGGATCTCGGCACGCGCCCGCGCACGGCGATTCTGGTCGCGCTGGGTGCGGACCTTCTCCAACCGCTTGTGAATCGCCTTGATACGCCCACCCAACAAGCGGCGGTCGGTCTCGAGCTGCGTTTCCCCCGGACCGCGCAAGCCGATCCCGCCTTTCTGGCGCTCCAGGTGGGTCCAGCCACGCACCAGGCGCGTCGACATGTACTCCAGCTGTGCCAACTCGACCTGAAGCTTGCCTTCGTGCGTACGCGCGCGCTGCGCGAATATATCCAGTATCAAACCCGTGCGATCCAGCACGCGACTTTTCAGGGCGCGCTCCAGATTGCGCTCCTGTGAAGGCGACAAGGCATGATTGAAAATGACGACTTCGGCGCCGTGAAGTTCGCGTATCTCGCGAATCTCCTCCAGCTTACCGCTGCCGATAAATGTCTTGGGGTCGGGACGACGCCGACTGCCCTCGATGAGGGTCGCCGGCGTCACACCCGAGGAACGCACCAACTCCAGGAATTCTCCCGGGTCTTCACGTTCCTGTTCGTCGTGGAAATCCACATGGACGAGAACCGCCGTTTCACCGGCGTCGGGACGTTCGAAAAACAATCAGCGCCTCTCGATCAAACGTCTTCTTCCGCCGGGGCATTCGGATCCTGGACGGGAAGACGCACGTTGCGGGATGGCACGACAGTGGAAATGGCGTGCTTGTACACCATCTGGCTGACGGTATTGCGCAGCAGGATGACGAATTGATCGAAAGACTCGACCTGTCCCTGCAATTTAATACCGTTCACCAAAAAGATGGAGACCGGAATGCGCTCCTTGCGCAGAATGTTCAAGTACGGATCTTGAAGGGACTGTCCTTTGGACATTTTGCTCTCCCTAACTTCTCGCTGTGGTTTATGGTCGTTTTCGAAGGGTCACAGCCGCCATTCGCGTCGCCACCGCCGTTCGCGGCGCTACTCGCCAAGCGTTGTCGTGACCGGTCATCTTACGCTAAGTGCCGCTTCCGCGCACGATTTTCAATACCTGCTCGTGCATATCGCTCGCCTCGCTATCGACCCACTGCACGCCTTGCCAATTGCGCAGCCAAGTCAACTGACGCTTGGCGAGTTGCCGCGTCGCTGCCATGCCTCGCTCGCGCATCGTGGCCTCATCGGTCTCGCCATCCAAATGCTCCCACATCTGACGATAGCCGACACAGCGAATCGCGGGGAACCCACGATGCAAATCGCCACGCGCCCTGAGCGTGGCGACTTCCTCGCGGAAGCCTCCCGCCAACATGCTTTCGAAGCGCTGCGCGATACGTGCATGCAACACCCGGCGTTCGGTAGGAGCCAGCGCTATGGACACGAGACGCCAAGGAAAGGTTTCACGGGGCTGTTCGGCCCAGAGCTCGCCTAGTGCCCGGCCAGTGAGGCGATACACTTCCAGTGCCCGCAACAGGCGCTGCCGATTGTGCGGATGGATGGTTCTCGCGGCGACTGGATCGACCTGCGCGAGCTCTGCATGCAGCGCCTCCAGTCCTTCGCGCTCGGCACGCAGGGCCAACTCATCGCGCAGCGCAGGGTCGCGGGCAGGCAATTCCGCCACACCATCGATCAAACGCTTGATGTACATCATGGTGCCACCCACGAGTATAGGGATACGCCCCTGCGACGAGATGTCGCGCATCTCAGTCAGAGCATCTTCGCGGAATTCAGCGGCGGAGTACGTTTCGGCGGGGTCGCGAATGTCGATCAGGCGATGTGGAGCCCGCGCCAACTCTTCCGCCGACGGTTTCGCGGTACCGATGTCCATGCCGCGATAGATCATCGCCGAGTCGACGCTGATTAGTTCGCCGCCCAGGCGCTCGCGCAGGGCGATGGCCGAATCGGTCTTGCCGGCCGCCGTTGGGCCCATCAAGAGGATGGCCAGTGGCCGCGTATCGTTCATCGAAAATCCTGAAAACGGTCAATGACCAGCCTTACTGGCCACGGAGAAACAGCTTATCCAGCTCGTGCATCGACATTTCGGTCCAAGTTGGCCGCCCGTGATTGCACTGCCCGCTGCGCTCGGTGCGCTCCATGTCGCGCAGCAAGGCATTCATCTCGGGCACTGTCAGCCGGCGGTTGGCCCGCACGCTGCCATGGCACGACATACTGGCAAGCAATTCATTGATATGCGCTTCGACTCTGTCCGACCGCCCGAAGCGCTCGAGATCGCCCAGCATGCCATGAATCAGCGATTCAACATCGGCATTGTCGAGCAGCACTGGCACTCGGCGTACGAGGAGTGTTTCCGGGCCGGCGACGTCCAGCTCGACCCCCAGACGCTCGAAAGTCTCGTGTTCGCGTTCGGCGGTTTCCACCTCGCGCGTGCTGACCGCCAGCGACATCGGCACCAGCAGCGGCTGTGTCTGCAACCGCCCCAAGGCCTGTCCGTCACCATGCACTTGCTGCTTCATGCGCTCGTAGGTGATGCGCTCGTGCGCGGCATGCATATCGACCACGACCAGCCCGCGTGCGGTCTGCGAGAGGATATAGACCCCATGCAACTGCGCCACCGCATAACCCAATGGCGGCGCTTGGGTCGCATCGGCCTCGGGCATCGCCTGCGCCTGGACGCCGGGCGCATGTGTCTCCGGCGCCTCGGGCTCGTTGCGCTGCGGCTGCGGCGTCAAAAGCTGTTCTTCATGCTCGGGATGCAGTGCCTGGTAACCGGCCATGAACTCGCGCACACGATGAGCAGCGGGGCGTTCCTGATCGGCGCCCAGTGCCATGCCCTGTTGTTGCCAGCGCGGTTGCGCGTCGACAGCCGCCGCTGATGCTCCCGATGCCGGCGTTTCATCACCAGCGCTACCAACGCTCACGGTCGCCGCGTCTGACGAAGAGGCCTCGTTGGGACGCACATCGGCCAGCGCACGGTGTAGGCTCGAGAACAGGAAGTCGTGCACCAGACGTCCATCGCGAAAGCGGACTTCATGCTTGGTGGGATGCACATTGACATCGACCACGTGCGGATCGAGTTCCAGGTAGAGCACGAAAACCGGATGGCGACCGTGAAACAGCACATCACGATAGGCTTGACGCACGGCATGGGCGACCAGCCGGTCACGCACGACGCGGCCATTGACGAAGAAATACTGCTGGTCCGCCTGCGCTCGGGAATGCGTCGGCAACCCGACCCAGCCCCACAGGCGTAAACCGGTCGCTTCGATATCCACATGCAGGGCATTGTCGAGGAAATTGCGACCCAGCAGCGCCCCAACACGTCGCTCCATCGCCGCCGGCTCATCACCCGCCCGCAGTTGGTGCACGACCTTCTGATTGTGCCGCAGCACCCAGGCGATGTCGTAGCGCGATAGCACCAGCCGCCGAAACGTCTCTTCGACATGGCCGAACTCGGTCTTCTCGGTACGCAGGAACTTGCGGCGTGCGGGCGTATTGAAGAACAGGTCGCGAACCACGACCGAGCTGCCACGCGGATGTGGCGCAGGGCTAACACGCGGCTCCATCTGACGCCCTTCGGCGACCACACGCCAACCCTCGCTCGGCTCATCCTGCGTGTTGGAAACCAGCTCGAGGCGCGAGACCGAACTTATCGAGGCCAGCGCCTCGCCGCGAAAGCCGAGACTATCTACGCCTTCGAGATCGTCCAGCGAGGCAATCTTGCTGGTGGCATGCCGTGACAGTGCCAGCGGCAGATCGTCCTCGGCGATGCCACGCCCATCGTCACGCACACGAATCAAGCGGGCGCCGCCAGCTTCGAGGTCGATCTCAATACGCTGGCTACCGGCATCGATGGCGTTTTCGGCCAACTCCTTCAATACCGAAGCGGGTCGCTCGACGACCTCGCCGGCCGCGATCTGGTTGGCGAGCCGGGGGTCAAGAATATGAATGCGTCGGGATTCAGTCATAACCGCCATTGTGCCTCGCGCATAGGGCTCACGTCATGTCGACGCTCAAGAATGAGGTATCTTCAACACTTGGCCCACGCGCAGAATATCGCCGCTAAGATCGTTGGCCTGCTTGAGAGCCAGCATCGTCACATCATGACGCGCCGCCACCTGAGACAAGGTATCGCCCCTTTGCACGCGATATTCGCCAGGGCCGCCGCCCCGCCCCTGATCGCGCTGCCAGGCCAGCAGACTGCTAGGCGGTGGATGGCGGCGAAAATGCGCGATGATTCCGTCGCCGATGGCATCCGCAATCTGCTCTTGAAACGCCGACGAGCGCAGCCTCTTTTCTTCGCCAGGATTGGAGATAAACCCGGTTTCGACCAACAAGGACGGGATATCAGGTGACTTCAGCACCACGAAGCCCGCCTGCTCGACTTGTGAGCGATGCAGATGATTGACGCGCCCCAGTTTATCGAGCACCTGTCCGCCAACGCTTAGAGAGTCATTCATCGTCGCGGTCATGGTCAGGTCGAGCAAGACACCACGCAGCACTTCGTCCTTGTCAGACAGATCGAGATTGCCATCGACACCGCCAATCAGGTCGGACCGGTTTTCCGTCTCGGCCAGCCAACGCGCACTCTCCGAGGTAGCCCCGTTCTTGGACAGCGCATAGACGGAGCTACCGGTGGGCCCTCGGCTCTTGACCGCATCGGCATGCACCGAGACGAAGAAATCGGCTTTCTGCTCGCGTGCCAGCAACGTCCTTTTGCGAAGGCCCACGTAGTAATCGCTATCTCGCGTCAGGAAGGCCTTGAACCCCGAGGTGGCACTAATATGTGCTTTGAGCTTGCGAGCGATGGCCAAGACGACGTCTTTTTCGTACGTACCGCTAGGCCCGATCGCGCCCGGATCTTCGCCCCCATGGCCGGGGTCGACGGCCACGATGATATCGCGCTTGGGATGAGGTTTCGCTTGGCTGTCGCGCTTGGCCAACGCCACGCTTGGAGACGTCCCTTCGGCCTCAGCCTGCATCAGCTCTCGCTCGGCATCCATTTCCTGATCGCGAATCATGGCTGCGATGGGGTCGACGGGCTCGTCCAGCGCGCCCTCGCCCGGGTAGTCGAGATCGACCACGAGGCGGTAACTATACTGATCGGTGGGCGGCAACAAGAAATGGTGCGGCTCTATCTTCCTATTGAGGTCGAAGACCACGCGCAAGTCATCGCCGTTGCGCCTCCCGGTGCGCAACGCCTCTATCGCACTGTCGCCCGTGTCGATATCGTCCGGATCGAAGGCCAGTTGCGCGTCCTTCAAGTCGACGACCAGCCGGCGCGGATCGTCGAGCTTGAACACGGAACTGTCCACCTCGTCGGACAAATCGAAGACCACGCGCACATGATCGGGCGCCGCCCAGAGACGGATATTGTCGACGTCAACGTCGGCGGCCTGCACAGGCGCCACATGACTTATCGCAAGCATCATCAGCACGGCAAGGCTCATCAGATGCCGGACGGCATTCAGGTGGCATCGCGTCTGCCAGGGCTTATCATGAAACGGCTTCAAACGTCGATTTCCTTGTCCTGACGAGTGGCGTGTAGTGCGGCGATCACGGCCTGGCCGTGCGGACTGAGTCCTTCGAGCGTGACGTGGCGGCCTTCACCTTCCAGGGCCAAGTGCACTACGAGATCGGCCCGGGGCAGCCATCCAGCACCTCGAGAAGGCCATTCGATGAGGCTCAGGCCATCCTCACCGAGCATGTCGCGTGCGCCCATGAACTCGAGTTCTTCGGGATCGCCCAATCGATAGAGGTCGAAATGATAGAGGCAGAGCCCATGCAACATGTAGGGCTCCACCAGGGTATAAGTGGGACTCTTGACGGCCCCCTCATGGCCATAGGCACGCAAGATGCCACGCGTCAGCGTCGTTTTGCCGGCCCCCAGCTCACCCTCGAGGTGTACTTGGCCGTGGCCATCCAGAGCATGCCCCAGCGCTTCACCGAAAGCGACATGGGTGGTTTCGTTGGGCAGAAAGCGTTGCATCTATCGTGGTATCTCGCGTTATCGCATGGCATCAAAGGGCCGTGGGTTGGCAATCGCGCGCACATAGGATGCCAGATCCGTAGCAACCAGACCACGCTCCCCCCCGTCTCGCGCCGCTGCATCAGCGGCCAGGGCATGCAGTAGAACACCATGCCGCGCCGCTTCGCCCGGCGTTTGGCCCTGTGCCAACAACGCCCCGATGATCCCGGAGAGCACATCGCCCATGCCGCCACTCGCCATGCCGGGGTTACCATACGGACACACGGCGACGCCGTGCGCGTCGGCGACGAGGGTGCCCGCCCCCTTGAGCACCACACTGCCCCCATAGCGCTCATGCAACGCCAGTGCCGCCGCGCGCCGGTCGGCCTGAATCTCGGCGCCGGACACACCCAGCAAGCGCGCGGCTTCGCCGGGATGCGGGGTCAGCACCCAGTCCTCGCGGCGCCGAGGCGCTTCTTCAGCCAGCCAGTTGAGCGCATCGGCGTCGAGAACGCTGGGCACGCCTGCGGCGAGCGCAGCTTGCCACAGTGCGTGTCCCCAGGCCTGACGTCCAAGCCCCGGCCCAACCACCAGGACAGTGGCTTGATCGAGCAGCTCGCGAATGTCCTCTGCCTTCCCCACGCCGCGCGCCATGACTTCCGGGTTGCGCACCAGACTTGCCGCAACATGCGCGGCATCAGTCGCCAGACTGACCTTCCCCGCCCCGCTACGCAGCGCGGCCTCGCTGGCCATCAACGTCGCGCCTCCGAAACCGGCGGCGCCGCCGATCACCAACACATGCCCGAAGTCGCCCTTATGGCTCCCCCGCAATCGAGGCGGGAGAGCCTGTTGCAACATGTCAGCCGCCTGCAGCTCCCCCAGTGGCACGAGATCATCATGCCCTTGGGGCGTCACCCCAAGCGTCTCGACACGCAGATCGCCGACATGATCCGCGCTGGCGCCGGTGTGCAAGCCAAATTTATCGGCGATGAAGGTGACGGTCAGACTGGCTTTTACTGCCACACCGCCGATACTCCCGGTCTGTGCCGAAAGCCCCGAAGGCATATCCACCGCCAGCACCGGGCGCGGCGCCGCATTGAGCGTCTCGATGGCAGTACGCATCGGTTCGCGAACGTCCCCCGTCGCACCGGTACCCAACAGCGCATCGATCACAACATCGCCGTTGATCACCGTCTCGGGGCGCCATTCGATGACATCCAGCCCCGCCTGCCAGGCCATTTCGTAAGCACGAGCCGCGTCACCGCTCAGCGTCGCGGGATCACGCAAGGCGACGAGCTGCACGTCGAGACCATCGCCCGACGCCAGGGCTGCCATCACATAGCCATCGCCGGCGTTATTGCCACCGCCACACAAGATGCTCAAGCGATGCGCTTCCGGCCAGCGCAAGCGCAGGGCAGCATACGCCGCCTGCGCGGCGCGCTGCATCAATTCGAACCCTGCCACTCCCTCGGCCATGAGGCGACGGTCCAGCGCCTGGACCTGAGCAGCGCCATACAAGGGATGCGGTGCTCTGCATGTCGTTGTCATGAATTGCCTCCTGTCTCACACTCGCTGGCGACAAGCATTTATTCCACGTAGCGATTGCGCTAGGGTGGCGCCCTCGCTTCACGGGGGTCTCGTCATGTCCTCATCTTCGCCCATCGATTATGCCGCGCTGGCCGATCGCATCCATACCTGGGGACGCGAACTCGGCTTCCAGCAGGTTGGCATCACCGACACCGACCTCGAGGCGCATGAGCGCTATCTCGAGCGTTGGCTCGCGGCCGGCTACCACGGCGAAATGCATTTCATGGCCAAACATGGCCATAAGCGCACGCGACCCGAGGAGCTCATACCCGGCACCTTGCGCGTCATCAGCGTGCGCATGGACTACCTGCCCCCCGAGGTGGAAACCACCAAGGTCCTCGGACAACCCGAGCGCGCCTATGTTTCACGCTATGCGCTGGGACGCGATTACCACAAGCTGATCCGCAAGCGCCTTGCGACCCTGGCCAAGCGCATCGAGGACGAAGTTGGCGCTTACGGCTACCGTGCCTTCGTCGATTCGGCCCCGGTCATGGAGCGCGCCCTGGCACAGAAAGCCGGCCTCGGCTGGTTCGGCAAGAATGCCATGCTGCTCAACCCCCAGGCCGGTTCGCTGTTCTTTCTCGGCGAGCTTTACACCGACCTGCCGCTACCGATGGACGCGCCCTTCGAGAGCGAGCATTGCGGGAAGTGCTCGAGCTGTCAGACGGCTTGCCCTACAGGCGCCATTGTCGATGACAAGGTCATCGACTCGCGGCGCTGCATCTCGTATCTGACCATCGAACTCGCCGGTTCGATCCCCGAAGAATACCGCAAGGCGATGGGTAACCGGGTATACGGCTGCGACGACTGCCAGTTGGTATGCCCTTTTACGCGCTTCACGCGTGCCTCGAAGGAAGAAGACTTCGCACCGCGCCACGACCTCGACCGCGCCTCGCTCATCCGCCTCTTCGCCTGGAGCGAAGAAGAGTTCCTGATGCGCACCGAAGGCAGCGCGATTCGCCGCATCGGCTACGAGCGCTGGTTGCGCAACCTTGCCGTCGGCCTGGGCAACGCGCCCTGGAGCGAACGCGTCGAAGGCGCCTTGCGTGCACGCCTAGCCTACCCTTCTGATCTGGTCCGCGAACACGTGCGCTGGGGGCTCGAGCAGCAGCGCCACAAGCGCGAGCAGTTGATCGTCAGCCAGGTCGAAGTCTAACTAGCAGCCTGCTCAGACGCGCAAAAATGTCTTGCGATAATGCGCCAGCTCGGCCAACGACTCGCGGATATCGTCCAGCGCCTGGTGCGTATTGCGCTTCTCGAAGCCGGCCAGGGCCTGCGGATTCCAGCGCTTGGCCAATTCCTTGAGCGTCGACACATCGAGATTGCGGTAATGGAAGAACTCGGCCAGCTCGGGCATTTCCCGCAGCATGAAACGACGATCCTGGTGCACGCTGTTGCCGCACATGGGTGAGCTGTTGGGCGTCACATAGGTCTTGAGAAACGCCAGCGTCTGGCGCTCGGCCTCGGCGGTATCGATATCACTCTCGCGGACGCGTTGCGTCAGCCCCGAGGCGCCATGCGTGCGCGTGTTCCACTCGTCCATCGCCTCGAGCAGCGCGTCCGGCTGATGCACCGCCAACACCGGCCCTTCGGCAATCAGATTCAGGTCGCCATCGGTGATCAAGGTTGCCACCTCGATGATACGCTCACAGGTGGGGTCGAGCCCGGTCATTTCCAGGTCGATCCAGATCAGCAGGTCGTTACGCGGGGCTTGCGGAGTGTCACTTGCCATGGGGGTCTCCATCGGGGCGCCACCTAGGGACAAGGGGACGCAATGAACGCTACAATAACGGGCATTGTACCCTGTCCCGAGAGCGCATGAGCAAACGCAAACTCAGCCGCCAGCAACGTTGGCGGGTCGAAAAGATTCAAGCCCAGCGCGCCGAGCGTGCCGAACGCCGCACCCAGCGCGACGACACCGCACTCGAGGCCGGCGATTACGGACCTGAGCGCCTGGGACGTGTCACCGCGCATTTCGGACGCACTCTGGAGGTGGAGGCCGAGGATGAACACGGCGACCTTCAGCGCCACCGTTGCCATCTGCGCGCCAATCTCGAGGGACTGGTCACCGGCGACGATGTGGTATGGCGTACGGCGAGCGACGGCAGTGGCGTGGTCGTGGCGCGCCAGCCACGCCGTAGCGTGCTCGAACGTCCCGACGCGCGCGGCCAGCTCAAGCCCGTGGCCGCCAATATCGCGCAGATTCTTATCGTCTTCGCCGTGGAGCCCGCACCGCATCCCAATCTCATCGACCGCTATCTCGTCGCCGCCGAGGCCACCGGCATTGCCCCGGTGCTGGTGCTCAACAAGACCGATCTGCTGCCCGACGAAGGCGGCGAGCTGCGAACTCTTCTGGCACGCTATCGCGAGTTGGGATATCGCGTGGTCAGCGCCTCCACCCAATGCGAGAACGGGCTCGATGCCCTGCATGCCTGCCTTACCGAACGCACCTCGGTGTTCGTGGGCCAAAGCGGGGTCGGCAAGTCATCCTTGATCGACCGCCTGCTGCCCGATAGGCAACTGCGCGTCGGTGCGCTCTCGGTGGACTCGCGCAAGGGCACGCACACCACCACCACGGCCACGCTCTATCATCTACCGGCGGGCGGCGAACTGATCGACTCGCCGGGCATTCGCGAATTCGGCCTCAGCCATCTTGACGAGCGCGACGTGGAACGCGGCTTCATCGAATTTCAGCCCTATCTGGGCCACTGCCGGTTCCGCGATTGTCGCCACCGCCAGGAACCGGGGTGCGCCTTGCGTGAAGCCGTGGAACGCGGCGACATTCTCGCTTCACGGTTCAATAGCTACCGACACATCGTCGATAGCCTGGAACTCGACCGTTCTCCATGAAGAACGCCCCATGAAAAACGCCTCGCCCCAAAAGGGAGCGAGGCGTCATGCGAACGGCAACCGAGCGCACCGGCAGGCTGGAAGGCGGCTCAACCGAGCGTATCGAGTCCACGTCGAATATCGCGCTTGAGGTCGTCCAGCGCTTCCAAGCCCACGGCGATACGCACCAAGCCTTCACTGATCCCCGCAGCGGCCTTCTGCTCGTCACTCAAGCGCGCATGCGTCGTCGTCGCCGGGTGCGTGACGGTGGTTTTCACATCCCCTAGATTGCCGGTGATCGACATCAGGCGAGAATGATCGATAAGCGCCCAGGCGCCGTCGCGACCGCCCTTCACCTCCACGCCCAGCACGGCACCGAAGCCGCTTTGCTGCTGCTTGGCCAGCACATGCTGCGGATGGCTTTCCAGGCCGCTGTAATGCACGCGGGCAATTTCCGGCTGCGCCTCCAGCCACTCCGCTAGAGCCAGAGTATTCTCGCAATGCGCCTTCATACGTAGCCACAGGGTTTCCAACCCCTTGAGGAAGATCCACGCATTGAAGGGACTCATGCAGGGACCGCAGGTGCGCACGACACCCACCAATTCCTTGAGCATCTCCTCGGGCCCTACCACGGCACCGCCGATGGCACGTCCCTGGCCGTCCAGATACTTGGTCGCCGAATGAATCACCAGGTCGGCACCCAGATCGAGCGGGCGCTGCAACACCGGAGTCAGAAAGCAGTTGTCGATGGCGAGCCAGGCGTCATGGCGATGCGCCAAATCAGCCAATGCGGCGATATCGACGACCTCGGAAAGCGGATTGGAAGGCGTCTCGGCGAACAGCAAGCGCGTCTGCGGCGTGATCGCGGCCTGCCAGGCGTCCAAATCGCCCAGCTCCACATAGCGGGTCACGATGCCTAGCTTGCCGAGATACTTGTCGAACAGGCTGACCGTGGAACCGAACAACGAACGCGAGGCGACGATTTCGTCGCCGGCCTGCAGGAAGGCCAGCGCCGTGGCGAGAATCGCCGCCATGCCGGAGCTGGTCGCCACGCACTGCTCACCCCCCTCGAGCGCCGCCAGGCGATGCTCGAAGGTGCGCACCGTGGGATTGGTGAAACGCGAATAGATGTTACCCGGTTCTTCACCGGAGAACTTGCGTGCCGCCTCGGCGGCACTGCCATAGACGAAGCTCGACGTGGGGAAGATCGGCTCGCCATGTTCCTGCTCGTGCGTGCGGTCGTGGCCGGCACGGATCGCCAGCGTGTCGAGCGCGAAGGCGTCGTCATGATCGTCATGCATGTCCCACCTCCTCAGTCTTCTTCTTCGACATCGTTATGCAGGTCGACCACGGCATGTACCGTATTGTCCTGATGTTTGGCCATATCGCTACGTGCGGCCTCGAGATCGGCCAGATAGGCGGCATCGATATCGCCGGTCACGTACTCACCATCGAAAACCGAGCAGTCGAACTCCTCGAGCGAAGGGTTGACCTCGCGACATGCCGCCTTGAGGTCCTCGAGTTGCTGATAGACGATACGATCGGCGCCAATCAGTTCCCCGACTTCCTCTTCGCTGCGCCCATGTGCGATCAATTCCGATGCCACCGGCATATCGATGCCGTATACGTTGGGATAGCGCACCGGCGGCGCGGCGGAGGCGAAATAAACCTTGCGCGCACCAGCCTCACGGGCCATCTGGATGATCTGTTTACACGTGGTACCGCGCACGATGGAATCGTCGACCAACAGCACGTTCTTGCCGGCGAACTCGACGTCGATGGCATTGAGCTTCTGACGGACCGATTTCTTGCGCTGCGTCTGCCCGGGCATGATGAAGGTCCGCCCGATATAGCGATTCTTCATGAAGCCTTCACGATACGTCACCCCCAGATGCTGGGCCAACTCCAGCGCCGAGGTCCGCGAGGTATCGGGGATCGGGATTACCACGTCGATGTCATGTTCCGGCCAGTCACGCTGGATGCGATCGCCCAGCTTGCGCCCCATCTCCATGCGCGTGCCGTAGACATAGGCGCCATCGAGGATCGAGTCGGGGCGCGCCAGATAGACATGTTCGAAGATACACGGCGTCAACTGTGGGCGGTCGACACACTGCTGGGTATGCACCCGATTGCCCTCGGTCTCGATGAAGATCGCCTCACCCGGTGCCAGGTCACGACACAGCTCGAAGCCGCCGACATCCAGTGCCACCGACTCGGAGGCAATCATCACCTCCTGCCCTTCTTCCGTGTCGCGGGTACCGTAGACCACCGGTCGAATCCCGTGGGGATCGCGAAACGCCACCATGCCGAAGCCATTGATGAACGCAACCGCAGCATAACCGCCCTGGCAGCGACGATGGACGCGACGTACGGCATCGAAGATGTCATCTGGCGAGAGGTCGTGCCCCTGCTTGCCCAGCTCGTGCGCGAACACGTTGAGCAGAACTTCCGAGTCGGAGCTGGTATTGATGTGGCGCAGGTCGGAAAAGAACAGCTCACGCTTGAGCTGTTCGGAATTGGTCAGATTGCCGTTATGCGCCAGCGAGATACCATAGGGCGAGTTGACATAAAACGGCTGCGACTCCGCTTCGCTCGACGAACCGGCAGTCGGGTAACGAATATGCCCAATCCCCATATTGCCGCGCAGACGCGTCATGTGGCGCGTATGGAACACATCACGCACCAGGCCATTGCTCTTGCGCAGCAGGAAGCGTCCCTCATGCCATGTCATCATCCCGGCGGCATCCTGGCCACGGTGTTGGAGCACTGTCAGCGCGTCATACAGCGACTGATTGACCGCCTGATTGGCCATGAGGCCCACGATACCGCACATTGTGCCTTTCCTCGCTTGCCTTGAGAGTAGCGAACGGCATGCGATGAATGCCGTTCGCGGTTAAAGCCTGTCACGCATCAAGACGCCTTCAGGGCGCCGTCGTATCCGATGATGCGTTCGATGCAGGTGCCTCGGGCGACGTTTCCAGCACTTGGCCAGCCGCCTCACGCCCCGTGTCACGCAAGGCACGTTCGGCACCCGAGGTGTCGATTTCCCACGCCTCCAGGCGGTCCACCGACCAGTCGCGCAATTGCTCGAAGGCCGGACGCAACTGCGCATTCTGCCATGCGGCGATCCCTGACAAGGGCGTCAACGTCAAGATGACCGTCGCCAGCACCAGGATCAAGGCACCGCGCGCAGCGCCGAACGTCGCGCCGGCCACACGATTGAAGAATCCCATGCCGACCCATTCGATGGCGGCGTTGATCATGCGGATCAAAAACCCGCAGAGCATGACGATGACGAAAATGACCAGCACGAAGCCCAGCACCAGGCGAATCTCGGGATGATCGATATAGGGCGCCATCATCTCGGCTACCGCCGGGGCGAACATCCGCGCGCCCAACAATGCCGCTACCCAGGCCGCCAGTCCCAACGCTTCGCGCACCAGACCCCGCATGAAACCGGCCAGCATGGAGACGGTCAATACCGCCAGGAAGGCCCAGTCGAGCCAGGTCAGCGTCATCACTCCTCCTGCACGCGAATCAACAGTCCCTGGATATTGGCGTCTTCCTTGAGCTCGGTGCGCACGCGCTCACCTTCATCGGAGGTTCCGAACGGACCGACGTACACCGTCGTCAAGTCATTGTCCCGCGGGCGCTGGTAGGCATCGAACCCTTGTGACGTGAGCTTTTCGACGAGCCGTGAGGCATTGTCCGGTTGCCCGAAACTCCCGACTTGAACCGCCCAGCCGTCTTGCACCTCGGACGTCGCTGGCGCCCCGTCGGTATCATCCTCTTGCGCTTGCGACGATGCAGATTGCTCGGCAATGGCGGCAATGGGATCGTCGTTCGTGGATCTCTCCTCGCCGGATGCCTCGCCGTCATTGGAGGCCGCTGGCTGAGAAGAAGCAGGCTGCGAAGAAGAATCGACATCGGATTGACCGAGCTGGGCGCCGGTCGCCGGCTCGACGACCTGGTCATTGCCGGCGTCTTCCTCGAGATTGGCGGGCGGCGCGGGAGAGTCGACATCGCGCTGATCCACAGGAATCGGCTGCTCGATGGTCAGTACCGGCTCGGGACGCTCGCTCCGCGGAGTCGGCTCATCGAGCAGCATGGGTAGGAAAATCACTGCCAACGCGACGAGGATGATCGCGCCACTGATGCGCTCACGCATTCCATATTTCATGACACACTCCTTGGGCTCGCCACGACCCCGAGTGATTCAAGGGTGGTCAAAGCCTCGGCGACGGTCCAGAACGAGCCGCAGACCAGCGCCTCGTCGCCATTGTCCATATTGGTGTGCAACCAGCGCACGCCAGCATCCGGCGACGCGGCGCAATGCAGCACCTGAGCGTCGCATGTCTTCAGAAAAGCGGCCAACTGCTCGGCATCGCGCGCGCGATCACCGCTCAATGATACCGCGACCCAGGCATCGATCTGCGGCGCCAACGCCTCGATCACACCCTTGGCATCCTTATCCGCCAGCATGCCCAGAAGACAAAGACGCCGCCCGCGCGGCGGGCGCTGCGCCAAGGCAGTAGCGACATAGGCGGCGGCATGCGGATTATGACCGACATCCAGACACCAGGGGCCCTGCCATTGCAGTCGCCCAGGCAGTACGGCTCGGTCAAAAGCCCGCTGGCATGCCGCCCCCTCCAGGGAAATGCCGGCCAGCGCCAATGCTTGTAATGCCGTCGCGGCATTGTCCAATGGCAGGTGGGGATCGGGAAGCGCACGCAGACTCAGGGCCTCGCCGGTGGCGGTTTCGCCCTGCCACTGCCAGCCATCGGCTGTGGCTTGCCAGTCGAAACGCTCGTCCAACGCGAAGACCGGCGCCGCCAGACTCTCGGCATACTGGCGCACACTCGCCGGCAAGGCGGTACTACCTAGCACTGCCGGGCGACCCGGACGCATGATGCCGGCCTTTTCCTGGCCGATGGTCTCGAGATGAGTGCCCAGAAAGGCGGCGTGATCTTGAGCCACGGTGGTGACCACCGCCACGTCCGGATCGATGACGTTGACTGCGTCCAACCGGCCGCCTAGCCCCACTTCGAGCAACGCGATGTCTGGTTGCTGGCGCATAATCAACCACAAGGCGGCCAAGGTGCCGACTTCGAAGTAGGTAAGGCTGATCTCTTCACCCGCAAGGCGCGCCGCGTCGACGGCCTCAAAGGCCTCGACCAAGGCGGCATCCTCGACCTCTTGTCCATCGAAGCACAGGCGTTCGTTGTAACGCTGTAGATGCGGTGATGTATAAGCGGCGCTGCGCCAGCCATGCTCACGTGCCAGCGCATCGAGCATGGCCACGGTCGAACCCTTGCCGTTGGTGCCGGCCACGGTAATGATACGTCCCGCCAGCGCTCTGGCATTGAGTCCCAGGCGCGTGGCAACCGCAGTGACCCGCTCGAGGCCCAGGTCGATGGCCACAGGATGCTGGCGCTCGAGGTGCGCCAGCCAAGCCTCCAGAGTGGTCGTGTCAGACATTCAGTGATCGGCCTGGGAGAACTCGTCCAGTGTACTTTGGGCCGGCGCCTCATCGGCCTCGCTGTCCTGGCCGAGACGCGACTGATGGGTCAGCTTGCGCATAACACCGCCCAGACGCTCTCGCATGTCATGACGATGCACGATCATGTCCACGGTGCCGTGTTCGAGCAGGAACTCGCTGCGCTGGAAGCCTTCCGGCAATTGCTCGCGCACGGTCTGCTCGATGACACGCGGCCCCGCGAACCCGATCAAGGCGTTGGGCTCGGCGATATTGAGATCGCCCAGCATCGCCAACGACGCGGACACCCCACCGAAGACAGGATCGGTCAACACCGACATGTAGGGCACACCCGCCTGCTTGAGCTTTTCCAAGGCCGCGGATGTCTTGGCCATCTGCATCAGCGAGAAAAGCGCTTCCTGCATGCGGGCACCGCCGGATGCGGCGAAGCAGACAAGCGGTACGCCTTCTTCCAGCGCTTGGGTCGCGGCACGCACGAACTTCTCGCCCACCACGGCCCCCATGGAGCCGCCCATGAAGCTGAACTCGAACGCCACCGCGACTACTGGCAAGCCATCGAGCTTACCGCGCATGGCAATCAAGGCATCGTTTTCGTCGGTGGCTTTCTGGGCCGCCGCCAAACGATCCTTGTACTTCTTGGAGTCGCGGAATTTGAGGCGATCACTGGGCTGCAGGTCGGCAGCGATTTCCTCGCGACCTTCCGTATCCAGGAACCAGTTGAGTCGTTTGCGTGCCGTCAGGCGCAGATGGTGATCGCACTTGGGACACACGCTTTGATGGCGCTCCAGCTCGGGAAGATAGAGCACCGCCTCGCAATTGGGGCACTTACGCCACAGGCCATCCGGCACGCTTTTCCGGCGATCGGTTCGCTGGGTACGGCTCATCGACGGCACAATTTTGTCTAGCCAGCTCATGGTTCTGAGACGCTTCCGTGTTGCTTGTCTGACGCATCGAGCCACGTCCGTGGCCCAATGCAGCGAATAATAGGGGCTCGCATGACCGGCTCAGCGATCCAGCGCATCGCGCATGTCGCCAAGCACAGCCTTGAGCGCCGCTGGTATGGCCTCGGGGCGTTCGGCGTTTTCGGCGATACGCGACACCAATGCACTGCCGACGATGACGCCATCGGCTACCCGGCCGACCGCCGCAGCGGTCTCGCCATCACGAATGCCGAAGCCGACACATAACGGCAAATCGGTCATCTCGCGTAGCGGCGCCAACTGCCGCGCCACGGCTTCAACATCCAACGACGCGGCACCAGTCACACCCTTGAGTGATACATAGTACAAATAACCCTCGCCGTGCGCACATATTGTAGCTGCCCGGGTGGACGAGGTGGTAGGGGCCAGCAGGAAGATCGACTGCAGACCATACTCGGCAAACAATGGCGCTATCGCCGTGGCTTCTTCAGGCGGCATGTCGACCATCAGCACGCCGTCGACGCCCGCGTCCCGCGCGCGCCGTACGAACGCTTCGTAGCCCATGCGCTCGATGGGATTGAGATATCCCATCAACACCACCGGCGTTGTCGAGTCGGTCTCGCGAAACGACGCGACCATGTCGAGCACATCGGCCAGACGCGTCCCATGCTTGAGCGCGCGCTCGCAAGCTTTCTGGATCACCGGGCCATCGGCCATGGGATCGGAAAACGGCACGCCCAATTCCAGCACATCGGCGCCCGCCTCGACGCAGGCGTGCATGAAGCCGACGGTATACTGCGGCGCGGGGTCACCGGCAGTGATATACGGAATCAAGGCGCGGCGCGACTGAGCCTTGAGCGCCGCAAAACGTTGATCGATACGATTCATAGTCATGCTCAAAATTCCAGGCCGTCGAGCTTGGCCACCGTGTGAATGTCCTTGTCACCACGCCCGGAAAGATTGACGACGATGTGCTGATCGGGGCGCATGGAGGCCGCCATCACCTTGGCATGGGCCAGCGCATGAGCCGATTCCAGCGCGGGCATGATGCCCTCGACGCGGGTCAACTCACGAAACGCCTCGAGCACCGCATCGTCGTTGGCGGCCACGTAGCTGACGCGACCGACGTCCTTCCACAGTGCGTGCTCGGGGCCGACGCCAGGATAATCGAGACCGGCGGAGATCGAGTGCGTATCCGACACCTGGCCACTCGCGTCGGACATCAGGTAAGTCCGATTGCCATGTAGCACACCGCTGGGCGCATTGGCCGTCAACGGTGCGGCGTGGCGCCCAGTTTCGACACCGTCGCCACCGGCCTCGACGCCGACCATGGCCACGTCTTCATCCTCGAGGAACGGATAGAAAAGGCCGATGGCGTTGGAGCCGCCCCCTACGCAGGCCACCAGGGCATCGGGCAGGCGACCGATCTGCGCCAAGCTCTGCTCGCGCGCCTCGCGACCGATCACCGCGGTGAAATCGCGAACCATGGCGGGATAGGGATGCGGCCCGGCCACGGTGCCGATGATGTAGAAGGTATCGTCGACATTGGTCACCCAGTCGCGCAGCGCCTCGTTCATGGCGTCCTTGAGGGTACGCGACCCGGACTCGACCGGGTGCACTTCGGCCCCCAGCAGACGCATGCGATAGACGTTGAGCTTTTGGCGCTCGACGTCCTCGGCACCCATGTAGATCTCGCACTTGAGGCCTAGTCGCGCCGCCACGGTGGCGGTGGCCACGCCATGCTGGCCGGCACCGGTCTCGGCGATGACGCGCGGCTTGCCGCTCTTCTTGGCGAGCAACGCCTGGCCGATGGTGTTGTTCACCTTGTGGGCGCCGGTGTGGTTGAGATCTTCGCGCTTGAGCCAGATCTGCGCACCACCGATCTTCTCGGACCATCGTTCAGCGTGGTACAGCGGAGACGGGCGGCCCACATAATGGGCCAGATCACGGTCGA
This sequence comes from Chromohalobacter sp. 11-W, assembly GCF_029889905.1. GTDB lineage: Bacteria > Pseudomonadota > Gammaproteobacteria > Pseudomonadales > Halomonadaceae > Chromohalobacter. Next base: position 502,391 of record NZ_JARANZ010000001.1, on the reverse strand, counting down.
ATTCGGCCTGGAAATCGGCATCGTCACGAAGGCTCATGTAAACCTTCTCCAACTCTTCCAGGGCGAAGCTCAGAGTCTCCGAGACGAACCGGCCACCGTAAGGGCCAAAATGGCCTTGGGCGTCCGGCAGTCGGGTCAGGTCGCTGAACTTGGTCACGAATGACACCTCTATGGGGCTTGGGTATGGGACACTTGGGACAGAAATGCCCGGATGCTCGCGGGATCCTTGATGCCCTTGGCCGCCTCGACGCCTCCCGAGACATCGACGGCGTAGGGCCGCACCCGCTGAATGGCTTCGGCAACATTGGCTGCCGTCAAGCCTCCTGCGAGAATAACAGGTTTTGCCAGGTTTGCGGGGATTCGCGACCAGTCGAAGGTCTCGCCCGTCCCTCCCGGCATGCCGGGGCGATAGGCGTCCAGCAGCAGGCCGCGCGCGCCGGCATAACGCACAGCCTCAGCGTGCAAGTCGAGTCCGTCGCGCATGCGCAAGGCCTTGATCCAAGGGAGATCCAGATGCGCACACGCCTCGGCGGTCTCGTCACCATGCAACTGCACCAAATCAAGATGCCGCGCGCAACGCCGAATCTCGTCCAGCGGCTGGTCGACGAACAACCCCACGCGTGTCACGAAGGGCGGCACGCACGCCGCTAGCCGCGCCAGGCGCGCTTCGTCGATCGCCCGCACGCTGCCAGGCCACATCACGAAGCCCAGCGCATCGGCGCCCGCTGCCACAGCCGCTTCGATGTCTTCCTCACGCGTCAGGCCGCATATCTTGACGCGAGTTCGCTGCATCGGCGTCTTCATGACGACACCTCCCGACGCGGTGGATAGACGCGGCGCTGGCGACGCGCACGCGCCCACTCGCTATCCGGCAGCGTGCGCTCGCCGCTCCATTCCCCGACGAACGCCAGCAAATTCGGGCCAAGTGGCTCTTGTGGCAATTCGAAGCGCTCATCGTAGTACACGTCGACGAAGTGCAGCCCGCAACCCGGCGCCGTGACATTGCCCTGCGTTCGGTCGCGCAGCGCCAACAACTCGCCAGGATAGGTCGTCGGGTGATCGCCGCGCCCGACCGCCACCAGTGCGCCGGCGATATTGCGGATCATGTGATGCAAGAACGCGTTGGCCTGAATGTCGATGACGATCATCGGCCCATAACGCCGCACCTCGATGAAGTGCACATGGCGATGGGTGCTTTTCGACTGGCAGCCCGCGGCGCGGAAACTCGAAAAATCTTGCTCGCCGATCAACGCCTGGGCGGCGGTATGCATGCGCTCGGCGTCCAGTGGCTCACGGCACCAGGTCGCATTGGCGCGCTCGAGCACCGGCCGCGATGGCTGATTGAGAATCACGTAACGGTAGCGCCGCGCCAAGGCCGAGAGCCGCGCATGAAAATCATCGGCGACCGGCACCACCCAGCGCACCGCAATATCGCGCGGCAATTTGGCATTGGTGCCGAACAGCCAGGCTTTTTGTGTGCGGGACACCGGTGCATCGAAGTGCACCACCTGGCGCGTGGCATGCACACCGGTATCGGTGCGCCCGCTGCACAGCGCTTGCACCGGCGTATTGGCAATCTTCGAAAGCGCCGTTTCCAGCGCTGCCTGCACCGAAGGCGCTTGTGTGAGGCGCTGCCAACCACAGTACGCACTGCCATCGTACTCGACACCGAGTGCAATGCGCCCTTCCAGCGGCTGGCGGTCATCCTGGAATTCGAAGAAGGCCATCGATATCCGTCACGTTGAGTCTGGGGTATGTCGTGCAAACGTCTGCGTATAGCGCTCAGACGCCGTCGTATTCACGCATCAGCTCCCTGGCCTCGCGCGCCACGCCATCGTCCTCGGCGCGTGCAGCAACTTGCAGCAACGCCTTGGCCTGCGTGGTTTCGCCTTCGGCGGCCAGCAAATCCCGCGCCTTCTCCAGCGCGTCGGCTGGCGCCTCGACGGCGCGCCCATTATCCAGATGCGAGGGTTCGAACGCCACTTCCTCGACCTCCCAACGCGCAACATCATGTGATGACTCACCTGACTCATCGTACGAATCGGCCTCCGTCGAGGGTTCCACCTCGGGCAACTGATAATCCAGGCGCGTGGGCGCACCGGGAACCTCGGGCGGCTCGAACTCGAGCGGCGCGGCTTCCTCATCGGGACGTGCGGCCGGCGTTACCGCCTCCGCATCCTCATCCGACTCATCATGCGGCGTCTCGGGCTTCGCGTTGTCGGCAGGCACCGAGGCACCTTCGAATAGCGCGTCCATGTCGGAGGAAGACGCAATCGGTTCATGCGGCGCGCTGGCGGCTTGCGTGGCGACGACTTGACGATAATGCGTCACCAAGGCCTCAGCCTCACGGTGCGTTTCATCACTGACCGACGACGCGAAGCGCGCGGCCTCTTCCTCCAACGCATTGAGCTCGCCCAGTTCACCCAACACCGACAGCAATTTGAGGCGCAACTCGGCATTTTCCTGTGCCGCCAGACGCGCCTGTAGCCATTCACGCGCCTGGGTATAACGTCCATAGGCGATATAAATATCGGCCTCGTCGATGGTGGCCGTTTCGGGTACATCATCGTCACTCAGGATCGGACGCGCCTTGGCGGTAGGCTGCGTCGTCCCCAGCCGCGCCGCCACATCCTGATAGGTCGCTTCGCGACCGGTACGCCAACGCTGCCATCCCCAAAGCGCCAGCAATGCCGCCAGTACGATCAGCAACACCACCTGCAATGGTCCCAACCAGGATGACGACGCTTCATCACGCTGGGCAGTGTTTGGCGGCGTCTCGTCGCTGAGCGACGCTGCCTGCTCGCCGGACGATGCCGACGGGGTAGCGGATGCCGTCTGTGCCCGCAACGCCGCCACGCCGGTCACATCGACCGGCGGTAGCGCCGAGAGTGCTTCTAGACGCTCGGCCAGCGCATCACGTTCCCGCTCGACGTAGGCCATGCGCACGCGCAGCGCTTGCAATGCCGCCTCTAGCTCGGCCGCACGTCGAGAATCAGACTCTCCTGCGCGCGGCGGCGATGAAGCGGCATCCGGTGCGGGACGCGAGCTCTCGGCACCCTCGCGAACCGTCCCGACAACGCCCTGCGACGTCTCAGGTTGGGGCTGAGAAGTCGCGCGAGAAGTCGTCGGTGCATTGGCTTGCCGCGTCGACGTGCCCGCGGCTGCCGGCGACGCATCGGAAGAGCTCGCCAGGGCGTAGCCAGCCGGGTCGAGCAACAATGTCACCGGCTGCTGGATACGCCCTTGCGGCCATGACACCTCCAGCAATAATTCGAGATACGCGCGCTCTACCGGCGCCTGACTGCTGAGCGTGACGCGTGGCGGTGTGGTATCGCGCGATAAAGCGACATTCAGCGGCATCTCGAGCGCTTTATCATCCAGCCCCGCCGTCTCGAAGGCAGTCTCGTCCGCCAGACGCACCTTGAGTCGCTGAGGATCGACATCGCCGACACCGGAGAGCGTCAGTTCGGCGCGCAAGGGCTGATTGAGATAAGAAGTGACCTGCGGCGCTCCCACGCTTACCCCTAGTGCCACGGGGCTCATCACGACTAGGCACAATGCCAGAGCAATCTTGCGCAGCATGGAATCCTCAAGAACGACGTCAACGATGGCTGAAGTTTTATCATATCTTTTAACCAGCCACCTCATACCAGGCCTCGCCCAAACAAGACGGGCCCGCCTAAGCGGGCCCGTCGTTCAGATGGCAGTCAAGCATGGGCGCCCTCTCAGGGGCGCCCCATCTGTCACCGCGTGGCGATGATCCAAACGGCGTGAATGATGCCGGGAATATACCCCAACAACGTCAGCAGAATATTGAGCCAGAAATGCAGACCGAAACCGACCTGCAGGAAAACCCCCAGGGGCGGCAGCAAAATAGCCAGAATTATGCGGATAATGTCCATACATCCTCTCCTTGTGAATGCGTCCTTTCAGAGTCTTTCAAAGTAGTGTGGGGCGCCCCACTGGTGATATTCACCGCCTAGCATGATACGCAAGGGCATGACGCCCCGATAGCCTGGCTATTGCTTGCCACGAGGATCGCAATATTCGACTCCCGGCGCATGCGAATGCGCGTCGGGATCGATCTTCTGGCGCACCTCATCGGCGCCCGAGGCCAGCGTTTCGTGGTGACGCTCCCAATCTTCCCAATCATGCGGGGTACCACTGCGCGGGCGCTGGCTTGCCGCGCCCCGAGCGCGTGCCCAGGCCTGCTCTTCGAGGGTAGTGGGCTTGTCCTCTTCCTTATCGAGGCCGATTCCCTGCTTGGCCAAGTAATCACGTGCGTTCATGTTGCCTCCCGAAGAGCCGAACCCTGTCTATTACGTCTCGTGCCAATGATTTACGCCGCTTCTGCGCAGCGTCATTTTTTCACAATGCCACTATAGCCTATCCCTCTTACATGAAGGCATGAGACCGACTTTCAAGCCGCCACCCCTCCATCGTTTTTATCTATCAGAAATTTAATTTTAATCAAATTCATCATTGATCGACTCCTCGGCATACTACCCGCGCTTTCAGGTAGCCAAGCGACACGCGACGGCACGCTCATTTCACAACCGACGATTCAACGAGGACACAGGCATGGAAGTACGCAAGGTGGATGTCGCCATCATCGGCGCCGGAACCGCAGGTCTCGGCGCCTATCGTGCCGCCAAGGCACATACCGATTCGGTCGTGATGCTCGAAGGCGGCCCCTATGGCACAACCTGTGCACGCGTCGGTTGCATGCCATCCAAGTTGCTGATCGCGGCCGCCGAGACCGCACACCATGCCCGCGACACGGCACCCTTCGGCGTTAATGTCAGCGGCGAAGTTACGGTCGACGGACGGGCAGTGATGGACCGTGTTCGCCGCGAACGTGACCGCTTCGTGAGCTTTGTGATCGAGTCAGTCGACGGCATCCCCGACAGCGACAAGCTACGCGGTTATGCCCGCTTCGCCGATGCCAACACGCTGATCGTCGATGAAGAAATCCGCGTCGAAGCCGACAAAATCGTCATCGCCTCCGGCTCGCGTCCCACCTATCCCGGTTTCTTCGAGGCCGCCGGCGACCGCCTGGTGATCAACGACGACGTCTTCGAGTGGGAAAACCTGCCCGAGTCGGTGGCCCTGTTCGGCCCTGGAGTCATCGGTCTCGAACTGGGACAGGCGCTCCACCGGCTCGGCGTTCGTCTACGCATCTTCGGCGTGGGAGGCGCGCTGGGGCCACTCCAGGACACCGCGATTCGTGACTACGCCGAGCAAGCGTTCAACGACGAGCTTTATGTCGACCCCGACGCCACCGTCGAGTCTATCGAGCGTGACGGCGACAGCGTGGTCATCACCTTCATCGAACGCGAGACCGGTGAACACCTGACCGAGCACTTCGACTACCTTCTCGCCGCGACCGGGCGACGCCCCAACCTCGACAACCTCGACATCGAGGCTGCCCATCTCACGCTCGATGCCCGTGGCGTGCCGGTGTACAACCGCCACACGCTGCAATGCCGTAACGACCAAGACGCGCCCAGCCATGTATTCATCGCTGGCGACGTCAATCATGAGTTGCCGCTTCTCCACGAGGCCTCCGACGAAGGGCGCATCGCTGGCGACAATGCCGGTCGCTACCCTGATATCAGGGCTGGGCACCGCCGCACGCCACTAGGTGTGGTCTTCAGTGACCCGCAGATTGCCACGGTGGGGATGAGCTATCCTCAATTAGAAGCGCGCTATGGCGACTGTGAGTGCTTCGCCGTTGGCGAGGTGTCCTTCGAGGGCCAGGGACGTTCACGGGTCATGCGCATGAACAAGGGGCTGATGCATGTATATGCCGAGCAGGGTTCCGGGTTGTTCCTCGGCGCCGAGATATTCGGGCCGCGCGCCGAGCACTTGGGCCACCTGCTCGCTTGGGCACATCAGCAACGCCTGACTGTCAGCGAGATGCTGGAGATGCCGTTTTATCACCCGGTCGTCGAGGAAGGCTTGCGCACCGCGCTGCGCGACCTCAACGCCAAGCTCCAGTTGGGGCCGGCGATCGTCGAGCGCTGCATGGAATGCGGACCGGGGGACTGACGTTTCAATGCCACGCGCCGCGTGGTACCACGCTAACGGCATGACGTCAGCGGACGTCATGTACGTCGACGCCCAGGAGACCTGCCATGACGCGTTCATCCCCCGCCGTAGTCGGCGATATCATGATCGGCGATGGCTACCGAGTCACCGCCAACACCTCGATCTCGGCACTCGCCGATGGGCTGGCGCGCCACCGATTGCCCGGTGCGCCAGTCGTCGATGCGAAAGACCGCCTGATCGGCTTCATCTCGGAGCAGGATGTCCTGGGCCAACTGCTCGATAGCGCCTATCACTGCGGCCAACCCTCATTGGTCGGCGAATTGATGCGCGATGCGGTACTCACGGTGACGCCCGACAAGAGCATTGTCGACCTGGCCGAGTCCATGCGCGGCGAACGCCCCAAGGTATATCCCGTCGTCGATGACGGGCACGTCATCGGCCTGGTAACCCGTCGCGAGGTTCTCGCCGCCCTGCTGGTGATGCGCAACCGCTGCTGAGGCCAACACCAGCGTATAAAAAAACCGCCGTGCAAAGGCACGGCGGTCAATCGAGAACAGTAAGCTCAAAACGCATTTCCTAGCGACTGCCTGGAATCACGTTTCTTGCATTAACTCAGACCGTATTGCAGGCAAAAGTTCCCTCGCCTTTCGCATTTTTTATCGAGCGTTGCCATGGTCAAGCTTGCCAAGCCCTGTCTCGCTTGATTAACATCCCCTGCGTCGAGCGGGCATAGCTCAGTTGGTAGAGCATCAGCTTCCCAAGCTGAGGGTCGCGAGTTCGAGCCTCGTTGCCCGCTCCATTCCTTCTTCGTAAGTTCAGGCAGACCTCAGGGTCGCGAGCTGGTACGCCAGCCCGGTGGAACGCCACCCGGTCGTGCCTCGTTGCCCGCTCCATTCCTTCTTCGTAAGTTCAGGCAGACCTCAGGGTCGCGAGCTGGTGCGCCAGCCCGGCCGAGCCTCGTTGCCCGCTCCACTCCTTCTTCGTAAGTTCAGGTAGACCTCAGGGTCGCGAGCTGGTGCGCCAGCCCGGCCGAGCCTCGTTGCCCGCTCCATTCCTTGCTTGCGATTTCATCACGTCTTGAGAGTCACTGCGTCATGACGCGATCGCATGCTAGACTCGAAGCTTCGCATTCGTTTCGGCCTCTCACCGCATCATGCTACTTTTTTTACTGGTTTTCGCCGTCTGCCTGACGATCCTGGTCGGTACCGTGGCGATGCTGATGCTCAGCCGTACGCCACGCTATCGGACCGAGCCCGAGCACCTGCTAACGCTGTTCGACAAAACGCTGGACAAGCGCGTCAGCGTGGCCGAATGGCATACGCTGGTCGATTATCCGATTCGCCACGATGCCTATCTCGAAAGCATCCGCCGCCGTGCGCAGCATGTGATGGAGGAGCACGGTAGACCCTGGCAAGTCGTGCAGGGAGGCTGCCTGCTATCGCGTGCCGGGCGCGACGAACTCGAGGCGATACGTGACCATCTGCGTGCACGCCTGGCACTGCGAACGCCTGAACTAGAGGCCTGAGAATTGCGCCTCACGCGCCATGGGCGTGTATGGTAAGCTCACTGCGAAGCTCAGGAGGGTCGCCATGAGCAGCAGCATTCGTCTTACGCCGCTCGACAACACCGTCAAGCATCACGGTCATGCCTTTCATCAGATCGTCATCGGTCTGGCCGGCCACGCCGAATTCGAGATCGAGGGTCTGGGCGGTTCCATCGCACCCCTGTCCGGCTGCATCGTCCCGATCAATCACGTGCACTACTACGAAGGTATCGGTGACAACCGCCAGTTGATCCTCGACCTCCCGGATGACTCGCCTTCGCTGACCGGAGGCCATCGCGAACTGGCCAGCCTGTTCGATGCGCCACGCTATTTCACACTCGACGACCCCCTGCGCAACTATCTCAACTTCGTGGTGCAGGAAATGTCGCAGCCGCGACACGCCAATGGCGAATTGCTCGCCACCACCTTCTTGAGCTGCCTGCATGCTCGCCTCGCCGCGCCGACGACGCTCGACAGCGGACGTGCGCTGGATCTCGATACCATCGATCGCTACATCGACATCCACCTCGCCGAGCGCGTGACGGTCAAGGATCTGGCACGCTTGGCCTGCCTGAGCGAGGCACATTTCGGCGAGCGCTTTCGACGCCATACGGGGCTGACACCGTACCAATACTTGTTGCGCCGCCGCCTCGAGCGCGCGAGCACCCTGCTGCGAACCGCCGGCGCACCACTCAGCGAAATCGCGGCACGCACGGGATTCGCCAATCAAAGCGCCTTGTCGCACGCCTTTCGGCGCCATCATGGCCAGTCTCCCTCGCAATGGCGTCGAAGTGCCACCGTCTCCGTCACGACCACGCCCCCATAGACTAAGGTCTAAAATTCAAGCCCACCTCTGCACCTGCCGTGTTTTTTGACACAAACACCCGAGAAATTGGCAAGACCGGGCACGCTGACCCACTCTAAAGTCGACGCTATACAACATAACCAGGACGCCGATACTGGCGCCGACTCCGCACGCCTACCTTCATTATTGCGTCGCCGATCATCACGGGGTCATGACATGCAAAATGCCAACACCATGCTGGAAACCGCCACCTGGAATGACGATCTGGACACGCTGTTCGCCCGTGTCAGCGATTATTACAGCGTCGAGGAAGACGCCTATGTCGCCGAACTGGTCGCGTTCTTGCGTAACGAAGAGCAAGACTTCAAGCGGATCGCCACGCAAACCGCCGAGCTGGTGCGCGACGTCCGCGAGATGGATACGGCGGTCGATTCCATCGATGAGTTGCTGCAGGAATACAGCCTCGATACTCATGAAGGCTTGATGTTGATGTGCCTGGCCGAGGCCATGCTGCGCATTCCCGACAAGGCCACCGCCGACGCCCTGATCGAAGATAAACTGGGGCCCGCCGACTGGAAGGCGCACGTTGGCCAGAGCGAGTCGTGGTTCGTCAATGCTTCCACCTGGGGGCTGCTGATGACCGGCCGCGTCCTGCAGCTCGACCACCCTCGCGAAGGCAAGCCCGCCACCTTCATCAACAAGATGGTCAACCGCATGGGCGAGCCGGTGATTCGACGCGCCATGTATCAGGCGATGAAGATCATGGGCAAGCAGTTCGTGCTGGGGCGGACTATCGACGAGGCCCTGAAACGCTCGCAGCCGCTGTTCGACAAGGGCTATACCTACTCGTACGACATGCTCGGCGAGGCCGCGCGCACGCGGCCCGATGCCGATCGTTATTTCGACGATTACGCCCAGGCCATCGAACGGGTCGGCGCGACCAGCCGCAAGCTGGATGCCAAGACCCCAGCGCCCTCGGTGTCGATCAAGCTGTCAGCCTTGCATCCGCGTTACGAATTCGGACGCCGCCGCCAGATCCTCGAGGAACTCACCGACAGCGTTCGCCGGCTTGCCTCGCTGGCCCGCGAGAACAACGTCGCCATCACCATCGACGCCGAGGAAGCCGACCGCCTGGAATTGTCGCTGGAAGTCTTCCGCGACGTGTTCGAAAGCGATGTCTGCCGAGGCTGGGGGCACTTCGGGCTGGTGGTGCAGGCCTATTCCAAGCGTGTCTTGCCGGTTCTGCACTACATCAACCGTCTCGCCGATCAGTGTGGCGACGAAATTCCGCTACGTCTGGTCAAGGGCGCCTACTGGGATACCGAAATCAAAGAAGCCCAGCAGCAAGGGCTCGACGGCTATCCGGTCTTCACCCGCAAGGCGTGCACCGATGTCACCTACCTTGCCTGCGTGCATTTCCTGCTCTCCGAAAATACCCGGGGGCGCATCTTCCCGCAGTTCGCGACGCACAACGCCCACACCATCAGCACCATACTGGAGCTCGCCAATACGGGGGACCGACATTTCGAGTTCCAACGCCTGCATGGCATGGGCGAAGCGCTCTACGACGCCGCCCTCAAACGCGCGCCACAGGGCACTTACTGCCGTATCTACGCACCGGTAGGCGCGCACAAGGATCTCCTGCCCTACCTCGTGCGGCGCTTGCTGGAAAACGGCGCCAATTCGTCTTTCGTGCACCAGTTGGTCGATCCTCGCGTGCCCGTGGAAAGCCTCTGCGAGCACCCAGTAGAGACCTTGGCGCAGTACGATACTTATGCCAATCCACGGATTCCGCTGCCACGCGATATCTATGGCGAAAAACGCAAGAACTCCAAGGGCGTCAACTTGAACATCAACAGCCAATACCAACCGCTGATCGACACCATGGCGACATTCATGGATAGCGAGCACCACGTCAAACCGCTGCTGGCCTTCGACGTGGAAGACGATGCCGCACAGCGTCACGACGTGCTCAGCCCTTACGATACCCGCCAGCGCGTGGGCAGCGTGCAGTGGACCACCAGCGAACAGGCCCAGCGCGCCGTGGATGCCGCCTGGGCGGCCTTCCCGCGCTGGAGCGATACGCCAGTCGAAGAGCGTGCGCAGATCCTCGAGCGCTTCGCAGACTTGATGGAAGAGCACCTGGCCGAACTGATGACACTGTGCTCCCGCGAAGGCGGCAAGCTGCTCACCGATGGCGTCGATGAGATTCGCGAAGCGGTAGACTTCTGCCGCTACTATGCGATGCGCGCTCGCGAAATGTTTGACGCACCGATCCCGCTGCCCGGCCCGACCGGCGAGTCCAACGAGCTGATCCTGTCCGGCAAGGGCGTATTCGCCGCCATCAGCCCGTGGAATTTCCCGGTAGCGATTTTCTGCGGTCAGATGGTCGCCGCCGCCGTCGCAGGCAATCCGGTGCTCGCCAAGCCAGCCGAGCAGACCTCGCTGATCGCGCACCGCGTCGTGGAACTGCTCCACGAAGCAGGCATGCCGCGCGACGTGGTGCAATTGCTGCCCGGCGACGGCCCCACCGTGGGCAGCGTACTGACCGGTGACGCCCGCATCACCGGCGTCGTTTTCACCGGTGGCACGGACACCGCACAAATCATCAACCGAGCCCTCGCCGACCGCGAAGGTGCCGCACTGCCGACCTTGATCGCCGAAACCGGTGGCATGAATGCCATGATCGTCGACTCCACCGCGCTCCCCGAGCAAGTCGTCGCCGACGTGGTAGCCTCGGCCTTCCAGAGCGCCGGTCAGCGTTGTAGCGCCTTGCGTGTGCTCTATATCCAGGAAGACGTCGCCGACCACGTCATCGAGCTACTCAAGGGCGCCATGGCGGAGCTGCACATCGGCGATCCGCGCGACCTGGGTACCGATGTCGGCCCGGTCATCGACGAGGATGCCCATCGTCAGCTCAGCGATTACATCGTGCGCCTCAAGGAGGAGGGCCGCCTGGTGGCCGAGGCAACACCCGATGCCGACACTGCGGCGCACGGCCACTTCGTTGCACCGACTGCGTTCGAGATCGAGGGCATCGACACACTGGAGAGCGAGCAATTCGGGCCGATATTACACATAGCCCGGTACCGTAGCGCGGAGATCGACCAGGTCATCGATACCATCAACGCCAAGGGGTATGGCCTGACGTTCGGTATTCACAGTCGCAACGAATCCTTCGCCGCTGAAATAGCGCGAAAAATTCGAGTGGGCAATGTGTACGTCAATCGTAATATCATCGGCGCTGTCGTGGGCGTACAGCCTTTCGGTGGCCAAGGTCTGTCAGGCACTGGCCCCAAAGCGGGCGGACCGCATTATCTGCAGCGATTCGCCACGGAAAAGACACGCACCATCAATACCGCCGCTTTGGGCGGCAACGCGTCTCTTCTCGCGCTGGGAGACGAGTGATCTCCACTCGTCATCAAACAACAAACTGAGGGAACTCCATCATGGTCAAAACAACGCCACTATCGGCTTCGCCTCCGCGCTCTGCCTGTTCATGATGCTCGCCATCAGCGTTCTGAACCGTATGCGTACCCACAACCTGCCGGAGCTACATCCGGCCTAATAACTAAGATAATTAAGAACAGGAGACGTTTTTATGGCTATTGGTGTTTGGATCAGCCTATTTGCTTACTTTGCGCTCATGATCGGCATCGGCCTTTATGCCATGCGCACATCCACGTCCACGTCTGAAGATTACATGCTGGGTGGTCGAACCCTCAGTCCAAAAGTGGCGGCCCTATCGGCCGGCGCTTCGGACATGAGCGGCTGGTTGCTACTGGGGTTGCCCGGGGCAATGTTCGTCTCTGGCTTGGGCTCGGCCTGGATCGGGATCGGCCTGTTCGTGGGGGCATTCTTCAACTGGGTTCTGGTCGCACCACGCCTTCGTGAACAGACGGTTCACTATGGCAATGCGATCACCATTCCCGCCTTCCTGGCAAACCGGTTCCCGACACGGGCAATGTCGTTGAGGACGGTATCCGCTATCGTCATCGTCGTCTTCTTCGCAGTTTATACGGCATCAGGCCTGGTGGCAGGTGGCAAGTTGTTCGAAAGCGCGTTTTCCGGCGTCATCAACATCGGTGGACTGAGCGATTACGCAGCCGGCGTCGTCATCACACTAGGCGTGGTACTTGTCTATACGGTTGTCGGCGGCTTTTTGGCCGTGAGCATGACGGACTTCGTGCAAGGCTGCATCATGATGCTGGCACTGGTGATCATGCCGGCGGTTGTGATCTTCGGCGAGGGTGGCGGCGGTTTCGCCCAAGCCTCACAGACCCTGAATGAAGTCGATCCCACACTGCTATCGTGGACGGATGGACTGACCTTCATCGGTTGGCTGTCTGCGGTGGCTTGGGGTCTGGGTTACTTCGGACAACCCCACATCATCGTGCGCTTCATGGCCATTCGGTCTCTGAAGGATGTGCCCATTGCCCGTAACATCGGCATGAGCTGGATGCTCATTTCCCTGATCGGCGCCGTCTCTCTGGGGATATTCGGCCGGGCCTATGCAATCCGCAACGGTATGGAGGTCGAGGATCCGGAAACGATCTTCATCATCCTGGCGGACCTACTGTTCCATCCGCTGATCACCGGTTTCCTCTATGCCGCACTGCTTGCGGCGATCATGAGCACCGTTTCCAGCCAGCTTCTGGTGGCGTCTTCATCACTGACCGAAGACTTCTACCGCCTGTTCCTGCGTAAGCAGGCAACTGAAAAGGAAACCGTCACTATAGGCCGCGTGAGTGTCGTATTGGTTGGCTTGGTGGCAGCCTTCATTGCATCCGACCCGAACTCTCAGGTCCTGGGGCTGGTCAGTAACGCCTGGGCAGGCTTCGGTGCGGCATTCGGCCCGTTGATCATCCTGTCACTGATGTGGTCGCGCACGAATGGCGCTGGCGCCATCGCAGGCATGGTCGTGGGTGCCCTCACCGTCATGATCTGGATCTCACTGGGCTGGAACGCATCGTTCATGGGAGGTTCCGGTGTATATGAGATCATTCCTGGCTTCATCGCCTCCTTCATTGCCATCCTGGTGGTGAGCAATGTGACTAAAGATGCCGGGGAATATAAGCAAATCTCTCGCTAAAAGAGCGCGCATAGCGCACGCCGATTAGTGAAAGGGCTCCTGCGGGAGCCCTTTTTGATGGTCGGTCACGGGGGCGCACCAAAGGCCCAGAAGCGCGACGCCAGGTAAGTGAGCACCGGCACCATCAATGTCGCGATCGCCACGGCGATAAAGCCGCTTAGCGGGGTCACGGCCAATAAAGCAGCCAATACCCCGTTGTTAAGGGCGAATCCCAACGCCGCCACCAGGAAGAAACGCCTTGCCCGGCCACGCCGGCGAAAGGTGACGCGCCGATGACCGATCAACGACACCTGAAAAGCCGCCAAGAATGCCACGAGATTCGCCGCGAATTCGGACATACCCGGCCAAAGCCCGAGCAGCACGCCCGCCACTAGCAAATGCAGCCCCGTGGCGATGCCCCCGACGAGCCCGAAGCGCGCAGCAGTGCCAGCCTCCCCCACGAGCCGACTCATGACTCGTCGTCACCTCGACGACGCGACGCGCGTGGCGTCTCGCTATCCTCGGCGACCAGGTAGAGCGGCCGATGCTTGGCCTCGATGAAGAGCCGCCCCACGTACTCCCCCAACACGCCGATCGACAACAATTGCATGCCGCCGAAAAATAGGATCGCCGTCATCAGCGACGCATAGCCCGGCACATCACTGCCAAATAGCACCACACGTCCCACCAGCAACACGATATACAAGAAAGCGATCAAGGCGATCACCGCCCCGAAGTAGGACCAGATCCGCAGCGGCCAAGTGGAAAAGCTCACCACACCGTCCAGTGCGAAGTTCCACAGCTTCCAGTAGTTGAACTTACTCTGCCCGGTTTCACGCGAAGGGCGTGCGTAGTAAACCCCAGTGGTGCGATACCCCGGCCAGGAGAATAATCCCTTCATGAACCGGCTGCGTTCCGGCAAGCGGTTGATAGCCTCGACCACGCACCGATCCATGAGCCGGAAGTCCCCCGCGTTACGCGGAATCGGCGTCTCCGCCATGCGGTTGAAGAAGCGATAGAACAAGCCGGCAGTGGCACGTTTGGTATGAGTATCCTCGTCACGAGTACCGCGCACGCCATAGACCATGTCATAGCCTTCCTCACGCCACAGGCGCACGAACTCGAGGATCACCTCTGGCGGATCCTGAAGATCGACATCCATGGGGACGATGGCCTCACCACGGGCATGCGCGAGCCCCGCCGATAGCGCCGCCTCCTTGCCGAAGTTACGGGTCAACGAGAGGTAGCGCACGCGGGCGTCTCGCTCATGCGCGTGACGCAAGCTGGTCAGGGTCGCATCCTGCGACCCGTCATCGACAAAGAGCACTTCCCAGCGCGCAACATGGCCCTCAAGAGCGTCACGGATCGCTTGCAGAAACCCCGCTATGGCGGCTTCTTCGTTCATGACAGGCACCACGATGGACAACAGCCAATCAGCACCGGAGCCTTCTCCCTGCACCCTATCGCCCGCCGACGATGATAGTTCCATCTTTTCCTCCGCTTTTTAGCTCGACACGATCAACCATCGACTCAACGTCGACATCCCATCAACGCACGCCTTCGCAATGGGCGCTCTTGGCAGTTAAGAGGTTTTTCACCCTCTTGGCGAATGCGACCCTTTCGATGCCACGCCAGCCCTATGATGCCAAACGCGCCCATCATGGTGGATCAGACTCGCTCAACGGAAGAAAACAGTGTTTGAAAATTCTTCTGGACTTAAAAAACACTGTTTCCTATACTGCAAGCGTTGATACGGAAACGCCGTTCGATACGGCGCTGTAACCCAAAGGAGTGTCCCATGACCAAGACCAAACTTTTTTCCGCTCTCGTACTGGCCGGCACCTGCGCTTTCGGTACCCAGGCTGCTCTCGCCTATGACGCAGGCGACTTCTTCGTGCGCGGCGATATCGCCAAGAGCGATATCGATGACAGCCATGTCGATGACGAGAATGGCTTCATGGGTAGCGTTGGCTACCTCTTCCACGACAAGCTGGGTGTTGCCCTGAGCTCCAGTGAGAAGTTCGAGCACGACTTCTCGACCAATGGAGTCAACGGCGACTTCGAGCAGCGCCCGATCAATCTGACGCTGCAATACTATCCGCTGGGTGGCACTGACTCGCGCGTTCAGCCCTATGCCGGTGCCGGTGTCAACTACACCAAGTTTTCCAGCGAAAACCTCGCTAACGGCCAGAGCGCCGATATGGACGACTCTTGGGGTGCCGTCGGTGAACTGGGCGTCGACCTGTTCGTGACCGAGAACCTGGCCTTCAACGGCTTCGCCAGCTACACCGATGTGGATTCCGACGTCGACATCAATGGCAACTCAGCCGGCTCGATCGACCTGGACCCGGTCACCGTGGGTGGCGGTCTCAGCTATCGCTTCTAAGCAGCACACGTCAGTGCGCTGATAAAACGCCGGGCTCTGTGCCCGGCGTTTTCGTATCTGGCCATGCACCTCATGCCTCGGTAACGACTCGGTCGACCTCGGCCACGGCGTCGGTGACCACGCGACGCACGCTGGACGGAGCCTCTTTCAGATAGGTATCCACAGCGGGCGCGACATCACAGGACGCCGGCAACGGTGACTCGGTCTCGGCCAGCGTTTCGAGCCGCGCGACGAAGACATAGCGCAGCCACTGCGGCATCGCCATGGTATCGACGCAAAATGGCTGCTGGCTGGCGAAAGCCGCTGCGGATGGCTCTTCCACCCGCCACATATCGGCACTGCGTAATGTCGCGATCAAGTTTTCCAATGCTTTCATCAAGTCGTCATGAGCCGTCATCTCGTCTCCTGAAAAGGGTTGAATACTTCCCCATTATCGCGTTCACCATGGGCGATTGACCACCTCGTAGACGGTTTCTCCCCAGAAGGCCGTTTACCCACAGTTCATTGGGACGGGATTGTGGATAAACGTGGGACAACCTTCGTTTGCCCATGGATGACGCCGCTTGGCAGCAAGCGTTTATTTTTTGACCAACCTGGGGCTGGTCAGCGCCATCCTTGAACGCTACAGTGCCGGCCTCGATCCCGGAGGCAGCATGCAGTCGATCACCACGCTCAGTGAATTTTTCCAACGTACCGGTGCGGACGTACGCCTTTTCGACATGGGGCGCCGCATCGCACCTTTCGAATTCTCGCGGCTCGCCGAGTTCGAAGCCGGAGCCACCCCCTGGCCCTTGCCCTGGAACGGCCAAGCACGGCTGGCATGCGCGTTCCGTCTAGGCAACGATGCCGCAAGCGAGCCCTTGATCTGGTTCTTGGCCCTGCCCCTGGACGAGCAAGGCATGCTGGTCCCCGGGCCGCGCGACGCCTTCCTCGAGCGCCTCATCGAAACCTTGGGTCGCACGGTGGAAAGTGTCGGACGCGACGAGGCACCGCACATCGACAACTTGATGCGCGACAACCCATTGGTCTTTACCCCCGACCTTACACAACAAGCCATATTGCACGCCCAGGCCGCCCGCGACTTTGCCCAACCGGCCAGCAAGTACCATGCACCGGCCCACGCCTACCTGATCGATGCCGACACCAGCGTCGACTGGCAAATGCTCGGCCTGCAGGGAATTGCCGATCTCGTGGCCCGCCTCGAAAGCGTGGAAGAAGCTCGCCTGGCAGAGCGTATCCCCGTACTACCGGTCGAGGTCCTGCGGCCGCTTTGCTACTGTATGGAGCATCGAGACGTGGCCTCGGCATGCGTAGAGCCGCTTCGCGAACGTGCCGAAGCAGCAGCACGCGCGGGGGATCTCGAAACCGTATGCGCGGTGATTCGCGCCCTGGGCAGCAGCCACGATTCACGAGTCGGCGCCTGGTACGATACGCTACTCGATGACCCAGCGGCCTGCGGTCCCGATGTACTCGCCGCCATGGCCGCGCGTGGCTGGATGCATCTCGAGGATGAGCAACGCTTACCGCGGTTTCTCACCCGACTAGCGGAAACGCCACACGCTAACTTCACCGCACTGGTACGTGACCTGGCGCTTGTGCCACGCTTGCGCCTACCGGTATTAATGACGCTGCGCCAAGCGAGTGCCGACTCTCCTATCGGCCTACGCTTGGCCGAACTGGATCGTTGATGCATGAAAGCACCACCCTATCAAGCCAAGGCCGTCATCGGCCGGCGCGAAATGGTCACCCTGCCGGAGCTGGGCCTGACGCTGTGCGCTAAGATCGATACGGGAGCGCGCACCTCGGCGCTGCATGCCGAAGACATCGAGACATTCGAGCGGCAAGGGCATCTTTGGGTGCGTTTCATTACGCGCAGCGGTGGTCCCGACGCCCCATCGCATACGCTGGAACTCCCCCTGTACGACCGCCGCAAGGTCAGGAGTTCCAACGGGTTCGAGCAATGGCGCCATGTCATCCGAACGCACATGCAACTCGGGGGACTCGACTATCCTATCGAACTGACCTTGACCGACCGGCGTAGCATGCGCCACCCCATGCTGCTTGGACGGCGCGCGCTGCGCCGCCTTCTGGTCGCGCCCGGCGCGGCCTTCCTGCACGGCGAGCCTTGATCCCGCCGGCATCGCTATCGAGTGGAGACGACCATGCATATCGGCATTCTTTCACGCAATCGCAGACTGTACTCGACGCGGCGTCTGATCGAGGCTGCCGAAGCGCGCGGGCACACCGCCCGGGTGGTCGATACGCTGCGCTGCTATATGAACATCGCCTCACACCGGCCGTCGATTCACTACAAAGGCGAGGAAATCGAGCCGTTCGACGCCATCGTGCCGCGCATCGGTGCCTCCGTGACCTTCTACGGCTGCGCCGTGTTGCGCCAGTTCGAGATGATGAGCACCTATGTGCTCAACGACTCGGTGTCGATCACGCGCTCACGCGACAAGCTGCGCTCTCTGCAATTGCTGTCACGCAAGGGTCTAGGGCTTCCGGTCACCGGGTTCGCCCATTCACCGGACGATATTCCAGATCTGATCACCATGGTCAAAGGCGCGCCACTGGTCATCAAGCTGCTCGAGGGCACTCAGGGCATCGGCGTGGTCTTGGCGGAAACCAACCAGGCCGCCGAATCGGTCATCCAGGCCTTCATGGGCATGAAGGCCAACATCATGGTCCAGGAATACATCAAGGAGGCCAAAGGCGCCGATGTCCGCTGTCTGGTGATCGGCGACAAGGTGGTCGCCGCCATGAAGCGTCAGGCGCTTGAAGGTGAGTTCCGTTCCAATCTCCACCGTGGCGGTACCGCCAGTGTCATACGCATTACCCCGGAAGAGCGTTCCACGGCCATCCGTGCTGCCAAGGCGATGGGCCTGCGCGTCGCTGGTGTGGATCTACTACGCTCCAACCACGGTCCCGTGATCATGGAGGTCAATTCTTCGCCGGGCTTGCAGGGTATCGAAACCGCCACAGGCAAGGATATTGCCGGGCAGATCATCGATTACATTGCGAAAAATGGTGCCACCCCACGCAAAGCGCCTCCCAAACCCAAGGGCTAAGCAAGGCATCTCCCGTGTGCCGTGCCACACGGGGAAATTTTCTTGCTACCGGGGTAGCAAAACGCTGTTTCCACCCGCACAATTTGCGTCACCGGAGGAGGTGACCGCCCATGTTTCTCGATAATCGCCAAGTGGCGATGGACAGCGTGCTGGAAGCGCTGGCCGACAGTCTCGATTATTTCCAGGACAATTTCGAGCGCCTGCGTCCCGCGCTGCGCGATCGTCTGAAGCCGCATTATGAAGAGCGCGGCCAGGCCATGCGCGAGCTGCAGAAACTGGCCAAGGAACATCTCGATATTTTACCACGCGATGCCGACGTGGAGCGCGATGACTATCTCTGGCTATGGAGTCGTATCAAGAGCTTCGTGGGCAACGACAGCCAGGTGCTGCTAGGCGAGCTACTCGAGCAGGAGCGCGTGTTGATGCAAGCAATGGGCACGGCATTCACTCATCCCCTCCCTGATGCCGTAGAACCGGCGCTGGAGCGCTGCTGGAAGAATTGCCGGGCGTTGATCCGCGAACTCAATGCACAGCACAAGCGCTGATACCCATCTCGGGCACTATCACTCCTCCTTCTTGCGAATAGGCAACGTTTCAGGCGGCCCGAGAAAGTAAGGCACCCTATCCCATAGGTAGATATCACCGACGGTCGCTGCACGTGCCAACCATTCGCGTAGCCAAAGCTGCCACTCGCCTCCAACCCGACCGTCTGGCACAGCGCACCCTTCCGCCTTCAAACCGACCGCATCGGCGATGAACAGAGCACGCGGCAAGTGCCACGCCTGCGAGATCATCAGCACGTGCTCGGCCCCGAAGACACGGCGCGCCCGCACGACACTATCGAAGGTGCTGAAACCGGCATAGTCGAGCGTCATATCGTCACTATCGACGTTACGCGCACGCAATGAGCGCCACATCGAAACGGGCTCATTGTAGTAGCGCGTGCGATTGTCACCGGAAAGCAAAAGGTGCTGGACACGCCCCAGGCGCAGCAGTTGCGCTGCGGCTTCCATGCGCGCGGCGAAATAGGGATTGTGGCCGCCGCCACGAAGTCCTTCGGCGGTCCCGAAGACCAGTCCGACCGGCTCGGCATCGCACACGAGCGCATCGTGATGAATACGGCCAGCCGTCTTGGCGAACACCCAGACATTGAGCGCCACCACCACGGCGAACATGAAGATCACGCCGACAAGACACCACTTGAGCAGTCGCCATCCCCACCGGATCAGCCCCCGGCGACCGTTTTCTCGCGGCATGCGGATCTCCAACGAATAAGGGGCGTTAGCTACGCCCCACCATGAGAAAGAGAGCGACTAAGACCTCGTCCTAGAACATGCCCAGTTCCAGCCTCGCCTCCTCCGTCATCATCTCACGGCTCCAGGGCGGGTCGAAAACGATCTCGACGTGCACCTTGGACACTTGCGCAGCGCCCTGGAGCTTGCGTCGGGCATCTTCGGCGATCACCTCTCCCATGCCGCAGCCTGGCGCGGTCAACGTCATGCGAATGGTGACCATGGTCTCGCCACTTAGAAGATGCTCGATACGACACCCGTAGACCAAGCCCAGATCAACGATATTGACCGGAATCTCCGGGTCGAAACAAGTCCGCAACTGCGCCCAGATGAAGGCCTCGAGCTGCTCATCGCTGGCTCCCTCGGGAAGGGACGCACGCGACACTGCTTCGAGTCCCAGCGCATCGAGGTCGTGCCCCTCGATCAGGAACATGCGTCCCTCGAAGCCGACACTGACCGTTCCACCCTTGGCCTGCATCACCGAGACGATACTATCCTCGGTCAAGGTCACGCTCTTGCCGAAGGGAATCGAAATCGCCTCGACATCGCGCTGCAAGGGCATTTCTTGCCCCTTGTAGAGGCTTTGCAGTTGATCCATGCCGTCTCCGTTAGCGCACCATGGCGATGACTTTCTGTAAGGCTTCGACGAACGCATCGACCTCTTCCGGCGTGTTGTACGCAGCCAAAGAGGCACGACACGTCGCATCGAGTCCCATGCTGGCAAGCACCGGTTGGGCACAATGATGCCCGGTGCGGATCGCCACGCCAAGCTGATCGATCAGCAGGCCAATATCTTGGGAGTGGGCACCGTCGACCACGAACGAAAGAACACTCACCTTGTCCGGTGCCGTGCCGATCATGCGCAGGCCATCGACCTCCTTCAGCTTATCGGTGGCGCGTTCGAGCAGGTAATGCTCCCACGCCGCCATCAGGTCGATGCCGGTCTCCGCTATCCAGTCGAGCGCCGCCCCCAAGGCGATCACTTCCGCAATAGCCGGTGTCCCGGCTTCGAACTTGTGCGGAATCTCGCTGTAAACCGTGCCCTTCTCGAAAGACACGCGGCTGATCATCTCGCCACCGCCCTGCCAAGGCGGCATCGCCTCGAGCAAGGCCTCGCGGCCATAGAGAACGCCCACGCCGGTGGGGCCGTACGCCTTGTGGCCCGAGAACGCATAGAAGTCGACGTCCAGCGCCTGGACATCGACGCGTTGATGCGGCACCGCCTGGGCACCGTCGACCAGGATCAGCGCACCATGCTCATGCGCCGCGCGCGCCATTTCCGCTACCGGATTGACGGTGCCCAGCGCATTCGAGACGTGATTGACGCACACCAGACGCGTGCGCTCGCCCAGCATGTCCCGGTAAGCCGCTTGGTCGATCACGCCGCGCTCATCGACCGGAATCACCTTGAGCGTGACGTCCAGCGCCTCGGCCAGCATCTGCCAAGGCACGATATTCGAATGGTGCTCCATCAACGAGACGATGATCTCGTCACCCGGGCGCAGATTAGCCCGCCCCCAGCTATTGGCGACCAGGTTGATCGCCTCGGTGGTGCCGCGCGTGAAGACGATCTCGCGATGCGACGCCGCGCCCAGCCAAGCACGCACCTTCTCGCGCGTGCCCTCGTAAGCCGCCGTGGCCTCGTCGGCCAAGGTATGCAGCCCACGATGGATGTTGGCGTTATAGCGCCGATAGTAATCGTCCAGCGTATCGATGACCGCCGTCGGCGTCTGACTGGTCGCCGCGTTGTCCAGATAGATCAACGGCTTGCCGTGGACTTCCCGTTCGAGGATCGGGAAGTCGCTACGCACACGCGCCACATCAAGCATCGTCTCGGCAAAGGCATTCATGGGCTCAGGCCTCCTCAAGCGCGTCGGAAACCTCGACCAGATCCGCGAGATTGAAGCGCTCGGGCAATTTCCCCGCCACGGCACGCTCGACACGCTCGGCAATGATAGGCAGACGCACCTGATCCATCACCTCGCCCGCGAACGCCAACGTCAAGAGACCGCGCGCCATCTGCTCGTCGATGCCGCGTGTACGCAATGCGAAGACGGCCTCCTCGTCAAGCTGGCCGGTCGTCGCGCCGTGCGAGCACTTGACGTCGTCGGCGTAGATTTCCAGTTCAGGCTTGGTATCGATCTCGGCGCGATCGGACAACAGCAGGTTAGCGTTGTTCTGATACGCCTCGATCTGCTGGCTATCGCGCTTGACGATCACCTTGCCGTTGAACACGCCTCGGGCACGATCATTGAGAATGCCCTTGTAGTTCTCGTTGGAGAAGGTGTTCGGCGCGTTATGATTGACCAAGGTGTGATTGTCGACGTGCTGACGGCCTTGGACGAAGAATAAGCCATTGTAATTGGTCTCCGCGCCTTGCGCGTTGAGATCCGTGACCAAGTCGGTGCGCACCAGCGCGCCGCCCAGATTCAAATTGAACGACGTAAAGCGCGAATCACGGCCCTGCTCGACATGGATGCTCGCCACGTGCAGGTCCTCACTCGAGGCTTCCTGGAGCTTGTAGTGATCGACGATGGCGCCGCGTTCGAGCATGACTTCACTGACCACATTGGTGAAGTTGGCCGCGCCCGCCTCGCCGGCGTAATGCTCAACCACCGTGGACTGGCTGCGCGCGCCGGCCATCACCAACACGCGCGGATGACTCATCCGTGCCGATTCATTGGCACGCGAGGCGAAAACCACATAGATCGGCTTTTCGACCACAACGCCCTGACCGATACGCACGACCGCGCCTTCCTCGGAAAGCGCCACGTTGAGCGCGGTGAACGGCGAGAAGTCGACCCCTGCGAGACGCCCGATGGCGCCACCGATAGCCTCGTGGTTAGTGCGCATCGCCGTGGTCAAGGGCTCGACGGAAACGCCCTCGGGCAGGTCCGTCAGATCGGACAGGGCCGCCGAGAAGACGCCATCGACGAATACCAGACGATGCGCGTCCAGCGGCATGCCGAGTGCTGCGAAACGTGCCTCATCGAGTTCGGCGTCATCGGCTAACGTGAATTCGCCTTCGGCGATGCGACGAACGTCGGTATATTTCCAGGCCTCGTCACGCTTGGTGGGAAACCCTAAAGCTTCGAAGCGTGCCGCGCCGGCCTGGCGGCGTGCCGCTACCCAGGTCGGCTCGTCATCGGCTCGTTCGCCGAGCCGCTGTAGAAAAGCGTGTGCTGCACTCATGCCGCAGACTCCTCCAGCACCCATTCATACCCACGAGCTTCGAGCTCGTGGGCAAGTTCCTTACCGCCGGATTTAGCGATACGGCCATCCACCAGGACATGGACGCGATCCGGCACGATATGCTCGAGCAGACGCTGATAGTGCGTCACCATGAGAATCGCGCGATCGGCATTGCGCAGCGAGTTGATGCCCTCGGCGACCACCTTCATGGCGTCGATATCAAGCCCCGAGTCGATCTCATCGAGCATCGCCAGCTTGGGCTGTAATACCAGCATCTGTAGGATCTCGTTGCGTTTCTTCTCGCCGCCCGAGAACCCCTCGTTGACCGCACGCTGCAAGAAGCTGCCATCCATCTTCATGAAGCTCAACTGCTCGCGGACCAGCTTCATGAATTCCGGCGCCGGAATTTCCTCTTCACCACGCGCAACGCGCTGCGCGTTAAGGGCCGCCTTTAGCAAGTAGATGTTCTTGACGCCCGGAATTTCCACGGGGTATTGAAAGCCCAGCAGAATGCCGGCCAGCGCCCGCTCTTCGATTTCCATTTCCAGCAGGTTCTTGCCTTCGAACAGCACTTCCCCGCTGGTCACCTCATAACCGTCCTTACCCGCGATCACCGCCGACAGCGTCGACTTGCCCGCCCCATTGGGGCCCATCAAGGCATGAACCTCGCCGGGATTGACGGTCAAGTTCAGCCCTTTGAGGATTTCCGAACCGTCTACCGTGACATGCAGATCTTTGACTTCGAGCATCTTGATACCTTGCTTGCGTTCGAGTCGCCCGGCGACTCCGATACATGGGTTGAGACCTTGACTGTGCGCCTGTCGGTATATCGGGCGCGTTACCCGACAGCCCCTTCCAGCGTCACATTGAGAAGCGCCTCGGCTTCCACCGCGAATTCCATCGGCAGCTCCTGGAAGACATCCTTGCAGAAGCCGTTGACGATCATGTTGACGGCATCTTCTTCGGAAATGCCACGTGACTGGCAGTAGAACAGCTGATCCTCGCCGATCTTCGAGGTGGTTGCCTCATGCTCCACGGTCGCCGAGCTGTTGCCGATTTCCTGATACGGGAAGGTATGTGCGCCACAACGGTCACCTATCAGTAGCGAATCGCACTGTGTGAAGTTGCGCGCGTTCTTGGCGCGCGGACCGACCTTGACCAGGCCACGATACGCCTGATCGCTGCGCCCGGCGGCAATCCCCTTGGAGATGATGGTGGAGCGCGTCCCTTCACCGATATGAATCATCTTGGTGCCGGTATCGGCCTGCTGGCGACCGTTGGTCACCGCCACGGAATAGAACTCACCGACACTGTCCTTGCCGCGCAGCATGCAGGACGGATACTTCCAGGTGATCGCCGAACCGGTCTCGACCTGCGTCCAACTGATCTTGGAGCGATCGCCCCGGCAGTCGCCGCGCTTGGTGACGAAGTTGTAGATACCACCTTTGCCGTCTTCATCACCGGGATACCAGTTCTGCACCGTCGAATACTTGATGTAAGCATCTTCCAGCGCCACCAGCTCGACCACCGCCGCATGCAGTTGGTTCTCGTCACGCTGCGGCGCGGTACAGCCTTCCAGGTAGGACACCTGGGCGCGCTTGTCGCAGACGATCAGCGTACGTTCGAACTGGCCGGTATTCGCCGCATTGATGCGGAAATAAGTGGACAGCTCCATGGGGCATTCGACGCCCTCGGGCACATAGACGAAGGACCCGTCAGTGAACACCGCCGAGTTGAGCGCGGCGAAGTAGTTATCGCCCTGAGGCACGACACTGCCCAAGTACTGACGCACCAGCTCCGGATACTCGCGAATCGCCTCGGAGATCGAGCAAAAGATGACACCCGCTTCCGCCAGCTTCTCCTTGAACGTCGTGGTCACCGAGACCGAATCGAACACCGCATCCACCGCGACCCCGGCCAGCGCCGCGCGCTCGTGCAGCGGAATCCCCAGCTTCTCGTAGGTTTCCAGGAGCTTGGGATCGACCTCGTCGAGGCTCTGCGGCTTGTCTTCCTGCTTTTTGGGCGCGCTGTAATAGGAGATCGCTTGATAATCGATAGGCGGATAGTCGAGATGCGCCCAGGAAGGCGTGGTCATCGTCAACCATTGGCGATAAGCCTCCAGGCGCCATTCCAGCATCCACTCGGGCTCACCTTTCTTGTTCGAGATGAAAGCGATGGTGTTTTCATCCAGCCCCGGCGGTACGGTATCGCTTTCGATGTCAGTCACGAACCCTTGGGTATATTCGCGCTGAACAAGCTCTTCCATTTCCTGACTTGCCATGGTGTCTCTCCTCCCGAGCGGTATGCTCTCGGCGCGTGGCCATCGCCACGGCCCCGATATCGTCTAATCAAATCTCGGCGCGACTCGCCAAGGTCACGCTCTGTATGGGCAATTGAACGGGCAGTTTCAGCGGTGCTTCTTGGGCTAGATGCGCCAGGGTCACGCTGTCGAGCAAGGTGCGAATCGCCAGCGAGACACGCTGCCAGTTATCAGCGACGCCGCAGGTGTTGACCAGGTCGCAGTCGCCATCGGCGTGGCTACACTCAGTCATCGCTACCGGCCCTTCGATGGCGCCGATGATATCGGAGGCGGTAATGGACGCCGCCGGTCGCGCCAACCGATAACCGCCCAACGAGCCGCGCCGCGATTCCAGAAGCCCGGCTCTCACCAGCATCTTCAACGTCTTGCTGACGGTGGGGTGTGGCAACTGCACCGCATCGGCCAGCTCGGTGGCGGCGTGTGCCTGCTCCGGGTAACGCGCGATCTGCGCCATTACCACGGCGGCATAGTCGGTTAGCTTGGAAAGCTTCAACATGCCCTCACTCCACGGATGCTCTATTGAGGACCATTTTAGTCCTCTATGGATTCGATGTGAAGAGAGCCGGCGAGTTCGCGGCTTCGAACGCTATGTTAGCGTCAAGATAACGACCGTTCGCATCAATAATGACAATTATTACCATTTGAGAAGACTATCGGCGCTTGCCTTGGGCACGATTCACCCGCACATTCGAGACAGAACTTCAGTCGGATACCGTAATGCGACGTCACTTGACCCAGGAACTGCACAATTTCATCGAGCGCGGCCGCGACCGCCAACTGCGTCTCGCCGTTACCGGTCTTTCGCGAGCCGGCAAGACCGCCTTCCTGACCTCGCTGGTGCATCAGTTGCGTCATGCGGGCCTGGAAGCACGCCTCGACCTGTTGCGCGCCGCCCGCGAGGATCGCCTGCTTGGCGCCCAGCGGGTCGCTCAGCCCGATCTCGGTGTGCCGCGTTTTCCCTATGACGCCGCCATGGCCTCCCTCGACGGCACACCACCGCACTGGCCAGCGCCCACGCGGGGCATCAGTGAGCTGCGCCTGACCATCAAGCACCGTACACGGCGCGCCCGGGGCCTGCTGGGCGATACGGCGACGCTGACTCTCGACTTGATCGATTATCCCGGCGAATGGTTGCTCGACCTTCCTTTGCTCGAGCACGACTTCCTCAGTTGGAGCGAGACGCAGCAGACCACCATGGGCAGTGAGCGCCAACGCCTCGCCGCGACCTGGTTGAGTGCCGCCGAGGCCCTGGCGCCGGACGACGAAGCCGACGAAGGCCAACTCGCCGAGATCGCCAGCCATTACGCCGACGCATTGCGCGCCTCGCGCGAGGCCGGCTTCGCCGATCTGCAACCGGGGCGCTTTCTACTCCCGGGCGATCTGGAAGATGCGCCGGTGCTGCAATTTTTTCCGCTTCCCGGCGTGCGCGAAGCCAACCGCGCTGAACTCGACGCCTTGCCCGAGACAAGCGTCTACAAGACGCTGGCGCGGCGGTTCGACCATTATCGCCGCCACGTGGTCAAGCCGTTCTACCGTGAGCATTTCCGGCGCTTCGACCGCCAGATCGTACTGGTCGATGTGCTGGGCGCACTCAACGCCGGTCCGGAACGCTTCGAGGATCTTTCCCGGGCGCTGAGCACCCTGATGCGGAGTTTTGATTACGGCAAGCGCAGCCTGATGAGCCGATTGTTCTCGCCGCGCATCGATCGTCTGGCCATCGCCGCGACCAAAGCCGACCACGTCACGCCCGAACAGCATCCCAACCTCGTCTCCCTGCTCGAATCCCTGCTCGCCGAACCACTCAAGGACCTGCGCTATGCCGATGTGCCGGTGAAGGCGCTGTCCTTGGCGGCGGTGCGTGCCACCGAGCCACGCGAAGTGGATAATGACGGCCAACGCCGCGCGGCCCTGCGTGGCACCACCCTGGAAGGCGAGGATGTACTGCTGTTCCCCGGCGACGTACCGCCCCGCTTGCCTGAGCGCGACTTCTGGGCCCGCCAGGGATTCGACTTCACGGCGTTCCGCCCCCCTTATCGCGACACGCCCGAATTACCGCATGTCCGCATGGATGCAGCGCTCGACTGGCTGATTGGAGATAAATTGAAATGAACGAGCCGCGCCCCGGCCAACGTTTTCGCGTCGACCCAGAGTCCCCGCCCCGCTTTACGGCCACTCCAGAACCGGGGGAACGCTTTTCCCCGGACAGCGTTTCTCATCCGCTCGCCGCACAGGACGCCGTGCCGGACGTTCCCCTCGAGGCCAGCCTGGGCAAACCCCGCAAGCGCCGCTGGGGGCTCATGACCCTACTCGGCGGCTCCCTAACGCTGGGTGGTTTGGAAGTGGCACGCCAGCTATATACCGCCACCCTCGGCGGCGACTGGCTGGCAGGCGCCTGGAGCGCACTGGGTATATTGGCGCTGGGTTTGGGTGTCATGGCACTATTACGCGAGCTATGGCGTCTACGGCGTCTGAAGCGGCACACTCGATTGCGTGACCAACTCGACTCCCCCGAAGAGGCCACGCCCCACGACATGCAGACGCTCGCCGAACGCTTGCGGCGCCAGATGCAGCTAGGCGACGACGATCCTAACTGGCGCGCTTTTCAAGCCGCACATCAGCCGCACCACGACGCTCAGGAAACACGTACCCTACTGGCGCATCACCTCCTGGCCCCACGCGATCGTCAGGCACGCCGGTTGATCGCACGCATGTCCGGTGAAACAGCCGTCATGGTCGCCGTCAGTCCGGTCACTTTTTTCGATATGGCCTTGATGGCGTGGCGCAATATCGGCCTGATCGACCGCCTCGCCGCGCTCTACGGCCTGGAGCTCGGTTACGCCAGCCGCCTACGTCTGTTTCGCGCAGTGCTCTACAACATGGCCTTCGCCGGCGCCAGCGAAATCGCCACGGATGCCGGGATGGACCTGCTCTCGATGAACGTGGCCGGCAAACTTTCCACCCGCGCCGGCCAAGGGCTCGGCGCTGGCCTTCTCACCGCGCGGCTCGGCCTGCGTACGCTGCGCATGACACGCCCGATCCCCTTCGACGAGGGCGAAGCCCCACGCCTCGCTGACCTGCGCCGCGAACTCTGGCAGCGCCTGCGCCGACTGGAAACACAAGGCGATAACCAACAATCCACCTCGTCTTGATCCAGATCACGATGCGTCACGTACTGGTCAACTAGGCTAGATTGAGTGCACACGCGACCGCATCCAAGCGCTTCGCGAGTGCTGACTTTCATGCCAGCACATACGGAGGTTGCCATGTACTCGACCATCGTGGTTCCCGTCGACGGATCGGAAGCAGCCAGCACGGCGCTCGATATCGCCTGCAAGCTGGCCAGCGCCGACGATGCGCGCCTACATATCCTGCATATTCCCGAATCGCTGGCCCACGACACTCTCCTCGTCTGGGGCGTGGGCGCGGTCCCCATGGAAGCCAGCGCCGAACAACTCGAGCGCGCCGGCCGGCAACTGCTCGATGCCGCAACTCAGGCCGCCAGCGAACGTGGCATCACCAATGTCGAAGGCTCGCTACATCAGGGCGATCCGGCACGGGTGATCATCGAACAGGCCAAGACGTTGGACGCCGATGCCATCGTCATGGGCAGCCGTGGCTTGAGCGACATCGCCGGACTCGTCGTCGGCAGTGTCTCGCACAAGGTTTCACACACTGCTCCCTGCCACGTCATCAGCGTGCATTGAATCGCCGGGGCTCAGGTTAGCGCGAAGAACTCTCGCAACTGCCAGGCAACGCCATAAGGATGGTGATGGCCGATGCGTGCGGCGTCAGGAACGCGCCGCACCAATTCGGGATGAGCGTTTTCCATGATGAAGCCGTGGCCAGCCAAGGCCAGCATCTCGGCATCATTTAAGTTGTCGCCGAACGCCAGGCAGCGCGCCGCGGGTAGATCGAGATGCGTCAGCAGACGCTCCAGCGTGGCGCCCTTGTTGACGCCCTCCGCCATGATCTCCAGTGAATGGGACATCGAATAGGTAATGTGCAGTCGCGTGCCTAGCGTTTCGTCGATGCTCTGTTCCAACGACGCCAGCGCGACGGGATCGCCGATGCACAGCACCTTGCCCACCCCATTGCCATCATGGGCCTCCAGATCGGCAACCCGATAATGAAAACCGGTGTGTGCGTGCAAGGCCTTCAATTCGGGAGCCGACGCATCGATCAACCACTCATCGCCGGTATAGAGATTGAGCCGGATATCGGCATCGCGCGGCAGCTCGATCAACGCCCGCACCAGTTCGGCCGGCACCCACTGCTCGGCGAGCAGCGTATCGTCGGGGGCATAGAGATGCGCCCCATTGGTACTCAAGATATAGGCGGGAACGCCCAGCCGACGGCGGAATGCAGTAATGTCGTGAAAGTGACGTCCCGACGCCAGTGCAAAACGATGACCCTCGGCGGCTAGTGCCTGAAAGGTCTCGATGGTCAACTCATCGAGATCGTGCTCGGCATTGAGCAGGGTGTTATCCAGATCCGTAACAATCAGATGAGGCTGCATGCGGCTTCCCGGTTGGTTCTCGACACCCCAAGGTTATCGCATATCGGCCTGGAGTTGGGGACTGGCGTTAGCGCCACGTACGGTTGGTCAAGGTGCATCTCACAACAGGACAGCTCCGTATGCAGAACGCGCGATATCGACGCCCCCAACGCCAGTGTGGCCGATCATTCCGTGCTTTTTCCTTGAGTCGCCCAACTGTTCAGCATTTTCTGCGTGCGGAGCATGGCGGATAAATGCTGAACAGTTAAATGCCTAGAGAGCGCTATTCTCGTCACCTTCATCGGGCTTGGCCGAGCCTTGGTGCTCCAGCGGCGTGGCCCGGTCGAGGCGCGGATGGTTGTCGAGAAACTCGCGGTGCGGGTCGTCGAGGGCGTCCAGCGCCTGGAGGGTGTACGTCAGCGCATGGATCGCCGCCAGCACGTCCTGAGTATTGCCGGTCTCGGAGATGGTGTGCATGTTGCGGATCGGGAAGCCGATCGAGGTGGCAGCGCAATCCACCGCGGCCAACACGCCAGCCATGCCGTCGGTGCCTGTGTCGACGCCGACCATGTCACGCTGCATCGGAATGTCGTGCTGTTTGGCGGCGCTCTCGATGATCCGGTTGAGCTGCTCGCTGGCGATCGCGCCCACCGCCATGGTGAAGCCCTTGCCCATTTCCAGCGGCTGCATGCGTCGGTCGCCGATACCGGGTGCCGCCACGTAGTCGTGATTGACGTCGACGCCGATCAGCACGTCCGGTTCGAGCTCCCCGGCCAGCACACGGCTGCCGAAGCGGCCGATCTCCTCGTAGCTGGCAATGGCGAACATTACGCGCACCTGCCGGGTGCCGCCCGCCTCGGCGATCAGTCGTGCGACCTCGCTGGTGACGAAGCAACCCAGGCCGTTGTCCAGGTAGGCGCCGTAGAAGGTGTCGGGGCTGAAACCGGAGCGGATGGGACGATCCATGATGATCGAATCGCCGGGGCGCACGCCCAGATTCAATACCTGCTGCTTCTTGTTCTCGCCATGGATCTGCAGATCCAGGTAGATCTGCTCCTTCTTGATGCCACGGTCGCCCGAACGCACCGCCGGGTCGGCGAAATGAATGGCGCCCAGCGCCTCCACCGTACCGCCCTGGATCACCCGGTAGCTGCCGGGATTGTCGGGGTCTTCGCTGAACAGCTTGACCTCGTGGCCGATCAGCACCGTGGGCAGGAAGGAGTCGGTATTGATCCAGATCTTGCCGTCGTCGCCGATCGAGCGCACCTGCATGCGAATCTTGTCGGCGTGACCGATCAGCATCACCTTGAACATGTCATCACGGCCGGGGTGGGTATCCAGCACTACGCCGGCATGGCCCTTGAACTGGTGCAGCTGCCAATCGCTGGGGGCGAACGACTCGAAATGCGGCTTGAGCACGCCATAGGTCATCGCGCCCTCCAGCCCTACCGGGCTTGGTGCGTCGAGGATCTCGCGCATCAGCTTGAACTGCTGCTCCGGCATGGGCCGGTTCCAGGGTTGATTCGTCTCGCTCATTGCGCTCACTCTTTGTGCATTCAGTCTCTATAAAAGACTAGTTTGGCAGATTTAAGGCCACTAACTGAAGCCAAACATCACGACGCTGCGGCGTCATGGGCGTGGGCGTCTACGCGTCCGGTAGGTTCCAGGCATCTGGTGCGTCAATCCGTTTGTGAGAGCAGCGCGGCGCGCAGCTCTTCCGACAGCGGTGGCTCGGCCAGCCAGATACCGAAGTAGGCACGCGCCAGCGCAACGTCATCCGACTCGAAGCGCTTATCACCGTTCAGACTCAGACTCAGTCGTGGCACGTCTGGATTCCAGTCAAGCCTATAGAGGTCACCGTCAGTGACATCGGTCATTGCATTCTGGATCGCCTCTATCTTGGGGCGAATCGCCTCGCGTGCCTTCACCGCGTACTGTTTGTCCAGAGTGGCCCAAGTCGCCTCGCGAATATCCGCCACGTCCACATCGCGCCGATACTCGAGAAGCAGACTCATCGGCATCTCGGCGTTGATGATGGCATCCTGGCTAGCATCAGCCGGTGCATAAAGAGCCGCGTCATATACATCCCAGAACATATAACTGGCGGTGCCTGCCCCTTGCAAAACGAGTTCAGTCCCATCCAGTGACTTTTCAGCCGCAAACGACGCCGCGAGGGCTGAACTACCGCCCCAGCCAATCATGACTGCCAGCCCCAACCCTTGGATGAGGCCGGTTAAAACAGCGCGCATCGTCATGACGAACCTCCGTCTGTATTAGACTTGGTGTTAGCCAGATCCGTAACCACCAGATGAGGCTGCATGCGGCTTCCCGTTAGTTCTCGACACCTCAAGATTACCGCATATCGGCACGCCTCGCGTCGCCTGGAAAAGATGTGCAGGCACAGTGAATCAAGCCGATTCGTATTACCATAGCCTGTCGTATCGATGATCATCCTCTAAACCTGCACTACTCGCTCACCTTAGGTGGGCGGCTTTGTCAAGGAGACTCCATGGCTAACTTCGACCGCCGACTCGATATGGACGATGCCATGCGGCATGCTTTCGGCCTCTATCACCAGCGTATCGAAGAGGAAAAGCAAGGAAATAGTGGCCCACATCGCCATATGGCGGTAGGGCCAGCAGCCGGTCGTTTCATCAACTTGCTGGCCAGCAGCCTCGACGCACCGCACATTCTTGAGTTGGGCACTTCTCTAGGCTACTCGACGCTCTGGCTAGCCGATGCCGCCCGCGCTACGGGCGGCCGAGTGACCACGATCGAATTGGAAGCAGAAAAATCTGCGATTGCCAAGGAAATGGCTGAAGGCGCGGGGCTCGTCGAGTGGGTCGATTACCAAGTGGGAGACGCCCTTGCCTTGATCGACATCCTCGACGGGCCCTTCGACTTCGTGCTCGTCGACCATTGGAAGGACCTCTATCTACCGAGTTTCGAGGCCTTGCGCGACAAGCTCGCTCCCGGTGCCATCTTGGTGGCCGACAACATGATCCGTGGCGGCGGTGGCGATAGCAGCGGCCAGGCAGAATACGCTGCCGCCGTCCGCGCCATGCCGGGCATGACAAGCGTCTTGCTGCCGGTGGGCTCAGGGCTGGAAGTCAGCCGCTACGAACCTGCCTAGGCAGCGAAACAGTGCCCGTCACCCTTGACGACATCCATTCGCCATCGACAACCCGGAGCTCATCCATGCCTCGTGCTATCGAAATTCCCGCCGCAGACGGCACCATCGACGCGCATATCTTCACGCCCGGCAACGCCGATTGCCCTCTGCCGGCCGTGGTACTGTTCACCGACATTGGCGGCCTGCGCCCCTGCTATCACGAGAAAGCCCAGCGACTCGCCGATAACGGCTATGCCGTGTTGATGCCCAATGTCTACTACCGCGATGCGAGCGGACACATCGTGCCGGAGGGCAAGTCCTTCCGCGATCCGGATGTGCGCCCGACGCTGCTCGAATATGCCGGCCATCTCACGCCCGAGGCGCAATCCCGCGACTTCGTCGCCCTGCTGAACTGCATCGACAATGAGCCCGAGTTCGCGAACGGCAAGATCGGCGTGGTCGGCTATTGCATGACCGGCGCTTTCGCCCTGCGCATGGCGGCCGAACATACCGACCGCGTGGCTGCTGCAGCCGGTTTCCATTCGGCGCGACTGGCCGAGGCAGACGATCCGAACAGCCCCATGAGCGTCGTCGGGAATATCGAAGGGCGCGTCTATTTCGGTCACGCCGACAAAGACGAACTGCTGCCCCCCGAGCAAATCGCCCGCATGGACGAAGCATTAGCCACCGCCGGCGTGCACTTCACCACCGAACTCTACAAAGACGCCGCCCACGGTTTCACCGCCAAGGACGCCCCTTCCTACGATGCAGCCGCCGATGACCTGCACCACAAGCGACTGGCCCTGCTGTTGGAAGAGACGCTGTAGGGCCGAGTCGATAGGTGCGACGAAGGGCCCAGGACGTAAGTCGAGCAGAACCTTTATAAGATAGGCAGGGTGAGATGGAAAAATTTGATGTAGATTCCATCTAAACCCTCCCTATCGTAACCGCGATGCAAGGTGAAAACTCGAACGTCTACTTTCAAATTACTTCGTTGTCGTCACTTCTCGGTTTCCATAATTGATAGGCACCCACTCATAGCCCTCTCCGACCTTGCGAATATGGCCGATGCCAGGGAAAGGCATATGCGGCACGGCCACCAGATCCCGCTGCTTGGCAAAGTCGGCGAAGGCCGCTGTGCGGACTTTCCTCGCCTTCTTCTGATCGACGTCATAGGCAATCGTCACGGACGGATCGGGGAGTTGAACAGCCGCTACATGAACGATGTCGCCGGTGAAGGTAAGGGTCTGACCCTCGCTTTCCAATGTGAAGAATGCACTTCCCGGCGTATGCCCCGGATGAAGGGAGGCGATCAAGCCTGGCAGCACTTCGGTAGTTTTATCGAAGGTGTCGATCTTCCCGGCTTTGACATAGGGTTCGAGGATCGTTTCAGCCTGGTCAAAGTAATGTTGGTCATAGTCGGTCTGTTCTGCATGTTGAGGATCCAGGAAAAAGTCGACATCCGGTTTACCCACATGGACCGTCGCGCTGGGAAAAACGCGCTGGCCATCACGGGTTAGTCCGCCCATATGGTCGGAATGGACGTGGGTGAGTAAGACATCCGTGATCTGTTCGGGTTTTACGCCGGCCGCCTGCAAGCTCTCGATTAGCTGACCACCGAGTTTTGAACCGAAGAGTTGACCTACGCCGGTATCAACGAGGACAAGCTTGTTCCCTAGCTCTAGCAAAAATGCATTGATGGAGACCTCGACGGGATTGGTCAGGTACGCCTGCGCCAAGCGTTCGTCGATCTCCTTGTTGGTGATACCGTGCAGAATCTTGTGAAGGTTCTGCGGTACGCTGCCGTCGGAGAGAGCCGTTACCCGGACGCTTCCAATAGTGAAGGCATAAGTATCGGCGCCTTCATTCTGTTGGGCGATCCCCGGGGAGTGATTCAGAGTGGCGGTAGTGGCTGCAGAGACGGGTCCTGCGGCTGAAAGGCCCAGCAGTAGGGTGGAAAGTATGAGTGAACGTATCATCATGGGTCTGTCTTCCTGTTTCAGGTAGGTGTCAGAGACAGATCATAGGGGCCGGCGGGTCTGGCGAGAAAACGATGCCGGTTATACCTTGCATAACCCTCACGAATACTCATGGCCACGCTCGAAGTGAGCGAGGCTCCACAAAAGACGTGCTTTCATGCCCGACCGTTTGAATGATATCGATATTGGTCTGTTGATGGCCTTCGAAGCCCTGATCCAAGAGCGCAACGTCAGCCGCGCCGCAGACCGTCTAGGAATCAGTCAGCCGGCCCTTTCAGGGCGATTGACCCGTCTGCGGGCATTGTTCGGCGATCAGCTTTTCGTACCGGTGGCGGGTCGGGGCGTCATGCCAACGCCACGTGCCCAGGCATTGGGCGAGACATTGCCCAGGCTCCTGGGACACCTGCGCGAGTTCATCGGACATGCTCCCCATTTTGATCCGTCACAAAGCGACCGGACATTCGTGCTGGCAGCTTACGATAACCCTGCCGTCATGATTGGCCCCGACCTTGTTACGGCCTTGAAGCGAGTGGCGCCCCATGCCCGGATTACGTTCGTGTTGCCGGATCCCGAAACGATCACCCCGGCGCTTGATCGCGGGGACGTGGATATGGTCATCGGACTGCCCCGGACGGCAGACGAGGGCCTGATTGGCCGGACGCTGTTTTCCGATCAGTTCGTCACGGCACAGCGCCGGGGCCATCCACGGGGAAGTCAGCCGGTCACGCTGGACGAGTTTTGCGCCGCTGAGCATGTAGTGGTGTCGAGCGAGGGCGGGGGCTACGCGGGGCCGGTGGATCGTGCATTGGAGGCGCTGGGTCGGAAACGGCAGGTTAGTCTATCGGTCCAGAGTTATGCCCTAGCGCCGATCATCATGGCGGACAGCGATCACCTGTGTACGTTGCCCGGCCGCTTTCTCCAGCGCTTTGAATCCATGTTGGACCTGTTCACGCCACCGATGGAGATGGATTCATTTGAGCTTTATGCGCTTTGGCATCCACGCATGCGGGACGATCCAGCTCATCGGTGGTTTCGCGATCTGGTCGTTGAGGTCAGCGAGGGCATGAGCGATCGTTTCGCGACAAGATGCTAACCATACACTTAGGGGCATTTCTTGCTGGGTGGCGACGCCATCGATGCCGTAGAAACATGCCTTGTACTCGTATGTGGCAAGCAGCTGTGAAAAGGCCCCAACGGTGGGGCCAGGCACGATCAGTACGCGGATTATCCTCGATGCTCGTCAAGCCACCACTGTATATGCCCTGCGACTTCCACTGGCGCTTCCAGCGGCAGCAAGTGGCCGATGCCCGCCAGTTCATGTGTTTCCGGGGTCGGTAGAAAGGGCACGAGCCGGTCGGCGAGCACGGCTGGAGGATCGACACGGTCGCACTCACCGATCAACAGCAGGGTCGGCACATCGATGCATCGTGTCGTTTCGCTGATATCTTCGAGCATCGCCACTGCCGGCCAGGCAGCCTTGGCAGTGGGATCGCCGGCCAGGCTATCGAGGATGGCGCGCTCGCGCGTCGGCCCCACGAGCGACGTCTCTGTGAGTACATGATCGAGCGTCTCTTCGACACTCGCGCGGCTGTCATAGGCCGATTGCATAGCAAGACGCTGAGGCTCCGGAACATCCATTGGCAGGGCCGGGGACGATGCCACCAGCACCAGCTCCTTCAGCCAGGCCGGCCGCTGGCCCGCGAGATACTGGGCAATCTTGCCACCCATGGAATGACCGACCAGTACGACATCACGGAGCTGACGTGCTTCAATCATCCCGCCAACCGCCTCGGCCAGATCCGCAATCCGATATCCATTGCGCGACGGGCCGGACTGACCCCAGCCTGGCAGATCCGGCATGAGGCACAGGTTCCGCTCCCCAAGTGCCGCCGCTACGTCCATCCATGTGCGGCCAGAACCGCCCCAGTAGTGAAGAAACACGAGCGTGCGCTGCCCGGCGCCATGCTCCGCGACGTGAAGAACAGCGTTGTCTGTTTCGATCGTCATGGTTTGTACTCCGAATAGGTAAGCGGAGCTAGCATCATGAAGGCGATCGCCAGATGATAGAATGAGATAAATATGAGTTGGCGTCGATCATTAAGCGATGGAATAACAGGCATGGATCGTTTTCGACAAATCGAGATATTCATCGCGGCGGTCGAGCACGGCAGTATTGCTGCAGCCGGAAGAGCCTTGGGACTGTCGCCTGCCATGGCCGGCAAATACCTGAGCGCACTCGAGTCGGCACTGGGAACACGACTCTTGCACCGCAGCACTCGCGCGCTGTCGCTGACCGATGCCGGCCAGCAATATCTGGCGGCATCAAAACGAATCATGGAGGCGCTGGTCGAGGCAGACGCCGAAGCACGCGATGGCCGCAGCCAGCTTGCAGGAGAGATCCGACTGGGCGTACCCCGTGCCTTCGGCACCCAAAAGCTGGCGCCGATGCTGGCTGCGTTCTGCAGGGCCCATCCGCAGATTACGTTGAACCTGCACACGGATGAGCGCTACGCCGATCTGGTCGATGGCCGGCTGGACCTTGCCGTGCGCATCGGGCAACTCCCAGATTCGGCTTTGTATACTCGACCACTCGGCAGTATCCACATGGGCCTGGGCTGTGCGCCCGGCTTGCTCGGCGCTCATGAACGGCAAGAAATCTCGCTAATCCGCCGGTTACCGCGATTGGTCTTCACGGCGGCTCGCTCGCCCGGCGACTGGATGGTGCGCGATAGCGAAGATCGCGCGTACGCCATCGACGGCCCAGCCGCTATGCGCTCGGACGACATCACCTTGCTGGTTCATGCGGCGACCGAAGGCCTGGGTATCGTGTACGCGCCGATGTTTGCGCTCGACGAAGCACTGGAAGATGGCCATCTGATACA
The DNA here is from genome assembly GCF_029889905.1 of Chromohalobacter sp. 11-W. Taxonomy (GTDB): domain Bacteria; phylum Pseudomonadota; class Gammaproteobacteria; order Pseudomonadales; family Halomonadaceae; genus Chromohalobacter. The sequence continues at coordinate 464,192 of NZ_JARANZ010000001.1, read as the reverse complement.
ATTATTAGCCGATCATCGAACGACGCAACTCGGCCTGCAAATCGTCTATACCGATCGCCATCACCAGCCCGCACGAGTTCGTGCCCTGATCGACCATCTGACAGCCTGCTTCCAAGAGAAACGGGCATGATGCAGAAATACGCTCTGGCATAGGCTTTACCAGCCGCAAAAAAGCCGGGCAATTCTGCCCGGCCAAGCTGAGTAGCTCTCATACGACGCTGCTGTCAGCGATCCCCCAGGCTGGCGGCGACGCCAGGGGCGCGTTCGCCGAGCAGTATGTGAACCAGGCCGCTATCGATGCGTTGAATGCCTTGCGCACCGAGTGTCTTGAGCGCGGCTTCGTCGAGGCTCACGGCATCGGCGAGGCGTAGTCGTAGGCGGGTCATGGCCACGGCGGTGGCTTCCTGAACATTGCCACGCCCGCCTAACGCCACCAGCCAATGATCGAGTTGTTCGGCACTCAGTCGCACCACGCTAGCCATATCCGAGCCACTCCCCTCGCTGACCGCTGGTGCCTCACTCGGCGCGGCGCCTTCGGCATTCATGGCGGCGCGAATCTCGTCGGCAACGCCGTCGGCTATGGGTCCGAGGATTACCTGCAAGCCACCGCCGCGCAAATGCAGCACACCGCGTGCACCGAGTTGCTTGAGCGCCGCTTCATCGATGGCTTTGTCGTCGACGAGCACCAGTCGCAGGCGCGTGGTGCAAGCACCCACGCTGGTCATGTTGGCTGCCCCACCCAAGGCATGTACGAAAGCTGGGCCACGTTCCCCGAGATCGGCCGGGGCGCTGGTACTACCTGCGGTTTCCGGCTCGCGCCCTGGCGTGGGTAGGTCGAAGCGTACAATCGCCCAACGAAACACCACGTAATACAGTACGAAATAGCAAAGCCCCACCGGAATCATCAGCCAGCCATTGGTCGAGAGCCCATAGGAAAGCGCGTAATCGAAGGCCCCGGCCGAGAAGGTGAAGCCCAGTTTGACGTCAAGCAAGTTCATGATCACCAACGACAGCCCGGTGAGCAGCGCATGCAGCACGTACAAAAACGGCGCCAGGAACATGAAGGTGAACTCGATTGGTTCGGTCACGCCGGTCAGAAACGCGGTCAACGCCAGCGACAACAACAAGCCGCCGACCTGGGCACGGCGCCCCTTGGGCGCAGCGTGATACATCGCCAACGCCGCCGCCGGGAGGCCAAACATCATCACTGGGAAAAAGCCCGCCATGAAGCTACCCGCGCTGGGATCACCCGCGAAGAAGCGGTTGAGGTCGCCGGTCGCGCCATCGAAACTACCAAATACGAACCACACGAAGCTGTTGAGTACGTGGTGCAGCCCAGTGACGATCAGCAAGCGATTGAGCACACCGTAGACGAACAGCCCCAGATCGCCGGCGTCGATCAACCACTGGCCGAGGGTGTCGATGCCAGTCTGTACCGTCGGCCAGATCACCCCGAAAATCATCCCCAGGATGACCGCAGCGAGCCCGGTGACGATGGGAATGAAGCGCCGTCCGCCGAAGAAAGCCAAGTAATCGGGAAGCTGGATGTCTTTGAAGCGGTTATAGAGCAGGCCCGCCACGGCACCGATGATGATGCCTGACAGAACGCCCATATTGATGTCTTCGTTGAGCGTATGCAGGACCGCATCGAGCACCAGGTAACCGACGACACCCGCCAGCCCGGCAGCGCCATTGCTGTCGTTGGCGAAGCCCACCGCCAGGCCGATGGCAAAGATCAACGCCAGATTGGCAAAAATTGCGTCGCCGGCATTGGCGATGAAGGCGATGTCGAGTAGATCCGGCTGTCCCAGTCGCAGTAGCAAGCCGGCAACCGGCAGCACCGCGATGGGCAGCATGAGCGAGCGACCCAGCTTCTGTAGGCCGCCCATGATATCGAGTCGCATGATCGTTTCTCCCACTCTTGTTGTTGTCCAGAATGTCGTTGTTCCGAACGTCAGGCGCGTCAAGCGGTGACCGGTGCTTCCAGCCAAGCCTTGACTTGTGCGCGCACGGCGGCGCCATCGTCCAGCTCCAACCAGGCCGACAGTTGCTCAGCGAGTGCGCCAGCATCTAGCCCACGCAGTGAAGCCTTGACCGCCGGTATGCGGCTCGGCTCCACCGAGAGTTCCTCGACCCCCAGTGCCACCAGCACGGCCAATGCCAGCGGATCACCGGCAGCGGCGCCGCATACACCCACCGGGCAACGTCCGGCGGCACCTTCGACGGTGGCCTTGATCAGCCGCAATACCGCCGGATGCAGCACGTCGAGTTGTGCGGCGAGTCCGGGATCTTCACGGTCCATGGCCAGGGTGTACTGCGTCAGGTCGTTAGTGCCGATCGACAGGAAATCGGCCTCGGCGGCGAGGCTGGCGGCGCAAAGTGCGGCCGAAGGCACCTCGATCATCACCCCAAGTTGCGGCAGGCGACTCACGCCCAGTTCACTGGCCAGCGTTTCAAGTCGTTGACGCAACGCCCGCAACTCCCCAACGCCACTGACCATCGGCAGCATGATGCGCAGCGAGCCGAGTGGCTCGAGCGCGAGTAAAGCGCGTAACTGACTATTCAGCAGTGCCGCTTGGCTTGCCCACAAGCGAATGCCGCGCACACCCAGTGCAGGATTGGGAACGTTGGGCAGCGGTAGGTAGCTCAGTTGCTTGTCGGCGCCGATATCCAGCGTACGGACGACCACCGGCTTGCCGCTCATTGCATCGAGCGCAGCCTGATATTCCTCGCGTTGTTCGTCGACGCTCGGCGCGCGATCACGGTCGAGGAACAGGAATTCGCTGCGCAGCAGGCCGATGCCATCAGCCCCCTCCTGCGCAGCGATGCGCGCCTCGGCGCCGCCGGCGACGTTAGCGCAGACCTCGATAGTGCGCCCGTCACGGGTCGTCGCTGGCTTCCTTGCCGACTCGCGGGCAGCGCCTCGGGCCCGCTCACGCTCAGCGATACGCTCACGCATGGCCTCCAGGCTGTCGCTATCCGGCTGCGGTTCGAGCAAGCCGCGCTCGGCATCGAGAATCGCCATCTCCCCTTCGGCCGATTCCAGCATCGCGCCCATCGCCACCAAACACGGCAGGCCCCGGGCACGGGCGAGAATCGCCACGTGCGACGTGGTACCTCCCGCCACCAGGCAGATGCCCGCCGGACGCTGAGCGGCCAAGGCCGTCAGTTCCGAGGGCGTCAGATCGTCGGCGATGACGATGGCGTCGGCCGGCACCTGTGGGACGCTCGGCGCCGACCCCAGGCGCGCCATCACTTGGCGCTGTAGGTCGCGTAGGTCGGCAACCCGCGCCGCCAGCAGCTTATTGCCCGTCGCCTGCAGACGCGCCACTTCATCATCTAGGGCCTCCTTCCAGGCCTGCCCGGCACTGCGTCCGCTGTCGACGTAACCGTCGGCGGCCTCGCGTAGCGCCGGATCGTCGAGCCAGGCCAAGTGCGCCTCGAGGATTTCGGCTTCACTGCTTCGTCCGCTGCGCTTGGCTTGCCCCAGCGCCGTCTTGAGCGAATGATCGACGTTCTCCAATGCCACGCTCAGCGCCGCGCGCTCATGCGCCGGATCATCGCCGACTTGCGGTACCGTGGGTAATGCCGCCACATAATGATGCAGCGGCCCGACCGCGAGCCCTTGGCTGGCGACGAGCCCGGCCAACTGCCCTGCCCCAGCCTCGGCGGTAGGCAGCTCGGCGGCGCTGGAAGCCGGATCATCGACCTCGGCTTCGCTCAGCAGCCGCTCGGCGGCATCCAGCGCCGCCGTGGCGCGTTCGCCGCGTGCGATCAGCGTCACACGATCGCCTTCCACCAGCCCCATGTTCATCAACCGGCTCAGGCTGCGTGCATCGACGTGGGTTTCGCCGTAGACGAGTTCGAGATCGACATTCTGTTCGTGGGCGATAGCGCGCAGCCGGGCCGCAGGCCGTGCGTGCAGTCCGGCCGCCAGGGCCAGGATGACGTCGCGGGTCGCTGCCCGCGTTTGCTGGGGCGATGCCTCGACCGATTCAGGCGCGACGTTCGGTGAGGAGGCAGACGCCTCGAGACGCATGATCACCTCGCCCCGGCGCACTGTGTCGCCGCTGTGCTGTGTGCCATGAGACGTCAGACGCCAACCGGACGGTTCGGCGATAATCAATGGCGTGATCAGGCTCATCGCCTGCTGGGCGACCTGGTCGGCATCGAAACGTAGCAACGGCGCGCCAGCCTCAACCCGCTGACCGGCCTCGACCAGTAACTCGATCCCGGCACCGTCGAGGTTGACGGTATCCAGTCCCAGATGAATGAGCAGTTCGACGCCGCCCGCACTGCGCAGCGTCACCGCGTGGGCGGTACGTGCGCAGTGTACGATCTCGCCGTCGCAGGGCGCGTGCAGCGTAGCGCCCAGCGGATCGATGGCCAGGCCGTCGCCGAGAGTGCCCTCGGCGAAGACCGGGTCGGGCACCGCGTCGAGGGCGACGAGGACGCCGTCCACCGGTGCCAGGATGTCTAAGGATGAAGCCATGTTGCCTCCGGCATTGTTGTTGTCGAGAAAGCTGTTGTCGGGAAAGCTGTTATTGGAAAAGGAATCGAAAAGCGCTCAGCGCGTACGGGTTACCTTCTTGAGATGACGCGGTTGGTCGGGGTCGCTACCCCGTGCTACCGCCAGTTGGGCGGCCATGGCGTAGAAACTCTGGATGACCGACAGCGGCTGCAGCGCCGCATGGCCGGCGTCGGCAAGCGTCAGCTCACGCTGGGCGATGCCTGCATCGGCGGCCAGCAGCACCCGTGCGCCGACACTTTTGAGCCATTCGGCGAGCTCGAGCAGGCCGGCCTGCTCGGGCCCCGGCGGAGCGAACACCAGCACCGGATAGCCGGAACCGATCAACGCCATCGGACCGTGCTTGACCTCGGCACCGCTGAACGGCTCGGCCTGGAGGGCGCAGGTTTCCTTGAACTTGAGCGCCGCTTCCTGGGCGACGGCCAACCCCGCGCCACGCCCCACCACCATCAACTTGTCGGCATTGCGCAGTGCCTCGATGGCCGGCGACCACTCCTGCTCGGCCGCCACGCGTAGCCGTTCGGGTAGCGCCTCGAGCGCGGCGAGCAATGCGTGGTCCCGGTTCCAGTGGCCCAGCAACTGAGCGCAGGCCGATAGCGTGGCCAGGTAGCTCTTGGTCGCAGCGACGCTGCGCTCCGCACCGGCATGCAGCGCAATCTCGCGATCGCTGACCTCGCCCAGCGGCGACTGGGGCGTATTGACCAACGCCAGCGTCTGCGCCCCACCGGCGGCCAGCGCCTTCTGGGTCTCGATCAGGTCGGGGCTCTGCCCGGACTGTGAGATCGCCAGCGCCAGCTGGCCATCGAGCTTCCACGGCGCCCGCGCCAGGGTGGTCAGCGACGGCGGCAGCGAGGCCACCGGAATCCCTCGGCTCTGCATGCATAAATAGGCGAAGTAACTGGCAGCATGGTCGGAGCTACCGCGCGCCACGGTGACCACACCATGCGGATCGCATTGCCGCAGCCACTCGCCTAGTTCGGCCAGCGGCTGGGCGTTGTGGGTCAATTGAGCGGCGACTCGCTCGGGGGCATCGCGCGCTTCGCTGAGCATCATCGAACTCATGCATCGTCTCCTGGGCGGGTCGTTGGGACGTCTTCGGAATCCTCGCCAGCCACGCAATGGCCCTCGACATAGACACAGTCGACGGCCAGATCGCGGTCGAGCACCACGACGTCGGCGTAACAGCCATCGGCCAACCGGCCACGCTCGGGCAGGCCGAGAAAATCGGCGGGATGGCGCGATACGCGCTCACTGGCCTCGGCCAGTGACAGACCGATCTCGACCAGATTGCGCAGCGCCTGATCCATGGTCAGGGTACTACCGGCGAGCGTGCCGTCGGCGAGGCGCACCCCACCCAGGCATTTGGTCACCGCCTGCTCACCGAGGCGATATTCGCCATCGGGCATGCCGGCGGCAGCGGTCGAGTCGGTCACGGCATAGAGGCGCGGGATGCTTCTAAGCGCGACGCGAATCGCACCGGGATGGACGTGCAACAAGTCGGGAATTAGCTCGGCGAAATCGGCATGCGCCAGCGCGGCACCCGTCATGCCGGGATGGCGATGATGCAGGCCGGTCATGGCGTTATAGAGGTGAGTAAAGCCGCAGGCGCCGTGCTCCATCGCTGCCACGCCCTGTTCATAGGTGCCCAGGGTATGACCCAATTGCACGCGCACACCGCGCTCGCTCAAATGACGAATCAGGGCGTAATGCCCGGAGAGTTCCGGCGCCAGGGTGACCAGCCGAATCGGCGCCAAGTCGCATAGCGCGTCGATCTCGGCGATTTCGCCCGGCCGTGCGTAAGGTGGCTGAGCACCGAGCTTACCGGGATTGATATAGGGCCCTTCAAGATGCACGCCGAGTATGCGTGCGGCCTTGCCGGGTGACTGTTCCATCAAGGCACCGATTTCGCCAAGTACGTGGCGTATCTCGGCGTCGGTGGCGGTCATGGTCGTCGCCAAAAGGCTGGTGGTGCCAAAGCGCGCATGGGTACGCGCCAGCGTGGTCACCGCCTCGCCGCCTTCCATGGTGTCGGCGCCACCGCCGCCATGCACGTGCAGGTCGATGAAGCCGGGCACTATATAGGGCGCATCGTTGTCCGCCGGATCGACCGGCGCACCGTCAATGCGCGCGATACGTCCATCGCACCAGTGGATCTCGCCCAGGCGCCAGCCTTCGGGGGTGAGGATGTTGCCGTAATGCATTGGCTTACCTTTTTAACGCGCCCACAGACGCGCGTTCGCGTTAGTTATCGAGCCCGGTGAAGCTCGGTTTTTTATCGAGCCCGGTGCAGCTCGACCATGAAGTCGTAGTAATCGGTGCGGCAGTAAGTGATGGTCAACTCCGCCGGGCTGCCATCGGCGAGGTAGCCAAGGCGGGTGACCTTGAGCAGCGCCTCGCCCTCGGGGACTTCAGCCAAAGCGGCGAGCTCGGCGTCGGCATTGACGGCAGTCAGGTGCTGCAGGGCGCGCTCCACCGTCTTGCCGTGTGCTTCCAGCGTCGCGTAGAGCGACTGCCCGACGCCTTCCGGCTCGGGCAGTATCGATTCAGGCAGGCAGCTTTCCTCGACCGCCATCACCACGTCGTCGGCTAGGCGCAGACGCTTGAGACGCGCCACCTGAGTACCGCCACGCAGCCCAAGACGCAACGCCTCTTCGGTACTCGGCATGCCCAACTGGCGAGACAGCCAGCGCGAACGGGGCGTAAAGCCACGCTGCGTCAGCAACTCGGAAAAACTCGTCAGACGCGTCAATGGCTGATTGAAGCGTGGCGCGATGAACGTACCTGAACCATGCGTACGCCGAATCAGGCCCTGCTCGGCGAGGCGTTCCAACGCCTTGCGCGCGGTGATACGCGAAACCTCCAGCGTTTCAGCCAATGCGCGCTCTGAGGGTAACGCCTCGCCGGCCTGCCAGGCCCCCGCCTCGATGGCATCACCCAGCTGCCGCGCCAACTGATGATAAAGCGGCGTCGCCAGGTCGGGATCCAGCGTCATCTCGACAAAACGTGGGTCCATGAAGACGACCTCTCATGTCGGGTTCTGAATAACCAATATAGAGCCTCTTTAATACCAGTCAAATACCAATTGGTCTTGCAGTGGTATCTCTCAAGCCATCCCCCCTGTCGAAGGAAAACGTGAAGAGGCAAGAGAGAAAAGAAGGAAGAATGAAGCAGGGAGGGAGTGAAGGAATGGAGGAATGAAGGACGAAGCTGGTAGCTAAAAGCGTCTTTCGGGCTTGATTACCGGCGCCGAGAACCGCATGCAATAGTTATCGACATCACTGAGGAGAACCCCATGAAGACGCTAGTGATCGGTGCCAACGGCCAGATCGGCCGCCAATTCTGTGAACTCGCGCATCAGGCCGACGTGCCGATTCGGGCGATGATTCGCGATACGTCGCAGCAGGCGTGGTTCCAGGAGCGAGGTATCGAAACGGTGCTCGCCGATCTGGAAAGCAATTTCCGCCATGCTTTCTATGGCTGCGATCAGGTGGTTTTCGCGGCGGGCTCGGGCCCACATACCGGTCCCGACAAGACGCTGATGATCGATCTGTATGGTGCGCTAAGCGCGATCGATCTGGCTGCGTCGCTGGGCATCGGACGCTTCATCATGCTCAGCGCCATGCGTGCCGACCAAGTGCTTGAGGCACCGGCCAAGCTACGCCCCTACATGGCCGCCAAGCATGCCGCCGATGCCCATTTGCGTGCATCTCGCGTGCCGTACGTGATTCTCAAACCCGGCCGGCTGACCGACGATGCCGCGACACGGCGCGTCACGACCGACATCGCCAATGCCGATGACAACCGCATTTCACGCGCCAACGTGGCGCATGCGTTGCTCGAGGTAGTGCGCAACCGAGAACTGCGCCAGCACAAGTTTTCCCTGCTCGATGGCAATACGGCGATTGATGAGGCGCTGCGCTGATCCAGCGCTCGGCAAGACATCGCGTATATCCCCCGCTTTTCCCCGCCAGGCGTCGGTTGGCGGGGGATACACGAACCCGTATAGTATCGCCCTACTCCCCCCAACCGAATGTGTCTCGATGCTGCAGAACAACTCCGCGCTTGCCCAGCTCAAGCAACAGATTCGTGAAACCACCCCGCGTGTTCAAGGGGTGATCAAGGCCACCGATCGCGGCTTCGGCTTTCTCGAAGCCGAAGACGGTACCTCCTATTTCGTTCCGCCCCCCGCCATGAAGCAGGTACTGCATGGCGACCGCGTCGATGCGCTGATCAAGCAGGAGGGGGACAAGACCTCCGCCGAGCCCGACACGCTCCTCGAGGCGGGGCTCGAGCGTTTCGTGGCGCGACTGGTCAAGCGCGATGGGCGCCTCAGCGTCGTTCCAGACCATCCGTTGATCAATAACCAGTTGCGCGCACGCCTCAAGAACTCGCTCGACGAAAGTACGCTCGGTGACGGCGACTGGGTCGTGGCGCGCTTGGTGCGCCACCCGCTCAAGCCCGACGATCGCGGTTTTTTCGCCCAGGTCGACGAGCTAGTAGTCAAGGCCGACAACCCCGCCGTGCCGTGGCGCGTGACGCTGGCGCGTCATGCGCTGGAGCAAGCCTCGCCGCAGTTCGGCGAGCAGTGGCCGCTGCACGACGAAGGGCTTGAACGCGAAGACCTCACCGCGACGCCCTTTTTCACCATCGACGGTGAAAAGACACGCGACATGGACGACGCCCTGTACATCGAGACACGCGAAGATGGCTGGCGTCTCAGCGTGGCGATCGCCGACCCCACGGCCTACGTCCGCGAGGGCGACCCGGTCGATTTGGAAGCGCAGACACGGGCCTTCACGGTGTATCTGCCGGGCCAGAACGTCACCATGCTGCCGGAAACGCTCGCCAATGAGCTGTGCTCGCTGAAGGAAGGCGAGGATCGCCCGACCCTGGTTTGCACATTGGATATCCAGCGCGACGGCACCCTCGGCGACTATCGCTTCTTCGCCGCCAATGTCCGTTCGCATGCCCGCCTGGTGTATGACCAGATTTCCGACTGGCTGGAAGGCCAAGGTGATTGGGCTCCCGACGACGAGACCATGGCCACGCAGCTCAAGGCCTTGGCCGCGATGACCGAGGCCCGCAACGCCTGGCGCGAGGAACACACGCTGGTGTTCAAGGATCGTCCCGATTATGCCTTCGACGTCGATGACGCGGGCAACGTGTTGGCGGTGCGTATCGAGGAACGTCGCACCGCTCAGCGCATGATCGAGGAGTCGATGATCGCGGCCAACGCCTGCTGCGCCGATCTGCTGGCCTCGCGCGTGGGTCATGGCATCTTCAATGTGCACCAGGCGTTCGAACCCGAAAAGGCCGACCAGGCGATCGAGTTTCTGGCCACCCAGGACATCAACGTGGAACGCGAACAGTTGCTGGAGCTCTCGCGCTATCGCGAGCTGCGCCGCGCCCTAGAAGCACGCGAGGATGCCTGGCTCGACGCACGCCTGCGCCGTTTCCAGGGCTATACCAACATGTCCGCCCAGCCTGGCCCACACTTCGGGCTGGGACTGCCGGCATACGCCACCTGGACATCGCCCATCCGTAAGTACGGCGACATGGTCAATCACCGCTTGATCAAGCGCGTGCTCAAGGGCGAGGACGCGCCCGCCGAGGCCAGCCAGGCATTGACCGAGCAGCTCACCGAGCGTCGGCGTCTGAATCGCATGGCCGAACGTGACGTCAAGGATTGGCTCTACGTGCGCTATCTCGGCCCCTCCGCCGAAAACGGCGAGGTCTTCGACGCCGAGATCATCGCCATCAACCGCGGCGGCATGCGGGTTCGGCTCTCCGCCAATGGCGCCACGGCGTTCGTCCCGGCACCGTTCATGCACAGTGAACGCGACAAGGTCGTTATCGACGACAAGGAAGGCCGTATTCAGATCGAGGGCCAGCCGCGCTACAAGCTCGGCGACAGCGTTCAGGTCGCCCTGGCCGAGGCCGTCGAGACGACACGCTCGTTGGTCGCACGTCCCGCCGTCTGAAGCTGACCATGCCTTGCGTCACAAGCAGTGGACGCAAGGCATGGCATGTGCCAGCGTAATCTCATGACAGCGCGGTGACATTCCTACGACAAGCCCGTCAGGGTCCGAGCAGTCACTCCGTAACCAACCGGGAAGGTTTCAAGGAGTCACGCTTTGCATATCACCGATATCACGATGTTCTACGCCCCTGCCAGCGGTGGGGTGCGTACCTACCTCGAGGCCAAACGCAACCGTTTGGCGACACTGCCTGGCGTGACATCCAGCCTAGTGATTCCCGGCACCCGCCATGCGGTCAGTGAGTCCATTCATGAAATCCCCGCGCCACCGCTCCCCTTCAGCCAAGGGTATCGCTTTCCTCTGAAGCGAGAGGGCTGGCGGCGCGAATTGATCCAGATGGCACCGGATATCATCGAGGCCGGCGATCCTTATGTCACCGCCTGGGCCGCGCTCGATGCCGGCCGGGCCTTGGACGTGCCCGTGGTAGGGTTTTACCATTCCGACCTGCCTCGCCTGATCGGCAACCGTCTCGGGAATTGGACGCGCATGGCCCTCGAGCGCTATGTCGAAAACCTCTACCGGCATTGCAACCGTGTCCTCGCGCCTAGCCGCGTCATCGCCGATAAATTGCATGGCCTCGGCCTCGACAATGTCGCCCTGCAGCCACTTGGGGTCGACTTGAAAACCTTCTCGCCCCAACGCCGCCAAGATACCTACCGCCAGCGCTTGGGCCTCGATGACGCTACGCGCCTGCTGATCTTCGTGGGACGCGGCTCGCGCGAGAAGAACCTCCCGGTCTTGCTGGAAACCGCACGCCGTCTCGGCAAAGGCTACCACCTGCTGTTGATCGGGCCGCAGATGCCGCAGCGCGTTCCCGACAACGTCAGCGTCATCGGCCGCTACACGGCCACCGTCGATGTCGCCGAGTGGCTGGCAAGCAGTGACATGCTGCTGCATGCCGGTACTCAGGAAACGTTCGGCCTGGTCGCCCTGGAAGCCATGGCCAGTGGCATTCCGGTCGTCGCGGCACGCGCCGGTGCCCTGGCCGAGAACGTTCCCCTGGGCTGTGGGCTGCTCTGCGAGCCTCATTCACCGGACGACATGGCACGCGCCGTGCGCGAACTCAGCGCCAATGCGCCCGAGGAACAAGGGCGGCGTGCCCGCCTGCATGTCGAACGCCATCACGACTGGGATATCGTGGTCTCCAGCCTGATGCATCATTATCGTGAATTGACCGGACAGCGCGTCAACACGGAGAGTCTTCAGCATGGCTGATCGTCATCTTTCCCTCGTCCTCCATGATATCTCGCCGGAAACCTGGCCCGATTACGTCGACTTCGTGGCCAAGGTCGACGCCCTGGCACGTCGACACGGCCCGATCCCGATCACCTGGCTGGTAGTGCCCGATTTTCATCATCGCAGCGACTGTCGCCGCGATGGCGCCTTCCTTGAGCACCTGCAACGCCGCCGAGGCATGGGCGATGAACTGGCATTGCACGGCTATTACCATTGCGACGATGCGCCCTCGCCGCGCACGCCTCGCGACTGGTTCATGCGGCGTTTTTACACCTGGGAAGGCGAGTTCTACGCCCTCGACGAAGACGAGGCGGCACGACGACTGGACAAGGGCATAGAGCTCTTTCGATCGCAGGGCTGGCCTCTCACCGGCTTCGTGGCACCGGCTTGGCTCATGAGCCAAGGGGCGCGGCGAGCACTGGCTCAGCGCGACTTCTGCTACACCAGCGACCCGCAGCATCTGTATACGCTGCCCGACTTTACGCGTCTCGAGGCGCCGGGGCTGGTATGGAGTGCGCGTAGCGCCTGGCGTCGTGGCCTGTCACGCCTGGCCAGCGAAACGCAGCGCTGGTGTAGCCGCCAGGCACCGCTGCTACGCCTGGGACTGCATCCCGTGGACATGCGCCATGCCCGCGTTCAGGCCTACTGGCTCGCTGTCCTGGAGCGCCTGATCCACGAGGGACGGCGCCCCATCACCAAGTACGACTGGGTGACGGGGCAACGTCGGAGGGAGCAGCACGCCGCATGAAGCGCCTGGTGATATTGCTGGTTATCGGGTTGGTGGCGGCCATCAGCATCCCCCTATTGTTCGGAGGGCGCGCGCTTTTCGGTGAGCTCGCCGCATTTCCCTTGCAGCAACTGGCATTGATGCTGCTGCTGATCGTCATCTGCTGGAACATCAATGCATTGCGGCTTCGCTTACTGCTAGCGGGGCGCGCCGGACGTCTCGGCCAGACACGCGCGGTAGGCATCGTGATGTCCACCGAGTTTGCCATCTGCGCTACGCCCGGCGGCACCGGTGGCTTACTGACGCTCCTAGGCTTGTTGGCCCGGCGCGGCGTGCGTCCCGCCCAAGCCTCGGCGATCTTCACCGTCGATCAGTTGACAGACCTGCTCTTCTTTCTTTCCGCATTGATCGGCGTCGCGCTCTATGTCGTCATCGAGGCCATCGATCTCAACCTTGGCTGGCTGGTGGGTCTGCCGTCGTTGTTGCTGGTGTGCGGTTTCATCCTGCTATGGCTGGTCATACGCCACTATGGCCCTCTGCTCCAGATCACCGGCGGCTGGCTCGAGCGGCTCAAGGTCCGCCGCAAGGCACGCTTCGGATTCGCCCGCCGCTTGCTGCATTTCCGTAACGCCCTGATCGAGACGCTGCGCCTGCCTCGTCTGACCTTGTTGTCGGTTTTCGCCCTGTGCTGCGCTCACTGGATGCTGCGTTACAGTGTCCTGTATCTGGCCGTGAAAGGCCTGGGTGAGCACATCGATTGGGCCTGGACCTTCTTGGTACAGATGCTCTCCATGGCGGCGGGACAATTGAGCTTTTTACCCGGCGGCGCCGGGGGTGCCGAACTGACCTCCACCGCCTTGTTGGCGCCGTTGATCGGCAAACAAAGCGCCGCCGCCGCCGTGCTCATCTGGCGCTTCGTGACCTATTACTTCTACCTCATCGCCGGCGCGCCCGTCTTTATGGCGCTGGCAGGACGTGCCTTCGCCAAGCTGCTGTCCCGCCGTCGATAATCACTCGCCCGTTTTACGAACGACCCGTTTTTACGCAAAGCGGCGAATGCAGGCCATTTTCGTCACCCACCTAAAACGACGAAGGGCACCCCCGTAGGGATGCCCTTCGTCATGCTCACTGCCCGGCGCCCCACGGGCCGCCGGGACTAGAGGCGACTTACCAGCCAGTCGCTTCCTTCAGCGCATCGCCGATCTCGGCGAGCGAACGCACGGTCTTGACGCCCGCGGACTCAAGCGCCGCGAACTTCTCGTCCGCCGTGCCCTTGCCGCCAGCGATGATGGCACCGGCATGGCCCATGCGCTTGCCGGGAGGCGCCGTCACGCCCGCGATATAGGAAACCACCGGCTTGGAGACGTGCTCCTTGATATACGCCGCGGCTTCTTCCTCGGCGGTACCACCGATTTCGCCGATCATCACGATCGCTTCGGTCTGCGGATCTTGCTCGAACTTCTCGAGGATATCGATGAAGGTGGAGCCCGGGATCGGGTCGCCGCCGATGCCCACACAGGTGGACTGGCCGAAGCCATGATCGGTGGTCTGCTTGACGGCTTCATAAGTCAAGGTGCCTGAACGCGAGACGATGCCGACCTTGCCGGGCTTGTGGATATGCCCCGGCATGATGCCGATCTTGGTCTCGCCCGGCGTGATCACGCCTGGGCAGTTCGGCCCGATCAGGCGCACGCCCAGCTCGTCGCACTTGACCTTGACGTCGAGCATGTCGAGGGTCGGAATCCCCTCGGTGATGCACACGATCAGCTTGATGCCGGCGTTGGCGGCCTCAAGGATGGAGTCCTTGCAGAACGGCGCGGGCACGTAGATCACGGAAGCTTCGGCACCGGTCGTGTCGACGGCTTCCTTGACGGTGTTGAACACCGGCAGGCCGAGGTGCGTCTGGCCGCCCTTGCCCGGCGTTACGCCACCCACCATCTGGGTGCCGTAGGCAATCGCCTGCTCGGAGTGGAAGGTCCCCTGGCCACCGGTGAAGCCTTGGCAGATGACCTTGGTGCTTTTGTCGATCAGGATACTCATTACTTGCCCTCCGCTGCTTTGACGACCTGCTGGGCCGCGTCGGTCAAGCTGGTAGCAGCGATGATGTTCAGTCCGCTGGAGGCCAGTTTCTCGGCACCCAGCTCGGCGTTGTTGCCTTCGAGACGCACCACGACCGGCACGTTGACACCGACCTGCTCGACGGCACCGATGATGCCCTCGGCGATCATGTCGCAACGCACGATGCCGCCGAAGATGTTGACCAGAACGGCCTTCACGGAATCGTCGGAGAGGATGATCTTGAAGGCTTCGCCCACGCGCTCTTCGGTGGCACCGCCGCCAACATCCAGGAAGTTGGCCGGCTGCCCGCCGTTGAGCTTGATGATGTCCATGGTACCCATGGCCAGACCGGCGCCATTGACCATGCAGCCGATGTTGCCTTCCAGAGCGACGTAGTTGAGTTCCCACGCCTGGGCGTGCGCCTCACGCTCGTCTTCCTGGGACGGGTCACGCATGGCTTGCAGATCGGGATGGCGATACAGCGCATTGCCATCGAGGCCGATCTTGGCATCCAAGCAGTGCAGGTCGCCACTGTCGTTGATCACCAGCGGGTTGATCTCGAGCAGCGCAAGGTCTTTTTCCTCGAACAGCTTGGCCAGGCCCAGGAAGATCTTGGTGAACTGCTTGATCTGTGCGCCTTCCAGGCCCAGAGAAAACGCCAATTCACGCGCCTGGTACGGCTGAGCGCCGACCAGCGGATCGACTTCGGCCTTGAGGATCTTCTCAGGCGTCTCTTCGGCGACCTTCTCGATTTCAACGCCGCCTTCGGTGGAGGCCATGAAAACGATACGGCGCGTGCCGCGATCGACGACGGCACCCAGATAAAGCTCGTTGGCGATATCGGTGCAGTTTTCGACCAGGATCTTGGTGACCGGTTGACCCTTCTCATCGGTCTGGAAGGTCACCAGGTTCTCGCCCAGCCATTTTTCGGCGAACGCCTTGGCATCCGCAGCACTTTCGACCAGCTTGACGCCGCCCGCCTTGCCACGGCCACCTGCGTGAACCTGGGCCTTGACGACCCACTTGTCACCGCCAATCTTCTTGCACGCATCGGCAGCTTCTTCGGGGGTATCCACGGCGAAACCCTTGGACACCGGTAGACCATAATCGGCAAACAGCTGTTTGCTCTGATACTCGTGAAGGTTCATCGTGTCATGCCATTGGTTGCATGTGACTCGAATGGTAACGATGGCCTCGATCCGTTACAGCCTCAGGCCACCGCTACCCCTGTTCGCTCCCGCCTCAGCGGGAGCGACGCGTCTCTACACTGAAACGCTCGTCGAAGCGCTTATTTGCGCTTCTTGCGGTTGGCCATGTGAATGGCATGGCCATCCACCGCCAACGCCGCTTCGTGCACGGCTTCCGAGGTGCTCGGATGCGCATAGCAGGTCAGGGCCAGATCTTCGGCACTAGAGCCGAATTCCATGGCGATGACGCCTTGCGCAATGAGCTCCCCGGCATGCTGACTGATGATGTGCAGCCCCAGGATGCGGTCGGTCTCGGCATCGGCAATGACCTTGGCCATGCCTTCCGACGCATTGTTGGCCAGCGCACGTCCGTTGGCGGAGAACGGGAAGGAACCGGTCTTGACTTCAATACCGGCCTCTTTCGCGTCCTGCTCGTTCATGCCAACCCAGGCAACTTCCGGCGCGGTATAGATCACGCTGGGGATGGCGTCGTAGTTCATCTCGGCTTTGTGGCCAGCGATGATGTCGGCCACCATTACGCCTTCTTCGGAAGCCTTGTGCGCCAGCATCGGGCCACGCACCACGTCACCGATGGCGTAGACACCCGGTACGCTGGTGCGGCACTGGTCGTCGACGAACACGAAGCCGCGCTCATCGAGCTTGATGCCGACATCATCGCCAAGGATGCCTTCGGTGTAGGGACGACGGCCCACACACACGATCAGCTTGTCGAAGGTCTGTTCCTGCTCGCCGTTGGCGTCGGAATACTTGACCACGACTTCCTTGTCCTTGATCTCGGAGCCCGTCACGCGAGCTCCCATCTTGATGTCCATGCCCTGTTTCTTGAACAGCTTCTGGCCTTCCTTGGCAATGTCCTTGTCGACCATCGGCAGGAAGGCATCCATCGCCTCGAGGACCGTGACTTCACTGCCCAGGCGGTTCCAGACACTGCCCAATTCGAGGCCGATGACACCGGCACCGATCACGCCGAGGCGCTTGGGTACTTCGTCAAATTCGAGCGCACCGCTGGAATCAACGATCAAGCCTTCGGTCAAAGGCGTCGGCGGGATGTCGACCGGCACGGAGCCGGAAGCAATCACGATGTTCTCGGCATCGTAGGTGGCCGTCTCGCCATCTTGACCGGTGACTTCGACCTGCTTGTCGGAGACGACCTTGCCGGTGCCTTCCAGCGCCGTGACACCGTTGGCCTTGAACAGCGCGCTGATGCCGCCCACGTTCTTGGCGATGACGCCTTCCTTGAACTCCTGCATCTTGGCGATGTTGGGAGTCGGCTCGCCCACGTCGATGCCAATCTCGGCGTAATGGTCGCGGGCTTCGACGAACTTGTGAGAGGTTTCCAGCAAGGCCTTCGAGGGGATGCAGCCCACATTCAAGCAGGTGCCACCATGAACGGTCTTGCCTTCCTTGTTGACCCACTTCTCGACGCACGCGGTCTTCAGGCCCATTTGGGCAGCGCGAATGGCCGCCACATACCCACCAGGCCCGGCACCAATAACGATCACATCGAATTTATCGGCCATGAAATCATCCTGTTCGAATTCAATTAATTAGTCGCAACGCATTATTCGGCGACAACCATCACACGTCGAGCAAGAAACGCGCGGGATCCTCGAGCAGTTCCTTGATCGTGACCAGGAACTGCACCGCGTCCTTGCCGTCAATCATGCGGTGATCATAGGAGATGGCGAGATACATCATCGGACGAATCTCGACCTTGCCGTCGACGGCCATCGGACGCTCCTGGATCTTGTGCATACCCAGAATAGCGGTCTGTGGCGGATTGATGATCGGTGTCGACAGCAACGAACCGAAGATACCGCCGTTGGTGATGGTGAAGGTCCCGCCCTGCATGTCTTCGATGCCGAGCTTGCCGTCGCGACCGCGCTTGCCGAAGTCGACGATGCTCTTCTCGACATCGGCGAGCTTCATGCTGTCGGTATCACGCAGCACCGGCACGACCAGGCCTCGCGGCGTGGACACGGCAACACCGATGTCCTGATAGCCGTGATAGACGATATCGCTGCCGTCGATCGACGCGTTCACGTCGGGGAACCGCTTGAGAGCCTCGGTGCATGCCTTGACGAAGAAGCCCATGAACCCGAGCTTGGTATCGTGCGCCTTCTGGAAAGTTTCCTTGTACTGACTGCGCAGGCTCATCACCGCGCTCATGTCCACCTCATTATAGGTGGTCAGCATGGCGGCGGTCTGCTGCGCCTGCACCAGACGCTTGGCGATGGTCTGGCGCAGACGACTCATTGGCACGCGCTGCTCAGGGCGATCGCCCTCGACGGCAGGTGCCGGTGCAGCGGCGGCCTTGACGTCCCCACCAGTGGACTTGGCCTCCTTCTTGGCGGAGCCATCCTTGACGGCTTTTTGCACGTCTTCTTTCAGAACACGGCCGCCCTTGCCGGTGCCTTCGATCTTGCTGGCGTCCAGATCGTGCTCGGCGACCAGCTTGCGTGCCGCCGGTGCGAGGATCTTGTCGCCGACCTTTTCGTCACTGCCACCACCGGCGTCTTTCGACTCACTCGCCGTGTCGTCTGATGCGGCAGCCTCGCCACCCCCCGCATCACCGCCGGCGCCTTCGGCAAACAACGCGAGCACCGCTTCGGACTCGACCTGCTCGCCTTCCTGCACCTTGATTTCGCTGAGGGCACCATCGGCCGGCGCGACGACTTCGAGCACCACCTTGTCGGTCTCGATGTCCGCGAGGATCTCGTCGCGCTTCACCGCTTCACCGACCTGCTTGTGCCAGGTGGCCACGGTCCCTTCCTGAACGGATTCCGGGAAGCTCGGCGCTTTGACGTCATGCTGCTTACCTGACGCTGCCGGCTTGGCATCGTCAGACTTGGCCGCTGCCGAATCCTGCTTCTCGCCGGTCTCTTCTTTCTTCGAGTCCTCTTTGTTAGAGCCCTCAGCGGATTTAGAGCCTTCAGCGGGCTTTTCGCCGCCGCCTTCACTCGCGGCGCCCAGCATCCCAAGCACCTGCTCAGAGTCGCACGTATCGCCTTCTTCCACTTTGATTTCAGTCACGGTGCCGGCGTCCGGCGCCACGACTTCGAGAACGACCTTGTCCGTCTCGATCTCGACAATCAGCTCATCACGCTCAACGCTGTCACCGACCTTCTTGTGCCAAGTGGCGATAGTGCCCTCGGCAACGGATTCCGGGAAATTCGGCGCTTTGATCTCAGTAGCCATGTCGTTTCCTTAGTGTTTTCTCTCGATCCCGATGGAACGCCTCAGCCAGTAATGGCGTCTTCGACCAGCTGGCGCTGCTGTTCAACATGGACGGACATGTAGCCGGATGCCGGGGCGGCGGATGCCGGACGCCCCGCGAACTTCAGTTCACGCCCCAAGCCTTCCTGCACCATATCGGCCACCAGACGCATGTGATGCTGGCTTTGATACCAGGCGCCCTGGTTGAGCGGCTCCTCCTGACACCAAACGACCTGCTCGAGGTTCGGATAGGTCTTGAAGACCTCGTACAGCTCTTCCTTGGGGAAAGGATAGACCTGCTCCAAACGCACGATCGCAACATCATCGCTGCCATTTTCGGCACGATAGTTCGCCAGATCGTAGTAGACCTTGCCCGAACACAACACCACGCGTTTGACACTCTCCGCATCGAGCTTGCCTTGATCCGGCAGCACCATTTCGAAGCGGCCGTTGGACAGATCTTCCAGCGTCGAGGTTGCTTCCTTGTGACGCAGCAGGCTCTTCGGCGACATGATCACCAGCGGCTTGCGCAGCGGGCGGATCACCTGACGCCGCAAAAGGTGGAATATCTGAGCCGGCGTGGTCGGCATGCAGACCTGCATATTGTGCTCGGCACACAGCTGTAGGAAGCGCTCGAGACGCGCCGAGGAGTGCTCGGGGCCCTGCCCTTCATAGCCATGCGGTAGCAGCATGGTGAGCCCGCAAAGCCGTCCCCATTTGGTCTCGCCGGAGGAAATGAACTGGTCGATCACCACCTGTGCCCCGTTGGTGAAGTCACCGAACTGGGCTTCCCAAATGATCAAGGCCTTGGGCGTGGTCGTGGAATACCCGTACTCGAACGCCAGTGCCGCTTCCTCGGACAAAAAGGAGTCACGGATGGTGAAGCGCGGCTGGTCTTCCTTGATATGTTCCAGCGGCACATAGGTCGAGCCATCTTTCTGGTTATGCACGACGGCATGGCGATGGGAGAAGGTGCCACGCCCGGTATCCTGTCCCGTCAGACGAATAGGGTGGCCTTCATCCAGCAAGGTGGCGTACGCCAAGGTTTCGCCAAAGCCCCAGTTGATGGCCAGATCGCCAGCGGCCATCTTACGACGATCCTCGTAGATCTTGGCCACCTGGCGCTGGACCTCGACGTCTTCGGGAACCTCGCACATCTTGGCGGCTAGTTGCTGCATGCGCGTCATGTCGATCGAAGTATCGGCGTCGCCCGTCCACGTGTGCCCGAGATAAGGCGTCCAGTCGACGAATAGCTCGGTATTGGGCTCCTTGACCAGCGCATTGGCGACGTGATTGCCTGCCACCAAGTCATCGCGGTATTTCTCGACCATAGCAGCCGCGTCGTCGTCGCTGATCATGCCCTCTTGCACCAAGCGCGCCACGTAGAGTTCGCGCGAACTCTTGTGCGACTTGATCTTCTGGTACATCAGCGGCTGAGTCCCGGAGGGCTCGTCGGCCTCGTTATGACCGCGCTTGCGGTAGCAGACGAGATCGATCACCACGTCCTTGTTGAACTGGTAACGATAATCGACAGCCACCTGGGTAGCATGCACCACCGCCTCGGGATCATCACCATTCACGTGGAAGATCGGCGCCTGGACCATCTTGGCGATATCGGTGCAGTACTCAGTGGAGCGTGCATCGTCAGGCCGTGACGTGGTGAAACCGACCTGGTTATTGATGACGATATGCACGGTGCCGCCGGTCTTGTAACCGCGGGTCTGGGACATCTGGAATGTCTCCATCACCACGCCCTGGCCGGCAAAAGCGGCATCGCCATGCACCACCACCGGTAGCACCTTGGCGCCCTCGCCATCTTCGCGACGATCCTGGCGGGCACGCACGGACCCTTCGACCACCGGCGAGACAATCTCGAGGTGCGAGGGGTTGAACGCCAATGCCAGGTGAACCTCGCCACCTTCGGTCATCACGTTGGAACTGAAGCCCTGGTGGTACTTCACATCCCCGGAGCCCTGCTGGATGACTTTCTTGCCATCGAACTCGTCGATCAGTTCCGATGGACTCTTGCCCAGCAAGTTGACCAGCAGGTTGAGGCGGCCTCGGTGCGCCATGCCGATGACGACTTCCTTGGTGCCATAATTGCCCGTACGCTGGATGATTTCGTCAACCATCGGGATGAAGGTCTCGCCGCCTTCCAGACCGAAGCGTTTGGTGCCTGGATACTTGGACGCGAGATAGTTTTCCAACCCTTCGGCAGCCGTCAAACGCTCGAGGATATGCTTGCGTACATCGACGCTGTAGTCCGGCTTGGAACGCACCGATTCGAAGCGTTGCTGTAACCAACGCTTCTCGTCGGTGTCGACGATATGCATGAACTCGCAGCCAATGCTGCGGCAGTACGTCTTTTCCAGGACGTCGACGATTTCCTTGAGCGGCGCCTGGTCCTTGCCCAGGAACAGTGAGCCAGTCTGGAAGGACGTCTCCATATCAGCGTCGGTCAGCTGATGGAAGGAAAGATCCAGATCAGGAATCGGAGTCGGGCTGCGAAGCCCCAGCGGGTCGATATCGGCGCGCTGATGGCCGCGGAAGCGGTAGGCGTTGATCAGCTGGAGAACCTTGACCTGCTTTTTGTTCTCGCTGCTGTCAGCGACACCGGCGGCGGGCTTGCCACGACGATTTTGCGCCAACTGATAGAACTGATCGCGAATCGGACTGAGAGGAACGTCGTGAGAGGGGGCGCCTTCCGGACGAGGTAACTGATCGAAATAGTTACGCCATTCGTCGGGAACCTCAGAGGGCTCGACGAGGTATTGCTCGTAGAGCGCTTCCACGTAGTGGGCGTTGCCGCCGCTGACATGGGAAGTGCGCCACATCAACTCCATTATGCCTTCTTGCATCTCTTGGTCACCCTATGCACTGATGGGTGTTCTTGGCGCTGGCACGCCCGGACGTGCCGGCGTCACTTGGGACCTGCGGGAGCAGGTTGGCGTCATACGCGACGCTAGGGTCCACTTATCGTCAAAAGCCGGTGCGCAGGGCACCGGCTAACGGCGGTCGCGGGACCGGCTTCCTGCGACGCCATGTCGCAGGAAGCGGCTTGTTGCCAATGATAACAAGCCACGCGGCGCGATTTAAGTGGCATTAGACAGTAACATCTCACGAATCTTGCCAATCGCACGTGTCGGATTGAGCCCTTTAGGGCACACCGCCACGCAATTCATGATGCCACGGCACCGGAACAGGCTGAACGGGTCTTCAAGCCGCTCCAGGCGCTCACGCGTTGCGGTATCACGTGAATCGGCGAGAAAGCGATAAGCCTGCAGCAGGCCAGCCGGCCCTACGAACTTGTCTGGATTCCACCAGAAGGATGGGCAGGCCGTGGAGCAGCAGGCGCACAGGATGCACTCGTAAAGCCCATCTAGCTTTTCGCGTTCTTCCGGCGACTGCAACCGCTCCATCGTGGGCTCGGTGGTATCGTTCTGCAGATAAGGCTGGATGCTCTCATACTGCTTGTAGAACACCCCCATATCGACCACCAGGTCACGGATAACCGGCAAACCAGGCAGCGGGCGCAGCACCAACTTGTTGTCCTTGACCACCTCGGACAACGGCGTAACGCAAGCCAAACCATTCTTGCCGTTCATGTTCATGCCATCGGAACC
Organism: Chromohalobacter sp. 11-W; assembly: GCF_029889905.1. Taxonomy (GTDB): domain Bacteria; phylum Pseudomonadota; class Gammaproteobacteria; order Pseudomonadales; family Halomonadaceae; genus Chromohalobacter. Next base: position 441,558 of record NZ_JARANZ010000001.1, on the reverse strand, counting down.
GCAAACTCCTTCGCGGCAGCTACGCCGGTACGCCATGGAGCTATCCTGCTGCTTGATCATTTCAAGCGCATTGAGAACCATGATATCGCGACCCTGCGTATCCAGCTGGAACTCCTGCATGTAGGGCACGGAATCGGTTTCCGGGTTGTAACGATAAATGGATATCTGAAGCGTAGACATCTTGGACAACCCCTTAGTAGGTGCGGATTTTCGGCTCGAAGGTCTCGACGGTCTTCGGCGCAAAGTTCACGTCACGCTGCCCCAGCCGCTTCTCGACCGGGAAGTACATGGAGTGCTTGAGCCAGTTGGCGTCGTCGCGATCCGGATAGTCATAGCGCGAATGCGCGCCGCGGCTTTCCTTACGGTCCAAGGCGGAGATTGCCGTGGCCTCCGCCACTTCGAGCAGATTGTCGAGTTCCAACGCTTCGACACGCGCGGTATTGAAGGCATTGGATTTATCGGCCAGATGCGCGTTACCGATACGCTCGCGGAGGTCGGCCAGTTTCTTGACGCCCTCCTGCATGGTGTCTTCCTGACGAAAGACGCCAAAATCGTTTTGCATGACTTCCTGCAGCTCGGCACGCAATTCAGGAATTGCCTCGCCGCCGCTCGATTCATCCCAGCGGTTGATGCGAGCCATGGCACTATCGATATCGGACTGAGCCGCCTCGAGGTAATCGACACCTTCATTGAGCGCTTGCTCGATGAACATACCGGCTGCACGCCCGAAGACCACCAAGTCGAGTAGTGAATTACCGCCCAGGCGGTTGGCGCCGTGTACGGACACACATGCCGCTTCGCCACAGGCGAACAGCCCGTTGACGATCTGATCGTTGCCATCGGCGTCCTGCATGATCGCCTGGCCGTGGACGTTGGTCGGTACGCCGCCCATCATGTAATGGCACGTCGGCACGACCGGGATCGGGTCCTTGGCAGGATCGACATGGGCGAAGGTCTTGGATAGCTCGACGATGCCCGGCAGACGCTTGCCCAGCACCTCTTCACCCAGGTGATCGAGCTTCAGCATGACGTGATCACCGTTTTCGCCGCAGCCACGCCCTTCAAGGATTTCCATGACCATGGCGCGAGCCACGACATCGCGGCCAGCCAGGTCCTTGGCGTTCGGCGCATAACGCTCCATGAAGCGTTCGCCATCCTTGTTGATCAGGTAGCCACCCTCGCCACGACAACCTTCGGTAACCAAGACCCCGGCCCCGTAAATGCCGGTGGGGTGGAACTGCCACATCTCCATGTCCTGCATGGGGAAGCCAGCACGAAGCGCCATGCCGATACCATCACCGGTATTGATCAGCGCGTTGGTCGTGGACGCGTAGATGCGGCCCGAGCCGCCGGTCGCCAATACCGTCGCCTTGGACTTGATATGCACGATTTCGCCGGTCTCGATGCACATGGCGATACAGCCCACCACATCGCCATCGGCATTCTTGACCAGATCCACCGCGTACCATTCATTCAGGAATACGGTGTTATTTTTCAGATTGTTCTGATACAGCGTATGTAGCAGCGCATGGCCGGTACGGTCAGCAGCAGCGCATGTGCGCGCGGCCTGGCCGCCCTTGCCGAAGTCCTTGGACTGGCCACCGAAAGGGCGCTGGTAGATACGGCCGTTATCGAAACGCGAGAACGGCAGCCCCATGTGTTCTAGCTCGAAAACCGCCTTGGGGCCTTCGGAACACAAATACTCAGCGGCATCCTGGTCAGCGATATAGTCACCGCCCTTGACGGTGTCGTACATATGCCAGCGCCAATCGTCATTGGGATCGGCAGAAGCGATGGCGCAGGTGATGCCACCTTGGGCGGAGACGGTGTGCGAGCGCGTCGGAAAGACCTTGGACAGCACCGCGGTCTTCTTGCCGGACTTGGCCAGCTCAAGCGCGGTACGCAGACCGGAGCCACCGCCACCGATGATGATTGCGTCGAATGTCAGGCTACGCATATTGGACATGAATTAGGCTCCCCAAAGGACTTGAACGCCCCACACCAGAAAAACGAAGATGGCCAGCATGACGACCGCTTGAAATGCAAAGCGCGCACCCGCCTGCTTGAGATAGTCAGTGGACACCGTCCACAAACCGACCCATGCGTGCGCCGCGATGGAAATAAAGGCCAGCAGGGAGAAGATACGCATCCAGGTCTGCGAGAAGAGACCGCTCCATGTGGCGTAATCGAGCCCCGGATGGAACAGTAGATACAGGACCATGAATACGGCATAGATCGCCAGGATGATGGCCGAGACTCGCTGGATCAGCCAATCGGACAGGCCACTACGACCGAGGTTCGTGATGTTGGTTACCATACCCAGACTCCTGCCAAAACCACCAAGATGGCACTGATCACGACCGTGATCTGCGCCTTGCGATGTCCACCCTCGAGATCCACACCAATACCTGCATCCATCAGCAGGTGCTTGATGCCGGCCACGAAGTGGAAGCCCAACGCCGAGAGCAATCCCCAGGCGATCAGTTTGGCGAGCACGTTGTTGGCGAGGGTGTCACGCACTGCTTCGAATCCTTCGGGAGACGACAGTGACGCATCGAGGGCCCAAAAACCGAAGATCAACCCCACGAAGAGGATGACACCGGTAATGCGGTGGGCAATGGAGGTCAGTGCGGGAAGTGGAAATTTTATCGTCGTCAGGTCTAAGTTTACGGGTCTTTTGCTATTCACGGCTCATCACACTCTCTTGGCCCGCCAGCGGCTAGGGCTGTACCCGGTGCGGGCGGTGGTTTGAGGGGGAGGCCTTGGTCGAGGGCTTACATGACCAAGCCATGCTCCTGCCAGTCGCGCGGGATAAGATTATAAGGACCGGGGGATGCCATGACAAATGAGATAGCCCTTGCAGCCATCCCCATGGACGCGTCAAATAGGGTGGCACTTCCGGGTAGGAACCTTGCTCGCCCTCCTTTCTATCGCCACGCCGGGACACGCCATGCGCGGCGGCGCCAAGCTCACAGGCGCCCTAGGCCCAATTGACAATCCACCGCGTGGTTCTATAGTAGGCGCATTATTTTCGCTGGCATGGCAAGCAAGACAAAGACTTAGGTAAAAGAGGAGGCCATAATGGCTGACAGGAAAGCGCAGTTGACGGTAGAAGGGTTGGACAAGACGATCGAGTTCCCTGTCTACTCCGGCACCGTCGGGCCTGATGTGATCGACGTCCGCGGCCTGACCAGCGAAGGTCTGTTCACATACGACCCGGGCTTCGTCGCCACCGCCTCCTGCGAATCAGGCATCACCTACATCGATGGTGCTGCAGGCGTTCTTCTCCACCGCGGCTACCCCATCGGCCAACTGGCCGAGCATTCCAATTACGTCGAGCTCTGTTATCTGCTGTTGTTCGGAGAGCTCCCCAGCAAGGCGCAATACGACGACTTCGCGGCCACCGTGAGAAATCACACCATGGTCCACGAACAACTCGTCAACTTCTTCAAGGGCTTCCGTCGCGATGCCCATCCGATGGCGATCCTGTGCGGCGTCGTCGGTGGCCTGGCCGCCTTCTACCACGACAACCTGGACATCACCAAGGAAGAAGAGCGCCGCGTCAGCGCGATTCGCCTGATCGCCAAGATGCCGACACTGGCCGCGATGTGCCACAAGTACAACATCGGGCAGCCATTCAATTATCCGCGCAACGATTTGGATTACGCGGAGAACTTCCTCTACATGATGTTCGGCAACCCGTGTGAAAGTTACGAGGTCAACCCGGTTTTCGCCAAGGCCATGGATCGTATCTTCATGCTGCACGCCGACCATGAACAGAACGCCTCCACCTCGACGGTGCGTCTGGCGGGCTCGACGGGCGCCAATCCCTTTGCTTGCATCAGTGCCGGCATCGCCGCGCTATGGGGCCCGGCCCATGGTGGCGCCAACGAAGCCGTGCTCAACATGCTCGATGAAATCGGTGATGAGTCCGAGGAGAACATCCAGCGCTTCATCGACCGCGCCAAGGACAAGGATGATCCGTTCAAGCTGATGGGCTTTGGCCACCGCGTCTACCGCAATTTCGACCCGCGCGCCAAGGTCATGAAGGAAACCTGCGACGAGGTGCTGGGCGAACTCGGCATGGCCGACGACCCGCAGCTCAAGATCGCCAAGCGGCTCGAGCAGATCGCATTGGAAGACGACTATTTCATCGAGCGCAAGCTCTACCCGAACGTCGACTTCTACTCCGGCATCATCCTCAAGGCGATCGGCATTCCGACCAACATGTTTACCGTCATCTTCGCCATGGCCCGCACGATTGGCTGGACGTCTCACTGGAACGAGATGATCAGCGGTAGCTATCGCATCAGCCGCCCGCGTCAGCTCTATATCGGCCATTCCCAACGAGACTACCCAACCAAGTAACTTGCTCGCCAAAACCCGGCCGAGATACGCCTGGCCAGGTGACTATATGCAAGTGTCACGGACCGCCTTCAGGGCGGTCCGTTACGTTTGACACCACGCCTCCTCGCGCCCCTTACACTCTTCGCCCCCACAGTCTTGTTCTTCTAACCTGAAGCCGCTGGGCGTTTTCCACACTTTCTGTGGATAAACCTGTTCAAAACCTTTAGGTAGTTCGCCAGAAACACCATGACAAGGCGGTTACGCTCAAATCGATTAATTTTTGACCTAATATAAGTGCTTGAAAAACAGCATGTTTTTCAATAACGCGCAACATGACGGGCCTTAGCTGGCGTTATACACAACACGCAGACAAAGACGGTACGGCAGTGGACAAGGTCCCGGAGGTGTCAAGGGGAAAAACGTATAAAAACGTCTAATCACGAACGGGAAGCAGAGACAAAAAAAGACGCTTTCGCGTCTCCGATATCGCCACAACTGTAGGCAAGAAAAGGTGGCGTCCCATAGGGGGTTTGAACCCCTGTTACCGCCGTGAAAGGGCGGTGTCCTGGACCACTAGACGAATGGGACGCATTGTCTTGATGCTTGGTGGAGCCTAGCGGGATCGAACCGCTGACCTCAACACTGCCAGTGTTGCGCTCTCCCATCTGAGCTAAGGCCCCGCGCCTCAAGACGGTGCGTAGAATACTGATTCTACCTGGCTTCGTCAATATCTTTCGAGAAGGAAGAAGGAAGAAGGAAGAAGGAAGGCAGCATCTGGGTGTCCTTCCCACTTCAAGCTGCGTAGCAGCGTTCTTCCTTCTTCCAGGCGCGCAGCGCCGCTCTTCCAGCTCCGGGCGAAGCCCGGGAGCTTACAGTTCCCGATACTCTTTCTCGAAGCGCTTGGCCTGCTTCTTGGAAACGCCCCCCAGCACTTGGGTGGCATGACGCAGGCGCGCCCGTGTCATATCCGAGCCGAGAATTGCCATGGCGTCCAGCACCGAGGTGGAGGTCGCACTCCCCGTAACGGCGATGAAGACCGGCGCCAGGAACGCTTTCATCTTCATATTGAACGCCTCGGCCAAGAATTTGACCTCGTCAAGCAAGACTTCCTTGTGCCAACTGGAAACGCCTTCCAGGCGCCAGGTCAAAAACTGCAGCAACTTGAGCAAGTCCTCATTCTCGAGCTTAACGCTCTCGAAACTGGACGCCTCGAGCGGCGGCACCCCCGAAAAGAAATGCCCGGCCAGCGGCATGACATCGGAGAGCGTCGAGATTCGCGGACGTACCTGCGGCAAGATCTGACTGACGTAGTCTTCGTTGAAGGCCCACTCTCTCAGGGCTTCCAGCAAGGCTGCATCGTCCAGATCCTCGCGGATATAGACGCCGTTGAGCCAAGTGAGTTTCTCCAGGTCGAACACAGGGCCGCCCAGCGACACGCGCTGAATATCGAAGTTCTCCATCATTTCCGCGAGGGTGAACTTCTCGCGGTCATCGGGCATCGACCAGCCCATGCGGCCCAGATAATTGGTCACCGCCTGCGGCAAAAAGCCCATGTGCCGATAATAATTGATCGAGGTCGGGTTCTTGCGCTTGGATAGCTTCGACTTGTCCGGGTTGCGCAGCAACGGCATATGGCACAGCGTCGGCATCGGCCAAGCGAAGTACTCATACAGCAGCTTGTGCTTGGGTGCCGAGTTGATCCACTCCTCACCACGCATGACATGCGTGATGCCCATCAGATGGTCGTCGACGACATTGGCAAGGTGATAGGTCGGCATACCGTCGGACTTGAGCAGGATCTGGGCATCGACCTGTGCCCAATCGACTTCGATCTCGCCACGCAGCATATCGCTGACGATACAGCTCCCCTCGCCCGGTACCTTCATGCGCACCACGTAAGGCCACTGCTCGCGCTCGCGACGCGCGGCTTCTTCATCGCTAAGCGCTAGATCGGCGGGCTTGAGCGCCAGATGCAGCCCCGCCGCCTTGCGTGTCTCACGCAGCTCATCGAGTTCTTCGCTGGTCCGATAGCACTTGAACGCATGCCCGGCGTCGAGCAACTGCTGCGCATATTGCGCATAGATATCGCCACGCTCGCTCTGCCGGTAAGGACCATGAGGGCCACCGATATCGGGACCTTCATCCCACTCGAGTCCCAGCCAGCGCAGAGAGTCGAGGATCATCTGCTCCGACTCGGCCGTCGAACGTACCCGGTCCGTATCCTCGATGCGGAGAATGAACTGCCCGCCGTGCTGACGCGCGAAGCATAGATTGAACAGCGCTATATAGGCCGTGCCGACATGGGGATCGCCGGTCGGCGACGGCGCAATACGTGTACGTACGGTCATGAAGTTCCCGATCATTGGTGACTGACGATGGCATCATTATACGCATGCACCTACCCGGCATCAGCACCGTCGACATCTTCTTCACAAGGCCAAGTGCTCGCGAAACCACTCCGTGATGAAATCCAGATAAGCCCGAGTCTTGTCGGGCAGGTATTTGCGCGAGCGAAACAACACCAACATGCTGCCGTGCTCATTCCAATACGGCTGCAAGAGTGGCGTCAGCTGTCCCTCCTCCACCGCCGCGCGCGCCGCGAATGTCGGCAGATAGGCCAAGCCGAACCCCGCCTTGGCCGCTTCGACCACCCCCAGCAGATTATTGATCACCAGACGAGAGTTGGGCTCGATATCCAGCGGCTGTCCATTGAGCGAAAAGCGCCAGTGCGCACCGAGATCGTAATTGCCGTAGAACACTGTATCGAACTCGGCGATATCCTTGGGATGCAGCGGTCGCCCGACACGGGCCAAATAATCCGGCGCGGCGTAAAGGCCATAGACCACTTTGCACAGCGGGCGCGACACAAGGCTCGAAGGCGGCATTGGACCCATGCGAATGGCCAGGTCCACCGAGTCGTCGATCGGCTCGAAACGCTGATCCTCGAGCAGGATCTCCACCGACATCTCGGGATAGCGGCGCATGAAGGCCGTGGTCGGCGCCGCCAAGTACATGAAGCCGAAGCTCACCTGAGCACTGACCTTGAGTTGTCCCCGAGGTTGCGACGTCACCGACTGTACCTGCGCCTCCGCCGTCTGCAATTCCTCGATGACCCGCAACCCATGCTCGTAATAGATCTGCCCCGCCTCCGTGAGGCGCAGCGAACGTGTCGAGCGATTGAGTAGACTGACACTCAACTCATCCTCGAGCGCAGCCACACGCTTGGAAGCCAACGACTTGGAAATACTCAGACGCCGCGCCGCCGCGGTAAAACTGCCCGCTCGCACGACTTCGACGAAGACACGCAATGCATCCAGTGTCGTCACGTTGAAGATACTCCAGCCTGCTAGTTTCCAAATTAGAAACACTAGTTTTCGATTGTACCCTCTTATTATGCAAAGACCGACTGCCTATACTGGCCGCGTTCGGGCAAGCGATGTATCGCTCCCAACATGCGTGGCCTTTTCTCAGCAGAATCGCCACGCGCACGCTAGCGGCGCTCGATGGCTTCGGCTTTCCTGCGCCGTGTGGCGTCTTCAGTGAAACGAGCTTTTCTTTGCGCCACTAGGCTGTTCTCCGGGACGGCCGGCGCTCTTTTATCCCTCATTCTCTCCGTCCCCACACTGCAATCCGGATACAAGACATACGCACTACGTACTGTTCATATCCCCCAACCCGAAACATACTTTGCCATTGGCTGGATATGCTAACGCGTTCACCTCATGGCGAGATGTCTACATGGACGCACTGGGACCCCGGATCAAGCAGCTAAGGATAGACGCCGGCTTGAGCAAGGCCGCCTTGGCCAGACGTGTCGGCGTATCGGATGTCACGATTTCCTATTGGGAATCCGGCACGATCAAACAAGTCGGACACGAGCGACTCATCGCGCTGGCCGATGCACTGCATTGCCCGATCGAACGACTACTCGAAGATGGCACTGCCGCCACAACACATACGGCCTCTCAACGGATCACCGATGACGTGCCCGGCAAGGCACGCCTCTTGCTACACACCATGCCCCCGGTGCCGTGGGAAGCTCACACGCTCGCCGCCCCTCTTCCCGCCTCGGGCACCGCCATCGACGCCCTCGTTCGAGGGTGTTACCTCGTGACACCAGGTGCAGGCGAGACATTCGCCTATCTCGAGGAAGGCGATATCGCCGCCATTCTTCCCACCACCCACTTCCGGCAGGAAGGGCTTTACCTGCTCGAATGGCGGCACGCACTCACGATCCAACACCTAAGCCTGCCTGAACCGGAGACGTTGCGCATCGCCGACCCGGCGCACCACACTAGCGTCGATCCAAAGCAGCCATTCCCGTTTCGAATCGTGGGGCGCCTTCAGGCTCGCTGGCAACAACATGACATCAGCGCTTGATATTACCCGGCAGGCCGTCTCAGGAATTCAATGGATGACGTCTTGGTCCATACTGAGTGCATATCTCATCGACGGGAGGCATCATGATGAACGCCATTCTGCTGGTGATACTGTTCGCCTTGGCAGGGCCGGTGCTGGCTGATGACGACGGTCAAAGCGACTCGCTCAACGACAGTCGACAGCGCAACCAACTGCAACGTGACGTCAGTAGCGACCGCGCCACCACGATCGAACGCCGCCAGTCGCTGAACCGTAGCGAACACCGCGATGAACGTTTCGACGAGCGCCAGCGTCAAGAGCGTCAGCTCAAGCGCTCTCAGCGGCGTCTGGAAGACTCGCAACGCGAGCTCAGAAATCAGCGCAACCAGTCACCCTGACACAAAAAAACCCGACCAATACCGGCCGGGTTTTTATGCAAACCTGCATGTCCTTGCAGTTATCACGAACTTCCTGTCCGTGCCTCCATGCTTACCTAGGCGTCCTTTATACCTAGCTTCCTTGCTTTCCGCCCTTCCTTGGCGGACATGATCACCGTGGCAGAAGATCTCCAGCAGTAAAAATAACCTGCATTAAATAACTCCAATTTAATGTTCCAGGAAGTAACGCAGGCCGCAAAGGTGTCATTGCCCCTCATACAAGCTAACTCGACTCGGATCCGGAGCGATATTGCCGAGCTAGCCGTATGACGTACAATACGCGGCCACTGCATCCGCTATCGTTCTTAGCCAATCCCTTCACCGGAGGCCATAAATGATTGAAAAATCAGCGAAAGACTCGCTAGCGCGGGCCCGCCGGTTCTCCATCGCCCCGATGATGGATTGGACGACCCGCGACTACCGCGCGTTCGCCCGCACGCTGACGCGTGAAGCGCTGCTGTATACCGAAATGGTCACGACCGGGGCGATCCTGCATGGCTCACCGCGCGAGCGCTTTTTGGGGTATAGCGACGTGGAGCATCCGGTGGCGCTACAACTAGGCGGCAGCGATCCTGCTGCACTGGCGGAATGCGCCGCCATCGCCGAGGCCTGGGGCTACGATGAAGTCAATCTGAACGTGGGATGCCCTAGCGATCGGGTACAGAACAACCTGATCGGCGCCTGCCTCATGGAGCATCCGGACAAGGTGGCGGCGGCGGTCAGCGCCATGCAGGCGGCGGCCTCGATTCCGGTCACGGTCAAGTGTCGTATCGGCATCGACGAGCAGGATGAAGATGCCGACCTGGCGCGCTTCATCGAACGCGTCGCCGATGCTGGCTGCGAGGTCTTCATCGTGCATGCCCGCAAGGCCTGGCTCGAGGGGCTCTCGCCCAAGGAGAATCGCGACGTGCCGCCGCTCAATTATCCACGCGTGCATCGTCTCAAGGCGCAGTACCCCGATCTTCATATCGGTATCAACGGCGGTATCAAGACGCTGGACGAGTGCCAGGCACAGCTCGATCTCGTCGATAGCGTGATGATCGGACGTGAGGCGTATCAGAATCCCTGGTTACTGGCCGGAGTGGATGCCGCCATTTACGGCGGCGCCTCGCCAGTGCGTAGCCGCCATGCCGCCGCACGCGCTTTCCGTCCCTACATCGCCGAACGCCTGGCCGCGGGCGCCAAGCTCAATCACGTCACCCGTCACCTGCTCGGCCTGTTCCAGGGTTGCCCGGGTGGGCGTCAATTCCGTCGCCACCTGTCGGAAAATGCCCACCGTGCCGGCGCCGGGCTCGAGGTTTTCGACGCAGCGCTGGCCAAGGTGCGCGAGCTCGATACTGCAAGCGCCGTTGCCTGAGCCGACACTATAGCTCCTGACGCGTTTCGAAATCGGAGTGGAAGGTTTCAACGGCGTTTTCAGCCTCTTCGATTTCATCGAAGCGCGCCACATGAAATAGCGCTTCGCCTTCATTGGCGAGCGGCAGATTGCTCATGCCAATGACGATACCATCGGCGTTGGCGAGCACTTCCTGCTCGGCATTACCGAACGGGTCGGCAACGCGTCCCAGAACATCGCCCCGTGCGACGCGCGCGCCCAACCGCGCCCGGGGGCGTAGAATGCCGTCGATGGGCGAGCGAGCCCAACTCGAGCCATTGGCAACCTCCGCAACGGCAGGCGCATGCCGGCGCCGGTCGGTGGGTAGCATGCCCAGCAAGCGCATCACGCGCTGCACCCCTCTTACTCCCGGCGCGATCGCCCACTCGTCGAAGCGCAGCGCCTCGCCAGCCTCATAGGTGAGCACCGGCACGTCACGCGACTGCGCATATTCCCGTAGGCTCCCTTCGCGCAATTCGGCATTGAGAATCACCGGCACCCCAAACGCCTCGGCCATGGCCTGTGTTGCGGGGCGGTCCTTCATCTGTGCCCGCACCTGGGGGAGATTGGTACGATGAATCGCGCCGGTATGCAGGTCGACGATATGCGTTGCAAGATCGACGATCTGCTCGCGAAACAACGATGCGACGCGCGAGCCCAGGGAACCGGCCTCGCTGCCCGGAAAGCAGCGATTCAAGTCACGCCGGTCAGGCAAGTAACGCGTCTGCTGCACGAAACCGAAGACATTGACGATGGGCACCGCAATCAGCGTGCCTCGCAAGCGCGATAGCGATGCCAGCCTCAGCATGCGACGCACGATCTCGACGCCATTGATCTCATCACCGTGAATCGCCCCACACACCAACAGCACCGGCCCCGGCTGACGGCCATGAACGACCTCGACGGGAATATGCAGCGGTGCATGGGTGTAAAGCTTGGCCACCGGTACATCGATCTGTGCCCGGCTGCCGGGCGGAATACGCGTACCGGCGAGTTCGAAGGGAGCGCGAGCCATGAGTGTTCCTATACCGAAGATGGCGAATTCTTTATACCCGCCATGGCGCCTCATGACACCCCATTCATGCAAGCGATTCTTTGTTTAGGCGTCAACGAAGGGCGCGACGCATGCCAGCGCCGTAGGCTTTCGATCACTGGCATGACGTGAGAAATGCAGCATGCTCATCTCCGGAGAACCCCAAGGGCCTTCTTGGGCGGCGTGCTCTTAAAATATACCCAAGGGGGTATATCACAGGGTTGCCACCCCTTCGTAACGTTATCCCAACGCTAATGCTCAACTGGCCAGCCTTTAATAAAGGCCAGTAAGATACAACAACGTTTCGGGAGCAAACCGTGCAGGCAACGTCTCATCCCCATTCTTATTACGCAGCGTCCGCGAATGACAAGCGCGTGCGTCCGACCCTGCAGGGTCACGTGAAGGCAGACATCTGCATCGTCGGCGCTGGCTTTACCGGGATGTCTACAGCCCTCCACATGGCCGAAAATGGCTACAAAGTGGTTGTCCTGGAAGGCAGCCGCATTGGATTCGGTGCTTCCGGCCGCAATGGCGGACAGATCGTCAACAGCTACAGCCGCGATATCGACTTCATCGAGCACCATTACGGCCAGAAGGTCGGGGCAGAGATGGGGCGGATGGCCTTCGAGGGCGGCCGCATCCTACGTCGTATCGTCAAGGACTACGACATCCAGTGTGACTTGAAGGAAGGCGGTATTTTCGCCGCATGCAACCGCAAGCAGTTCGATGAGCTGGTCGAGAAAAAGAAGCTCTGGGAAGCCCACGGCCACGAACAATTGGAACTGCTCGACGAGAATGCCATCCCACACTACGTGGGTACCCAGCGCTACGTTGGCGGCCTGATCGATCACAGTGGTGGGCATTTCCACCCACTGAATCTGGTACTCGGCGAAGCCGACGCCGTGGAGTCCCTGGGCGGCACCATCTACGAGAACTCCTCGGCACTGCGGATTCATCAAGGCGACAAACCGATCGTCCATACCGCAGAAGGCGACGTTGAAGCAGACTACGTACTCGTCGCCGGTAATGCCTATCTAAATGGCCTGATGCCAAAGCTGGAATCCAAGGCCATCCCCTGCGGCACCCAGGTCATCGCCACCGAGCCACTGCCGGAAAGCGTGCGGCAATGTTTGCTACCGAAAGACAACTGCATCGAGGACTGCAACTACCTGCTTGACTATTTCCGCCTATCCGGCGATGGCCGGATGATCTACGGCGGCGGCGTTACCTATGGTGCCCGCGAGCCGGCGCAAGTCGAAGCCCTGATCATGCCGAAGATGCTCAAGACGTTCCCTGAGTTGAAAGACACCAAGGTGGATTTTGCCTGGACCGGCAACTTCCTGCTGACACTGACCCGCTTACCCCAATTCGGCCGCATCGGAAACAACATCTACTACGCACAAGGGTATAGCGGCCATGGCCTCACCTGCACCCACTTGGCAGGCAAAGTGATCAGTGACGCCATTCGGGGTCAGTCAGAGCGCTTCGATATTTTCGCCGGCCTGCCCCAGCACTCGTTCCCTGGCGGGCGGGCCATGCAGATTCCGCTGACCGCCATGGGAGCCTGGTACTACAACGTGCGCGACAAGCTCGGGATTTGATTTTTTAAAAATCAGCAATTACCGAAATGAATATCAAAAATCGGGCAGACATCTAAGCGATGAACTGGGCTATAAAGCTGAATAAGTGAAAAATAACTGACTCGCTAGCCTCTCCGAGGGACTTCCCCTCCGTGGCGCGAAACGTTTGCCGTATTCTCGTGAATTATTCAACAACAATAACTGGATGGAATCTATGTGCAGTACCGTCTCCGACACCCCCGCTTCGTGGTACCGGGCTTCCATCGCCGTCGAGCTCGACCCCACCATGCCCCATGAAGGCGAAACGAGGAGCGATGTGTGTGTGATCGGCGGTGGGGTGACAGGCTGCTCAACGGCCCTGCACCTGGCCGAGCGTGGCTACTCGGTGACATTGCTCGAAGCCGGCGATATCGGCCACGGCGCCTCCGGGCGCAGCGGTGGGCAGATCCTGCCGGGGCTGGGCACCGACATCACCACCGTCCAGCAGGCCCTGGGGCTAACTCGCGCCCGCGAGGTATGGGAGATGAGCCGTGAGGCGGTGCGCCTCACCGCCGAGTTGATCGAGCGCCATGCCATTCCCTGCGATCTGGCCTGGGGCTATCTTCACGCAGCGGTCAAGCCGCGGCATATCAAGGAGCTCACAGCCTTCCGCGAGCAGATGGCCCGTGACTACGGCTACGCCGCTCTCGAGTGGCTGGAGGGCGATGCCCTGCGCGAGCACGTCGTCACCGATGCCTATCCGGCAGCCCTATATGACCGCGAAGGCGGCCATCTTCATCCCCTCAACTACACGCTGGGCCTGGCCCGGGCGGCACAGCGCGCCGGGGTACGCGTGCATTCCCATAGCGCCGCACGATCGATCCGCCGAGGTAAGCCAGCCACGGTCACCACCGAGCACGGCAGCGTGACCGCCGATTTCGTCGTGCTGGCCACTAATGCCTATCACGACGACCTGATTCCGGAGCTCTCCGGTCGCGTCATGCGGGCCGCCAACTACATGATCGCCACCGCGCCACTGAGCGAGGCACAAGCGGCAAAGGTGCTACCGAAAAACGACGCCCTGGCCGATGCCAACTTCGTGCTCGACTATTACCGACTCAGCGCCGATCGACGTCTGATTTACGGCGGCGAGGTCAGTTACGACGGCCGGGAGCCCCCGCGCCTTCAGGCGCGCATGGACGCCAAGATTGCCCGGCTGTTCCCGGTACTCGAGGGGGTACCCATCGAGTACCGCTGGGGCGGCGATGTCGCGATCACCCTCAATCGAGCGCCCGATTTCGGTCGTCTGGGCGATAATCTCTACTATGCCCAAGGCTACTCTGGCCATGGCATGGCCATGGCCGGGCTCGCCGGCAAGCTGATGGCCGAGGCCATCGCCGGCCAAAGCGAGCGCTTCGATGTCTTTTCCGCCATGCCACATCGACACTTCCCAGGCGGTCATGCTCTGCGCAAGCCGCTGCTGGTGCTGGCGACCAATTTCTACAAACTGCGCGACCGTCTCTAAATAAGGCCAACGACAAGCGAAGAGGGTACTTCCATGAGCGAGACCATGACGGCGGAGACTGCCGACCATCCGGGCGCTCGCCCGGCCGCCAATGCACGTGGTCGGGCGAACCATAAAGCGTCTTCGATCGAGATGCAGGGCCTGCACAAGCGCTTCGGTCGCGATACCGTCGCCTTGGACGGCGTCGACCTGAACATCCGGGCCGGCGAGTTCTTCACCCTGCTGGGGCCGTCCGGCTGCGGCAAAACCACTCTTCTACGCATCCTCGCCGGACTCGAAGAGCCGGATGCCGGTTCGCTGGTGGTAGGCGGCAAGGACATCACCGAAACGCCTCCCCACCAACGCAGCGTCAATACCGTCTTCCAGTCCTATGCGCTCTTCCCGCATCTTTCGGTGCGCGAGAATTTGGCCTTCGGGCTAAAGATGCGCGGCATGCCAGCGGCTGAGCGCCACAGCAAGGTCGACGAGATCGCCGACTTCATCAAGCTCGGTGATCTGATCGATCGCCACGTCGATCAACTCTCCGGCGGCCAGCGCCAGCGCATCGCGCTGGCTCGAGCGCTGATCTGCGAGCCCGATGTCCTGCTGCTCGATGAGCCACTCTCGGCACTGGATGCCGGGCTGCGCAGCCAACTGCAGGTAGAGCTATTGCGGGTGCAGAAGCGACTCGGCATGACCTTCGTGTTCGTGACCCACGATCAGCAGGAAGCGATGGTCATGTCCGATCGCATCGCCGTGCTCAATGGCGGCACCATCCAACAGGTAGGCGCGCCGCGTGATGTCTACGAGCGCCCAGTGAATGCCTTCGTGGCACACTTCATGGGCCACGATAATCTTTATCCGATCAGCGCCCGCAAGAGCGACCGTTTGATCACGGCGCTGGGGGAACTGACCGCCGAGGAAGCCGGCGACGGCGAGCTGTTGCTGATCCGCCCCGAGACGCTGGATCTATTGCCTGGCGCGGTCGAGGGACCCAACCATCTGACGGCAACCGTAGCCGAAAGACTCTATCGTGGCAGCCATGCCGAGTTCCGCCTGGCCATCGCCGACACCACTTTGCAGGCCACGGTCAACAACCGCGGCCGTCACCTGCCTGAGGTCGGCGAAACGGTGACGGTGGTGGTGGCGCCGGAAGACCTGGTCACCCTGAGCGAGTGAGGAGGCGAGCATGTCCTATTCTGGAGCAGTACCCACTGCCCGCAGCCGGGCCATGGTCCGCGAGACCCGCCATCTGCTGTTCAGCGTGGCACCGGGCGCGGTGTGGATCTTCATCTTCCTGGTGTTGCCCAGTGCGTATCTGATGGGGGTCGCTTTCATGACCAACGGCCCCTATGGCCTGCCGCAGATGCCGCTGTCACTGGACGCCTTCGAGCGCCTAGCCGGTGTCGGCTTTCTAGGCTGGAGCCCGGGCAATCTCTACACCCTGCTGCGCTCACTGTGGCAGACCCTGGTATCGACGGTGCTGGTAGTGATCGTCGCCTATCCAGTGGCCTACTACATCACGACCTGTCGTGAAAAGTGGCGGCCGATCCTACTGCTGCTGGTCGTCGTGCCATCGTGGACCAATCAGGTGATTCGCGCTTTCGGCTGGATGAACCTGCTGGCACCGGGCACACCACTGTCCAGCCTGGCCGAGAGCCTCGGACTAGTGGCACCCAACATGGGACTCTATCCCTCCAACTTCGCGGTCACCCTGGGGCTGGTCTACAACTTCCTGCCCTTCATGGTGCTTCCGCTGTATGCCGCCTTCGAGAAGCTCGATACGGCACAGGTGCAGGCCGCACAAGATCTCTATGCCAGCCCGGTACGAGCCTTCTGGCATGCCGTCTTCCCGCAGACGCTCCCTGGACTACTGGCCGGTACGGTACTGGTCGCGATTCCCGCCTTCGGCATGTACGTGATTCCCGAACTACTCGGCGGCGGTAAAGGCATGATGCTCGGCAACCTGGTCGCCAACCAGTTCGCCGGAAGCTCCAATTGGCCACTGGGAGCCGCTGGGGCGATTTTGATGTTGATCGCGACATTCATCGGCCTGTTCGCCATGCGGCGTATTGGCAAGCGTCTGGGCGGCGGTGAGGAGGTAGTGATATGAGAAAGCGAACGCTTGCGCGCGGTCTCGCCGGCATCTGGTGGGTGACGCTGTTCTTCCTCTACGCCCCCCTGTTCGTGATCGTGCTGTTCTCATTCAATTCAGCCAACAGCACCGCCATTTTCGAAAACTTCTCGCTGGCTTGGTATCGCAGACTGTTCGGCAACGAGCAGATCATCAACGCCTTCGGCAATAGCCTGGTCCTGGCGGTGAGCTCTTCGATCATAGCGCTGGTGATTGGGTGCCTGATCGGCTACGGCATGTATCGTCACCGCCATCGCAAGCTGGGGTGGCTGATCGTGTTGATCTATCTGCCTATCGTGCTGCCGGATATCGTCTTTGGCATCTCCGAGATGGCCTTCTTCGTACAGATCCATGAATGGACCGGCCTGCTGCAGCCGGGACTCGGTACCATGATCATCGCGCATGTGACGTTCCAGATCCCCTTCGTGGCACTGATCGTCTACTCGCGCTTCGTAGGCCTGGACCCGACACTGTTCGAGGCTGCCAAGGACCTCTACGCATCGCCGATCAAGCGCGTGGTGCACTTCATGGTGCCCACCATCAAACCAGCGTTGATCTCCGCCTTCTTCTTGTCGTTTACGCTGTCGATCGACGACTTCGTGATCAGTTTCTTCACGGCAGGGCCGGAGAGCGCCACATTGCCGATCTATATCTGGAGCGCCATCAAGAAGGGAGTGACGCCCGAGATCAATGCGATTGCCACCCTGATGATCGGTGCGGTGGCCATGGCCGCCATATTCAGCATGCTATTCAACCGGCGGGGTCGCCGCTAGGCGCTTCCTGTCAAAACGATGTAGCACCAACAAAACGTAGCACCGAAGGAGAGCGAAACGATGAAAACAATGACCACAAGAATCGCCGCTACAATCGGGGGCCTATTGCTGGCCAGCGGCGTCCAGGCTCAGGAAGACAACAAGCTTTACCTGTTCAACTGGACCCAGTACATGGACCCAGCGATCATCACAGCCTTCGAGGAGAAATACGACGCCGAGGTGGTGCAGAACTACTACAACTCGCTGCCCGAGATGTTCGCCAAGCTCAATGCCGGCGGCGTATCGCAGTACGACATCATCGTCCCATCCAACTACTACGTGCCACGGCTCATCGAGACCGGCATGGTACAGAAGCTCGACAAGTCCAAGATCCCCAACTTGGACAATGTCATGGAGCAGTTCGAGAGTCCCAGCTATGACCCGCAGAGCACCTATTCGGCGCCCTACCAGTGGGGGGTGACCGGCCTGGTGTACAACGCCGAGACGTTCCCCGACGCCCCCAAGAGCTGGTCGTTGATGTTCGATCCCGAGGTCAATCCTGGATACCCTTTCGCACTGATGGGCGATGGGCAGGTCACCATGGGCGGCGCCTGTGCGCATCTGGGCCACGGCTATGACTGCACCGACACCGAGGCCTGGAAGGAGGCCGCCAGGTTGCTGATCGACACCAAGAATCGCAGCAACTTCAGCGGCTTCGTCGACGGCACGCCGAGTCTGCAACAACTGGCGCGTGGCGTGACGCACGTCGCCTTGAGCTACAACGGCGACTACCTCTTCTACAGCCAGGAAAACCCGGACTCTTTCGAGAACATCAAGTTCATGATTCCCGACGAAGGCACCGAGATGTGGGTCGACACCATGCTGATCCCCTCCAAGGCGCCCCATCCCGATCTGGCCCACAAGTTCATCAACTTCATCCTCGACGCCAAGATCGGCGCTCAGCTATCCAACTACAACTACTACGCCAGCCCCAATGCGGCGGCTCAGCCCTACCTCGACGACATACTGACCCAACCCCCTATCCAGCCGTCCGAGGAAGATATGCAGCGGCTGCACTTCACGCCCAGTCTCGAGGGCGAACAACTGCAGGTCTTCCAGCAGTTTTGGTCAGAGGTCCAGTCACGCTGAAACGACAGGCCCCGGCCACTCGGCCGGGGACCCATCTGCAGAGCAAGGAAATCCCATGAGTAACCGTCAGGAACACCCCCACTTCAACGACTGGTTTCAGACGCGCGGCATCACCGAGGTCGAATGCCTGGTCACCGACCTCACTGGCATTCTCAAAGGCAAGATCATGCCTGCCGGCAAGTACCTGGGCGGTGGTCGCCCACGACTGCCGGACTCGATCTTCATCCAGACCGTCACCGGCGGCTATCCCGATGACGATGACATCCACTTCTGGAACCCTGCCGAGCGGGATATGGAGCTGGTGCCCGACCCCAACGCCATCTTCCTGGTGCCCTGGGCCGATGATGCTACCGCCCAGATCATCCACGATTGCCACTACCTGACCGGCGAGCCAGTAGAGCTTTCCCCCCGCCACGTGCTCAAGCGGGTGTTATCCTTCTACGAGGCGCGCGGCTGGAAGCCGATCGTCGCGCCCGAGGTCGAGTTCTTTCTGGTCAAGACCAATACCGACTCCGACTATCCTCTGGAGCCGCCGATCGGTCGCAACGGCCGTCAGGAGAGCAGCCGGCAGTCGTTCTCCATCGATGCGGTCAACGAATTCGATCCGCTTTTCGAGGAAATGTACGACTACTGCGATGCCATGGACCTCGACCTGGATACTCTGATTCACGAAGAAGGTGCCGGGCAGATGGAGGTCAACTTCCAGCACGGCGACCCCCTGCGGCTGGCCGACCAGGTGGTGATGTTCAAGCGCGCCTTGCGCGAAACGGCGCTCCGTCACGGCATGTATGCCACCTTCATGGCCAAGCCGATGGCCAATGAGCCGGGCAGTTCGATGCATCTCCATCAGAGCCTGTTGGACGCCGAATCCGGTGATAATCTGTTCGCCGGCGAAAACGGCAAGTCCAGCCGATTGTTCCAGCAGTTCATCGGTGGGCTGCAGCACTACCTACCCTCGGCCATGCCGCTACTGGCGCCCAACGTCAACTCCTACCGCCGGCTGATGCGCACCGAGACCAGCGGCTCGGCGCCGACCAACGTCGAATGGGGTACCGACAACCGTACCGTGGGCCTACGGGTGCCGGTCTCGACGCCCGAGGCGACGCGGGTCGAGAATCGTCTGGCGGGGGCCGATGCCAATCCTTATCTGGTCATGGCAGCCTCGCTGGCATGCGGCTATCTCGGCATGCTCAGCCAG
The DNA here is from genome assembly GCF_029889905.1 of Chromohalobacter sp. 11-W. Classification (GTDB taxonomy): domain Bacteria; phylum Pseudomonadota; class Gammaproteobacteria; order Pseudomonadales; family Halomonadaceae; genus Chromohalobacter. The sequence continues at coordinate 421,711 of NZ_JARANZ010000001.1, read as the reverse complement.
CTCGAGCCACGTCCGCCGATGATTGGATCGGCTTGGTCCGGCGGCCACACACTGCCTGACGATATCCGTCCGGCGCTGGATATGCTGAGCGATTGTCAGCCGCTGGCCGAGGTCCTCGGCGAGCGTTTCACCAACAGCTACCTGGCGGTCAAGCGCGCCGAGCACCGCGAGTACTTCCAGGTGATCAGCTCCTGGGAGCGCGAGCATCTTCTTCTCAGAGTCTAGGCTTATTTTTCGTGACACCCACCGACCACCTCGCCCATCCAGCCAGCCTGACCTGGCACCATCATCTGGCCAGGCTTTTCCAAGCCGTCGCAGGCAGTGGCTTTCCGCTCCTGTTGGAACAGACGCTGCGCGAGCTGGTCGGTTTCGATACCATCTTGATCAATACGTATAAAGGACAACGACGGCCGCTGCTGATCCACGACAATTACCCACCGACGCGGCGCGAACAGGGCATCGAGCGCTATTTGAACCATGCCTTTCTGCTGGACCCGTTCTTCAAGGCCGTCCATGACGGACTGGAGAGCGGCGCGCAGCGGCTGCGCGAGCTAGCCCCGGATCGTTTCGAGAGCAGCGACTACTATCATCACTACTATCGCGCCTTGGGGCTCACCGACGAGATCGGCTTGTTCGCAAGGGTCGACACTGACGTCGTCATGGTGGTGTCACTGGGGTTTCGCGACGATGCCCCAAGGATCACCCGTCGGGATATGCTGGCGTTACGCCATATCTCGCCAGTGCTGGAAGTGCTGCTCGGGGAATACTGGAAGTGGCAGGAACACCGCTTCCACCAATGCCTGGCCGAGCGAGAACCGGTGGAGGAAGCCTTCGATAGCTTCGGGCGGGAACGCCTGACGGCACGTGAACGGGATATCGTGCGTCTGCTGCTGGCCGGTCACTCCACCAAGTCGGCAGCACGTGAACTGGGCATTAGCGACGGCACCGTCAAGGTCCATCGTAAGCACGTCTACCAGCGTCTCGAGATCTCCAGCCAGTCGCAACTCTTTCGGCTTTTCCTCGACCATGTGGCGCTGGTCTCACGACGCCAGGCAGAACAGTAAGTAGGCTTCCAACCGCACTCAGCCATATCGCCATGAGGGTGCCCTTCCTTGGGCTTGCCTCCCTTCCTCATTGGCACCAGTCACTGCCGCTCGCGTCTCGTGACAGTACTCAAGGCGCGGGCATCAGCGATATCCAGACGGTCTTGAGATCGGAGTATTCCTCCAGCGAATGGTGTGACTTGTCACGGCCATTGCCGGACTGCTTGACGCCGCCAAAGGGGACCGTCTGGTCCATATCCGCCCAGTTATTGACGAACACCTGGCCCGAGCGTAGCCGCCGCGTGACACGCATGATGCGATCGATGTCCTGACTCCACAGGCCTGCGGCGAGGCCGTAGTCGCTGTCGTTGGCCAGCCGCACGGCTTCTTCCTCGGTATCGAAGCCGAATACCGCCAATACCGGGCCGAATATTTCCTCCCGGCCAATGGTCATGGCGTCGGTCACGCCGTCGAACACCGTCGGGCCGATGAACAGGCCCTGACCATTCGGCCCTTCGCCGTCCATCGCTTTGCCACCGGTCCGTAGCGTCGCGCCTTCTTCGACGCCCTGGCGGATGTAGTCGAGCACCCGCTGGTACTGGGTCTGATCGACCATCGCCCCCATGAAGCTCGCCGGGTCCAATGGATCGCCGGGCTGCATGCTTTCGGCGGCGGCCAGCACTTTGTCGACGAAGCGCTCGCGAATGCTGTTTTCGACTAATAGCCGCGAGCCGGCGATGCACACTTCGCCCTGGTTGTGAAAGATCGCGGCGGCGGCATGCTCCGCCACTTGGTCCAGGTCCTTGCAGTCGGCGAAGACCACATTCGGGCTCTTGCCGCCGCACTCTAGAAAGACTTTCTTGAGGTTCGACTGGCCGGCGTACTGCATCAGTTGCTTGCCGACCCCGGTGGAGCCGGTAAAGGCCAGGCAGTCGACGCCCATCGACAGTGCCAATGCCTTGCCCACGGTGTGGCCGAAACCGGGCAACACCTGAAAAACGCCGCGCGGCAAGCCGGCTTCGCGCGTCAATTGAGCGAGGCGCAATGCCGACAGCGGCGACTTTTCCGAGGGCTTGAGGATGACACTGTTGCCAGCCGCCAGCGCCGGGCTGATCTTCCAGGCGGTCATCATCAACGGAAAGTTCCAGGGTACGATCGACGCCACCACACCGAGCGGCTCGCGTAGTACCAATCCCAGGCTGTCCTCACCGGTGGGGGCGATCTCGCCATAGAGCTTGTCGATGGACTCGGCATGGTGACGAATGCAGCCGATAGCACCGGCCATGTCCCCCATGGCGCTCGACACCGGCTTGCCCATGTCCAGACTGTCGAGCAGCGCCAACTCGTGCTGGTGCAACTCCATCAGGTCGGCGAGACGCAGCATCGCGGCCTTGCGTTCCCCCGGTGACGCACGCGACCACTCGCCGCTCTCGAAGACACGTCGCGCGACCGCCACTGCTGCCTCGGCGTCAGCGGCATCGCAGCTGGCTACCTCAGCGAGCGTCTCGCCGGTGGCTGGATTAAGCGTCGTGAAGGTCTCGCCGCTGACAGCGTCCACGAAGGTATCATCGATATAGGCACGCGCCTCGAGGCTCTTTTCGACACTCAGGCGCTCGGCCAGCGTCCGCCAATCGGCATGGGTTTCGGGAATTGAGGCTATGGATTGAGTCATGTCGTTCTCCCCAGGTCAGGACACGCGATTGACGCGTTCAAGGATGGCATCGCAAAGCACTTGAGTGCCTGCGGCACAGTGTTCCGGCGTGGCGTATTCGGCCTCGTTATGGCTGATGCCGTCGCGGCAGGGCACGAAGATCATGGCCGTCGGCGCCACCCGCGACACATAGACGGCATCATGACCGGCCCCGCTCATCATGCGACGGTATTTCAGCCCCTGCTCACGGGCGCCGCGTTCCACCGCAGCGACGCACTCGGGGGCGAACTCGACCACCGGCGAGGCCCAGATCCGCTCCTGGGCCACCGTGACGCCGCAGGTCTCGCCCACCTCGGCAAGTAGCCCTTCGAAATACGTTTGCAACGCGTCAAGTTCGCTCTCTACCACATGGCGCAGGTCGATAGTGAGCTTGACGTCGCCCGGGACCACATTGCGTGACGCCGACACGATCTCCAGACAACCACAGGTCACTTTGGTATCGCCGCTATCGTCCGCTAGGGCATGGGCCTGCAGACGGTCGACAAGGCACGCCGCTGCCGCCAGCGCATCGCGGCGATAGCGCATGGGGGTCGGGCCGGCATGGGCCGATTGGCCCGAAAGCGTCACGTCGAACCAGCGCATGCCCTGAACGCCGGTTACCACGCCAATGGTCTCGCCCTCTTCCTCGAGCACCGGCCCCTGCTCGATGTGCACCTCGAAGAAACTGTCCAGGCGTGGCTCGCCTACCGGCGACTCGCCGGCATACCCGCAAGCCTCGAGGGCCTCGCCGAATGTCACGCCGTCGCGGTCCTCGCGGGCCAGCGTCGACTCGACGCTGAACGCACCGGCATAGGTGCCGGAAGCGACCATGGCCGGCGCGAAGCGGCTACCTTCCTCGTTGGTCCAGACCACCAGTTCCAGCGACCGCTCGGTGGCGATGCCCTGGTCCGCGAGGGTACGCAACACTTCGAGTCCGGCCAGGACACCGAGAATACCGTCGAAGCGCCCGCCCTTGGGCTGGGTGTCCAGATGACTGCCCATGGCCACCGGGTCGAGGTCGTCGCGCTTGCCGGCGCGGCGAATGAAGAGGTTGCCGACGCGGTCGACCCGCCAGGTACAGCCGAGCGACTCACACCAGTCGAGCAGCAAGCGTCGTCCGGCGGCATCCTCCGGCGTCAAGGCTAGGCGGCAACTACCACCGTTCTCGGTCGGGCCGATCTCGGCCATTGCCATCAGGCTGTCCCATAACCGTTGGCTGTCAATGGAAACCGCCATGAGGTACCCCCTTTGTGCTTGTTAGGTGTTTGAATCATTGAACACATTAGGCGGCTCTCCGGTCGTTGCGATATACCCCTATCAGGATATATTCCTGCCCTCCCCTTCCTCGCTAATCTCGTTTGCGAACGCAACGATGCATCACAACGACTCTTCACAACGACGCATCGCGGCCACCCATCACGGCAATGAACGCTTTTAACTGGCGAGACGAGACCATGAACACCGAGACCCGTACCCACGATGCCCAAGCGCTATGGCAGAAGGACAAGGATCACTTCATCCACCCATTCACCGACTTCAGCACCTTTCACGAGGAAGGCTGTGACCTGATCACCGACAGTGACGGCATCTACGTGCAGGACGCCCACGGCAACCGCTTCATCGACGGCATCGCCGGGCTGTGGTGCGTCAACGTCGGCCATGGCCGAGCCGAGATCGGCCAGGCCATGGCCGAGCAGGCCACGCGCATGGCCTACTTTTCGACCTTCAACAACCTCTCCAACGTGCCGGCCACGCTACTCGCCGACAAACTCGCCGAGCTGGCGCCCGCGCACCTCAACCACGTCTTCTATAGCTGTGGCGGCTCGGCGGCCAACGACGCCACCATCCGTCTGGTGCATTACTACTTCAACCGGATCGGCAAGCCGGCCAAGAAGCGCATCATTTCACGCAACAACGCTTACCACGGCACCACCTACCTCGCCTCGACCCTGACCGGCATCGCCAGCAACAACTGGGACTTCGATACCCTCGATCACCTGGTCACCCATCTGAGCGAGGCCAACTGCTACCGCCGCCCCGAGGGGATGAGCGAGGCCGAGTACTGCGATCAGCTGGTCAAGGAGTTCGAGGAAACCGTCGCCGAGATCGGCGCCGACAACATCGCCGCCTTCATCGCCGAACCGATCATGGGTGCCGGCGGCGTGCTGGTGGCACCGAAGGGCTATCACAAGCGCATGCAGGCGGTGTGTCGCGCCAACGACATCCTCTACATCGCCGACGAGGTAGTGACCGGTTTCGGTCGTCTGGGACACTTCTTCGCCTCCGAAGAAGTGTTCGAGACCCAGCCCGATATCATCAACTGCGCCAAGGGGCTGTCGTCCGGCTATGCACCACTGGGCGCGACGCTGATCTCCGACGAACTCTACGAAGTGCTATCTACCCCGCAGGGACCGGGCGGCGTGCTGAGCACCGGTTTTACCTATTCCGGCCATCCGGTGAGCTGCGCGGCGGCACTTAAGAACATCGAGATCATCGAGCGCGAGGGGATCTGCGAAAACGTCCGCGAGGTGGGCCCCTATCTCGAAGAGCGCCTGCATTCGCTGTCGCATCACGCCACAGTGGGCGACGTGCGCGGCAGCCATTTCATGATGTGTCTCGAGAATGTCGCCGACAAGCAGAGCAAGGCGCTATTCCCGGTGGAGGCGCGGGTCGGTGACCGGATCGCCTTCGAGGCACAGAAGCGCGGCCTCATCATTCGTCCGGTAGGTCATCTCAACATCGTGTCGCCCCCACTGATCTGGACGCGGGAAACCGTCGATCGCGTGGTGGATATCCTCGACGCGGCGCTGACGGCCACGACCAAAAGCCTCGAAGCCGACGGCTATCTCTAATCCTCGCCGGGTCTGACACGGCCCGGCACGCTCCGCGCTTTCTCAACAACCACAAAACGAGCCAACCAACCATGGACACTTACGGACTCTGGAGCCTGTTTCCCACCCTGATTGTGCTGATCATGGCCATCGTCACCCGCCGCACCATCGAATCGCTGATGACCGGCGCGCTGGTTGGCATGTTGATGATCGACCCGACGAGTGTGGTGACCCAGGCCTCTGACACGCTGCTCACGGTGCTCGGCAACGATACCGTGACCTGGATCATTCTGGTCTGCGGGCTGTTCGGCAGTCTGATCGCACTGCTGGTGCGTACCGGCGGCGTGCTGACCTTCGGCGACGTCATGACCCACCGTATCCACGGCCGGCGTCAGGGGCTGCTGACCACCTGGATCCTCGGTCTGGCCATTTTCGTCGACGACTACCTCAACGCCCTGGCGATCAGCGCCTCGATGAAGAAGATCACCGACCGCTTCAAGGTTTCGCGGGAGATGCTCGCCTATATCGTCGACTCCACCGCCGCGCCGATCTGCATCCTGGTACCCTTCTCCACCTGGGCGGTATTTTTCGCCGGTCTGCTCGAGGACAACAATGTGACCGGCAGCGGCATGGGCCTCTACATCGAATCGATTCCCTACATGTTCTACGCCTGGATCGCCGCTGCAGTGGTGCCCCTGGTAGCGATGGGCTGGATCCCCGCCATCGGCCCCATGAAGACGGCCGAGTTGCGCGCCAGTGGCGGTCAGGTGATGCCCGACGGCGCCGAGGAAAACGCCTTGGAGGTCGAGGACGAAGGCCAGCGTCGCCCGCACCTGCTCAACTTCCTGCTGCCCATCGCCAGCCTGATCTTCTTCACCTGGTATTTCGACATCGACATCCTGCGCGGGGTGATCGTGGCCTTGGCCGTGACACTGGTACTGATCTTCAGTCAGCGCCTGATGAGCTTTCATGCCACCTTCGACACCGCGCTCGAGGGCTTCAAATCGATGCTGATGCCGCTGGGTACGCTGGTCGCCGGCTTCACGCTCAAGGAAGTCAACGACGGCCTGGGGCTCACCGAATACGTGATCCAGACCCTGCAACCGCTGATGACCGCCCAACTGCTGCCGGCGGTAAGCTTCGTCACCATGGCGTTCCTGGCCTTTGCCACCGGCTCGTTCTGGGGGCTCTTCGCCGTGGCGATGCCCATCGTGCTGCCGCTGGCGAGTAGCGTCCACGCCGAGATGCCACTGGTGATCGGCGCGCTGATCTCGGCCAGCGCCTTCGGCAGCCACGCCTGCTTCTACGGCGACTCCACCGTGCTCTCGGCCCAGGGTAGCGGCTGCACGCCGATGGCTCATGCCCTGACACAGCTTCCCTATGCGCTTATTGCCGCCTTCCTGGCCATGCTGGTATTCCTGGCGGCAGGCTATCTTTGAGGTTCGTCATGAACGACACATACATTACAACTGAGCGGCGCACCGCCACTCCCGCCGAGCTGGGCTTTTCCATGCCCGCCGAGTTCGCCGCGCACGACGCCTGCTGGATGCTCTGGCCGCAGCGTCCCGACAACTGGCGCTACGGCGCCAAGCCGGCTCAGGCGGCGTTCGTCGCTGTCGCTGAGGCAGTCGCCGAGAGCGAGACGGTATTCGTCGGCGTTAACGACGATCAATACGAGAACGCACGCAACCAGTTGCCGGCCCACGTCCGGGTGGTCGAGCTTTCCAGCAACGATGCCTGGATGCGCGATGTCGGGCCAACCTTTCTGACGCATCCGGATGGTCGCCTGGCAATGGTCGACTGGGAATTCAACGCCTGGGGCGGGCTCAACGGTGGGCTCTACTTCCCCTGGGACAAGGACCGCCGCATTCGCCAAAAAATCGCCGAGATGCTCGGTATCGAACGCTTCATCACCCCGCTGGTGGTCGAGGGTGGCGCGATCCACGTCGACGGCGAGGGCACCCTGATCACCACGGAGGAGTGCCTGCTCAACCCCAACCGCAATCCCGATCTCGACAAGGCCGAGATTGAACGGCTGTTGAGCGTCTACCTGGGTGTCGAAAAGGTCATCTGGCTACCGCGCGGCTGTTTCCAGGACGAGACCGACGGCCACGTCGACAACCTGTGCTGCTTCGTTGCCCCCGGCGAGGTGGCGCTGACCTGGACCGACGACGCGAGTGACCCACAGCAAACTATCTCCCGCGAGGCCCTGGCGATTCTCGAAGCTGCCACGGACGCCAAGGGGCGGAAGATTACCGTGCACAAACTGCCGATGCCCGGCCCGCTGACCATCGCCGAGACCGAAGCCAGCGGCGTCGACCGGCTGAGCAGTTCGCGCCCGCGCCAACCCGGCGACCGCATGGCCGCCTCCTACGTCAATTTCTATATCGGCAACTCGGTGGTGGTAATGCCCAAACTCGATCCGGCCTATGACGACGCGGCACGAGTCATCCTCGAGAGATTGTTTCCAGACCGCCGGGTGGTCGCGGTCGATGCCCGCGAAATCCTGCTGGGCGGCGGCAACATCCACTGCATCACCCAACAGCAGCCCCGGGCCTGACCCTGTCAGGCACTATCGTACGACAAGCCTATGCAGCAGGATGGCCATGTCAGATACGCTCGACGACGCCTACTCTGTTGAAGAGCAACCCTGCTGCAAAAAAGCGGCCATCCAGTGGGCGACCTGCAGTGAGTCCGTACGCGCAGACGCCCCATGGAGCTTGGTCAGCGCCGGGTCGGTCGCCGTCGACGGAATCGGAGCGTCACGGCGTGCCTGAAGCAACTGGGTTTCGAACGCCACATTGAATTCCGGATGCGCCTGAAGGGTCAGGATACGGTCATCGTACTGAAGTGCCGCAAACGGGCAGAACGACGAAGAGGCAATGACCTCGGCCTGCTTCGGCTTGCTCAGCACCTGGTCCTGATGCACTGCATTCAGCGTGAATTGGCCACCCAGGGCGTCCAGTTCCGGCACGCTTTTGTCCAGTTGATAGGTATGCAGGCCCACGCCCCAACCTTGCGGATACTGGTTAACGTCGGCACCAAAGGCCTCGGCCACGATCTGGTGGCCAAAGCAAATGCCCACGATCGGACGGCCGGTGGCGTAGATTTCCAGAATCAGTTCTTTCAAGCGTGCCATCCAGGGCGTCTTGTCACAGACGCTGGATTTTGAGCCGGTGATGAGCCAAGCATCACAGGCATCGGCTGATTCGGGAAAGATATCGTCCCGGACATCGAAGGTAATGAAGGTAAAGTCATAACCGGCTTGCCCAAACAAGTGAACGAACATATCAGCATAGGAACCATACGTTTCGATCAGGTTGTCCGGCGTCGTGCCGGTGGCCAGTATGCCGACTTCCAGCGTCATGACGGATTCCTCGCTCACGGTCTCGCCGTGCATGTATTCAGGACCTAGCCAGGATCAGAGCAATCCCAGATAGGCCTCGTATTCAACATCGGAGATGCGCTCATTCAGGCGAAGGCGCTCCTGGCGTTTGGCGTGCGCGTATACACACACGAACTCTTCTCCCAGGTATCCCCTCAGTTTCTCACTCTGGTCGAAGCGAGTGATGGCGTCCTGCCATTCACAAGGCAACGGATATTGGGAATTCTCTTCGGCGTAGGCATCACCTTCCACCGGGGCATCTGGCTCGAGCTCGTTTTCCATGCCATGCAGCGCACCGGCGAGAATGGCCGCCAGCACCAGATACGGATTGGCATCCGCACCGGCCACCCGGTGTTCGATCCGCCGCGCCAGATTGGGGCTTTCCGGCACACGCAGCGCCACCGTCCGGTTCTCGTAACCCCAACTAGCATGGGTCGGGGCATAGGCGCCTGGCATGAAGCGACGATAGGAATTCAGGTGCGGCGCGAATACCAGCATGCTCTCCGGCATCGATTGCATCAGCCCGGCGATGGCATGGCGCAGTAGGTCACTGCCCTGCTCGGTGCCATCATCGAAGACATTGTGACCGTCGCGGTCGAGCAGGCTGAAATGCGCGTGAAAGCCGTTGCCGCTTTCCTCGACATAGGGCTTGGCCATGAAGGTAGCCGCATAACCGTGGCGACGGGAGACGCCGCGTACGAGACGCTTGAACATAATCGCCTGATCGCCCGCATTCAACGGATCGGCCACATGGTTGAGATTAACCTCGAACTGCCCCGGCCCCATCTCGGCAATGATGGTATCCGCGCCTATACCCTGCACCTGGCAGGCCTCGCGAACATCGGCAAAAAACGCCTCGAAGCCATCCATTTCCTCAACGGAATAACCTTCCGTATTGGCCAGGCGGCGTCCTTTCCCCTCTGTCAGTGCCGGCGGAATCGGCCGCTGAGTCCTCTCCGACTCGGCATCCATCAGATAGAACTCAAGCTCGGTGGCCATCACCGGTGTCAGCCCCTTTTCGGCGAAGCGATCCACCATGCGCTTGAGCACCTGGCGAGGATCGGCCTCGAAGGGCGTGCCATCGGGGTTGAACATCATCGCCAGCATCTGGTCACGCGGCGCTTCCGACCAAGGCACCGGGATTGGCTCTGCTGAGACAGGCATGCAAATACCATCACTGTCGCCGGTCTCGAATACCAGCCCATTGGCCAGTACATCGGCGCCCCAGAAATCAAAGCCCACCACCGAACGCGGCAGTTTGAGCCCTTCCTTGCGGACCTTTTTCAAACCGCTGGCTGGCAGGCGCTTGCCGCGTAAATTCCCGTTCAAATCCGTGATGAAGAGATCCAGATCGCGGGTCTTGTCCTGTTTGTTATTCGTCGCCATACGCGTGACTCTTGAATGCTTTTCGAAAATCAGAGCATCAAGATATCCCATCCAGATAGCGGTGTATCTATCACCCCAGGGGTATCCGGTCGGTGGAAGACGTCATTTATCTCTGCCTGCCGCATGACCCGAAGGCGAGCCGGACTGGTGCCGGTCCACCATCTAGCTTAGCCTTGGGGAAATCCCCGATAACGCCCTGCCGGCGGCGTACAAGAGCAAGGACAAGCGATGCGAGATCGCGTCAATCAGATACAGACCAATGAGAGTTGGCAGAAAAACTTGGCCGTACTCATCGAGCATCAGCGACTGCGCAGTTTTCCGGCGATGCTGGAGGCCTTCCTGTCGACCCTGTGTTTCTTCGACACGATTCTGCTCCTGACCTACAAGAAATCGCTGCGACCGATTCTCGTACATCCTTCCGATCCAGCGGAGCAGAGCGACACCCTGCGCCAGTACATCAACCATGCCTATGTACTCGACCCACTTTTCCACGCCATCAAGGACACCGCATCCCCCGGCATCGTGCGACTTGCCGACATCATGCCGGACTCATTCAAAAGCACTGAGTACTATCAAACCTGCTATCAGAACTTCGGGCTGGTGGATGAGATCAATCTATTGATCCGTCTGGATGACGAAGTGACCTGCGCCATCACGCTCGGGCGCAAAGCCTCGCTGGAAAGCATTTCGCGCACTGAGTTGAATGCCCTACAAGAGTTTCACCCGGTCATCAGCGCGCTCATGCGTCAGTTCTGGCAGACCCAGTCCGACGAGTTCCTGCAATACGGCCGTTCCGACGGCCCCATGAAGCGCGCGCTGCGCACTTTCGCCAGCGGTGTGCTGACTCAGCGTGAACGGGAAATTACCGATCTCATCCTGCGGGGTTTTTCTTCCCAAGCGATTGCCGACCACCTGAAAATCAGCGTCGGCACGGTAAAGGTGCATCGCAAGAACATCCATTCGCGACTGAACACCTCCACTCAGGCTGAGATTTTCACGCAGTTCATCAACCACCTGAATCACCTGGAAGAACATCACTAGGCGGGCCGGTCAAGCGCATAAGCTGAATCTTACGTTGAGCCGGATGCCCCTCCGGGACCGCAAGACCTCAGATACGCGTGCGCCGGTGGCGATATAGCCACGCGACATCACTCATGAACGAGTACAACAGCAATACCAGCGCCAGGCCCACACTCAACATGGCCCAGAAGGGCGAGACCCAAGGCAGCAACGCTGCCAGCAGGCTGACCACCTGCCACACGCAAACCACCTTGCGGCGTAAACTCGACGGCAACGGCCGCCGCAACCATGTCCAGGCATATCCTGCCGCGACGAAGACATATCGCAGCGCCCCACACAACAGCACCCAACCGCCCAGCTTGTCGAGCACCACGAGCGCGCAGCACAACACGGCGATGAAGAAGGCATCCAGCTCCATGTCAAACCGGGCGCCGAAGGCAGTGGCGGAATGCGTATGTCGTGCCACCCAGCCATCGAGGCCATCCAAGCACAAGGCCAACAATGCCAGCCCTCCCATTTCCAGCGCATGACGCTGCATAAAGGCGGGAAACGCCATGCTGCCGGCCAGCAGTGCGATCAACACGCCCCGCAGCAAGGTCACGCGATTGGCCCAGCCCAGCCAACGCAATGCTACTGGCCAACCCCATACGATCATGACTGCCATCGCCAGATACACACCTCCTACCGTCCAGCCAAGCCCAGGGGGCGCCGCCAAATGCCACTGGAGGGTTTCCACCAACAGCCCCACCAGGCACAAGCCCAACAGTAGTTCCAGTACCGCCGGCAACCCATGTACCCACGATACCCTGCGACCAATGGCGTGGCGTGATGTGTCACGCATGACCTTTTCTCCCCAACGTCTGCGTTTAACTATGGCAGAGGGCCCCATAAACAGCGCGATTTTCACTACGCTGATAGCACTCGAACCTTAAAATAAAATGGTACACAAACACCTCTATGTACAATACCTGTACATGAATGGTGTCATGGACGATACTCAAGGTGAATAAGGAGATTTGCCATGCTCGCAGCGAACGCCCAGGCCTTTTGGATACAGGCACCGGGGCACGGTGAAATTAGACAGCACGCCTTGCCCACCCGCCAGACGCATGAGCTGTTGGTCAGAACACGCTACAGCGCCGTCAGCCGCGGCACCGAGAGCCTGGTTTTTCAAGGCAAGATCCCGGAGAGCGAATACACCCGCATGCGCGCGCCTTTTCAGGAAGGGGATTTCCCGGGGCCGGTCAAATATGGCTATGCCAACGTCGGCGTGGTCGAGGAGGGGCCGGAGGCTTGGTGCGGTCGCGAGGTCTTCTGTCTCTATCCTCATCAGACACGTTACGTCGTTCCCATCGAGGCCGTCGTGCCCCTGCCCGAGGACCTTCCCGCCACACGCGCGGTCCTCGCGGCCAACATGGAAACCGCCGTCAACGCTTTGTGGGACGCCGCCCCACGCGTCGGCGACCGGATCAGCGTTGTCGGCGCCGGCGTGGTCGGCAGCCTGGTCGCCTGGTTATGCCAACAAACGGCGGGGGTTCGCGTGCAACTGCTCGACATCGATGCCGGTAAGGCCGAATTGGCCGCGGCGTTGGGCTTGCCCTTTCGCCACCCGCACGATGCCGAGGCTGAACAAGACATAGTGATCAACGCCAGCGGCAACCCGCATGGCTTGCGCAGCGCCCTTGAACTGGCGGGATACGAAGCAGAAATCATCGAACTGAGCTGGTTCGGACGCGACGAAGTTGCATTGCCCCTCGGCGAGGCTTTCCATTCGCAGCGGTTGACGCTGCGTGCCAGCCAGGTCGGCGGTGTCTCGCCAGCACGACGCGCGCGACGCAGCCATGCTCAGCGTCTACAACTAGCCCTGACGCTACTCCGCGATGCCCGTCTCGATGCCTTGATCGACGGAGAAAGCAACTTCCTTGATCTACCCGCTGCCTTGGCACGACTGAGCGACGCGGATCGCCCGGCACTGTGCCATCGCATACGCTATTCGTGACACTGCCACTATGCGACGACACCCACGTAATACGCATAACCGGTAATACATGGCAATACAAAAGGAGCCACACGGATGTTCAGCCTGACGGTTCGAGACCATTTCATGATCGCGCACAGCTTCAACGGCGAGATCTTCGGCCCCGCGCAACGCTTGCACGGCGCCACCTATGTGGTCGATGTCGCCTTCAAGCGCCCCGAACTCGACCGCGACGACCTCATCGTCGATATCGGCCTGGCCAGCCAGACGCTTTCCCGCGTTCTGAGCGAGCTCAATTTCAACAACCTCGACGAGGTTCCCGAATTCCAGGGGCGCAACACCACCACCGAATTCATGGCCAAGGTGATTTTCGAGCGGCTCGCCCACGCCATCCGCCAGGGCGAACTCGGCGAGACCGGGCATGGTCTGACGGCCCTCGGCGTCACGCTGCATGAATCGCATATCGCCTGGGCGAATTACGAGGGCGCGATATGAGCCATCCCGTGACTCTGATCGTTGCCGGCGACCCAGCGCAGTTGACCGGCGGCTACGTCTACGATGCGCGCGTCGTCACGGCCCTGCGCGAACATGGCTGGCCGATCGAGGTCATCGGCCTCGAGGGGCGTTTTCCCGAACCCGACGCCACGGCAAAAAAGGCACTGGAAAACGCTTTAGCGGCCCGGCCCGCAGGCGCCCATGTAATTATCGACGGACTCGCGATGGGCGGGTTACCCGACGTGCTCGAAGCTCATGCCCAGCGCGTGACGCTCACCGCCCTGGTTCACCATCCGCTCGCCGACGAAACCGGTCTTGGCGACGCCGAACGCGAGCGCTTCTTGATCAGCGAAACGCGCGCGCTTTCGGCGGTGCACAATGTCATCGTCACCAGCCCTTTCACCGCTCGGCGTCTGGCGGATTTCGAGGTAGGGCCGGAGCGCTTGCACGTGGTCGAACCCGGCGTTATGCGCGCCGTCCCGGCCCATGGTAACGCTGAGGTGCCTCGCCTTTTGTGCGTGGCCACGGTCACCCCGCGCAAGGGACATGATGTGCTCGTCGAGGCGCTGGCCACACTGACCGATCTGCCCTGGACATGCGACTGCATCGGTGGCCTGGACCGCGCGCCGACGCATGTCGAGGATGTCCAGGCACGTATCGCCACCCACGGCCTGGAAGAACGTATCCACTTGCTCGGCGAGCGATCCGCCGAGGCGCTGGACGAGGCCTATCACGCCAGCGATATCTTCGTGCTGCCCTCGCATTACGAGGGATACGGCATGGTCGTCAGCGAAGCCCTGGCACATGCCCTGCCCGTGATCACCACCACCGGCGGCGCACTCGCCCATACTCTTCCCGACGATGCCGGGCTAAAGGTGCCACCCGGCGATGTCGAGGCGCTCGCCGCTGCGCTGCGCGAGATGCTCAGCGACCCCCATAAACGTCAAGCATGGCGCGAAGGCGCCGAGCGCGCCCGGGGCTCGCTGCGTGACTGGTCGCAGGTCGGTGCGGCCTTCGCCACCGCCTTGCAACGAGGCGCCGCATGAACACTGCCGGTACGTTCAGCGAGTCCTGGCTGGCGAGGCGCGAGCAAGCCGATCACGATGCCCGCGCCATGGCGCCCTTGCAGGCCACCGTCGACTGGCTTGCCACGCGTGAGCGCCACGCTCCCTGGCAACTACTCGATCTCGGCAGTGGCAGCGGTGCCAATGTGCGCTATCTCGCGCCTCGCTTGCCGGGGCCCCAGCACTGGCATCTAATCGATCATGACGATTCTCTGCTGGGCCATGCCGTGGGGCGCTGTCAGCCCTTGCGCGATAACGCGGGCACATCCATCCACGTGACCACACACCAGCGCGACCTGCATGCGCTCGACACGTCTTGGTTCGCCGGTATCGACCTCGTTACCGCCTCGGCACTGTGCGATCTGGTCAGCGCCACCTGGGTCGAGGCCCTGGCCGATGCCTGCGCGGCTCATCACGCCGCGACATTGATCACACTCAGCGTGGACGGCAACATTCGTTTCCAGGCCGATGACGTGATGGTCAATGATGACGAAGATGCCTGGCTCTTCGAGATACTCGCCGCGCATCAACGCCGCGACAAAGGCCTCGGCCCTGCGCTTGGCACCACGGCGCCCCAGGCATTGATCGCAGCCTTCACCGCCAGAGACTTTCACATCGTCGACGCTGAAAGCCCCTGGCGCCTGACGCCGGCGCAGCGCCCCCTGGCGCTGAGCCTCATCGACGGCTGGGCCGCCGCCGCCCGTGAGCAAGCGCCGCATGATCGCCAGCGCATCGAGCGCTGGTGGCAACACCGCCGGGAGGCCCTCG
Organism: Chromohalobacter sp. 11-W; assembly: GCF_029889905.1. Taxonomy (GTDB): domain Bacteria; phylum Pseudomonadota; class Gammaproteobacteria; order Pseudomonadales; family Halomonadaceae; genus Chromohalobacter. Next base: position 406,051 of record NZ_JARANZ010000001.1, on the reverse strand, counting down.
ACCGAGGGCATCTCGACCTGCTCGTCGGGCACCGCGATGTGTTCGCCGCCCCGGAGCCACCCCATGCGTCCCGCTAACGCGACCCTCGCACGTCTGGGCGTCAGCCTGGTGCTGCTCGGGGTCATCGCTTGGCAGCTCGACGCTCGGGCACTACGTGACGCCTTCGTTGCCCCCGCGCCGGGCTGGCTGTTGCTGGCATTGGCCATCAGCGTGCCCCAGGTCGTGCTCTCCGCCTGGCGCTGGCGCCTGACCGCCCGGCGCATGGGTCTGACGCTACCGCTACGCCGTGCCGTGGCGGAATACTACGTGGCTACCTTTCTCAACCAGGTACTGCCGGGCGGCGTCATCGGCGATGCCTCGCGGGCCTGGCGCCATGCCCGGTCGAGTAGCGACCGACCACGAGCGTGGCGCGCCGTCATCATCGAACGCCTCTCAGGCCAACTGATGCTGGCACTGATCGCCATCGTGGGGCTGCTAGCTTCGCCGACCTTGCGCGATAGCGTGCTCAGTGGCCTTGCTCGGCTGGGTAATGCCCCTGTTGTACTGACGACGGGGATCATCGTGCTGAGCGGGCTGGCGATCTGGGGTTATCGCCGCCCGCCGACCTGGCTGCGCGACACGCTGGGCGATCTCAGCACCGCCCTGGTCGCCTCGCGCATGTGGCTCTGGCAATGCCTCAGTTCCCTGGGTGTGGTGGCGAGCTATATCGCCGTCTATGCCATCACCGCCCGTGCCATTGGGGCCGATATCGACCTCGCCACCCTGTTGCCACTGATTCCGCCGGTGCTGATGGTCATGGCGATTCCCCTCTCGGTAGCCGGTTGGGGGCTACGTGAGAGTGCCGCCGCACTGGTGTGGATAGGCGCCGGGCTCGATCCCGCCCAGGGCGTGGCCATTTCGCTGATCTACGGAGTCATCGTGCTGATCTCGAGCCTGCCAGGTGCCTGGCTACTCTGCCACCGGCGTCGCCAGCGTCGAGACCATGACACCTCGGCAGGCGCCCCACTAACGAGCAAGAGCGGAGGAGGCTGCCATGCGCGATAACGCAGAGGGTATTTACAAAAGGCCTGCACTCGACAATCCGGCGTTAAAATCGGCCTCAAAAGACTCATTTACCCCATGTAAACTCCGTGTTTTCGGCCAATTTTGCCTTGTCTTGCCATCGTTCGCCTGTTTTGTAAACACCCTCTTACCCCACGTGACCGGGACGCAGCGTCAGATCGAAAAGCGTGTCGTCGCCCATCGCAAACGTGCGACATGGCGGACGCAGGGCGGCATCGAGGGTCTCGATCTCGGCCAGGCTCACCGCCGGACGCCCCGAACCGATCAACAGTGGCGCCACGACCACATGCAAACGATCGAGCTGACCATCCGCCAGGAAGCGCGACACGGTCTGTCCGCCGCCCTCGATGAGCACGCGGCGAAGACCACGTGCCGCCAGGGCGTCGAGCAGCGCCGACGGCGTCAGATCGGCCGCGTCCTCGGGCACCAGCGATTCGACATGCGCGCCCAGGGTATCGCGCGGCAACGGATGCCGAGTGATATGCAACGTGGGAGCGTCACTGCATTGGAGTACACCGCTGGTCGCGGGCACGCGGCCATTGGGGTCGAGAATCACGCGTACCGGGTTATCCCCCGTCACATGCCGCACGGTGAGCTGCGGGTCGTCGGCACAGGCCGTACCCGCCCCGATGACCACGGCATCGACCAGCGCACGCAAGCGATGCAGATGCACACGGCTCGCTTCGCCGGTGACGTAGTGCGAGGCGCCGGTGATCGTGGCGATACGTCCATCGAGACTCTGACCGAGTTGCGCGATGACGAAACGCCCGGGCGTGGCGCTGCTCGGCAGCAGGCTATCGAGCAGCGCCGTCGCCTCCGCCGTGACCGGGCCCTCGGCCTGCCAGGCGCCGCCGCGCCAGATTCGCAGCCGGCCGCTCGCCAGCGTCAACGCCGCATGGGCGTCCCAGTCCTGGCGTCGAGCCTCGCAAATCCCATGCCAGGCCAGCGCCACATCGAGTGTCGCAGGGCTCATACGGTCTCCCGTGCCGTGTGCCAACGAAAGTGTCATGACACGTCATCGAAGCATTACGACGCGCAAAAACCAAGGAGAGGCTCATGAGACAGGTAGAACGTGCGATCTTCGACTTGCGCCGCGGCCTGCCGGTCGTGCTGCACACCCCGCAAGACGCCGTCTTGATCCAGCCACTGGAAGGCATCGACGACACCGCCCTGGCCACGCTCGCCGATATGGCCGGCCACGCGCCAAGCCTGGTGATCACCACGCATCGCCTCGCCCGACTGGGCGCAATTGCTCCCGATGACGCCGACGCAGTAAGCCTGCCACTCGGCACGCATCACCGCGCCAGCGATGTCGTCGCCTGGGCCATGGCCGCCATGGCCAAGCCCCCGAGTGCCCATCCGCCCGAGCCCGCTTCGGTGGCGGAAACGGCCGCGCTGGGTTTGATGCGGCGCGGCCTGCTGGTCCCTGCCGCGCTCAGCGCCCGGGTCGATGCGACACAGCGCGATGCCCTGGCCGCGCTCATCGACGACGGTACTCTGCTCGGTGTGGCCCTCGACGACGTGCAACGCTACGGCGAAGGCGATACGACGTCGCTCAAGCGTATCAGCGAAGCCAACGTGCCCCTCGCCGAGGCCGAAAACGCCCGTTTCGTGCTGTTCCGTGAAAGCGACGGCCTGCGCGAGCATCTAGCGGTGCTAGTCGGCGACCCCGCCGACTGGGCGGATGCCGTGCCGGTGCGTCTGCATTCGGCCTGCCTGACGGGCGATCTGTTCGGCAGCCTACGCTGCGATTGCGGCGAACAACTACGCACCAGCGTGGCGGCCATTAGCGAACGTGGCGGCGGCATCTTGTTGTATCTCGCCCAGGAAGGACGCGGCATCGGCCTGGCCAACAAGCTGCGCGCCTATGGCCTGCAGGATGCAGGACTGGACACCGTCGATGCCGATCAGGTGCTGGGTTTCGGCGAGGACGAGCGGCAGTACCGCGCAGCGCTGCAGATGCTGGCCGAGCTTGCCGTCACGCGCATCGCGCTGCTGACCAACAACCCCGAGAAGATCGCGGCCATGAGCCTCGGCGGCATCGACGTGGTGGGCCGCGAGGCCTGTTACGGCCAGCTCAACGAGCACAATCGACGCTACCTGAGCGCCAAGGCCGAACGCGCCGGACACTGGCTGGAGGACCTGCTCGAAAGCCCCGACGCCACCGACAGGCGCACCCCGCGCCGCGATACGTCGGGCTCGCTCGAATGACGTGACGTACCGCTCACTGCAGCGAACGTGCACGCAGTTGGGTAAGATCGAAGCAGCAGGCTTCCTCGATCACGCGCGCCAGGCGCGCGGCGAAATGAGCGACCAGCCGTTCCCCCAGGGCCGGCGTGGCCAGGGTTGCGTTGCCGACCACGCCGCTGGGGTGCAGGTCCTGCGCCATCCAGGCGAAACCGGCATCGCCCTCGGGGAGTAGCGTGCGCCCGGCGCGTTCCTGATGAGCCCCTAGCGAGACGGCCTCGCCGAGCGCGGCCTGGCGTACCTTGTGCGGCGCCAAATGCATCATCATCGCGGTTTCCAGCGCGCCGCCATGCAGCCCGTGCCGCAACTCCTCGGCGGGCAGCGCGTCGTCGGGCGGCGTAAAGCGAAAGTAATTTGCCTTGACCACCAGTAAGCCATGGCGCTCGCGCAACTTGAGTGCCGCCAGATCGACCACCGCCTTGTTGCCGCCATGGCTATTGAACAGTACCAGGCGACGAATCCCCGCTCGCGCCACGCTGGCGCCGATATCCACCAGATGCGCGATGGCCGTCTCCGGCGTCAGACTCAAGGTGCCAGCGAAGTCACCATGCTCGAGGCTCGACCCCACCGCCAGCGTGGGCAGTATCAGCAAATCCCGCGACGCCGCGACACGTTCACGCATCGCCGCCACCAAGCCCTCGGCGATATCCACGTCGGTGGAAAGCGGCAGGTGCGCGCCATGTTGTTCGATGGCCCCCAGCGGCAACAACGCCACGCTCTCCGGGCCGACGCGACGGGCCAGCTCGGGGCTGCTCAACGACGCCCAGTCGACGCCACCGATCGCGGCATGTTCAGGCGATGAAGCGCTCATGATGTCTCCTCCTCTTCCAGAGCCGACACCCAGTCGGCGAAGCCGCTGTCACGCACCACGCGTCGGTGCAGGGCGCTGTCCATGACCCGCGCGTCGCCGCCGGCCAGCGTCAACTGACGCTTGGCGCGGGTAATGCCGGTATACACCAACTCGCGGGTCAGAATCGGGTTGGCGTGCTCGGGCAACACGAACAGTACATGGGCGAACTCGGAGCCCTGCGATTTATGCACCGTCATCGCGAACACCGTCTCGCAGGCCTCGAGACGCGAAGGCAACACCGCCCGCGCGCCATCGGCGGTCGCGAAGAACACCCGCAGACGCTGCTGCGCCTCGGGGTCGGGCAAGACGATACCGATGTCACCGTTATAGAGCCCCAATTGCGGGTCATTGCGTGTCACCATCACCGGGCGCCCGGCGTACCAGCCCTGATGATCGTCGATGAAGCCCTCGCGCCACAGGCGTGTGGCGATACACGCGTTGAGCCCTTCGACGCCCCAGGGGCCACGTTTGAGCGCGCACAACACCTGGAAGTCCGTGAGCCGTTCCAGCGCCTCCGTCGCCGTGGCGCCTGCCACGATACGCCGGTAGAGATCGCGATAGCCGGCCAACGCGGCGCGCTCGACGGCCGCCTGGTCGCGCGCCGCCGAAAGCCACTGTATATCCGCGTACCCCGCGTCCCACGCGCGGCGAAACGCCACGACGTCGCCGGCATTGGTCGCCGCCGCCAGGGCGCCGATGCCGCTATGCGCATCGAAGCGGTAGCTCTTGCGCAGCATGACCACATGATCGGCCAGTGGCGAGCACGCGGCATCGGGTGTCATCGAGATCCCCGCCAGCCGCTCGAGAACGTCACAGGCATGAGGCGAATAGCCCTGATCCAGAGCATTGGCGCAAAGATCGCCAAGCACCGAGCCGGCTTCCACCGAGGCGAGCTGATCCTTGTCACCGAGCAGAATCAGGCGCGCCTCCGCCGGCATGGCTTCGAGCAGTGCGGCCATCAGTTCCAGATCCACCATCGAGGCTTCGTCCACTACCAGCAGGTCGAGACTCAGTGGATGCCCGGCGTGATGGCGAAAGCGTCGCGTATCCGGACGCGCGCCAAGCAGGCGGTGCAGCGTCAACGCCTCGCGTGGCAAGGCCGCCTTGACGTCATCGCCGACGTCGAGGTCCTTCACCGCGCCGGCAATCGACTCGGACAAACGCGCTGCCGCCTTACCGGTGGGCGCGGCCAGTTGGATACGCAGGCCGTGGCTCGCCTCCGCCGACGACAGCGCCTGCGTCTGAAGCAATGCCAAAAGCCGCGTCACGGTCGTGGTCTTGCCGGTGCCGGGGCCGCCGGAAATGATCGTCAGTCGGTTACGCAGCGCCAGCGTGCAGGCCACCTTCTGCCAATCCGGCGCATCGTCGTGCGCGGTGTTCGCGGCAAACAGCCGCGCTAGAGGCTCGGCCAGCGACGCCTCCACCGCCAGGGGCCGTCCCAGGCGCTCGCCGAGATGCGCCGCCACCGCCCGTTCGGCCGACCAGTAGCGGCGTAGATACAACCGCCCGCCCGCCAGCACCAGCGGCGTGGTGCCCGGCCCCGGCGGCGACACCAACGGCGACGCGGCCAAGCGCGCAGCCCAGGTGGCGCTATCCAACCCCTGCAGGAAGTCCTCGGGGAGCGGCACCTCGGCCTGCGGCGCGCTTTCTTCCAACGGCGGCAGCGAAAGCACATCGCGCGGCGCCGCCAAGGCACGCGACAGCGCCAGGCAGACATGGCCACGCCCCAATTGATGGCTGGCGAGCGCCGCCGCCAGCAGTACCTCGGCGGGTGCGTCGGCGTCGTGCTCGGCGAGAAAGCGCACGAAGTGGGCGTCCAGCGCGCGCAACCAGCCCAGCGCCTCCCACCACGCCAGACTCTCGAACAATCTCGCGCGCGAAGGCGGGGTCGCCTCCAGGGTCAAGGAATATTGCGCGTCGCTCATGCATTCTCTCCCGGGGCAGTCTCAGGCGCGGCGACGCCGTGTTCGCGACGCAGCGCCTCGACGGGCGCCGCGTCGCCGGCGAGCCAGGCATCCAGGGCCTCGATCAAGCGCCGTTCGGGGCGCCGCTGGAAGACGCCATGACCCGGCGTGCCATCGAAGCCGCGCAGGAACACGTAACAGACCCCGCCCATGTGGGTATCGTAATCGTAACCTTCGAGACGCGCCGTCAGCAGGCGGTGCAATGCCAGCACGTACAACACGTACTGCAGGTCGTAGCGATGCGCGACCATGGCCTCGGCCAGCGCCTCGTGGTGATAGTCGGCCAGGGCATCGCCGAGATGATTGGACTTCCAGTCGAGGACGTACCAGCGACCGTCCTCGGCCTCGAACACCAGATCGATGAAGCCCTTGAGCATGCCATTGAGCTTGCGCGGCGCCAGTCGGGGGCGCGGCGTCGGCAAGGGCTCCAATGCGCAGACCAGCGCATCGAGCGGCGTACTCCAGGCATCCTCGGTAGGCAGCCAGAACTCCAGCTCGGCACGCCAGGCGGTCAGTCCATCGAGACGGATCGCCGCGCCCTGATGGCCGGCGAACGGTGCCGGCAGGGCCTGGCACAACCAATCGAGCAATACCGGCGCCCACTCGGCGTCGAAGCCACCGAGGTGCAGGCGCGTGCTGACCAGACGCTGCAATTCGTCGCGATAAGCCGGTTCGCCCAGGCGGTCGAAGTCCACCGCTTCCAGCAGGCCGTGCAGAAAGGTCCCCGGGCGCGGGCCGCGCGGAAAATCACGCAGCGTGCGTGCGGCGGGACGCGGCACCGGATCGCGCTCGCGGCTGACCTCGACATCCAACGTCGCTGGGGCGTCCCAAGGCAGCGCCTGTGCGCCCCCGCCGGTCTCGAGACGCGCGTCGACGATCAACGCCGAATACGAGGCGATCCACCAGTCATCGTCGATGCCCCCCGTAAAACGTCGCGCCGGCGCCATTTCCGGAGCGCCGTCGCCGAGGCTCAGGCGATGCCCGGGCGGCTCGGGCAGTTCTTCGACGTTCAGCGCCGCCGCAAGACGTTCGCGCAAAGCATGGCCGTCGTCATCGGCCTGGCAGCCCAGCAATCGGCCCAGCGCCGTCTCGTGCAGGCAGCTCGACGCTCCGCGCCCGCGCCCCAGTTGCGCGACGCCCAGGCGACAGGCATGCGCGGCCCGCGTGAGCGCGACATAGAGCAGCCGCACGTCTTCGTCCAACCGCGCCTGCTCGGCGGCCGCCAGCTGCGTGTCGTCGGCACCATGTACCCAGACTCGGCCTTGTTGCGGATCGCGCCATTCGAGCAAGCCGGTGCCGCGATCCGGCGTCGCCGGCCGGTAATCACAAACGAACGGCAGCAACACGATGGGATACTCGAGGCCCTTGGCCTTGTGGATGGTGATGACCTTGACCAGGTCCTCGTCGCTTTCCAGCCGCTGGCTGACGGCCTCGGCATCAAGCTCGGCCGCCCCTTCGAGGAGCGCGCGATGCCACCAGCGCAACAGCGCATGTTCGCCGTCGAGCCGGGCCGACACCGTCTGCGCCAGCTCTCCCAGATGCAACAGGTCGGTCAGTGCTCGCTCGCCGTCGTCGCGCTGCCCCAAGCGTTCGGCGACCCGGAAGTCACGCATCACCGCACGCAACATGGGCAGCACACCACGCCGCTGCCACTGGCGATGATAGTCGGCGAAACGCTCGACTTCGCGCTCCCAGGCCAGTTCATCGGCGAGCAGCGTTTCCAGCGTCGCCGGCGTATCGCATAAAAGGCGCGTCGCCAGCGCCGCCTTGAGGCGAGCGTCCTGACGCGGCTGCGCCACCGCCTCGAACAACTGCAACAGCTCGAAGGCCAACGGCGTATCGAAGACGCTGGTGCGCTCGCTGAGATAGACGCTGCGAATGCCGCCCTCGGCCAGCGCGCGACGTACCGCCAACGCCTCGGTGCCCTTGCGCACCAGAATCGCGATGTCCGCGGGACGTACCGGACGCCGGGCGCCGCTGGCAGCGTCGGAGCTGTTATCTACAAAATAAGCACCACCCTCGAGCATCCGCTGGACCTCGGCACGCGCGGCGCTTGCCATGCGGGCCTGATAATCCGCCTTGGTGTGGCGTTCCTCATCCGGCCACCAAGCGCCGAGCGCCGCCATGTCGTGGCCATCGGCATCTACCAGACGCGTCGACTTGCCTTGGGCTTCGACCTCGACGAAAGGGATCTCGTCGCTGCCGAACGGTTCAGGATGGCGCGCGAACAGCGTATTGACCGACTCGACCATGGCGTGACTGGAGCGAAAATTGCGCGCCAGGGTGAAGCGACTCGGGGTTTCGCGCCGCGCCGCCAGATAGGTGTCGATATCGGCACCGCGAAAGGCGTAGATCGCCTGCTTGGGGTCGCCGATCATCAGCAAGGTGGTCGTAGTCTCCACCTCGGGCGCCCGGTAAATGCGCGAGAAGATGCGGTACTGCAGCGGATCGGTGTCCTGAAACTCGTCGATCAGCGCCACCGGTAGCGCCCGACGAATGCGCCCCGCAAGGCGCAGCGCGGCCTCTGGAGCCGCGTCGGGGTCGAGCGCGGCGTCCAGGTCGCACAACAGATCGCCGAATTCCCACCAGCCCTGACGACGCTTCTCGGCGGCGAACATCGCCGCCACCGTGTCGCGGGCATGGGCCAACACTTGCGGCGCCAACTGATCAAAAGGCGTGGCGGTCTCGGCCAGCTCATCGAGCAGCGCGAAAAACGCATGCGTGGGCGCCTCATGCCCCTTCTTGCTAGCCCCTTCGAGTTTGGCCTGGCTCAGCCAGAAGCGGCCTTGGCTGTCGGTCGTGTCGCCATCGCCGCCCGCTTCGAGTGTCGTCAGCCACTGCTCGAATGCCGCCAGGCGTGTCTCGAGCTCTTCCGGCTTGTAACTGCGCTTGTTGAGGGCGCCGCGCTCGAAGGCGTCCTGCAGGCAGGCCGCGATGGCCTCGCGATCCCACGCTTGGCGCAGCCGGGCTTCCAGTTCACTGCGAACGGCCAGCGAGCGCTCGGCGCTCTCCAGCAACGCGCTTAACGACGCGGGCGCCTGGATATACGTATCGTCCCACCACAGCGGCTGTGCCCGGCCTTCCTTGAGCAGCGGCGTCAAGGCACGGCTCAGCGCCTCCGGCCCCTCCCAGCGGCGGCGAATTTCGCGCTGCCAGTGCGCGGCGAGGGGATAGAAATGGCAACGCCAATAGTCCTCCACGACCCGCGTCAACAAAGCCGAGCCGTCTTGCAGCAGCTCGGCACCGAAACGCGCGCCGGCATCGAAGGCATGGCGCGTCAGCATGCGCTGGCAGAAGCCATGGATGGTGAAGATCGCCGCCTCGTCCATCAGGCGTGCGGCCTGGTCGAGGCGCTTGGCGGCACCGGCCAGGGCGTCGTCACCGGCCTCGACCAAGGGCCCCAGCAGCGCTGCGAGGACCTTGTCATCACGCGTTTCTTGCGATGCCAGCAACCAGTCTCGGGCCTCCTTGAGACGTGCGCGAATGCGCCCACGCAGCTCGGCGGTGGCGGCTTCGGTAAAGGTCACCACGAGAATTTCCGGCGGCAACAGCGGGCGCGGGAAATCGTGCTCTTCGCGCCCGGGCAACGGGCCGAGCACCAGACGCACATAAAGCGCCGCCAGGGTGAAGGTCTTGCCGGTGCCCGCACTGGCCTCGATCAGGTGGTAGCCGGTCAGTGGCAGGGTCTCGAGCACCAAGGGCTGAACGGCCGGCGGCGTGGCATGGCGGGGCGACGTCATGAACGACCTCCGTGTACCCGCTGGGTGATTCGCGCCAGCATGTCCATCAGCGGCGCATATTGGATGAGCGAGGCGGCGATGCCGCCCGCTGCCTCGAAGGTGGCGAAATCGGGCCACAGTTGCCCCAGTGCGCCGTCACTCGCGCGCAGCGCCGCCGGCCCGGCGAAGGCATCGGTCTCGTAGCGCGCGATGAGCGCCTCGCGCACGCCGGCATCCGGCGCCTCCCCGGTTGCCAACGGCACCCAGTCGGCACGCGGCAAGCGCTTCCAGACCTCCTTGGCAATCTCGTCGATGGCCGGCCACGGTGCTCGATAGGCACGCGCCCAGGCCGCCAGCAGGCCATCGAGCTCGCCTGCGGCGCTGGCCTTGTCCAGACCCGGAAGGCTCAGGCAGCGATCCTCGAAGATCGCCGTCCATGCGCACGATGCCTCCAACGTGGCATTGGCAAGCAGCCAGCGCAGATAACCGGCATACAGCCGATGCAACTTGCCGACGTGACGATAAGGGCCTTCACCCTCGACCTTTAGATGCCCGTAGTGTCCCGGCTCTAGCGTCACCAGCCGCCAAGGTGCCGAGGCCTCTGCGGGCGCCGCGAAAAGCCCATCCAGACGCGCCTTCAGAGTGAGTGCTTTGTCGTCCAGTGCTTCATGGACAGCGACATAACGCACCAGCGGCGGCGTCGCCGCGGCGCACTCGGCCACCTCGCGGCGCCAGCTTTCCACCTGACGCGACAGGCGCGCCAGGCGCGGTTCGATCAAGGCCTCGCCGAAACCGGCCGTCGGCAAGCGCCCGGCCATGCGCAGCCGCTCGGCGACCGCGGTAAGCGGCACACCATCGCGCGCGCCCTCGAGCAGCTCGCGCTTGAGACCGTGATCTTCCAGGCCATCCGGCGCGAACGGCTCGTTGTCCTCGTCGGGCACATGAGCGTCGGCGAAATGCACGCCCAGGCGCCCGAGATAGACCGTCCAGGGGCGACGCAGCACGCGTTGTAGATCGCCCAACCCAAGCGGTTCACTGGGCAGTTCGACCGTCGTGGCGGCATTCGGTAGCACGGATTCGTCGCGCTCGGGTGGCATATACAGCGCCTCCCAGCTCGACTCATAGGTGAAGCGCGGGTCGTCGCGCTCGAAGTAGCGTCGCGAGAACGGCTGCAGCGGATGTGTCTCGATCAGGCGCTGCGCCAGGCGGGTGGCACGATCGGCGGCATCGCTCTCCGGCACGTCCCAGCCCTGTTCGAGGGTATCGAGCAACTCGCCGAGCAACACCGACGGCGGGCGCGGGGTATTGTCGCGCACGTCGCGCCCCACCCAGGAAAGCGTCAGGCGTTCACGCGCCGAAAGCATGGCTTCGAGCATCAGATAACGGTCGTCGTCGCGCCGCGAACGGTCGCCGGGGCGTGGCCGCGTCGCCATCAAATCGAAATCCTGGGGCTGGCGCACGCGGGGATAGTCGCCGTCGTTCATGCCCAGCAGATAGACATGACGAAAGGGAATCGCGCGCATCGGCATCAAGGTCGCGAAGTTGACCTTGCCGGCCAGAAAGCGCTGCGCGAGGCCGCCTTCGTCGAGTTCGGCACGCAGCGCATCGCGCACCACGCCGAGTCCCACCGGGGCCTCGAAACCGGCCTGCCGACATTGCTGCGACCAGCGCCCCAGCGCCGCGTCGAGACGTGCCACGACATCGTGTTCTTCTGCCGTGGTAGGGCTCAGGCAGGCCGCGAACAAGGCTTGCAGATGCCCCAGCCATGCCTCGGGGGACAACCGCTCGCTCAACGCCGCACACTGCGTTTCCAGAGTGTCGAGCAACGCCGCCACACGCCCGGCGAGATCGGCCTCGAGACCACCCACTTCGGCATACGGCACGATGCCCTGGAAGTCCCAGCGCGGCGGACGCCCCAGTGAGTCATCACTTTCGCCCTGAGCGCCGGTCGAAGCCGGTTCACCCACGGCATAGCCGAGCAGCATGCGCGACAGCCCGAAGCGCCAGCTGTTCTCGCCCAGCGCGGGGAATCCCAGCGAATGGCGATGCTCGGCGCTCAGCCCCCAGCGCACACCGCTGCCGGCCAGCCACTGGCGCAGCCTCTCGAGCTCGGCCTCGTCGATGGCGAAGCGGGCTCGAAAGGCGGGCACTTCCAGCGCATCGAGCACCTCGCTGACCGTCAGACGACGCTCGGGCAAGTCGAGTAACAGCAAGGCCAGCACCATCAGCGGATGCGCCTCGCTGGCGACCTGGTCGGCAATGGTGAAGGGAATATGCCGGGGATGCGACGGCGGCAACTGGCCGAAGACCGCCTCGATGCAGGGCGCGTAGCGGTCGATCTCGGGCACCATGACCACGATGTCGCGAGGCCGCAGCGGTTCGCCCGCCGCCTCGGCGTCCTCGAAGGCCGCCAACAAACGGTCGTGGAGGATCTCCACCTCGCGCAGCGGTGAGTGAGCGCTGACCAGGGCCAGGGAGTCGTCGTCCTCGGCGATCGTTCTCGGCGCGCCTTCCTGTCGGGCGCGCTCGCCGGGGTGCGCCAGTTCGAGCACGTCCTGCTGCAACTGTTGCAACAGCGTCGGCGACTGCGCAGGCGCCATGTCACGAAAGACATCGGTTTCCAGATCGAAGCCGCGCGCGCTCTCGAATTCGTACAGGCCGACGATGAAATCACGCCCCTGGGTGCCCCACCCCGCCAGCAGCGGATTGGCGTGCAGGTGCAGGGCCTCCTCGTCGAGTTCGGCCAACCACGGCGCCTCGGGGTGGCGCGTTTCCTGTTCGTGGCGTGCCTGGGCCGATAACCGCCCGGCGCGCTTGATGGCATCGCGGTCGGAAACGATATCGCCCCAGTAGTGGCGACACGGGTTGGCGATCATCAAAAACACATCGACCACGCCGGAAAGCGCGTGCAAGGCCTCCAGCGTCTGCGCCGGCAACGCCGAGATCCCGAACACGAACAGCCGTGGCGGCATCTCGCGGGGGCGCTCGCGAAGCTGCCGGGCGGCGTCGAGAAAACGCCGGTGCAGACGCGCGCGATGGTGCTCGCGCGCCTGCGCGGGGGCATCTTCGATCAGCGCCCGCCACAGCGCCGGCTGCCAGCGCTGGTCGTCGGGCAACTCCAGAGGCGCGGTCTCGCCGCGCTCCCAGGCTTCGATCCATTCGGGCCGGTAGATCAGGTACTGATCGAAGAGATCGGCGAGGCGCACCGCCAGATGCCAACGGCGCCGCTCTTGCGCCTCATGCGCGGCGCCCGGCATGGGGCTGGCCTCCAGCGCCTCACTCTGCAAGTAATCGCGAAGCGGCGCGTAACAGCTCGGATCGTCAGGCGCGGCCTGCGGATCGAGGCAACGCTCCAGCAGGTGCATCAGGCGCCAGGCCAAGGGCGTCTTGTCGAATGGCGATTGCTCGGGAATGTCATCGCCGAGCACCGCACGATAGGCGCGCCACACGAAGCTCGAAGGCAGCGGGAAATCCACCGAGGCGGCGATGCCGTCGGCTTCCGCAAGCGTCAGGCGCAACCACTGCGCCATGCCGTTGGATTGCACGAGGAAGGTTTCCGGCACCAGCGGCGGTTGGCGATGGCGCCGAATGACATCGAGCGCCAGGGTTCCCAGGTCCTCGAGATGATTGGCGTGTATGACGCTGAACATGGGGGCTCCCGGCGGTCGAGGTAACGTCCAGCGGTATCTTACACCATCGTGTGGATGGCCCCGAGCCCCGAAGGAAGAGGAAGCCGATGCGCCTGGAAGCGACCGCATTCCACAAAACGTGGCCTCGCCGTCGGTTAACCTAAACTAATTAAAAGGTTGACATAGACATGCATCCTCGTACCCTCACGGTTAACTTTTCAACTCACTACAAGTTAACAGATAGCGAGAGCATTATGCCTGCCCGGTTACACGACAACGCTTGGGCCGATCCCTCCGCGGCTCCCCTGGCGGCCATTCGATACGACTGGTCCCTGGAAGAGATCGAAGCGCTGTTCGCGCTACCCTTCAACGACCTGCTGTTCCGTGCCCAGCAGGTGCACCGGGAATATTTCGACCCCAACGCCGTGCAGGTCTCGACGCTGTTATCGATCAAGACTGGCGCCTGCCCGGAGGACTGCAAGTACTGCCCGCAATCCGGGCACTACAACACCGGGCTCGGCAAGGAAAAGCTGCTCGAAATCGAGAAGGTGGTGGAGCAGGCCAAAGCGGCCAAGGATGCGGGGGCCAGTCGCTTCTGCATGGGCGCCGCCTGGCGCAGCCCGCAGGAGAAGGACCTGCGGGTGGTGATGGAGATGGTCGGCCGGGTCAAGGCCCTGGGGCTCGAAACCTGCATGACGTTGGGCATGGTCGACGCCAGTCAGGCAAGTCGGCTGGCCGAGGCAGGCCTGGATTACTACAACCACAACCTGGACACCTCGCCGGAATACTACGGCGAGATCATTACCACCCGTTCCTACGCCGACCGCCTGGATACCCTATCCAACGTCCGTGAGGCGGGCATGAAGGTCTGTTCGGGCGGCATTCTCGGAATGGGCGAAGCACCGCGCGACCGCGCGGCCCTGCTGCAACAACTGGCGGGCCTTGAGCCGCATCCCGAGTCGGTGCCGATCAACATGCTGGTCAAGGTACCGGGCACACCGATGGAAAACGTCGAAGACCTGGACCCGCTCGAGTTCATCCGCGCCATCGCCGTGGCCCGCATCCTGATGCCGATGAGCCACGTGCGGCTGTCCGCCGGCCGCGAGCAAATGAACGAGTCGACTCAGGCCATGGCGTTCCTCGCCGGTGCCAACTCCATTTTCTACGGCGACACCCTGCTGACCACCGGCAACCCTCAGGTGGAACGCGACCGGGCACTGTTCGACAAGCTCGGCCTGCACCCCGAGCACGTCGAAACGAGCGCGCACGAGGCCCACAGCGACGACGAACAGGCCGAAACCGTGCTGGCCCATGCCATCCAGCGCCAGCGCGACGAGGCCCTTTTCTACGACGCTGCCCGGGCCTGAGCCATGCTGTCGCGTGCGGACCTCTGGCCAAAGCGGCTATCGAACGCCGCCGCCCAACGGCAAGCGGGTGGCGGCTGGCGACAGCGTTCTTTACTTAGCGAAGACGACGCCTGCATCGACTTCGCCGGCAACGATTATCTGGGTCTGGCCGACGACCCGCGTCTGGTCGAGGCTCAGGCGGCGGCTGCGAGACGCTTCGGCGCCGGCGCCAAGGCATCGCACCTGGTCTCCGGGCACCTCGACATCCACGAACGACTCGAACGACGCCTGGCCGCGCTGACCGGACGCCCCCGGGCCCTGCTGTTCTCCACCGGCTACATGGCCAACCTGGGCACCCTGCAGGCGCTGTGCGACCGCCACACCTCGGTCTTTCAGGATCGCCTCAACCACGCCTCGCTGATCGATGGCGCAAGGCTGGCCGGCGCGCCCTCACGGCGCTTTCACCATCGTGATTTGACGAACCTCGAACGGCTTCTGGCCCGGGCCCCGAACGATGCCCCGGCGCTGGTGGTCAGCGATGGCGTGTTCAGCATGGACGGCGATACCGCCGACATCGCCGGCCTCGCCAGCACCTGCCGACACCAGGGCGCCTGGCTGATGATCGACGATGCGCATGGTCTCGGCGTGCTCGGCGCACATGGCGACGGTTGCGTGGGACGCGCCCACGGCGTCGACGAGGTGCCGATACTGGTTGGCACCCTGGGCAAGGCACTGGGCAGTGCCGGGGCCTTCGTGGCCGGCGATGCCGCCCTGATCGACCACCTTATCCAGTTCGCCCGCCCCTACATCTACACGACGGCCCAACCGCCCGGCGTGGCGGCAGCCACTCTGGCCGCTCTGGACATCCTCGAAGACGAACCCGAGCGTCGCATCCAGTTATTTGAGCGCATCGCCCGCTTCCGACGCGAGGCCGCCACACTCGGCTTGCCGCTGGCCGACTCCCGCACGCCCATTCAGCCCATCGTGCTGGGCGCCAACGCGCGCGTCATGCGCTGGGCCGAGCGCCTGGCTCGGGCCGGATTACGCGTCGGCGCCATTCGTGCCCCCACCGTGCCGCGCGGCCAGGCACGCCTGCGCATCACGCTTTCCGCCGCCCACGACGATGATGCCCTGAACGCCCTGCTCGACGGGTTGGCCGCCTGCCAGCGAGAGGAGGTCACATGAGCGAATCGACGCCCCCTCGACTGGTGCTGCTCTCCGGCTGGGGCTGCGACGCCCGCCTCTGGCAAGCACTCGACGGATACTGGTCGACGGAAGTCGACGTCGAGACGCCGGACTGGCCGGGCTATGGCGGTCGCGCCACGCCCGACGATCCCGCCTCGCTGGACGAACTGGCCGACACCATGGCGGATGCGATGCCCAGTGACGCCGTCTGGGTCGGCTGGTCGCTGGGCGGTCTACTGGCCGGTGCCCTGATCGACCGGCTGCCCCCGCCCCGTGCCCTGGTGTTGCTGGGGATCGGCGAGCGCTTCCCTCATCCGCAAGGCGTCAGCGAAGCCGACTTGGCCAACTTCCGCGACGCCTTCCAGCGCCATCCGGAGGCTGCGCACGCCCGCTTCCTGCGCTGGCAACTAGGCGGAGAACCCTCCCCCAGGAGCGCCCATCGCCGGCTGCGTGCGATTCTAGGCGACGACGTCCCAACCTCGCCGGCCACGCTGGCCGCAGGCCTCGAGCAGCTCGCCACGCTCGACAACACTTCACGCCTTGCCGCCGCCTCCTGCCCGGTACATCGTCTGGTCGGCACACGCGATCCCTTGCTGGCCCCAGACGTTCTCGCGGGCGCCGATCAACGTATCGAGGACGCGGGGCACTGCCCGTTGCTCAGCCAACCACAGCAGTTGGCGGCGTTATTATCAGGCATCGCCGTCCGCTCGGGAGCGAGACCATGAATACCGCTCCGAGCGCCGTCGAGCCGGCCGAACACGACGAGGCCACCGAGTGGCGCACCCGAGTCGCGCATGCCTTTTCCCGCGCCGCGCCGCATTACGTGCGCCGTGCCACCGCCCAACACGCCATGAGTGAGCACCTGCTGACCCACCTGCCCAGCCAGGCCGAGTGCATCCTGGACTTGGGCTGCGGTCCTGGGGAACTCACCGCCCGACTGGCACGCCATTACCCCGACCACCGTCGAATCGAAGGTCTCGACTTGGCACCGGGGATGCTCGCCGAGGCGCGTCGACGCCATCCTGAAGCGATCCGTTGGGTATGCGGCGACGCCGCCATGTTGCCCCACGCCGACACCAGCTTCGACCTCGTCGTCTCCAACCTGGCGATCCAGTGGTGCCCGGACCTCGACCGGGTACTCAGCGAAATTCGCCGGGTGCTGAGGCCGGGAGGACGCGCCCTGCTCAACACCCTGGCGCCGGGCACCCTGGCCGAGGTTGGCCACGCCTGGACGCGACCCGCCGCGCTGCTCGAATTTCGCGACGCGGCCCGCCATCGCCGGGCGGCCCACGGAGCCGGCTTCCGCCGGGTCGAGGTCACGGCACGTACCGAGCGCTTCCACTATCCCGACCTCTCGGCCGTGATGGCCTCTATCAAGGGCGTCGGCGCCCAAGTGGCGCGTCCCGGCAAGCTGCTGACCCGCAGCGATCTGGCACGGGCCAGGCAGCGTTACGAGACACTGCGCGAAGCTCCCGGCCTCCCCGTGACCTATCACCTTCTGACGCTCGATCTGGAACGCTGAAATGACCGCTTATTTCGTGACCGGCACCGACACCGACGCCGGCAAGACGCTGGTAGCCAGCGGCCTGCTGGCGCTGGCCCGCCGCCGCGACCTGACCACCCTGGGGCTCAAGCCCGTGGCTTCCGGCTGTGACAACACGCCTCGGGGGTTGCGCAACATCGACGCCCTGACCTTGCAGGCCCAGAGCGAGCCTGCCACCGCCTACACCACCATCAACCCCTACGCCTATGCACCGGCCGTTGCCCCGCATCTGGCCGCCCGTCGGGCCGGCAAGATACCCACCCTCGACGCCCTGATCGAGCACGTCGCCGAACCGTTGGCCGAGAAGCGCGACCTGACGCTAATCGAGGGCGCCGGCGGCTGGCGTGTGCCGCTCAACGATACCGAGGACCTCGCTGGCCTGGCGGTGCGACTCGATCTGCCGGTGATCCTGGTCGTGGGTCTCAAGCTCGGCTGCCTGAACCACGCCCGGCTCAGCGCCGAGGCGATCCGCACCGACGGCCTGCCACTGGTCGGCTGGGTCGGCAACCTGATCGACCCGGGCCTGTCCTTCGACGCGGCCTGCTATCGCGACAACCTGGCAACTCTCGAGCGCACTCTGGACGCGCCCTGTCTCGGCATCGTGCCGCGCCTGGTCGCCGACACGCCGGCGGCGCGAGCAGCGGCCGCCGCCGATTACCTGGCGCTGCCCGGCGACGCTTGAGCATCAACAGCATCAGCGGACACCCACGCCACCGACATGCGATTTACATGCGAGGAACCCCGATGACCTCCCCCGTTTGGCACCCCTATGCCCATCTCAAGACCCAGGCGCCATCACCCAAGGTGGTCGGCGGCGAGGGGCCCCGCTTCACTCTGGAAAGCGGCGAGTCCTTGCTGGATGCCACCTGCTCCTGGTGGTGCATGATCCACGGCTATCGTCATCCCCGCCTGGTGCGCGCCATCCAGCAGCAGGCCGAGGAACTCTGCCATGTGATGCTCGGCGGACTGACCCACGCGCCGGCCGATCGCCTGGCCCGGGAATTGGTACGCATCACGCCGGCAGGCCTGAACCACGTGTTCTTCTCCGACAGCGGCTCGGTGGGCATGGAAGTGGCGATGAAAATGGCGGTGCAGTACCACTACCTGCGCGGCAAGCCAGGCAAGCATCGCATGCTGTCCCTGATGAAGGCCTACCACGGCGACACCGCCGGGTGCATGGCGGTGTGCGATCCCGAAGAAGGCATGCATTCGCTGTTCGCCGGGCTCCTGCCACAGCATCGCTTCGCGCCCGCGCCCACCGCCGGCTTCGACGCCAGCCGCGACGAGGTGCAGCCCGACCTCGACGCCCTGCGCGGCGTGCTGGAGGCCAACCATCACGAGATCGGCGCGCTGCTGATGGAGCCGCTGCTACAGGCAGCCGGCGGGCTCAACATGACCTCGCCCCACTATCTGCGTGGCGCCCGGAAGCTGTGCGACGAGTTCGACGTGCTGCTGGTGTTCGACGAGGTGGCCACCGGCTTCGGCCGCACCGGCAGGATGTTCGCCGCCGACCACGCCGACGTGACGCCGGACATCATGGTGCTCTCCAAGGGCCTCACCGGCGGCTACCTGGGCCACGCCGCGACGCTGGCCACCGACCGTGTACACGACGCATTCATCGGCGACAGCGAGCTGCACGCCTTCATGCACGGCCCCACCTTCATGGGTAATCCGCTGGCCTGTCGCGTCGCGCTGGAGAGCCTGGCGGTGTTCGAGGAAGACGACTACCTGGGCCGCATTCAGGCGCTGAACGGCGTGCTGCGCGAGGAACTGCTCGACGATGCGGAGCTGCGCGCGCACCCGGACGTGGCCGACGTGCGCGTGCTGGGCGCCACTGCGGTGATCGAGGTCCACGATGCCGAGGCGCTCAAAGGCGTGGCCGACTTCGCCCGATCCCGAGGCGTGTGGCTGCGTCCCTTCGGTCGCTGGCTATACACCATGCCGGCCTACATCACCTCGAGGCACGACTTGCGCCAAATTACCGGTGCCATGAAGCACTGGTTTTTCGAGTGCCACACTACTTGAGCACGCGATGAGACCGCTGAGCCCCCAATATCCAGATGCCCCGGCTAGGAGCCGGGTTACATCTTCGCCCATCGGCAATGTTAACCTATCGGGCTCATGTGCCCTTTCATTCACCGGCACCGCGAATTCCGCGAGGAGTCATCCGTGCAGCCATTGCCGCCTCCCTACCCGAATACCGCCGAGGGACGCCCACGGCGGGTCGGCGTGGAAATCGAATTCGCCGGCATCATGCCCGACACCGCCGCGCGGCTGGTCGCCGACTGCTTCGGTGGCGACATTGTGCACAGGAGCCCCCACCGCATGAGTGTCGAGGACACGCCCTGGGGTAAGTTCACCATCGAGCTGGACAGCAAGTACGTCCATCCCGACGACGCGGTCATGAAGGCTAACAGGATGGCGCCCGGGCAGGCGGCGTCAGCGGGACGCGAATGGCGCGTGGAGTTCCATCAGCGTTCGCGCGAGTGGCTCGGCGAAATGGTCGCCGGCCTGGTGCCCACCGAAATCGTCTCGCCGCCGATTCCATGGTCGGAACTCGGCGAGTTCGACCGACTCTTCGAAGCCTTGCGCCGGCATGGCGCAGAAGGCACCGATGCCAGCGTCTTCTATGGTTTCGGGCTGCATCTCAACCCCGAAGTCCCCGCGACCGATACGCCGAGCGTCCTTGCGCATCTGCAGGCCTATATCATCCTCGCCGCCTGGCTGCGCGATCAGATCCGGGTCGACATCACGCGCGAGATACTGCCGCATACCAACCCCTTTCCCAAAGCCTATGCCTTGAAGGTTCTCGACCCTGATTACGAGCCGACACAGGCACAGTTGATCAGCGATTACCTACGCGACAACCCGACGCGCAACCGGGAACTCGACATGTGCCCCTTGTTCGCCCACCTCGCGCCCGAGGCCGCGCATCCCTTGCTCCAGGAAAGCCTGGTCAAGCCGCGCCCCACCTTTCACTATCGTCTGCCCAACGCCCAGCTCGACACGCTCGACTGGGGCAGCGTCACGGAATGGAACCGCTGGGTAACGGTCGAACGCCTCGCCGCCGACCCGCACAGTCTGCGTACTCAGATGCAGGCTTATCGCGCCCACCATACGCAATCGACGATGGGGCAATGGCGGGACAAACTGAAACGCTGGGTCGAGAAATGAGTTCACGACCGCTGATCGGCATCACCACCTCGGACCACAAGAGCTTCCTGGCATGGGCATGCGACCGGCTGGCCGTGTGGCGTGCCGGCGGCCAACCAGTGCGGCTATCGCCCTCGCGCGAGATTCCCGAAGGGCTGTCGGGATTGATGATCGGCGGTGGCGACGACATCGGCGCCCAGCTCTACGGCGGAGAAATGCGACTCGACGTGCGCGTCGACCCGGCACGCGACCGGCTGGAGCTCGCTCTGCTCGAGCGCTTTCTGCCCCAGCAGTTGCCCGTGCTAGGCATCTGCCGAGGCGCGCAGATCATCAACGTGCACTGCGGCGGCACCCTGATCGGCGATATCTATACCACCTACGATCATGTGCGCCGCCAGCGCACCGTGCTGCCTCGCAAGCAGGTCGACATCGCCACCGGGAGCCGCTTGCATACCCTACTCGGCGTCTCGCGCTGTCGCGTCAATAGCCTGCATCACCAGGCAGTGGATCGACTCGGCGAAACCCTTCACGTGGTGGCACGCGACCGCGACGGCCTGATCCAGGCCATCGAGGCACCCGAATGCCCCTATCTGGTCGGCGTACAGTGGCATCCCGAATTCCTCATCTTCAATCGCCCTCAGCAGCGACTGATTCGTGGCCTCGTCGACGCCGCGCGCCAGCATTGAGCTCTTTACAACGCTGACCTTCCCACACGACGACGCCCCGCATGATAGCGGGGCGTCGTGATCTGCGTGCGGCTTTCGTTGAGTACTTTTCAGCGGCTCATGAGGCCATGACCGCCAGTCGCCGACCACTCGTCGCACGCATCAGATAAAGCCCGATGACGATGCCCAATCCGCCTAACCCGGCAACATAGACCGCCGGAAACATCGGATGTACGGTCATCAACACCGACACCACGATGGGTGTGAAACCGCCGAAGATCGCATAAGCCACATTGTACGAGAACGACAGCCCCGTGAAGCGCACCATCGCCGGGAACGACTTGACGGCAATCGTCGGTACCACGCCGACGATGCCCACGGCGAAGCCGCACAGGATGTAAAGCGGCGTCAGCCACTCGGGATGCGTGCCGATGGTGGTCATCATCGCCCAGTAGCTGATCGCCAGCAGCAACCCCCAAAGCATGATGGTAGGGCCGCTGCCGAAGCGGTCCGCGCTCCAGCCCGAGGCCAGGCACCCGACCACCACGCCGAGGATGGCATAGACATTGGCCAGCGAGGCATCCAGTCCGTAACGGCTTTGCAGAAGGCTCGGCGTCATCAGGATTACCACCACGACGGCGGCGGTCAGAATCCAGGTGACGGCCATCGACAGCACCACGCTCGGCAAGTGGTTCCGCAAGACACTCTTGACCGGTAGCTCCTCGGCCAGCGCCTTCTTCTCCTGCATCTCGGCGAACACCGGTGTCTCCTGCAACCAGCGACGCAGATACACGGCCAACAGCCCGAACACACCACCGATCAGAAACGGAATCCGCCAAGCGTACGCGGCCAACTCCGCATCACTGTAAGTGGTCTTGATGAACGCCGACATCAGCGAGCCGATGAGGATCCCCGACACCAGGCCAGCGGACAGCGTGCCGCAGGCAAAACCCACATGGCGACGCTTGACGTGCTCGGTGACGAACACCCAGGCGCCGGGCACTTCACCGCCCACCGCGGCGCCTTGCAGGATACGCAGCGCTACCAGCAGCAGGGGCGCCGCATAGCCCAAGGTGTCGTAGGTCGGCATCAAACCGATCAACAGCGTCGGCACCGCCATCAGGAAGATCGACAGGGTGAACATCTTCTTGCGCCCCAGCAGGTCGCCGAAGTGCGCCATGATAATGCCGCCCAACGGGCGTGCCAGATAGCCGGCGGCGAAGATCCCGAAGGTCTGGATCTGGCGTAGCCATTCGGGCATCTCGGGGGGAAAGAACAACTGCCCCACCACCGTCGCGAAATACACAAAGATGATGAAGTCGTAAAACTCCAGTGCGCCGCCCAGGGCGGACAGTGACAGCACCTTGACGTCGCGGCGATTCAGCGGGCGCGACGAGGCCGCATCGGTCTCTTGCGAAGTAGTCATGATGAATGAGGTCTTCCGTCGAATGATCGTTGGTTCTGTTATATGACGAACAGCTGCGTCCAGCGTCGCGATACCTGAGTAAGGCGGGAGGTACCGACCGACGAGCGTATAGGAGGCTAACAGATTCGCGGAAAGACTGCATCGGCGACGTTGTCAAGCACCAACGACGCGAAGGAAGGGATGCCTATGAAAGAGCCGGCACAAGGCCGGCCCCGGAGAAGCGATACCGCTCTCAGCTTTTATCAGCTTTCGAGCGTTGCATCCAGCGTGATCTCGGCATTCAGCACGCGCGAGATTGGGCAGCCTTCCTTGGCCTTGTTGGCCGATTCCTCGAAGCCTGATTGATCGATGCCCGGCACCTTGGCACGGGTGACGAGGTGCACCTTGGTAATCTTGAAGCCACTGTCGTCCTGGTCCAGCGTCACGGTCGCCTCGGTACGCACATCGTCGGGATCGTGTCCGGCCTCTCCCAGAATCATCGACAGCGCCATCGAATAGCAACTGGCGTGGGATGCCGCGATCAATTCCTCGGGATTGGTCCCCGGCTCGCCTTCGAAGCGCGTGTTGAAACCATAGGGATTGTCCTTGAGCGCACCGCTCTGAGTGGAGACCGTCCCCTTGCCGCGCTTGAGACTGCCTTGCCAATGGGCGGAACCGGTTTTCTCGATACTCATTCGTGCCTCCTTTCGTGAGTGGGCGTCATGCCCTTACACCATAGTCCATGTGGGTGATGTCGTGGACTTCAAGGGGGCAAGGGGTCAATCGCTCGCCCGCACGCGACGACACGCCGCCCACTGCTCGGCCAGCGCAGCGCTGCCCATTTCACGCAAGGATGCGACATTTTCCTCGGGGATCGACTCCGGCGCGGGATGATTCGCCACGGCGGCTTCGACACTGCGCTCACGCAGGAGATGCCACATCGGCCAGGGCGAACGATTGGTGTAATTGGCGGGATCGTCGGCCGCGACGCCCTCGAAGTCAGTGTTCTCAAAGACCTCGTTCTCAAAGACATAGTCGGGATGAAAACTCGCCAACTGATATATTCCCGCGTACCCCTCCGCTTCTAGCAACGCTTCGGCGACGCCTAGCAGATCCAGATAATCGTCGAAGTCGGCCAACCCCTCCGGCAGGATCATCAGCGTGGTTTCGATCGACGGCTCGCCGTCCAGCCGCTGACATTCCTCGATCAAGGTATGCAGAAGCCGCTCGGGGTCGGCATCGCCCGCCACGACATAACGCAGGCTGTCACGGCGCACCTCGCGGCCGGCGAAGGGGCAAACGTCATGCGCCACGACGAAGTTCGCGACCCAGGCGCGGGTCATGGCGATGATATCGGCATCCAGGGGACGCTCGGACATGTGAATCGATCCTGAAACGAGAAAGGGCTGACAGTATAACGGACTTGTCGTGCTCTCCGTGTCAGCGCACCCTGAAGGTATTCGCATTCACCCATACTATCCCCTCATGCCAATGCCAGGGAGGCAGCGATATGGTCAAACTCCTTTCCCCCGACACGCCTAGCGTCACCCTCGCCGCCACCACCCGGGAACCCGCCGTCACGTTGCCCGCCATCGGCCAGGGAAGCTGGCACATGGGCGAGAACCGTGCCCCGCGCCGCGACGAAGTTCACGCCCTGCAATACGGCCTCGACCTGGGCATGACACTGATCGACACCGCCGAGATGTACGCCGACGGCGGTGCCGAGGAAATCGTCGGCGAGGCCCTGCGCGGGCGTCGCGACGAGGCCTTCGTGGTCTCCAAGGTCTACCCGTGGAACGCCGGCCGTCACGACGCCGTCGCCGCCTGCGAGCGCAGCCTGAAACGCTTGGGTACCGATCATCTGGACCTGTATCTACTGCACTGGCCCGGCAACGTGCCCTTGGAAGAAACGCTGGAAGCCTTCGAGCATCTACAAGCCCAAGGCAAGATTCGCCGCTACGGCGTCTCCAACTTCGACGTCGACGACATGCAAGCCCTGCATGCCTTGCCCGGTAGCGATGCCTGCACCGTCAACCAGGTGCTCTATCATCTCGGCTCGCGGGGTATCGAACATAGCCTGCTGCCCTGGCAGCGCGAACACGGCCTGCCGACCATGGCCTACTGCCCCTTGGCTCAGGGCGGGCGAGAGCTCGAGCACCCCGAGGTCCGCGCCATTGCCGACGAGTTCGGCGTCAGCCCCGCACAGGTCCTTCTCGCATGGGCAATTCGCCCGGTGAACGACCAGCGCGACGTTATCGCCATTCCCAAGGCCGTGCAGCCCGCCCATGTCGAAGCCAATGCCGCCGCCATGAGACTCACGCTGGACCACGCCAGCCTCGCGCGGCTGGACGCCGCCTTCCCCGCGCCGTCACGCAAACCGCCGCTGGATATCGTCTAGGCACATCGCCATTCGGGGAGCGTCAATCGTCGGTCGGCATTCCGCTGAGACAGGCGGCATCGCCTTCGCTGTAGCCATACTCATCTCGCAAGCCTCCATAAATGGCTTGACGCTCCTCGACCGGCTTGTGCTGGCTCGCCTTGCGCTTGCCTTCGAGTCGATCGACGGTGATCTCGATCCCGACGATGGCGCGGCACATCGCAGCGATGTAATCGTCGGGGGCATCCTCAACCCGCCAAGGCCTTTCACGCTTACCTTCGAAACGTTCGGTAAGCGCTGTCACCGTCTCGACTAACCAATGCGGATCGTCGATCAGTCGCAATCTGCCATGCGCATGCACGACCTGATAATTCCATGTCGGCACCACCTTGCCGTGTTCACGCTTGGCCGGATACCAGCTCGGCGTGATATAGGCCTGAGGGCCGTGAAAGATCACCAGGGCCTCGATGCCGTCCAAGGGACTTTCTAGCTCCCTGACAAGCGGGTTGGCACGCGCGATATGGCCAAGCAGGATATCCGATGCGCACTCGTCCTCCGCCGGTGCCAGCAAAAGTGGCAAGTGATCGGCGCTTAACTCGCCGGATGCATCACGGGTCACCAGCGTGGCGAAGGGGGCAGCCTCGATGATGCGACGGCACTCGTCACGGCCATCGAGTCGAAATTGAGACGGCTGATACATGGCTCGACCTTCAGGACAGGGAAATCGTGGCAGTCATCGACGATAACGATTGGCGCTGGCAGCCCGCCGTATCGAAGTTTTCGGGAGCCAGCCAGCGACGGTGACACGCGCGAACCACCGGCCACTCAGCGTCTAGCACCGAGAACCAGGCCGTGTCGCGATTGCGCCCGGCGACGACTCGATGCTGACGGAAGACACCCTCGAAGCGAAACCCGAGTCGCTCGGCGGCGCGGCGCGAGGGCGCGTTCAGGGCGTCGCACTTCCATTCGAGGCGTCGATATCCCATCTCGAAGGCGTGCGCCATCATCAGCATCAGCGCTTCGCTGGACATCGGCCTGCGTGCCATGCGGGGTGAGAAGCTAAGATGGCCGATCTCGATGCGACCATCGACCGGCACGATATTGAGATACGTCGCCATGCCTGCCGCTTGCCCATCGGCGGGATCGATCACGGCATAGCAGAGCGGATCCCACGCCGCGCTCATACGCGACAACCAGGCTTGGCAGCCGGCCTCGTCATCGAAGGGGCGACCGCCCAGATAGGTCCAGCGAGCACGCGCATCGGGATCGTTGTCGAATTCCGAAGCCGGCATCCGCCATGCCTGCCACAGTGCCTCGGCGTGACGGTTGGCATCCAGCGGTTCCAGCCGGCAGAACCGCCCCGCCAGAGGCTCGCTATCTGGCGCTGGCCGCGGTTGCCAGTGAGCGAGAGCGGGGCCGACCGGCTGTCCGTAAGCGTTATAGGCTTGGCTCATGGGAGATTTTCCTCAAACCGTTAGCAAGTAGGTATCGAAGTCCTCGTCGCGCCGCCAGCCGAGCGTTCGATAACGCGCTTTGGCAGTCTCGTTGTCGACCTGGGTACGTAGCATCAGTTGCGGAAAACCATGGGTGCGAGCCAACTCACGCGCCGCTTCCAGCAAGGCGCTCCCGGCACCCTGACAGCGAGCGTCAGGCAATACGAACAGGTCGTTGAGGATCCACCGCGACGCCAAGCTGGTCGTGGAAGGCACCGGGAAGAATTGTGCGAAACCGACGGCGCGACTGTCCTCCTCGACCGCCAGCAACACGTACGCATCCCCCTTTTCGAAGCGCTCGCACATAAAACGCCGGGCACCGTCGAGATCGCTGGGCTGACGATAGAACTGGCGGTAGCCATCGACCAGAGGCACCAGGTCGTCGAGCTTTTCGCGTGTCGCATGGGTAATCGTGATCATGGCAAGACTCGCGTTCGGATATGACGAAGCATTAGTCTGGCGACATAACGGTTCCCCAAGAAGAACCAATATTGCCGATATGTGAGGAACCAGTGATCGATCCGAATGCCCACCGGCTCTGGATTCAGGAGGCGTTGAATCTTCAACTCGCCGAGCCGGACGACCGCACGCTCAGCCAGCGTCTTTATGATGCCCTGCGCAGCGGCATCCAGCAGGGGCAACTGCCCCATGGAAGCGCCCTGCCCTCATCCCGACAACTGGCCTTCAGCCTGGGTATGGGACGCAATACCGTGCTGAGCGCGGTCGACCGACTCATCGCTGAGGGCTTTCTGGTATCGCGTCCGGGGGCCGGGGTTTTCGTTGCCGATTGGCAGTGGGGAACACAGCAACGCCTCGAAGCGCCAGCACCGCTATCCGTGGCGCTCTCGCAACGCGGCGAACGTCTCCTCGAATTCACGGCGCCCTCGAGCGAACGCCATACTGCCTTCGCTCCGGGCGTACCGGCGCTGGACCGTTTCCCCCGTGAACGCTGGCAACGCTTGCTTAGACGCCATCAGCAGCGAGCGCCGGTGGAATGGTTCGATTACCAGAATGCAGGGGGCGTCAGCACGCTACGCGAGGTGCTGTGCGATTACCTGCGCCTATCTCGCTCAGTGCGCTGCCAACCGGAGCAGATCCTGATCACCCAAGGGGCGCAGCAGGGCTTCGAGCTGATCGCACGACTGCTCGCCGACGTCGGGGATAGCGTCTGGATGGAGGAGCCCGGCTATGGCGGCGCGCAAGCCTGTTTTGCTTCGGCGGGACTGGCCCTGCAGCCGGTATCGGTCGACGGTGACGGCTTGAACGTCGCGTCATTGCCCGCCGAGACGCCACCCCCCAAGCTGATTTATGTGACGCCATCGCACCAGTACCCCAGTGGCGCGACCCTGCCGCTGTCACGCCGTACGGCGCTGTTGGCGTTCGCCCAGCGACATGGCGCTTGGATCATCGAGGACGACTACGACAGCGAATTCCGCTATACCAGCGCGCCGATCGCCTCGCTTCAGGGGCTGATGGATAACGCCCCGGTGATCTATGTCGGCACCTTCAGCAAGGTTCTCTATCCGGGACTACGGCTGGGCTATCTGGTACTACCACCGTCGCTGGTGGCGAACTTCCAGCGCATCAACGCCCGCCTGCACCGAGAAGGGCAATATGTCGCTCAGGCGGCGCTGGCCGACTTCATCGGCGAGGGTCATTTCTCGCGTCATGTAGCGCGCATGCGCAGGTGCTACCGACACCGCCAGGCCGCGCTTCGCCAGGCGCTGGCGCCGGCGGTTTCCAGCGGGCTAGAACTCTCCTCCGGCCACGCCGGGATGCATCTGGTCGCATATCTGCAAAGCCATGAACTGGAACGCGAACTGGTCCACCGAGGCAAGCAAGCGGGCCTGCGACTCTCACCGCTTTCCGGCTTTTATCTGCAAGCGCCCAGCCAGCCGGGGCTGGTCCTCGGCTATGCCGGCGCAACGGATGCCGAGATCGAACGCGCCGGCCGGTGGCTCAGCGAAACGTGGCAGTCACTGACACTAGACGCAGCCAACAGTAGCCCCGACTAAGCTTTGCCCCGCCGCGATGCCAGCCGATCCGCCAGCCGCGTCGGCTCGGGCAGTTTAGTCTTGCCCAGGCAGGCGTTCGTCCATTCCAGCGCTGTGGGCAGGTCCAGCCGATGTCCCGGTGAAACGATTACCGGTTTGACGTTCTCCCGCGAGCGCAACATGGCACCGATGATCACGCGTCCTTCGGCATCGGTTTCGACGTCAGCGGGGTCCTCGGCGCGGCGACGGTCGGTGAGCGGCGTCCATTCACCGCGCATGGCCGGTACTTCGCCGTGACGACCGCAAAGCACCTTCTTGGCCACACCAATCGTCGGCAGATCGAGCCATAGTCCCAGGTGCGAGGCCACACCGAGACGCCGTGGATGCGCGATGCCCTGGCCGTCGACCATCACCAAGTCGGGGCACGACGCCAGCCGCCCAAAGGCAGCCAGGGCGGCGGGAATCTCGCGAAACGACAGCAACCCCGGAATATAAGGCATACGTGTCGGCTCGCGGTGTACCACCGACTCTCGCAACGTCAGCGACGGCCACTCCAGCACCACGACCGCCGCACGCGTCGTCTCGCCGCCATCCTCGAAGCCGATGTCCACGCCCGCGATGCAGGTCACCGCCTCCGGCTTTCCGTGCCTGACCACGCGCGGTGCCAGGCGACGCTGCAGTGCCACGGCCTCCTCGGGGGTCAGCGTCCAGGCATGCAGATCTTCATGATGTGTCATACCGCCTCCTTGTGGTTCCTTCTCCTTGTCAGTGGCCCCATTGGGCCGCCCTCCCGCAACCGGTAGACTGACACTCCGGTATAGGAGATCTGCGTGAAACTCATCCACACAGCGGACTGGCATCTCGGCCAGACCTTCCACGGGCAAGAGCGCCACACCGAGCAACGCGCGTTTCTCGACTGGCTATTGGCGACCCTCGAAACGCGACGCCCGAACGCCCTGCTCATCGCAGGCGATATCTTCGATGTCGTCAATCCATCGCTGCGCGCCCAGGAGATGCTCTACGACTTCATCGTCGAGGCGCATCAGCGCTTGCCGCAACTGACCATCGTCATGATCGCCGGCAACCACGACAGCGGCAACCGTATCGAATTGCCCGCGCCACTGATGCAGCGCCTCAATACCCACGCCCTGGGCCGGGTGAGCTGGCTCGACGACGGACGACTCGACGCCGAACGCCTACTGGTACCGCTGACCGATGCCGAGGGCGAAGTTCGCGCCTGGTGCCTGGCGCTGCCCTTCTTGCGGCCCTCCGAGGTCACCGGTGGTACAGCACCGAGCGGCGACGAGACCGACGACGCCTCACGCAATACCTATGTCGCGGGCATCACACGCGTTCACCAACAGCTCATCGACGCGGCGCGCGAACGGCGCGTCCCCGGTCAGGCGCTGATTGCCATGAGTCACGCTCATCTGCACGGCGCCGCGGTTTCCGAGGCCAGCGAGCGGCCCATCGTCATCGGCGGCGAAGAATCGATCCCGGCCTCGTTGTTCCCCGCCGACATCGCCTATGTCGCACTGGGTCACCTGCATCGCGCCCAGCAGGTCGGCGAGGAGCGCATCCGCTACAGCGGCAGTCCATTGCCGCTGGACTTCAGCGAGGTGGCCTATCCCCATCAGGTCATCGAAGTCACGCTCGACGGCGACGCCTTGCGCGATGTCGAGAGCCTGGCGGTCCCGCGTCCGGTGGCCATGCATCGCCTCGGCCCGGCGCCACTCGACGACGTGCTCGCCGAGCTAGACGCCCTGGCGGATACGCCCGAGCTATCGACAGATCAGGGACGGGATCTCCCTAGAGAACGCTGGCCCTGGCTCGAGGTACGCGTCGAACTCGACGCCCCGATGCCCGACCTGCGCGCCCGGGTAGACGCGGCACTCGACGGCAAGCCACTGCGCCTGCTGCGTCTGGAGCGCCGCCTGCCGCGAGTCGCCGCCGAAGACGCGCCCGCCCGCATCGACCTGGCGGCGCTCGGCCCGCGCAAGCTATTCGAGCGTACCTGGCAAGCGCGCTGGGGGGAGCCACCCGCCGACGACGTACTCGCCGACTTCGACCGGCTACATCAGGACGTGCTCGACGACGAGGAAACCACGACATGAAGATCCTCGCCCTGCGCCTGACCAACCTTGCCTCGATCCCCGGCCCGCTCGAACTCGACTTCACCGCCGCGCCGCTCGCGGAGGCCGGCCTGTTCGCCATCACCGGCCCCACCGGCGCCGGCAAAAGCACCTTGCTCGACGCCTTGTGTCTGGCGCTCTACGGCAGCACGCCCCGGTTGCGCCAGGCGCCCGGCCAGAACGCCCCGCTGCCCGACGTGGGCGACGCTACCCTCAATACCGCCGACCCGCGCACCCTATTGCGCCGAGGCACCGCCAGCGGCCATGCCGAAGTCGATTTCCTGGGCCGCGACGGCCGCCGCTATCGCGCCCGCTGGGCCGTGCGCCGCGCCCGCGAGAAGGCCGATGGCAAATTGCAGAAGATCGAGCAGTCGCTCACCGATCTGGATAGCGATCGCCTGCTGACCACCCAGAAACGCGAGTTCGACCGCCTGCTGCCCGAGCGTCTGGGGCTCAGCTTCGAGCAATTCACCCGCGCTGTACTGCTGGCCCAGAGCGAATTCGCCGCCTTCCTCAAGGCCGACGACAACGAGCGCAGCGACCTGCTCGAACGCCTCACCGGCACCGCCGAGTACTCCGAGATTTCGGTCGCCGCCTACCGCCGCGCCAACCAGGCCAAAAAAACCGTCGATGCGCTGGAGGCCAAGCTCGCCGACGACTTGCCCGCCGAGGCCGAAGCGCGCGCCGCACTCGAAAAGACCACCGAGGCTGCCCAAGCCGAGCTCGACACCGTGCAACGCCATGCCAAGCGCCTGGAGACACAGGCACAGTGGCACGCCACGGAGGCCAAGCTTCGCGATGCACACACCCAAGGGCAGCGCGAGCACTGCGATGCCGAGACGCATTGGCAAACGCTGGCCCCAGCCCGCGCCGACCGTGACTGGCAGCGCCTGATCGCGCCTCAACGTCATCGTCTGGCACGTCAGGCCTCGCTACCCGACGAGATCTCGCGTCTCGAGACGACTCATGCCGACACCTGCGAGGCCCTGGCGCAGGCCGAGGCCACGCAGCAGCAGGCCAAACAGACCCACGCCACGGCCGAACAGGCCCTTCAAGACGCCGACGCGGCACGCCGCACGGCCGAGCCTCAACTGCATCAAGCCCGCGAGCAGGCACAGCAACAGGCTACCCGCGAGCATCAGTTGGCCGAGCTCGACAACACGCATGCCGCGCATCGCCGCGAAGCGCAGGCGCTGACTACGCGCCACCAGGAAGCCCACGCGACACAGCAACGCCAGCGCCGCCAGCGCGATGACTGGCAAGCCACCCTGCGCCAGTTGATGGGCGAGCATACCCGCGTGGAAGACGCCCGCCAGGCCGTTCAGCGCGCGCATGATCATGCCGCTCGACGTCACTTGGCACTCGGTGAGCTGCAAAGCCGCTGGCAGACCGCCTACCGTGCCGAGCACACCCAGCGCACGCTCAATGAGCGCCTAACAAAAGATTCAAAGCGCCTCGAGGCATTGATCACCCAAGGCCAGGCCGCGCGTCAACGCCTCGATGAGCATGAGCGCCACTATCGCAGCGTGCTGGAATTCGTCGAACGCGGTCGCGCAGTGCGCAGCGAGAGTGTCACGCACCTGCGCGACGCCCTCGAGGAGGGCCAGCCCTGCCCGGTGTGCGGCGGGCTTGAGCACCCTTGGCGCCACCAGCCGCCTCAGACGCCCGAAGCCGCCCAGCTTGCCGCGCAGCAAGCGGAAGAAGATCGTCAGTTGACGGACGCTCAGCAGCAACGCGACCACGCCCAGCAACAACGCGATGAACTCCTAGGCCAGTACCGCGCGCTGGAGGCCTCGCTCACGCAACAACGCCAGGACGCTGCGGATGCCGATAAGCGCCACCAAGAGGCGCATCAGGCACTCGACGAACATCCGCTATACGCCGAGCTTGCCAACATCGATCCCGATCGGCGCGACACCTGGCTGACCGAACAACGCCAGACAAGCGACGCCCAACGCGCGCAACACGAGGAAACGCTTCAGGCCCTTGCCCGCGCCGAGGCCGAGCTGGCACCGCTCGACGAGGCATTGCGCCAGAGCGAGCTGACACTGGCGCAACTCGACACCCAGCGCATCCGCCTCGACAAGGAACTCACAGAACTCGATGCGCGTCTGCCACCGTTACGCTGCGAGCGCGACGACATCGCCGCTCGGCTCAAGGCTCTGCTCGGCGAGCATGCCTCGCCGGATGCCTGGCAACAGCAGCTCGATACGCGGCAGGCTTCCGCGCGCCAGGCGCGGGATACGGCGCTTGCCAAATGCCATGACAGTGAGCGGGAAACCCAGCGACTTGCCCAGCAGTCGCACTACGAGGCCGAGCAGCTTGCCAAGCTCAAGCAGGAACTCGATACCCTCGCCCGTGAGCTGAATGCCTGGCGCCAAGCTCACCCTGAGCTGGGCGACGCCACCCTGCAGCGGCTACTCGCCGAAACCGACGACGCCACCGAACGCCGGGAACGGGAGCTGACTCAAGCCGAGCAGGCCCGCCAGCAGACCAGCGCCACCCTCGGCGAGCGCCGCCAGGCCCTCATCGCGCATCGCCACGACCAGGCTTTGACCGAGCACGACGCCAGCGCAGACGCTCTATTGAGCGAGGCAGTCGACGCCCGGATCGATCAGCGCCGGGAGGCGCTCGACACCGAGCGTGACGCCCTGTCACCCCGACATGATGCCGCCCAGGCACACCGTGACGACGCCCTGCACGCCCTGCGCGACGACGACCGCAAGCGTCAGCGCCAACGCGAAGGGCAAGCCGAGCTCGACGCCGCCCGCGCCGAGTACCGTCGCTGGGGCCGCATCAGCGAGCTGATCGGCTCCGCCGACGGCAAGGTCTTCCGGCGCATCGCGCAGGCCTACAACCTGGAGCAACTGTTGGAACATGCCAACGCGCATCTGACGGGGCTGAGTCGCCGTTACAAACTAAT
Organism: Chromohalobacter sp. 11-W; assembly: GCF_029889905.1. Classification (GTDB taxonomy): domain Bacteria; phylum Pseudomonadota; class Gammaproteobacteria; order Pseudomonadales; family Halomonadaceae; genus Chromohalobacter. The sequence continues at coordinate 372,364 of NZ_JARANZ010000001.1, read as the reverse complement.
TCGCGGCGGCAGCGAGCTGGGGCTTCTGGTGGAGGACCGCGACATGGGCGACGAGCGCCGCTCGGTACATTCGCTCTCCGGCGGCGAAACCTTCCTCGTTTCGCTGGCGCTGGCGCTGGGACTCGCCTCCATGGCCTCCGGCGAACTCGTCATCGAATCGCTGTTCATCGACGAAGGCTTCGGCAGCCTCGACCCGCAATCCCTGGCGCTCGCCATGGACGCCCTCGACGGTCTGCAAGCGCTGGGGCGCCGCGTCGGCGTGATCTCGCATGTACAGGAGATGCACGAACGCATCCCGGTGCAGATTCAGGTCGAACCGCTGGGCAATGGGACGAGTCGAGCGCGGTTGGTGAGTACCTAGGTGTACTTTAAAACCTCTAGCCGTACGCGAAGCTCGGGGATATGCGTCTGAATGATGCTCCAGACAGTATCGGCATCAATTCCGAGATAGGCATGTATGAGGCGATTCCGCGTGGCGATGATCAGACGCCATGGAATCTCCGGGTGAGCGGCACGTATATCATATGGAATGCGGGTAGCTGCCTCACCGATCAATTCCAGATTGCGGAGGGTGGCATCATATGTCAGGTCGTGCTTAATGAAGCTTTCTTGATCCAGTCCATCAGTGTAAGCAAGCACTTTTCTGAGAAGCCGATCATGTCATCAATGTAGAAGCGCCACTCTCGTGGTGGTCTATTTTCAGACATGCATGGCCTCGCGCTCGATGAAAGGTCGAAGCTCGGAACGCAACGCCTTATCGGTCACCAAGTCCACCGGACGCCCCAAGAGATCTTCCAAATAGAATTGCACCCCGAAATAGCGATCTGCCGTTGCCGGGCCCTCGAAGCTCACCAGGACATCGACGTCACTGCGCTCTTCCGCCTCATCGCGCGCCATGGAGCCGAAGAGCGCGAGGTCCCGAACACCAAATTGCTGGACCATGGCAGGCAGGTGCTGCCTCAGTAACGACAGCGTTTGCAATTTGTTCATCTTTTACCTCCATGTCGGGCAGTAACGGACTCACTGCGCCCTTTGCCTCATGTGCGCTTAGCATAGCACCCGGCACTCCCGCATCAACGACCTCCAAGGAGCCCGTCACCCCATCTCGCTCGGACCTCGGCCCTGACGACGCAGAACAATCGCCGCGCTGAACGGCCGCCTCCGCCGTCCTCGGCTCGGCATCATAACGCCCGAAGCCGCAACCAGAGGCGGCCGATACCGACGGAGCTGGCGAACAGTATGATCCCGATACTCGCGGAGAGACCACCACGCCAGAGACTGTCTGGACTGGCGGCGCCCAGCGTTTCCAGTCGTGCATAATGCGTGCCCAGCGTGACCAGACCCGACGCCAGATAACCGATGCCAATCAAGGCAGTCCCCACGGCCATCAGAGTCGCCGACGAGGCTGAGACTTCCCCCTCAGAGGATGTTAACCATCGACTGATCGGCTTACGCGCCAGGAGAAGCCCCGCTCCAAGCAGTACACCGACGAAGAAATGCACACCCTGGATGGCGAGCATATTCGGTGCCTCCGCCTCTTGAGCTACCGACGAACTGGACCAGACAATATAAAGAGACGTGGCCTGGTTTGAGAGCGTCCTGACCAGCAGCCAGATCCCCGCAATACCCAACAGCGCTTCGCACAACGAGCGAGTATGGAAACTGGGCATATATCTCCTTGTAGTGAGGGCATGTCGAAAAAATCGCGTTCCGTGTACATGCCCTCAACATGTGTCGATGCCGTGAACATATCAACTTGCTTCCCATAGAGTGCCATTGAGAGGCCATCCCTCGGTAGCCAGGCATTGCGTACTATTTTGCCATCAACGACTCTGTCAGCAACGAAGGCGGTATCCGAGACACCAAGCTGATCGACACCCTATCCGCTAATCGCCCACGCTGGTGATGACGCAACGCGTGGCGACATAAGAGGCCCAGAAAACCTGACACGAGGTTCCCATGAAATTCGCCATTGGCTTACTCTTGCTGATCAGCGTGGGGCTGGTGGGCGCTATCGCCTTGGCGCTTATCTTCGGCGGTCCGTCCCACCCACCAACCTTGGAAGGCGTCAATGCGCCATTCAAGACACTCGATAATAGCGACCTACCGGTACTCAGCACCTATCAGGCGCGAGACGGCAAGCCTCTCGGATTCCGCCGTTACTCGCCTGCTACCCGCGCATCACATGGCAGTGTGGTGCTGCTCCACGGCTCCGCTGCTGACAGCCGCAGCATGCACCCGCTGGCCAAGGCGTTCGCCGCCGCCGGGTATACCGCATACGCGCTGGATGTTCGCGGACACGGTGCCTCCGGCACCCGCGGCGACATCGCCTACGTGGGACAACTCGAGGATGATCTAGAAGACTTCGTGCATGCCGTCGACCCGGTCGCACCCTGCACGCTCGTGGGTTTCTCTTCCGGTGGTGGATTCGCGCTCAGGGTGGCCGGTAGTCAACGCCAGCAGCTGTTTTCCAGCTACCTGCTACTGTCGCCGTTCATCAGTCAGGAGGCACCCACGTACCGGGCAGATAGCGGCGGCTGGACCCGCATCGGATTACCGCGTTACATCGCCATCACGCTATTGAACCGGTTCGGTATCGACGCCTTCAATCATCTGCCCGTGGTACGTTATGCCATCGATGAGAGTGCCGACCTGACACCGGCCTACTCATACAACCTGGCCCAGAATTACCGGCCGATACCCGATTACCGGGCTACCCTACGCGCGACTCACCACCCGATGCTTGTGCTGGTGGGCGAGGATGATCAAATCTTTCGTGCCGATCAGTTCGTCTCTGTGTTTCAACACGCCGGCAGCGACGTAGCGGTCGATCAACTCCCCGACATCGACCACATCGGTCTCATACTCGATCCCGACGCCATCGATGACACCGTCGCCGCTATCCAGGCGCTGAACGGGCAGAAAATGTCAGCCCCGTAGTAGGACGGGGTAAATACCTAGGCGACGTGTCAAAAACACGCACTTCGTGTACTGATCCCTGACACTAAAACGCCGCGCCCGAAGGCACGGCGTTTTGGTGTCTTTCGAAACGCTTCGGACGGCGCTCAGCCGGCGAGCTTGGCGGCCATTTCGGCGGTGTGCTGGCCCTGAAAGCGGGCGATGGTCAGTTCGTTCGCGCTGGGTTGGCGGCTGCCGTCGCCACCGGCGATGGTCGTCGCGCCGTAGGGCGTACCGCCGGAGACTTCCTCAAGCTCGCTCAGCGCCGCGCAAGAGTACGGTACACCGACGATCGCCATGCCGTGGTGAAGCAAGGTGGTGTGAATCGAGGTCAGCGTGGTTTCCTGCCCGCCGTGCTGGCTGGCGGTAGACGTGAAGGCGCCGCCCAGCTTGCCAATCAGCTTGCCTTGCGCCCAGAGACCACCCGTCTTGTCCCAGAAATTGCGCATCTGCGACGCCATGTTGCCAAAGCGCGTGGGCGTGCCGACGAGAATCGCATCGTACTCGGCCAAGATGCTGGGGTCATCCAGCACGGCGGCGGTGCTGTCTGCCTTGTAGCCAGATTTTTCGGCGACGTCAGCGGGCACGAGTTCGGCCACGCGATACAAATCCACCTGGGTGCCGGCCACGCCGCGTGCGCCTTCGGCGACGGCATTGGCCAATGTTTCGATGTGCCCGTAACTGGAGTAATAAAGGACGAGAATCTTGCTCACGTGGGTACTCTCCTGACTGGATGTATGGACGCTCTCAAGATGGCGCACGCTCGCGCCAGCGTCAAAGTGACGTGCTAGGCTGGCGCAAAACATTCCGCTGGAGGCCGCCATGCCCAACACCACTGCCCTGCTCGAACGCCTGATTGGCTTCGACACCGTGTCGCGACACTCCAACCTGGAATTGATCGCCTTCATCGAGGCCTACCTTGCCGAGCATGACGTACCGTGTACCCGCATTACCAACGATGACGGCAGCAAGGCAAACCTGCTGGCCCGCATCGGCCCCGAGGTGGCGGGCGGCGTGGTGCTGTCCGGGCATACCGACGTGGTCCCCGTAGACGGCCAGCCTTGGAGCAGCGATCCCTTCACGCTGACCGACAAGGACGACGGCCGCCTCTACGGCCGCGGTAGCTGCGACATGAAGGGCTTCATCGCCAGCGCACTGGCACAGGTACCGCGGTGGCAAGCGCGCGACTTGCAGCGCCCCATCTACCTAGCGTTTTCCTACGACGAGGAAGTCGGCTGCCTGGGTGCGCCGCGCTTGATCGAGCGACTGATGGCCGATGCGCCGACGCCGGCGGCAGTCATCGTCGGCGAGCCCACGCTGATGGCGCCGGTGGTGGCCCAGAAAGGCATCACCAACCTGCGCACCACGGTGACCGGTCGCGAAGCACACTCCAGCCAGGTACGCCAGGGCGTCTCCGCCGTGCATGTGGCGGCTCGCTTGGTGACGCGCATCGAGGACATCATGGCGGAGCTGGTCGCGGAGGGCCGTGTCGATCCACTCTTCAATGTGCCCCACTCCAGCCTGCACGTCGGCAAGATCCAGGGCGGTACGGCGATCAATATCATGGCCCGCGAGTGTCATTTCGATTGGGAAATCCGTCATCTGCCAACGGACGGTTTCGACGCCTTGTTCGAGCGTTTCCAGCACTACGCCGAAACGCTGATGCACGAATTACGCCCACGCGCACCGCAGATCGACATCCATACCGAGCATCTGACCGAGACCGTGCCCGCTCTGGCCGACCGTGATAACCAGACGGCGCTCGAGTTCTGTCATGCATTGCTGGGCGCTACCGACAACCAAGCCGTGGCCTATGCCACCGAGGCCGGTCAGTTCCAACGCGCCGGCCTGCCGACGATAATTTGCGGCCCCGGCAGCATCGCTCAGGCGCATCAGCCCGACGAATATCTGGACGTTGCCCAGCTCGAGGCCGCCGATGCCTTCATGACTGCGCTTGGAGAGCGTCTGGCAGCCTCCGGCTAGACTCAGAGTCATCGCGACCTTCGCATTGGGCAAACATCGTCAGGTGTGCGGCACGTGGCGCATGACCACCGACCATCGGCGCCTTGTCGAAATGTTCGACATATGCCAGCGTGAGCGAAATGATTCGGAACGATGTCACGTGAAGAGCAAACAAACCCCATCCCGCAAACGCCCTAGCGTCGCCGAGGCGCTAGCGAAGGAGATCTTCTCCGGCGAGTATCAGCCGGGGGATTTCGTGCCGCGCGAAGTCGACCTGTGCGAGCGCTTCGCCCTCAATCGCTCGGCCGTGCGCAGCGATCTTCGCCAGTTGGTCGATGCCGGGATCATCGAACGCATCTCAGGGCACGGCTCGAAGGTCCGCGAGTATCCGGAGTGGAACATTCTCGATGCTCAAGTCACCGAGTGGATGACGCGCTATGCGGCGCCCAACCCCGGTGTGCAGCGCGAGATTCTGGCCTTTCGCCTGGACGTGGAGCCCTATGTCGCCATGACCGCCGCCAAGCACGCGACGGCGCATGACTTGGTCGCCATCGAGGAGGCCTTCAACGGCATGGGCAGTGATCTCGACGACCCCGCTTCCAACCGTGACGGCCGCCTGCATAGCGACTATGACATCGCCTTCCATGTGGCAATCTTCAAGGCCACCCACAACATCGTCTGGTCACAGCTTTCACACATTTTGCGCCCCTCGATATTGCTGCTAATCGAGACCTCGAACGTTAGCGCCAGCGACCCGGCGCAGAGTCTGGAGCGCCACCGGGTGCTGATGGAAAGTATTCGCGCACGCCGACCACACGATGCCTTTCGCGCCTCGCAAGCCGTGCTCGCCGGCACCGCCAGCGCCTTGGGGCTGGAGATTCCCGACACACCGCTTGGGCATAGCGCCGAGCTGTTGTCCGAAACCTGACACGCCTCAAGTTCCACGCTCTCAACGCAAGCTCCTGAAACACGAAAAGGGCGTCGCATGGCGACGCCCTTTTGGGTAGCTGAATGCTCAGCGGTGAGTACCTGGTAATGAATACTCAGTGATTGTCGCGAGGCGGGCTCTGGCGGGCGACATCGCGATACTTGGTGGCGGGGCCCAGCGTCATGCCGCGATCGAGCTGCTCGACCATGCCGCGCTGAATCTCCTGCCAGGGCGTCTGATCCACCGGGTAGATGTAACCGCCGCGTGATTCCAGCGCCGCGCGACGTTTCGCCAACTCGGCGTCATCGACCAGCAGATTGGCTTCGCCACGCTTGAGATCGATACGAATCCGGTCACCCGTTTCCAGCAGAGCCAAGCCGCCACCCACCGCCGCTTCGGGGGCCGCGTTGAGGATCGAGGGCGAGCCCGAGGTCCCCGACTGACGACCGTCGCCGATGCATGGCAGCGATTCGATGCCTTGACGGATCAGCGCCTCCGGCGGCTGCATGTTGACGACCTCTGCGCTCCCCGGATGGCCGATCGGGCCGGCCCCGCGCATGATCAGGATGGTATTCGCGTCGATCTCGAGCGACGGATCGTCGATGCGCGCATGATAATCCTCGGAGCCGTCGAATACCGCCACCTTGCCTTCAAAGGCATCCAGATCATCGGCCTGACTCAGGAAACGCTGCCGGAAGTCGCTGGCGATCACGCTGGTCTTCATCAACGCCGAATCGAACAGATTGCCCTTGAGGTTGATGAAGCCGGCCTCTTCCACCAGCGGATTGTCGTAGCGGCGAATGATATCGTCGTCCAGGGTTTCACGCCCGTCCGTATTCTCCGCCAATGTCTTGCCGTTGACCGTCGGCACATCGCCATGCAGACGTCCGGCCTTGATCAGTTCGCTGAGCACCGCGGGCACGCCACCGGCCCGGTGGAACTCCTCGGAAAGATAGATCCCCGCCGGCATCACGTTGGCAAGTAGCGGAATTTCGTGCCCGAGGCGCTGCCAGTCGTCGTTGGTCAGCTCGATCCCCGCGTGGCGGGCGATGGCATTGATATGCACCGGCGCATTGGAGGAACCGCCCAGCGCAGAACACACCACGATGGCATTTTCGCAGGCCTCGCGGGTGATGATATCCAGCGGACGCAGGTCTTCCCACACCATGTCGACGATGCGCGTCCCGGTCTGGTAGGCAACCATCGAGCGCTCCTTGTAGGGCGCCGGGATCATCGCCGAGCCGGGCAGACTCATGCCCAACGCCTCGGCCATGGAATTCATCGTCGAGGCGGTGCCCATGGTGTTGCAGTGGCCCACGGAAGGCGCCGAATCGGTGGCGCGGGACAGAAATTCCTCGTAGCCGATATCCCCCGCCGCAAGACGCTTGCGCAGTTCCCAGATGATGGTGCCCGAGCCCACGCGTTCCTGAGTGCCGCGCCAGCCATTGAGCATCGGCCCGCCGGAGAGCACGATCGCCGGAATGTTGACCGTCGCCGCCGCCATCAGGCAGGCGGGCGTGGTCTTGTCACAGCCGGTGGTCAGCACCACGCCGTCTAACGGATAACCATGCAGGACTTCCACCAGGCCCAGGTATGCCAGGTTGCGATCCAGCGCTGCCGTCGGCCGGCGCACGTTTTCATGGATGGGATGCAGGGGAAACTCGAACGGCACACCCCCAGCGGCGCGGATGCCATCCTTGACGCGTTTTACCAGGTCGATGTGGTGACGATTGCAAGGCGTCAAGTCGGAGCCCGACTGCGCGATGCCGATGATCGGCTTGCCGCTCTTGAGTTCTTCCAGCGTCAGGCCGTAGTTCATGTAGCGCTCGATGCATAGCGCCGTGGTCCCCGGATGCTCGGGATTGTCGAACCACCAGCGCGAACGCAGTTGATCGGGGGTCATGCGGCGATTGTCGGCGGACATCAGGTTATCTCCTCTCGAAAGAACAATCGGCTCCAGTGTAAGTCAAACATATTACGAGTATGTTCAACATACTCCGATAGGTGTAGAGACTCTGCTTCCTTGCGCCGAGCAACGCCGCAACGCCGCAACGCCGCAACGCAAGAAGGCGACCCATTAGGCCGCCTCCAGGGCAACGTTGATATCCAAGGTATCAGCCATGAGCTCCCCAAAAGCTCAAACCCTTGGTTAAAAGAATTTTTTACCCTTCCAGCTTGACGAGGCGAACAAGCATTACTCATACCGCACGGTATGCCTGATCCATAAACGGATAATGGGGGTTATGACCAACGTATAATGGCAATCTCTTTATTAATCAACAAACATCTACTTAGTTAAAAGTAAAAACTAATGGCTTCCATCACTCCCACAATGGATATGCAAGTAGTCGTTCGGCATGACGCCATTACGTCTTCAGGTAACTTGAGGTCAGCCCCCTCTCATGACAACGAGGTCCACCATGACGGCAAGTTCACAGACTTCAACAGCTCCTGGCGAGCACGCAACGTATACTGCTTCTCTGGCCCCACCAGTCGAGAAGATCGGCCTTCTCGAGAAGATCGGCTATGGTTGTGGCGACTTGGCAAGCAATTTCATCTGGCAAGCGATGAGCATCTTTATCGTGTATTACTACACGGATGTCATCGGCGTCGCCGCCGGAGTTATCGGATCGATCATGCTGTTTTCACGCGTGTTTGACGGCGTCTCGGATATTGCCATGGGTTACGTCATCGACAAGACGCGTTCCCGGCACGGCAAGGCAAGGCCCTGGCTGTTGTGGCTGGCAGTGCCCTTCGCGCTTTCAGCAGTATTGCTCTTTGCCGTGCCCGATGTTTCTCCCTTTTGGCAAGTCGTTTACATTGCCGTGACCTACAATGTGGTCTGCCTCGTCTATACGGGACTCAACGTCCCTTACGGGACGATGAATTCGCTTATAACTCAAGACCAGTATCAACGCTCTTTGTTGAACATCTTCCGAATGAGCCTAGCCCTCATAGGTGTCTTGTTGGTCAGCAACCTAACACTCCCTGTCGCGACACTGCTCGGCGGCGAGCAATTCGGCTGGGTCGTGACTTTCATGATTTTCGGTTCGGTCGGTACTGTACTGTTCATCTTCACCTTCAAGACGACACGAGAACGCGTCAAGCCCGCCATCCACAACCAACGAGACTCGACCGTTTCACTCAAAGAAAGCCTGCTGACACTGTGCAAAAACAGGTATTGGGCTCTGGCAACATCGTTCATCCTGATGACCTATATATTTAACGCGCTCAACTCTGGTGCCGTGGTCTATTACGCAGAATATATCCTGGACGATACCTGGATGGTAGGAATCGTCACCACTGCTTATATCGCCTTCATCCTCGTGGGAATGGTCTGCGTGGCCCCGATCACCAAGCGATTCGGCAAGCGCAATGCGATTATTGTCGGCGAATTGATCACCATTTTCGGCTATCTCGTGATGTTGATCGACCTCAGCAACGTGACACTGCTCATCGCCGGAACCATCATCCGAGGCATCGGCAAGGCACCGATCAATGGCAGCATGTTTGCCATCCTGGGCGACACTATCGAGTACGGCGAATGGAAGACCGGTGTCCGTAACGAAGGCATGGTCTATAGCGGCGGCAGTATGGGTATCAAAATGGGCAGCGGGCTAGGTACGGCGCTCATCGGTTGGATACTCGCCTTCGGTGGCTATATCGGCGGGGGTAGCGAACAAAGCGCAGCCGCCTTGCTATCGATCCAGACTCTGTTCATTTATCTGCCACTCGCGCTTTGCGTGCTTCTTATAGTACTCATGCTTTTTTACGATCTCGATAAACGCTATCCGAGCATCATCGAGGATCTCAAGGCAAGAGCTTGAGTTCACACCGCTTGGCAACAAGGAAGCCGATCATATGGCGATCATTACCAATCCCGTCTTGCCTGGGTATCATCCGGATCCCTCGATGCTACGAGTAGGCGACGACTATTATATCGCGGTATCCACGTTCGAGTGGTTTCCCGGCGTGCAAATCCACCATTCCAGAGATCTGGTGCATTGGCGGTTGCTCACGTATCCGCTGACGCGCACTTCTCAGCTCGACATGGTTGGCAACATCGACTCGGGCGGTGTCTGGGCACCTTGCTTGAGTCACGCTAATGGCCTGTTCTATCTAGTCTATACCGACGTCAAAAGCCGAAAAGGAGCATTTAAGGATACCCATAACTATCTCGTTACCGCCGAAAATATCGAAGGCCCTTGGTCCGATCCCATCTACCTGAATAGTAGCGGCTTCGATCCCTCCCTATTCCATGATGACGATGGATCGAGCTGGCTTTTGAACATGATTTGGGATTTCCGCAAGGGGCACAACTCTTTTGCTGGCATCGCACTCCAACGTTACGACCCAGCCACCTGTTCTCTAACCGGCCCCATAAGCAACATCTTTAAAGGTACTCGCCTCGGCGTGACAGAAGCGCCTCACCTCTACAAACGCAACGGTAATTATTATCTGATCACGGCCGAAGGGGGTACTGGCTATACCCATGCCGTCACAGTGGCACGCGCTTCCTCCTTGCTAGGCCCCTACGAAGTCGATCCCGAGAACCCTGTACTTACCTCCGATCAAGGTCAGCGAGATCAATTGCAAAAGGCAGGTCATGCCAGTCTCGTCGAGACACAAAACGGAGAATGGTATATGGCCCATCTATGCGCTCGCCCGGTCGTGGAAGACAAATGCATTCTCGGACGCGAAACGGCCATTCAAAAATGTCACTGGACCCAGGACGGATGGCTACGTGTCATGGATGGCCCTCACCCCAGTATCAACGTAGAGGCACCGAAGCTACCGCCCCACCCCATGCCGACGGAAAACAACCTGGACGAATTCTCTTCTCCCGAGCTGAAGGGCTACTGGGATTCACTACGGCGAGCCTTCAGCGAGGACTGGATATCGCTCTCCGAGCGTCCTGGTTTTTTGCGTCTCAAAGGGGGCGAATCGATGCAGTCGACGCATCGCCAAAGCCTGCTGGCAAGGCGACTGACGGACTTTCATGTCGAGGTCGAAACCCTGCTCGAGTATTCGCCAGAAAATTTCCAACAAATGGCAGGGCTGATCATCTATTACGATACAACCGATTATGCCTACTTGTGTGTCACGCATCATGAGGCACGAGGAAAGTGCCTCGGTATCACCGAATCCCGCCATGGGGAATACGATGAGCTGCTGAGGGAGAGAGTCGCACTCCCGGAAGGCCCGATTCGCTTGATGGCAACGATCCACAAGGAACGGCTACAGTTCCACGTTGCGTCAGGTGATGAGGCGTGGCGCACCATCGGAGATGTGATCGATCTCCGCCATCTTTCCGATGATGCTGCCGATTACATACGTTTCACCGGCACTTTCGTGGGGCTCTGTGCACAGGATCTAGGTGGCCGGCGCCGAGCCGCCGACTTCTCCTACTTTGACTATCGCCCTCTGCCATAAACGCGACATCTTCCAACAGGCGTAGATGCCTCGTCACGCCCCTATCTTCTTGCCCCATGCGCAAAGAGGGCGACCAATCGGCCGCCCTCTTGCTCTGTCCGCGTCACTCAGCTCAGTGCGAGTGCCGCGGTACCTCTGCACCACGACAGCCGACCAGGAAGTCGAAGTCGCAGCCTTGATCTGCCTGGAGCACGTGTTCGATGTAGAGCTGGCGGTATCCGCCGGTACTGGCGATGCGCGTCGACTCGGCGGTGGGGTCGGCCTCGGCCAGGCGTGCGGCAAGCTCGGCATCGTCGACCTCTAGATGCAACGTGCCGGCATAGGCATCGAGGGCGATCAAGTCACCATTCCGGACTGCCGCGAGCGGCCCGCCGGCAGCGGCTTCCGGCGCTACGTGGAGAACCACGGTACCGTAGGCGGTGCCGCTCATGCGCGCATCGGAAATGCGCACCATGTCGGTGATGCCCTGCTCGAGCAGCTTGGACGGCAGCCCCATGTTGCCGACCTCTGCCATGCCGTGATAACCGCGCGGCCCGCAGTTTTTCATCACCAGAATATCGTCGGCGGTGACATCGAGATCGGGATCGTTGATGCGCGCCTTATAGTCATCGAAATTCTCGAAAACCACGGCACGGCCACGGTGCGTCATCAACTCGGGCGTCGCCGCAGAGGGCTTGAGGACGGCGCCATTAGGCGCGAGATTACCGCGCATCACGCACATGCCGCCGTCCTCGCGCAATGGCGTGTCGAGGGGGCGAATCACGGCGTCGTTGTAAAGCGGCGCATCCTCCACGTTCTCCCACAATGTCTTGCCGTTGATGGTCAAGGCATCCTTGTGCGGCAGCCGGTCGGCCTCGCCAAGGCGCCGCAATACGGCTGGCAAGCCGCCTGCATAGTAGAACTCTTCCATCAGGTAGCGCCCCGAGGGCTGCAGATCGACGATGGTCGGCGTACCGCGACCGATACGCGTCCAGTCGTCCAGCGTCAGGTCGACCCCGATGCGTCCGGCGATGGCTTGCAAGTGAATGACCGCATTGGTCGAACCGCCGATGGCTGCGTTGGTGCGAATAGCGTTCTCGAAGGCTTGCTTGGTCAGCACCTTGGAGAGTTTGAGATCCTCGTGGACCATCTCGACGATACGATTGCCAGACAGGTGGGCCAACACATAGCGGCGCGAATCGACCGCCGGAATCGCCGCATTGTGGGGTAATGAGGTTCCCAGCGATTCGGCCATGCAGGCCATGGTCGAGGCGGTACCCATGGTGTTGCAGGTACCGGCAGAGCGCGACATGCCCGCCTCGGCGGCCATGAAATCGTGCAGCGAGATCTTGCCGGCTTTCACTTCCTCGGAGAGCTTCCACACCACGGTGCCAGAACCAATGTCCTTGCCCTCGTGCTTGCCGTTGAGCATCGGGCCGCCGGTGACCACGAGAGTGGGAATATCGCAGCTCGCCGCGCCCATCAAAAGCGCCGGCGTGGTCTTGTCGCAGCCCACCAGCAGAATCACGGCATCGAGCGGATTGCCGCGAATCGCCTCCTCGACATCCATGCTCGCCAAGTTGCGGGTGAACATCGCGGTGGGTCGCAGGTTGGACTCACCGTTGGAGAACACCGGAAACTCGACCGGGTAACCGCCAGCCTCGAGCACCCCTTTCTTGACGTGTTCGGCGAGCTTGCGGAAATGAGCGTTGCAGGGAGTGAGCTCCGACCAGGTATTACAGATGCCGATGATCGGCTTACCCTGGAATTCATGGTCGGGAATGCCCTGGTTCTTCATCCAGCTGCGATACATGAAGCCGTTCTTGTCGGCAGTGCCGAACCACTCGGCACTGCGCAGTCGGCGGGGGGACTGGCTCATCAGGGGCTCCTTCTCGTGGCATTCGCATTAGCGTTGCCAACACCATAAACGCCCCTTTCAATAACCGAATAATGTCAAAAAAGACCTTCTTTGATGTAAAAAAAAATATCAAAAATAATATCGCGCTTTTTCCACCCTCTTCAGGAACAGGCATCGAGACTTAGGTGCAATGCCAAAAAGTGGCGTCAGAATACTGATTAAAAAGATTTTTTCTCTCACGAACGTGGAGATGGGAGCGTCGATCACCCCCCATGCCCGCAGCCCCGGCATCAGGGGTAGGTTGCAATGGGTATACCAAAGTCTATGTTGAACATGTAAGCACTATGTTCAACATTTACCGCCTGATGCGACGAATCCAAGGGCGCTCCCATGAATGAATTTCACCCGTTTCTCCCCCAGGATGCCGGCAACGATAGCTTGATCGGCCGCGTATGGGACCCCGATGCGCAAGGTCCCCGCCTGGTCACCGTACGTGACGGCATGCTGCACGATATCAGCGCGCTGGCTCCCACGTTCAGCGCCCTGCTGGAGTTCGACGATCTACCAACACGCATCGCCCAAGCGCCGGATGCTCCTCTCCTCACGGTCAGCGATTGCCTGGAGGCCTCGCTCGATGCCGAGGGCGACCCCGCTACCTGGCACCTTCTGGCGCCCTGCGACCTTCAGGCAATAAAGGCCTGCGGGGTAACGTTCGCGTCATCGATGTTGGAGCGGGTGATCGAGGAGCAAGCGCGTGGCGATAGTCAGAAAGCCGCGACATTGCGCGAGACCGTCACCTCGCTGATCGGCGACGACCTTTCCCGGCTGACGCCGGGCTCCGCCGAGGCCGAGGCCCTCAAGGCCAAGCTGGTAGAGCTCGACGTCTGGTCGCAATACCTGGAAGTCGGCATCGGCCCCGATGCCGAAGTGTTCACCAAATCGCAACCCATGTCGGCGGTAGGCCTAGGGCACCGTGTCGGTATTCATCCGGCCTCGAAGTGGAACAACCCCGAACCCGAGGTCGTGCTGGCGGTGGACTCGCGCGGCCAAGTACGTGGCGCCACGCTCGGCAACGATGTCAACCTACGCGATGTCGAAGGACGGAGTGCTCTGTTGCTGGGCAAGGCCAAGGATAACAACGCCTCCTGCGCCATCGGCCCCTTCGTGCGCCTGTTCAATGACGACTTCGACATCGACAGTGTCCGCGCCCTGGAAGTCACCCTGGATGTCCGCGGCGAGGATGGTTTTCACCTAGATGCGGTGAGCTCGATGAATCAAATCAGTCGCGACCCGCTCGATCTCGTCGACCAAACACTGGGGGCGCATCACCAGTACCCGGACGGCTTCATGCTGTTCCTGGGAACCTTATTCGCCCCGACCCAGGACCGTGATACCCAAGGTAGTGGCTTCACTCACCACCTCGAAGATGTGGTGACCATCGCCACGCCCACACTCGGGGCGCTGGTCAATCGCGTCGACACCAGCGACCGCATTCGGCCCTGGCAGTTCGGTAGCGGCGCTCTGCTGAATTATCTCGTACGACAGCGTCCCGGCGCTTGACGGTCGGCTTTTCAACACCAACATGGCCTGCCACTGAAGATTTGCGCCTGGCCATGACATCCACTCAAAACAGTACTCTCGATGACATGGGAGGCGCACGCGACGCCACGGGGTCACGCCGCAACATCGGTGCGACTTAACGCCCCTTGACTCTAGCGCTCAGCGTCGCCATGTCTCATATATGCCCATCAATGCCAGGAGGCAAGCATGATATTGGAAGGCAAACAGATTATCGGACAAGACATCGCAGCCGGCCCCGGCACTAGCTTCCAGGCGGTTGACCCCGCCAATGGCGAGACTCTGCCACCCGAGTTCCCCAGTGCCGATAGCAAGCAGGTCGAGCGCGCCTGCCAGCTCGCCTGGGAGGCCTTCGATGCGTATCGGGAAACCTCTCTGGAGGAACGGGCCAAGTTTCTGGAAACCATCGCCGAGGAAATCGAACACTTGGGCGGTGGCCTGATCGAACGTGCCATGAGCGAAAGTGGCCTGCCGGTCGCACGTCTGGAAGGTGAGCGTGGACGTACCTGCAACCAGCTACGCCTTTTTGCGGGTGTCGTCCGTGCTGGTGAATGGCTCGATGTCCGTGTCGACCCGGCGCTGCCGGAACGCACTCCCATGCCGCGCCCTGACCTTCGTCAGCGCCATATTCCTCTGGGGCCGGTCGCGGTCTTCGGCGCCAGCAACTTCCCGCTAGCCTTCTCCGTGGCCGGCGGTGACACCGCTTCCGCATTGGCATCGGGCTGCCCGGTGATCGTCAAGGCGCACTCGGCGCACCCCGGCACCTCCGAGCTAGTGGCACGCGCCATCCAAAGCGCCGCCAAGAAGTGCAACATGCCTGAAGGCGTGTTCTCCATGCTCTTCGATGCCGGTTACGAAGTAGGCACCTCGCTGGTCAAACACCCCAACATCAAGGCAGTCGGTTTCACCGGCTCGCGCAAGGGTGGCCTGGCGCTGCAACAAGCCGCGCAATCGCGCCCCGAGCCGATTCCGGTCTACGCCGAGATGAGCAGCATCAACCCCGTATTCTTGATGCCCAAAGCGCTTGAAGCGCGCGGTACCGATCTCGCCCAAGCCTTCGTCGGATCTCTTTCCATGGGCGCAGGCCAGTTCTGCACTAACCCGGGCCTGGTGATCGGTCTCAAGAGCCCGGCACTGGATAGCTTCATCGAAGAAGCCGGCAAGGCACTCAAGGAAACGCCGGCAAATACCATGCTGACGCCCGGAATCCATTCGGCCTACGAGCAGAGCGTCGCCAAGCTGGCGGGCAATGCCAAGGTGAACGAAGTGGGCCGCGGCCTGACCGGCGAAGGTGAGAACCAGTGCCAGGCCGGCCTCTTCACCACGCAAGGCGCCGATGTGCTGGCCGATGAATCGCTGCAGGAAGAAGTCTTCGGCGCCACTTCTCTGATCGTGATCTGTAGCGACATGGACGAGATGAAGCGCGTGGCCGAAGCACTGGAAGGCCAACTGACCGCCACCCTGCAGATGGACGAAGGTGATACCGACGCCGTCGCACGCCTGCTGCCCACGCTGGAACGCAAGGCGGGTCGCATCATGGCCAACGGCTGGCCGACCGGTGTCGAGGTCTCTCATACCATGGTCCACGGTGGTCCCTTCCCGGCCACGACCGATTCACGCACCACCTCCGTAGGCAGCGCCGCGATCTTCCGCTTCCTGCGTCCGGTGTGCTATCAGAACCTGTCCGATTCGCTGCTTCCCGAGGCCCTCAAGGAAGCGAACGGCCTCGGCCTGAAGCGTCTCGTCGACGGCAAGCGCGAGGGATAAACGTTCCCTCCTGATGTGCCTGAGTCCTTCGCGATGAGGGCCATCAGCAACGCAAAACGCCCCATGGCAGTAACATTGCCATGGGGCGTTTTTCATGGCCGCTCGTCAGGTGACGAGCGGCGCGCGAGCCGTTAGCGGCTAGATCACGCTTGCGAGCGATTCCGCTGGGGAGCGTCTCCGTTTTCACGTTGACGCCGCGGGGCACGCTCCTGGTCACCGCCACGATCCTCGGCAATCTCCAGCGGACGACCGGCGACACGCGCTTGGCCGATGCGCGACAGCACAGCGGTCGGCAGCGTACTCGGCAATTCGACCACAGAGAAGGCATTGCGGATGTCGATACGACCGATCTTGCCACCGTCGATGCCGCCTTCATTGGCCAATGCACCTACCAATTGGCCGGGCTTGACGCCATCCTTATGACCTACCGACACGCGGTAACGCGTCATGCCAGCGCTCGGGCCACGATCACGACGATTGGGTTTTTCGTCGCGACCACCCCCCTGGCGGGCGGGACGACGCTCGCCCGGCTTCGGCAAGCGACCGATGGGGGCCTCGCCGGAACGCGCCATGCTGGCCATGGCACAAGCCAGGTCCACGGGATCATAACCGTCGTCGGCCAAGCCTTCGATCAGCTCACGCTGATAGTCGCTGCCTTGCTCCAGCGTCTTCAGCACACGCTCACGGAACAGCTTGTCGCGATGGGCACGGATGACAGACTCATCGGGCAGCTCGACTTCCTGCATCGGCTGACCGGTCACACGCTCCATATCACGTACGCGGCGCTGCTCGCGGCCACCGGCGAAGGTAATCGCCACGCCCTTGCGTCCAGCGCGCCCCGTCCGCCCGATGCGGTGGGTATACGCCTCGCCGTCTTGCGGCAGGTCGTAGTTGAAAACGTGCGTGATACGCGGCACGTCGAGACCGCGCGCGGCAACGTCGGTGGCGATGAGGACATCGACCTTGCCACGCTTGAGGCGATCGACGGTCCGCTCGCGCAGACTTTGATCCAGGTCGCCGGACAGCGCCGCCGCGTTCACGCCACGCGCCAACAATTGCTCGACCAGCGTGGTGCAGGCGGCACGTGTGCGCACGAAAGCGATGGCGGCGTCCACCGGCTCGACCTCGAGCAAGCGCGATAACGCCTCCAGCTTGGCGCCACCTTCGATACGCACCAAGCGCTGCTCGATGCCTTCGGCCGTCTTGGTCTTGGTTTCGATCATGATCCTGAGCGGATCGACCAGGTAATGATCGACGATGCGCGAGATTTCATTGGGCAAGGTCGCGGAGAAAAATACGCGCTGCGCCTCTTTCGGCGTGTCGGAGACCACACGCTTGACGTCATCGATGAAGCCCATGCGCAGCATTTCGTCGGCCTCGTCGAGTACCAACGCATTGAGGCCGTCGAGTTTGAGGCTGCCACGGTTGAGGTGGTCGATCACGCGTCCCGGCGTGCCCACGATAACCTGGGCGCCACGGCGCAACCCACTGAGCTGTTCGCGATACTCTTGGCCACCACACAGGCTGAGAACCTCAAGCCCCTTGAGGTCACGGCCGTACTGGACGAAAGAAGCGGCAACCTGCTGTGCCAGCTCACGCGTCGGCGCAAGCACCAGCACTTGCGGCTCGCGACGCTTGAGGTCCAGACGCGACAACAGCGGCAAGGCAAAGGCAGCGGTCTTGCCCGTACCGGTCTGGGCCTGGCCCAGCACATCGCGCCCTTCAAGCAGCGCGGGAATGGTTTTAGACTGAATCAGTGAGGGCGTCTCATATCCCAATGATTCGAGCGTAGAAAGAAGAACAGACGGCAGCGAAAGCTCGGCGAAAGTCGGCGAGGCAGCGGGAGTCGTGGTCATGTCACACCTTGGATAGCCGGAGCGAACCGGCGGAAAAATTCAAGGCGCCTTCATTGCCCATCGGCCGCTCGGCCTGGGGCATCGAAACAAAAGGCGCCGGTCGCAGCACCTGCGTCCTGCCGCATACGCGGCAGCTGTGGCGACCTTACGCGTCGTGGCGCGCCATCGATGCGGCAAGCGCTCTCACGGCCGGCTCGAAGCGAGCGGGCAATGCGCCTTGCGCAGAAACGTCCTTTAGGCTCTATCCACGTTGGGTGGAAGGCACATCGCACAGGGACGAATACAGGATGGAGGGGTCAACACATGCGAGGAGGTGGCATACTACCATCGACCAATGGCTTTGCCCAATCTTATTCGTTCATCAAGCCCTATTAGCTTATCGAGGGAGTCTCCCCATGCCGACGTTGTGGATCGACGCCGACGCGTGTCCGCGTCATGCCCGCGAAGTCATCGTACGTGCCGCCGAGCGCACTCAAACGCCGACACGCTTCGTCGCCAATCACCGCCTGCCCTTGCCGCCCTCGGCCTGGGTCAGCGCGCTGGCCGTTCCCGGTGGCTTCGATGCCGCCGACGACGCCATCGTCGACCGAGTGTCGCCGGGCGACCTCGTTGTTACCGCCGACTTGCCTCTGGCGGAGGCCGCATTGGCGCGCGAGGCCGAGGTCATCACCAATCGTGGCGAAACGCTGACCCGCGACAGTATTCGCGCCCAGGTACAGATGCGTGACTTCATGGAAACCCTACGCGCCAGCGGCGAGCATACCGGTGGCCCCAAACCTTATGGCGACGTCGAACGACGCACCTTCGCCAATGCGCTCGATCGCTGGCTGACACGCGCCCAACAGCGACGTTGATACATCGATCTAAGCGCCACGAATCCCCTTGCCCGGCAACCGCTCGCGGTCATGGGGACGCTCCAGCGTCAGTACCGGCCCCTTGGGGACGATGCGCGTGGGGTTGATGGTGTCGTGGCTATAATAGTAATGGCGCTTGATGTGATCGAAATTCACCGTCTCGGCAATGCCTGGCCATTGATAGAGCTCGCGCAGATAATTCGACAAATTGGGATAATCTTCGATACGCCGGAGATTGCACTTGAAGTGTCCGTGATAGACGGCGTCGAAGCGGATCAACGTGGTGAATAGCCGAATGTCCGCCTCGGTCAGCCACTCACCGGCAAGATAACGCTGCGTGGCGAGCCGTGACTCGAGCCGCTCGAGTGCCTCGAACAACGCCTTGACGTGTTTCTCGTAGACCGCCTGCTGCGTGGCGAAGCCAGCCTTGTAAACACCATTGTTGATGTGATCATAAACATCGGCGTTGACGGCATCGATGGTCTCGCGGAGATCCTCTGGATAAAGATCCAGCCGGTTACCGGTCAAATCATCGAATGCCCCACCCAGCATGCGTACCAAGTCGGCGGACTCATTGTTGATGATACGTTTCTCACGCTTGTCCCACAGCGCCGGCACCGTTACGCGCCCGGTATAATGCGCATCGGTCAGCGTATAAAGCTGGTGGTGGTAGTCGACGCCATTGAGCGGATCGCCACTCGAGCCCTCGTCGATGGCGTAGGACCAGCCCTGCTCCAGCATCAGCGGACTGGTATGTGATACACCGACCAAGTCCTCGAGCCCCTTGAGCTTGCGCATGATCAGGGTGCGATGCGCCCACGGGCACGCCAGCGACACATACAGATGGAAGCGCCCCGCCTCGGCCGCGATACCCGGCTGGCCTTGCGGTCCCGGCGCACCGTCCGGCGTCACCCAGTCACGCAACTGGGCGGACTCGCGAACGAACTCACCACCGTGCTTCTTGGTGTCATACCACTGGTCGTGCCAACGTCCTTCGATCAACAGTCCCATATCTTTACTCCTACACCGATCCTGACGCTTATTGAGCGGATGGCCGGCGCTTGGCCATCCTCGATGCCGCTCAGCATAGAACGATTGATTCGATGCTCAAGCGCATTAAAGCGCCCTAATCATTCGTTTCTATCGAATGTTCATCACAGCAATCGGTCACGGCTTCGTGCAGGGCCGCCGCCAACGCCCGCGTGGCGGGCCCGGCGCGGTCCCGGTCGCGAAAGATTAACTGCATCGGCGTTTCGCGACGCCCCCCGAGCGCCAGAGGCAAGGGGACAAGCGCCCCCATGCGCAATGCCTCGCGAATGCGGGTCGTCGGCATCCAGGCGAACCCCAACCCACGGCACAGCATGTCGAACGACGTCACCAGGTGACTCAGGGTCCAGCGCTGCTCAGCCTTGAGCCACCCGGCATCCATCGACTGATGTAGCGCCGAATCTCGCACCACCAATTGACGATGCTGCTCCAGATCGCGCAGGTCGAGTTCACGTCCCAGATGCTGCAGGGGATGCTCGGGATGCGAGACAGCCAAAAACTCCACGTTGACCAATGGCTCGCCCAGAAAACCCTGGGCGGCGATGCCGGACACCACCAGGTCGGCTCGTCCATCGTAGAGCATCTCGACACCGCCATTGAGCACGGTTTCATGCAGTTGCACGCGAACATGGGGATAGTGGCGCGAGACACTGTCCAACGCATGCGCCAAGGCATCCGTCGGAAAGATCTGATCGACGGCGATCACCACCTCGGCTTCGAGCCCCTCGCCCAAGCGCCCGGCGACATCTTCCAGGGCCTCGGCGCTTTCCAGCAATTGCCGGGCACGACGTAGCAACATGTCGCCCGCCTCGGTCAATCGCACCTGGCGCCCCACGGGTTCCAGCACCTGGACGCCTAACTGCTCTTCAAGCTTGTGCACCGCGTGATTGAGCGTGGAAGGACTCTTGTGCACGGCTTCGGCGGCACGTGCGAAACCGCCATGATCGACCACGGCGGCGAGCATTCGCCATTGCGCTAACGTGACATTGACCATTCGATTATCCCGAAGGTTAGGAGCAAAAATATGCGATTAATTTTCGAAAAATACGAACTAGAATGCCAGTCATGGTCATCAAGAGGGTTCACCATGACACACACGACGCAGGCTGACCGCCAGATCAAACACATTCGCTCTAGCCACCCAAGCCAAGACGGCGATGGCGTCAAGATCAAGCGCCTCCACGACTTCGAAGGTGGGCTCGATCCTTTTCTCATGCTCGACGAGCTGGGGTCCGATCGGCCCGATGACTATATCGGGGGCTTTCCTCCACACCCACACCGGGGCATGCAGACGCTTACCTATGTCATTCACGGGGGGCTAACGCACGAAGACCACCTAGGTCACAGCAGCACCATTCATGCCGGCGATGCGCAATGGATGCACACCGGACGCGGGATGATCCATTCCGAGATGCCGCTGACCGACAGCCAAGGACTCCACGCCTTCCAGTTGTGGATCAACCTACCGGCACGCGATAAATTAAGCACAGCCACTTACCGCGATATACGCGCGCAGGAAATGCCACGTCTCGAAGGGCAAGCCGCTCACTTGGTCGCTCTCGGCGGTCGCTGGCAAAATGCCACGGCCAGCGTCGACGGCCCCCTCGATGCCCTGGCCGGCGATGCTGGCGTCGCCGATGTACGGCTCGAATCGGGTACCTTGTCGCTAACGCAACTAGGTGACGAGACTCTGCTGGTATATGCCTATCTAGGTACGGTAAAGATTGGTAACCAAGTGGTAAACGCTGGTCATCTCGCAGTGCTCGAGGCAGGCGATACGCTCACCCTGGAATCAAACGGCAAGGCCGGCGCTTTGCTCTTGCGTGGCACCCCCCACCGCGAGCCTATCGCCCACTACGGGCCTTTCGTGATGAACTCGCGCGACGAGCTGGAGGCCGCCATGCAGGCCTATCGAGACGGCAGCTTGACCGACTAAAATCATGTCGCTACGGTACATCGCATGGCACCGGTAAAGGACTACCAACATAGCCACGTTATAGGCAAGCGGATAACATCGGCTTGCCTATGCTGTATGCATGAACAGGATAGGCATTTCATTTAGCATGAGTTATCGTTTCGATGCCTTTTATCTATTTAACGTTCACGTATACGGCTTCTATTTATCATGCTGCGGATTCTTCATTCGCTGCCCCGCACACATAAATTAATTTTGTTACCGGTCGCCACCATGGTGACCATGCTGGGCGCGCACAAAATCGTTACCGTCATCGACGACAATGGTGGCACTTCAGCCACTCACCAGATCACTCAAGACGTCGACGACTCTCGTTCGTCGTCTCCTTCGTTGGCGAGCAATGCCCTCGACACCTTGGAAACCGTCACCACGCGCGACATTCCTCTGAGCGAGCTCAAGGCTCAGGAAATCGTCGATGTCGACTTCGTCGACAAGGCACACGCGGCTGATGACACCGTGGCCGAGGCGCCCGCCTTCAAGGCACATGCCGCTCCTCCTTACCTCGCCGCCGAGGCTCTCCACGCGGCCATTCAGTTGCCTGGACTTCTCTCCGAGGACGAGCTCGACGATGAGGCCTTGGGCGGAACGTCCTACGAAGACTTTTCCATCGACCCGACGGAATTGCACGACGAGGATGGCCCCCCCGATCTTGAGCGCGAGATCGCTACACAGCAGGAATTCGTGCCGGAATGGGAAACCTATACGGTACAGAAAGGTGATACGTTCGCCTTGACGGCGGAGCGTACCCTAGGCTTGGGGTACAGCGATGTCATGCACATTCTGGACAGCATTCCCGACAAGAGCGCCTTGACCCGCTGGCGTGTCGGGCGCTCGTTCGATTACAAGTTCGATCAGGAAGGCGACCTGCTCGCACTGCGTGTCATGAAAAATGCACGTGAAGGCTACTTGATTGAGCGCAAGTCCCCCCAAGACGATTTCGACGTCTCCAATATCCTCAAGGCCACTGAACCGTCTCAGCGTCTTTTTGCCGGCACGGTCAACGGAAGCTTCACTCTTTCGGCGGAATCCACAGGGCTTTCTCGCGCCGAAGTCGCCCAGTTGACGAGCCTGCTCTCGAAGAAATTGGATTTCCGCCGCAATACGCGTGCCGGCGATCATTTCCAGGTACTCGTCGAATCCGACATGCTGGAAGGTGAAAGCGTCGATTCACGGATTCTCGCCGCTCAGTACCAAGGCGATCGCATGAACCTGACTGTCGTACGCAATAACGCCGACGACCAGTTCTATACGCCCGACGGCCAGAGCCTCGATCCAGCCTTTAACCGGTATCCGTTCGAGGGGCACTATCGCATAAGCTCGCCGTTCAATCTGCGGCGCACGCACCCAATCACCGGACGCATCAGCCCGCACCGAGGTACGGACTTCGCCATGCGTACCGGCACGCCCGTCGATGCACCGGCTGCCGGCCGCGTCATCAAGTCCGCCTATCAGGCGGGTGGCGCCGGCAACTACCTCGTCATTCGCCACGACAACGGCTACAAGACGCGCTACATGCATCTCTCCAAACGCCTCGTCTCTGAAGGCGATCGTGTCGAGATGGGTCAAAAAATAGCCTTATCCGGCAACACGGGGGGTAGCACGGGCCCACACCTGCACTACGAGGTAATGGTCAACAACCGCTCCGTGGACGCCATGCGCGTCAAGTTGCCCGAAAACCAGAGTCTGGAAGGCAAGGCATTGGCGGCATTCCAGAAGGAATCCAAGCCGCTACTCGCCAAACTGGAAAGCGACAGCGATACACCCGCCATCGCAAGCGTGCATCTCGACGAGAAACCGGGCGACGAAGGCTAGAAAACTCGCCGAGAATCCACACAAATCGCCTCACCATTGCGGTGGGGCTATTTGCGTTTGGGGCCTCGTTCAGCCTTGGCCCGAAAAACGCCCGCCGCCCAACAGCCGATCGCTCCCCATGGCGATATCGCCACGGCGCCCTTCCAGCGACCATTCGGTCGTATGCTCGCCTTCGCTTTTGTCATCGACGAGCGGATAGTTGATGCCAAGATCATCGGCCGCTTCGCGGAAAAGATCCGGCCGCACGCAACGTGTCAGGCAGTCCTCGAGCGCTGGCGTGGTGACACCCAGGTGCTGCCAACGCCGCATCTGCTCAGCG
This sequence comes from Chromohalobacter sp. 11-W, assembly GCF_029889905.1. GTDB lineage: Bacteria > Pseudomonadota > Gammaproteobacteria > Pseudomonadales > Halomonadaceae > Chromohalobacter. The sequence continues at coordinate 348,038 of NZ_JARANZ010000001.1, read as the reverse complement.
TACCAGCGTAGATGAGACCGCCAAGGGAAGTTCGCGGCATGCCGATGGAACACACTCGCGCCATGCGGCGCCGGTGTACCTTCCGCCGCCATGCTTTCCTCCACCACGGTGGGTGGCACGTCCAGATAGCCCTTTTCGCACATCAAGCGTGCCGCCTCGATACGCTGCGACGGGGCTTCCAGCCAGGCGCAAGCCTCGAGTAGCGCTCGTAACACCGCGCGGTGCGTGGCCGGATAGGCATCGGCCCATGCCTCGCGTACCGCGAAGACTTTTTCCTGCCCATGCTGCCAAATGGCATGACTGCCGATCAGCACGCGGCCGCTTTCCCGACGCGCCGCGAGCGTATTCCAGGGTTCGCCGACACAGTAGCCATCCAGCCAACCGGCCTCGAGTTGCTCCGCCACCAAGGGCGGAGGCACCACGCGCAATTCGAGATCACGATCAGGGTCGACACCGCCTTCCGCCAGCCAATAGCGCAGCTGATAGCGGTGCGAAGAAAACGGATACACGCTAGCGAAACGCAACGCCGGCTCGCCAGCGGCTCGCCGTTGGCGCACCACCGCCGCCAGTGCACGGGCGGAAACCGGTGCCTGCGCCATGGCCTCAGGGTCGGCTGCCTGCATGCTGGCATACAGCGCATTGGACACGGTGATGGCATTACCGCCAAGGTTTAGTGTCAGTGCCGAAAGCATCGGCGTAGGGCGTCCATCGAATCCCAATGTCGAGGCCAGCGGCATCAAGGGCAGCATTTGCGCACCATCGAGGAGCCCGAGTTGCATACCATCGCGCACACCGGCCCACGACGACTCGACTTGCAGTGTCACATCCAGCCCTTGCGCCGCGAAGAAGCCGCGTTCTCGCGCCACCACCAATGGCGCAGCATCGTTGAGCGGCAACATGCCCAGGCTCAGCGTAGCGCGCTCGGGCGAGGGCCACTCGCCTCGAGGCGCTTGAGGCTCGTTCATCATTGTCTCCTACGACTCGACGTCATCGCTGGCCAGGACGACCTGAGCCACCTCGTGAATGGTCAGCCGACGATTCATGGCGTGCTTGCGTAGCCACTGATAGGCGGCGTCTTCGCTGAACGCGTGCGTTTCCATCAACTGGCTCTTGGCGCGCTCAATGGTGCGCCGCTGCGCCAGCGTGGTCTGAGTCTTGGTCAGTTCGCCCTTGAGAGCGCGATGCGCTTCGAAGCTGGCAATCGCCACATTGACCATCGAGCGCACCAGCGCTGGCTGCACATCCTCGACCACGTAGGCGCTGACGCCTGCACTCGTCGCTTCACGCGTCAAGTCCGGCGTTTCTTCCTCGGCGAGCATGATCATCGGCTTGGGGAAGCGGCGACCCAGTTGGCCCATATGCTCCAGGGTATCGCGACTGGGCAGCGCCGCATCGATGATCACCGCATCCGGCTTGACGCGCGTCATGATGGCGTAGAGATCGTCATGCTCGTCGGCACGCGTCACGACCTCGAATCCTGCGTCGCGCAACGCATGTTCGAGTGCTCGCGAACGTTCCGGACGCGCATCCACGATCAGCACCTTCACGGTCATGCGCTTTCCTCCCCTGGGTGCTTGTCGAGTTGTAATGCAGGTTACATGCCAGGTAATGCCCTGCGGCAGCCCATGCCACACGGACTCTGCACATCAGCAGTGCGTCAACGATGCATTACAAAGGTGCGATAGCGCTTCAAGGCGCACCAAAAACATGCCAATGCGCCGCTGTGGAGGGATAAGCCGGGGCATTCATCCTCGCTCTGCTTCATTGGCATGGCTTTTGCTTTTTATGGAACAGCAAGACGTGGACCAGGCTCGCCAAGTGAGTACGAGTGCGTCGAACCCCAGGCCCGGCCCTTCCTGACGAAGGTTGCCGACGTCACGTTCGATCACCGCCACTCCAACGCTAGAGGATGAGCCATGGAAATCCGCAACAAAGCCAACAAGATACGGCTTTTCAGCCTCAAGACACCACAGATGCGCGCCTTCCACATGTCGTGGTTCGCATTCCACGTCTGCTTCTTCGGCTGGTTCGGCATCGCCCCGCTGATGGCCGTAGTACGTGAAGACCTTGACCTGAGCAAAACCCAGATCGGCAACACCATCATCGCCTCGGTGGCCATTACCGTTCTGGTACGCCTGGTGATCGGGCTTCTCTGCGACAAGATCGGCCCCCGCAAGGCTTACACTTGGCTGTTGTGCCTCGGTTCCCTGCCGGTAATGCTGATCGGCCTCGCCGACAACTTTGAAACCTTCCTGTTGGCGCGGCTGGCCATCGGCGCAATCGGCGCCTCCTTCGTCATTACCCAGTATCATTCCTCGATCATGTTCGCGCCCAACGTTGTCGGCACCGCCAACGCCACCACGGCGGGCTGGGGCAACCTGGGCGGCGGCACGACGCAAATCCTCATGCCCTTGGTCTTCGCCGGCATCATGATGCTGGGCGTGAATGAAGCGCTAGGCTGGCGCCTGGCCATGGTGGTGCCCGGCATCGTACTGTTCGCGACCGGTATCGCTTACTACTTCTTTACCCAAGATGCACCGAACGGCGACTTCGACGCGCTGCGAGCGCGCGGTGAGCTCCCCTATGCCGAGAAGGAGCACGGCATGGCGCAAAGCTTTGGCGCCGCCATGCAGGATGTACGCGTCTGGGCGCTGTTCATCGTCTACGCAGCCTGCTTCGGCGTCGAGCTGACCATCAACAATATCGCCGCCATTTACTTCTTCGATAACTTCGAGCTCGACCTGGCTACCGCCGGACTCATCGCTGGGCTATTTGGACTAATGAACCTGTTCGCTCGTACCTTGGGCGGCATTTTCTCAGATCTTTTCGCCCGCCAGGGTGGTCTCAAGGGTCGCGTGCGTTGGCTATTCATCGCCATGTTCTGCGAAGGCATCGCTCTGATGGGATTCGCCCAGATGCAAACGCTGGCGCTCGCCATCGGCATCATGCTGGTCTTCAGCCTATTCACCCAGATGGCGGAAGGCGCCACCTTCGGGATCGTACCGTTCATCAACAAGAAGGCCCTCGGCGCCGTGGCCGGCATCGTCGGCGCGGGCGGCAACGCTGGCGCCGTGGCGGCGGGATTTCTGTTTCGCAGCGAATCGCTTTCCTATCAGCAAGGCCTCTTCTTCCTCGGCGTTGCGGTTATGCTCGCCTCCTTTTGCACCATGCTCGTCCGATTCTCGCCGCAGGTTCTGGCCGAAGAAGACGCCGCCTATCGCGACGCCGCCGCAGGCAACGCAACTCCCGTCGATGCCATTGCGGCACGTTGAACCACATCTTCCTTATTGACCCACGTAAAAACCACCGCCCTTGGGCGGTGGTTTGCGTGTAGACAACAGGACATCACGATGACCGCATCGCGCTCGCTCAGGTGCCCACTTTATCGGAAACGACATCATCTTGGCTCACCGGCTTGGCGAGTCGGTGGCTTGCCACATAATAGATCGCTGCTCCCAACGCCGAGCCGGTAAACCAGCCGTAATCGTAGAACCAGGTCCAGGCGCCCGTCGTCAGCGAGAAGACAGTCAGCGCCACCGGCACGAAGAAGGCGATGAAACCGGCCGGATTGTAAGCCGGATAGGCCGCACCGTCCTTGTACAGGCTGGCAACGTCGAGTTTCTGGCGCTTGATCAGGAAGTAATCGACGATCATGATCCCAGCGATCGGCCCCAACAGGCTCGAATACCCCAGCAACCAGTTGGAATACAGGCTCTCGAGGGTCACGTCGGAAACGATCACGCCGGCTTTCTGCAGCAGGTCATACCCCATCAGCAGCACCCCGACCAGACCGGTCATCAGCGTGCCACGCGTCTGATTGATCAGCTTGGGCGCGATATTCTGAAAGTCGTTGGTCGGCGACACGATATTGCCGGCGGTATTGGTCGAGATCGTCGCGATGATGATCAGCACCATGGCGATGACCACCCAGAAAGGATTGTCGATACGCCCGATCAAGTTCACCGGGTCGGCAATCGTTTCACCCACCAGCGACGCCGACGCCGCCGTCATGACAACGCCGAGCGAGGCAAAGAAGAACATCGTCAGCGGTAAGCCGATGATCTGGCCAACGATCTGGTCCTTCTGACTCTTGGCAAAACGACTGAAGTCGGGAATATTGAGCGATAGGGTCGCCCAGAAACCCACCATGGCCGTCAGTCCGGCGAAAAAGTAGCCGTATACCGGCTCGCCCTCGGGTCGCGACGGCGGCTGGCTCAACAGCTCGGTCATCGATACGTGCGGCATGGCCCACACCATCAAGCCAACAGCGACCGCCAACAGCAGCGGCGCCGAAAGGGTTTCCAGCCACTTGATCGACTCGGCACCGCGGATCACCACATAAAGATTCATGGCACCGAACAGGAAGAAGCCGATCACCTCGCCGAGCCCTTCCAGCCCACGCCAGGGCGGAAAGACCGCCGACAGCAAAAGGTGAATCGCCAGCCCACCGAACATCGTCTGAATGCCGAACCAGCCGCACCCGACCAGTGCCCTGATCAGGCAGGGAACGTTGGAGCCACGAATACCGAACGACGAGCGCAGCACCACCGGAAACGGGATGCCGAACTTGGTGCCAGGGAAGGCGTTCAGCGTCAGGGGCACCAGGATCACGATATTGGCAATCAAGATCGTGACCAACGCCTCGCTCACCGAGAGGCCGAAGTAAGCGGTCAGGATGCCGCCCAGCGTGTAGGTCGGTACGCAAATCGACAGACCGACCCACAAGGCCGCGACGTTCCAACGCGACCAAGTACGCTCTTCGAGTCGTGTCGGGGCGATATCCTCATTGAAGCGTGAACTTTCCCGAACATCGTCACCGACCTCGAGCTCGACGAGATCGCCACGCTGTACCGAGCGTGAAGTGTTTGCCGTCATTGTTGTTATCTCCTCATGCGGCCGCCGACTCCCCGCACCGGGAAGCCATGCGTTGTGTTGAATACTGACTGTCGCTTGCCACTTTCCCGCAAAAAGCGTGCCCAACTTGACGTTTTGATGAAGGGGCACCCTTGAAAGCCGCCCTAGGCGACCCTGGCCGCTTGCAACAAGTCATTGATTTCAATAAACCAATCAATCCTGCCTATATCGTCAACTTTTGAGCGATATCATCACTACGAACATTAAGCATGCCTTATCGGGCTGGATGGCAAGCATCCTGACACTCTAGACAATTTCTATAATGGTGCATAACAACGCCACTCAGCCTTCCCATTTGTCTTGATAAACATCATATCTATATGTTTTAAAAGTAAAAAATAACTCATATTTTTGAATGAAAGGCTTGGTGCATGCCCTGCATCCTTATAGGGAATTCGTTGTTAATTAATGAGTTACACTATTTTAAGACCATGACGAAAATTTTAAAAACATCTTGAAATAATACCTGAAGAGCGACTAGGTTTTTACTATCCTGACTCTACAGACAGGTTTTAGAAAAAGAGAATCAATACATGCCGACGCATGACGAGCGTTAACAACAAGCACAAGATGAGGATTGATTGATGGAAAAAGTAAAGATCGGCTTGATCCAGATGGCCTTGAAGGCCGAGACCGACCTCGAGCCGGCCGCTATCCGCGATGCCATGAACGAGGCGCATTTGCCCTACATCGAGCAAGCCGCCGAGGCCGGTGTCCAGGTGCTGTGTTTCCAGGAAGTCTTCAACCAGCCCTACTTCTGCCCCAGCCAGGACAAGAAGTGGTACGCCGCCGCCGAGAAAGTCCCCGAAGGGCCGACCTGCCAGATGATGCAGAAACTCGCGGCCAAGCATCACATGGTGATCATCGTGCCCATCTTCGAGGAGACCGGCCCGGGCATCTACTACAACACCGCGGCAGTATTCGATGCCGACGGCAGCTATCTCGGCAAGTACCACAAGACACACATTCCCCAGGTCGCCGGCTTCTGGGAGAAGTACTTCTTCAAGCCGGGCAAGTCGAACTGGCCGGTCTTCGACACCGCCTACGGCAAGATCGGCGTGTATATCTGCTACGACCGCCACTTCCCCGAAGGCTGGCGCGCCCTGGCACTCAACGGCGCCGAGATCATCTTCAACCCCTCGGCGACCGTCGCCGGCCTGTCGCAATACCTGTGGGAACTCGAACAGCCCGCCTCGGCCGCCGCCAACGGCTGCTTCGTCGCCGCCATCAACCGCGTCGGCACTGAAGCGCCTTGGAACATCGGCGAATTCTACGGCAACTCCTATATCGCCAACCCGCGCGGCCAGATCGAAGCCAAGGCCAGCGCCAGCGAGGACGAACTGCTGATTCACGAGGTCGATCTGGCGATGGTCCGCGAGATTCGCAACACCTGGCAGTTCTTCCGCGACCGCCGGCCGGAGACCTATACGCGGCTCACCGACGGCGAATAATCGGTCTGCCGGAAACGGACTGCGCTTGCCAATACGGCGTTGAACAAAGCCTCAAGGTGCTCATTTACACCAGTAAACTCCGCCCTTTCGCCTTTGTTCGCCTTGTCTTGGCTTCGCTCGTCGCGTTTCTGGCTAGACCTCGGACAACTGATGCACCGATTCAGCAACCCGATAAGACAACAATTCCAAGAGGTGAGAGACCATGACCATCCTGATCCGTGGCGGCACCGTCGTCACCCATGACGATACCTACCGCGCCGACGTGCTCTGCGTGGACGGCAAGATCGCCGCCGTCGGCGTCGACCTCGAAGCCCCGGCCGACGCCGAGGTGATCGACGCCAACGGCCAGTACGTAATGCCCGGCGGCATCGACCCGCATACCCATATGCAGTTGCCGTTCATGGGCACCGTTGCCAGCGAGGATTTCTACACCGGCACCGCCGCCGGGCTCGCCGGCGGCACTACCACAATCATCGACTTCGTGATCCCCAGCCCCGGCCAGCCGCTGATGGAAGCCTTCGAGACCTGGCGCGGCTGGGCCGAGAAGGCCGCCAGCGACTACGCCTTCCATGTCGCGGTGACCTGGTGGGACGACAGTGTCCACGAAGACATGGGCACCCTGGTGCGCGAACACGGCGTCAATAGCTTCAAGCATTTCATGGCCTACAAGAACGCCATCATGGCCACCGACGACATCCTGGTGGCCAGCTTCACCCGCTGCCTGGAACTCGGCGCAGTGCCCACCGTGCATGCCGAGAATGGTGAACTGGTCTATCACATGCAGCAGAAACTGCTCGCTCAAGGGCTTACCGGCCCCGAAGCCCATCCGCTGTCGCGCCCGCCGCAGGTCGAAGGCGAAGCCGCCAGCCGCGCCATCCGCATCGCCGGCACGCTGGGCGCACCGATCTACGTGGTTCACGTCTCCTGTCGCGACGCGCTCGACGAGATCACCTACGCCCGCCGCCAGGGCCAGCCGGTCTACGGCGAATGTCTCGCCGGGCACCTGATGATCGACGACAGCGTCTACCGCAACGCGGACTGGGCCAAGGCCGCCGCCCACGTGATGAGCCCCCCGTTTCGCAGCAAGGAGCATCAAGACGCGCTTTGGACCGGTCTGCAATCCGGCAACCTGCAGACCACCGCCACCGACCACTGCTGCTTCTGCGACGATCAGAAGGCGATGGGCAAGGACGATTTTACCAAGATCCCCAACGGCACCGCCGGGATCGAGGATCGCATGGCGGTAATCTGGGACGAAGGCGTCAACGGCGGGCGTATCTCGATGCAGGATTTCGTCGCCGTCACCTCCACCAACACCGCCAAGATATTCAACATGTACCCGCGCAAGGGCGCGATCCAGGAGGGCGCCGACGCCGACCTGGTGGTCTGGGACCCCAACGCCACGCGCACGATTTCCGCCAAAACCCACCATCAGAACGTCGATTTCAACATCTTCGAGGGCAAGACGGTGCGCGGCATCCCGCGTCATACCATCAGCCAGGGCAAGTGGGTGTGGCGCGATGGCAAGGACCTGCACGCCGAGAAAGGTGCCGGTCGCTATATCGAGCGGCCCGCCTACCCCGGCGTCTACGACGTGCTCAAGAAACGCGCCGAGCGTAACGCGGCCACCGCCGTCGAGCGCTGAGCCGCACCTTCGTCGCTGACCGAATTGCATAACAAAAAGCGGCCCGCCGATGCGCTCTAAGCGAACGGCGGTGCCGAAGGAGAGCTACCGTGACCCACCCTCTCAACCACCTGACCCGAGCCGGCGATGGCACCCGTGATAGCACTACCGCGCTCGAGGCCAACTTCAGTGACCTGCACCCGCCGCTGACCCAGCGCCAGGCGTTCATCGAGAGCCAGCGCTGCCTGTACTGTTTTGATGCGCCCTGCGTCGAAGCCTGTCCGTCGGATATCGACATTCCGCGCTTCATCCGCGAGATCGCCGAGGACAACATCAACGGCGCCGCACAAACCATTCTCGAGGAGAACATCCTCGGGGGCAGTTGCGCCCGCGTCTGTCCCACCGAGATCCTCTGCGAGCAAAGTTGCGTGCGCAATCACGATGCCGAGTGCCAACCGGTGCTGATCGGCCTGCTACAACGCCACGCCGTCGATCACATGCACTTCGACGGCCATCCATTCATGCGCGCCGCCGACACCGGCAAGCACATTGCCATCGTCGGCGCCGGGCCGGCCGGACTGTCTTGCGCGCATCGCCTGGCCACCTACGGTCACCGGGTGACGATCTTCGAGGCCGAAGCCAAGACCGGCGGCCTCAACGAATACGGCATTGCCCGCTACAAGCTGGTCGACGACTACGCCCAAAAGGAGATCGACTTCCTGCTCGAGATCGGTGGCATCGAGATCCGCCACGGCCAACGTCTGGGTGACAATCTCGCTCTCGACACCCTGCAACGCGACTATGACTCGGTGTTTCTGGGCCTGGGCCTCGGCACCAGCCGCCAGCTCGGCTTGACCGGGGAACACGCCGTGGGCTTGATGCCCGCCACCGACTACATCAAGGAGCTGCGCCAGACCGATGACCTGAGCGAGTTGCCGCTGGCGAAGCGCTGCGTGGTGATCGGGGCCGGCAATACCGCCATCGACATGGCGGTGCAAATGGCTCGCCTGGGTGCCGACGCGGTCACCCTGGTCTACCGGCGCGGGGTCGAGTCGATGGCCGCCACCGGCCACGAACAGGAAATCGCCAAGGCCAACGGCGTACGTATCGTCACCTGGGCCCAGCCCGAACAGGTTCTGCTCGACGATACCGGACGCGTGGCCGGCATGCGTTTCGCGCGCACCGAGTCCCGCGGTGGGGCGCTGGCTACCACCGGCGAAACCCTCGACATCCCTGCCGACGCGGTGTTCACGGCGATCGGCCAGGCCTTCGACGCCGCCAGCCTGAGCGACGCCAGAGCCGGCCAGCTCGGCCAGGAAGCCGGCAAGATCGAGGTCGACGGCAACTTTCGCACCTCTCTGGCCGGCGTGTTTGCCGGCGGCGACTGCATCGCAGCCGGACAGGACCTTACCGTCCAGGCCGTGCAGCACGGCAAGCTGGCCGCCCAGGCCATCCACAACGAGATCATGGCCCAGCAGGAGGTCGCGTAATGAAGGCATCCGCGAAAAAGCCCAACGTCGATCTAAGCATCGAATTCGCCGGCATCCGCTCGCCCAACCCCTTCTGGCTGGCGTCCGCCCCGCCCACCGACAAGGCCTACAACGTCGAGCGCGCCTATGAGGCCGGTTGGGGTGGCGTGGTCTGGAAGACCCTCGGTGAGGACCCCGCGGCGGTCAACGTGTCGTCGCGCTATTCGGCGCACTTCGGCAAGAACCGCGAGGTGTTGGGCTTCAACAACATCGAGCTGATCACCGACCGAAGCCTGGAGATCAACCTGCGCGAGATCACCGAGGTCAAGAAGCGCTGGCCCGACCGCGCGTTGATCGTCTCGCTGATGGTGCCCTGCGTCGAGGAGAGCTGGAAGGCGATCCTGCCACTGGTGGAAGCCACCGGCGCCGACGGTATCGAGCTCAACCTGGGTTGCCCGCACGGCATGCCCGAGCGCGGCATGGGCGCCGCGGTAGGCCAGAACCCCGACCTGATCGAGCAGGTCACGCGCTGGTGCAAGCAGTATTATTCCAAGCCGGTAATCGTCAAGCTGACGCCCAACATCACCGACATCCGCGCCCCAGCACGGGCGGCGATGCGCGGCGGCGCCGACGCAGTATCACTGATCAATACCATCAACTCGATCACCTCGATCGATCTCGATAACATGGTCGCCAAACCCACCGTGGGCAGCCAGAGCACCCACGGCGGCTACTGCGGCGCGGCGGTCAAGCCGATCGCCATGAACATGGTCGCCGAGATCGCCCGCGATCCAGAGACTCAAGGTCTGCCGATCTGCGGTATCGGTGGCATCTCCAACTGGCGCGACGCCGCGGAGTTCGCCGCGCTGGGGGCCGGCGCGATGCAGGTATGTACCGCCGCCATGCTCCACGGCTTTCGCATCGTCGAGGAAATGCAGGACGGCCTGGCGCGCTGGATGGCCGAGAAGGGCTATCGCAGCCTCGCCGAGTTCTCCGGCAAGGCAGTGGCCAATACCACCGATTGGAAGTATCTGGACATGAACTTCCAGACTATCGCGCACATCGATCAGGACACGTGCATCCAGTGCGGGCGCTGCTACATCGCCTGCGAGGACACCTCGCATCAGTCGATCGCCAAGCTGATCGACGCCAGCGGCGCGCGGCGCTACGAGGTGATCGAGGAGGAGTGTGTGGGCTGCAACCTGTGCCAGATCACCTGCCCGGTCGAAGACTGCATCAGCATGGTGCCGCAGCCAAGCGACAAACCCTACATGAGCTGGAACGAGGACCCGCGCAATCCGTTTCGTGAGTCCGCCTGAACACGTTCCTGCCCACTCGAGCGGTGCCCCTGGCAACAATGCTGGGGGCGTCTTCCGCTCATAGGACGGTCATGTCACGGCGATAACCCTATCCCACGCAAGATAACGCTAGTCACCGACTGCACCGCATGCTCGAACTGAGTGTCGTCGAGGGGTGCATCATCGTTGAGGAGATAAATCTGGTAATCGAAATCGGCATAATGCTGGGTCGATGCCCAGATCATGTACAGCAAGTAGGACGGCTCGACAGGCCAGATCTGCCCCGCCTCGACCCATTCACGTATCTTCGCCTCCTTGAGCTTGGCCCATTCATAGAGGTTATCGCGAAGTGAATCGCCGATGACCGCGCCCCCTTGCATGACTTCGGCTGCCCAGACCTTGGATCCTGCCGCGCGGCCGCGCGAGTGGTTCATCTTGGCGCGAATGTAAGTTGAGAGCACGATGCGCGGATCGTCATAAAGCTCGAAGCACAGCGCATCCTGCTTCCACACCTCGAGGAGTTCGAGCAGGACGTCACGGTACAGCTCTTCCTTGGTGGAAAAGTAGTAGTGCACATTGGACTTGGGAAGCCCCGCCAATTGCGCGATCTCCCCCATCGAGGCGCCGGCATACCCTTTCTCTGCAAACACCTGCTCCGCCGCCAGCAGGATCTTCTCCACGTTCTGCTGACGAATCCATCCTTTTCGTCTGGCCATTGCTCTCTCAATCCGGTTGAACCCTCACGCTATGGTGCGAGTCTACCATCGCTCTCACCACACTTGGCGCCACGCGCCCCAACCATCACGACCGACCGGATACCCGAGGGTTGCGGTATGCCGATCTAATAGCGCACTGTGAATGATCAGGACCGATCACCTAAAGGAGTTCACTATGACCATCGCGCAAGGCGACAAGCTACCCAGCGTCACCCTCAAGACCAATGGCGCCAACGGCCCAGAAGACTTCGATACCGGCGAGTTCTTCGCTGGCAAGCGTGTGGTGCTGTTCGCGGTGCCCGGCGCCTTTACGCCGGGATGCTCCAACACCCACATGCCGGGCTTCGTGATCAACGCCGACGACATTCTTGCCAAGGGAGTGGACGCCATCGCCTGCCTGGCCGTCAACGACGCTTTCGTGCTCGGCGCCTGGCAGCAGGATCAAAACGCCCAGGCGATTACCATGCTCGCCGACGGGCATGCCGACTTTACTCGCGCCATCGGCATGGAGAAGGATGCCAGCGGCGCCGGCATGGGAACACGTAGCCAGCGTTACGCCATGATCGTCGACGATGGCGTGGTGAGCTACTTAGGCGTCGATGAGAAGGGCGTCGAGAAGAGCAGCGCCGAAACCATCCTCGCCAATCTATAAGGCTATGCATCGGCGTCCTGCCGATGCTCGCTACTGCTTCCTTCCTTGGCCGGTGCATCGGGCACCGGCCGACCGATTAACGCCGCTCGTCTTTCGGTGAACTCATCACGATATGCGTCGTGATCGCACTGACATGGGGCTGCGTCCCCAGCATTTCGGTGTGAAAGCGTTTGTAGCTCGCCAGATCCTGGCTTTCGACCCGCAAGAGATACTCGAACGTGCCGGCGATGTTGTGACATTCGACCACGTCGGAGGCGACATACATGGCACGCTCGAAGCTTTCCTGAGCGGCCTTGGTGTGCGATGACAGTCCCACCGTGACATAGGCCACGAACCCGCGCCCCATTTGCTGGGGATCGGTCACCGCACGATAGCCACGAATCACGCCCGTGCGCTCGAGCTCCTGAACACGACGCAGGCATGCCGAAGGCGATAATGCGACACGTTCGGCCAGCTGCACGTTGCTGATACGACCATCCTGCGTGAGCTCTTGCAATATCCTGCGGTCTACAGCATCCATTTCATTCCTTCATTGCATAAAACGCGCAAAAACGACGATATGAGGGCCAATATTGCGTCACGATTCTCTTAAAATTTCACGCCACGTGCAAAGAGAGGATCGTCCATGAATTTCCCCACACTCGCCGCGCTGCTGGGCTTCGCGCTGGTCACCACCGCGACCCCGGGGCCGAACAACCTCATGCTCATGGCTTCCGGTGCCAACTTCGGGTTTCGCAGAACAGTGCCGCACATGATCGGCATCGTCGGTGGCTTGACCGTATTGACCTTGATGGCTGGTATCGGGCTGATGGCGCTGTTTGACGCTTTCCCCCTCCTGCGTAACGTTCTGGAAGTCATCTCCATCGGTTATCTGCTCTGGCTGGCCTGGAAAGTCGCCACGGCCGCGCCGCTGAAAGACACGGCGGCCGGTGGTCAACCAATGACCTTCTGGCAAGCCGCGGCCTTTCAATGGGTGAATCCCAAGGCGTGGGCGATGGGCCTGTCGGCGATCACGCTTTACGCGCCCGACCGCTCGCTACTATCCATCATGCTGGTGGCGGCTGCCTTCGCCCTGGTCTGCTTCCCGGCGATTTCCATTTGGGCCTGGCTGGGCACGGTGGTTCGCCAGTGGCTCTCAAGCGCCCGGCGTCGCCGCGCGTTCAATATCGCCATGGCCGCATTACTCGTGGCCTCGCTCTATCCGGTGTTGGGCATCGGCGGGTAATTGCTGCTCACTCATGGTGCGCCAATCCCATGCAATTCTCCGTCTTGGCGCATCCTTCGCCGCAGCACCCCACCCTGCGGCATTCTACATCGACGCCCTGAATTTCTAGGTCATTGTTTTACATTGTTTTTATAAAAAACGGCACGCATTTCGCTATCTATAAGATACGAAGAACGCCAACCATCGAATCCGGCGCCTTCTTCCCCCTTTTTTAGCGTCGTTGCCCAGCAGCGATGAACCGAGTGAGCTGGCGTGCTCCCCTAGTCCCCTTCTTGGGGACTTTTTTTTGCGCTTATCTTTTGGGGTCTCTACCGTCCATCAGCCACACTCATCCTTTCCCTGCAATGGAATGCGTACCGCATGTTGCCCTTACGACGCTGCCCCTGGCGCTTATCGCTACTGACCATCACGCTCGCCGCCATGGCGATACCGGCGATACCGGCGATGGCGGCGATGCCGGCGATGGCGGCCATTGATCGCACGGCACTCGAAGAAGCCGCACAACGTACCGGGGCTTTGCCGCGTACGCATACGCTACTGATGGCCGTCGACGGCGACACCCTTATCGAACGTGGCTGGCGCGGGCACGACGTCGACGAGACAGCCAACATCAAATCGCTCTCCAAGGTGCTGATCTCTGCATTGGTGGGCGCCGCTATCGCGCGTGACGTCATCCAGGGCGTCGATCAGCCGATCACTGACCTGCTCGGTGATCGCGTCCCCGCCGAGGCCGGTCCGCGCGTCGCTGACATCCAGGTCGGCCACCTACTCTCCATGCAGGCCGGCCTGGAGCGTACTTCCGGCGCCAATTACGGTGGTTGGGTGGCCAGTGACAACTGGGTCGGCAACGCCCTGTCACGCCCCTTCGTCGCCGATCCCGGTGGGCGCATGCTGTACTCGACCGGCAATAGCCATCTGCTCTCTGCCGCGCTGACCGATGCCAGTGGTCGCGATACACTCACGCTGATGCGCGAGTGGTTGGGCACGCCCCTGGAGATCGCAATACCGCCCTGGACGCGTGACCCTCAAGGCATCTATTTCGGGGGTAATGAAATGGGGCTCTCGCCGCGCGCCTTGTTGAAGATCGGGGAGCTATATCGTCAAAAAGGCATGTACGAAGGCGAACGCGTGCTCCCCGCCGAATGGATAGAGCGCTCCTGGCAAGCGCGTACCCGTTCGCACTTCAATCAAGACGACTATGGCTACGGGTGGTTCATTACCCAGCTAGCCGATACGGCGGTCTATTATGGTTGGGGGTATGGGGGACAGTTACTGTTCGTGGTACCGGCACATGACGCTACCATCGTCATGACCGCCGATCCCACGCCACCTTCCAATGGCAGCGATTATCTGGATCGCGCCAAGGCAGCCGCGACCGATCTGATCGAAGCCATCGATTGATATCGGCATCATGTCTTGCCGACAACACAGCCATCACCCAACAAGGAGTCGCTCAATGTCAGCCCCTCATGAAAGCCAAGGCACCTGCCTGTGCGGCGCTGTCAGCATTCGCGTGTCGCTCGCCAGTTACGGCGTGAGTGTCTGCCACTGCCGCATGTGCCAAACCTGGAGTGGCGGTCCGATGCTTGCCATCGAAAGCGACGAGCCAATGACGTTCGAGGGCGAGGAAAACGTCAGCGTTTATGCGTCTTCGGACTGGGCCGAACGCGGCTTCTGCCAACAGTGCGGCACGCACCTCTTCTACCGTCTCGCCAATGGCCAGCACTACGCCTTTCCCGTGGGCCTGCTGGATGCCGGCGAACCCTGGACGGTCGCCCAGCAGATCTTCATCGATGAAAAACCCAGCTTCTACGATTTCGCCAACGACACGCCGCGCCTGACCGGCGATGAGGTATTCGCGCAATTTGCGGGCAGCGCTGGCAGCTAGTTGCCGCTGACAGCCATGGAAAGCAATGGCCCCGCATGTGCGGGGCCATCGAGTTTCAGGAGGGGAAGGAGAACTGCGCGCCCTCGCGGACGCCGGCCGACGGCCAGCGCTGAGTGACGGTCTTGCGCTTGGTGTAAAAGCGCACGGCGTCCGGCCCGTAGGCGGCCAGGTCTCCGAACAGCGAGCGCTTCCAGCCACCGAAGCTGTGATAGGAAACCGGCACCGGCAGCGGGACGTTGATGCCGACCATGCCCACCTGGATATGATCGCTGAAGTAACGCGCCGCCTCGCCGTCACGGGTGTAGATGCAGGTGCCGTTGCCATATTCGTGATCGTCGATCAGCCGCATCGCCTCTTCCATTGTGCCGACACGCACCACCAGCAGCACCGGGCCGAATATCTCCTCTAGATAGCAGGTCATGTCGGGCGTGACGCGATCGATCAGAGTGCCGCCAACATAAAAGCCGTGCTCATAACCCGGCACCTGGACACCGCGGCCATCGACCACGATTTCGGCGCCCTGCTGCTCGGCGCTGTCGATGTAACCGCTGACTTTCTCCTGGTGGGCCTTGGTAATCACCGGGCCGAAGTCGTTCTCGGCGTCATGGAAGGGGCCAACCTTCAGGGTCTTCATCTGCGTCTGCATCTTGGCAATCAGTGCATCGGCGATCTCGTCGCCCACGGCCACCGCGACCGATAGCGCCATGCAACGCTCGCCGGAGGAGCCGAAGGCAGCCCCGTTCAGGGAATTGACCACGTTGTCCATGTCGGCGTCGGGCATCACGATGGCGTGGTTCTTGGCGCCGCCGAGGGCCTGGCAACGCTTGCCGTTGGCACTCGCGCGGCGATAGATGGTTTCGGCGATTGGCGTGGAACCGACGAAGCTCACGGCCTTCACGCGGTCGTCGTCGAGCAGGGTATCCACGGCTTCCTTGTCGCCGTTGACCACATTGAGCACGCCGGCGGGCAAGCCCGCTTCCAGGGCCAGTTCAGCGATGTAGAGCGCCGAGGTCGGGTCGCGCTCGGAGGGCTTGAGCACGAAGGTATTGCCGCAGGCGATAGCCATGGGATACATCCACAGCGGCACCATGGCCGGGAAGTTGAACGGCGTGATGCCGGCCACCACGCCCAGCGAGTGGAACTCGCTCCAGGAGTCGATGCCGGGCCCGGTGTTCTTGCTGTACTCGCCCTTGAGCAATTCCGGTACACCACAGGCGTATTCGACATTCTCGATGCCGCGCGCGAGCTCCCCCTTGGCATCGTGGACGATCTTGCCGTGCTCCTGGCCGATCAGCCGAGCGATCTCGTCGGCGTTCTGCTCCAGCAACTGCTTGAAGTTGAACATCACCCGCGCCCGCTTGGCGGGCGGCGTATCGCGCCAGGCCGGATAGGCGGCCTGGGCGGCGGCGATGGCGTCCTCGACGGTGGCCTTGCTGGCCAGGCTCACCTGGCCGCCGACCTCACCGGTGGAGGGATTGAAGATGTCCTGAGTGCGTCCTTCTCCGGCGACGCGTGAGCCGTTGATCAGATGGCCGAGTGTGGTCATGTATCACCTCTTGAATGTAACCGTAAGAGAAATGCTTGAGTGCCGGTGTTCCGATGCGCTTTCCGTGGACAAGTCTTCGCGAGGGCGCTGCCTGATTTATTCCAGTTCGCCGATGGCGTCGCCCAGCACATTGACGAGGCGATCGATCTCCTCGCGCTCGACGATGAACGGCAGTCCGAGCTGGATGGTGTCGCCGCCATAGCGCACGTAGTAGCCCTTGTCCCAGCACTTCATGGCGATCTCGAAAGGACGCCGCCCCGGCTCGCCGGGGTAAGGTTCGATCTGCAGGGCGCCGGCGAGACCATAATTGCGGATGTCGCTGATGTAGCGCGTCCCCTTGAGAGAATGCAGCGCATTTTCGAAGGTCGGCGCCATTTCCTTGACTCGCTCGATCAGGCGGTCGTTCTCGAGCACATCCAGTGCGGCCAAGGCGGCGGCACAAGCCACCGGGTGCCCCGAATAGGTATAGCCGTGGGGCAGCTCGAGCATGTAATCGGGGCCGCCCTGCTCCATGAAGGTCCGATAGATCTCGCCTTGCACGATCACCGCGCCCATGGGTACCGCCCCATTGGTCAACTGCTTGGCGACATTGAGAAGGTCCGGCACCACGCCGAACTCCTCGGCCCCCGTCATCGACCCCATGCGCCCGAAGCCGGTGATGACTTCGTCAAAGATTAGCAGGATGTCGTGCTGGTCGCAGATCTCGCGCAGGCGCTTGAGATAGCCTTTGGGCGGCGGAATCACTCCCGCGGAGCCGGCCAGCGGCTCGACGATCACCGCCGCGATGTTGGAGGCATCATGCAGCGCGATCAGTTCCAGCAACTCATCGGCGCGCTTGGCCCCCCGCTCGGGCATGCCCTGGGTGAAGGCGTTCTCCGGAAGTAGCGTGTGCGGCAGGTGATCGGCATCCACGCCCTGGCCAAACATGGTGCGATTGGCGCCAATGCCGCCCAGGCTGAAACCGCCGAAGTTGACGCCGTGATACCCCTTGGAACGCCCGATCAGCTTGGTCTTGCTCGGCTTGCCCTTCTTGCGCCAGTAAGCACGCGCTATCTTCAGCGAGGTATCGGCACTCTCCGAGCCTGAGCCGGTGAAGAACACATGATCGAGGCCCTGAGGCGTCAATTCCCGCAGGCGATGCGCCAGCTCGAAGGCCTTGGGGTGGCCGTACTGGAAGGCCGGCGAGTAATCCAGCTCGCCGAGTTGGCGACTGACCGCCTCGGTGATTTCGGGGCGGCAATGCCCCGCACCGCAGGTCCACAGCCCCGAGAGCGCATCGAAGACTTGGCGCCCCTGGGCATCGGTAAGATAGCTGCCCTTGGCGCCCACGATGAGGCGTGGGTCGCGCTTGAATTGCCGATTGCCGGTATACGGCATCCAGTAGGCGTCCAGCTGCTCCGGGCTCAAACCCGCCATGGGGGGAAACTCGCGATCCGACATGTCTTCTCCTGCCGATAGGCGGTGATGAATGGTGCTATCGAAAATCTAGGCGGGGCAGCGGATAAGTTAAATCCAGAAATACTGAATCTCATTCAAGTCACTGTTTAACTTTATTGGCTGGCAGGGCTATCCTCGCAGGTGTCCGTCGTCGAGATGAGGAATCCCGTCATGCCTTCCCGCAGCGAGACCCTGATGGGCCAGCCGAGCGATGCCGACCTGCGTCTGCTGAGGATCTACCGCAAGGTCGTGGAGTGCGGCGGGTTCTCCGCCGCCGAAGTGGAACTCAACATCAGCCGTGCGGCGATCAGCATGGCGATGAATGACCTAGAGACACGGCTCGGCCTGCGGCTCTGCCAGCGAGGACGCAGCGGCTTCGCCCTCACCGACGAGGGCGCCGAGGTCTACGATGCCACCCTTCAGCTGCAGACGGCCGTGGCGGGGTTCCGGACACGCGTCAATGGCTTGCATGCCCGTCTCAAGGGCGAGCTCAGCATCGGCATCACCGATAACCTGGTGACCATGCCCGAGATGTATATCACCGATGCCCTCAGCGCGCTCAAGGCGCGGGGGCCCGAGGTGCGCATCAATATCCGCATGATTCCGCCCAGCGACATCGAGCTGGGCGTGCTGGACGGTCGCTTGCATACCGGCGTGATACCGGCGCTCAAGACATTGCCCGGGCTTGCGTATCTGCCGCTCTACGAGGAAGCGTCGCGGCTCTACTGCGCCGCCGATCACCCGCTCTTCGACGTCGAAGACGTGGACGAGGAGCGGCTCGCGGTACATGATGCCGTGGTGCCCGCCTACGCCCAGACGCCGGAGGTCAAGGCGTGCCATGCTCCGCTCAAGGCCGCCGCCTCGGCGACCGACCGCGAAGGCATCGCCTTCTTGATCCTGTCCGGCCGCTATATCGGCTACTTGCCGACCCACTATGCCGAACGCTGGGTGCGCGACGGCCGCATGCGTGCCTTGAACCCCGAACGCTGGCATTACCTGACCCACTACAGCGCCATCACTCGCAAGGGCGCACCGCCCAACCTGGTCGTGGAAAGCTATCTCGAGGAGCTGGGGCGCCTGATCCAGGCGCCTGCAATCAAACCTTGCGACTGACCAGTACGATGCCCGAAAGAATCGCTGCGCCGCCGAGCACGAAGTTCCAGGTCAAAGGCTCGTCAAGAAGTACAGCCCCTAAGAGCACCCCGAAAATCGGTGACAGGAACGAAAACACACCCAGCTGCGAGGCCCAGTAACGGCGCAGCAGGGCGAACCACAACAGTAAGGCACCGAACGAGATGACCAGCGTCTGGAAGGTCATGCTGGCCACGGCCATGCCGCTGGGCGTGGCCTGCTGCCAATCGCCCAGCCATAAGGTGATTGGCAACAACAGCGCGCCCGCGGTCAGGAGTTGGTACGTCAGCGTCTGTACGGGGGGCGCCTCGGAAAGCGAGGAGCGACGCACCACCAGGGTGGTGGCGGCCCATGACAGCCCCGCCAGCAATCCCAGCGCGTCGCCCAGGAGAATGTCGCCGGCCGGCGCCCCGGGTGCGGCCGAGGGCGCCATGGCGACCAGCATGCCCACGAATGCCACGCCGATCCCCCACCATTGGTGCCGCGCCAGCTGTTCGCCCGGCACCCAAAGATGCAGTCCCAGGGCAGCGAACACCGGCGCCGTGTACAGAAACACCGACATGTGCGACGCCAGGGTGTAGTTGAGCCCCCAGGCGACGAAACCGAACTCCCCCGCAAAGCCCAGGCCGACGAGAATGCCCGCGCCCAGTCGGCCACGAAACGCCGCCAGGCCGATGCCCTGAATACGCGCGACGATCAGCACCATTACCCCCGCCAGCAGCGAGCGCAACGCGATCTGGCTCAAGGGCGTGATATCGTCGGCCACGGCCTTGATAGCCACCTGCTGCAGTCCCAGCACCAGACAAAATCCGGTCATCGCGATGCCGGCAGGCATATCCAGGCCGCGGCGCAATCGAGGCGACGCCTCCCCCGACCTTCCCACGACAGCCTCCGAAGTCGACTCCGTCATGATCGCACCTCCATTGAATCGAGACTCAGTGGAGCATTTGCCGCGCTGCGATCCAAACGATTAATCTGCAGCCTCAGGCTCAGGAAAACTCAACTCATGAAGATAGAGCGATTGCCCCTCAACGCGCTGCGCGCCTTCTCGGAAGCCGCACGAGCGGGAAGCTTCAAAACAGCGGCGGAGCATTTGGCCGTGACACCCGGCGCAGTTAGCCGACAAATCAAGCAGCTCGAAGAACGGCTAGGCGTGGCGCTGTTCGAGCGTCATGCCAACGGCGTGCACGTAACCGATGCCGGCCACCTGCTGGCCGAGGATGTCGATGCCGGTCTGTCGCGCATCGCCAACGGCGTACAAGCCGTACATGAACGCGCCTATGCGGCCACCACGCTGACTCTCAGCGCCCCGCCCTCCTTCACTCAATTCTGGCTGCTCCCGCGTCTGGCGGCATTCGAAGCACTGGAAAGTCACGTCGAGATCTCCCTGGACGCGGACCAGAACCTGAGCGACCCGATATGGCACGGTGATGGCGCACGGCTCGCCCTGCGCTACGGACGCGGCCCCTGGCCCGGCGTTCACAGCGAGCGGCTGCTCGAGGACGCATTATTCCCCGTCTGCTCTCCCGCCCTATTGGAACGATCCCCCATCGACACCCCCGTCGACCTGCTTGCCCACCCCTTGCTCGAGGTGGTCTGGCAATCGCGACAGAACGTCGACTTCCCCGGCTGGCGAGACTGGTTCGACGCCGCCGGACTACCGGGCAAGACCCTGCCGATCCAGCAGCGATATTCCCTCTACGGACTGGCCCTGGACCAAGCGATCGCCGGGCGCGGCGTGATGCTCGCCAACCCTGCCATCGTCGCCGACCGCCTCGCCAGCGGCGTATTGGTACGCCCCTTCGGGGATCGCCACGTGATCGACTCACCATTCACCTACGACTTGATCCTTCCCGACACCGGCCAAGCCCCACCCGCGATCCAGCACTTCATCGACTGGTTGCTCGACGAAGCGGCCAGGTTTCGAGACGGCAGCATTGGCTGACACGCCAATTCCAGCGTCATGCCTGCGTAACGAGGCGGCCTGCGTGGTGGGTCGCGTCGGCCATCGTGACCACGCTGCCCACGACGATCAGGCACGGTGAGGGCAACGGCGTGGCGGCGAGCCTGCCCGGCATGTCGTCAAGGGTGCCGATCAGGGTTTGCTGTTCGGGCAGCGAGGCATTGGCGGCGAGCATGATCGGCCAGTCGTCGGGCAGGCCGGCGTCGCGCAACCCGCGACAGATCGCGCCAACCTTGGAAAGCCCCATGTAGAACACCAGCGTCTCGTCGCGGCGCGCCAGTGCGGACCAGTCTGGCTCGCCACTGGCGCGGCAATGCTGGGCGGTGACCAGCCGTAACTGCTGTGCGTGGGCGCGGTCGGTGAGCGGCATGCCCAGACTGGCAGCCGTGGCGGAGGCGGCGGTAATACCGGGGACGACCTCGGTAGGCAGCCCCGCTTTGGCCAGCACGGCGAGCTCTTCGCCCATACGGCCGAAGATACCCGGATCGCCGCCCTTGAGCCGCACCACCGACTTGCCTTCGCGCGCCAGCCGTGTCAGCAAGGCGCCGATCTCGGCCTGTGGCACGCTGTGATGCCCGCGGGCCTTGCCGACATCGTAACGCTCACGCTGAGGAGGGATCATCGCCAGGATGTCATCGCCGATCAGGCGGTCATAGACGATGGCATCGGCTTGCGTAAGAAGGCGCCAGGCACGCAGGGTCAGCAGGTCCGCACTGCCCGCCCCTGCTCCCACCAGATAGACATGACCGGGCCGCGTGGCACGACCCACCGCTGGTGTGCGAGCGAGCGATGCCCCGCTGCGATCTTCCCGCATACCGGGCCACCAACTCGACAGCAAGGCACTCACGCTTGCGATAGATGTATCAGGCCGTTTCCAGCGCTTCATCAGTCCCAGCATTCGCCACCTCCTCTTCGAGCAATGACTTGAGTTCGGGAATGCAGGAACCGCACTGAGTCCCGCACGCCAGGCGCGCGCCGAGCGCATCGACGTCGGTATCGCCACCGCGAATCGCCTCACGGATCGCCGTGGCACCAACCTGATGGCAACTGCACACCACCGGGCCCGTATCGGCCTGCCCCGAGGCGCTGCCCGCCAGAACGCGGCGACGCTGTTCGTCGGTCAGCGCGGCGTCGCCGAAGCGTGCATCAAGCCAGGCCAAGCCCGGCAATTCGCTGGGTGGCCCGACCATCAGCCACCACACCAGACGCCCATCGCGAAGCCCCGCGGCGCGCAGGCGCCCACTCGCCGCGTCCTCGCACCACAGCGTCGCCGCCACTCCGAACTGTTCGGCACACCAGGCCGGCCAGTCATGCGATGACGCGCCCACATCGCTGGCCAGTTGCCAGCGCTCGGCATGATGCAGTGGCATGCGCGCCCAATAAGCGAGCGACGCACGTTCGGGCAACCCGCCACTATCGTTCGCGACCAGCAGCGTCGCCTCCTCGGCCACGTCGAGCGGCTCACAGGCCACCGCGCCATGCTTGGTCTCCGGCTGTCCCGAGAGCGGATCGGTCAGCGGCGCGAACAGCGTGCCGACACGCCCGGCCCCGGTGAACTGGGCGTTCCAGTGGATGGGAATGAAGACGTCGCCACGCCGCTGCGACGTGGTGATACGTACCCGTACCCGTGCTTCACCCTGGCGATTGAAGACTCTCGCCAGCCCCCCGTCGACGACGGCGTACGCACGGGCATCCTGCGGGTGGATATCGACATAGGGTTCGGCGCGATGATTGAGCAGGCGCGGCGCTCGCGCGGTACGCGTCATGGTATGCCATTGATCGCGCACGCGACCGCTATTGAGGCGTAGCGGGTAGCAAGCCTCCAACGCCTGCTCGGGCGGCACCGGACGCACCGGCACCAAGCGTGCCAGGCCGTCCGGGGTGGCGAAGCGCCCCGTCTCGAATAACCGGGCGGTGCCACTCGGCGCCTCGGCGGTCACCGGCCACTGCAGCGGCGCCAGCGCGTCATAGGCGTTACGATCCAGATCACTCAGGGCGGAAATATCAAACAGACGCGGTATTCCGCCAGCGTGGTTGCCATACCCCGAGAGTCGCGCGTGCTCGACAAAGATATCGCGAGGATGGCGATACTCGAACGCTTCTTCATACCCCAGATGCTTGGCGACTTGGGTGATGATCCACCAGTCGTGACGCGCCTCACCGGGCGGCGGCAACATGCCGCGCTGGCGCGAGATTCGCCGCTCGGAATTGGTCACGGTGCCATCCTTCTCCGACCAGGAACTGGCCGGCAGCACGATATCGGCATAGGCCAGGGTATCGGTATCCGCCATGCATTCGGAGACGATCACCAGTGGGCATTTCGCCAAGGCGCGCTTGGCTTGGCCGGCATCCGGAAGGCTGACCACGGGATTGGTGGCCATGATCCACAGCGCCTGGATCTCGCCACGCTCGATGGCCTCGAATAGCTCGACGGCCTTGAGCCCCGGGCCCTCCGGCAGATGAGGAGCATGCCAAAATTCCGTGACCAGTGCCTGGGCGCCCGGGGTGTGATAATCCATGTGCGCGGCGAGCTGGTTCGCCAGGCCACCCACCTCGCGCCCACCCATGGCATTGGGTTGGCCGGTGATCGAAAACGGCCCCGCCCCCGGCAGGCCAAGCTTGCCGCACGCCAGATGGCAATTGATGATGGCGTTGCACTTGTCGGTGCCACTGGTGGACTGATTGACGCCCTGGGAATACAGCGTCACCACGTGCAATTGCGAAGCGAACCAGTAATAGAAGGTTTCCAGGGCCTCGATGTCCAATTCGCAATCGTCGGCGATACCCGCAAGCGTCGTCGCTTCGTCACGGGCCGCCGCCAAGGCATCGTCTAGCCCTTGGGTATGGCGTTCCAGATAGACCGCATCCAGCTTGTCCTTGTCGGCCATGAAGGCCAGCAGTCCATTGAAGAGCCGCGCGTCGCTGCCAGGAGCGATGGGCAGATACAGGTCGGCGATCTCGCAGGTGTCGGTCACCCGGGGATCGATCACCACCACGCGCATCAAAGGGTTGCGCTGCTTGGCGGTGCGCAAGCGCTGGAAGAGCACCGGATGGTTCCAGGCCAGGTTGCTGCCCACCAGCACCACCAGCTCGGCCTCTTCCAGGTCCTCGTAATTGCACGGCACGGCATCGGCACCGAAGGCGCGCTTGTAGCCCGCCACCGCGGAAGCCATGCAGAGCCGCGAGTTGGTATCCAGGTGCGGTGAGCCCAAAAAGCCCTTGAACAACTTGTTGGCGGCGTAATAGTCCTCGGTGAGCAACTGGCCGGAGAGATAGCCGGCAATCGCCTGGCCGCCATGTTCATCGCGCACCGCCGCCAGGCGTGTCGCCACCTGGTCGAGCGCATCGTCCCAACTCACCTCGCGCCCATCGACGCGGGGCGCGAGCAGACGCCCGTGGTCGCCCAGCGTTTCATGCAACGCCGAGCCCTTCACGCATAGCCGGCCGTAATTGGCGGGATGCGCCCGGTCGCCTTCGACGCCCGTCATGACGCCGTTCTCGATGGTTGCCGCGACGCCGCAACCAACGCCGCAATAGGGGCAGGTCGTGTGCTGCTGCATGCTGTCTCGCCCTCCACCTGCAAACGCAAAAGGCCCGACCCCGCGGAAACGGGATCAGGCCTCTTTGCCTGGTTGGGCGGCGCGTGGGCCGCCCGCCATGATGAATTGCGTCTCGCCGCCGTTGGCGTTCTCGGCGCACCGTGGCCGAAAAATGACGTACCCCATTCAAGCAAACACGACGCCAACCCATCGTTTGCGCCATTAAAACAAGCCCTTATGCCGCAAGGCATGACGACGATCCAGCGCTCGGGGGGCAAACGGCACTAGACTGGTGCAGGCATCGGCGTTCGCGCACAGCCATCGTTCACGCCGGTTGCCTTCCTGTCTCGCCGGGGCCAGCCGGCATTGCGTAACCGACTGAATAAAAAGCCTTGTCCGGTGACTGGCACGCCTCTGGCATGACATCGAACAAGGCGGGTCAACGTCGACCCCTTGGGCACGAGACAGGCATGCGTCTCGCGCCGGCCGGAGCCGACACAGGGCTCGCGACAACACGATTCTCTTCAGGCAAAGGCGCCTGGCATCCGGTTTCCCCGCCGGGTGTCAGGCGCTTTTGCGTTTCTGCTTCACACTGTCAGGGAGGCAGACGGCATGAGTGCATACGACGAACATCTGGTGATCGTCGGCAACGGCATGGCCGGGCACCGGTTGCTCGAGACCGTGCTGGCGCACCCTCACCGCCCGCGCCATATCACGATTCTCGGCGACGAGCCGGCAACGACCTACAACCGTATCCTGCTCTCGCCCTGGCTGGCCGGCGACATGGACCGCGAGGCCCTGACGCTGCGCCACCCCGACTGGTATGCCGCGCAGGGCGTTTCGCTGATCGTCGGCGAGCGCGTCACCGCCATCGACCGGCAGTGCCGGACATTGACCACCGACCAGGGGCGCCGACTCGCCTACGACCGGCTGGTGCTCGCCACCGGATCGCGTGCCGCACGCCCCGCGGTGCCGGGCAGCGACCTCGACGGCATCCACGCCTTCCGTGATCTGGAGGACGGCGAGCGGCTGGCCAGCCTGGCCGACGCGGGCGGCCGCGCCGTGGTCATCGGTGGCGGCCTGCTCGGCCTGGAGGCTGCCGAAGGCATGCGCAAGCGCGGCATGACGGTCAGCGTCGTGCACCGCGCAACGCACCTGATGAATCGCCAACTCGACCCCACCGCCGCCGACATGCTCGCCGCCGAGCTGGGCGCCCGAGGCCTCGAAATCCACACCGGCGCCGATCTCGCGGCCTATGCCCCGGATGCCGACGGCCAGCGCGCCACCGGCGTCGTCCTGAGCGACGGGACCACGCTCGCGGCCGACTGCATCGTCGCGGCGATCGGCATCGTGCCCAACACCTCACTCGCCGAACGCGCCGGTCTGGCGACCGCGCGCGGCATCCAGGTCGATGCCTTCATGACCACGTCCGATCCGAACATTTCGGCGCTCGGCGAATGCTGCGAGTTCGAGGGCACCACCTACGGTCTCGTCGAACCCATCTGGCGCCAGGCCGAGGTCCTCGCCGCCCGGCTATGCGACGAAACGCC
This sequence comes from Chromohalobacter sp. 11-W, assembly GCF_029889905.1. GTDB lineage: Bacteria > Pseudomonadota > Gammaproteobacteria > Pseudomonadales > Halomonadaceae > Chromohalobacter. The sequence goes on along the minus strand of NZ_JARANZ010000001.1, from coordinate 321,635 downwards.
CGCGCCTTATCGCGAACGCCCCTGCGCCACCAAGCTCAAGGTCAGCGGTATCTCGCTGTACGCCTTCGGCCCGATCGCGCCCACCTCGGCGCACGAGGTGCTGACCTACCACGATCCGCATCACGGCGACTACCGCCGCCTGCTGCTGCGTGACGGGGTCATCGACGGTGCGGTGCTGTACGGCGACACCGGCGACGGGCCCTGGTACTTCCAGTGCGCCCTGGCCGGCGACGATCTGAGCGCCTGTCGCCAGGCCCTGCTGTTCGGCGCCAGCGACGCGCAACCGTTACTCGATAAGCTCGACACTCTATCGGAGGAAGCCGCATGAGCATGCCCACATCCCCCAACGCACCGCGCTTGATCATCATCGGCAACGGCATGGTCGGCCACCACCTGGTCGAGCAGCTCATCGCATGCGGTGCGCCCCGCGACTACGCCATCACCGTGTTCGGCGAGGAACGTCACATCGCCTATGACCGGGTCCACCTGTCCGAGTACTTCAGCGGGCGCGATGCCGACTCGCTGGCGCTTGCCAGCGCCGACGACTACGCCGCGCACGGCATCGACCTGCGCCTGCACGACACGGTGACCGCCATCGACCGCAACGCCAACGAGGTCGTCACCGAGTGCGACCGTCATCCCTATGACCGCCTGGTCCTGGCGACCGGCTCCTATCCGTTCGTGCCGCCAATTCCCGGCAACGACCGCGAGAAATGCCTGGTCTATCGCACCCTGGACGACCTCGACGCCATTCGCGAGGCCGCCGAGGATGCCACCACCGGCGTGGTCGTCGGCGGTGGCCTGCTGGGGCTGGAGGCCGCCAATGCCCTGCGCGGTCTGAACCTGGATACCGCCGTGGTCGAGTTCGCGCCCCGTCTGATGCCCATGCAGGTGGACGCCGAAGGCGGCGCATTGCTACGCGAGAAGATCGAAGCCCTGGGCGTGCAGGTACTCACCGATCGCGCCACGCAGCACATCGAGGCCGGCGAGACGAGTTTTCACCGCATGGTCTTCCAGGACGACAAGATGCTGGAAACCGACCTCATCGTGTTCTCCGCCGGCATCCGGCCCCGCGATCAACTGGCGCGTGACTGCGCCTTGGAAATCGGCGAACGCGGCGGCGTGGTCATCGATGACCGCTGCCTGACCAGCGACCCCGCGATCCTCGCCGTCGGCGAGGTCGCATTGTGGAATCAAAGCATCTTCGGGCTGGTCGCGCCGGGCTACCAGATGGCGAAAGTCGCCGCCGCCACGCTGACCGAGGGCAATGCGACCTTCACCGGCGCCGACATGAGCACCAAGCTCAAGCTGTTGGGCGTGGATGTCGGCGCCATCGGCGATGCTCATGGCGATCGCACGCCCGGCGCTCGCACCTTCCGCTACCTCGACGAGATCAAGCAGGAGTACCGCAAGCTAGTGGTCTCCAGCGACGGCAAGAAGCTGCTGGGTGCCATGCTAGTGGGCGACAACGCCACCTACGACACCCTGATGCAGTACTACGCCAACGGCCTCGCGCTCCCCGAGGACCCGGCCTCGCTGATCCTGCCATCCAGCGAGGGCGCGCCGACGCTGGGGCCGGATGCCCTGCCGGACACCGCCACCCTGTGCTCGTGCCACAACGTCACCAAGGGGGACGTCTGTGCCACGCTCGACGCCGGCGCCCTGGATCTGGCCAGCGTCAAAAGCGAGACCAGGGCCAGCACCGGCTGCGGCGGCTGCGCGGCGCTGCTCAAGAGTGTCGTCGACCACGAGCTGGCGGCCCGCGGGGTCGAGGTCGACCAGTCGATCTGCGAGCACTTCGCGCATACCCGCCAGGAGCTCTACTCCCTCGTTCGCGTGGAGGGCATCAAGACCTTCAGCGAACTGATCGAAAAGCACGGCACGACCGCCGGTCACGGCCTCGGCTCTTCATCAGCCCCGAAGCTTGGCTCTTCATCAGCCCCGAGGCTTGGCTGCGATATCTGCAAGCCCGCGGTGGCCTCGATCCTCGCCGCCTGCTTCAACGAGCCGATCACCGATGCTGCTCACGTGCCGTTGCAGGACACCAACGACACCTTCATGGCCAACATGCAGAAGAACGGTACCTATTCGGTCGTTCCGCGTATCCCGGGCGGCGAGATCACGCCCGAGAAGCTAATCGTGCTGGGCGAAGTCGGCAAGAAATACGGTCTCTACACCAAGATCACCGGCGGGCAGCGCGTCGACCTGTTCGGCGCCCAGTTGCATCAGCTCCCCGACATCTGGGGCGAACTGATCGTGGCCGGCTTCGAGACCGGCCACGCCTACGGCAAGGCCACGCGTACCGTGAAGTCCTGCGTGGGCAGTACCTGGTGCCGCTATGGCGTGCAGGACAGCGTGGGCATGGCGATCCGGCTCGAGGAGCGCTACAAGGGGCTGCGCTCACCGCACAAGCTCAAGTTCGCTGTCTCAGGTTGCACTCGCGAATGCGCCGAAGCGCAAAGCAAGGACGTCGGCGTGATCGCCACCGAACACGGCTGGAACCTCTACGTCTGCGGCAACGGCGGCATGCGCCCGCGTCATGCCGAGCTGTTCGCCACCGATCTCGACGACGCGCAGTTGATCCGCATCATCGACCGCTTCCTGATGTTCTACATCCGCACCGCCGACCGTCTGCAGCGCACCTCGGTATGGCGCGAGAACCTCGAAGGGGGGCTCGACTATCTCAAGGACGTGGTGCTCGACGACAGTCTCGGCCTCGCCGACGAGCTGGAGGCACAGATGCAGCACGTCATCGACACCTACGAGTGCGAATGGGCCAACACCCTCTCCAATCCAGAGAAGCTCAAGCGCTTTCGCACCTTCGTCAATGACAGTCGCCCCGACCCGGACATCATTGCCACCGAGGAGCGCGGCCAGCTAAGGCCCGCCTAAGCTATTGGACACTAATGAGGAAAACACCATGAACACTGCAACAGCCCTCAAGAGCGAAGTGACCTGGCAAACGCTGTGCTCAAAGGCCGATCTGGTGGCCCATTCCGGCGTGGCCGCCTGGCTGGACGGCACCGACACGCAAGTCGCGCTTCTGTACCTGCCCGGCCGGACGCCCGAGGCCTACGCCGTGGACAACCACGACCCGTTTTCCAACGCCAACGTCATCGCGCGCGGCATCGTCGGCGATATAAAAGGCGAGCCGGTCATCGCCTCGCCACTTTATAAGCAGCACTTCCGCTTGAGCGACGGCGTCTGCGTCGAGGACGAAAGCGTTCGCCTGCATACCTGGGAGATCAAGATCGACGGCGACGACGTCATGATCAGAGCATGACGTCTACCGATCATCTAGGCGTCGACATCGCCGTATACGCAGCGCCCCGCGACGAAGGTACGCTGGGAACGCAGGGCCTTGTCGAGCAGCGTGATATCGGCATCGAACCCCAGCGTCAGGCGACCCTTGTGAGCATGCAGACCCAACACGCGGGCAACGTTAGCGGTCAGCAGCCCCAGCGCCGCTTCGAGTGGCAATACCTCGTCATGCACGAGCCGTTGCCAGTCCGCGATCAGCGCCGTATTGCGCGCCACCTGCATGCCCACGTAGGCGCCATCGGCGTCGAACTCCGGCAGGCTGCCATTGCAGTCCGAACTCAGGGTAATGCGCGATGGCGGAACGCCACACGCCAGGAGACGCGACACCGCGTCGAAGGCGGATAGCCCGTCGCCCGCGTCTTCGAAGGCGGTGACATCTACGCTTGCACCAAACGCCAGCGCATAATCCGCCGCGTCCTCGAGCAGCTCAGGACGGCGATTCACATGGGTCGGGATGATCTGATCGGGAGGAATCTCGGTCTCTTCAAGCAAGCGCCGCAGAGGCGCCAGGCCTCGCTTGCCATCGCCGAGATGGAAATGGCAGATGCCCCGCTTGCCGGCCAGCATGGCGCCGACCCGCGCGTCGCTCACCAGCCGTTCGAGTTCATCCTGACGCGGCTGGCTCGAGCGGTGATCCGAAATGGCGATTTCGCCCACCCCGATGACCTCGGGAATCCAGGCCAGATCGCGCTGGATATCGCCGGTGAGGGTCGGCGCCGGCACGCGATACGCCCCCGTGTACATGTAGGCGGCCAGTCCGTCGGCCGCCAGTCCTCGCACCGCGGCCAGCAAGTCGGCCGGCGAGCGGCTGATGCTGTCGGTGCCCAGCACGCCCACCACCGTGCCGATGCCCATCGACGCAATGTCATGGGCGCTGATCGGCGGGCAGCGCGTACCGCAACCGCCCTCGCCTCCGCCCCCGGTGACGTGCACGTGCTGGTCGATGAAGGCGGGCACGGCGATCAGATGGCGCGCATCCACTTCTCGCACAGGCCAACCATGAGGTACGGCAAGATCCTGTCCCAGCGCCACGATTTTCCCACCGGCCATGAGAATATCCGTCGCCTCGCATCGCTCGGGGATAAACGTCTCGCCGACACGCAGCAGGATCAGCGTATCGGCAGGGCGTGTCTTGTTAGAGCTCATGGACGGACTCCCACGCCACCTTTTGAGGGCATCGGGGGCTCGAAACGCTGCCCACGCAAACGCTCGGTGACGGCATCGACATCATCCACCAGCAACACCAGTAGATCACCCTCGGCGGCCTCGTCGAGCGCCCGATCAACTGCATCGACTTCTTGCATGACGGTCTCGACCCGACACTCATTTGGCACCGACGCCGCCCCCTCGCACAGCAAATCGATGGTTTCCCCCTCGGGACGACCCCGCGGCGCGGTCTCGCAGAAGAATACGACGTCATGCATATGCGCAAGCAGCGCCCCCAGCGCAACCAGATCCTCGTCACGCCGATTGCCTGGCGCGCTGGCCACGCCGATACGCCGTTGCGCCGGGATACGGCTGACCAGCTCGCTCAAGGCCTCGAGTGCCGGCACATTGTGGCCGTAGTCGATCAACACCTTCACGCCCCCGGCCTCGATCAGGTTGGTGCGCCCTGGATTCTGCCCCGGCGTCGGATGGAAGGTCTGCAAGCCCAACTGTATATCGGCGATACTGAGCCCCAGTGCATGCGCGGCAGCACTCGCCGCCAGGGCGTTGGCGATATTGAAGCGCGCGAACCCATCGAAGGTGATCGGCGCGTTCGCCACGGGAAGTACCTCAGCCACCACCTGGCCTTGCAGCATCACGATATGGCCGTGATGCACCGTGAAGGCGACGCCATGGTCGCTTACATGCTCGCGTATGATGGGCGAGTCGGGATCCATCGCAAAGTAGATGATGTCGCCACGCGCCCATTCGCCACTCGCCAACACGCGCGGATCGTCGGCATTGAGCACCGCCGTGCCCGACTCGCCGACCGCATCGATCACCACACTCTTGCAGCGCGCCAGCTCGTCCAGAGTGTGAATGTCGCTCTCACCCAGATGATCGCTGGCAATATTCAACAACACGCCGACCTGGCATTCATCGAACCCTAATCCCCGGCGCATGATGCCGCCACGCGCGACCTCGAGCACGGCATACTCGACGGTGGGCTCGCGCAGCACCGTCGCGGCGGCCTGCGGCCCACTGTAGTCGCCGCGCATGATGGCGTGATTGTCGATCTCGATGGCCCCGGTGCAGGCCGTGCCGACACTGCGCCCCGCCTGGCGCAATAGATGCGAGATCAGGCGGACCGTGGTGGTCTTGCCGTTGGTGCCGGTGACCGCCACGATAGGAATGCGGCCGTTATCCTCGCTCTCCGGGAACAGCATATCGACCACGTGCTGGCCAACATCTCGGCCGGAGCCATGGGTCGGGGAAAGATGCATACGAAAGCCCGGCCCGGCATTGACCTCGACCACCGCCGCCGATTGCTCCTCCAAGGGGCGTGTCAGGGTCTCGGCGAGCAGGTCGATGCCGATGATATCGAGGCCTACCAGACGGGCGATACGCTCCGCCGTGTAGATCACCTCGGGATGCACATCCTCGGTGACGTCCGTCGCCGTACCGCCGGTGCTCAGGTTCGCGGTAGGCTTGAGATAGACGATCTCATCGCTTGAGATGACGCTGTCCAGCGTCAGGTTCTGCTGCGCCAGCAGCCGAAGCGTCTGTGCATCGACATCGATCTGTGTCAGCAGGTTTTCATGGCCGATGCCACGGCGCGGGTCGCGGTTCTCGTTGTCGATCAATGCCCGCAGCGTGCTTTTGCCATCACCGACCACATGGGCCGGACGCCGCCTGGCCGCCGCCACGAGCTTGCCGTCGATCACCAGCAGCCGGTGATCTTCTCCCCGTATATACTGCTCGATGATGACTGCCGCGTTGTGACCGGACGCGACCGCAAACGCATTCTCCAAGGACTGGTCATCCTCGATATCCGTGCTGACACCGCGACCGTGATTGCCGATCAACGGTTTAACGACGACTGGATAGCCGATTTCATGTGCGGTTTCGAGCGCCTCGTCGCGTGAATGGCAAACGTGTCCACGCGGTACAGGGATACCCGCCTCGCCAAGAATCCGTTTGGTCCAATCCTTGTCGTGGGCGATGCCATGGCCGAGCAGGTTCGTGCGACAGGTCACCGTCGCCTGAAAGTGTTGTTGGCGATAACCATGCCCTAATTGTACGTAACTGGTGTCTTCGTCGAGGCGCGCATAGGGAATTCCACGGCGCTGCGCGGCCGCCACGATCGAAGCGGTCGATGGCCCCAGCATGTGTGCGTCACGTACATCCTTGAGGCGGGCGATGATCGCATCGATATCGCTATCTTCACCGGCGAAAAGCCGAGTGACGATCTCCACCGCCTCGACCCCAGCCGCCAGTCCACATGCCTCGTCGCGGTAGCGATAGACGACGTTATAGATCCCCGTCTCGTAGGAATCGACCGTCTTGCCATACCCGACCGAGAAGCCGATCAGGTTCTGCAACTCGATCGCCACATGCTCGACGACATGACCGGCCCAGGTACCACGCGTTAGTCGTTCTAGAAAGCCCCCTGGACGCCCCACCGAGCAACGATGTTCCTCCAGTGTCGGCAACAGCTGGGTGATGCGTTCGACGATACCGGGCACGGTATCGCTTGGCCGCGCCTCGAGTTCCTCGATATCCAGACGCATGAAAATCGCCGGGTAACGGCTGTAGTAGTTCGGTCCTCGCAATGCACGGTGCTCGAGAATCTTCATTCTTGGTGCCTCCCTGCCAATACCGCTTTCAGTTCCTCGGCCACCAGATAGCGCCGCGCATCGAGATCGTAGCCGTGGCCGCTGACCATGGCGTGCAGGATCATGTTCTCGATGGCGACCGGCTCGCCCATTTCCAGTTCCGCAATGTTGGAACTCGCCAGATCCCGGCTATCGATGATGATCACATGCCCGGGTCCGATGGTTTCGAGGATACGATTGGGATAGATGATGACGGCGGCGTCTTCGCCCAGGCCGACCCCCAACTGCTCGGGATTGCTGGCGCCTACCTCCATGAGGCGCGTGAATCGCCCACGTTCGAGAAAATGGCTGTCGATGACCATGCCGCGCACGAAACCAAGGCCGAAGGTCATGTTCACCGCGCCCTTGCGCAGCGCATCCGAGGCCGATCCGTTGTAGATCATGGTGCTGGGCATCGCCGCCGCCCCGGCACTGGTACCCGCCACTACGGCGCCCGCTCGCAAGCGCTCGCGGATGGCACGCAACGTGGCGGAGCCTCCCAGCACGGTGGTCAGGCGCAGTTGGTCGCCCCCGGTGAAGAAGATCACCCCACTACGTTTGATCAACTGGGCATTGTCGGCATCGGCAGCTTGCTGGCGATCCTGAATATCCAGCGCATGGACCTGGGTCGCGCCCAAGCGCTCGAAGGCGGCTTCATAACTGGGAAGAACCTGCTCGGGAATACTGCTGGCCGTCGCGATGACGGCAACTTCGTGATTATCCTCGGGCGCTAGCTCGAAAACGCGCTTGAGAATGGCAAGTTCCGAAGACCTGTCCTCGGCACCACCAATGGCCACGATGTGGCCACATACGGCAGGGGGTCGTGACGTCATATTCCTCTCGTCGCCTCGCAACGCTTTTTAGGAAATACTGAACCATTACCTCTTATACAGGTAATGTCGTATCGCGTGACAATCGAACCCGGTTCTTCACTTATAACAGCCTTACCTCATCCCCGCCAGATTAATGACACCCCGCCGGCACGGACTATTCTTTTCCCGTAAAACAATGAGATTCCCGTTTACCCCCATATTGGTCCAGCGCATTCGTCACAACACGCTATTCTTCAGACATTGGCACCTCCCATTCCCAGCCTAAAAGGGCAGGACAACCAAGAGCGGTACGAACCATTGCGCTTCGGCTACAAGGACACCAGCAGCCGAGCTTGCGCCAGGAGGCGATTATGAGCGACAAGAACGTGTTCGTTGTCGGGTTGGATGAACTCAATAGGAAACGCCTTGAACATCTGCGCGGTGCCGAAAACTACCGGTTCCATGGTGTGATCGAACCATCGGAGGTTTACGACACGGAGATCTTCCCCATCGAAGATATGCTGTCCCGGGCCGAGACGCAGCTGAATGAATTCCATGATTCGATCGACGCCATCGTCGGCTACATGGACTTCCCCGTGTCGACCATGCTGCCCTTACTCTGCGAGCGTTTTGGTACGCGCTCCACCAGCCTGGAAAGCTTGCTCAAATGTGAGCACAAATATTGGAGCCGATGCGTACAACGCGAGGTCATCGGCGACTACATTCCCCGCTTTACCGCATTTGATCCCTTCGACTCTGAGGCGCTACACAAAATAGGTGAAGAGGGTCTTTACTTCCCTTTCTTCGTCAAGCCGATCAAGTCATCGGGCTCACGCCTGGGGTTTCGTATCGAGAGCCCTGAAGATTTCGAACAGGCCATCTCACGACTTTGTGAAGACATCGGGACGATTTCCGAGCCTTTCAACTTTGTCCTAGATCACGCCAAACTACCCGATGATGTGCGCGCCATCGATGGTGGCCATTGCATGGCTGAAGAGATCATCGGGGGCTGGCAATGCACGGTGGAAGGGTATGTCTTTCAGGGCGAAGTCATTCCCTACGGCGTCGTCGACTCGATTCGCTATCCTCAGGTATTAAGCTTCTTCTATTATCGATATCCATCACGCCTTCCCGATCATATTCAAGAAAAAATGCGAGAACTCACTCGCCAAGTAATGAAACATATCGGCTATGACAACGCCGCCTTTAACATCGAGTATTTCTGGGATGAAGTACAAGATCGCATCTGGCTATTGGAGATCAATACGCGTATCGCGCAATCGCATTGCGATCTTTTCGAAAAGGTCGACGGGGTCAGTCACCAACAGATAACGGTCGACCTGGCACTAGGCCAACTACCCGACATGCCTTATCGGAAAGGAGATTTCAAAGTCGCGGCGAAATTCTTCTATCGGGTGTTCTTCGTCGATGCCACTATTAGCCGCGTGCCGACGGAAGAAGAAATAGATGCCTTGGAGCAAGCATTTCCCGGTACCGTCATCACACTGCAAGCCGAGATCGGCACGCGCCTGTCCTCCCTTCCCGAGCAAGATAGCTACAGTTTCGCCCTGGCTTATATATGGATGGGCGCGGACGACGATACTTCACTGGAAGAAAACTACGCGCGGCTCGCCGAGCAGCTACATTTCGAGTTCGAGGAGATCATCGGCTAGCGTTCTTACCGTCGTCCTAAACCTCACTCACGGGAGCACTGCATGCACATCGTTCGCCATTTTCCCCGCCAGATTCACGAGGAGGAAGACTGGATCACGCTCGCCGATGGTTGCCGGCTGGCCGTGCGTATCTGGCGCCCAATGGATGCCGAACGCGAGCCCGTACCGGCGATACTCGAGTATCTGCCTTACCGCAAGCGCGACCTGACGGCGATGCGCGACGCTCAGTCGCATGCCTACTGGGCCGGCCACGGATACGCCGGGGTGCGCGTCGACATTCGCGGTAGTGGTGAATCGGATGGCGTGCTGCGTGATGAATACCTACAGCAAGAGCTCGACGATGGCGTCGAAATTCTGAAGTGGCTGGGGCAACAAACGTGGTGTACCGGAGATGTCGGCATGATCGGCATTTCCTGGGGCGGCTTCAACGGCCTGCAAATCGCGGCATTGCAGCCCCCTGAACTCAAGGCGGTCATCACCCTGTGCTCGACCGATGACCGCTACGCCGACGACGTCCATCACATGGGCGGCTGTCTGCTCGGCGACAACTTGTCATGGGCCTCGACCATGTTCGATGCCAATACATGTCCCCCCGATCCAATGCTCGTCGGCGAGCGCTGGCGCGAGATGTGGCAGGAGCGCCTCGAGGGCAGCGGCTTGTGGCTGGCAAAATGGCTTAAGCATCAACGTCGTGACGACTATTGGAAACATGGCTCGGTGTGCGAGGACTTCTCGCGCATTCGCTGCCCCGTCTACGCTGTCAGCGGCTGGGCCGATGGCTACTGCAACGCCGTGTTTCGCCTACTCGCGGGGCTCGAGGTCCCCCGCAAAGGCCTGGTGGGCCCATGGTCGCACAAGTATCCCCATCTCGGCGTACCGGGCCCCGCCATCGGCTTTCTACAGGAATCGCTGCGCTGGTGGGATCACTGGCTGAAGGACAAAGACACCGGGATCATGGACGAGCCGATGCTGCGCGTCTGGATGCAGGAGTCGGTGCCGCCCTCGGCCCGCTACGAGACACGCCCCGGGCGCTGGGTATCAGAGCCCAGTTGGCCGTCACCGCGCATCGATATGCAGCCCTTTCGCCTGACCAGCGGCCACGACCTGCTGCCGATGACGACGGCATCCACTCTGCCCGAGAACCACGACGAGACGCCGCTGACGATACGCTCACCGCTATCGGTGGGACTTTTTGCGGGCAAGTGGTGCTCCTACAACGCACCGCCGGATCTACCGCACGACCAACGCGACGAAGACGGCGGCGCGCTGGTTTTCCAGACGGCACGGCTCGACCAGGACATCGAGATCTGCGGGCAGCCTGTGGTCGAACTCGAGATCGAGGCCGACCAACCGGTGGCGATGGTCGCCATACGCCTCAGCGACATCGCCGAGGACGACAAAGCCACGCGAATTTCCTATGGCCTGCTCAACCTGACCCACCGTGACAGCGACGAACATCCTCAGCCACTGGAACCGGGCGAGCGCTATCACGTGCGCGTGCTACTCAAGCATATCGCCCAGCAGTTCCCCACAGGCAACGCCATTCGGCTGTCGATCTCAAGCAGCTACTGGCCGCTGGCATGGCCCGCGCCGGCCCCGGTCAAGCTGACGATTCATCCCACCGGCAGCCGGTTGCTATTGCCATGTCGCGCGCCTAAGCCCCAAGAAGAAGCCGCGCTGCCCGAATTTGCGCCGCCGGAGGCCGCCCCACCGCTCGCCAAGACGCTGATACAGCCCAGCCAGGAAACGTGGCGGGTGATACGCGATCTCGCCAATGACCAGACCACGCTCGAAGTCATCAACGACGAGGGTACTTTCCGACTTGACGATATCGATCTTGAACTCTCGGTGCGCATCACCGAACGCTACACCTATGCCTACGGCAACTACGACAGCATCAGCGGTTGGACCCAGTGGGAGCGTAGCTTTCGGCGGGGCGATTGGGTGGTACGCAGTGTGACCCGTACCTTGATGACCTCCACTGCGGAAAGCTTCCGATTGCGTGCCACGCTGGATGCCTACGAAGACGAAAGCCGAGTCTTTGCCAAGAGCTGGGACGAGGAGATTCCGCGCGACCTCGTTTAGTAGGTTGCCTGAGCCGTACCCTATTCCTCCGCTATCTGGAGCGGCGCGATACATCGCGCGTCGCTCCATCGTCGAATTAATTCTTGCCTACTAATGCCCACCTACTCATGCCTATCCACCATGCAGTACAGTGCATATTGATCCGATCTCGAGGAGGAACGATATGACCCAACGTATTCTGTTTACCGGCGGTAGCGGCAAGGCGGGTCGACATGTCGTGCCCTATCTGCTGGAGCGCGGGCACCGGGTCGTCAACGTCGACCTGACACCACTGGATCATCCCGGTGTCGATAACATCATCGCCGACGTCACCGACAGCGGCCAGATGTTCAACGCATTGAGTAGCTATGCCGCCTTGGATGAACTGGAGCCGGGCACCGGTGTCCCGCACTTCGATGCCGTCGTGCATTTCGCCGCGGTGCCGCGCATTCTCATCAAGCCCGATAACGAGACGTTCCGCGTCAATACGATGGGCACCTATAACGTCATTGAAGCCGCGGTAAAGCTCGGCATTCGCAAGATCGTTTTCGCCTCGTCCGAGACCACCTATGGCGTGTGTTTTGCTGACGGTGTCGTCCAACCGCAGACGCTACCGGTGGATGAGGAGCACCCGACCGCGCCGATGGATAGCTACGGTATGTCCAAGGTCGTCAACGAACGCACCGCACAAGCGTTCCAGAAGCGTTCGGGCTTCGACATCTATGGCCTGCGGATCGGCAATGTCATCGAGCCTCACGAGTACGCGGCGCACTTCCCCGCCTACTTCGCCGACCCGGCACTGCGGCGGCGCAATATTTTCTGTTACATCGATGCGCGTGATCTCGGCCAGATCGTCGATCGCTGCCTGACGACCGACGGCCTCGGCTATCAGATATTCAACGCCGGCAACGACGATAATTCCGTCAATCTAACCACGCAGGAGATTATCGAACGCTTCTATCCCGAGGTGCCCGTGACCCGTGAACTGGGCGAACACGAGGCGCTTTACTCAAACCGCAAGATCCGCGACATGCTCGGATTCCGTGAAGCGCATGCGTGGCGGCGCCATGTCGCCGACCCGCGAAACCCATAGCGTCGGCGGCAATATCAAGCTCGGTACACAAACGACTAGCGTCTCAAAAATTGCAATTTTTTGTCGCTCGGCCATGCTTAAGCCATACGACACGCGAAAGGAGAATGCCCGACACCCCACCTCGACCGGACTGTTTCGCAGGCGACGCTGCCAGGGTGGGTCGGGCGCCACAGGGGCGCAACACCCTCCTGTCAGGGTCGGAGAAGCCGTTAACCAAGGAGTGCTTCCCCCGATGGTGAGACTCGACAAGAAAGTGACCCGGCTCTACGTGCTGGATACCAATGTCCTGATCCATGACCCCGCAGCCCTGTACCACTTCGAGGAACATGATGTCGTCATCCCCATGACGGTGCTCGAGGAGCTCGACAAGCACAAGAATGGGATTCGTGAAATCGCCCAGACCGCGCGGCAAATCAGCCGCACCCTGTCCGACCTGACTTCTCGCTTCACCCCCGAGCAAATTCAAGAGGGCATCCCGTTACCCGTGAGCCACGGCCCTAGCGGCCGCCTGCGTTTCCTGTGCTACACCGACCTCAAGACGCTCGACCCGTTGGTCGACTCCCCCGATAACCGTCTGCTCGCCGAAACCTGCCGCCTGCGTGACGAACGTCCCGACGCATCGGTGATCCTGGTCACCAAGGACATCAACCTGCGCGTCAAGGCGGCGGCGCTGAACGTGCCGGTGGAGGATTACCTCAACGACCGCGCCTACGACGACCTCGACGCCATGATCGAGGGCGCCAAGGTCTACGCCGAGGCCGGCGAAGAAGGCCGAGGACTGTGGGACCGACTCAACGTCGAAGTCGATGTCGAGCGCACCGAAGACGGCACCTTCTATCACCTCGCCGGCGAGCTTCCCAAGGACTGGCACGTCGGCATGCTGGTATCGGACAGCGACAACGGCGCCGGTTTCGAAGCCATCGTACGCTCGCTCGCGCCGAGCCGTGCCACGCTGCAACTGTTGACCAACTACCGTCATCACGACGGTGTGTGGGGCGTGCATGCCCACGACAGCCGCCAGAACTTCACCCTCAACCTGCTGATGGATCCCGAGATCGACCTGGTCACCATCGCCGGCAACGCCGGGACCGGCAAGACCTACATGACACTGGCGGCGGCCTTCCAGCAGACCCTGGATAGCAAACACTTCGAGCGTATCGTCTTCACCCGCGCCCCGATCCCCATGGGCGAGGATATCGGCTTCCTCCCCGGCACCGAGGAAGAAAAAATGTCGCCCTGGATGGGCGCCTTCCACGACAACATGGATAACCTGCTACGCGACGAACAACACGGCAGCTCGAGTTGGAGCGACGGCGCCACCCGCCAGTTGATCGGCTCCCGCGTGCAAATCCGCTCGCCGAGCTTCATGCGCGGGCGCACCCTGAGCGACACTTTCCTGATCATCGACGAGGCCCAGAACTTCACCCCCAAGCAACTCAAGGCACTGATCACGCGGGCGGGGCGCAATACCAAGCTGGTACTGCTGGGCAACGTCGGGCAGATCGACACGCCCTATCTCACCGCCAATACCTGCGGCATGGCCTACGCCGTGGAACGCTTCCGCGACTGGCCGCATGCCGGCCATGTGACGCTGAAAAGCGTCGAACGCTCACGCCTCGCCCTCGCCGCGGAGGAACTGCTCTGACACCGCTTCGCTAACGCAACGCCCCTTCCTCCCTTTCAACGTAACGCCCCTTCCTCCCTTTCAACGTAACGCGCCCCGACCACAAGGCCGGGGCGCGTTCTTTGCAACTGACATTACCGCTAATTTGTACCGCCACCTAGGCGAGCATGGGGTCACGCAACGTCGCGGCGGATCTACTCTTCGGTAGAGGACGGTTTGCGGTTATTGACCACGTCCTCGATGAGCTGCTCGTTCTCGCTGCGCGGCATCTCGTCGAGCATTTGCTTGGCGGTCTGGTAATCGCCGATTTCGGTATTGCACGAGCTGCAGAACACGCGGTCATCGGGTTTCTGCGCCTGGGAGACCGTCACCTTGTGACTGCCGCAATTCGGGCATCCCTTGGGTAAGCGCAACTCGACGGAAAAATCTTCGTTCATCGCCTTTCCTCCATGATCCTGCAGTGGCGGAACGAGCGCCGCGCCGCGACCCTCGCAATCCATGTGTCTATCTATCCATGTGTCGATCTATCCATGTGCCTATCCACAGTGTTTGGGGCCAGAGCGGAGAAATCAAGCGCAGGCACTTTTTATGCAACGTTAGCGCCCAAGCAGCGTTAGCGCCGCCGAAAGACCACGCCCAGATTGTTCGCCGGCAGTTCATCGATACGCTGCAAGGCAAGCCCGTTTTGCTGGGCCTCGGCCTCGACATCTTCCAGCGCACGAATGCCCCAGGCGGGGTCGCGCTGGCGTAGATCGGCATCGAAGGCCGCATTGCTCTCAGCAGTGTGCTCGCCATCGCGCATGAACGGGCCATAGACGACCAGCACGCCATCTTCGGGCAAGCGACGCCCCGCCTCGCGCAACAGCGCCTGGGTCGACGCCCAGGGCGAGATATGCAGCATGTTGATGCACAGTATGGCAGACGGCTCACCGGCGTCATCCGGCCAGGGCTGCGTTACGTCCAGCGCCAGGGGTAAGTGCAGGTTGGCAAGTGCCGCGTGACGCTGCCAGGCGGCAATGGAGCGCCGGGCGCGTTCGCTCGGGTCGCTGGGCTGCCAGGTGAGCGCGGGAAGATGCTCGGCAAAATACACGGAATGCTCACCGCTGCCACTGGCGATCTCCAACACATGCCCCGAGGCGGGCAGCACCTCGCGCAGCAGCGTCAGAATAGGGTCACGGTTGCGCTTCGCGGCAGGCGTAGAAAGGCGCACGCCATCACCGGGCTCAGGTGTGTCCATCGTCTGCATCACGCCCTCTCTGCGCCTAATCGCGCATTCAGCCAGTGACCAATGTCGACGATCTGCTCGGGGCACAACGCATGCTGCATGGGATAGGTACGGTAATTCACCGCGTAGCCCAGTGCCTCAGCCCGCTCGGCGCCCTCGTGGCCCAAGGTTTCGGGCACCACCGGGTCGAAGCTACCGTGATGCACCTCGATGGGCAGCGCGCGATTGGCTTCGCTGGGCTGGATCGACTCGGCCGTCGCGAAGTAGGTCGAAAGTGCCAGCAGGCCCGCCAGTGGCTGGGAATAGGTCAACGCCGCGTGGTAGGCCACCGCCCCGCCCTGCGAGAACCCGGCAATGACAATGCGGCGGCTATCGATACCCTTGGCGATCTCGGCGTCGATCAGCGCATGCACTCTGTCCGCCGAGGCCTTGAGCTGGTCCTCGTCGATGCGGCGGCCCAAGTTCATGTCGAGGATGTCATACCACGCCGGCATCTCCATGCCGCCGTTCACTGTCACCGCAAGGCGTGGCGCATGCGGCAGGATGAAGCGCACCGCCAGCGAGTCATCCAGCGGTAATGCCGGCACCAGCGGCTCGAAATCGTGGCCATCGGCGCCCAGCCCATGCAGCAGAATCACCGTCGCATCGGCGGCGCGGTGGTGGGGTTCGATGATCAGTGGCGAAGAATCGGCCATCGGCTCGGCTCCTTGAAAGGCATTCGAAGATACAAAGACTCAGGATGTGCAAAACGCCCAGCGCTGTCCATGCCGGCGGCGATGTTTAGCCGCCACGGCCTAGATCGCGTCTGAAAAGCACCTAGAAAGGCCAGACCATCGGGGTCAGTACTAGTGTCATCATGCCCACCAACACACTCAATCCACCGCCCACACGCAGATAATCGCTGAAGCGATACCCGCCGGGCCCATAGACCATCAAATTGGTCTGGTAGCCAATGGGCGTCAAAAAACTCGCCGAGGCGGCGAACATCACCACGATCACGAACGGCATGACATCCACCCCCAGTTGCTGTGCGGCGCCGGTGACGATGGGAAAGCTGATCACCGCCGCCGCGTTGTTGGTGACGATCTCGGTGAGCAGCGCCACGACCAGATAGGTACCGATCAGCAGCAGATACGGGTTGCCATCGGCCAGTGCCAAGGCGACTTGGGCCAAGGCCGAAGCGGCGCCAGAACTTTCCATCGCCGCCCCCAGGCCGAATGCAGCGGCGATGGTCAGCAACACCTGCGTATCCAGCCCCCGCCGCGCGGCACTGATCGTGCAGCAACCGGTCATCAACGCCAAGGCGGCGCCGAGCATCGCCGCCTTGAGCAGGCTCAACACGCCGAACGCCGCCAGGGCGACCACCCCCAGCATGATCGACCACGCCAACCAGGCACGCTCATGGTGCGGGCGCGCCTGGCCGTTGAGCTCGCTGATCAGCAGGAAATCTCGCGACTGGCGATGGCGTTCGATGAACGCCGGGCGTACTTCCATGAGCAGCACGTCCGCCGGCTGTAGCTGGATCTGCCCAAGATTGCCGGAAACCCGCTCCCCATGGCGACAAACCGCCAGTACCGAAGCGCCGTAGAAGGTACGAAAATGCCCTTCGCGCAGCCGTCGTCCCAAAAACTGGCATTGCTCGGACACCACCGCCTCGACCAGGCGCCGCTCGGCGAAGGACTTCTTGAGACTCGACTGCCCCTGCCCGGTAGGCCGCAGACCGCGAATCTGCTGCAGCTCCACCGCCGCTTCCGTGGTGCCGGCAAACACCAGGCGGTCATTGGCCTTGAGACGCTCGCCGCGCCCCACTACCGAGACGATATTACCCTCACGTTCGATCTCGACCAGAAACAACCCATCAAGGTGGCGAAGTCCCGCCTCTTCGACGCTCTTGTCGACGATGGGGCCTTGCGGGTCGACCTGCATCTCGATGGTGTACTCGCGCGGGTTCTCGAATACATCCGCCGCCGTGCGACGTTTGGGCAGCAGCCAGCGCCCCACCAACATCAAATACGTCAGCCCCACCAACGCCACGGGCACGCCGACCCAGGCGATGTCGAACAGATGCAGGGCCCGCTCGGGATAGCGCTCGCGCAGCAAGCCATCGACCACCAGGTTGGTACTGGTGCCGAGCAGCGAACAGGTACCGCCCAGAATCGAGGCGAAGCTCAGCGGCATCAGCAAGCGGTGTGCCGGCAAACGTAGACGCCGGCTCCAGCTCAGCACCGCCGGCAGAAACGTCGCCACTACCGGCGTGTTGTTGAGAAAGGCGCTGGTCGCCGAGACCGGAAGCAGCAATCGCACCTGAGCGCCCAGCTCATGGCGCGGACGCCCCAGCACGTAGCGGATGAGCAGGTCGATACCGCCCGTCTCGCGTATGCTGGCCACCAGGATGTACATGAAGGCCACGGTGAAAAGGCCGGTGTTGGAAAAGCCGGCCAGGGCCTCGTCGGCGTTGATGACGCCAGCACCGAACAGCGCGATCACCGCGCCCATGAGAATCACGTCCGGGCCAAGGCGACTCGTCGCCATCAATAGAAAAGACGCCGCCACAATGGCCAGCGTCAGCCAAGCATCGAATGGCATACCGCCAGTGTCCTAACAAGAGATACGATGCCCGCATTGTGACGAACCGCGAATATTCCAGGAAGTTATTTGTGGGAATGGCCTTAGATACTTTTTGATCTATACAGACAAGGAAAGCCCATGGTTCGCTGGTGGCTGACACTGCTACTCGTCAATGCCGCGCTCATCGCCACGGCACTTCCCCGCCTCGGCAGCGCCGCCATGCCCTGGCTGGCGTTGGAGGGGCTGATACTGGTCGGCGTGCTGAGCCTATGGCCCCGGCAGCGCCTGGCGCGCCGGCTATTGTCGTACGGCAGTGCCGTGCTGATCGTGCTGGCGCTGGCTTGCGCGTTGGGCGATGCGATCACCCAGGAGATCCAGGGCCGGCCGCTCAATCTCTATCTCGATGCCTCGCAGGTACCGATCCTGCTGGAGTTGTTGCGCGACAATCTGGGCCTACCGGTGAGTATCGCACTGGTGGCCGCGACGCTCCTGGCGCTGCTGGTCATCGGGCTCGGTTTGGGACGCCTACTGGTGAGCCTGCCACGCCACGGCGCACCTCGCCGCTGCGCCTGGAGCACGCTGGTGATCGGCGCAGGACTGGCACTGCTCGGCCTCTGGCGCGACATGGCGCCCATCGGCACGCCCGGCATCACCCTGCTCACCGAGCAGGCCACCCGTGCCTATGAAACGCGTGCGTCGCTACGCGATTTCGATGCACGCCTGTCGATGCGTGAATCTCCGCTCGACGCGCCGGGCGGTCAGCCCTTGCCCGGCCTCGCCAAGACCGATGTCATTCTGGCGTTCGTGGAATCCTACGGCATGGCCGCGCTCGAACGTGCTCCCTTTGCCGGCCCCGTGAACGCACGCCTCGACGCCATGGCCGAGGCCTTCGCACAAGCAGGGCTCAGCGTGGCCAGCGGCCGGATCACTTCACCCACGCTCGGCGGGCAGTCACGCCTGGCGCATGCCAGCGTGCTCAGCGGCTTATGGGTAAATTCACCGCTGCGCTACGCACGATTGCTCGAGAGCCCGCGCGCCACCTTGATCGACGACTTCGAGCGCACAGGACACACCAGCGTGGCCATGATGCCGGCGATCTATCGGGATTGGCCGGCGGGACGTCGACTGGGCTATGACGAGATCCACGACGACGCGCGGCTCGACTATCGCGGTCCGCGCCTGGGCTGGGTGACGATACCCGATCAGTTCGTCTGGCATCGCCTGCGCCAGGTACGCCGCGAACATCGCAATCCGCTGTTCGCCGAACTGGCCCTGATCAGCAGCCATGCGCCTTGGGTACCTGTGATCGAACCGCTGCCATGGGACGCACTCGACGACGGCCACGCCTTCACGCGCTGGGAAGGCGAAGGCAGCGACTTCCTCGAACTTTGGGGGGACAACGACGGCATGCGGCAACGCTACGGCCCTGCGCTGGCCTATTCGCTGGCAGTCGCCGGCGAATACGCCGCGCGTTACGTGAACGACGAGACCCTGATGATTTTGCTTGGCGATCACCAGGCCGCGCCGGGGATGCTAGGCTTCACGCCCGACCGCGAAGTACCGGTGCACGTCATCAGCGGCGACCCCGACTTGATCGCGCCACTCCTCGAGCACGGATTCCAGCATGGAATGCAACCGTCCCACGACAAGCCCGCGCGCTCGATGGCCGAGCTGCGCGGGCTACTGCACCGGCTTTATGGCGTCGAGGCCAACTGACGCCCGACGCCCTACCATCATACGATCAGGCACGCGCCCGGTCGCGGCGATCCTTGATCAAGCTCGCCACGCCAGTGCTCACCAGCGCGCCAACGATGATGGTCATCGACAACCAGATGGGGATCTCGGGAATCGACTCGATGGGATGGCCGCCGTTGATGAACGGCAGCGTGTTCTCGTGCAGCGCTTCCAGCACCAGCTTGACGCCGATGAAGCCCAGGATCACCGACAGCCCCAGCCCCAGATAAACCAAGCGCGACAATAAGCCACCCAGCAGGAAATAGAGCTGCAGCAATCCCAACAACGCGAAAGCGTTCGCCGTAAAGACGATGTAGGGCTCACGCGTCAGCCCATAGATGGCCGGAATGGAATCCAGCGCGAACAAAAGATCGGTGAAGCCCAGCGCCACGATCACCATGAAAAGTGGCGTCACCAACCGCTTACCGCCGATCTTCGCGATCAAGCGTTGGCCATGATACTCCTCGGTTACCGGTAGCCAGCGCTGTGCCAATCGCACCGCCAGATTGGGGCGGTATTCCTCTTCTTCGTCATGCTCCTCGAAGCTTTCTTTACCCAGTTTGTAGGCCGTCCACAGCAGGAAGGCACCGAAGATATAGAATACCCAACTGAACTGATGGATCGCCGCCGCGCCCACGGCGATGAAAATGCCGCGCATGATCAAGGCGATGACGATGCCGATCAGCAGCGCTTTCTGTTGGTGAATACGCGGCACCGCGAACTTGCTCATGATGATCACGAACACGAACAGATTATCCACCGACAGGCTTTTCTCGGTGATGAAGCCGGCGAAATACTCGGCGCCGTGCTGCGGCCCCCAAACCAGCCACAGCCCTGCCCCGAACACCATGGCCAAGGCGATGTACACACAGCTCCACGCCGCCGACTCCTTGAAGCTCGGCGCGTGCGGCTTGCGGACATGCGAGAAGAAATCGAAAACGAACAGCGCGATGATGCCAGCCACAGTGGCCAGCCATACCCACAGGGGGACGTGCATAGGTCTACCTCCGGTCAACGGTCAACGTTGCCGAAGGTCTCTCCCGCTTGGCATGAATGCCGAGCCTCTGTCACCGGGGCGTTGCGCCCGTGCTGACGATGACAGCGCGAAGCTGTGAGCCTGGCGGCCCGCTTCGGGAATACTCCCCTTCCGCTGCGGCGCATTGTGGGGCGAGGCATGCCACAACGCAACGTTTATCGTCGCGGCGGCACGCCTAGGTCACCTCAACCCCAGCAATACACGTAGCGATAGGCCGTTTCCGCCAGGCGCGAATCAAGCCCCCAAGGCGAAAAACGCCGCACCATCTCATCGATGACATCGCGCAGCGGACGTGATGCCTCGCGAACTTTCGCCTCGATGATGGTCCCGATCGTGAACAAGGCACTGTTTTCAGGGCTGGTGTCATCCACGCGTGGGGTGTCCAACCACGGCGCATTGCGCGCCAGCTCGACATCTTCCTGGGTAATCATCTCCCAACCTCCCGATACATTTGCTGTCTCGCTTGTTGTGTGTAACTCACGGCTACTTATACGACTTTAGTTCAAAGAGCGAAGTTCCGCCATGCGTCACATCAACGCAATCGTCATGTGGTAGAGCGCGCTTTTCTACCCTACGCAAGAAACCCGCCGGCGATGTCCGGCGGGTTTTCGTAGTGGCCCGAGGGCCGCGCATCAGCGCGCGTGCGAGTCGCTCGGCAACGCAGCCGGCTGGCTTTCCCCTTCGCCACGCTCACGCAGCGTAAAGGCCCCGACGGTCTCGGCAAGGCGCTGTGACTGGGCCTTGAGCTCGGCGGCGGCGGTAGCGCTCTGTTCGACCATGGCGGCATTCTGCTGCGTCATGTTGTCCAGATCGGTCACCGCTACGTTGACCTGGCCGATGCCGTCACGCTGCTCGCTGGTCGCGGCGCTGATCTCGTTGAGCACATCCGTGACGCGTGTCACGCCATCGACGATCTCGTTCATCGCCGTGCCTGCGCTGCGCGCCAGTTCGGCGCCGCTCTGGGTCTTGCTCGAGGCGTTGTCGATCAGCGACTTGATCTCACGGGCGGCGTCGGCGCTGCGCGTGGCGAGCTGGCGCACCTCGCTGGCGACCACTGCGAAGCCACGCCCTTCTTCACCGGCACGCGCCGCCTCGACGGAGGCGTTCAGGGCCAGCAGGTTGGTCTGGAAGGCGATGCCATCCATGGTGGTGACGATCTCGGCGACTTGCTGCGAGGCCGTCTCGATCTCGTCCATGGTCTTGACCACGTCCCCGACGACCTCACCACCGCGCGTCGCCGACTGACTCGCCGATTGGGCCAGGCCGCTGGCCTGACTCGCCGAGTCCGCGGTATGCGAGACGGTGCTGGTCAGTTCCTCCATCGAGGCCGAAGTTTCCTGCAGGCTGGAGGCAGTCGTGTCCGTTCGTCCGGCGAGATCCTGGCTCGCTGAAGCAATCTCCGAGGACGCCACGCGGACCGAATCGCTGCTATCGCGGACATCCAGCAGTACATCGTTCATCTTGTCGGCGAAGGCGTTGAACTGCGTCGCCAGCTCGGCGATCTCGTTGCGACCGCGCACCGGTAGACGCTGTGTCAGGTCGCCGCCACCGGAGGCGATATCACGCATGCGTCCGGCCAGCTGGCGCAGCGGCCGCGACAGGCTGCCGCCCAGCAGCCAGCTGACCAGCAGCCCCAATGCCGCGATGACCGCACCGACCGCGATCATGCCAAACATATCGGCCCGGCGCTGATCCTCAAGATCCCCTTGGAGGTTATCGGCCCCCGCCATGACCACATCGGCCGGTAGACGAATCATCACCGTCCACGGCTCGCTGTCTTCCATCAACTTAAACGGCCAATACAGCTCGATCATCTCGCCCGAATCGTCGCGTACCGGTTCGCCTTCACCAGCACGGGTCAACCGCGCACGAATGGCCTCGTCGAAAACATCTTCCGCCTGTTGTCCCGCCGCCTCGTCATGACCGGTATAGGCGGTAACGCCACCACGCGGCGCGATCAACGCCATTTCCCCGGCACCGTCAAACAGCGTCTCGTTGGCGTCGCTCAACAAGGTCTGGATGAAATCCACTGACAGATCGACCCCGGCGCTGCCACGGAACTCGCCATCGACCATTACCGGCACGTTGAACGACGTCACCATCAAGGTCTTGCCGTTGTAATCGTATGGCGCGGGATCGATGACGCAGGGCTTCTGGGTCTCGCGGGGGCAGAGATAGTATTCGCCCTCACGAATGCCGCTGTCCTGAAGCGTCTCGCTTTCCATGGTCTCGCCCAGGGGCAGCACCTCGATATCGCCCGACTCGGTGCGATACCACCACGGCATGAAACGGCCATTCGGGCCGTAGCCGGCGTCTTCACGGCCCGTATATTCGCTGTCATCGCCGAAGGCGTTGGGCTCCCAACCGATGAAGGCATCCAGCAGATCGGGGTTTTCTGCCACTGTGTCGCGGACGACGTTCGACAGTTCCTCGCGGGACAACGAGACACCTCGGTCCTCGCCCATCAGCTCATTGAGCGAGGCCAGGTTACGCGCTTGTCCCAGTGCCTGGGTCAGGCGGGTCTTGATCTGCTCAGCCTGAGTCGAGGCCACCGCGTCCAAACGTTGCTCAATGTTTTGCTCGAGCAGTCCTCGCGTTTGTTTCTCGACGAACTCCGCCGACCGAGAATTAGCAAAGGTCGCATAGCCGACCAAGGCCACCACCAGCACCACGATGCAGGCCCCGACGAGCGTCGCGACCAAGGTGCGAATCGATTTGAAATGCATGCTCATACCTCCCGCCGTGACGGCTCGGTAAAGGAACATGCAAGGCGTGGCGACGCCGATACGGCACCGCCCGCCACGTGGCAGCACATGGTCAAGCAAGACAACATGGAAACGATCTCGTTTGGGAGAGGGTTCGAACTGGGAAGGAGCATGGAATCGATGCCCCGTACCCACGCGTATCGGCATGTCATAAGTAAACTTTAGGCCGTACGCCTGATCGCGCCCGGTTGTGGTGCCAGGCCTACAGCACCGCAAGCGTCAGGCGCACACGCCCTGCTTGTAATGACCACGGGGGTTTTGCAAACTGCCTCGCGATGGCGCGGATACAGATGCGCCGCCGACAGCATGCCCCAACGACGACAACAGGGAACGTGGTATGTCCGATGCCTCAAGACGCTCTCCGAGGCGCTCCTCGATAGCGGCGGATGATGCCTCCGCCGCGCCTTCCACTGCAGGAGAACGCCTGCCCGAACTGCTTCGGCGCGTGGCCCAGCGTGATCGCCGCGCCTTCGAGCAGTTGTATGCGGCCACGTCGGCGAAACTCTATGGCACGGTACTGCGTATCTTGAAGGAGCGGGGTCGGGCCGACGACGTGGTTCAGGAGGCCTACGTCACGATCTGGCAGAAGGCGGCACAGTTCGACACCGGGCGTGCCTCGCCGATTGCCTGGATGGTCGCCATCGCCCGCCATGCCGCCATCGACGAGCTGCGTCGCCAGCCCCGGGCCCCGCACGAGCCGGAAGAGGCGCTGGCCCACACGCCCGCCGATGAGCCCAGCGCCCGTGAGCACCTGGAGCACGAGCAGGACGCCAAGCGGCTGCATGCGTGCCTGGAAGCGCTCGAGGCCGAGCGCCGGGACATGGTCCGCCTCGCGTACCTGGATGGCTGGTCGCGCGCCGATCTGGCCACGCATTTCGAGCAGCCGGTGAACACCGTCAAGACCTGGCTCCATCGGGCCTTGAAGCAACTCAAGGGGTGCCTGGCACCATGACCGACCACGACGACATCGACATGCTGGCCGCCGAGTACGTACTGGGCACTCTCGACGCCGAGGAACGCGCCGAGGTAGCCCAGCGCCGGCAGCACGACGCCGACATGGAAGCGCGCATTCTCGCCTGGGAGGCGCGTCTCGCCCCGCTCGGCAACGAGGTCGAGGCCATCGCCCCGGGGCCGGATCTGCTGGAAAGAATCGAGCGTCGCATCGACGAACTCGAGGCGACTTTTCAGACAAAATCCAAGTCGGAAGACGACACCCACGGCGCGACCCAGGTGATCGCGCTACGCCGCCGCCTCGGTTTCTGGCGCGGGTGTACCGGCCTGGCCACGGCCGCGGCGCTGATACTCGCCGTGGTGATGATCGCGCCATTCGACGACACGCCGGATGCACCGCCCTTCGTGGCCGTGTTCCAGCAGGACGACCAGCAGCCGGCCTTCATGCTTTCCGTCGACCTCGACAGCCGCCGGCTCAACGTACGCCCGGTGACCGCCAAGCCGCTGCCGGACCGCAGCTACCAGCTATGGATCAAGGCGGAGGCACTAGGGCCCAAGCCCCGCTCGGTGGGCGTGCTGAACGACGACTTGAGCCTGCCGGCCGACGCCCTGAGCGACTACGATTCCGAGTTGCTCAAGCGGGCCACCTTCGGCATCAGCATCGAGCCGCCAGGCGGTTCCCCCACCGGCCAGCCGACGGGCTCCGCGATTCACGGCTATCTATATCCCACCGACCGGGACGCGGTATCACAGCATTTGTGAATTTTTTTCGCGTCGAGGTGAAACCTTACCCGGGCTCCTTGCGTAACTAAGAGCACGCCCATCTCAACCACTTCCCAAGATGGGGCGTGCTCGGAACTCAAGGAGAGAATGATGACCAAGCTCATGGCAAGTGCATTCGTATCCGCCACCCTGCTCGCCGGCGCCTCCCTGGCCCAGGCGGAAATGCACGGTGACATGCATCCACAGGTCTGGGCCGACGATCAATCCGTCACCGGCGGCACGGTCACCGCGGAAAAGGTCACGGCGGACAGCAACGGCTGGCTGGTGGTCCATCGCACCGACGAGAGCATGAAGCCCGGCCCCGTGGTCGGTCACGCCCCGCTCAAGGAAGGCGAGAACATGGACGTCACCGCGTTGCTGACCGAAGACGTCAGTGCCGGCGATCACCTGATGTTGATGGTCCACAGCGAAGAAGGCGGCATGGAGCCCGGTGTGTTCGAGTACACCCTCGGCGCCAAGGAAGACGGCCCCATCAAGATGGACGGCAAGCTGGTAACCGAGACCATCACCGCGCAGTAACCATTCTCCGGCATGCCGAGAGACGGAAGGGGCCTAGCGGGCCCCTTTTTTGTGCCTTGCGCCGTGCTCGCTGGTTCATTCCGCAGGAAGCTTTTATTTCAGCACTTCCAGGGAATAGACCCAGTTGGCCATGATCGTCGATGCGGTCAACCAGATAAGCAATTTGACGGCACTCACCTATTTGTCTAAATTGTTCAAAACATTTTGAACAAACTGAACAAAAGAGCGTGCCATGCAGAAAACCGACACACAGCGCCTGGAAGAAGCGCGCGATGTCATGATCAGCGCCCTTGCCCAAAGCATGGTGGCCTACGGCGTTACGCCCTCGGTGGGACGAATCTACGCCGTGCTCTATTTCTCCGCCTCACCGCTGACACTGGACGACATCAAGGACGAGGTCGCCATGAGTAAGGCGAGCGTCAGTACCGGTGTCCGCGAGTTGATCGACACCGGCATGGTGTCGAAGGTGTGGAAGAAGGGCGACCGCAAGGACCACTACATCGCCGAGAAGGACTTCTTCAAGAATTTCCTGAACTTCATGGTCAGGATGCTGCGCCTGGAACGCGGCATCATTCATAAGGCGGTCGAACAGACCGAGCCGGTGATGCGTGAGATCGCGGATCACGGGGCGGACAGCGAGACCAGGGAGATGGCTGCAAAAGACCAGGCCTTGGTCAGCGGTTCGAAAACGTACCTGACCTGGATCACACAGCTGGCCAATGCCATGGAGTCGGGAGACATCTTCGAGCATTTTCCCCGGCCCGAGCGCGATACGCCGCTGTCGGACCGCCATTCCCCCCAAGAGAACATCAAGCATGAAGACAAGTGAAACCGCCCTGGTCGTGATCGATGTGCAGAAGGAAAGCGGCTTCAGCCTGCGCGGAATGGATGGCGTGGTGCGCAATACACAGAGCATGATCGAAGCCTGCCGAGCGGCCGGCATCCCGGTCATCTACACGCGCCAAATCAATCGCCGTGACGGTATCGGCCTCTCGCTCGACGAGCCCCGCCAGGCCGGCGGCGAACCGCACTTCTACGCCGATAACCGTGACAGCATCGAGATTGTCGACGAGATCCGGCCACAGAAAACCGACATCGTGATCGACAAATACCGCTGGAGCGCCTTCTTCGAAACCAGCCTGGACCTGATGCTGAAAAGCCTCGGCGTGAAGAACCTGATCATCGGCGGCGTGGTGACGGACGGTTGCCTGATGACTTCGGTCTTCGACGCCTACTTCCGCGACTACCGCATCCAACTGGTTCACGACATGTGCACCGCCTCCAACGAAGGCGCCCACATGGCCGCGATGCTCCACATGGCCAACTGGGTCTACTCCCTGGAAGTGCTGAATACCGACAACATGATCAAGTGCCTGGAAGGGCACGAGTATGCCGCCTGGCAAGCGGATGACGCCGATGCCTTGCAGTTCACGCCGGAAACACTGCGCGAGACCTTCGCCACGCTGACCGCTGCTGCCAACAAACAGTGATCGAAACACTCGAACACAGGAGAACAACATGAGGTTCACACAATTATCGACATTGCTGACTGCCACATTGATGACGGCAGGCGTCCAAGCCGCCGACCAGCCTCCGCTGACCGCTGACGGTGTCGAAAACGCCACCATCACCTTCGGGATGCCGGCCTGGACCAGTACCGAAGCACCAACGGCCATTGCCGAGCAGATTTTGGAAGAGGCAGGCTACAACGTCGAAAAGACACTGCTTGCTCAACCAGCAATCTTCCAGGGCATGCAGGCCAAACAGATCGATTTTTTCATGGACGCCTGGCTACCCTACACCGAGCAGGCACTGTGGCGTGAATACCAGGATGATCTGCAGAAAGTTGCCACCAGCTATGAAAACGTGCCGCTAGGCTGGGTGGTCCCTGCCTATGTCGAAGAAAAGACCATCGGCGATCTGGAAGGCAAGGCGGATAAATTCGACGGCCAAATAGTGACCATCGGCGCCGGAGCGGGCATTGTCGACCTCTCCGAGCAGGTAATGGCGGATGAAGACTATGACCTCGATGGGTATCAACTTGCCTATACCAGCGAAGCCGCCATGATGGGCGTAATCAGAGACAAGATGCCCAACGAAGAGCCGTTCATCATTACCGGCTGGCGTCCGCACTCCATGTTCTCGCAATACGATTTGAAGTTCCTGGAAGATACGGAAGGACACTTCAAATATGACAACGTCTACGTCCTCTCCTATCAGAGTATCGAAGATAAATACCCGCGCGCTTACGACATCATGTCCCGCTGGAGCATTAACGTGGCCGATCTGGAAGCGATGATGGCTGCGTACGAAAACGACAATGTGTCATTCGAGGACTCCGCCGCCGCATGGATCAAAGATAACCGCGAGCGCGTGGACGAGATGCTCGGGTATTGATTGGATGCCTGCGTAGCAACATAGACGCAGGGCAATGCCGACGACATCTCCCTCCTCGGGACCATGCTCGGCGAACACCTCGCGATTGGAGTCATCTGCATCTTGTCTCCTCGATGATCGGCCGGGGTGCCCGGCCGCTTGTCGCCATGGAACGTGTCGTTACGGCGCGGGGCGTATCAGATCGAGACTCAGCGTCACGGTATCCACGGTGTCGCCGGCGGGCTGGGTCACGAACCCCAGCGCCGCCGCCATCTGCCGCATGGAGTGATTTTCTCGCAACACATCGGCGAAGATCTGGCGAATGCCGGTCTCGCGGGCATACGCGAGCAGCCGCTGCATCAGGCGATAGCCGAGGCCGGTGCCCTTCTTGTCGCTGCGGACCATGATCGCGAACTCGGCCTTTTCCTTGTCGGGGTCGGCGGAGAGCCGCACCACGCCGACGATGGCCGACTCCCCCGGCGATGTCGCCACGAAGGCCATCTCACGGTCGTAGTCGATCTGCGTCAGGCGCGCGGCGAAGGCATGATCGAAGGGCTTGATGGCCGCGAAGAAACGCATCCGCACATCCTCGGGCGTGGAATTGCGCAGCATCTCGACCAGCGCGCCCTCGTCCTCGGGGCGAATGGGTCGCAGGCAGTAACGCTGCCCGGCGCGCGTCTC
Organism: Chromohalobacter sp. 11-W; assembly: GCF_029889905.1. Lineage (GTDB taxonomy): Bacteria > Pseudomonadota > Gammaproteobacteria > Pseudomonadales > Halomonadaceae > Chromohalobacter. Next base: position 292,610 of record NZ_JARANZ010000001.1, on the reverse strand, counting down.
GATTTCTTCCTCCAGCTGCTGCGGATACGGCCGAATCGCCAGGGGCTTGCGCTGGTCGCCCTCGGCGCGGACCACGATGCGTGCATCCAGGGCGATCACCCCGCTGGCATCCGTCAGCAGCGGATTGATGTCGAGTTCGACCACGCGCGTCAGGTCGCTGACCAGTTGCGAGACCTTGATGAGCGTCGCTGTCACCGCCTCAATATCGGCCGCCGGACGGTCTCGATAGCCGCGCAACAACCGCGCCACGCGCGTCGAGGCGATCATGTCCCGCGCCAGCAGTGGATTGAGCGGCGGCAGCCCCACCACCCGGTCGCCGATGACCTCGACCGCCGTGCCGCCCTGGCCGAACACGATCACCGGCCCGAAGAGGCTGTCTTCGGCGACGCCCACGATCAGTTCATGCGCGCCCGGCCGGCGGATCATCGGTTGCACGTTGAAGCCCTCCACACGGGCCTCGGGCTGGGCACGCCGCACCGCCGCGAGCATGTCCTCGGCGGCCTGCGTCACGGCGCCGGACGAGGCCAGATTCAACTGCACCCCACCGACATCCGATTTATGCGAGATATCCGGCGAGAGGATCTTCAGCACCACCGGAAAGCCCAGCCGCTGCGCCGCCTGACTGGCCTCTTCCGGGGTCCGCGCCACGATGGCGGGTACCGTGGGGATGTCATAGGCCGCGAGCACCGCCACCGCCTCCGGCTCGGTCAGCACGCTGCGCCCCGCCGCGATCACGCCGTCGATGACCGCCTCCGCCTTGGCCGGCTCGAGGGCAACGGCCTCGGCCAGCGCCGGGGGCGTTTCCATCAGCGCCTGCTGGTTGCGACGGTAGCTGAACAAGTGCGAGAAGGCCCGGATGGCCTGCTCCGGCGTCTCGTAGGTGGGCAGGCGCTGCGCGGCGAACAGATGCCGTGCCTGGTCGGGCGCCCCCTCGCCCAGCCAGCAGGTCAGCACCGCTGCCTGCCGCATGCCGATCGTCTCGACCACCGCCCGGGCCGCGTCCAGGCTATCGGCGACCGCCGCCGGACAGTTCATGACCAGAATCGCATCCGCGCCGCGCTCATCGAGCAGCGCCTCGAGAGCGAGCGCGTAGCGCCTCCCCGGCGCATCGCCCAGAATGTCCACGGGATTGGCATGCGACCACGCCTCGGGCAGCGCCTCGTTCAGGCGTGCCAGCGTCGTCTCGGAGAGTTCGGCCAGGTGCCCGTTCTCGGCAGCCAGCGCGTCCACCGCCAGCACGCCGATGCCGCCACCATTGGTGAGAATCGCCAGCCGGTCGCCCTTCACGCGGATGCCGGTCGCCAGGGTGCCAGCGGCCTGGAAAAGCTCGTCCAGCGTTGACACCCGAAGCATCCCCGCGCGCCGGAACGCCGCGTCGTAGACGGCATCCGCCCCGGCCAGCGCCCCGGTGTGCGACAGCGCCGCCTTGGCTCCCGCCGTGCTGCGGCCGGTCTTGACCACCACTACCGGCTTGTTGCGCGAGGCCATGCGCGCCGCCGAGAGAAACTTGCGCACCTCGGTCACCGCTTCGACGTAGAGCAGGATCGAGCGGGTCTTGGGGTCCAGGGCCAGGTAGTCGAGCATGTCGCCGAAATCGACATCGCTCATCGCCCCCAGCGAGACGACGTGCGAAAAGCCGATGCCGCGCGCCGAGGCCCAGTCGAGAATGGACGTCGCCACCGCGCCGGACTGGGTCACGAAGGCGACATCGCCCTTGGCAGGCGTGAGATGCGCGAAACTGGCGTTGATGCCCATGTGCGGCGCCAGGATCCCCAGGCAATTGGGCCCGACGATGCGCATCAGATAAGGCTTGGCGGCATCGAGCATCGCCTGCTTGAGCGCCATGCCCTCGGGGCGCGCGCCCTCGCCGAAGCCCGCCGAGATCACCACCGCCGCGCGGCAGCCACGCTCGCCAAGCTCGCGGATCAGCCCCGGCACGCTCTCCGCCGGCGTGGCGATGATGGCCAGGTCCGGCGCCAGCGGCAGCTCGGCGATGCTGTGATAGTTGAGGGTCGAGCGGATGGCCCGCTCGTGCGGGTTCACGGTCAGGATGGGCCCCGCGAAACCGGCCTCCAGCAGATTGCGCGCCAGCACCGTCCCCACCGAGCCCGGCCGGTTGCTCGCCCCGACCAGGGCGATTGTGGCCGGGGCGAACAACGCATCCAGATTGCGAATCGACATCGGGCCTCTCCGGTCCGTTCAGCGAGCGGCAACCATCAGGCGGTCAGCAGCATCTTGATGGCCTTTTCCGACGCGGCACGCGAGAACACCTCGTACGCCTTTTCGATCTCGTCCAGCGCGAAACGGTGGGTGATCAGGCTTTCAGCGTCGATGCCGCCGGTCTCGAGAAACCGCATGAGCACGGGAATGGTATTGGTGTTCACCAACCCGGTCCGGACCGTGACGTTCTTGATCCACAGCTCCTCGAGGCGCAATTCGACGCTGCGGCCATGCACGCCGATGTTGGCGAGCCGTCCGCCCGGACGCAGGATGCGCTGGCAGGTATCGAACGTCTCAGGGATACCCACGGCCTCCATGGCCACGTCGACGCCCTCGCCGTCGGTGAGCGACATGATCGTCTCCACCGGATCGGCACTGACGGTATCGGTCGCGCCTAGTTGCCGCGCCACGGCCAGGCGGTTCTCGTCCGGGTCGACCATGATGATGCGTCCCGGCGAATAGAAGCGCGCGGTCAACAAGGCGGCCAGCCCGATGGGCCCAGCACCGACGATGGCCACGGTATCCCCCAGCGAGACCTCGCCGTTCAACGCACCGATCTCGTGGCCGGTGGGAAGGATATCGCTCAGCATCAGCGCCGCGGCAGGCTCCAACCCCGGCGGCAACCGGTACAGGCTGTTGGCGGCATGCGGGATGCGCACGACCTCGGCCTGGGTGCCATCGATCTTGTGACCGAGAATCCACCCGCCATCGCGGCAATGCGCATACATGCCCTGCTTGCAGTAATCGCAGTGCCCGCACGACGTGATGCACGAGATCAGCACCTGATCGCCGACCGCGAGACCGCTGACGCCCCCGCCGACCTCCTCGATCACCCCGATGCCTTCATGGCCCAGGGTGCGCCCCGGCGTCACCGCCGGCACATCGCCCTTGAGGATGTGCAGATCGGTGCCGCAAATGGTGGTATGCGTCACCCGCACGATGGCATCCGTGGGTTGCTCGATTGCGGGTCGTTTCTTCTCCTTCCAGGCCCGCTGCCCCACTCCCTCATAGACAAGCGCTTTCATGTCACCCTCCCCGGGTAACGCCTACCGCGACTCGGCAAGCCCTCGCCTGAGTATAGAAAGCGCTGGGGAATGGGGATTGATCAGGGTCAAGTTTTTGGAAGTGACATTGCCTATTAGCGAACTCTTTACGCAGGGCCACCATCCGCGGCTCATACTTGGGCGACGGAAGGCAGGTAGGAAGCGCATCTAGGTTGCGAACCGACACTGCCCGCCCCTCCGGTCAGTTAGTGAAGACCCGGGCGTCGAGTGCGCGAAACGACGCGCCTACCCGGGGCGGCAGGCCATCACCAAGTATAGGAAGCGTGGAGGATGGCGGGATGACGGCGGTCAAGCGTATGGCGTGGCGGAGAGACGCCACAGCAACGCCGAGAAGCTTCTCAAAGCCTCAGAGTCCTGAACGAGAGTACTTCGAGAATGGTGGGCCCAGCAGGACTTGAACCTGCGACCAAGGTATTATGAGTTAAGCCTAACGCGTACCATTCCAAGTCAATACTTGAAAAGGTGCATACATGCCTCTATCGACCTTCATACGTTTACAGCATCGACACGATGTACACACCATTTCAGGAAGATTATGTGGCGATCTAAAAAGCCGACACAATAAAAAAACCAGATCTTTCCAGCATCTAAAAAATGCAAAAACTCTAGCGTCACCACAAACCTACTTCATACAAGCATAAAACCAAAAACTTCAACTACCCGATTGCTCTTGCAGATCCAAACCTTCCCGAACCACTCTACAAAAAGAATTTTCATGTTTATTGACGATCTCAATAAAATCTTCTTTTGTACCTTTCTCACAGCTTTCTAGACACTTCTTAACTTTTCCCAAATGCTTTTCATAAAGCTCAGCCCACTCATCGTTAGCAATAGCACACAAGTTAGAATAAATCCTATTAAGGCTTAGATCAGGATATTCTTCAAGAGGCATTTCATAAGTTATATCTGAATAAATAGTAAAAAAACTTTCTACCCCATCTTTTTCAAGGTAGTGAACTCCAGCTTTATCTATGATATCTTGGCCAATAGCTCTATATGATCGATTCTTTATACAAGAAACAACGTACTCCCAATCACCAGATCTTGTCGGAAGCTTTTGCTCACCCCTTATGATATCACAGGCATGATCAACTATTACCGGCCTATAAATTCCAGCTGAAAGTTTGAAGGAAGAATCAACTTTCTTAACGGCTATAAGCAAATCAAGATCATTGCCCTCTTCATATAGAGCTTCTGAAAACTCAGCTACACTCAAATCCTGAAGATGCCTAGCAATCTTTCCATATAAAACCGCAAGTTTTTTATTATTAATGCAAGGGTACAAATCTATTACAAACGCAGAAGGCACTTTACTGAAGTCTATATCCAGCCTGTCACTAAACCTCTCACCAATATCCCTTATAACATCACTACTCACTTCTTTACCGCAAGCTGCAATAATACTTTTATAGTTATACACCAAGTACAAAGCATTAACCCTTCCAATGCCAGTGGTTAATAGCATATACTTTAAAACAATCTTATACAGACCGCTTCCATTTTTAATAGCATAGCCAGCGATCTTGTTGAAAAAACCGTTATCTCTCGCAAACTCTGATAGTCTTTTTATAGCAGAATCTGGGCATTTTCCTTCAAAAATTCTCGCCGTGTGATCCCATCCTGACTTTGCCCCTGGAACTGAATTTTGAACGTTGGGATTTGGTGCAACGCTAAGCGTAGGTGCCGAGTTTTTATTCAGAACAATCCAAATCAAAGACGCTAATGATTTATCATCTTCCAAATCAGAAAGCTTTTCAATATGAATATAAATTTTCCCATTACTAAAATAACTCTCTAAGGCAGAAAAATCTTTACTATCATCGGACAACTGCCTAACAGCTTCAATCACATCTGCCAGGCCTTCAACATCCTCAGAATTCAGGCGATTTATTAACTTCTTGTAGTCCTCATTGATATTGCTTTCACTTAATACGCTCTCTCGCAACTGATTGTAAGCACTTAGATAGGAGGCAGCATCTTCATCTATAAGACCGGAAAGCTGTTTATGAATTTCATCTTTATTATGCACAAGCTTTAGATCATCAAATGCAAAATATTGATCTTGCTCACAGCAAATCGCCACACCTATCGCGAAGCTTTCTCCCCGGGGAATCTCAACCTTATTTATAGGAAAGTCTTTCAGCTCAGAGCGAGAACATTTACAAGCTTTTTTTATGACAGAAAAAACAAAGCTAGACCATAAAACACCATGATGCACGCCTAGATTTTCCTTATCTATAACGGACCGCCTAAGAGCAAGGAAAAGTATTAAAGACGCATTGAATGGATGCTTACTTGCCTGAACTATTTCAAGCAGGCCTTTGAGCTTATCCAGTCTCTCTAGCGGGCCAAACTGAACTGTGCGCAACGTTTTCTCTAGCTGTAGCCACACGTCCAACTCCAAACTTCTTGAAAGATCAATAGCACTCAAATTTCTAGCCACATTGGACAACACCAAGTCCCCTTCCTCTGCCCAAGACTTTGAGTTTTCATGCACTACGTTAGCAAGTATTTCATCAAAACCCTTGACTTCAGACAAGTCTTTTATTTCAGAGTCTTCATCTTTAACGAGCGCCCCGTTAACGGGATCTGTCAGCAAAACCTCATTAGCATCTTTAGGCTCAACATTAAAAATCAACGCGGCTAGATTCTTTCTCCATTCAGAGTCGTTTGCCACATGTAAAAATCTCTCACTTATGCAACTACTCTTTTCTAAAAACAAGGGGTCATTATCAACTTCACTCCTATGCAACACATATAATGCCATTGTTTCAATGGGTATATTTGAGCCCCACTGAGTATACAATGACCCTATTTCATTAACATAAGAAATAACAACCCTAGGGGTGGGCAACACTGAATCTTCTTGAATTTTTCTTTGCAGAAGTCTAAACAAACGATCAAGAACATCAGAAGGAACTTCTTCTTCCAGCGCATTCGCAACATTAAATGAAAGATATTGCTTCCAGTCAGTAGCCAACGGAGGAGAAACTTTAATGGTTCTATCAAAAGTCTTGTTAAATATATCCTCCTCAACTATGCATTCGGAATTTTGCAAAGCGCTTTTAAACGCATCCATTATCAACTTTTTATCGTAAGGCACGACCGCAACAACATTAACTGGCTCTTTCCCCGGTTCACACACTGTAAATATTGATCTAACCTCTGACCAAACCTCTGGTATCTTTTCCATAGGAAGGCGATCAATATTATCAAAAACCAAAACTATTTGAGTATTTTTAGAGCAGCCAACCAACCAAGCGAAAAGATCGTAAAACTCGGCAGAAGTAGGATCCTTGTCTCTTATGTACTGATCCAAAACCTCTTTATCAACTTCTTTCGAGAAAACGTTGACCGATTTAGAAATCGCCTTTAAAACCCCTTCCTTTCTTTTTGACAAGAAGTTAATAAAGACACTAGAAGCTAGCACCCCATAAATAACATACACAAAACATTCCGCATATTCTGTATATTTGCTTTTGGGGGCTATAGGGTCTTCACTAAAAGCAAACGGACTTAACCACATATATGCTAGCGGTATCAAGGGAACAACAGCTATAAAAAAAGCACCAGCCCAACTATAACTAGACTCTTTTTCGTATACTATCGTCTTAACTTTATCTCTGATCCGCCCCCTTGCATCATCTGCTAAGGAGTCACTAAACCCTTCAACCTTTTCCTGCTGCATCCAAGAAACCAAACTTTCAAGAAAGGATCTTCTAAAATCCTCCGTATAATGTGACCACAAATCAAATGTAAAAACCTTTGCTATATTTCGCTCGTTAGCCAAGCTATTCTCGGCCATCTTTATAACTGATGATTTACCAGCCCCCCAGGGCCCCTCTAAACCGACAGCCCCTCCACTATCTGAAAGCTGAACTATTGTTTCTGATAATGCGTGCGCAGACCTTTTGTGCCCTTTCCCACTAAAAAAATCCTCATCACTTGGTGAATCTTTTATTATTTTAACCTTACTCGTCGGAAATTCGCTCTTCATATTCATATCACCCCCTTACCCAGATTCCATGCATTGCCAAAAACAAACAACTTAATACTTTTTTATGATTTATTCGAATCCTTTTAATAATTAACCTAATGACACAAAGACTTTATTAAGAATCCTGTCACGCTTTTCTGTCTTTTCTCTCATGAGTAGCATCATCGAATTCTAGTGCGAAAAAAGTACCAAAACCTTTTTTAAGCATAACGCAAATCAAGATAGCACTGCTACAACTGTCTAAAAAATTGTATATCCTTTGTTTTTCGAGTGATATTTTGCGCATCTGGCTGAATCAGGTCAACCACACGCACCTGGCAAAAGACATGGTATTTTTCACAACACCTTCCCCTGCTATGAATTTAAAGAATTCTCTTTCGGAGGGGGCATTAGATGAGTTCGTTCAGCATAGGCGTCACCGCGCTCAATTAGTATTTCAGAGTAGTTCTTATTTTTTAATCTCCGCTTATTTTTTTCTGTCTCCCGAACAAGGTTTGCAGCAGTGCCACAGCAATCAAAAGCAGTACACCGTAAATAACATGGGTCACGACTGTTTCGCCTATATCCTGAATGGCTTGGTACATAGCCACGCCCTCCGTGGTTTGTCATCGTTATCCACTTTGTTTGTTCCCTGCTCAAGGCCGACCTCCTATTTTGAGAGCCTGCCACCCTGGTATCACCTTGCAGCTGCCTTTCCGGCTAGTCGGTATCCGTTGTCTACTTGAGCGCCTTTTGCGCCTGCTCTATCTCCGGGCTGATCTGCCCGGCTTCCTCGTTCACCTGATCCGTCATCAGCCACATCGTGCACTGTGGGAAAACTTGGATAAGTTTGTGCATCAGAAACAGCCTCATTACCCTTTGGTCAAGCATCACATATTTGACTGTACTTCTCGTCCGCTCCTCCCCGCCAACAGCTTGAGAATCAACAGCGCAAACTGCCTGCCCGTTTCCTCATTCTCCAGTAGCGGCATGCTGAGCTTTTCTTGATCGCTCATGCTATCGAGTACGGCGTCGGTGACCTTCTTGGGAAATAGGCCGTGCATCACTTGGTCTTCGCTGTGATTGCGCACTTGCGCCATCACCGCTTCGTCGCGTTCGATGCGGTCGGCGATGCCATTGGCGAAGTGCAGCTTGTCGTCGTCGCTGACTTCGGACCCATAAAGATCGTTGAGCCGTTCGATGATCTCGGCGAGGCGTTGTTTCTCAGGGTCATGGGGCTTGCCGGAGCCAACGTCGGTGCCAGGTTTGAGCGGCTTTCCCTCGGCGACTTCCAGCTTCAGTTGTTGTTCGGCACGCTTGGTCATGCGGTAGTGGGTCAGTTCCAGTTCGCTGACATCGACCGGGTCTTCGTCCGTCAGTCGCTCACTGCGCAGTAGCGGCTGGAGGTGCTTGGCGTAAACGCACAGTTCTTCCAGTTCGAGATCGTCGAAGGTGATGATCTGGCTGAGAAACTCGTAGGAGCGTACGAAGCTGGTGAGGTTCTTGCGAAAGAGATCGAGCTCGTCAAGGGAGGTGCCGGCGTCCTTTAGCTCCTGCTCGGCGCGTAGCCGGCCTTTTTCATCGCCGTTTTGCTCGTCCTGTTGGCGTGCCTCGGTCCAGGTGTCGATCTGGTCGAGCAGCGCGCTATAACGCTTCTGAAAACGGTCCTGCGCGGGCTGGCAATGGTAGCTCAGGCTGGAGGCCGGCGCCTTGGGGTCATAGAAAGCCTTGGCGAAAGCATCGACTTCCTCCCAATGGTAGATACCGGCAGCGTCCAGCGTGCGCTTGAGATCGAACACCACCTGAGGGTCGGAGACGCCCTCCAGCTCGGCCTGCCGGTAATACGGCGCGAAGGCATCGAGAATATCCTTGGCATCGTTGTAGAAGTCGAGAACGAAGGTTTCCTTGCCAGGATACAGCCGGTTGAGCCGCGAGAGGGTCTGTACGCAGTCGACACCCTGGAGCTTCTTGTCCACGTACATGGCGCACAGCTTGGGCTGGTCGAAGCCGGTCTGAAACTTGTTGGCGGCGATCATGACGTTGTAGTTATCAGTATCGAACGCTTCGGCCAGATCGCGGCCATTGAGCCCTGGATTGAGTCGCTGACTGGTCTCGGTGACCTCCTCGGGAATCACCTCATCAGGCGGCACGCTACCCGAGAAGGCCACCAGCGGATACACGTTGTCATAGCCTTTGTCGGCGATGTAATCGCGCATGGCCAGTTGATAGCGTACGGCCTCTTGTCGACTAGCGGTGACCACCATGGCCTTGGCCTGGCCATCCAGCAGGTGGCGTACATTGGCACGAAAATGCTCGACGATGATCTCGACCCGCTGGGAGATATTGTAGGGATGCAGACGCACCCAACGCGCCAGGGTTCGAGACGCCTTCTTGGACTCCACCTCCTGGGCGTCGGCCTCCGGGTGGGCCAGTCTCCACGCGGTACCGTAGGTAACGTAATTCTTGAGCACATCGAGAATGAAACCTTCCTCGATGGCCTGCCGCATGGAGTAGAGGTGAAACGGTTCGGGCTTGTTATCGTCACCTGCGGGTAACGTCGGGTCGGGTGGCCGGCCGAACAGCTCCAGCGTCTTGGCCTTGGGGGTGGCGGTAAACGCGTAATAGCTGATGCGCTCACTCGGGCGACGAGCCGCTACGGCGGCATCCATCAGCGCTTCTGAACTCACTTCATCTTCATCTGCCAGGTTTTCTCCCGCTGCCGCCAACAGAGCCTTGAGCTTGCTGGCCGAGCTACCGGTCTGCGAAGAGTGGGCTTCGTCGGCGATCACCGCGTAGCGACCCTCGGCGAGCTTGGGCCGCTTGTCCAGGGCATCGAAGAGCGCAGGAAACGTCTGGATGGTGACGATGATGATCCGCGTGTTGCTGGCCAGAGCCTCGGCAAGCTGCTCGGATTTGCTCTGGCTCCCAACATCACGTGTGATCGGACACACCACGCCGTGGGCATGCTCGAATTGATAAATGGTGTCCTGCAACTGGCTGTCGAGCACAGTGCGATCGGTCACCACGATCACCGAGTTGAAGAGCTTTTTCCCGTCCTCAGCGTAGAGGTTGGCCAGCTGGTGGGCACACCAGGCGATGGAGTTGGACTTGCCGGAGCCGGCGCTGTGCTGCACCAGATATCGCTGGCCGGCCCCCTCCTCGCGCGTGGCGTGAATCAGCCGATTGACCGCTTCCCACTGGTGGTAGCGCGGAAAGATGAGGGTTTCCTTGGTGTGGCGGCGGCCGTGGAAATCCTCGCTGGTCTTTTTCTCCAGGTGCAGAAAACGCCCCAGAATCTTCAGCCAGGCATCCGGTTGAAGCACTTCCCGCCAGAGGTAATCGGTTGCGTAGCGGCATTCATCCTCAGGCAGAGGATTACCCGCGCCGCCATCCTCGGTGCCCCGATTGAAGGGCAAGAAGAAGGTTTCCTTACCCGCCAGCCGAGTCGTCATGGCGACTTCCGACTGACTGACGGCGAAATGCACCAGAGCACCGCGCTTGAAGGTAAGCAGCGGCTCAGCCTTGCGCGTGACCGGGTCCTTTATCGGGCGGTCGAAGCGATACTGACGTTTGGCGTTCTCCACGGACTGCTTGAATGCGCTCTTGAGTTCCAGCGTCGCGGTGGGAATACCGTTGACGAACAGTACAAGGTCGAGGCGGGGATTATAGGCCTGCCCGCCCTTGCCTTGCTCGCGGGCATGCGGGGAATAAGAGACCTCCGGCACCACGCGCAGGCGGTTGGCGCGATAGCGGGCCAGAGAGTCGGGATTCATGGCATGGTCGGGCTTGAAGCTGCACAGATCGAGCTTCACCCCCGGCACCTTGAAGCCATGGCGCAACACGTCGAGCGTATCGGCCTTTTCCAGCTCGCGGACGAGCTTCTGGATCAGCACGGTCTCCGGCGCGCGGGGATTGGCCTGGCAGAACTTTTCCCAGCGCTCGGGCCACGCTTCCCGTTGATAGGCAATCACGTCTTCCGTGTAGAGCGCCGTGGTGCGGTCATAACCATTGGAGGTGCCGACTTGCCACCCCGCTTCGGTCATGGCCTCGATGATGTCCTGCTGGAATCGGTGTTCCCGGCTGTCCGCCATATCATTCCCTGCGTTCGGCGTAATCTTTTGAAACAGCCTAACGGTTTGAGAACATAAGGAGAAGCCTACTTAGGACGATGCATTGCCCATAGAGAGCAGTCTCGCCAGTCTTCAGAGAATCCCATTTCAGCCATATTGATGGCGTGGTGATCGATGAATCCTCAGCCGTTCTCGACAATGGAGAAACTGGGGCTCTTGCTGCCACCGCACAGCTGGAAAAGTAGCCCCCAAGGTGCGCTTACGTGAGAGGCGTGGGGATGTTGTCGACTGAGGTGATAGCTGGACACAGCAACCAAGGTGAATGGATTCCCCTGCACCGATGGGCAGTCCCTAGGCTGGTTTAATTCTTTCTCTGAAAGTGGCCTTTAAGAGCGATTCAGAGCGCATTTCTAAACCACACCTCGCCACCTGGCACCAGAACAGCACTGATGGTGCTTCAGCCCACCGCCTCGATCAGCACCGGATCATCCTCTACCGGCTTATTAACCCGGATGCTCACCGGCCAGTGGTTTAGCCGATCCTGCGGAAGGTGGTGGACGAGGTGGCGGATCGTCTCACGGTCCGTCAGCCAGGGCTCCAGGCTCCATTGACCCAGAATCAGCAGCATGCGCGGGTGGACCGCCTTGGCGACACCGCGGGCAGGCTCGGTAAGGATCGTGCAGCCGGACTTGCCGTCCGGGCGTTCCGTCCAGATGCCGGCGAACCATAGCGGCTTGCCGTCGTGGCGGGTCAGGTAGTGGGGCTGCTTGCGGTCTTCCACAGCCAGCCACTCGTACCAGCCATCAGCAGGTATCGGACATCGGTGATGGGCGAAGGCGCCATGGAAGTAGGGGGAGGTGGCGACCTTCTCCACGGTGGCGTTGATGGGCTGCGGGACCTTGTCGTCAGCCAGTGCGGCTGATAACCCCACCAGAGGGCATCCAGGCTCAGCTCTGTCGTCATGCCTGCACACTGCCGACATCCAGGTGCCGGGTGCGGCGTTGTAGCGAGGCGTCAGCTCGACCTCTGCCAGCGGCAGCTTGAGGGAGCGTGCCAGACTGAGGAAGTCGCTATAGAGGGCGAAGCGGCCGCACATAGCCCCCATATTTTAGAAAGTTAATTAAAAGCCTTTGCATTGAATACAGCCACCTAACCGACTTGGCGCTTAACAAATGTCCTAAAGTGCTGGCTCAACAAATATTTTGAAGCTTTAACTCGCCCTTTTGTAACCTGTAACCCTTCAAGCTCCCCATATTGGCGATCTTTTTTTATGACGTCGCTGAGCCTTACTACGCTGGACTCAGGGTCGATGCTTAGCAAAAATTTATCAAACAGACGGTGAATATCCACTCGCAAGCACAACGAATTATCTAACCTATTTGATTGAGGCCCTGAGTACGGGCTTATATGCGCAGCTTCCAACACCTCAACAACACCACTATTAGTTATGCAACAACCCCCATAATAATTATCAATAACTGAAAGCCGAAATTCTCGCTGACCTTCCCTAACCACATGGATTCTCTGCGCTCGCTTTCTCAGGTCAACGGATGACGCACCTTTACTTTCGACTCTTACATCTTCAAAAAAATCATCTAAACCGGCCTCGACTGGAAGGTCATCTTTTATTTTTTCTATCTCTGGATGGCTCATCACCCCCTGCCAATTACTGACGGCTACGACGCCGGCCCTTTCTCTTAATAATGCAAGAGCTTGGCAAGCTGCTTGAACACTCGAAAAGCTGTTGGGCCTGTTCTTCCAGGCCGCCTTAAGATCATCATTGCCTAGCTCTAAAACCTGAGCTCTTGTCAAAGCGTTTTTTTCAATCACTCTAGCATAGCTTTGCTCGGAATCATCAGATAAAAACGGAGCCTTTAACGTGACAACTTCATCTCTGTTTATATAAGCTTGCCATCCTTGATAGCTTTCCACTACCCCGGCTGAAGCCTCAACAATAGCAAGAGCCTCCGCAGCAGCTTCTTTGGATCCACATAGCTGCTCCCTGTGTTTCCAAACCTCATCAACCTGCTCAATCGACATGCCGTCTAAATCTGCTGGTTCAAAAACCCAAAGAAAATAAACCTCATCATCGGAAGATGGTTCTGAGCCTCGCTTAGCTTCAACATCTACAGCCAAGTCGTCATCATTGTCACTTACATCATCATGGATATTTTCAGCCACCTGCCAGGCCACTCTTTTATCTCGTGTCGTGGCCCCAATTTTATTCTGATGATCCTCAATTCTTCTCCTGATTTCTCCTAGGCGACCCGCTTCCTCTTTTCTTTTTTTGTTTCTTACTTTTTTCGACATGCCATCTCCTCAACATCACTATTCCGGAGCGGTCTCTGCTGCCGCACTCACCTGCTGATCCTGCCAGTCGCCGTAGGTCAGGCCACTATCTTCCGCCTTCCAGGAGATCCGACCATTGGCGCTGCGGCCAGAAACCACCGCGGCGGCGGCGCTGGGGCTGCTGAAGCTCTGGTCCTCGTTGAACACTCGGATGCTGTTGCTGCCTTCCACCAGCACCCCGTCCTCGCAGAGCTGGTTATAGAGGCTCTGATAGCCGCGCTCGGTGCCGACCCAGCCACCCCGGGCTAGGGAGCCCTTGAAGACGTAGAACTCACCGTCGATCTCCTGGCCGGTGGCGCGGATGCCGTGCCGGGGTACTTCCAGAGTGAAGCGTGGTGATGCCTCGGGCTCGGCAGCCGTAGTCGCTTCGGGCTCTCTCGAGGGGCGGGAGGTCTCGCGCAGGAAGTCGAGGCCCAGTACCGGCAGCACGGTGCGGATCTGCTCCAGGAAGAACGCCATGTCTGCGCGGTCCGACTCGGGCAGGTTGATGTACTCATGGGCGGTGCCGTTGATCAGCTTGCAGCGGCCGACCTGGCCGGCGCTCTGAATCAGCAGGCTTTCCAGGTACTTCACATGGGCCTTGGTGAGGTTCTGGTCCTTGCTGGTGACCAGGCAGACCTTCTCCCAGAAGTCCTTGCCGCCCTTCTCCTCGGGGCGGTTATGCTGCTTGAGGCGAGTGCCGACGTCGTCGCTCTCGCCGATATAGACCAGCGGGCGCAGGCTGTTCTCGGGATCCGGCCCCACCAGGAAGTAGATCCCGGTGCGGCCACACTCCGGGCGCTGCACCAGCTCACTAAGCTTGCTGCGCGGCCCGGTGAGCACATGGCCGGTCCAGTTCATGATCTCGGCGGTAAGCAGGCCGTTGGGCGTGCCATCCACCAGGAAAAGCCGGATACTGCGTCCTTGGGTCATCAGGATTCCTCGTTATTAGCCGTAAGTGGCCCGCGCTTCGGCAGCCATCAGCATCTCGGATTGATCAGCTTGTTGATCGGTCTGCCAGCCGCGCACATCGATCTTGCCGGTCACGGCGGCGGAGATCAGAGCGGAGCGGCGTTCGACCAACAAGCGTGAAGCCTTTTGGGCTTCAGCTATCAAACCATCCAGCCTGTCTCGTTCAGCTAACACATAATCGACCACTTCCTTTTGCTCCGGGAGGGGTGGTAAAGGCATGCTCAATGAGCGGACATCTGGCATGCCGATGGTCTTTATCGTTGCTCCGAACGTATAGCGATCAAGCTCCTCTTTCATCGCATAGAAAACCAGGAGAAGATATTCTGAAATAACAGCATCTTCACGACAGACCCATGCAATCAAATGCTGAGAAACCGCCATCTCCTTTGTGGTTATAGCCGAAACCCCTATAGTGGCATCGCGCGTAAAAACCACCGTCCTAGGTGGAAGAAGGCGCGCAGAAGAATTGGAAACACCAAGACAACTAATCGAAAACTTAGTCTCATCAATATAATCGGAACGCGCCAACTCCTTGCTGTCATTTAACGACACCCAAGGTATACCACCATCCCAGTATTCAGCTTTTTCCTTATTAGGAGTATGTCCACTTTCAAGCTTGGCTGCGTGCTTGACCCGCATCACCTCCCAATGCTCAGGCACTTCCCCCAGCCACTCCACCCCGGAGTCCTTCAAAGGCACATCGGGGGCCAGCCCCTTGGTGACGACATGGGAGATCACCGCCTGTCGCTTCTCCTTGAGCAGTTCGATCAGGCGCTGCTGCTCCTCCACCAAAGAGTCGATACGGGCGGTTTCGTGGTCGAGGAAGGCAGCGATGCTGGTCTGCTCTGGGACAGGTGGCCACGCCAACTCGAAGTTACGCAAGAAGTCATCAGGCACACGCTTCTGGCCGCCCGCGCCATACATATGCGACTCTCCCAGCTCTCTAAAAGGCCGCGAGGAGATCACTCGATAAAGATAGCCCCCGGTCACCTGAGAGGTATCTGGGCGTGCAACAGTCAGCTCTGTTGTACCGAAACCGACCCCTTCACAGAGGCCCTGCATTATCGCTCCCTTTCCGTTTTCAAAGCAGGGGGTGATTTTTGCAAAAGTGACATCGCCTTCGCTGAGGTAGGTGTAACCACCAACAACTTCACCTAGAGGGCGGGTCTGGGTGAGATCTAGGGAGCCATCTTCGCCAACGGCCTCCATCGGAATGAAGCTGACTTCAGCTGTGTCAGGCCAGTGCCGAACTTCTGACTTGGAGGGGTTTAGCGTGGCAACAAACCGCATTCGTTTGACTTGCCAATGTGCCGGTACCTCCCCCAGCCACTCGACGCCGGAATCCTTGTATTCGGGATATTTCGGGAAGCTCATGCCTACACTTCCTCCACTTGATTTTCGCCTGCTTCCTTCAAGTGAGAACCAGTTGGCCCGCTGCCAGACACAAAAAAACCGCCAAAGTGTGCATCGATGAGAGGCATGGCGGGTATGTCGTCCATCATGCTGTAGCGACGAAGCCTGACTGTCAACGCACTATTCAAGTGACTATAACTACTCATGCCGACAGATCCTCGATCATCTGCTTGATCCGGTCGGTGCAGGCCTTGAGGTCGGCGTCGATCTCTTCCAGCGGACGCGGCGGCGTGAACTGGTAGAAATGCCGGTTGAAGGGAATCTCGAAGCCGACGATGCCGATGCGGCCATCCAGCGGGTCGCGCTTCTCCTCGTCGATCCAGGCGTCGGAGACGTGGGGCTTCACCTCGCGCTCGAAGTAGTCGAACACCGACTCATCCAGCGGCACGTTCTCGTTATCGCGCAGGCCGGTGTCGGGCTCCGGATTGCCCTTCTTGTCCAGGCAGATATCCGCCTCTAGATCGCGCTCGGAGAGGGCGTTGAGAATGGCCTTTTGTACCGGCGCGCCGACCTTCAACCCGGCTTCCGCCAAGGCGGCTTTCAGTGCCTGGGTGAAGGCGTCGCGGTTGGTATAGACCTGCTCAGGGTCGAAAGTCGCGCAGGCACCCTTGAGCGCTTCGCGCTCTCCCACGTCGAGTTTCTGGATGGCCTTCTCGTCATCGAGTCGGGCCAGGCGCTCGGGGCTAGCCTGGAAGTTGAGGCGCAACGGGCGCTCCACCGTGATGCGGCGGTAGCCGAAGGCCTCGACCGGGAACAGCTTGCTCTCCTCGCTTTCCTGAAAGGCGCCGTAGAGCCGTACGATCTCCTCGATATCTCGGTCGGCGACGAACTGGCGCTTGCTGCCCAGAGACTTGCGCATCTTGCTGGCGCGACCGGTGGCATCGATCAGTTGTACCTGGCCCCGGCGCTCGGCGGACTTATTGTTAGAGAGAATCCATACGTAGGTGGCGATGCCGGTGTTGTAGAACATGTCCGTGGGCAGACCGACGATGGCTTCCACCAGATCATGCTGCAGTAGGTAGCGACGAATTTCGGATTCGCCGCTGCCGGCGCCGCCAGTGAACAGCGGCGAGCCGTTTAAGATGATGCCGATGCGTGAGCCGCCTTCCTGCCGGGGGCGCATCTTGCTCACCAAGTGCATCAAGAACAGCAGCGAACCATCCGAAACGCGCGGCAAGCCAGGACCAAAGCGGCCATCGTAGCCCTTGTGCTTGTGCTCGTCGGTGATCACCTTCTGTACCTTCTTCCACTCCACCCCGAACGGCGGGTTGGAGAGCATGAAGTCGAAACGTTCACCGGCCAGTTGATCATTGGAAAGCGTATTGCCCAGCTTGATCTGATTGACTTCCTGACCCTTGATCAGCATGTCAGCCTTGCAGATCGCGTAGGACTCAGGGTTGAGCTCCTGTCCATGCGGTGAAACGCTCATCCCCCCGCTGACCTGCTGCATGTACTCGTCGCTCTCGGAAAGAAAACCGCCTGTACCCGCCGTCGGATCATAGACGGTGGCGATGCCGCCCCCCTTGAGCTTTTCGTCTTGGCCGGTGAGGACCAGAGAGGTAGTAAGGTGAACGATATCACGTGGCGTGAAGTGTTCCCCCGCCGTCTCGTTGGAGCTTTCGGCGAACTTACGAATCAGCTCCTCGAACACCAGCCCCATGCCGTAATTCGATAAGCTTTTGGGGCTCATGTCGATAGAAGCGAATCGCTGCACCACCTGATAGAGCAGGTTATTGGCCGTCAGTTGCTGGACGAAGCTCTCGAACTCGAAGTGCTCGAAGATTTCCCGTGCATCCTGACTGAACGACCGCACATAGTTCAGCAGGTCATCGGCCGTTTGGGTATCGGACAGCGTGCCCAAGCTCAGCGGTGATGCGTTGAAGAAGGGTTGTTCGGCCACCCGTAGCATCACCTTCTCGCGAACGGCGTCGGACTTAAACTGGTACTCATGAGCGGCGCTCAGCACTTCAGCCTTGGTGGGCTCCAGAACGCACTCCAGGCGCCGTAACAGCGTAAACGGCAGGATAATGCGGCCGTACTGGGACTGCTTGAAGTCGCCGCGCAGTAGGTCCGCCACGGACCAGATGAAGGCGGCCAACTGAGAATGACTCTCCGTATTCAAGGTGCTTCCCCGCGTGCTTGATGCTCATTGGTGGGCAACATCATACACAGGCAGGCACGGTAACGGGGAGGTCTACGGTCCGCCCTCGCTCGATGATGAGCCCAGGCCCTCCCCCCTCAAGACAGATATTCCGAGTAGCTTTCGGCGAGTTTCTGGATGTTCTCGTCCATGTACTGCAAATGCGCTTTCATGGCGCTTTCCGCAGCGTCAGGATCGCGGTTGGCGATGGCGTCGATGATCCGCGTGTGTTCCTCGACGATGGCGGGCACGCGCTGTTCGTTGAGAAACAGCATCCGCACTCGGTTGATATGCAGCTGAACGTGGTAAATGATTTGCCAGACTGAGGGTTGCCCAGCGATGTCGGCAATCTTCTGATGAAGCTCTTCGTCGAGGGTTTCGATCTTGTAGTACTGCCCTTGCCGATACACGAGCCGCTGATGCTCGAGGTTGTCGTACAGATCTCGAGCATCGCGGTCGCTGCACTGCATGGCGGCATCGCGTATCAGGGCGCATTCCAGCACCGAGCGCGTGTAGTGGGCCGCCTTGATGACATCGAGGCGAATGGGCGTCACGAAGGTGCCGCGCTGGGCGAAGATATCGACGAAGCCGTCGTAGCGCAGTCGCATCAGGGCTTCACGAATCGGCGTGCGGCTGATGCCGAACTCTTCCGACAGCGCTTTTTCATGAATCCTTTCACCGGGTTTCAGTACGGTGGTGATGATCTTGTCGCGTATATCGCTATAGGCACGATCACTCGACGACCGTTCCTGCACCCCTTTCATCATGCTTTTGGCTCCTGGCTGACGCGGCAGATTACGCTCTGTTACCGCCCATCCTACCCTGCCGCCCTAGGCGGGGCTAACCGTTTGCGGCGCGCACGCATTGCGTATCAAGGAGCGGTCGAGCTCCTGCAGGTTGCTGCACCCGAGAAGCCCCAGGGTGCGATCCATCTCCTTGTAAAGTAAGCCAAGCGCATGATCGACGCCCGCCTGGCCGCCTGCGCCGAGCCCGTAGAGGGTCGTGCGGCCGAGCAGCACCGCATCCGCCCCCAGAAGCACCGCCTTGAGAATGTCGCTGCCGCGCCTGAAGCCACCGTCCAGCAAGATGGTGAGT
The DNA here is from genome assembly GCF_029889905.1 of Chromohalobacter sp. 11-W. GTDB lineage: Bacteria > Pseudomonadota > Gammaproteobacteria > Pseudomonadales > Halomonadaceae > Chromohalobacter. The sequence goes on along the minus strand of NZ_JARANZ010000001.1, from coordinate 273,332 downwards.
GCGTCGCCGACGGCGGCCCTGACCTCGGGGAGGATCTCCATCGGCGAGACGGAGCTGTCCAGTTGGCGCCCGCCATGGTTAGACAGCACGATGCCGTCAATACCGTATTCCACCGCCGTGCGGGCTTCTTCCACCGACAGGATGCCCTTGATCAGCAGGTTGCCGGACCAGTTGTCCCGCAGCCAGCGAATGTCCTCCCAGTTCAGGGAGGGCATCAAGTGCTTGCCTATCTCGGCGGCTGCGCCCTGCACGGAGGAATCCTCGGGCGGCAGGAGGTCCCCCAGGTTCTTGAAGGTCGGCACGCCATGCGGATACAGCACATCCTTCATCCAGCGGGGCCTGCTCAACACATGCAACTTGTTGCGCCAGTTGAGCACGAAGGGGCGCGCGTAATTACGCGTGTCCCACTCCCGGTTGCCGTAAATGGCGCTGTCCGTCGTCACGACGATGGTGTCGTAACCCGATTCACGACAGCGATTGACTAGCTTCTCAACGTAATCATGGTCGCGATAGAAGTAGATCTGCATCCATGGCCGTCCATCGGGGATCTTGGCGATCTCCTCCAGCGGTTCGGTCGAGGCATTGCTCAGCGTGAACGGAATCCCCCGGTCCGCCGCTGCGCGGGCCAACTTGGAGTCCCCATCTTGGGTGACCATGCCATTGAACCCCGTCGGCCCTATCACGACCGGCATGCTCACCCGGTGGCCCAGCAGGTCTCGGCCGAGATCCCGCTGACTGACATCGGTCAGCGTCTTGGGCGTAAACCGGTAGCGGCTGAAGACGGCCCGATTGTTGAGCAGGCTGACTTCGTCGTCGGCGCCACCATGAATGTATTCATAGACGAAGTTCGGAAGCCGTCGGCGTGCAATCTCAGCAAGCTCCGCGATGCTCAGTGCCTGATCGTAGCGCCGTCTACGCGGCATGCTTCTTTTCATGTCAGCTCCATCATTCAACCGTTGTGCAGAATACTTAAGGGATAGGTCACGATCTCAGGGAAGAGAATCAGTGCAAACAGGATCGCCACGTACATCAACAGCATCGGCCATATGCCACGCGAAATGTCGATGATACTGATTCGGCTGATGCTGCATCCCACATAGAGCACTGTGCCTATCGGCGGTGTGATCAAACCGATGGAGAGGTTAATGATCATCACCACACCGAAGTAGATGGGGTCGATACCAAGCTGCTCGACCACCGGGATAAGCACGGGAGCGAAAATCAGCACGGCGGGCGTCATGTCCATCACGCAGCCGAATAGCAGCAGTATGACCATGATGATCAAGAGCATCAGTGTCGGGCTGTCGGTAATGCTCGTGAGCCCTGCCGCGATCTGGGTGGGAACTTGCGCTACCGTGATCGCATATGCCGTGACAATGGCCGCCGAGGCAATCAACATCACGATGGCCGTCGTCTTGGCGGTATTGGTGAGCACATCGAAAAGCTGTGTCAGGCGAATTTCTCGATAGCAGAGGCTGATCAACAGCGCGTATACCGCGGCGACCACGCCCGCTTCTGTCGGCGTGAACACGCCGCCACGCAGTCCGACGATGATGATCAGGGGCAGCAGCAAGGCCCAGAAGGCACGCTTGAAGCTGTGAAGCCGCGCTTGCCAGCTTGCACGCTCGAGCCGCTTGGTATCAGCTTTGCGCGCGACCAGCCACCAGGTGAACGTCATGCCGATCGCCATGATGATCCCGGGCACGATGCCGCCCATGAACAACCCGGTAATCGAGACACCGCCCACGACCCCGTAAAGAATCAAGGGGATGCTCGGCGGAATCACGGTGCCCACGATGCCGACGGATGCCACCAGCGCAGTCGAGCGCTTCTTCTCGTAGCCTTGCGCCACCATCATGGGAATGAGGATCGAGCCCAGCGCCGCGGTATCGGCAACGGCGGAGCCGGATAACCCGGCAAAGATAACGCCTGCCACGATGGCGACATAGCCCAGGCCGCCTTTCACATGGCCCACCAGTGACGAGGCAAAGTCGACGATGCGCTTGGAAACGCCCCCTGCATTCATGATCTCGCCGGTCAGGATGAAAAAGGGAATGGCCATCAAGGCAAAGCTGTTAGCCCCGGTGATGAAGTGCTCAGCCAGGGTCGTGACATTGAACATGTCTTGGGTCCACATCATCACCACGGCGGAGCTAAGCATGGCGAAGGCGATCGGCATGCCGATCAACATCAACGAGAACAGCACGGCGAGGAAGACGACGACCATCATGACACCGACTCCTGGTCATGATCGTATGCCCATGTGGGGCCATTGCGGCCGGTCAGGACAAAGCTCAACGCCTGGTACGCCATCACTGCGGACATCAGAATGGCCGCGATCATGCCAGCATAATAGTAATTGTTGATGGGAATATCGGTGGCGGGCCCGGTAATCCCCACGTTCAGCTCGATCAGGACCAGAAGCCCTTTGACCACGAGGGTCATCACCGCCACGGTCAGGGCCGTCGTCAGCAGGAAAAACAGCTTCTGAAGCCAGCCGGGAATGTGGCGCACCAGGATATCTACGCCCAGGTGGCTATGTTCCACCACCGCAAGGATGGAGCCCAGGAACACGACCCATACGAAGAGGTATCGCGCCACCTCACTGGACCATGTCAACCCGCTGTCGAAGGCATAGCGGAGCACGACATTGGTAAAGACGAACCCCACCATGAGCACCAGGGCCACGGCAATGGCCAGCCTGATGGATGTTTTCAAGAAACCGAATAAGGTCGTCATCGACATGAAACCACCTCTTGTCCACTCGGTATCGCCATGCGAACTCCTGGAGTTCGCATGGCATGCGTATGACGCACCTCAGGAGCCTTCACGTACCATGTTCACCATGTCTTCAGCCCAGTCGTACTGACTGTAAAAGTCGTCATAGATCGGCTGAACGGCTTTCACCATTTCATCGTGAAGTTCTTGGCTCGGCTCCGTCACTTCCAGGCCAGCCTTCTCGAGATCCTTCTTGATCTCAGAGGCGGATTCGCGCATCAGCTGCCACTCCATCTCCATGGATTGACGAGAGGCTTCCTGGATGACGTCTTTCTCGTCATCGCTCAGATTGTCGTAAAACTGTTGGTTCATCAGGTACACGTTGGGGCTAAACATATGCCGACTTTCCAGCACGTTGTTCTGCACCTCGTACCAACCCGAGCGATAAAGCGTGGCGAGAGGGTTATCCTGCCCGTCGATCACCCCCTGTTCGAGCGCCGGGTAGACTTCTGACATCCCCATGGTTTGCACATTGGCGCCTAATGCCTGCCCCACTTTCACGTACAGCTCCAAATTAGGCATTCTCAATTTGAAGCCATCGAAATCGTCCATGCTGTCGATTTTTTCCTTGCTCGAGAAAACCCGGAACCCATTCGCCGTCCACGCCAGGGGTTCTACACCCAGCTCACGGAAATAGGGATCGATCTTCTCGCCGACAGGGCCATTCAGCATCGACTGCGCTTGATCATAGTCTTCGAACAGGAAGGGCCACTCGGGAAATCCGATTTGCGGCTTGGCGGTCTGCAGCCCCATGCCGGCAATCGCCATTTCGATGCTGCCGGTTCTGACGCCATTGGTGTATTGCCGCTCATCGCCGAGCGAGCTGTTGGGGTAGATCTTCACCTGCATGCCGGAATGGCTTTCGACATACGGTTTGAATTTTTCGCGGATAGCCACGTTTTGCGGATGATCTTCCGCGAAGTAACTCGCGACCTTGATGGTCGCCGTGCTTTGTGCGTAAACATGTCCGGCAAACATGGTCGTTCCCAGCAATGCGGAACCAACCAGAGTGCGGCCTATGATGGCTGAGAGTGAGTATGTCATTTGTTGTGCTCCCCGTTAGCTGATACAGGCGCTGGCATCGAAGGCTCTCTATGGAGCCAGCTGATATACTAGTATTCACTATACGGAGCGCCTAGAAAGACTTTTGTCTAAACACCCCCTGTCAAGCCTGTTGAAAGGTCAATCGGGCAGAAGTGGCAAGGCCCATCCTACGACGACAACTCAAGAGACGGGCATTGACCGGTGGAGGGGTGGAGGTAATGACACGAACCTGAACGCCAGCTGCTGCCGCCAGCCGCCCCAGTGCGAACGACGCATACAAAAACGCCGCAATCGCCAGAAATCACGATTGCGGCGTTCCCCTCCGGCAGCGGCTTAGCCAGACGTCGTGTTGAGCGTTTTTTCCCCAGGCTTGCGAATCACCATGAAGTAGAAGAAGACCGCTGTCAGGGCGATGAAAAACAGGCTATCCGGACTGGTCAGGAAGACCATTGGACTGCCGTCATTGATCGAGAGCGCACGACGGCAGTATTCCTCAAGACTTGGCCCAAGCACGAAGCCCAGCAGCAGGCAGACAGTGGGATATTTCTGCTTGCGCAGGAAGTAGGCCAGCACGCCGAACACCAGCGCCAGGGCCATCTGGAAAGTCGAGTAGGTAGCGACATAGCTACCCACCAGTGCCACCACGGCGATGCTCGAGTAAAGAACGTCGCGACGAATCGACACGATCTTCAGAAAGTACGGCCCCAGCAGGAAGAGCGTCAGAGGCACCAGAATCAGTGCACTAACGAACAACGCGGCAAACATCGGAGCGATCAAGTCGAGCTGCTGGGTCATGAACTGAGGCCCGGGCTGCAGGCCATTGATCACCAGCACGCCGAGAACGATAGCCGTCGTTGGATCGCCAGGAATCCCGAAGGTGAGCATGGGAACGAAGGCACCGCCACACATGGAATTGTTGGCACATTCGGCAGATGCAATGCCTTCAGGATGCCCTTTGCCATAGCGCTCCGGGTGCTTCGAAGAACGCATGGATTCTGCGTAGGAGACGAAAGCCGCCATCGAGCCGCCAGCGCCGGGCAGGATACCGACCGAGTAACCGATGAGTGCGCTCTTCAGGTAGCGCAGAATGCCGATTTCACGGACTTCCGACAGCGGTGGAATGAAGTCACGCCGGCGCACCTTGGCGGCCTGCAGCTTGCTGGGGTCTACGGTGCGAGCACTGCGGCTATCAGCTTGAATCAGCAGCTCGCTGATGGCGAACGTGCCGATGATCAGCGGCATCATGTCGATCCCTTGAACCAGCACGCTGCTACCGAAGGTGAAGCGCGCGACCGGCTGCACCACATCGATGCCAATGGTGGCAACCATCACACCGAGCAGAGTGGCCACCATTCCCTTCGTGATCGATCCTCGCTGGGAGATGATAATCACGACGAGGGCAAAGGCAATCAGGGAAAATTTCCCAGGCGTACGGATCAGCAAGGCGACATCGGCAGCCAAGGGAGACAACACCATCAACAGCAGAGCGCCCACGGAACCACCGATCATCGACCCGAGAGCGGCATGGCCCAATGCCTTGGCACCTTCGCCGCGCTGCTGCATCGGATAGCCTTCCAGCGCTGTCATCATCGACGCAGGCGCGCCAGGAATATTGATCGTCGTCGCCGTGATGCTGCCGCTGCACATACCCGCCATGAAGATACTCGCGCATGCCACCAATGCCGTGGTGACATCGAGACTGTAGGTAAGGGGGAGCAACAACGCGATGGCTAGCACTGACGTCAGCCCCGGCACAGCTCCGAACAGAGTGCCGATCAGGAAGCCGCCTACCATATAGAGAAGCGTTTCGGGGTTGGCGAGGGCAGAGAACCCACCCAACAGTCCATATAGCGATTCCATGATCATTAACTCCACAGGGTCGGCAGGCGAACCTGGAAAAAGACTTCGAACATCAAGAATCCGGCTCCGGTGATGATCAGCGTGGCGATCAACTTCATCGGCCACTTCTGCACGGAACCGCTACCGAACTGAAACATCAGCATCAGCACGTAGAGGAATGTCGATACGAAATAACCGATCAAATCAAAGGCCAGCAGATATAAGGCTGTAAGAACAACAACCCTGATGGCACCAAACGAGATACCACCAATGCTCTTGCTCACCTGGTCCGCATCTTCAGCGCCAGCTTCATCGTCAGACTTCTCGACCCCCTTACTGCGTGCTCGACGAACCTCCTGGGTCATCACGCACACCAGGGCTATCAGCATGAGCAGTGCTGCCGTTATAGGAAAGAAAGAGGGAGTCATGTTGCCCTCTTTCATCGGCGGGCCGAGTTGTATCGCCGACAATAGATAGACAAGCGTGATAATCGCCAGCACTGCCGGAACGTAGAACCCACCGCCTAGAGAAAGCCGTTTGGGAGACATATCAGAACCTGTTAGAAAACCGCTGCGCCATGCAATGTGCACGGCGCAGCGACAGCATGAGCACGTAGGGGACTTTTACTTTTCCAACACGCCCTTTTCGACCAGATCATCCATGGTCTCGAAAAGCCGCTGTTGAGTATCGTGCGACCATTGCGTCACATCATCAGAACCCAGCCAGGCGGGGGTCACGCCGATTTGCGTCAACCATTGCTGGAACTCGTCACTCTCATAAGCCTCGTGATAGGTTGTTTCCAGTTTTTCAATCACATCGTCAGGGGTACGTGCAGGGGCCACCAGTGTAATGAAGCTCCCCATTTGCAGATCCAATCCGGTATCGGTTTCCGTCACAGGCGGAACGTTCGGAAAGCCTTCGTTCTGCGTGTCAGAGAACTCGACCAGGCCGCGCGCCTGACCAGACTCGATCAAGGGTGCGAGATCGCCCAGGCTGGTAACAACCGCGTCAACCTCACCGTTGAGAAGCGCCTCTTTCTGAGTGGCCGCACTGTTATCGTAGGAAACTATCTTGAATTCGGCGCCTGTCTGATCCTGGAGTTGCAGCAGCGTCAGATGCGTTCTGGCCCCCATGTTCTGGATGCCGATACGGATACTGCCGGGATTTTCCTTGGCGGCTGAAATCAAATCGCTCAGTGACTGATAAGGTGCATCCTCCGCCACGGTAATCGCATCGGCCTCTTGGGTGATGCGAGCGATCATCTTCATCCGGTCCATGTTGAAGCCGGGCAGCATATCCTTCCAGGGGATTGTGATGATGCTGTCATACGTAATAGCCGCAATCGTTTGGCCATCCGGACGCGCATCCATCAGTTGAAGCAAGCCGGTAGCCGTCATACCGCCCGCGACATTTTCCACGTACATCGAGACCGGTACGGACTCTTCCGCAATATTTGAGATCTTGCGCACGATGGCATCAGTACCGCCGCCGGCAGCAGCGGGGACGATGACGCGAATATCACGATTTGGAAAATCGGCCTGAGCAGTACTGGCAGCAAACGTTGCCATGCAAGCCATTCCCAAGAGTGTTTTTTGTAGCTTCATTATCTCCCCCTTGCTGAGTTCATCGTCTTGCCACATGCCTCCAGACGAAGCACCTTTACTGCATCCATTTGCATCTCGTTCAATCGGTAGAGATGCAAAACAAATTGCAATACTCGACGCTCACATCTTCAGGTTTGACCCTGTAGCTCGAACCGAGTGAATCAGTCTTGTCTGCTTTAATGTCATACATCATACAACAAAGCTAGAGGCCCGTTCCGTGAGGAGCAATACACCGAAGGTCTCATATAGACTAAAGTAACGCATGGCGAGCACTTGGGACGGCGTCAACCCAGTGCCTGGCCGCCGATGACTGGCAATCATTCTGATCAGGGGCGTCCCCGCCAACCAGCACAGGCTACCCTGCTCGGCGGCTAAGTGATCCTACTATTAGGGGATGATGGCTCGGGGGTGATGGCTAGGAAATTATGTCGGATACAGCAAACGATGTTGGGCATGCTGATGGGACTGGCAACGGGCTAGCGCTGGCGATGAGGCTCGATCACCAGCGCTAAGAGGAACACTCAGGACTTCGCCATGCGGGCGCTACCGGCATCCGCACTGCGTGCTCTCACCAGCCAAAAGCCCACGGCGCCAGCGATCACTAGCATGGTGCCGCAACCCGCTGCGAGCAGGTAGGCGCCAGTAACCACGTTCTCAGCCACTCCGAAGCGTCCGGCCAGCGCCGCCAGCGAGCCAGCGTACTGCCACCATAAAAAGGCCCCCACCGCGACGCCGGTAAGCATGGTCGCCACGGCTACCCGTCGGCTGACCGCCGCCCAACTGCGCTCGTTCTCCACCGGGCTGCGATGCAGGAAGGCGCGGTACTCACTCTCTGCCTGGCTGACGCGGGTCAACTTGGAGGAGATCACGATCGCCACCAGCGCCACCAGGGTGCTCAGTATTACCGGGTGGAGATATACCGGCAGCGAGACCCACTCAGCCTGCACCATCAGCGACAGAATCAAGTTGCCGACAAAACCGACCCCCAAGCCCCAACCGGCACCGGCGGCGGTAATTCGACGGCTCCAGATGCTCATCAACGCCACCGGCCCCCAGGATGAAGCGAACAGCGTGGCGGCGAACCACACCACTGCCATCACCGCCGGCGGTTGGAAAAGCGCCAGCAGCAGCGCCACCAGCCCGGCCGCCAGCACGCCGATGCGGCTCGCCCGCATGGCACTGCGCTCGTTGCGCGAAGAAGGCAGGATGTCGTGGGCAAGGCTAAAGCCGATGATCGACAGAAAGGTCGAGCAAGAGGAAAGTCCGGCGGCAAACACGCCGGTGAGGATAATCACACCGAGCCAGCTCGGCAGCACATTGAGCGCCGCCCACACCATGGCACGCTCGCCGTCGAGCGTCGGGTCGTAGAGGTTGATCGCTGCGCCGGTCATCATCATCAGCGCATAGAAGATCGCCAGCACCACGGCGGTGAGCATGGCCGAGCGCATCACTACGTGCTCGTTGCGCGCCATCAGATAACGGCTCGACTGCCAGGGGCTAGCCGCCAGCACCGTGGCCCATACCAGCCCCAGCGTCAGCCCCCAGATGAGCGCTTCCCCGGGCGAGGAGAAGTTCGCTCCCTCGCCTTCGATCACGCCGTGCCACAGCGCGATGCCGGGCTTGTCGGACTGCGCCAGCAATCCCTCGATCACCCCCGACCAGCCGCCGAGATCGTTGATGATATAGAGCGAGCCGCCCACCGCGGCGACAGAGAAAATCACGAACATCACGGTGTCGGTCAGCACGACGCCCTGGGAACCGGAGTAGAGAATGAAGCCCGTATAGGTGAGCCACACCAGCACCAGTCCAGCCCAATAGGGCAGCCCGGTGAGTTCCTCGAACATGATGCCGGCGCCCTGCATCACGCCCAGCAGGTAGGCACCCAAGCCAAATACGGTGGTGAGTCCGGCGATCATCTGCACGCGCTTCGAGGCAAAGCGCTTGCCGAAAAACTCGGGCACCGTCAACGCCTCACTGCGACGCAGGTAGCGGCCGAACACCAGCGCACCAAGCAGACAGCCCGAAGTGCTGATCGCGGCGAAGATCAGCATGACAAAGGGATAGCCATCGTAGGCGAAACCGGTCTCGCCCAAAAAGGCGCTGGTACTCAGGTAGCTGGCGACCAACGTACCGAGAATCATCAGCGTGGGAGCGTTACGCCCGGCGACCAGGTAGTCGTCGAGATCCTTGACCCGGCGGCCAGCCAGGTTGCCGATAATGAAATAGCCGACGAGGCTCAGCACGATGGCAGCGGTATAGACCATGGCGAATGACACTTGTTGTTGAAATTCGCAGTCATGCTAAGCACTTATATATGGATCACTATCTTCTTTGCGACATACACCTCAATCAACGCGACTCGTCCTTGGTATCCAGGGCGATCACGCGTCGAGGACCGGAGCGCGAGGCTTATCAGTCCTGGCTGGCACCTCCAGCCTGACACCTCTCGCTGCCGCAAAGCGCTCCTGTATACGCCTGCTCGACAGAGGGCATGATTGATGTTCTATGACGGGAGATGAGTGGCTAGTGGCAGCCTTTGATGAGTGTCGCGCAAATAGATGCCGACGCGCTGCGAAACTGCACACTTGGAAAGAAATCAGTCCAGTGCCTGGCCGCCAGGTGATTGTCGATCAACCTGATCAGGAGCGTCTTCGCCAACTAACATAGGCTTATCGTCCTGCCAGATAACAGCATAGTGGCCCAAACGCTGCTTGCGCTCCAAGGTTTCCGACACAGCAGCACGGAGGCTATCCAACATTTCCTGAGTATCAGGTGTGAGCTGAGTCATGATCGCGCCTCCCGAGTGAGAACATTAAACAGCATTTCATTAAGAACTTGCCGATCTGCATCGCACTGCTCAAACACAGGTTCCGGCGCCCCACCGCTATTCATGAAGCAGCGCGTGCGGCTAACCAAAGGTGCATACAACGTCAGCAAATATGCAGGCTACGCGGAAATCGACGCTGAAGACGCTGACCGATGAACTGCGACATGAAGCTAGGGCTTTTACTGAAACCTGAAAACAATAACGCGGGAGTGCCCCGGCGTTTAAGATCTTGGCGCTGAGCGATGCTCCCACGGATTGAGTATGTCGATGCCAAGCGACTCGAAGTCCTTCACATTGCGTGTAGCCAGCGTCGCGTGATGCTGTCGACAGATCGCGGCGATTTGAGCGTCAGCGGTATGCACTACCCTGCCTGCACGCTCACTGATTGCTACTTGTTCTGCATAGTGTACCGCCGCAACTTCATCGAAAGGCAGAATGCGGCCTGCAAAATCTTCCTCGAACATCGCTGCTGCCATGGCGGCGAAACGGCGTTGGCGCTTGCCACTGGGCAAGCGCTCGATGCCATAGAGAATTTCCGCCACGGTAATAGCGGTAATAGTCACGGCACTCGCATCCTGGCTATCCAACCAGTCGGCAACGCACGCATCTGGTGTGGGACGCATAAGCTCGGATAGCACGTTGGTATCCAGGACGATCATGCGTCGAGGTCCAGAGCGCGTGGCTTATCAGACCTGGCTGGCACCTCCAGCTCGACACCTCCCACTGTTGCAAAGCGCTCTCGTATACGGCTGCCTAGTCCCCCTTTTTGAGGTTGGCTCAAGGCGCCGCGGAGAATAATACGCACCTCCTCTTCCATGGAGTGGCCATGCCTCGCCGCTTCCATACGAAGCTGAGCCTTTATCTGCTCGTCCAAATTACGAATCGTTATCGATGCCATACTAACCTCTTCCATAGGATCTCAATGCAATCAATGATAGCACCAAGCTTTCAAAAGCGCCTGCTCGACGGGAGGCATGGTCGATGTTCTATGGCGGGAGATGAGTGGCTAATAGCAGCCAAATCCGCTCACCAAGCACCTCCGCGGCGCTTTCCAGCGTTTCGGCACCTACCTCTCACCGCGTACAAACAGCAAGTCTGCCGGCTTCTGCTACGCGGTCATTCGGCCAAGTCCAACGCCAGAAAGCTCGACATTTCACCGGAAACGGTGTGCATGCATCGCAAGAGTTTCTATGCCAAGTTTGCTGTGAGTTCAGGCCGAAAATGCACCATGACAACGCCTTGTGACTTTCTTCACCACACCGCCGCCAGCAAGGCATCTAACGTTTATAGCCTACCCAGGCATAAAGGTCCTCCTGCCGTCACGGGGGGCTGGCAGTAGAGTCCTGGCACACCACTTCCACATTGATACCGTCCGGGTCCAATACGTACGCCGCGTAGTAATGCTCGTGGTAGTGCGTTCGGACGCCGGGCGGGCCGTTGTCGGTCCCGCCCGCTTTTACTGCGGCCTGATAGAAGGCATCGACGATGGCCCGATCCCGTGTCGCGAAGGCAATGTGCGTGCCGGCGCCTGGGGGCTCGTTGTCATGGATCCAGAGGCTCGGGTAGCCGTCCTTGCCGAAACCGTGGCGCGTCCCTCCTGTACGGGTACGCTCGGGCCCGACGGTGATGACCCGGACGATATCTAGCGGCGCGAGGGCAAGTTCATAAAAGCGCCGAGATGCCTCGGCGTCGCGCACGGCGAATTCGATGTGGTCGAGAATGCTCATGGTTTTGCGCAGAGGCTCCAGTGGTATGGATAACCGGCTCGGGGGTTGATCAGACCTGGGACGCCCCACCATCGGCGAACAGCTCGACGCCGTTGATATAGCTCGAGGCATCGCTCGCCAGGAACGCCGCCGCCTTGCCGATTTCGTGTGCCTCGCCTATCCGCCCCAGTGTGCTTTTTTCGCTGAACGCTTGAATGATCTGCTCGGCGTCATCGGCCAGCATGCTCCGCAGGGACTGCGTATCGACAGGGCCGGGACTGAGGAGATTGATCCGCACGCCGGAACCCTTGATATCCAGAATCCAGCTTCTGACCATGGCGCGCAGAGCCGCCTTGGTGGCGCCGTAGACACTCAGGCCAGGGCCGGGGTTCATCGAGGCGGTCGAGCCGATGATGACGATGCTGGAGCCCCTGGGCATCAGGGGCAGTGCGCCCTGGACGGTAAACGTCACCCCTTTCACATTGATATCGAAAAGCCGATCGAAGCTTGCTTCGGTGATCGCACCCAGTGGCGTGATTTCTCCCGTCCCGGCGTTGGCGATCAGGACATCGAGACGGCCATGCAGCGACTCGATACGACCAAAGAGCGAGGCCAGATCGGAGGTGTTCGAAACATCGGCGGCAAACGCGACCGCGTTGTCGCCCAAGCTGGACAAGGCCTCGTCCAGCGCCTCCTGCCGGCGCCCGGTTATGACTACTCGAGCCCCCTGCGCGGCGAACTCCTGCGCAATCGCGAGCCCCAGACCGGATGACCCACCGGTAACCAGCACAACCTTATCTTTGAATGACATGGAGATTTCCCTGTACGAGGAAGTAGACGGGAACAACCCATATAGTGAACGCTATATATCACGATGTGTCACGCACTTTATTTAGTGGTCGATATATAGAGGTCCTTGCTAGAGCGCCCGAGCTCTGATATAGCAGTCGCTATAATGCAACTTTCATCCAGCGAGGTCCCATGAACGCAAAGACTCGGCAACGCCGTCCTGCTTTCGATCGCGAAGCAGGGGTCGCTATCGCCCAGGCGCTTTTTCATGAGCGTGGTTATGACGCGGTCAGCCTTGCGGATCTGACCAACGCCATGGACATCAAACCGCCCAGTTTTTATGCCGCCTATGGCAGCAAGGCAGAGCTGTTCGAACGGGCGATGCTGCGCTACGCGCAGGAAAACGCCCTGCCGCTGGACGAACTTCTGGCACCAGACCGCCCCCCTGCCGAAGCGCTTCCCGCGCTGCTGCTCGCCGCCGCTGAACAGTACGGGCGAGATAGCGTGCTGCGTGGCTGCATGATTACGGAGGGGATGCGAGCGGATGACCCGGCCGCCCGCCAGATGGCCGAGAGTCTTGCCAGCGGCGGACTCCAGGCGATTCGCGCTTACCTCGATCAGGTCCATCCGCAGGGTGCACAGGCCCTGGCCGACTATGTGTCGGTCACCTTGCGAGGATTGTCGGCCTCAGCCTGCAACGGCATGCCCTACGAGTGCCTGACGCAAGTCGCCCGGACCGCCGGCCGATTTATCGCTCGTGAACTGGAAGCCGACGAGCCCACAGTGGCTTCTTGAGCCGTAAGGCCATGCCATCGTGGGGTTTCGCATCTGTTCCTATAGATCCGTGATGGTCGTCCCTTCGATCGTCTCAGCGAATTTGCCACCGAACATTCGTGCCGGGGTCTCGAAACCGGGTCGACGCTCCCCTTCGAGTACCCGGCGCGCGGCCTCTACGGCCGCCAGCGGCGTGTAGGAATAGCCGTTGACGGTTTCGATCATCGATCGAGCCACCGTGCCATCGGCTCCCGTCACCTCGGCCACAGCGCGGGCGCGATGGGCATCGCGATGCTCCGCCGTCGGGCCGTCAGGCAGTTGTGACAAATCGCCCTCGGGAAACGCATCGCCACTGACATGCACGAACATGGCGATATTGGGAATGCCGGCAGAGTGCCAGCCGGTGACCAGATCCCCGAACGACAGTGGCGCGCACGGCACCAAACCCTCGCCGAAATCGAACTCTTGCGGCTGCGCGTCGGGGATTGGTACGAGATGGCCATCGACCCTCGCCATCAGGCCTGCGCCGATGATCTCGCTGACGCTCATGGCGGAGCCTCGCGACATGGAACCGGGAACCTGAAGCGCCACCTTCAGCGACTGTGGCTCATGCACGCGCTGCGCGACGTGCACCGCCAGGCAATCGGTCGGCACCACGTCCCAGCCGACACCCGGCAGCAGCATGACGCCGGCCTCGGCCGCTTCGGCGCCCAGTCGTTCCGCTAGCCGGTAGACGTTAATCTCGGCGGTGATATCCAGGTAATCGACACCGGCCTCGAGGCACACCCGCATCAATAGCTCCGCGGTTTTCGCGAAAGGGCCTGCGAAGTTTAGCAATACATCGATATCGGCCAGAGCTTTCGCTGCCCCATCGAAGGCTTCAAATACCCGCAACGGAACTCCCAACTGCTCAGCGAGGGCGGTTAGCCTTTGCTGATTGCGTCCGGCGATCTCGAAATCGAGTCCCAACGCTTTGGCACGCTCTGCCGCCATGCGGCCGGTGTAGCCGGTCGCGCCGTAGATCAGAAGTTTTTTCATTGGGCGTGCTGCCAGTTCTTGTAGACGAATTCGAGACTGTAGCCATCGGGATCCAGAACGTTGGCGGCGTAATAGTCGGGGTCATAATGCAGCCGTGCCCCGGGCACGCCGTTGTCGATAGTACCGTTGTTGATAGAGCCGTTCTCGATGGCCGCGGCGTAGGCTGCCTCAACCTCCGCCTTGCTGTTCGCCACGAAACCGACGTGAACGGCTTTTCCTTCGACTACACCCTCACGTAGCCAGAAGAACATCCGGCCATTGGCGCCGAAACCCTTGAGATCCGGATGGCCCGGCGGGCCGTCTTTGCCGTCGTAATCGAGCCGCGCCGTGATCCCCAGCGGGGCGAGCACGGCCTCGTAGAAACGGATCGAGCGTTCGATATCGCTGACGGAGAGAAAGAGATGATCAAGCATGGAGTAGCCTCGCGATTCAGACGATGTCGCCAGCTACTACCGTAACCCTTACCCTCATCGCGGGCTCAGCCGTTCCTGCCCGAAACCTGCCCGTTTCTGCTTTTTGCTTGCGCAGACGTGGGGCCAAGATCAGCATATCTCTCCATGAACGACCAACCGCTCTCCATACAACGAAAAACTGCCCGCCATGAACGACCAACTGCTCGAGCTTCGCTCTTTGGCTGCCAAGGCCGAGAACCGCCGTACCGAAACGGGCATCCCACGCGTGGCCATGATTCAAGGCGAGGTCCCGGAGCATATGCTGGCCGCCGTCTACGATCCGATGATCAATCTGATCCTGCAGGGCAGCAAGACGATGACCGTCGGCGAGCGCACGCTGCGTTATGACCCGGCCACGTACTTCGTCATGTCCATCGAGTTGCCGGCGGTGGGTACGATCCATCCTACGGTTTCGGGGGAGCCCTACCTCGCGCTGAGTTTGACGCTCGATCCCACGGTGCTCTCGACACTACTGACCGACCTGCCCTCGCCCGCCGAGCGCAACGAAAGCGACGCTGGCTTTTCGGTGGCGGCTACCACACCAGCATTGATGGACGCGTGGCTACGCATGCTGAGATTGATGGGCAAACCCGACGAAATCGCGGCCCTCGCACCGGTATATGAGCGAGAAATTCTCTACCGTGTCCTGCAAGGCCCTCACGGCTGGATGCTGCGCGACATAGCGGCTCCGGATACCGCCATGGCGCGGGTCAGCCTGGCCATTCAACGGATTCGCCGGGATTTCGCCGAGCCGATCCGAGTGGAGACGCTGGCCGAGAAAGCGTCGATGAGCGTGTCCGCCTTCCATCGACACCTCAAGGCAGTCACCACCCTGAGTCCGTTGCAGTACCAAAAGCGGGTTCGATTGCTTCACGCAAGGATGCTCATGGTGGCCGATGCCAAAAGCGTGACCAACGCAGCCTTCGAGGTCGGCTATGAAAGCGCCACACAGTTCAGCCGCGATTACGCCCGAGTCTTCGAGCTCTCTCCCGCCCGGGATACGTCAAGAATTCTGAAGGAGATGAAAAGCCAGTGAGCTTGATGGGTCGGTAAATGCTCACCGTGTGAGCGTCGCTTGCTCGCTGGATAACTGATTAAGGCAGCGACATTCGCCCCCAAGATCCAGCATGGACAAAATGTGGACACTGCACCGGAAGAAACGAATTCAGGAAGGAAAAAACGAAGCTAAGTGCTTGTTTTAATGGTGGGCCCAGGCGGACTCGAACCGCCGACCAAGGGATTATGAGTCCTGTCAGGTGACGGTGTAAGAAGGTGGCAAACTGAGTAAATAAGGGGCCTATCTACTGGCCTCCAGGGGTATCGATGTGTAACCTAGCATCAACGAGGGATATCCTAACAGCCCCCCATATAGCCCCCTAACGGCCCCCTGATGCTCAACGAGAAACAACTCCGCGCACTCAAGCCCCGCGAACGCGAATACACCATCTCCGATGACGGTCAGCGCGGCACCGGGAGACTCTTCATACGCGTGCGCCCCACTGGAGCCAAAGACTGGGTCTACGTCTACTACCTTAATAAGCGTCGCCGGAAAATCGGCCTCGGCGCCTATCCGGAAGTGGCGTTGAAGGATGCCCGCCAACGGGCCGCAGACCTCGCAGCAAAACTCACCGATGGCGTCGACCCCGGCAAGGCCATGAGGGAGCAGCGCGCCGCTGCAAAACAAGAAGAAATCCATGGCTCGCTGGGCGAGCTCATAATCTCCTATACCAACAGCATGCGCGAGCAGGGACGACGCACCGCTGACGAGGTACTTGAGCGCTGTGAGCGTTACGTCAAGAAGCCGTTTCCCAAACTCTGGAACAAACCGGCCAGGGAGGTGACGAGCGCAGACATACGCGATCTGCTCAGCTTCCACATGCGCAAGGGCATCACCACCACGACTAACCGTATCCGGTCATGGCTGCATGCTGCTTATCAGCATGGCCTGAGC
The DNA here is from genome assembly GCF_029889905.1 of Chromohalobacter sp. 11-W. GTDB lineage: Bacteria > Pseudomonadota > Gammaproteobacteria > Pseudomonadales > Halomonadaceae > Chromohalobacter. The sequence continues at coordinate 256,530 of NZ_JARANZ010000001.1, read as the reverse complement.
GTCGAGCATGATCCTCGGCAAGCCTCCAACCAGACATGGGCTCTCGAGACCAACCCAGTCTCAGTCATCCCTCGCCAGGCAGATTGGGAGCGCCAGGGCGAGCGCGTCATAACCGCGGAAGAGCTCGCCCACGCATGGCACAACCTACCCTCTTATGACCTGACATCCATGGCGATCCGGCTGGTCATCGCCACCGGTGGTCAGCGCCCACTATCACTGCTGCGGTTGGCGCCAGCTAATATCGATTTCGACGCGGACGTGATCGACATCCCAGCCAGTTCGATGAAGTCCAGTCTGGCACATGTCGTGCCAATGGCCTCGCAATCGCGCGACTTGCTGCGCTACTTGGTCGACCAGGCTGAGCGCAACGAATGGGGCCTATTGTTCGCAAGCCCGAAGGATCGCAGCAAGCATATCTCGATCACTGCCCTCCCCTCTGCGCTTGGGAAGTATCAACGCACCGCCGGCATCGAACGCTGGGCGCCACGAGACATTCGCCGGACGGTAAAAACGGTGCTGGGGCAGGAAGGCGTTGCGAAGGGCATCAGGGATCGCTTGCATGGTCATGCCATGCAGGACGTCTCAAGCCGTCACTATGATCGCTACGATTACCTAAAAGAGAAACGTCAGGCGATGGATGTGTGGGAGAAGTGGCTGGATAGCATATTGCGCAATGGGGATGACGGCGGATTTTGAATCCGTTTTCGAGATAATCCATGGCCGCGCTTGCTCCGGCATCTCCCTTTCAAAACAGTCTTTTAAAGCATTCCACTACACACATAACTTAGGCCGATCACGTCTAGTCTGCGACCAAACTGCGACCACTAGCACCAACCGTGTGAATCGACCCGGATATTCTAAACACCCGTCAGGCTCTAGAAGTAACCTAACTTATACCCAACGGGTGACAGATCATCACTCGTCCCATGAGGGCGCTTTGGGTTGTAAAACATCGCCATATAATCGAACACATCTCTCTTGGCAGATTCCCGGGTCGGATAGATTCGCCGCTTTATTCGCTCACACTTTGAGGATTTGGAAGAAGCTTGCAACGGCATTGCCGCGACGGCTCATGCTGCCCACCAGTTGATTGGTCTTCAGAAAGCTCTGCCTGTCGGTGCTGCTGAACTGACTGCCTTGATCCAAATGCACCATCGCAACCCCTTGCGGCTTTCTGGGTTTCATCCTTGGTCCTTGAGCCCCGGGTAGGCGGCCTTGTCGCCGAGTTCCTGCTCGATCACCAGCAGGCGGTTGTACTTGGCGACGCGGTCCGAGCGGCTCAGCGAACCGGTCTTGATCTGGCCGGCACAGGTGGCCACGGCCAGGTCGGCGATGGTGGTGTCCTCGGTCTCGCCGCTGCGATGCGAGATCACCGCGGTGAAGCCGGCGTCCTGGGCCATCCTGATCGCGTCCAGGGTCTCGGACAGCGAACCGATCTGATTGAACTTGATCAGGATCGAGTTGCCGATCCGTTCGTCGATGCCGCGCTTGAGGATCCGCGTGTTGGTCACGAACAGGTCGTCGCCGACCAGTTGAACCTTGTCGCCGAGCTTGTCGGTCAACGCCTTCCAGCCGTCCCAGTCGGACTCGTCCATGCCGTCCTCGATCGACACGATCGGGTACTGCTCGGTCAGCTCGGCCAGGTAGTCGACGAAGCCGGCGGCATCGTAGGACTTGCCCTCGCCCGCCAGGTTGTACTGGCCATCCTTGTAGAACTCGCTGGAGGCACAGTCGAGCGCCAGGGTGACATCCTTGCCCAGCGTGTAGCCGGCATCGGCCACCGCCTGCTTGATCGCCGCCAGGGCGTCGACGTTGGAAGCCAGATCCGGCGCGAAGCCGCCCTCATCGCCCACCGAGGTAGACAGCCCGCGCCCGGCGAGCACCTTCTTCAGCGCGTGGAATATCTCGGCGCCCACCCGCAGGGCTTCGCGGAAGTTCGGCGCACCCACCGGCTGGACCATGAACTCCTGGATGTCGACGTTGTTGTCGGCATGCTCGCCGCCGTTGAGGATGTTCATCATCGGTACCGGCATGCTGTACTGCCCCGGCTGGCCGTAGAGCTCGGCGATGTGCGCATACAGCGGTACCTGCTTGCTGACTGCCGCGGCCTTGGCCGCAGCCAGCGACACGGCGAGGATCGCGTTGGCGCCCAGCTTGGCCTTGTTGTCGGTACCATCGAGCTCGAGCATGGCGTTGTCCAGGGCGCGCTGGTCGAGCGCATCCAGGCCCTTGAGCGCATCCGCAATCGGGCCGTTGGCCGCCGCGACCGCCTTGAGTACACCCTTGCCCAGGTAACGCGACTTGTCGCCGTCACGCAGCTCCAGCGCCTCGCGGGAGCCGGTCGAGGCGCCGCTCGGCGCGCAGGCCACGCCCTTGGCGCCGTCGTCGAGTGTCACCTCGGCCTGTACGGTCGGGTTGCCGCGGGAATCGAGCACCTCGAGGGCGCGGATTTCGACAATCTTACTCATCGTCAGTCGTCCTTTAATCGGTTTGATTCTTTATCCACGCGAAGGACATTTAGGGAGTTGGTGCCGCCGTGGGCATGCATATTGTCGCCTCGCGTCAAAATTATATGGTTACCTGGCTTGGCGATGCCGCGCTCGATCAGCAGCTCGACGGCACATTGGTTAAGCTCGAGCGGATCCATGCCGCTGGTATCGAAGGGCAGCGAGACCACGCCACGGTAGAGCGCCATGCGCCGCTGGGCGGCAGGGCTATGGGCAAGGCCGACAATGGGCAGGCCCGAGCGTATGCGTGAGGCAATCAGCGGCGTGTAGCCGGTAGAGGTCATGCAAGCGATGGCCGCTACACCGTCGAGGTGGTTGGCGGCGTACATCGCCGATAGCGCCACAGTTTCGTCAATCCGAGAAAAGCCCTCGTGGATGCGGTGCTTCGATTCCTGAATGCTGCGCTCGCGCTCAGCACCCATGCATAGACGAACCATGGCCTCGACAGTCTCTACCGGATAATCACCGGCGGCGGTCTCGGCGGACAGCATGACGGCATCGGTGCCGTCGAGCACGGCGTTGGCGACATCGAATACCTCGGCGCGAGTTGGCAGCGGCGCTTGGATCATCGACTCCATCATCTGGGTGGCGGTGATTACTGCACGGTTGAGACTACGTGCGCGCTGAATGATGCGCTTCTGCACACCGATCAACTGGGCATCGCCGATTTCCACACCAAGGTCACCGCGAGCCACCATGACCGCTTCCGAGGCACGAATGATGTCATCCAGCGTTTGCTCGTCGATCACCGCCTCGGCGCGCTCGATCTTGGCCACCAGACCGATATGCTTGCCGGCCTCGCCAAGCAAGTCGCGAGCCAGCTGCATATCGGCGGCGCTACGCGGGAACGATACCGCGAGATAGTCGACTCCGATGTCGATGGCGGTCTTCAGATCTCCGCGGTCCTTGTCGGTAAGGGCCGCGGCAGAGAGCCCACCGCCTTGCTTGTTGATGCCCTTGTTGTTGGACAGCTTGCCACCGACGCGAACGGTAGTGTGCACACGTGGCGGTTCGACGCGATCGACCACCAGCTCGAGGCGGCCGTCATCGAGCAGCAGGATGTCACCCGCCTCGATGTCTTCTGCCAGCGACTTGTAATCGCAGCCGACCTGAGTGGCATCGCCGACGTCACTGTCGAGGGAAACATCGAGAATGAATTCCCGTTCTTCCTCGAGAGTGACCGAGCCTTCGGCGAAGCGAGCGATACGAATCTTGGGCCCCTGTAGATCGCCCAGGGCGGCGACGGTGCGGCCGTGACGCTCGGCGGCCTCACGCACAGCCTGCAGGCGACGTCGATGGTCGTCAGGACTACCGTGAGAGAAGTTCAGGCGCACCACGTCGACCCCGGCCTGTATTAGCTCGTCGAGGACCCCGTCGCGGTCACTGGCGGGGCCCAGGGTAGCGACAATCTTGGTGCGACGGATGGGAGAATGAGCAAGATCATGCTTAGCATATTGCTTTTCGAACACTCTCATGCTTATTCCTCCTCTCCCTTGCTGGGCGGCAATACCAGGATGGCGCGGAAATCGTTAACGTTGGTGCGGGTGGGGCCCGTGATGATCAAGTCATTCAAAGTCTGGAAGAAGGTGTAGGCATCGTTGCGGGCCAAGTAGTCCGCTACCGATAGCTGGGCCGCTTCGGCCCGCTGCCAGCAATCGGGGGAAATCATTGCGCCGGCATTGTCCTCGGAGCCGTCAATGCCGTCGGTATCAATGGCTAACGCGTGGATACCCTCAGCGCCTTTGAGCATCTCGAATAGGCCCAACAGGTATTCGACGTTGCGACCACCGCGTCCCTCTCCATCTACAGTGACACTGGTCTCGCCGCCAGATAGCAGCAGTAGCGGATGCGAACTTTCGAGTTGCAGGTCCAGTGCCAGACGCCCCTGAGCGCGACCAAGCTGGCGCGCCTCGCCTTCCAGATCATCGCCGAGCAAGCGTACCTCAATGCCCTCATGCTCGGCATATTCGAGTGCTGCCTGCAAGGCATCGGCTGCTCGAGCCAGCATATGTGTCTCGTCTTTTGCGAATCCGTCATCTTCACAGCGCGGGGCGCAGGTATCTGCCACAAAATGATGGCGGACAACATCGGGAATCTCGATGCTACGGGCTTCGAGAATGGTCAGAGCGTCGACGGGTGTGGAGCCGTCAGGCAATGTCGGGCCAGAGGCTATCAGGCTAGGCTCATCGCCGGGCACGTCGGAAATCAGGTAGGTGACCACCTGGGCCGGATGAGCGGCAGCAGCAAGGCGGCCACCTTTGATAGCCGAGAGATGGCGGCGGACAGTGTTGATTTCGCGAATCGGCGCTCCACTATGTAGCAGCGCCCTGGTGAGCGCCTGCTTTTGGCTCAGGGTCAGACCCGGGGCTGGTAGCGACATCAGTGATGAACCGCCGCCCGAGACCAGTGCGATAACTAGATCGTCCTCGCCCAGGCCGCGGACAGCTTCGAGCATGCGTTTGGCTGCCTGCTCGCCGAGATTGTCGGGCATAGGATGCGAGGCCTCTAGCACCTCGATCTGTTGGCATACCTCGACATGGCCATAGCGGGTGACCACGACCCCGGACAACGGCGAGTCGGGTTGCGAGTCCTGCCAAGCGGTCTCCAAAGTTTTCGCCATGGCCGCGGCCGCCTTGCCGGCACCCACCACGACGGTGCGACCGCAAGGAGGCTCGGGTAAATGACCCTGAACCAGATTCGCTGGATGCACCTTTGAAACAGCATGCTCGGCGAGTCTTAGCAGCCAGGACCGAATAGATTCACGACTGGCAAAGGGCGTTTGGTCATTCATGGCGTGGTCTCTCAGCAAAGCATAGACATGACGGGTTAAGATCGGCTGTTAACCGAGGGTTCACTTACTGCTTGGCTATCTCATAATTGGAGAGTGTTTCCAGAGCACGTACCAGACCGGCATGATCCCAGTCACCGCCGTCATGGGCGGCACAGGCCTGGAATAGTTGCTGCACATTGGCCGTTCCCGGCAGGGCGAGGTTAAGGCTGCGCGCACCTTCCAGCGCTAGATTGAGGTCCTTCTGGTGCAGGCGGATCTTGAAGCCCGGGTCGAAGGTGCGCTGGATCATGCGCTCGCCATGTACGTCGAGAATCTTCGACTGGGCCAGACCGCCGAGCAGCGACTCGCGCACCTTGGCAACGTCGGCGCCGGCCCGGGAGGCGAACAGCAGGCCCTCGGAGACCGCCTCGATGGTCAGGGCAACGACAATCTGGTTGGCCACCTTGCAGGTCTGGCCGTCACCGTGACCACCAATATGGGTGATGGTCTTGCCCATGATCTCAAGTAGCGGCTTGGCTCTGGCAAATCCTTCCTCGGTGGCACCTACCATGATGGTCAGCGCGGCGTTGATGGCGCCGCCTTCGCCCCCCGAGACCGGGGCATCGACGTATACACCGCCGGCCTCATGAATACGCTTGGAGAATTGCTGGGTGACCAGCGGGGCGATGGAGCTCATGTCGATGACCAGCGTGCCGGGCTGGAGCCCCTCGATGACACCTTGCTCACCGAACAGCACCTGCTCGACGTCCGAGGTGTCCGGCACCATGGTGATGATCACCTCGCTAGCCTCGGCCACGGCCGCCGGCGAGTCGAGTTCGCGCATGCCCATGTCGGCCAGTTCGCTGACTAGCGGCTTGTCGCGCTTGACGGTGACCAGCTCGTGGCCGGCATCCAGCAAGTGGCCGGCCATGGGGCGGCCCATGATGCCCAGACCGATGAATCCAATTTTTTTCATGATTCGCCCCTTACGGGAAATTTGAAAATTGCTTGTATTAGCGTCTAAAAAATTTGGCTTTAGTAGAGGAAGAGGGGAAGGTTGCAAGCACCGCCTTCCCTCCAAAATGGCTAAAAAAACAAACCTTCAGGTAAGCTGACCTGCAATATATCAGTAAAAGCAAAATAAAAGAGGCCAACTATAATAGCGGCAACAGGGAGCCAAGCTAATATTCTATTAAATGAGACACGCTGCTCTATACTCGCCAAGTACCATACGATGCCAAAGAAAACCACAAAAGTTGAAGTAACAAATCCCAAAACCCCAATTAAATACCACCAAGCGAACAAGACTAATATCATTAGCAATATTCGTTTAGGGCTTCCTTCGATAAGGATCTGTCGCTCTGCTGGAGAAGTGAACGCCTTTATAACTAACACAGCTGACACGACTGCGGTGATAAGCAATATTGCACGAGGAAATATAAGGCTTAGCCTGCCCATCTCTTCACGCGGAAACCAGAGCAAAGAAGCGAATAACAATCCAAATATGCCCGCCGCTAAATCTGTATTGACTCTGAGAATCATTGCCCTGCCCCCTTACCTTGATCTACCTTGGCCATCCTCCCAGAACGCTCGAGCCAGACCGGCAACAAAGTAGTTGCCAAGCTGACAATGACAAGAATTGCCAAAACGATCGATAGCGGATTATCTACTAACCGCAGCCAAGGAATTGGATCGACAACCGCTGCCAGCATGGTTTGCACATAGCCCTTCTCTGCAATTACACCCAATATCAGGCCCAATACAATAGGAGCAGCATGTATTCCAATCAAGCGCATAAAATAACCTGCGACGCCAAGTACAAGCATGATAAGCACATCCAACATGCTATTACGCAGCGCATAGGTGCCTAGAATAGTCACCATCGCAATACTAGGGACAAGAAAATAAAAAGGTGTTTTAACAACAACACGGTGAATCAGGCGCCCACCCAGCAAGCCAACGGGGAGCAGGAATATCGCAGCAACGCCCATTGAAAGAATGAAACCGTTCGTCAAAACGCCAGTCTCCGTAAACAGATCCAAACCAGGCCGCAAACCATGCATGAGAAGCACGCCAAGGATAATGGCATCAGGTGGTGCGCCGGGAATTCCCAATGTAAGTAACGGAACCATGCTGCCGGCGACCATTACATTGTTACTGGACTCTGAAGCTATTACACCGTCGACATTGCCTTTTCCGAACGTCTCCGGTTCTTTCGAAAATCGTTTCGCTTCATTGTAGGCGACTAAGCTAGTCACATTGCCACCTGCGCCAGGTATAATAGCAATAATTTGGCCAATGATGCAGGAGCGAATTAGATTAACGGGCTTTCGAAAGATATGTTTCGTCATTTTTTTGACGGAGGAAAGAGCGCCGTCGCTAAGTTGGCCGCTTTCAGGTAACGTGCCACGCCCTTGGGCTACCATTGAGATAAGTTCAGGTATAACGAATAGTCCAATCAAGGCCACTATCAGTTCTATGCCTCCTTGCAACGCTGGGATGCCGAAAATAAAACGTGTTTCGCCGCCAATTGGTGACACTCCAATGGTGCTTATTAGCATGCCCATGCAACCTGCTAATAGCCCCTTCAGGAGAGAACCACTCGCTAGGCTGGCTACAAGGGTCAACCCCAATAGAGCTACCCAAAACATCTCGGCAGGACCGAACACAACGGCCAATCGAGCCAAGGGAGGTGCCAACATCAGAAGAAAGGCAACGCCTACGACCCCCCCGACGACAGAGGCAATTGTAGCTGCAGCAAGAGCTTCGTAGGCACGCCCATTACGGGCCATCGGATATCCATCGAAAGTCGTCGCGATAGAGGACGGAGTCCCCGGGGTATTAATCAAAATCGCAGTAAATGCACCACCGTAAATGGCACCCATATATACTGCACCGAGTGCCATAAGACCTTGCAGCGGCGACATGGTAAATGTAAATGGTAAAAGTACCGCCAACGCCATAGTAGCCGTTAAACCGGGCAGGGAACCAATAAGCAGACCAGCGGCTACACCGGCCAGTATGGTTAACATGCCTTCAATTGTCATGATTGACATGAAGGCTTGTAACATCATGTCCATATAACACCTCGCCTTTAAAGCCTTAGCTAGCAAGTAATAAACAACCGCCCTGTCTAAATATAGGCAGGGCGGTAAAGATTATTTATTATTCAAGGCTTCTTCAAAGATGGGCTTGTATTCTTCCTGAAGCCTTTTAATCTCCTGATCAATTTCCGACCCAGTAATGTCCGTCATGACAAAGCCAAGCGGCTCTTGCTTTTCAGCAATGCGCTTATTCGTCTCAGCGAAAGCCTGCTGGAGCTTGGTCACGATCTCATCAGGAGTACCTTCAGGAACAGCCACGCCTCGGTAGGCGCCGCCTACGACATCATAACCGAGCTCTTTGAAGGTGGGCACATTAGGAAGTGCAGGAACGCGTTCTTCAGATGCGACAGCTAAGACGCGAGCCGTGTCTTGCATTTGGACACCCAGCATGGAGTAGTTAAAGATGCCAGTAACATGCCCGCCCTGAACGGCTGCCGGAAGCGGACCAGTGCCCGTAAATGGAATGTAAGTAACGTCAATGCCTGCTTCCTTTTCGAAGCGTAGCACACCTAGGTGATTGGCGCTGTACGTCCCACTGCCACCAAGAGTTACCGCCTGTGGGTTTTTCTTCGCATAATCAACAAGGTCTTCAAGTTCCTTGAAAGGACTATCTTTTGATACGATCAAGGCGTTTGGTGTGGAATGAAAAAAAGTAACAATCTTCCATTCATCAGTGTCATATCCCGCCTGTTTCCTCATGATTGGCTGAGCAATAATATGAGGTATATTAACCCCGATCATCTCATAACCGTTTGGCTCTGCATTATTCTGAAATTCGCTCCAAGCAACGGCACCGCCGCCGCCAGGCCGATTTTTTATGACGACATCTGTGCCCAGCAGTTCTTCAAGGTGTTTTTCTTGGAAGCGTGCAGTAACATCAGACTCGCCACCTGGGTCAAAGGGGATGGTATAGGTAATCGGCTTTTCCGGGTAAGCTGCAGAAGCCACTCCGGGCAGGCCAAGCACAGCAACGATAGAAGCCGTGAGTGCGATTTTGTGAGCTGAGATTTTCATTTGGCGTCTCCAATATGTCTTGATTTTATTAGCTTTAATTACCAAAAAGAAATTCTTATTTTTTTTAAAACAACCTCCTAATTATTCACCCATGAGAATACATCTCTTCCTCCACAGAAATTTTCCTATTCTATCGCGATAATATCCAATTATCCTGTGGCACAATTAAACGTCAGACGGACCAATTTTTTATTCACTCCAAACAACTCACTGTCCTTCGATATCTTTGCAAATTGATTCTGTAATATCTCTTGTGGTTGCCTTGCCACCTAAATCGGCTGTTTGGATTCCAGAATCTGTTTGGCGCTCAATGGCAGCCATTAACTGTTTTGCAGCCTTCTCTTCTCCGAGGTGCTCCAACATCATTACAGCAGTCCAAAAGGATCCTATGGGATTTGCAATACCTTTACCGGAAATATCAAAAGCTGAACCGTGAATTGGCTCGAACATTGAAGGGAATTTGCGTTCAGGATTTAGATTTGCGGTCGGTGCTATGCCTAAGCTCCCAGAAAGAGCTGCCGCTAGGTCAGAAATTATGTCTGCATGTAGGTTAGTGGCTACAATAACATCCATTGTTTCAGGCTTAAGGACCATCCTAGTGGTCACTGCATCTACTAACTCACGGTCAATTTCTACTTCCGGATAATCTTTCGCCACTTCAAAAAAAACCTCATCCCATAAGACCATACCGTGACGCTGGGCATTGGATTTTGTCACCAATGTAAGTTTTTTTCTTTGACGTGACATCGCCATTTCAAAGGCAAACCGGTGTATGCGCTCAACTCCTTTTCTGGTGAATACTGAAACCTCCGTGCCAACTTCTTCGGGAAGCCCTTGGTGTACTCGCCCCCCATTACCGGAGTATTCGCCCTCACTGTTCTCACGTATGATAATCCAGTCGATTTTTTCAGAGCCATGTAAACGGCTTTTTACACCTGGTAAAACACGTGCTGGGCGGACATTGGCATATTGATCGTAGCCTTGACAGATGGCAAGCCTGAGATCCCAGAGGGACACATGATCGGGAACTTGCTGGCTGCCTACAGCACCAAAATATATGGCATCAAACCCCGCAAGATGCTGAAGCCCTCCTTTAGGGATATACGAGCCTTTTTCTAGGTACCTATCAGAGCTCCAATCAAAGTCTTCAAAATCAAAGGTAAACTCACCACTTTTCTTTGCTAGCAAGTCAATGACTTGCTTACCAGCCTCGATAACTTCTTTTCCAATTCCATCACCCGGGATCACAGCAATACGATGGTTTCGCATTTTTCCTCCTGTAGCGTTGTATGTGAACATTACAGAACCTAGGTGAAAAACCTTCGCGTATACAATAAGATAAAGGTCATCCCTTCCTTAACCTGGAGGTTAATGTGAGATCTGTCGCGGACCTGGAATTCTTCATAACCCTCTGTAAAGTGGATAGTCTTGCTCAAGCTGGAAGGGATCTCGACATCTCCTCTGCTGCCGTCAGTAAGCGCCTTTCAGGCATCGAGAATGCCCTTGGTTGCCAGCTGATATCGCGTGACAGCCGGTCGATGAGCCTGACCGCCGATGGTCATGTATTTCTCGAATATGCATATTCGATAATTAACTCTTTTGATAAAATGACTGCTGAAATTGGTCGAAAAAAGAACACTCCGGAGGGAGTTATAAGAATAAACGCCCCGTTTGGGTTTGGGCGAAAGCACATGGCCCAATTTATTTCGAAGTTTGTCGAAGAATACCCCAAAATTGAATTTAAACTATATTTATCAGATCATCCCTTAAGCCTGACTGCAAACTCTTTCGATCTTGGCGTCCGGTTTGGAGAATTGGCTGATTCAGGCCTGCATGCACGTAAAGTCGCATCTCACAAGCGAGTAGTTTGTGCTACGCCTGGATACTTAAAAAAGTATGGCACGCCTAAGCACCCCAACGACCTGAAAGATCATTCCTGCATAATGCACAACCAAAATGAAGAAATATATAGCGCCTGGAGATTTGAAAATAACAACGAATACTTCAATATCCGAATCAAGGGAAATTTAGTCTCCAATGATGGCGGAACCGTGCTGGGCTGGGCTCTAAATGGCCATGGTATAGCAATCCGAGCCGAATGGGATGTATATAGTTATATCAAAGATGGCACCTTAATAAGAATTATGGAAGATTTTTCACTACCGAACGCAGACATCTACATTCTATACCCTTATAATAATAAAAACCTACCACTGAGAATAAGAATATTTATTGACTATCTGATAAAAGAAATGCAAGCAATGCCCTTTCTCGACTAAGGAATCGCTGAACAATTCAGCACCCGGTCTATGGAGCTGCCAGAGACGAATTTTCTGCTTCATCAGCTTGGTTCAGGCCACCACAGAGCGACCTCTATGACATGGCAGACTTGCTAATAGGCTGCCATACCAGATTCAGGGCGCACTGGCCCCGTTAACTCGGCCCTTACATCGTGTCGGCAGCACCAAGTTGGCCAGTCCGAACAGACTGAATAGCTGCGCCTGGTTCTTGGCCAGCCCCTTATAACGATCCTTCCGGTAGCCGAAGAGGGTCTTGATGACATGAAACGGGTGCTCCACCTTGGCACGGATGCTGGCCATGGCCTTCTCGATCGCCAGCAGTAGCAGGTAAAGTGGTAAGTGTCGGCGACTTCGCCGGCCACCAGTTTGCAATGCATCATGGTCTTTCTCCTCAGGTGGCCATTACCAGGGCCATGCGCTGTTCCAGTTCCTCGTAGAACGCCTCGACGCGCTCGGCGATAGTGCGAATCATCGCCTCGTCCCGGTAGGCCCGCTTGACGAACAGCGGCATGCCCGGCCAGTAGCTGACGAAATCGATCCACTCCCGCTCGCTGACCCACAGGCCTCCCTGACACTGCGCCACATGCTCCTGGGGCAGCTCATCGGCCAGCAGCAGTTCGATCTGGTACTTGGGCAGCTTGGTCTTGACCTCAATAAGGCCATCGCTGCCCACCAGGCTATCCGGGGAGTAGCCCGCACCGTGATTGAGGATGATCCCGACCTGCTCCAGGTGGAAGTTTCCCGTCGCCTCGCCGTAGAGCTCGCGGGCCACGGGCTCCAGCGCATGGCCACGCTGGGTATGGCTGTTGCCCTGGAAGGCATCACTGGGCTCGCCGGTGATGCGCTCGCCGATCAGCTGGTGCAGGTAGCTCAACGCCCCGGCACCGAAGCCGCTGGGGTCCTTACCCTTCACCAGCAGGGTCTTGAGCTCGGACATGGTGACGATGCCCAGCCTTGCGGCATGCCATTCGGGCGTGCCCTGTTCCAACGTCAGTATCTGCATAACGCTCTCCTGAATGATCAGACGGCATAAAGAGCGAGGGCGCTACCCCTCGCGTGCCGGATGGTGTGATGTTTGCTGAGGATTGGCGCGCTTGTGCAACGACGCGCGCAGCTTGTCGAAGTCGCTGCGGGGAACCTGCTCGGCACTGGCGTACTTACCGACGAACCACTCCTGGGTGGCCGGCGGACACACCGCGATAAGCTGCTTGATCTGTCCCGCCTGGAAGGGCGTGACGAGCTTCACCGTTGCCGCAGCCTGGCCGTTATCGTCCTGACCCCGTGTGGTGATGTTGAGCAGCGCGCACAGCACGTAGCGCTTGCCGTAGCTGGTCGATGAGCCGAAGGCTTGTACGGCATTCTTGTTGCCGCTGACATCGGCGGGCAGCAGCATGCCGGTCTCCTCGCGGTGGCCGTCCTGGTGCATCAGCACACCGGTGATCTGGATGCCGCGTTCCTGGGTCTGGATGCGGAAGCTCACCGCAAAACCGTGCTTCTGCATGATCGGACGTACGGTATCTACGATGTCCTCCAGAGTGGCGTAGTGGCCGTTGTTGCCCTTGCCGCGCTCGGCAATACTCGGCAGCTCGGTCTGCATGGCTGCCATGGCGGCGCTGTAGGCCATCAAGGCCTGACGATCCAGGACGCGCTCCTGCATCTGCAGCAGGCGCTCCATCTTGTCGATATCGACGTCCGGGTTGAGTGCCGCACGCTCGATCACCTGGATGATCGCAGTGCTGTCGTTAATGGGTTGGGATGGCGTAGTTGGCAGATCGGCTACCTGCCGATTCATGGGTTGCGTATTCATAGTGTCGATCTCCTACAGATAGTCCTGCATGACAGTGTTGATCTGGTCAGCCGGGATGGGCTCCAGCACCACAGCGACCCGGTAGACCTGGCCGCGAGCCAGGACGTGGGTCTGTACCTGCGGCTGGTCTGCACCGAGTAGCTGACGAGTCAGGAGGGTCAATGACCGGCAGATCTCCAGCGTGAGGGGTTGTGGCATGGGAAATACCTCCAGAAAAGACAACGCCCGGTCAGTTCATTGCCTGACCGGGCACTATGCTGTTGATGGGTCGAGTCGGCGTGTTCAGGCCACCAGTGCGAGGGCTGCCTCCCGTGCCTTATCCTTGAGATTGGCGCCTTGGCCGAACCACGCGGAATCCAGACGCGTATCGGTACTGCGCGCGCGTTTCTCATGATCGACGTACTCGGTGACGGCATTGAGCAGGCCCCAGGCGGTGTCCCTGGCGGTACACAGATCGGCACCGCGGCCTTCACCGTGGTAAAGCTTCTGTATCCGGTTCAGTGCCCGGTAATTGGGCAGCTTCGAGGGATCGTCCAGGGGCTCGTCCGCGTTGCAGATGACCGCCTGAAAATACGCCGTGGCCTCATCCCGGCTGATCTTGCGCTCGGCCAGGGTTTTCATGCGGTACATGAAGTCATCCCAGAGCGACACGGAGATCCCCAGCTGCTGCTTGACGCGCCGAGCATCGAACTCGGTGCTGTGCGGCACCCTCACGCCCTGCGTCATGCCATCCACGGCGATGGTCAGGGTGTTGTTACAGACCACCCGTACCGTGGTGGGCGTGGCCACCGTGGCCAATGAGCCATCGCACGATGTGGCCAGCAGCAGATAGCCGTTGACCTCGTCCTGCCCCTTGAGCGAGGTACTCAGGCCGCTGCGGGCCAGCGCCCAGAACTTCCTGCCCGATTTCAATATTCCCGCCGTCTCTAATTCGTAACCGGCGTACTCCGTGAGGTCTCGATAGAACTCCAGCACTTCCTGCGGCTGGACGACCTTGTAGCGCTGGGAGACCACCGATAGCGGCGCCTTGGTATCGGAACGATAGAGTACCTTCTGCTCGGGGAAGGAATGGATGCTGCCCAGATGAGACGCAGAATCGGCGATAAAACGCACCGAGGCTTCATCGATGTGCCAGTCCATGCCGGCTTGCTGCTGCCACACCTCCAGCGGTTGATGGGGAGAGAGCTGTTGCCCCAGGCCGTGCCAGGGGGTATCGCCGACGTAAGCCATTTGTTCGACCAGATGTGCCATGGGAAAACTCCTTGTATATCAGTCAGACACGGCATAGCGGCCCGCTACCACCAGAGGCAGCGGGCAGACCGTGTTTATTAAGAGATCAAAACCAGGGGTTTGGCCTGAATCAGGGGAAGCTCAGATGTGAGCGTGACGCGGCCTAGGGACGGAACGTACGGCCACAAGCCCGGCACGCATAGTTATCGAGAACCTTGGTATCCAGTTCCTCGCCTAGCTTGGCCCCGGCAACCCCACCGGCGGTACCGCCGACCAGACCACCGAATACCGCGCCGGCAAGGCTGCCCACGGTGATCCCCACCAGACCCGCCCAGGCCCCGACCAGGGCGCCCGTTTCGGCACCGGCCATCGCACCGGCCGCCCCACTGGCCGTGCCTGCGGCTGCCCCGGTGGCACCGCCCGCTTTCCGGCCATAGTTGCGGGTGATGACGTGATGCGAGCCGCAGCTCGGACAATGCACAGACATAAAACCTCCTTCGGGTAGTGAACTGAGAATGCAATACCGGCTTGCTATCAAGGAGGTAATACAGGTTTGAATTTTCTTTGAATCGGATACAGAACCGTCCCTGACACCTTATAGCCGAGCTGTCCTTAAGCCATGGAAAAGCAGTCTCTACGGCCTACGACGGAGCATTTAGGAGTGATGCGCGAAGGAATGTAATTTTTCACATCGCAGAAGGATGAGATGCAGCGAACCATGGCGTAATTCGTCACGGTGTCTTGTTTCGGTTGGCTAACGGAATTTCTTAATAATCCTGAAGGGATGCTTTCGCCGGGTTTCACTTGGGCTTTTAGTTCACGGAATAGACCTGGCCTGGGGTAATTCCCTGCGTCACTGACGGGGGAGTATTATAGAGATTCCATAGGTTTGCATAATGGGCTCACTGGTGAAGCCCATTATGCATACGAGGGGTCATTGTGAGTATGGGCAAACCCGGCCCACTCACTTCATGGAACCATCACGTTCTCACGACATGATGGACAGCGATGATGGATGTGACCATACCGGCGTTCTGATAAACGCCTGGGATTAATGCATCCTGATCCAGAGTGCGTTGTCACAAACCGCGCTCGACCTTCTCCTGCCTTCTAGCCAACCGTTCGACAAGACCACCGCTGCTAATGATCCCTCTAATCCTTTAGCAAGGTGAATCCCATGTTTGAACAGTTTCCTCTGCGTCATCCCTACAATGACAAGCTCCGGCTTTTTTACGAAGAGATCTACCGAGGCTACTCGGTCATGCAGCGCGCCGATGGTCCGCAAATCGAAAACTTTTTGGAAAGGAGTCTCATCACCCTCAATCTGGCCCAGGAGAAAAACCGAACCACCTTTGCATTTCGAGTGGATCTACGCTTCCCCGATGACATGTCGAGACTCCCCATGCACAACGACAATGGCGTCCTGGCCAGATTCTTTCGTTTCTTCTTCTACGAGCTGGAAAAGGCAAATACCAAGTATCCGGCGATGCCTCGCTACCTGTGGGCCCGCGAGCAGGCCAACAGTGTCAAACCCCACTATCACCTGATGATTCTACTCAACAAGGATGCCTTCGATAGCCTGGGTATGTTTGCACCGAATGATGACGGTATCTACACACGCCAGAACCTCTACCACCGTATGATGCGTTCTTGGCTGAAGGCGATGGGCTATGTGGCCGACGAATCGAGTTTCCTCCAGCTGGTCAATGTAAGCGAGAACCCGGTCACGGAGATTCCCTGGTCACGCATCCTGCATCGTCACGACTGGTGTGCCATGGACGAGGCGATGTACATGGCCAGCTACCTGTGCAAGGCCTACACCAAGCCCATCGGCCAGAACGTCCACGTCTTCGATTCAAGCCGTCGCTGAGATGGAAGGGCCCGTCATCGGCGGGCCTAACCATTTTCATATTCAGGAGGACAGCTCATGATTCCCTTTGCTTTTATCATGCCACCATCTTCCCAGCGGTAGCCATACTCAGTTAATTCTACGGGACATACCAACCCATCAGGCCTGTTTCTTCCCATCTCTCCACCCCGGATATAAACGCCTAGTCGTATTAGAGCGCGACGGACCAATGCATCGTTTGATTCGTGATGCCAGAACCCTACGCAAGCAAAGCAAGCTCGCTCACGCAGCGGCCCCTTGGTCTGTAAATGTGCGGTTAGCTTCTGTGAATCCTGCTATAACCGCTATATACTAGCCGTTATAGCAGAAGCTAGTTATTGTTTAGGATAAAAAATGTACGATAGCAACGGCATGGTAGACGAGCCTGTTCAGGTCCCCTTCGCCAATACCCGCCCCGATCACTGGCCTGAGTATCATGAACAGAGTCGATTCTGGTCAGCGGTAGTAGAAGCGGAGTCGGCGCTTCAAGTGCCGAGAGAAATGGCAATAATGTCGGCACTGGGTGCCATGTCTGTGGCATGCCAAGGCTGGATCGATGTGAGATATCCGACAGGGCCTCGAATTCAGACCCCGCTGATGCTACTGACGCTAGCCGAGTCGGGAGAGCGTAAAACAACCGTGCAAAATCGTTTTTTCGCGGCTATTACAGCGCTCAATCGGAAAGCGGTCGAGGTCGCGGATGAGCGCCTCAACATTTACATGAGCGAGCATGCTGTTTGGAAGCAAGAGGTGCGTGCCTGGGAAGGCTCGTTACGAAAAGCCATCAAGAACGGCGATGACACTACCAGCCAAAAAGCAAAAGAGGCGTTAAAGCAACTGAGAGAGAAGGAGCCCGTTTTCCCTCAGCGTCCTCGATTACTTTACGATGACACGACGCCTCAAGCGCTCGTGCAGTTATTGAACGATTATTCCCCCCATGGCTGCCTGCTCACCAGCGAAGCCAACAGCGTATTTAGCGGACGTGCACTCCAGGAGCTCGATAAGCTAAATACGCTATGGGATGGCGCTGACGTGATCGTGGATCGCATGACACGCCCGAGTTTCATTCTTTCCGACGCACGACTTACCATGGCGCTGATGACACAGCCAAGCGTTATTAGTCGCTTTCTCTCCAAGCGCGGCGAGGAAGCTAGAGGCATGGGTTTTTTAGCCCGTTTTTTAGTCGTAAAACCAAAAGAAATGGCAGGGACTCGTCAAACACGCCGGCTTGGCGTGCTTCCTCGCCTTGACGAATTTAATCATCGTGTCGAAGAACTCTTAACTGATTCTATAATCGGAATTCCCTCAGCCAATCAGATGACCAATGAGAAACAAGTCGTAGTTTTCTCGGCATCGGCTAGCCAGCTGTGGGACGAATACAGCCAAGGCATTGAAAATGCCATGCAGGAAAACCAGCCGTATTTTTATTATAAAGACCATGCGTCCAAACTGATGGAGAATATCAGCCGCATGGCGGCCATTCTGCATTATTTCGAAAAGGAAGAAGGCGATATTTCTTCCGACACCTTGAGGTTCTGCTACGAATTCGTCCTAAAGTGTTCGCAGCATTTCCAACGTTACCTTGCAGGAGAACCGCAAGTCGTCTCCGATGCCAACGAGCTAGCAAAGACCCTGCTCGAGTGGGCAGATAACGACGGGCAAAAACCCTATGCATTCTCAACCAGCCTCCCCCAACATCTGGCTCGCGGTAGAGAGTTTGGATTTACCATGACGGACTTGAAGCAATACGGTCCCTACCGCCTGCGTGGCAGAGAAAACGATCAACGCCTTCGCGAAGCAGTGAGACTTCTCCAAAAAATGGGCAACGTCAAAATCAAAAGGCACAACCAATACACGATGCGTGAAAATATTTACGGCGGCCCTGACCTGCCAGCCTTACGCAACGGCGTAGAGTACCGTGTCGAAGCATTACCGTTTTTTGATGAGCAAGAGTATTATCGAGATCCATACGCTAGGGCGCTCGTGGATGCAAGCGGCTATTATTTGATCAAGCCTGAGTAAACTGAGTCGCTCCTCGCCTCTTGATGTGGACGCCACCCTACTCGCCACCGGCCTGCAGCGTGGCCACCAGGTCGAAGTAGGCCCGCTCCGCGTCGCCCTCTTCGACGTTGGCGTCGATGAAGTCATTCAGGGCATCGCAGATCGCGATGGCTTTCGGCGAGTCGCCCAGCCGCTCGACCCATGCGTCGTACAGAGTACGCAGCGCATCGTAGTCCGGCTGATTCATCGACTCGAACAGCAGGTGCTCGTAGCCTTCCAGCGTGGCCAGCAGCTCAGCGCGGGTCGAGGCAGGGATCGGGATGCGGGTATCGGAGTCGGTCATGGCAAGATTCTAGCAGCCCACAGCGGCCAGTGGGCCGCATTTATGCCGTGGTCAGTGCGGCATAAAACGCCGCATGAGCGGCACAGGCAACCTTCACAGTAACTTCGGCTCGGGTGGGGAGAAGTCAGGCGCTTCGTCGTCCTCTTCACCCACCTTCAGCGTGATGAGCGAACCATCCTTCTGCAGATTCATTTCCACCGCAAAGCCCTCATCGCTCAGACTATCCTGCAGCCGTGCACTCACTTCGGTGAAGAGCGCCACACCGGGCTGTTCCGACGGGTGGTGATGCGGCAACAAGACGCTGCCGTCACGGAGCAGAAAAGTGGTTAGCGCTTCAGGCGAGTCATTGCTTCCAATCACTAGCAATCAGCCGTGTCGGGTTCCAAGGCATCTAGCCGCTTTTGCAGCTTTTCTATCCGCTGCTGAGACTGCGCGAAGCCTGCCGCTGCCGTGTTCATGAACCGAAGCATTTTCTGAAGTAGCTGCTCCATCGAGACATCATCATCAACTTTCTCCAGCTCACGCGCGAAGAATTCCTTGACCGACGGTTGCAGTGAATCTTCCAGGTCGTCGACTTCGGCTTCTAGTAGTTCCTTGGGCACATGGGCCTTGCCTGCTGCCTCGGCAAGTTCCAGTTGTAACGCTTCCAGTTCTCCTTGTTTGCGCTGCTTAGCGACCTTCGCCTGGTGCCTGAGAACCTGCTTGACGTATTCGCCGCCCCAGCCATTCAGCGTTTTCATCTTGGTATTACCGTAAGGCCACTCCAGCGAGAAGATGCCCACGTCAACGGGTTCCCCGAAGATACTCAACTTCCACTGATGGAGGGTCATGTCTCCATCAGCCGGTGGCAGCTTGCCCGGCAGGCTATCTAGTACCTCGGGTTCTGCATCGATCAGAATCCCGTATTTTTTCAGCACCCGGACACGTGGGTCATTCCAGTAAGCCATTCTACCTCCGGATTATTAAAATGTTTCTGCAAAGTCGACGAGCGAAGCCCAGCCCAACCGTGAAGCGGCTGGCCACGCCTTAGGCGACGGGATCAGCCTTCCTACGCCTCAATCGCCGCTCGCCAGTAACCCACCGACTGCTCCGACACGAAGCCCTGCTGCGTGCCGATCCCGATCACGGCGGACTGAAGAGCACGGGCCAGTTCCGGCTGATGACACAGATACAGGCTGCGGATCATGCGCGAAATACGCAGGTGGTTGTGCCCGCCGCGCTTTAGCCAGATATGCTCTCTGGGGTTGAGGTGAGGCAAGGCCACGATACCATACGGTTCACGCACCAAGCCGAAGAAGTCCAGCATCATGTCGAGCGATCTACGCTGGCGTTGCCTGAGTTCGTCAGATTCCGCAAACACGATCTGCGCTTCTTCGTCCAATAGCGGCGCAAAACCATTGAAGCGCCCTGCCTCGGGAATCGGAAACAACCACTGGATGTAATCGTGGGTATGTTCCAGCCAGAAGGATGGCATGGCCCAGATGTCTTCAATGGACCGCCCCTTGTGATCGGTACCCTCTTCGGAATAAAAACGAATCAAAGGAAAGATTACGGCATTCATCGCTGCTCCTTGGATCACAGTCTCTGCTAATTCTGATAGCCACGTCTACCCCACACGGCCCCGGTTGTTCGCGCCGATTTCGAACGTCACCGCATCACCGGCTTTGAACGAGCGGCAAGTTTGCGCAACTGCGTAAAAAAATACATTAGGCAGTGATGTTCGAATTCTCACTGGGTCATCTTATCGTGACAAGGACCAGACACATCGCCCAACCAAAATGAGAAGGAGACACATCATGCAGCTTTCACCAATCGACCACGGTTTCGACGTGCTGTCTGAGCCAAGAGATGCGGGCAACCCCCGAATCTCCGGCTCCCTACTTGGCATATCTACCAAGATATACAGCACAAGCGAGTGCCTAACTGCTAAGAAAATAATCCCGCCTCTAGTGGCTACTGCCTCTGTTTACCAAGTAAGCCTCTTTGATAGATTTATTATCCTCAAAGAGCTTATTAACCATATCACAGAGAGCGGCAAACTGATCAGGCAATGGAAACTTAAACTCTTCGATAAGAGGAAGCAGGTTGCCGGTTACTTTTTCTACAGTAGCCGGTTGATTAGACCAACCGCGCCGCGGCGCGTTATTTATAAGCTGGTTTTTGACGAGGCAGGAAAGAAGGACAACCGCTTCATCCACTTTTTCCGCCCTCTTCTTGCCACCTTTAGCAGAGCGCTGTGCAGTAGGTGACCCAGATGTGTAGGTTGCCGCTTCAAAATAGCCCGAATAATAGCTGGCGGACGCCAAGGCTTCCCACGCGAGCTCAGCAGAGCCCTCTTTGAGTGCACGCTTAGCAAGAGCGAGTTTTATTACCGATAAGTTCCAAGCGAGCTGTGCTTTTTCTTCAAGCTTCCATGGACCATTAGTGAAGTCAAACGCAAGGTCAATCACAAGCGACCGGGAGAGCTCTGATTTGTTGAGCCGATCTTCACAAACCAACAAGCCTTCACTGAGTTCTTTGGTCTTTTCGTCAGCGTAGGAGGAAAGATTTTCGAGAAGGGAGCCAATTGTAGCCTCCGGCCCACTAGGGCTTATTAAAGAAGCCAAGGTGGTTTCATCACATTCAACATAACAATCGGAATCAGTAGGCTTAGCCATTGCACTCGTAACCATGAACATTAAAAGAAGAGTACCGACTTTATCACAATCCATAATTCATCAAGCTAACGCTGCGGAAAAAAGAAGGCAGGAGGCTGATATGCCAGATGGGCTACTCGGACCCGAACAGGTCGCCCAGCGCTTAGGCATGAGTGTGGGCTGGGTGTACGGAAACAAGCATCGAATTGGTTACCTGCAACTCGGCACCTCACTTCGCTTTGAGCAGAGCGCAGTGGAGAGGGCCTGATCCCGCTGCTGCGCATGCAGCGCGACAACGCCCTCGGCACTATCGGCGAGTCATCAGGACCACAAGGGATCCGCGAGATCTTCGAGCGCCATCGTCAGATGCGCTAGGAGCAAAAGTGCAAGCGTCAGCGTGACGATTACGACGCCGGCGGCGCCAGGTACTACGGAGAATGAGCATGAAATACAGTGAGAACCAGATCATTCGGATCGGGGAAGGCGCGCGCATCATTGGCGTTAGCCGCAAGACGCTTTACAACTGGTGGGCAAAATACAAGACTTTTCCGCCGCCAACCGAGTACTCTCCGGGCGTGCGGGGATGGAGGAAGGTAGTGTTCGAGCAGGCATTGGAGAAGATGGAATCTGCACGATGATGTTGTACCAACAGCCCCCCATGCAGCCCCCTAGGGGAAAACCATGCGCCCGTTATTTGATATAAACGCTTGATATGTATGGTGGGCCCAGCAGGACTCGAACCTGCGACCAAGGGATTATGAGTCCCCTGCTCTAACCAACTGAGCTATAGGCCCTGACGCAACGGGGCAGTATCATAGCGGATGCCGATAAACGAGACTAGGGGTGATTGGCCCTTGGAGTGTGATTCCATCCCATGGAGGGTTTGGTGATGTATCAAATGAAGCGAATGGTGCGTCGTGTTGCTTGGGCGGCGGCATTGGGCGTGGTCGCGCTGCCTTGCGTGGCGCAGGCGGATTGGCAGTTGGATCCGGAGAAATCTCGCGTCGAGGCGACGATCACCGAGATCACCTCGTCCGGCTCAGAGGTGGCGCATCATCACGCACTGAAGCGCATGAACGGGCATATCGCGGAGGATGGCACGCTACGCTTGCCGGTGCGGCTCAACCAGACCGACATCCTCGATCAGTTGGGTGAGCTGCCGCCGTGGATGTCGAGCCTGTCGGATACCGAGCTGACCACGGTGGTCACGCAACTCGATCCCCAAGTGCTTGACGATCTACCCGTGGGCGAGTCCCGTACCGAGACGCTGATGCTCAGCGTGAAGGATGGCGATGCGTCGCAGCAGGAGCCACTGAAGGTGCGCTTCACGCGGGACAGTGAACACGAGATTCACGTGCGCAATGCCGAATCGGTGTCGCTGGATGGCCGCGCGATCATGCAGAATCAGACCGCACGTACCGTACTCGGGCTACTCGGCTATCAGCAGATCGATGACGAGGTACCGGTCGAGCTGGATGCTGTATTGGTGGACCGCTAAGCAATGCCCGAGGTGTGCGATCTCCCCGCCGGTTGTCAGGACTGGCAAACTCAGTGGCCTTGGCCGCGCCCGCTAGCGGGCGTCGCCTGGCGCGGGGTGAATTTCACGGCGCCCTCGGTGTGCGCAGCGGACTTTGCCACCCGAGGCATCGAATTACCGGCACGGCTGGCCACGGCGATCGCCAAGCGCCGGGGCGAGTTTCTGGCGGGGCGCCTTTGTGCCCGCGAGGCCCTGTACGCCGCCACAGGGCGTGTCGAGGTGCCGGGAATTGCGGCTGATCGTGCGCCTTGTTGGCCCGAGGGCACACTAGGCAGCATCACCCATAGCGGCGGGTTCGCCGCCGCTATGGCGGCGCCGCGTGATGCATGGCAAGGCCTAGGGCTCGATGCGGAAACGCTATTGAGCCCCGCGCGCGCCGAGCGCTTGGCGCCACAGATTCTCACCCCAGAAGAACACGCCTGGTGTAAAAGGCTCGATCATGACGCCCAGGCATTGTTCACCACCCTGGCATTTTCCAGCAAGGAGAGCCTCTTCAAGGCGTTGTATCCCTTGATCGGTGTGCGCTTTTACTTTCAGGATGCCGCACTCATCGACTGGCATCCCGTTACAGGGCACATCACGCTGCAATTGCGTCGTACCCTCTGCGACGGCTGGGCGTCGGGCGTGACGCTCGAAGGTCAATATACCGAGACAGCCTCACGCTTGTTGAGCCTCGTGGCCATTCCTTCGAACTCAGTCCAGTAATCACTTGGCAGCTCGCTACGTTTGGCTTCACTACTGCCTATCTCCTTCTTACGCTCTTCTGTTTCTCTGGCTTCTGGCTTTCTATTGCCTGTCTTTAGCTTCTACCCCCATACAATAATCTAAATAACAATCATTGTTATTGAGTTTTTATCCCTGCTCTGTACCCTAAGCCCTGCTTGAGAACAACTCTCATCACCAAGGGGATACTAATGAAAAAGACGCTTACCTTCGGCCTCATCGCGGCGGCCGGTGGCTCGGCGCTGCATGCCCAAGCACAGGAGACGCAAGACACCATGGTGGTGGTCGGCGCGCGTACGCCCACGGAGATCAGCCAGATCCCCGGCGCGGCATGGGTGGTGGATGAAGCCCAGCTCCAGCAGCAATTAAACGCAGGGCAGTCCTTGAAATCGGCCTTGGGGCGGCTGATTCCTGGCTTCGACTTCGGTTCGAGCACCAATCGCACCAACTATGCACAGAACTTCCGAGGGCGCGATGCGCTGGTGATGATCAATGGCGTGTCGCTGAATAGCTCACGCAGCCTGTCGCGGCAGTTCGATTCCATCGACCCGTTCAATATCGCGCGCATCGAGGTCCTGTCCGGCGCGAGCAGTCTGTATGGCGGCGGCGCTACCGGGGGCATCATCAACATCGTCACCAAGAAAGGCGAGCAAGGTCTCAACTTCGAGAGCGAGCTGGGCGTGACCAGTGGCTTCAACGATTCGGACGATCTCACCAAACGTGCGGCGCAATCCATCTCGGGCGGCAACGAACGCATTCAGGGGCGCCTGGCCATCGCGGTACAGGAGAACGGCTCCTTCTACGATGCCGATGGCGAGATCATCAAGCCGGACATCGCCCAGTCAGGCCTGCAGGAAAACCGTTCCGTCGATCTCATGGGCAATGTCGCCGTGAAGATCAGCGAGAATGAACGCCTCGATGTCACTGCGCAGTATTACGATTCGGCCTACGCGGGCAACAAAGGGCTTTATTACCCGAATTACGATAGCGGCGCGACGTATTCGGACAAGATCCAGGGGAGCGAGGTCCGCGACGGCTACGACTCGGATGTCGATCCCGAGACCGAGCGGCTGTATCTCAATGCTAACTACCATCACCGCGCGCTGTTGGGCCAGGAATTCTACGTTCAGGCCTATCACCGCGAGGAGTCCTCGGTCTTCAATCCATTCCCCGGGGGAAGCGCCTTTACCGTCTCGGAGCAGAACACCGACTTGACCGGCGCCAAGGCGGCGTTCACCGCGCAGCTCAGCGATCCCTTGAGCGTGACCTATGGGCTCGATCTCTCCCGCGAGGAGTTCGATTCCAAGCGTTATACGTTGGCACCTTCCGACGGCGGTCTGGAACTCGACCAGACCAGCGTTCTCGATCCGTATTACCCGTCGTTCCAGGCCGATACCCTGGCCGTATTCGCCCAGGCGGACTATCAGCTCACTCCGAACTTGCAGCTCTCCGGCGGCGCGCGCTTCGAGCAAACCGATGTCGAGGTCGAACCGCAGGGTGGCAACGACGGCGGCTCCAACAGCTACGATGTCTCGCTGTTCAATCTCAAGGCCCTTTACGACTTCCACAACGGCCACCAGACCTGGCTTTCGTATACTCAGGGCTTCGAGATTCCCGATATCGCCAAAGCCTATCGTGGAGTCAGCTTCGACATTTCGGACAATCCTGTGGACGGCATCAAGACTCAACAGCTCGAGACTGGATGGCGCTTCAACGGTGGCAACTGGCAGACGCAGGTTGCCGCCTACTATAGCTGGTCGGATAAAGCGATCGATTACCTCTACAGCAACGACGGTAATCTCGAGATCGGCGTCACCACCATCGACAAGGACGTCAGAACCTACGGAGTGGAAGGCAAGGTCGAGCGCTTCTTCGGTCAACACTGGACGCTCGGTTCGACGTTCAACGCCGTGACCTCCGAGGAAAAGGTCGGCGGCGAATGGGTGGATAGCAGCGTCACCGACGCCAGCATGCCCCAGGCGACCCTCTACGGCGAATGGTCGGACATCGATACCCGCGCCCGCTTGCAAGTTAACCGCGCTTTCGATCTCGACGATGCCTCGGGCAACGAGCTCGACGGCTTCACCACGGTCGACGCCACGGCCAGTCAGGACACGGCCTTCGGCACTTTCAGCCTGGGCATCGAGAACCTGCTCGATGAAGACTACGTGACGATCTGGGGCCAGCGTGCCGCCGTCTTCTATGAAGCCTATGGCGCCCAGTCGCTGTGGGACCTCAAGGGCCGTGGGCGCACCTACACATTGCGCTGGTCCCACGCTTACTAACCCTGCCCTTTCGACCGGCACATCGACAGCGGCCTGCTTCCCAAGCAGGCCGTTTTTCATGGCACGCCAAGCATCACTCAAAAAAATGCGTCTGCTCGGTTCAGAAACCGGGGCCGGCATCGTCTTCCTGTAGGCAACACTGATTTGTTAACGATTATCATTAACATAAGGAAGAAAGTCGCAACCTCATGATGTCCGTTGCGACCTCTTACGCCACCAGGACATAGGTGATGCCATGAGTCAAAACGCTGCCATTCGGATGGCGCCGCTTTCTTCCCGGCCGCTCGCATCTCGGGCGATGAGCGAAGACGCGAACCATGCCCTGTTCATGCCGCGCAATGCCGATGTCTATCGTCAGGGCATGCAGCGCTGCATCGAACTCGTGCAACGCAAGTTGACCGAGACCGGCCAGCCGTTCTCGGGAATTCTGCCCAGCGAGATGCAGCGACGCTTCGAGGGGCTGGATCTGAACCATCGGCTCGACGACCTCGACGCCGTGCTGGCGGAAGTCGAACGGCTGTATCTCGACGATGCGGTGTATTTTCATCATCCGCGTTATGTCGCGCACCTCAACTGTCCGATCACTTTGGCGTCGATCCTCGCCGAAGCGATCGCCACACCGATCAACACCGCCGTCGAGACCTGGGACCAGAGCGCCGGCGGCACCTTCATCGAGCAGGCGCTGATCGACTGGACGGTCCGCCGTATCGGCCTGGGCGATGACGCGGACGGTGTCTTCACCAGCGGCGGCACCCAGTCCAACCTGATGGCCCTGTTGATCGCGCGCGATCATCGCTGCGCAGCCCTCGACGGGCATCAGAATCGCGAACACGGCCTGCCCGCCGACGCGGCCAGGTTGCGCATCTTCGCCTCCGAGGCGAGCCACGTCAGTCTGCAAAAGGCCGCCGCGTTGCTGGGGCTGGGACACCGTGCCGTGGTGCCGATTCCCTGCGACGACCGCTACCGCATGGACACCGGGGCGCTGGCACGCGCCCTGGCCGAGAGCCGGCAAGCAGGAACGATTCCGATGGCCGTGGTCGCCACGGCCGGCACCACGGATTTCGGCAGCATCGACCCGCTGGCGGATATCGCCGCGCTCTGCCGCCAGCATGGGGTGTGGCTGCACATCGATGCCGCGTACGGCGGCGGCCTGCTGACATCGCCACGGCACCGCCACTGGCTGGCCGGTATCGAACAGGCGGATTCGGTCAGCGTCGACTACCACAAGTCCTTCTTTCAGCCGGTCAGTTGCAGCGCCTTCATGGTCGCCGAACGCCAGAGGCTCGGCTATGTCACCCATCACGCCGATTACCTGAATCCTGCCGGCCGGCACGACGACGCGCCGCCGGACCTGGTCGACAAGAGCCTGCAGACCACGCGCCGCCTCGACGCCCTGAAGCTCTGGATGACCTTGCGCCTGCTGGGGCCGGATGCCCTGGGCGAGTTATTCGATCGCGTCATCGCGCTGACCCGCGAGACGTACGACCTGCTGCGGACCGCGCCGGACATCGAGGTGATCACGGCACCACAGCTCACCACGCTGGTATTTCGCTACCGGCCGCGTGGCCACGACCTGGACGACGCCAGCCTGGATGCGCTCAACGCCCATATCCGACAGGCCCTCTCGCGCCACGGCGAGGCAGTCGTCGCGGCGACGCGTGTCCGGGGGCGCCGATACCTCAAGTTCACGCTGCTCAACCCGGAGACCGGCATCGACGATCTGGCCACGATCGTGGAGCGCCTTCAGGCCCATGGTGCCGACTTCCTGACGCGCGACGATGCCGCGCCACCCAGGCGACATGACCTCGCCGCCGCCTTCTCCTGATCCCCGGTCTTCAACGATGAGAGCCACCATGCCAACGCCGATTCACGACTTTATCGCCATCGGACTGGGCCCTTTCAACCTGGGCCTGGCCTGCCTGACGGACCCGCTCGAGGACGTCAACGGCCTTTTTCTGGAGCGCAAGGCCGGCTTCGACTGGCACCCCGGCATGCTGCTGGAAGACGCCACCCTGCAGACGCCCTTCCTGGCCGACCTGGTCACCCTGGCCGACCCCACCAGCCGGTTCAGTTTCCTCAACTACCTCAAGCGCCAGGACAAGCTCTACGCCTTCTACATTCGCGAGAACTTCTTCCCGTTGCGACGCGAATACAACCATTACTGCCAGTGGGCCATCGATCAGCTCACGTCGATCCGCTTCCATCACGAGGTGCAGCGCGTCGACTTCGATGCCGACGACGATTGCTACGTCGTGCACTGCGTGGATACCGCCCGCGATACCGCGACGAGCCATCGGGCCCGCAAGCTGGTACTCGGCACCGGCACGCAGCCCGACCTGCCCGCGTGCTGCCGCCCGCATGCCGAGCGGATCATCCACAGCGCCGACTACCTCGCGCACAAGGCCTGGCTCCAGCAGCAGCCGGCGATCACGCTGGTGGGCAGCGGCCAGAGCGCCGCGGAGATCTACAAGGACCTGCTGCAGGACATCGACCGCTACGCTTACACCCTGAACTGGATCACCCGCTCGCCGCGCTTCTTTCCGCTGGAATACGGCAAGCTGACGCTGGAAATGACCTCGCCGGAGTACATCGACTACTTCCACGCCCTGCCGCAGGCCACCCGCGATGACTTGATGTCGCAACAGGCGAACCTCTACAAGGGCATCGATCTGGCGCTGGTCAACGAGATCTACGACCTGCTGTATGCCAAGCGGCTCGATGGCCCCGTCGACACGCACCTGCTGACCAACGCCGAGCTGCAGGACTGTCACTACGACGCGGCACGCGCCACGTTCGAACTCGACCTTTACCAGACCGAACAACGACGGCCCTACCGCCATACGACCCCGGCGCTGGTGATGGCCACCGGCTATCGCTATCGGGAGCCAGGCTTCCTGTCGCCCATCCACGAGCACATTCGCCGCGACACCGCCGGGCGTTTCGCGGTGGACCGCTTCTACAGCATCGATCATGACCGCTCGCGTCTCTTCGTGCAGAACGCCGAGCGACACACGCACGGCTTGGCGGCGCCGGACCTGGGCATGGCCTGCTATCGCAACGCCTGCATCATCCGCGAGTTGACGGGAATCGAGCATTATCCCATCGAGCGTCGCATCGCCTTCCAGACGTTCGGCACGCCCGACGACGCCGTCTTCCGCCCCGCGCCCCGGCCGGCCCATCGCCAGCCAACCGCCGACGAGTCAGTCCCGTTGACCTGTGAGGTGCCGAAATGACGACATCCGCCTTTCTCAGCCCGCTGTACGATCCAGGCAATACCTACACCGACGCCATTCCCGGGCTCGGCCGCTTTCATCTGCGCGCCATCCACTGCGATGCGGACAGCGCCCTGATTCATGACTGGGTCAGCCGCGACTACGCTCGCTTTTGGGGCATGCGCGGCGACAGCCGCGAGCAGGTGGCGGCATTCTATAGAGGGCTGCACGAAAGTCCGCACAGCCAGGGCTATCTGGGCTTTTTCGAAGGCCGCCCCGCCTTTCTGGTCGAGTGCTACCAGCCTCAACACGATCCCATCGGCGCGCATTACGACGTGCGCCCCGGCGACCGGGGCATGCACGTGCTGGTGGCACCACCGGAAACGCGCATCCCCCGCTTCACCTGGGGCGTGCTCAGCAGCGTGATGGCGCTGATGTTCAGCGATCCCGCCACAGACCGCGTGGTCGTCGAACCCGATGTCCGCAACGAACGTATCCATCCGCTCAACCGCCGGGTGGGCTTTCGCTACGACCGCCAAGTGCGTCTGCCGGAGAAAACCGCGCATCTGGCGTTCTGCACCCGCGCCCAATTCCACGCCGCCTATCACCAGGCGCTGGCAGCGCTCTCCCGCGAAAGTCTGCCAGCCAGAGAACCACTGCCATCCATGGAACAGGAGACCACCGCCATGGAGACGCCTCCGGCAATCGACGCGCGCCTCGCCCATCTCGACCCCGAGCGCTGGGCCCGGGCCAGCCGTCAGTTGATCCGCAAGGCCATCGCCGAATTCGCCCACGAACGCCTCGTGGCGCCCCGCCGGCTCGACCGGCAAGGCGATTGGGGCGACTACACCTTGCCCATTCCCGGTGCGAACGGCCATTACCGCTTCCGGGCACGTCGCATGCAGCTCGATCACTGGTGGATCGCCCCCGGCTCCCTCGCGAAGATCGTCGACGACGAGCCCGCCGAGCTGGATGCGCAGCGTTTCATCATCGAGTTCAGCGCCGTGCTCGGCCTCGACGACGAGACGCTTCCCGTGTATCTGGAGGAGATCGGCAGCACCTTGTCCGGCAGTGCCTACAAGCAGGCGCATCAGCGACTCACGGCGGCCGAGCTGGCACATGGCGACTTCCAGACCATCGAAAGCGCCATGACCGAGGGCCACCCGAGCTTCGTCGCCAACAACGGACGCATCGGGTTCGACGCCGACGACTACCATGCCTACGCCCCCGAGGTCGGCGCCGACATCCATCTGGTGTGGCTGGCCGTGCATACGCAGTGTGCCGAATTCAGCAGCGTGAGCGATCTGTCCTACACCGAACTGCTCGAACAGGAGCTGGGCCGCGACACCGTGGCACGCTTCCACCGTCACTTGCAGGCATGGGGACTGGACCCTCAAGCCTACCTGCTCATGCCGCTGCATCCCTGGCAATGGCACAACAAGCTGGCGATCGGCTTTGCCAGCGAGATCGCCAACCGGCGTATCGTGTACCTGGGCACCGGCGACGACCGCTACCGCGCCCAGCAATCGATACGTACGATGTTCAACACCTCGCAGCCCCGGCGCCGGTACGTGAAGACGGCGCTCTCGATCCTCAACATGGGCTTCATGCGCGGCCTTTCGCCTTACTACATGCAGGCGACGCCGGCCATCAATGAATGGCTCAAGACACTGCTCGACGGCGACGCCTTCCTGGCCGACAACGGATTCACCCTGCTGCGCGAGGAAGCCGCCATCGGGTATCGCAACGCCTATTTCGAGGATGCCGTCGCCCGTGACAGCCCTCACAAGAAGATGCTCGCCTGCCTGTGGCGCGAAAGTCCGCTCAATCATCTGCCGCCCGGTCAGCGCCTGATGACCATGGCCGCGCTGCTGCATCGCGATAAGGACGGTCAGGCACTCCTCCCGGCGCTTGTCGAGGCCTCGGGGCTCACGCCCCGCGACTGGCTACGGCGCTATCTCACCGCCTACCTGACGCCGATCCTGCACTGCTTCTACGCCCATGACCTGGTCTTCATGCCCCACGGCGAGAACGTGATTCTGCAGCTCGATGCGCACGTGCCGGTGCGCGCGATCATGAAGGACATCGCCGAGGAAAGCGCGATCATGGACCCCGACGCCGCGCTTCCCGAAGGCGTGAAACGCCTGGCCGTGGCCGTGCCGGAACACCTCAAGGTGCTGTCGCTGTTCACCGATACCTTCGACTGCTTTTTCCGCTACCTGGCCCCGATCATGGTCGAGCATGGCGAGGCACGGGGCGATTTCACCGAATCCGATTTCTGGCACTGCGTCGCCGATTGCATTCTCGATTACCAGCGCCGCCATCCCGAATTCGCTGATAAGTTCGCGCGTTACGACCTATTCGCGCCAAGCTTTGCGCGCTCCTGTCTCAACCGCCTGCAACTGGGCAACAACCGGCAGATGATCGACCTTGCCGATCCGTCCAAAAATCTGCAGCTGGTCGGCGAGCTGGACAACCCCATCGCCCCCTGGCGACCACCCGCGCATGACACGGACGACGCTCGGCGCCACGCCGAGACGGCATGACGCCATCACGCGACGCTACCCACGGACGGACCCGACATATGGTCGATACACTCGATAGACTGTTCATGGAGCATTCCCGGGAGCTTGTCGGCTATCTGGCCGGCAAGCTGGATACGCCGGAGCTGGCGGCCGACCTCTGCCAGGAGGTGTATCTGCGCCTGCAGCGCGCGAGACTCACTCAGCCGCTCGCCAATCCTCGCGCCTACCTGTTCCGCATTGCCCGCAACCTGCTGATCGATCATCAGCGCCAGGCCAGGGCGCGGCCCGAGACGATTCCCCTGGAAGACACCACCACCGGGCTCGCCTGTGCACGGCATTGCCCCGAGGCAGATGCCTGCCAGACCCAGCGCCTGGCGTGCGTACGAAAATGCCTGAACGACCAGCCGCAGCACATTCGTCAGGCGTTGCTTTGGCATCGTCTCGAGGGAGTGCCGCAACGCGAGATCGCCACACGCCTCGGCGTCTCGGAGCGCATGGCCGGTCGCTACATCGCTCAAGCCGTTCAGGCCTGCCACCAAGCCGTCGACGACTGACCTCGGCGCCCCGGGAGTTTTGATAACCGTTCTTATTTGAATTACGATTACGCTCTAAGATTCTCCCGCTTGGGGTTCACCTGTAATGTTCAACGTCGACGCTGCCAGCTTCGAGGTCAACGGCCAGTGCCTATTGCACCCCACCGACCTCACCTTCGAAGAAGGCAAGGTCTATGGACTGATCGGCCACAACGGCTCGGGCAAGTCGACCCTGCTCAAGCTGCTCGCCCAGCAGCAAGCGCCGAGTCGCGGTCATATTCGCCTCGACCGGCGTCCACTCGCCGATTGGGGGACGCGTGAATTCGCCCGCCACGTGGCGTATCTGCCCCAACATCTGCCCAGCGCCGACAACCTGACCGGTCGTGAGCTGGTGGGCTTCGGGCGCTATCCCTGGCATGGGCTGCTGGGGCGTCTCAACGGCAAGGACAAGACGCAGATCGATCGTGCCATCGCACTGACCCATACCGAAGCCTTCGCCGACCGCCTGGTGGATACGCTTTCCGGCGGCGAACGCCAGCGTGTGTGGCTGGCAATGCTGCTCGCCCAGGAAAGCCGCTTCCTGCTGCTGGACGAACCCCTGGCGGCACTGGACATCGCGCATCAGGTCGAGGTGCTGGCCCTGGTGCGGTCACTGTGTCGCGAGCTAGGGCTAGGCGTCGTCATCGTCCTTCACGACGTCAACATGGCGGCACGTTACTGCGATCACCTGATCGCGCTGCACAGCGGGCAAGTCCTGGCCCAAGGCGCGCCCCGCGACTTGATGTGCGATGCCACCCTGGAAGCCATCTACGGCATCCCCATGCGGGTCATGTCCCACCCCGGCGGCGAGCACCCCATCGCCGTACTGCATTGATGGAGTCGCTGTGACGCCATTGTCGATGCGCGGAGACAATCTCCGCTTTCACCTCCTTGCCCTGGCGTTGCTGGTGCTGCTCGCCGGGCCGCTTACCGCCAGCGCCGCCGATACGCCACGTATCGCCACCGTTGACTGGACCATCGCCGAAACGCTGCTGGCACTCGGCGTAACGCCTGTGGGTGTGGCGCAAACGGATGCCTACCGCGAATGGGTGGGCGCCCCGTCGCTGCCCGCCGAGGTGGCCGATATCGGCCTGCGCGCGCAGCCCAACCGTGAGCTGCTGGCCCAGCTCGATCCCGACCGCATTTTGCTCTCGCCGATGTTCAGTACCCTGGCCCCCAGCCTCGAACGCATCGCCCCGACTGACACCGTCGCGCTCTATACCCCGGGTAGCGATCTGTGGACGCGACTAAAAAACGCCACCCGCGAGATCGCCGCCATTGCCAACCGCGAGGCGGAGGCAGACACGCTGCTCGCCTGGCTGGATGCCCACCTCGCCCTTTTACGGCAATCGCTCGCTAGCCGGGAGATCGGCGACCGCCCCTTGCTCGTCGTGCAGTTCATCGACGACCGTCATGTGCGCGTGTTCGGCGAACATAGCCTCTATAACGCTGTCATGCAGCGCCTGGGGCTGGAAAACGCTTGGCAGGACGCCACCAATTACTGGGGCTTCGCCACCGTGGGCCTGGAAGCATTGGCCAAGCTCGATGATGCACGCTTGGTCGTGATCGAGCCGATGCCCGTCGGCGTCGACGAGCGCCTCGCGTCGAGCGCCCTGTGGCAGCATTTACCTTCCGTGCGTCGCGACGACGTGCTCACGCTGCCACCGGTATGGAGTTTCGGTGGCGCGCCCTCGGCGGCGCGCTTCGCCGACCATCTGAGCCAGGCGCTCATCGACGCGGCCGCAACACCGCCGACCCACGAGGCGCCCGATGCGTGACTGGATCTCCCGTTCTTTGCCGTTCCCGCATTTTGTGCTGACCCCCGCGCGCCTCTGCACACTGCTCGCGCTGGTGTGTCTCGCCCTGAGCGGTCTCTCGCTGGCGACGCAACTACCCGTCGCGCAGTGGGCACAGGCGCTGTTCGCCCCCGATGAAGGCAACATCGACCAGTTGCTGACGCACTACAGCTGGCTGCCACGCTGGACCATCGCCCTGCTGGCCGGTGGCGCTCTGGGGATCGCCGGGGTCTTGATGCAGCAAGTGTTGCGCAACCCCTTGGCCGCCCCCACGACCCTCGGCGTCGCCACCGGGGCACAACTTGCCTTGTTGCTCGCCACGCTGTTCGCCCCTGGCCTGCTCCTCCTCGGCCGCGAATGGGTGGCCGTAGTGGGCGGCAGTCTGGCCATGGGGCTGG
The DNA here is from genome assembly GCF_029889905.1 of Chromohalobacter sp. 11-W. GTDB lineage: Bacteria > Pseudomonadota > Gammaproteobacteria > Pseudomonadales > Halomonadaceae > Chromohalobacter. The sequence goes on along the minus strand of NZ_JARANZ010000001.1, from coordinate 221,882 downwards.
TATTCGCATTGGCATGGCGACGCGGCCTCGCGCCCATGGTGGTCGTACTCGCCGGATTGGTGGTCAATCTCTACCTTGGGGCGGTCAGCACGACGCTAATACTCTTTCACCAGGAAGAGCTACGAGGCCTGATGGTGTGGGGTGCGGGTTCGCTTTCGCAGAATAGCTGGGACGGCGTGCTCTACCTGCTCCCGCGTCTGGCCATCGCGCTGGTGCTGGCCGGGCTCATGCTGCGCCCGCTGGCGATCCTTGAGCTCGACGACGTCAACGCCCGTAGTCTGGGAGTCTCGCTCAAGCATCTGCGATTGATGAGCCTCGGCCTGGCGGTTTTCATCACCGCCTGTGTGGTCAGCGTGATCGGCATCATTGGCTTCATCGGCTTGGCGGCACCGGCCATCGTCCGTTTATTGGGCGCGCGCACGCTGCCCCAACGCTTGCTGTGGGCACCGATTTTAGGCGCCTTGCTGCTGACCACGACCGATCAGCTTTTGCAGCGCTTTTCCGGCTCGCTACCCACGATGATTCCCACCGGCGCGACGACCGCCGCCCTAGGGGCACCACTGCTGTTATGGCTGATTCCGCGCCTCAAGCTGGGGGGCGACCGTCCGCATGCAGCGCCCATGCTGACGGCGCCACGTCGTCGCCACCCCGGCCGCTTGCTGATGGCCTTGGGGCTGGCACTCACGATCGCGCTCGCGGCTTCCTTGTTGCTCGGCCAGAATAGCGAGGGCTGGGCCTGGCCCTCGTGGTCGGTGTGGCACGCCACGCATGAATGGCGCTTGCCGCGCACGCTAGCGGCGGCGGGCGCCGGCACGCTGTTGGCCTTGGCCGGGACCTTGATACAACGCGTGACCGGCAACCCCATGGCCAGTCCGGAAGTCGTGGGGATCAGCGGTGGTACCGCCATCGGCCTGATCGGCGTGGTGCTGTTCGTACCCGGCGTAGGCCTGCCGATGCTACTGCTCGCCGGCACCCTGAGCGCGTTGGCGACGTTAGGCATCCTGCTACTGATCAACCGTCGCAGCGGTTTTCAGCCGGAGCGCGTACTGTTGACGGGCATCGCCATCACCGCGCTATTCGATCCGCTACGCAGCATCGTGCTCGCCAACGGCGACCCTCGCACGCAGCAACTTCTGGCCTGGATGTCGGGCTCGACCTACTACGTCGACACTTCACTGGCCATCGTGGTGGTCGCCAGTGCCGTGGTGTTGACGCTGGCATTGCAATGCCTGGCCCGCTGGCTTGATCTATTGCCGATGGGCAACTCCAGCGCCCGCGCGCTGGGGGTCAACGTCAACCGGGCGCGCCTTTCCTTGCTCGGCGTCGTCGCCCTGCTCACCGCCGCCGCGACATTGGTGATCGGGCCACTGTCCTTCGTCGGCCTGCTGGCACCGCATATGGCACGCCTGCTGGGTGCGTCACGAGCACGCGCACACCTGCTCGCCGCCGCCCTGCTGGGGGCGCTCTTGATGGTGCTGGCCGACTGGCTGGGGCGTCAGTGGCTGTTCCCGCAGGAAATTCCCGCCGGCTTGATGTCCTCGCTGCTCGGCGGCGCCTACTTCATGTGGTCGCTGAGGAAGCTGTAGAGAGAAGATGGAAGATGGAAGATGGAAGAAAATAGTCTCGGCATGTGAAATATGACAATCAATCAAAATGGCCCGGGGATTCCCGGGCCATTTTCTTACTCTTCTTTCTGGCTTCTTATAACGTGACGCTTACCAACGATACTTGAGGCTGCCGATTACACTGCGCGACTCGCCGTAGTAGCACCAGAAATCACAACTAGCGACATACTCTTCGTCGGTGATGTTGTTGACGTTAACCTGAGCGGTCCAATGGTTGTTGAAAGCGTAACTCGCCATAGCGTCTCCCACGGTGTAGTCAGGCACGGTGATACTGCCATCGACCGACTCTCCTACATGGCGAATCCCGGCACCGACTGCCAGCCCATTCAAGGCGGTCCCTTCGAAATCGTAGTCCAACCACGTGGATGCCATATGGCGTGGAATCAGCGCCGCACGGTTGTCATCTTCATCACGTGCATCCGTATAAGTATAAGCGGCTGTCAGCTTGAGTGAATCCGTGAGATAGCCCACACCTTCTAACTCAAAACCGGTAGAGGTCTTCTCACCTTCCTGCGTTTGATATCCTGCAGGCGTCGTAGCAAAGGAGTTGGACTCTTTAATATCGAACACTGCGGCCGACACATAGCCATCCCAGCTCGAAGGCGCGTACTTGACACCCGCTTCCCACTGTCGGCCCTCAATCGCTTCGAAAATCGCGCCGTTGGCATTGCTAGTATTGGCACTTGGTCTGAATGATTCGGTATAACTGATATAAGGACTCACACCGTTATTACCCAAGTACATGATACCACCGGAGAAAGATGTCTCGGACTGAGTCTCGTCGACCGTGACATCCGTGCTCCCATCAACATTTTTCACATCAGCGCTATCATGCCGGACACTGCCCAACAGCACCCAGCGGTCATCAATGCGCAGTTGGTCCTGCACATAAACGCCAAGTTGTTGCTTATCGATCTGTCTGCCGGTCAATTGACTATCAGGCACCGGCGTAATGCTCGTGTCAGGCTCGAAGATACCGACGGTGTCATAACCACTAAAATCACTATCATATTCCTTGCCATCGAGACTGAGATCTTGATAATCCACCCCGACTAGCAAGGTATTTTCCGTACGATCGGTGTACCACTTACCGACCATTCGGTTGTCGATGGTAACGCTGTCTATATCTCCATCACGCTGCAGATGGCCACGAGTAGCTGTGCGCTCATCAACACGTGACAAGATGTAGGTACTACGCAGGTCTAGATCGAGATGGCTATAGCGGAGATCCTGCTCGAATTTCCAAGTGTCATCGAGTTGGTGCTTGAATTCGTAACCAATGGCCGTCTGGGTATGCTCGTCCTTGTCGTAGTCAGACGCCCCGTAGTTGGTCTCCGGATCCACCTTGCCGAACGGCGTGTCCTGCACCGTGCCATAGGCAAGCTTGAAGGGGTTTTCGGGAACTCCATCGTCCTTCTGGTAGCTGGCCAGCACGGTCAGTTGAGTGTCATCGGAGATATCCCACTCGAGACTTGGCGCGAAGTAGACCCGCTCATTATCAGTGCCATCCAGAACGCCATCACGTTCCTTGTAAAGTCCCACGAAACGGTAGCGCACATCGCCGCTTTCGGTTACGGGTCCTGATGTATCGATCCCGAACTGGCGATGATTGCGGTTACCGGCTTGGATCTCGATCTCACCTCGTTTCTCAGCGGTGGGACGCTTGCTCACGGCATTGATGATCCCCCCCGAGGGCGCTTCGCCATAGAGGATCGACGCTGGCCCTTTGAATACATCGACACTCTCCAAACCATAGGGCTCGGGCAACCACTGATAGTAACCAGTTCGATAAATACGTAGGCCATCTTGGTAGGTTGCCTGATCAAAGCCCCTGACCTTGAACCAATCCGTGTTGTTGTCCGAGCCATACATGCCAGACAGTACACCGGCCCGGTAGCGAAACGTCTCGTCGAGGCTCTGGACGTTACGCGCTTCGAGTTCTTCTCGGCTCACGCTGGAGACCGAACGCGGCGTCTCGGCAAGCGGCATCGCCACCTTGAGTGCCGTCGCGGTCACGACCACCGTATCGGTCTGGGGCGCGTTGTCTTGTGCCTGCGCCGCTAGCGGGCAGCTCAGCAGCAGCGATGCCATGGCCAGGCGACGTGCCGTGGACGACAACACGTTGATCGGCTGCGATGGGGAGAGGGAGCGGGACATGAGGTTTCCTTGTGAAATTTTATTAGCAGGCGGCTGGGAGCGCGCGTCAAGCAAAGCCTATCGCATATGATAAGAATTGTGATTTGTTTTCACAATGGCGAGCCTTCAACGCTGACCTCTTCTTCCCTCTCACACGTTGCCTGATGTGTCTTCGAGCCGTGCCACGGCGTCGCGACTCACCCGCTCACGCATATCGCCAGTCAATTCGCTCAACTGCCCCGCGCGCATTTCCAATAGCCTGTCGGCGTGCTGGAAGTAGTGATCGTCGTGGCTAATGGCGAAGACGGTCTTGCCGTGTTCGCGCAGCAAGGGCAGCAGCTCGCGGTAGAAAATGCGCCGGAACTGCGGGTCCTGGTCCGCCGCCCATTCGTCGAGCAGTAGGATATCGCGCTGTTCGGCCACCGCCAGCAGCAACGCCAGGCGCTTGCGCTGCCCTTGGGAAAGCTGCGTGTCGGTGACCCGCCAGCCATCGAAATGCAGCTTCTCGCCCATGCCCAGGCGCGCAATCCAGGCTTCGGTCAAAGCCGTATCGGGCGCCTCGCCATCAGGGCCGATCACCTGATCGAAGAGATGAAAGTCGGTGAATACGGCAGCGAAGCGGCTACGAAACGCCTGCCAGCCAGCCTCGTCCACGGGGGTACCATCGATGAAGATCTCGCCAGCATATGGTTGATAAAGCCCGGTCAGCAGGCGCGCCAGCGTCGATTTGCCACTGCCGTTGCCACCGATCAGGAATACCAGCTCACCGCGCGATAAGGTGAGATCGACCGGGCCCACTTCAAACCCTCGGCCATGCTCGCCCGCTGCATAGGCAAAGGTCACGCCGCGCAGTTCCAGTGTCTGCCAGTCGCCATGCGCGGCGTTCTCGCCGAACTCGGCACGATACTCGGTCAATTCCAGTGTCTTGAGCTTGTCGAAGGCGACCTGGGCACTCAACAGCGTGGGCAATGCCCCGACCGCCTGGATCAAGGGCGTGCGCAGGAACAACAGCGTCAGCGAATAGGTCGCCGCCACATTGGTGTTGGCCCACCCCAGGCCATTGGCGAGGAAGAACACCATGCCGATGGCGCCCAGCATCATGATGTTCGACCAGTTCACCGCGCTCAGGTGGAAGGTATCGGAGCGGATGATGTGATGCCGATAGGCCTTGGCATCGCGCTCGTAGACATCCTCGTAAAGCGCCCGGGCACGGTCGCGATTGAGCGCCAGTTCCTTGCGGCCGTCGATCACCGCCTCGTAATCCTTGTAGAGCCGGTCCTCGGTATCACGCACCTGCCCCAGATGGCGGTACACATGCGACACCAGATACCAGCCCCCCACCACGGTCACCGCCACCCAAAGCGCGGTGATGAACAGCATCCCCGGCGAGAGCCAGGCCAGATAAGCGGCCGAGCCCAGCGTCAGGATCACCCCCTGCACCAGTTCGGGAAGTCGCACGAAAGCGATGGTGATATTACGAATGTCGCTGGATAAACTTGCCAGCAGGTGCGCGCTCCCCAGACGCTCGAGCCGTTCGATGTCGGTATCCAGAATCCGCTTGATGAGACGCCCGCGCAGTCGATAGACGAAATGGTGGCCAAGCACGGTCAGCGCCAATTGCGAACCGAGCGTGACCGCCAGCAGCAAAGCGATCAGCCCCAGGAACTGAGGCAGTACCAGAAGCGGGTCGCCTTGGGCCTCGATCAAGTACTGGTTGATGAAGGCGATGACCCCGATACCGAGCCCCGCGCTGGCCAGGCTCAACACCATGACGCCGATGAACGGCCAGCGGTAATCGCGATAGACGACGCGCAAAAGTTCCATGCAGTTCTCTAAACGTTTTTTGAAGGTGGCGACGCGCCGCGTTATACGCGACGCCGATGAGTGTCAGTGTGGTCCACGATTCTTGCCAATTCTCGCGCCACGTCAAGGTAAAGGATTCTCGTTTTCGTATGCACGTTGCAACGATTCACCACGATTGGCGACAATAGCACCCCATATGGCACTTTCCGCGACCCTCATAGTCGCGTTCAACATCGTCCCGTCCACCTCCGCACCGTGGACGCAGACCCTGAATCAGGCTCGCGCATGCTCGCCCAACTCTTCGCTGTCATGGCTCCCGTGTTCGTGGGCGCCAGTATCGGATTTTTCTGGATACGCCTGGGATACGCGTATCCCACTGACTTTGTCACCAAACTGGTCTTCAACGTCGGCACGCCATCGTTGATTCTCGCCTCGCTCTCCGGCGCCAACATCGATGCCCACACCTTCGGGCGTACCATGCTGAGTACGCTGGGCGTGCTTCTGATCATGGCGCTGGCTACCTGGCTGATGGCGCTACTGCTGCGCAAGAACTGGCGCGTGCTATTGGCGCCCATGATGTATCCCAACACCGGCAATATGGGCTTGCCGGTGGCGCTGTATGCGTTTGGCAGCGAGGGCTTCGCCTATGCCATCACCGTGATGGTGACGGTCGCCCTGGTGCAGTTCACCTTCGGCGTGATGATGATCAGCCGCAGCAATCCGCTGAAGAGCCTGCTGCGCACGCCTACCGTGTATAGCATTCTGCTGTCGGTGGCCATCCTGCTGACGGATACCGACCTGCCGTTGTGGATCGACAACACGGTAGAGCTGATCTCCGGCTTCACCGTCCCCTTGATGCTGATCACCCTCGGCGTCTCGCTGGCCAACATCCAGGTACGCAGCCTGTCCTCGGGGCTCGCCTTCAGCCTGCTGCGCACGGCGCTCGCCGTGTGCGTGGCCTTCGGCGTGGGCTGGCTGCTAAACCTCCCGCCCTTGGCGCAGAGCGTGCTCGTGCTGCAAATGAGCATGCCGGTAGCCGTCTACAACTATCTCTTCGCGCAACGTTCACGGCGCGAACCGCAATATGTTGCCAGCCTGGTGTTCTGCTCCACATTACTAGCCTTCATTTACGTGCCGCTGCTGCTGGCGCTGTTCATGTAGCGTGTGTGTCCTGGCGCATGGCATGTAATTGTCAAAGCACACATCTCTGTTATTCTTCGTAATGGACGCGACGCGCAGGAAGCGCTCGCGTTGTTGGCAAACGTTCAGGAGGAACCGCCATGAATTGGGATCAGATAGAAGGCCGTTGGACCGAGGTCAAAGGCAAGGCCAAAGCGTCCTGGGGCGAAATGACCGACGATGAACTCGACCAAGTCGCCGGCAAGCGCGATCAATTGATCGGCAAGCTGCAGGCCAAATACGGGATCACCAAGGAAGAAGCCGAAAAGCGCGCCGATGACTGGGCTCGTTCGATCTAAGTACCCATCTCGCCAGCGATTCGACATCCGTCGAATAGATAGAACCGACGAAGAAGGAGCTTCTCAATGCGCCACTCACTGCATCGCATGACGCAAACCGCCATTCTCATCGGGGGTATCGGGCTAACGGGATTGGCCGTTGCCGATTCGCAACCCCAAGGGCTCTACTCAGGCGATGAGCTGATGGATGCCGATGTTTTCCTCTCGGAAAACCCCAACGAAGACGTGGGTGACGTCGAGGACGTGCTGCTGGGCGAGGACATGAGCGTCCAAGCCTTGGTCATCGAAACCGGAGGCGTTCTCGATCTCGGCGATACGCATCGCGTTGTTGATCGCGACAACTTCACCCTCGACACACAAAACGCCGACGATCTCGACGACTTGGACTATCGCGTCACGCTCGACATGACGCGCGATGATGTCGCCAAGCTACCTGAGTACGATAACGACTGGTGGCAGGATGCCAAAGGGCAGGCCCGCCAAGCATGGCAAGATACCAAGCAAGGCGCCGAAAGCGCTTGGCAGAGCACCAAGTCGGCCACCGCCGATTTGCTGGACGATGCCAGCGATGCCATCAGCGACTGATCGTCAGGTTCTGCGCCCATAAAGGGTGAAAGCATGAGAAGGCCCGCCATCGTGGCGGGCCTTTTTCATGTCGACTTGGCGGCGCATATGAACTCACGAGCCGCTCTCGAGACCTCCTCGAGAACGCTCAACACGAAAAAGACCACCCGAAGGTGGCCTCTTTTGCGAAACTCGTATCACTTGGCATCGACGCTAAGCGCGACGATACTGCAATATCCGGCTCGCTTACTGCTGGCCTTGGACCATGCCCTGAACGCGCTTCATGAGCTCGGGATCCTGCTGGATCGCCTGGCCAATCGAGTTGAACTCTTCAACGCTCATGCCGCTGTCTTCGACAACGCTGACCATCTCTTCATTGGCTTTTTCACGAAGCTCTTTCTGCTTGGCTTCGTCATCCGCATTCTGAAGCTGCTTGGTATACTTCTGGGAAACTTGCGCGATTTCCTCAGACGCATCGGCGAACTGCTGAAGTTGTTCGTCAGAAAAATCTTTAGAGGACGCACCCTGAGTCTGGGTTGTCCCGCTTGCTGCCGGGTCTTCCTGCTGTGCCATGGCAGTCTGTGCCGCTACCAGTCCGGTCGTCAGCATAGCCGCTGAAACAAGAGCAGTGATCCTTTGCATGAATACCTCCAGGTTATTACGTGTGCGTGGCCATTGTGACGCCAGCGTAGTGGGTGAGTTCACATTTTTTATGTAACAGAGTGTGAACATTCAAACAGCACCCAACCAGGCCGTCAACGCCTCGAGCCCATGACGCACCGTGGCAAGCTCAGGCGCGGCCATCGCCGATTCGGGATCGTCGGGGCAGTCGCGCTCCAAAAGCGCCGCGCCATCGAAGTCTACATAGGCCAAACGCGTCGTCAGTTGCGTCGCTTCGCAGCCAAACGCACTGCCCGGCAAGAGCGCGATACCTGCCTCTTCGAGCAGCGTCGCGGTCAGCTCGGAACTAGTGGTAATCCCACGCGCTCGTAGTGTCTCGCGGTATGCGCTGAAATCGGGGAACAGATAGAAGCCGCCATCCGGCGCATGCGTGCGAACCCCGGCCGCTGCGAGGCGTTGCGCGCACCATTGCCCGATCGTGCTCAGCCACTGCCGCTGGGCCTCGAGATACGTCTCCAGCGCTGGCGTGATGCTATACGCAGTGATCGCCGCCGCCTGGACCGGACTCGCCACGCTCGACCAGGTTTCCGAGGCGATACCCAGCAAGCGTGTGAGCAACTCATCGCCCAGCGCCTCGGGCACATTCAACACGCCCAGGCGCCAACCACCCGCACCACACCACTTGGAAAGCCCGCTGGTCGTCAGAGTGCCGTCGGGATAATCGTGTGCAAATGGGCGATGTGCCCCACGATGATCGAGCGGCCCGTAGATCTCATCAGAGAGCACCAACACACCGTGTCGCTTGGCTACCGCGGCCAGCTCACGCTGCATCTCAGGCGCATACGACAGGCCGGTAGGATTGCCCGGCGCATTGAGGATCAACAGCCGCAGACCGGGGCCATGCGCGCGGCAATGCCGGTCAAGCTGTGCCGGTGTGACCAGCCAGCGGCTATCGAAGCTTGTTTCCAGACGTACCGCCGGCTGCCCCGCGAGTCGCGCTTGTGGCGCATAAGAGACCCAGGCCGGCGCCGGAATGAGCACTTCGGCGCGTGGCAGGGCCTTCATCAGCGCAAACAGCAGCAGTTTGCTCCCCGGGGCGATCAACACGCGTTCGGCTCGCCAATCGGTGCCCTCCAGGTGGCGATGGAAAGCCGCCACCTGTTCGCGCAACGTCGCCATACCCTGCACTGGCAGATAAGTCTTGTCGGCGGCGTGTTCGGCCAGCGTCTCCACCGCCGGGGCGAAGACCGGAAACGGCGATTGGCCGAACCCGAACTTGATGATGCGCCGCCCCTGCGTTTCGAGTAGGCGCGACTGCTCGTTGATCAAGAGCGTATCCGAGGCGGCGGTGGCGTTGTGATCATCGGCATAGCCCCGGCCCAGCCATTCGGCAGCGCTGGGTGCGGGCCCGGAGACATTAGGGGAAGTCATGTAAGTAGGCATGGCGATCTCCTGGGAAGCGGCAGAAAAGGGCAAAAGAGCGGTGTAAGCGAATATATCACTCGACGTGCAGACGCGAGATCAGCGCCTCGCGCTGGCGCAGGGCGAGCACCGCGTTGTGCCCCAACTCGCGGGCCACGCGGGACAACAACAGCTCGACGAGCATGAATAGGCTACTCATGGGATTGAAGAAAAAGGCGCCCTCGGCCGGCGCGAGCAAGGTCGATTCGCCCAATGCGGCCAACTGTGAGCTGGGATGGTTCGTCAACGCCAGCAGCGAAGCGCCCTGCTCCACCGCCAGCCGGCAGTAGTCGATGCTCATCCGCGACTCAGGCCTAAAGGCGATGCCGATCACTAGATCATCTTCACCCAGCCGCAAGGCCTGCTCGACGCTGACGCCAGCGTGCCCCGAGACCAGGTGTACACCATCGCGCAGATAATCCAGGTAATACGCCAGGTAATGCGCGGCTCCGAAGCTGGCCCGCAGGCCGATGACGTGGATACGCCGCGCCCGCTGGATGCTAGCCGCTGCTGCGGCCAGTTGCGTCGTATCCAGCGCCTCCACGGTGGCCGAGAGATTCTGCATCTCTTGCTGCCAGAGCGCGCGGTCGTCCGCCAGCGCGTCGCCCTCGGCCCGGGGCGTCTCACCAAAATCCAGCAGGCGCTGGGCACGCGTGGAATAGAAGGCGCTATCGCTAAGATCTTCACGAAACAGTGCCTGTAGCGCCTTGAATCCCTCCAGGCCGAGGGCATGCGCCAACCGCGTCAGGCGCGAAGGGTTCACGCCGTGGTGCTGCGCCAATTGCGAGATACTTGAGAGGGTCACTGTCTCGGGCTGGGCCAATAGGGCTTCGAGCAACGCAAGCCCCTTGGCGGAAAGCTTCAGATCGGCGGCATCACCGCGTCGAGCACGCAGCGCCAACAGTTGCAGATCGGCATAGCGTCGAGGTGGTAAGTCGGCATTGTCGGCGGGCATGGCAGGCTCCTGACGCTTTCTACTGCAAGGATTCTGCCTCAAGACTAAGCATCCATTTCCCGTATTGCAAATTAATTTGCAATACGGGAAATGAAATATCGAAACTACCCAGCCCGCAGGCCTCTGCCATACTGGCACTACTTTCAAAGGAGTGATGCCATGCGAACCGCCTTGCTTGCCTGCTGGATGCTCGTGCTGCTTGGTCCGATGAACATCGCCCATGCCGCCGATCCCGCCAATCCCTTGATCACCGATCACGGGCTTTTTCGTCCGCTGGTGATCGTCTCCCCGCAGCGCGACAACGACGCTTACCAACGTATGAGAGCCCAGCTCAGAACCAGTCACGCCAAATTCCAGGCGCGTGACATGGTGCTCTATCGGGTGGAAAACGGGCAGGGATATCGCAACGACGAGCCGATGACCCGCTTCGAGACGCGGGCGTTGATGAAGGCGCTGGCGCTAGACGATGACGCCCCGTTCACCACGGTGCTCATCGGCAAGGATGGCGGCAAGAAAATGCAGCTCGAAGGCTTCGTCGCGCCGGAGACGGTGTATCACATTATCGATCAGATGCCGATGCGGGCGGCGGAGCGCGACTGATCGCTCCGCCTCGCCATTTCACGCATCAGCGCCAACATGCCAACTGGTGCAGATGGGCGTCACGCGCCTGCCCCGCCGCCACCGGCGTCAGCCATACTTCAGTGCCTGGCTGGCATTGCGCCAATCGCGCGCAGGCCAGCGGCGTCAACGCGCCGAGGCGCGGATAGCCGCCGATGGTCTGACGGTCGTTGAGCAAAATGATGGGCTGGCCATCGGCCGGCACCTGGACGGCGCCCAGCGGAATGCCCTCGGAGACCATCCCCTCGCCCAAGTAACGCAGCTCAGAACCGGTCAGGCGCACGCCCATGCGATCGGCACGCTGATCGATCTGCCACGGTGTATTGAAGGCCTCGAATACGCTGGTACCGCTGAAATCGGCGATCTGCGCGCCGCTCACCAGCGCCAACATCACGCGTTCTCCATCTCCCGGTAACGTGCCCATGCTCGAGGGCAGCGTGCGCTCGGCTCCGGCAGTGCCTGCCCATGTCAGGCAATCGCCTTCGGTCAGCACCCGCCCCTGGCCATCGAGCCCGCCCAAGCTTTCGCGCACCGTGCTGGCCACGCTGCCCAGCACCGGCGCGGCATCGAGCCCGCCCGGGAAGGCTAGATAGGCGCGCAAGCCCGCTCGTGGACTCTCAAAGGCCAGGCGTTGACCGGCAGCGACAGTGAAACGGCTCCCTGGCGTCAACGGTTCATCATCAAGCGTCGCGCCCAGATCTGCCCCCGTCAGGGCCAACGTGACCGATGTCTCGGCGTATAGGGTCAAGCCGCCCACGGTAATTTCCACGCCGGGGGCTTGCGGCGCGTTACCCAGCAGCCAATTGGCCCATCCCAACGACACCCAATCGGCGGCACCGCCCTGGGTGACACCGAGATGGCGTACCCCGAAGCGTCCGCCATCTTGTATCAGCGCCAGCGGCCCCGCGCGTTCGACGATCAATCCCTTCATGTCTGGGCCTCCGTGGGGGTGTCGCCGCGCTCAGCCAGCGGCGACGGATCGCCGCCTTGTGCGATGAACGCATCGCGGGAGATTGCCTCGAAACGCACCTTGTCGCCAGGGCGAAATAGGCTGTAGCCCTCGCGGTCGCGCCCGAACAGCGCCACCGCCGTACGTCCGATGATGTTCCAGCCGCCCGGCGAGAGCGTGGGATAAACCGCCGTCTGGCGTTCGGCAATGGCCACGCTGCCGGCGACGACTTTCTGGCGCGGTGTCTTCAGGCGCGGCGTGGCCAACGCATCGTCGAGACGCCCCATGAAGGCGTAACCCGGCGCGAAGCCCAGCGCGAAAACGCTGTAATCCCGCGCGCAGTGCCGCGCGATGACGTCCTCGTGGTTGACGCCAAGACACTCGGCAATGCGCTCAAGCTCCGGGCCGACACTCACGTCGTACCACACCGGAATCACATGCCGCTGGCCTTCGCCACTCGTCGCGGGCGCCAAGCCCTTCAGCGCCTCGCTCACCCGGGCACGAGCGGCCTGCAGATCAAGGCGTTGGATATCATAATGCACCAGCAGCGTGGTGTAGGAAGGCACCAGATCAATCAGCGCCTCGCCGAAGGCCTCGCGCAGGGCCCGGTCGGCGGCCAGCATCCACGGCATGTTCTCTTCGTCGATGCTGTCGAAGAGGCGCACGATGAGACTGTCCATACCCACCGTTTCGATACTTGGGTCGCTCACCGGCTCACTCCCGTGCCAGGCCATCGAAGGCGTCACGAATGGCGCGCACGGCAGCCACCGACTCGGCATTATCGCCGTGGACGCAGAGCGTATCGGCGGCCAGACGCAGCGTGCTGCCGTCGTTGGCGGTCAGCGCCTCGCCCTTGGCGAGCCTCACCGCCTGCGCCACGATGATCTCGCGATCATGATGCACGGCGCCCGGCTCGCGTCGCGAGACCAGCCGCCCCTGCGGGTCGTAGGCGCGGTCGGCGAATGTCTCGAACCACAGTGTGACGCCCATTTCCTCGGCCAGCGCCCGCATCGGCGCCGGATCCGCCGTGGCCATGGCCAGCAGCGGCAAGCTGCGATCATAGGCCAGCACCGCACGCATGGCGCCGCGCAAGAGCTCTGGATCGCGGGCCATGTCGTTATACAGCGCGCCATGAGGCTTGACGTAACTCACAGTCGCGCCCTCGGCACGGCACATACCCTCCAGCGCGCCGATCTGATACAGCATCATGTCTTCGACTTCGCGCGGCGAACAGGCCAACGAGCGACGCCCAAAGCCTTGCAGGTCGGGATAGGCGGGATGCGCACCGACGCGTACGCCGTGTTGCACGGCCAACGCCACGGTACGCCGCATGATGTCGGGGTCGGAGGCATGAAAGCCACAGGCTATATTGGCGCAATCGACATAGGGCATGACCTCGTCGTCGAGGCCCATTTTCCAGTTGCCGAAGCTCTCTCCCATGTCGCAGTTGAGAAGCGGAAGGGGCATGAACGTGACCTCTTTTATTGTCGTCGGCTTTCACGGTTGCGGCATTTCACTCTAAGAAAGCCCACGTGGCCCGGTCCAATCGTTTTTCGTGATGCGCGATATCGGTGGAACCTTTCACCGCACCGCATGGGAAAACGAGTTGACGCCGCACAGCACCGGGCTAAAGAATCAAGGCTCACGAATGCCAATCACCACCGATCCCGAGGAGGCCGCCATGGCCGTCAGCGATCCTTTCCATCTTGCCGTGCAGGTCCGCGATATCGACGAAGCCCGGCGTTTCTACGGCGACTTCCTGGGCTGCCCCGAAGGCCGCTCATCGGAGAGCTGGGTCGATTTCGACCTCTTCGGCCATCAGTTCGTCTGCCACCTCAACCCCGCACTGAAGGATACCGCGGTGGCCAGCCACAAGAATCCAGTGGACGGCCATGGCGTGCCGGTGCCGCATTTCGGCGTGGTCCTCGAGATGACCGCTTGGCAGGCCCTGGCCGACAAGCTGCGCGCGCATGACGTGGCCTTCGAGATCGAACCCTACGTGCGTTTCAAAGGCGAACCCGGCGAGCAAGCCACCATGTTCTTCTACGATCCCTCAGGCAATGCCCTGGAGTTCAAGGCCTTCAAAGATCGCGAGACACAGCTGTTCAAGAAGGCATAGCTTTTCAAGAAGACTACTCACCACCGCTTCCCTTCCGCCGCGCGGGGGCGCGCGGCGACCTGTGCAGGATCACCGATGTTCGATTTCAAGGAACTCGAGGCGTTCGTCTGGGTGGTGCGTCTGGGCTCGTTCCGCAAGGGCGCGACCAAGCTGCACCTCACCCAGCCGTCGATCTCGGACCGCATCACCCGGCTCGAAGACAGCGTTGGCGAGTCGCTTCTCGACCGCTCGGCGCGCCCCGTACAACCCACGCTTCGCGGTCGCGAGTTCTTCACCCATGCCGAGCGCTTGCTCGAGGGTCGCGACGAGGCCATGCGTCTGTTCCAGGACGAGGAATCGTTCTCCGGCACGCTACGCCTTGGGGTTATCGAGACCATCGCCAGCAGTTGGTGCCCAACCTTCATGCGCCGACTGGCAGAGCGCTACCCGCAACTGACCATCGAGTTGATGGTCGATATTTCCCCCTTTCTACATCAACGCCTGGCCGAGAACGACCTCGACATGCTGTTCGCCATGGACGGCCTGGCGCCGGGACTCTCCGCCATCCAGACGCCGCTTTGCACCTACGAGATGGGCATGTTCGCAGCCCCCGAGCTGGCCGCAACACTACGCCATGGCGATATGGCGACCTTCGCCGACACGGCATTCATCTCCTTCAGCAAACAGGCGCGACCCTACAGCGAGTTGGTCGCCTACCTCACCGCGCTGGGCATCGACACGCCACGCATTCACTCCACCAGCACACTGATGACCATCATGCGCATGAGCATCGAGGGGCTGGGCATCGGCGTATTGCCGGTCGCTACGGTACGCGATGCCGTAGACGCCGGTAGCCTGGAGCGTCTGACGCTGGACGAACCCCTGCCACCGATGATCTATGACGCCATCTGGCGCCGTTCCAACTACCCGAGCTTCTGCGCCAGCGTGGCTCGCCTGGCCAAGCAATGCGCCGCCGATTACGCCCAGGATCACGGAAAGCTTTCATCACCGACCACTATGAAAGGCTACGTCGATACTTGACATCAGAATTAACGATTTGACGCCAACGCATCGCCACTTGAAGAATGAATTCGTCTTCCAAGTTCAATAACAATGAGGAATTGAACATGCGTACGATGCACTCCTTCGCCTGGCTCGCGGCAATCGGCTCGCTCGGCATTGCCAGCAGCGCCATGGCCGCACAATGGAACCTCGCCACGCCCTACGGCGATGCCAGCTTTCATACCCAGAACACCAAACAATTCGCCGAGGACGTCGCCGACGCTACCGACGGCGAACTGGACATCAACGTGCACAGCGGCGGCTCGTTGATCGCGCACTCGGAAATCAAACCTTCCGTGCGGCGCGGCACCGTGCAGGCGGGCGAAGTATTCCTGTCGTCGCTCTCCAACGAATCGCCGATCTACGAAGTGGATACCTTGCCGGGACTGGCCGGTAGCTACGAAGACGCCTACGATCTCTGGCAAGCCTCCAAGCCGATCATCACCCAGATGTTCGCCGATGAAGGCCTGATGCCGCTGTATGCCGTGCCGTGGCCGGCGCAGGGTATCTATACCGACTTCGAGCTGACCGATGCTTCACAGTTCGAGGGGCTGCGTGTGCGTGCCCCCAACATCAACACGCAGCGCTTCGTCGAGAATCTTGGCGGCACGCCCACGGAAACCGAAGAGGCCGATATTCCCACCGCGTTCAGCACCGGACGCGTCGATGCCATGATCACGTCGGTCTCCACCGGCAAGTCGATGTCCGCCTGGGACTACGTCTCGCATTACAGCGACGCCAACCTGTGGCTGCCCAAGAACATCGTGTTCGTCAATAAGCGCGCCTTCGACCAACTCGATGACAAGACACAGCAAGCCGTGCTGGATGCCGCTGCCGAGGCTGAACGGCGTGGCTGGCAGGCCAGCCGCGAGGACAGCGCCGAGAGTGCCAAGGCCTTGAAGGAACACGACATCACGATTTCCAAGCCCAGCGGCCAGCTGGCCGAGGATCTCGAGGCCGCCGGCGACTCGCTGTTCGAGAACTGGCAAGAACGTGCCGGCGATCAGGCCAAGATGCTGATCGAGCGCTATCGCGAGCGCCAGGCCGACGACTGACGCGTCACATCCGACCCAAGACGACACCTGACTCTTCGTGATCGCCATTCTGCATGGCGGTCGCGAATGGGAGATGACGTCTTCGCCCCCCGATTCGTGAGTGACCGACATGACCTACCGACTCGACAGACTCTATCGCCTCGGCGCTTGGGGCGCCGCGGCTTGCATGCTGGCGATCTGTGCCATCGTCACCTTCCAAGTGCTACTGCGCTGCCTGGATGCGTTGCTGGTCCTGGCGGGCAACGCGCGCCTGGGGCTCGAAATTCCCGGCGTCTCGGAAATGGCCGCTTATCTGCTGGTGGGCGCCACTTTTCTAAGCATGGCCTATACCTTCACGCACCACGCACATATCCGCGTGACGCTGGTCATTTCACGTCTGCCGCCGCGTGCTCGCGTATGGGTCGAGACGCTCTGTCTGCTGGTGGCGCTAGCGCTTAGTGTACTGCTCACTTGGGAACTGGTGGGCTTGGTGCGTGAAAGCCTCGAATACAACGATGTCTCCTCGGGGTTGCTCGCCATTCCACTATGGATACCGCAAAGCGTTCTCGTCGTTGGCATCGCTCTGATGTGCGTGGCGCTCCTCGAAACCTTGTTGGGTACCCTGCGCGCGGCTTTAACAGCCCCTGCTTCCTATGTGGCACCCGAGCCACAGGACGGTGACTCATGATCCGCCATACGCGAGAGGATGCCTTGTCATGCTGACCCTCAGTCTCGTCACGATCCTCGCCCTGGCGCTGCTGCTCGGCAGCGGTGTATGGATCGCCTTTGCCCTGCTGGGAACCGGCTGGATTGCCCTGACGTTCTTCGGCAGTTTCGAGCCCGGGCCCATTCTGGCGTCCGACTTCTGGGGCGCCAGCTACGGCTGGGATTTGACCGCTCTGCCAATGTTCGTATGGATGGGCGAGATTCTGTTTCGCTCGGGTCTTGCGGACAACATGTTTCGTGCCCTGGCGCCCTGGCTCAACCGCCTGCCGGGACGCTTGCTGCATTCCAATATCATCGGCAGCGGCCTGTTCGCCGCCGTATGCGGCTCTTCGGCGGCAACCTGCGCCACGGTCGGCAAGATGACGTTGCCCGAGCTGGAACGCCGCGGCTACGACAGCAATCTTGCCATCGGCACGCTGGCCAGCGCCTCGACCCTGGGCCTGCTGATTCCACCCTCGATCATGATGATCGTCTACGGCGTGGTGACCGAGCAGTCCATCTCGCGGCTGTTCATCGCCGGCATTCTGCCAGGCTTGCTATTGCTGGGTCTGTTCATGACCTACCTGATCGGCTGGTCGTTGCTGGTCGGCAACCGCCAAGGGCGTGCCGGCGAAGGCGCGACCCACATGCCGCTCGGAGAAAAGATTCGCAATAGCGCTCAGTTGATCCCACTGTTGGCGCTCATCGGCGGTATCCTGGGCAGCATCTACGGCGGGCTCGCCTCACCGACCGAAGCCGCCGCCGTGGGCGTGGTGCTGTCGATGCTGATCGCACGAGGTAACGGTCATTTCAACAAGACCATCTTCCTCGACTCGCTCTTCGCGGCACTGCGCACGGCCTGCATGATCGCTTTCATCATCGCTGGCGCCTCGTTTCTTTCCTCGGCGCTGAGTTTCACGCAACTGCCCATGCAACTGGCCAACCATATCGCCGATATGGGCCTCTCCCCCACCATGCTGCTGGTGGTGCTAACGCTCTTCTTACTCGTGCTGGGCTGCTTTCTCGACGGCATCTCGCTGATCCTGCTGGTCACGTCGATCATCATGCCACTGATCGAAGGCGCGGGGATCGACCTGATCTGGTTCGGCATCTACCTCGTCATCGTGGTGGAAATGTCGCAGATCACGCCGCCGGTCGGCTTCAATCTGTTCGTCATTCAGGGCCTCACCGGCAAGGACATCATCACCATCACCCGCGCTACCCTGCCGTTCTTCCTGCTGATGATCCTCGCCGTGGTGCTGTTGCACCTGTTCCCCGAGATCGCGTTGTATCTGCCGCAGGCGATGAACTAACCAACACTCTCTTCGCCATAACGCCAACGGCCGCTGGAGCATTCCAGCGGCCGTTGGCGTATCGGGTCGAAAGGCCCCGAGAAGCTGACTCGCGGGGCTTATCTTGCCAGACTTACAAAGGTTTGACGCTCGGCACGGGCGCAGTGGCATCCTTGGCCAGCGGGTTACGCAGCGGCAAGGCGAACGGCTTGGCGTCGATCTCGAACACATCTCCCGGCTGGGCACTGATGCCGTCGCTGAAGCTCAGTGTCGCAGTGCCGAAGAAGTGCACGTGCACGTCACCCGGCCGACAGAACTGCGCGTACTTGAAATGATGCGCCTCGAGATTGGCGAGGCTGTGGCACATGTTATCTTCGCCGGAGATGAACGGTTTCTCCCATAGCACACCGCCGTCGCGCCGGATGCGTGAAGTGCCCTGCACGTCGTCGGGCAGTTCGTCGACGAGCAGCGTCGGCCCGAAGGAACAGGCGCGCAGCTTGGAATGCGCGAGATACAGGTAGTTCTCGCGCTCGGTGACATGATCCGAGAACTCGTTGCCCAGCGCATAGCCAATGCGACGCGGCGCGCCGTCGTTGTCGATCAAATACAGCCCGGCGATTTCGGGCTCTTCGCCGCCATCCAGCGCGAAATGCGGCATACGCAGCGCCTCGCCTGGAGCCATGACGATGCCGCCATCGCCCTTGTAGAACCACTCCGGCTGCACGCCAAAATCATCGCCGGTCGGCTTGCCGCCATCGAGCCCCTTGCGGAACATCTTCATCGAATCGGTGAGCGGCGCTTCGCTCTGATCTGCCTCGTTCATTTGGCGGTGCATCTTGTCGCGCCCCTCGGCACTGCCGAGATGCGTCAGCCCGGTGCCGGTGACCAGCAAGTGCGCCGGGTCGGGATGGTCGAGCGGCGCCAATAGATGGCCTTGATCGGACAACGCCACGGCGTCGATACGGGCCTCTCCCGGCCACTCGGCAACCAAGGCGGCAAGCCCGACATTGCGATCGAGCGCCGTGAGTGCCAGGGCAAGCACGCTATCCACGTCGTCTAGACGACGCGCCTGTGTCGGATCGTCCTCAATGACCAGGACGAAACGCTCGCCATTGTCGCTTCGAGCTTGTGCGAGTTGCATGTGATGGGCTCTCCTGAAGGCCGAGTCGAAGGCATGGCGGGCTCAATCGTGATAGACCACGCTACGCCCGCCATCGATGGTGATACAGCTTGCGTTGATGAACGGTGCCTCGTCGGAGGCGAGGAATACCGCTGTCATGGCAACCTCGTGTGGCTTTCCCAAGCGCCCAGGCGGCAGCAGCGTCTCGATTCGCTGCCTAGCCGCCTCCGGATCGTCGAACCGTTGCCAGTGTGCCTCGACCGCAGGTGTGGCGATATACCCCGGCGCGATGGCATTGACGCGAATACCCTGCCGAGCGTACTCGATCCCCAGCGACCGCGTCAGCCCCATCAAGCCGTGCTTGGCCACCGCATAGGGAAAGCATCCTGGCAGAATGGAAAACGCATGGGTCGAGGCCACGTTGATGATGCTGCCGCTCGCCTGCGCGAGCATATCCGGCAATACGCCGCGCGCGCAGTGCCAGGCGCCTTCCAGATCCACCGACATACAGCGTTGCCAAGCGGCTTCGGGCATTTCCAGCGGGGCGTGGAAGACGTTACGCCCAGCATTATTGATCAGCGTCGTGACCGGCCCATGCGCCTCGCGTGCCGCGTCGAGCGCCGCGTTCACAGAAGTGGGATTGGCGATATCACAGGCCACCGCCAGTGCCACCCCACCGGCATCGCGCAATTGCCGTGCGATGTCTTGCGCGCCTTCGAGGTCGATGTCGGCCAGCGATACGCGCGCGCCTTCCTCGGTACAGGCCTCGGCCATGGCCCGACCGATGCCGGCCGCGGCCCCGGTGATGAAGACATGCTTAGCGTGCAGGCGCGGCGCTCTTTCCGGCATCGCACGTCACCCCTTGGCGCGGCGCGTTTGCTTCCAGCGGTCGAACATCACCGCCAACAGCAGGATCGCCCCACGCACGAGATACTGATAGAAGGTGGGCACGTTGAGGAGCCCCATGGCGTTCTGCACGCAGCCCATGATCAAAACACCGACCAGTACACCGGTGATCGAGGCGACGCCGCCGGACAACGAGACGCCGCCCAGCACACAGGCGGAAATTACCGCCAATTCGAGCCCCATTGAGGTATTGGGGTCGCCAAGTCCCATGCGCGAGGCCAACAATACCCCCGCGATACCCGCGACGACGCCCTGCAGGGCGAACACGGTAATCTTCAAACGCCGAACATTGACCCCAGCCAAGCTCGCCGCCTCGGCATTGCCGCCGGTCGCCAGAGTGTTGCGCCCGAACGCCGTCATGTTGAGCACGATGCCGAAGACCACGAAACACGCGATCATGGTCCATACCGGCAACGTCAGCCCCAGAAATGAAGCACTGCCCAGGTCGAAGAAGCTCGGCACCGTGACCATGACCGCATCACCGCCGGAAGTGATGTAGGCCAACCCGCGCACGAACTCCATCGCTGCCAAAGTGGCAATCAATGAATTGATGCCGAACTTGGATACCACGAAGCCATTGAAGGCCCCCACCGCGCCACCGGCGGCTACCCCCACCAGCACGCCGATGAAGACGCTTCCCGAGGTCGAGGTCACCACGGCAGCCACCACGCCGGTAAAGGCGACAATGGAGGCTACCGACAAGTCCACTTCGCCGAGAGCCAGCACCATCATCATCGTGGTCGCGATGGTCCCGATCAATGTCACCGAGAGCAGCAAGCCAACGATATTGCGGCCGGTCAGAAAGTCCGGCACGAATACCGACAAGGCGATAAAGAGGACGAAAAAGATCGCAATCAACCCGGAGGTATCGAGCAACGTACGCAATGCCTTGGCCCGGGGTTTTGGAGCCGTCGACGAGGTCTCGGAAGCGGCCAGTTTTTCTGTGCTCATGTGGTCAATCTCTTCATGTTGTTAGCGGTGAGCAACGTGATTGGTCGGAAACTCAAGCCGGAAGCGCCAGTCCCAGCAGACGCTCCTGGGTCGCCTGCTCGCGCGGTACGATATCGATCAGGGCGCCATCGCGCATGACGCCGATGCGGTCGCAGATCGAGCTGACCTCGGCGAGGTCGCTGGAGATCACGATCACGCCCTTGCCCTGTTCCGCCAAGTTATACAATAGGGTGTAGATATCGCGTCGCGCTCCCACATCAATGCCCCGCGTGGGCTCGTCCATTACGAATAAGTCGATCTCTTCCGCCAGCCAGCGCCCGAGAATCACCTTCTGCTGATTCCCCCCCGACAGGGTATTGATTGGCGTACGGTGGTTCGGTGTCTTGATACTCAAACGCTGGATATAAGTCTTGGCGTTATCGGCTTCGCGACCAGCATGACGAAACACGCCCCAGCGCTTGAAGAAGCGTCGGCAACTGATATTGAGATTGTCAGCGACACTCGCCACGGGAAATATCCCCTGAGATTTGCGATCTTCGGGGCACATGGCAATGCCCGCACGAATCGCCTCGCCCGGCGAGGTAAAGACGCCGGTCTTGCCGCGAAACGTCACTTCTCCTTGGGTGGCCGTTTCCACGCCGCATACCAGGCGCATCAGCTCGCTGCGTCCGGCGCCGACAAGTCCAAAGAGACCGAACACTTCGCCGCGTTTCACTTCCAGGCTGACCGGCTCGTTCACACCGCGCCCCTGGAGACCGTCGATACGCATCAACACATCGCCCATGGCGCGCTGTCTAAAGCCATATACGTCTTCGATCTGACGCCCCACCATCTCCCCGACCAAGGTGTCCTGATCGACGCCTTCCAGCGTCTCGTGCGTGCGGATATGGCGCCCATCGCGAAACACCGTCAGCGCATCGCACATCTCGAAGACTTCTTCCATGCGATGCGTCACGTACAACACCACGCGTCCTTCCTCGCGTAGCCGCGCGACGATGCGCTTGAGCTGCCGTGTCTCCTGCACGGAAAGACTACTGGTGGGCTCGTCGAAGGCGATGATCTTGGCGTCACGTAATAGTGCACGGCCGATTTCGATCATTTGCTGTTGGCCGATGGACAGCTCTCGCACCTTGGTGGCCGGGTCGATCCCTCCCTCGCCGAGATCTTCGAGAATCTCCCGAGCACGCGCTTTCATGGTGCGCCGGTCGATGAAGCCGCGACGCTCCGGCAACTGTCCCAGCAACAGGTTCTCGGCCACCGACAAGTTGGGTGACAACGTGAGTTCTTGATAGATGATCGCGATGCCGTGAGCCAACGCCTCGCGGGCGTTGGTAAAGACATACGACTGGCCGTCGATCCACAACTGGCCCGAGGAGGGACGATTGACGCCGCTGAGCACCTTGAGCAAGGTCGACTTCCCGGCACCGTTCTCGCCCATCAAGGCATGCACCTCGCCGGCTTTTGCAGCAAAACTCACACCGTCGAGTGCCCTCACACCGGGAAACTCGACGGTAATATCGTCGAAACGAAGAAAAGCCTCGGACATACGGCACTCCTGAAGGAAAAAAGCATGCCCGCGCCCCGGGGCGCGGGCATCGATCTTACAAACCCAGCTCTTCCCGTACGTCTTGCCAGTTGTCGCGCGTCATCAGCTTACCGGTAGTTTCGGTATTGGCCTTGGGCTTCTCGCCTTCGGTAATCCACTGGTAGAGGTTGTCCGCCGACTGGCGCCCATGCATGGTCGAACTCACGGCGACAGTACCGTGGAAGCCAGTAGGCGTCTCACGCGAGAATTCTGCGAACGCCGCGCCGGAGCCGTTGATGCCCACGCCGATGACCTGTTCAGGGTCGAGTCCGTACTGTTCACTCGCGCGTACGCCGCCCAGCACGCTCTCTTCGTTGAGCGCGTAGATCACCCAGTGCTCGAAATCGCCACGCTTGGAGAACACCGGCGATGCCGCCGAAAAGGCGCTGCTGGTATCGGTATTCTGCTGCGGCGCATCGAAAATGTTGTCCTTCTTGAAACCGGACTCGAGCAACGCAGCCGTGGCACCATCGGTACGCTCTTTTGCGGTAGGCAATTCATAGTTGGTGATACGCAGTGCCGCGACCTCGTCCGGATCCCAGCCGCGATTGTCCATCTCTTCGGCGATGGCGTTACCGACTTGCTCACCGATCTTATAACCGGACATCCCCAAGTGCGGCACGTTCTCCATCGGCTCGCCATCGCTGCCGATAAAGCGGTCGTCGACGGTCACCACTTTCATGCCATATTGCTTGGCACGGTTCATGATCGCTGGCCCCAGCCGCACATCCGGCGGACAGATCACGAAGCCCTGAGCGCCTTGCGAGTTGAGGTTATCAATGGCACTCAGCACTTCCTGGCCGTCCTCGCCCGACAAGCGCACCACTTCGAAACCCTTCTCTTCACCCAATGCGGTTGCGGCCTCTTGCTCATTGATGAACCACGCCTGCTCGGGCTTCTTGACGATGAAGCCCATCTTGACGTCCTCATCGCTCTGGGCTTGTGCCGTCAACGGTCCAGCGCTCAGCGCCAAGCCCACGGCCATTCCCAGTAGCTTGCGCGTCATCGGTGTTGTGAATGACATTCGGCGTCCTCCTGGATCCCTCAAAGGGGTTGTTGTTGTGTTGCAGAAAAGGTTTCTTAACAGTCTGAACAATAGGCATCAGCGAAATAACCTACTAATGCCACTTGACAGAAATACTGATATCCATTTTGTTATTGTTTTCTCCTGAGGCCAGACACCATGAGCTCCTTGCCCACTGACTGGTTCATGAAGGTGCGACTAAAGTTGCGCCATTTGCAGTTGTTCATCGCGCTAGATGAGCTGCGCAACCTGCACCGCGCCGCCGAGCGACTGGGCATGAGTCAGCCGGCGGCGTCCAAACTGCTAGGGGAGCTAGAAAACCAGCTCGGACTCGTGTTGTTCGACCGTCACCCACGCGGCATCGCCCCCAACTGGTACGGCGAGACGGTGATTCGACACGCGCGCGGTATCATGTCGTCGCTTCACCAGGCGGGCGAAGAATTGAGTGCATTGCATGCGGGCAGCGCAGGGAGTGTCTCGGTGGGCACGGTGATGGCGCCCGCCGTCACGCTGCTGACCAGTGCGGTGGAGCGTGTGCATCGCGACCGTCCCAACCTCAAGGTCAGCATCGACGTGGATGTCAGCCACGCGCTGATTCCGCGCCTCATGGAGGGCGAGTTCGATTTCGCCATCGCGCGAATTCCCTCGACGCTTCCGGCGGGCGATTTCGTCTTCGAGGAGATCGGCGAAGAGGCGCTGTGCTTCGTATGCCGCGCCGACCACCCGCTCGTTCAACGCGAGTCGCTGAATCTGGCGGCGATGGTCGACTACCCTTGGGTATTGCAGCCGCCCGGCGCCTTGATGCGCCAGCGGGTCGACCATCTATTCCTGCATCACGGCGTGGCGTTGCCGCGTCAGATCGTCGATACGCCGGACATCCTGGTGGCCCTGGCGATGGTCGATAAATCGGATACCGTGACGGTCACCACACGGCAGGTCGCCGAGCTGCTCTGCGACCAACCCCGATTTCGCATCCTGCCGTTTCCGGAGGCGCTGAGCGTGCAACCCTACGGCCTGGTCAGCCTGCGCGAGCAGCGGCTTTCGCCCGGCGCTGCGGCATTGATGTCGACCCTGCGCGAAATTATCGGGGGACGCTAGCCGCCTCCTTTAGCGAAAAAACCCCTTGGCCAAGTAAGCAGACAAGGCCAGCGTCGATCCCGAAGATCAATAGCCAACAAGCGGCGTAACCTCTAAAGTAATGAGAGGTACTCAGCAACTATACTGACCTTTCGAACCGGCCTAGCATTCCAAGTAACTGACCGTTTCATACTTTGGCATACATGCAGTGCCGGGTAGCCGACGTATCAGAACAGACTCCATCGTTCATTACCGCCAAGGATACTGGCCCATGACGGATACCCTTGAGCAACCCCGTTCGCGCCTCAAACATCGCCATCGGTTACCCGTTCGCCTTTGGCACTGGCTCAATCTTTGGTGCCTGATCGTACTGTTGATGAGTGGGCTGCAGATTTTCAATGCGCATCCGGCGCTTTACTGGGGCAGCGCCTCGAACTTCGACAACCCCTGGCTAGAGATGTATGCCATTCGCGGCACGGACGGCGACATTCAGGGTCAGACAGCGCTCGGCCCTTGGGTCTTCGATACCACCGGTGTTCTGGGCTACTCCAGCAGCAATGGTCAATCCACTGTGCGCGGTTTTCCCGACTGGCTCACTCTGCCGAGTTACCAATTCCTGACTATGGGGCGGCTTTGGCACTTCTTCTTTGCTTGGCTGTTCGCTGGCGCCGGGGCGCTGTTCGCTCTTTATGCACTCTTCAGCGGCCATCTGAAGCGCGATTTATGGCTGCCCGCATCGCAGTGGCGTGGTTTGGGCCGAGATGTCCTCGATCACCTGCGCCTACGTTTTCATGGCACCCGTGGTGGCTACAATGGGCTGCAGAAACTCAGCTATCTAGGCGTGCTGTTCGTTGCCCTGCCGATGATGGTTGTCACCGGTATGTGCATGTCACCCACCGTCAACGCGGCAGCACCTTGGTTACTCGATCTGCTCGGCGGTCGTCAGAGTGCGCGCTCGATCCATTTCATCATCGCCGGTTCGCTAGTGCTGTTCGTCATCATTCATCTACTGATGGTGATATTGAGCGGCCCGATTCGGCAAATCCGGGACATGCTGACCGGAGGCCGATGCCAGACACCTGCGGCAGAAACGCAACGGAGTGCTTACCATGAAACGAAGTGATGCTTCTTCCGCCGACCGCCGCGGGCGCCGCCGCTTCCTGAAGCGAGCATCATTGGGGATGGCGACGCTGGGCCTGGTCGGTTGCGATCGTCTATCGCAGAACGAGCAGGTCGTCGACACGCTCGATCTCGCCGAGCAACTCAACCTGCGCGTGCAGCGCTTTCTCGCCGGTGAGCGAGGATTGGCGCCGGAATACCCGACGTCAATGATCGACCAGACCTTTCGGCCCAACGGCTCCACCGACCCGCAGGCCTCGCGCTATCGTCAGCTCGCCGCCGGCCAGTTCCGCGACTGGCGCTTGGGGATCAATGGCCTGGTCGATAACCCGCTCTCACTCTCTCTGGACGAACTCCGGGCGATGCCCGCACGCACCCAAATCACGCGTCATGACTGCGTCGAGGGATGGAGCGCCATCGGCCAGTGGCGTGGGCCGGTACTAGCCGACCTACTCGACCGTGCCGGCGTCCAATCTGGTGCGCGCTACGTCATCTTTCACTGTATGGATCAGTTGGGCGGCGAAGACTTCTACTATGAGAGTCTGGATTTGAGCGAAGCGCGTCATCCGCAGACGATTCTCGCCTATTCGCTCAACGATGCTCCGCTACCGATCGCCAACGGCGCGCCGCTGCGCCTTCGCGCAGAACGCCAGCTTGGCTACAAGATGGCGAAATATCTTTCCTCGATTACACTCGCCACCGATTTTGACGACATCGCTGGCGGTAAAGGAGGATTTTGGGAGGATCGTGGTTACACCTGGTATGCGGGGATCTGACCGAGCCGAAATACCACCCTCGCTTGACAATTCATTACGATCAACTGCACTCAACCGAGCGGACTTATCAGAAAACTTAGCCTGATACCGCTCACCACACGCAAGAAGAAGGATTTTTCATGCAAACCATCAACGCAACTCGCACGCTCCGCATAGCGCTGTTCGGTCTCACCGTGGGCTGTTTCGCTGCCAATGCCGTCGCCGATACACCCAACAACCTACGCGGCACTATCACGGAAGTCAGCGATGAAGGCTTCTCTGTCGAGTCAACCTCCGGCGATAGCAATCATCGCGTGGTGCTTGGCGAAAATACCCGGCTCGCCGCTGTCAGTGAAAGCAGTCTCGATGAGATCGAAAAAGGTACCTTCATCGGCACCGCCAACGTGGCTGGCGAAGACGGCCAACCCGCCAAGGCTCTAGAAATGGTCATCTTTCCGGAATCAATGAAGGGGACTGGAGAGGGTGACTACCCGTGGGACACACCGCGCGGTGCGAGCAATGGCAACGCGAGCGGTGAGAAACTGGGCGGCAGCGGCAGTGGTTCCACCGTGACCAACGGCACCGTCAGCTCGACCGGCAGTGATGACGCCATGGGCAACAATGCGGAGGGCAAGATAGGCGGCGCCTCGAGCGGTTCGACCATGACTAACGGCACCGTGGACAGCACTACCGACGAGAACGGCATGATGACACTGACCGTCGACTACGGCGATGGCAGCAAGCAGATTCGCGTCCCTAGCGATGTGCCGACAGTCATGGTCAGCAAAGGCTCCATGGACGACCTCAAGACTGGCGCAGCCGTCTTCGTCGCCGGCAACATCACTCAGGATCCGGTCCAAGCCAAGATCGTGATTGTCGGTCGTGATGGCACCATACCGCCGATGTAATGCGGTTCTCGATCCATGAATCGTCACGCCGACAGGAACACGCGTTCGGTCGGCGCTGGAGCCAGTTTCACATAGCGCCGAGCCGGCGTCGCATCAGTCAGTCGTCGTGGAAGGCACTGACGCTGACGCGCTGGCCAAGCAGGAAGGCATCAGCAACATGCCGTAGCGGCGCGACATCGACATCGCTCTCGCCATTGGCGATGAGCTCGGCGAAACGAGCGTAGAGCCCGGGATACTCGACATCGCCGCCCTCCAGCAGCACCTCATCCCCGATGGTCAAACGACTGCCGCCCTGGGTAAGCGACAGCGGCCCGGCATCGGTCTCGATGTAAATGTCCCAGGTCTGCGGCCCCGTCTGGCGCCAGTCGAACTCGGCCCGAATATCGGCATCATGCGCATCGCGAAACGCCAGCGTCGCCGCGATCGGTCCCTGGCGATTGGCCGGCACTTCCAGTTCGCCCTGGGTGAGAAAGAAGGGTTCGGGCAGAATCGCAGTGATGATCGACAGCGCGTTGATGCCGGGGTCGAACACGCCCAGACCACCGGCTTCCCAGATCCATTCCTGGCCGGGATGCCAGCGCCGTACGTCTTCCTTCCATTGCACGTTGACCGAACGCACGCGACGCTCACTCAGCCACTCACGGGCCTGGGCGACCCCCGCCGCGTACCGCGAATGCCAGGTCGCGAACAGCGTCACGCCGGCACGCTCGGCCTGAGCACGCAGATCTTCCACCTCACTCAGCGTCGCGCCCGGCGGTTTTTCCAGCATCACATGCTTGCCTGCGGCGATGGCCGCACGCGCCTGTCGATAACGCACTTGCGGCGGGGCACATAGCGATATCGCCTGGATATCCGGGCGCTCATCGAGCAGGGTCTGGATATCGCGAAAATGCGCGACACCCTCAAGCGACGCATTACGGCTAGCCACGGCATCGAGCGTAAACGCCGCGTTGTCACGCAGGGCGGGCACGTGCTGATCGCGTGCGATCTTGCCGAATCCGACGATGGCCACGGAAGTGGAATTCATGAAGGCTCCTTATCTGATAAAAGCGACTGCGATGACAGCGGCGAGCAGATGCCAACGCTTACAGGCGCTCGAGGTAGGCGCTGCCACCCAGTTGACGCATTTGCTGCCGAATCCACTGGCTGCGCTGCTGAATGTACGCCGAGGGCCGCGACGCACTCCACTCACGCGGATTGGGCAGAATCGCCGCTAAGCGGCTGGCCTGCGCTGCGCTGAGTTGGCTGGCGCTCACACCGAAGTAATGCTGCGCGGCGGCTTCCAGGCCGAACACGCCTCGGTCCCACTCGACGATATTGAGATACACCTCGAGGATCCGCTCCTTGGGCCACAGCAGTTCGATCAAGACCGTGAACCAGGCTTCGAAGCCCTTTCGCACCCAGGTCCGGTCGGTCCACAGGAACAGGTTCTTGGCGGTCTGCTGGCTGATGGTACTGGCGCCGCGCAGGCTGTCGCCGCTGAACCAGGCGTCGAGTGCCTTCTGCATCTGGTTGAAATCGAATCCGTGATGCATGGGAAAGCGCTGGTCCTCTGAGGCGATCACCGCCAGCTTGGCATTGTCGGAAAGCGACGCCCATGGCCGCCATTGCTGGTGGATCGAGACCGGCTCGCCACTCACCCACGACTCGATCTTGCGCTCCAGCATCACCGTCGAGCCGAACACCGGTACCACGCGAAACACCAGCACCAGAAGCACCGATAGCCCCACGAAGCCAAGTATCACGAACATCAAAAAGCGCAGTCCCCTGCGCAACCAATCCCGCGTCATGCGTTAGCCTTATTGAGTCGCAGCATCATGACGAAGGAGTATATCAGGCCTGCTCGTTAACAGACTGCCGCATAGTCAGACACCAACCTAATGCGTGTACCGATAGCCATCTAATGTGTTTTGTGGCTAAAAGTGATAGCGATTCAGTCATGAGACCCGCACGCCTCCGCAAGATCGGGCGCCGCCCCCTCACCCCGCGACCAAAGACGCACGACCAAAGTCTTAAGACCGACGTGAGATGACCTCGGCGACAGCGATGGCCGCTTCGGGGCGTGTCTTAGTCTCATCCCCGGCACGTTGAAAGACGTCATGCAAACACGCCATAATCGCTTAGCTAACAAAATATCGTCACGTTATCGATTTGCCTGCTTGCGGTTTTCATGACAGCACGCCTGGCATGGGTAACGCTCACGACTCACAAGGACAAAGCTTTGCATTCTCTCTCGTTCGCGTCCTCGTCACGATGTCGCCGTTCCTGCTATATCGGCGGTCGTGCATGACGCAGGTCGATCAACTTTTCGAACGTTATGGTTCCCGCTACCGCCTCTGGGTCACCCTGACCGTGATGCTAGGGCTCGTGGCACTCGGCATGTCGATCACCATCGTCAATGTGGCGATTCCCTACATCAAGGGCGCCTTCGGCATGAGCGACTCCCAGGTGCAGTGGCTGTCCACCGGCTTTCTGGCCTCGACGACCGTCTCCCTGCTCGTCGCGCCGTGGCTGGTCTCCGCCGTCGGCCAGCGCGCCACCTTCATCGGCTTGTTGATCGTATTCATTGCCGCCTCGATCCTCGGTGGTCTGGGGCAAGGCATGGGCATGCTCATCGCGGCGCGCGTCATTCAGGGCGGGATGACGGGGCTGATCCGCCCGGTGGCCATGCAAGCACTATTTGCGGCTTATCCACCCGAAGGACGCGGCATGGCGACAGCGATGTACGGCATGTGCCTGGGCCTGCCGCTGACGCTGGCCACGGTGATCGGCGGCTGGCTGGTCGAGCATTTCACCTGGCGTTACGTCTTCTTCGTGACCCTACCGATCTGCGTGGCGGCGGCGGTGATGGGCTACTTCTTCCTGCCCTCGCGAGAACAAAAGGGCCCGCGCTCACCCTTCGATTGGGCCGGCGTCGTGCTGTTATTCGTCTCGGTGTTCTCGCTGCTGGCGGCGCTTTCCAACGGCCAGCGTTGGGGATGGTACGACCCGCGCGTGCCGACGCTGATTCTCATCGCCCTACTCTGCGGCACCGCGTTCGTGATCTGGCAGAATCGTTCCCGGCATCCGTTGATGGATCTGGCGATCTTCCGCAACCGCGTCTTCGTGGTCGGAACTCTGGCGATGTTCCTTTTCGGCGGCACCTTCTACGGCATCATGTATTTGCTGCCGCAATTCGTGCAGTCGGTGCTGCATTACAGTCCGATCACCGCCGGACAGATCTTTCTCCCTTCCACTGCCGTGTTGGGCGTACTGGTGCCGCTGGTGGGCTGGTTGAGCGACCGTCATCCGCCGCATCGCCTGACGGTACCGGGGCTCGCCTGCACCATGTATGCGGTGTGGCTGATGACGCAGATGGACTGGAATACTTCGTTCGCGTACCTGGCGACGGCGATGGGCATTCTTTCCATCGGCATGGCCTCGTTTCCCCCGCCGACGCTTTCCAACGCCATCGCCGGGCTGCCCCGGCATTTGACCGGTCACGGCTCCGGGGCCATCAACTTCGCGCTGCAGCTCGGCGGCGCACTGGGCACGGCGGGGCTGGTGATCCTGCTCGACCGACAGACGGCGCAACACGGCCAATCGCTCAACGCCGGCGTCAACGCCGATAACGCTCTCGCCCAGCAGCAACTCCACCAGCTCGCCGACCTGGTCGGCCATCTCGGCGCCTCAGCCACTCAGCAAAGTGCCATGGCCGGGTATCTGATGGAGCGTACCGAGGCTATATGGGCCTCCATCCTCGCCTATCAGGACGGCTTTTGGGTGCTCACGGGAAGCCTGTTCATCGTTGCGATTCCCTCGCTTCTGCTCAGCCGCTGGCGCGCCACGACGCCCAAGTGACCACGAAGACCAAGTGACTACGCAGACTAAGTGACCACGACGCCCACGCGACGCACGTTTCGACCAAGGACACTGCCATGACCGACGACACAACACCTCAGACGACCGACAAACGCCGCTTTCCATCGCGCGGCAAATGGCTGATTCTGGCGATTCTCGTGGTGCTCTGCCTGATCTGGATCGGCTTCGCGATCGCCCATCGCCTGACACACGTCAGTGCTCAGGACGCCCGCGTGATGGCCGATCAAATTACGGTCAGCAGCCGCTTGGACGGTCGCATCACCGACTTCACGCTCACCGAGGGCGATACGCTGAAGAAAGGCGACGCCGTGGCGGCACTCTACAGCAAGCCCGACGAGCGCAAGATGGCATCGCTCGAGGCCAATGTCGCCGCGCAGCAGGCCCAACTCGACTACGAGAAAGCACGCTTGGCGATGGCCCAGAAGCAGCTTGAAGGCGGCATGAACCTGACTCATCAAGACCTCGAGGCCAGCCAAGCCGCCGAGGAAGCCGCCCAGGCACGGCTCACCGAGGCTCAACGCGAGTTCAAGCGCGCCGACACGCTTTACAAGAAAAAGTCAGTCTCCGAACAGCGCCGCGATCAGGATTACTACGCCTACCAAGCCGCCAAGGCCGAGCACGCTCAGGCGCAGCAAGAAGTGGAAGTCAGCCAGGCGCTGGCCGACAACGCCCAAGTGGGCTTCATCAATGGCTCGCAGATGCCACTGCCCAACCCCGACGTGTTGAAAAAACAGGTGGGAATCGCCGAGCAGAATCTCGCCACCGCCCGGGCCAAGCGCGACGAGGAGCGCCTGCGCCTCGACGACCTGCGTATCACCAGCCCCAGCGACGGCGTGATCAACAAGACGTTGGCCGATCAAGGCGAGTACATCAGCGCGGGGCAACCGATCCTGATGATGCACGACCCCGACAAACTCTGGGTCGAGGCTAACATCAAGGAGACCGATATCGGCGAGCTGCGTCAGGGCCAACCGGTCGCGATCACCGTCGACGCTTTCCCGGACGCCACCTTCAAGGGCCACGTCAGCGTCATCGGCCGTGCCGCCACCAGCCAGTTCGCGCTACTACCGGACCCCAATCCCTCCGGCAACTTCACCAAGATCACCCAACGCCTGCCGGTGCGCATCCAATTCGACGATGGGCCGACCGAGCTGGTCGGCCCTGGGATGATGGTCGAGGTGGATATCGACGTCAGCGACGCCAAACCGCGCGATCACGGCTGAGCACAACGGGCCGAGCGCAAGCGATTGCTCACTTCAAGCCTTCGGCCTGCATGGCGCGCTGAACCGAGTCCCGCTCGGCGATGCGCGCCACGAAACGCTGCAGATGAGGCCACGCGTCCAGCGAGACATCCACCACCTGCGCCCAACTGAGCACCGTGAACAGATAGGCATCCGCCACGCTGAAGCGCTCACCCATCACGTAGTCACACGACGCCAAGCGCTCGTTCATCAGCGAGAGTCGCGTCTCGAGATTCTTCTGCGCGATGCTACGCCAGGTGTCGCCGCTGTTAGGCTTGAAGAAAGGACTGAAGTTCTTGTGCAGCTCGGTGGAGATGAATACCAGTTGGCCCAATAGCTCGAAATACGCCTTGCTGCCCGGGGAAGGCGCCATCTCAGCCTCCGGTGCGAGATTGGCGACGTAGAGAAGAATCGCCGCCGCCTCGGTCATCACCTCACCGTCGTCCAACACCAAGGCGGGCACGTACCCATTGGGACTGATCGCCAGATAATCCTCGCCGCTCTCCGTTTTCTTGGCAGCCAGATCCACTTTCTCGATCTCGTAGGTCAACTCGGCCTCTTCCAGCGCGATGTGCACGGCCATCGCGCAGCTACCCGGCTTGAGATACAGCTTCATGTCATGCGCTCCATGATTGTCATCATTGGGTTGTAAAGGTGTGCGTTCACTTCGCCCGAGGCACCTTCAATGCCTGGCAATGACGCGCTACCGACAGCGCCACCACGGCGCTGGCATCGGTGGTGATCTCGCTGCCCCAGAATGCCGCGTAGGCGGCTTCGAATTCCAGTGCGTGCAAACGCTCGCCGATGCGTGCCACCTCGTCGGCAGGCAATGGAATGTTATTGGGATACGACCACATAAACGACGCCATGCGATCTGGCGTTATCAGCAGCGTATCTCCCGTCAACAATAGGCCACGCGCTTCCCAATGCAGTACGCTGGCGCCGGGGAAATGACCGCCTAGGCGGTGCGCCGTTATTCCCGGCAGCACCTCCAGCGTCTCGCCCTCCCACGGAGTTAGCGCTTCATCCGGCACCATGATCCATTCGCGATCCGCTGCGTGCACATAGACCGGGCACTTAAACGCACGGCCCCAGCTCGCCATGGTGGCGTAGTAATGCGGGTGCGAAATGATGATCGCCTTTAGCCCGCCCAGCGCTTCGATCAACGTGACCGTGGCTGTATCCAGCAGGCTCAGGCAATCCCACAATACATTGCCGTGGGGCGTGCGCAGCAAGAACGCCCGCTGGCCGATGGCGAATTTCGGGACCGTGCCCAGCGCCAGTAGACCCGGCGCCATCTCGCGAAAGGTATTGGTATGCCCCGCCGCCAGGGCCGTCGGCGTCGTCCATTGCTGACCCGACGCCGGCACGTACTGCCGCTCGTCCTCACATACCGGACACCGCGACGGCGGCGCCTCGCTCGCGGGATACTGCACCCCGCATGTCGCACACAGAAATCCCGCCGGCAACATAATCCATTTTCCTCCCTCGTGTTAGCGCTTGTTCACGCTCTGGCGGCTAGCAGCGCCTCCGCCATTTCCACGAAGCCGTCGCCATGGCTGGCATTACATAGCCAGCTTGGGGGCCGAGGCAATTGATCGAGGCGCGTGACTATGTTGGCAACGCCCACGCTCAGCGGGTGGCGCTGGAAAAGAGACGCATCATTGGGCGCATCACCGATGAACAAAACACGATCTCGGCGTTCTTCGGGCCGAAGGCCAAGGTCATGCTCAAGCACCCAATCCGCCATGGTGGCTTTGTCATGATCGCCGAACCAGGCATTGACGTGAATTGAACTGGCTCGAGCACTAGCGCCGGCGTCATGAAAAGCCGCGATTAGACGTGCAATCGCATCATCATCAAGGGGTGCTACATCTTGCCCATGGTCGACAGCCACATCGGCCAGGCGGTAACGCTGGTCGGCGGCCAAGCGAGATCCAGGTACGGCGCGCATCGCTTGCTCGGCAATCGCTAGCAGTTGGTGCTGTTCCTCATGCAGTGCTATCAGCGGTCGCACGCTGTGAATGTCCAGCCCACCCGCTTGCGTGCGCCGAAATCGGAAGGCACCGCTTTCGCCGATTACTGCCGCGACCGGCCAGGCGCGAACGAGATGATCGCACCAGCCAGCGCAACCGCCGGTGACCGGAATCACCGTAATACCGGCGGCATCGAGTCGCTCCAATGCGGCCAGCGTTTTACTCGCCAGGCGACCATGGCGAGTCAAGGTATCATCGACATCGGTCAGCACCACCGACACACCGGCCAATGCCTCACGTGGCGCACATTGCAACGGCTGGGGAACGCTCATGCGGTATCCTCGCGGGCAGTAGTGTCCGAGACACGCGCCGATAGCGCGCTGTCGATAGCCTCGAGAGTGGCGATATGTACGGCGACGCCGGCACGTTCCAGACGCTGCGTCATGGCATCGGAGGGCGCTCGGTCGGTGACAATGCCATCGAGTACGCTCAGCGGCGCCACGCGCTCGAGTACGGTCTGGGCGAATTTGGTGTGGTCGACGAGTAGGTAGGTCCTTTCGCTGCGCTCAATCAGCGTGCGCTTGACCCAAGCAGCGTCACGGTTGACGTCGAGAATGCCTTCCTGCGTCAAACCGCTGGCACCGATGAAAGCGATGTTGGCGTGAAAACGAGTCAGGTAGTCGGTCGTATCCTGCCCGAAGATACCGCCTTCACGGGCATTGAAGTCGCCGGGGCACAAGATCAGTCGAGACGCCGAGGACGCCATCGCGCGTGCTACCGGGTAGCTGTTGGTGATTACGGTCAGCGTTTGCCCGTTAGCCGCCAGTTGCCAGGCAAGCTGAGTCGTCGTGGAGCCGGCATCGATCATCACGACCTGACCGGGTTCCACCAGCCGGGCAGCGGCATGGGCAATAGCCCGCCGCTCGTCGACAGTCGCTCGCTCGCGTTCATCAATGGGCGGCTGGATCCCCATCGGGCGCGCCACGGCTCCACCATGGGCACGATCGAGTAGCTCCTGGTCGCTGAGTGCGTCCAGATCACGGCGTATCGTCTCGGCGGTCACCCCAAAGCGCGAGGCAAGCGTCGCAATGCGCACGTGGGGCGTATAGCGCAGAACCTCGAGGATCTGAGCATGACGTTCGTCCTTGCGCGGCTTGCGGCTCATGACGCTAAGACTCCTTAACACATTTAGCAAGACTACCTGGGTCGCTATTTTCCACACTTTAATCTGTGTTTTGCCACATTGTATTGCGACTATTGGCGAACAATGCTGCATTTTTGTTGTAAATACCAATTTAGCTAGGCTAGCCTCCAGATAATCCCACACGAACAATCACAGTCAGGGATACAAGGAGTCCACGCCATGACCCACGATGCTTTTCACGCGCCCGAATACGCGCCCTCCATCAGTTTCACCAGTGCCCTTTCTGCCTTGTTCCGTGGCGTACAGCGCCCGCGCAATCTCTTGGCAACGGCACTATTAGCGGCCCTTCCGCTCACGGTTCAGGCTGCCGACGACTGCTCGCAGCGAGGTGAACTGGCCTCAATCTACTGCGATGGCGACGGCGATCTGGTCGCCGATGCGCCAAGCGACCCCAGCCAGTACATCGATCCCGAGACGCTGATCTTCGCCTACACCCCGGTCGAGGATCCGGCCATCTATGCCGATATCTGGGACCCGTTCATAGAGCATCTCAGCGAGGTAACCGGCAAGGACGTACGCTTCTATGCCGTGCAGTCCAATGCCGCCGAGATAGAAGCCATGCGCAGCGATCGTATTCACGTTGCGGGATTCTCCACCGGCCCAACGCCCTTCGCGGTCAATCTCGCCGGGGCCGTGCCATTCGCTATCATGGGCTCGGAAGAAGGCGAATTCGGCTATACCTTGCAGCTTTACACGCGCAAGGATAGCGGCATCGACACCATGGAAGACCTAGAAGGCAAGCGTATAGCCCATACCTCGCCGACCTCCAACTCCGGCAACCTCGCGCCGCGCGCGCTATTCCCGAAAGAAGGCATCGTACCGGGCGAAGATTACGAGGTGGTTTACTCAGGGTCGCACGATCAATCGATGCTCGGCGTGGTCGCCGGCGACTACGATGCAGCGCCGGTAGCCTCCGAGGTCGTCGACCGTATGGCGGATCGCGGTCTTTACGATCCAGAAGAGGTCAAGATCATCTACGAGTCCAAGCCATTCCCTACTACAGCCTACACCTACGCCCACAACTTGAAGCCCGAGCTGATCGATAAGATCAAGGAAGCGTTCTTTACCTTCAACATGCGCGGCACCGAACTCGGCGAGGAGTTCGAGGGCGTTACCAAGTTCGTTCCCGTGACATATAAGGAAGACTGGGAAGTCATTCGCGATATCCAAGAAGCCAACGGTGTGAACTACACCCCCGACAACCTGGATGGCTAAACCGCACAAGACGTGTACCAGGCTTCCGTGGACACCGACCGCTCGGGCTCTATCGCAGGAGCTCGGGCGAGGAGGATGGATATGTTGCGAATCCAACAGCTCGTAAAGCGCTACGGCCACGACGAGCCTGTATTGAAGGGGCTGGATCTTGAAGTACCCGACGAATCGGTGGTCTCGATCATCGGTGCGTCAGGGGCCGGCAAGAGTACCTTGCTACGTTGCATTAACCGGCTAGTCGAGCCAACCTCGGGCAGTATCGAGCTTAACGGTGCCGAGCTGACCCGTTTGCACGGCAATGAACTTCGCAA
This sequence comes from Chromohalobacter sp. 11-W, assembly GCF_029889905.1. Taxonomy (GTDB): domain Bacteria; phylum Pseudomonadota; class Gammaproteobacteria; order Pseudomonadales; family Halomonadaceae; genus Chromohalobacter. The sequence goes on along the minus strand of NZ_JARANZ010000001.1, from coordinate 184,231 downwards.
GGCACGGCGACGCATCGGTATGATTTTCCAAGGCTTCAACTTGGTAGATCGCTTGACCGTAATGGAGAACGTGCAGTGCGGACGACTGGGGTATATCCCCTACTGGCGCGCCGCGCTACGCAAATACCCAACCGCGGACATCGACCGGGCCTACACGCTCATGGAACGCGTGGGGATTGCCCATTACGCCAACAAACGCGCCGATGAACTCTCCGGCGGAGAACGCCAACGCGTTGGTGTAGTGCGCGCCCTGATGCAAAATCCGGAAATTCTGCTCGCCGACGAACCCACCGCCTCGCTTGACCCTGTCAGCTCACGTCAGATCATGGAATTGCTGCAGACGCTCGCACAGGAGCTGCAACTCCCCGTACTGATCAACATTCACAATGTCGCCGAGGCGCGCGAATATACGCAGCGCATCGTCGGCATGCGTTTCGGGCGGCTGATCTTCGACGGCAAGCCCGAGGATCTCGATCAATCCGCGATGGATACCGTTTACAGCGGCACACCAGCGGAAGACCGCCAACAGGCTGAACAGGACACATCCCGGGCGGTGGTCTCATGAACGACGCCACTCCATCCCGCACTTGGCGCAAACCGCCCTTTATAGCCAACCCGTGGCTGCGCTGGGGACTGACCGTCGTCGCGCTCGTCTACCTGAGCTGGGCAGCTTCCACCCTCCCGTTCGACTGGGCCCGGGTCAGTCAAGGCATGGAGCGTGCAGCGCGTATATTCGCGGGTGCCTTTCCACCCAACTTCTCGCGTCACGACCTGTTGCTCAAAGGCTTCCTGGAGAGTCTCCAGATCGCCATTCTCGCCACCTTGCTGGGGCTCGCGCTGAGTGTGCCGATCGCGTTCATGGCGGCACGCAACATCGCCATCAAGCCGATCTACCTGATCGGACGCGCGTTGATCATCATCACCCGTAGCTTCCATCCGGTGATCGTCGCCATTCTCTTCGTCAAGGCGGTGGGCTTCGGCCCGGTGGCGGGTATCCTGACGCTCACCATTTACTCGATCGGCTTCGTCGCCAAGATGCTTGCCGAGCGTATCGAGGAAATCGACTGGGGGCAGGTTGAGGCACTGCGCGCCAGTGGCACACGCTATCTCACGGTGCTGCAATTCGCCGTGCTGCCGCAAATCATGCCACGTCAGATAGGCCTGTCGATCTATCAACTCGACAGCAATCTGCGTGCTTCAGCCGTCGTGGGTATCGTAGGCGCGGGGGGTATCGGCTCCACCTTGATGAATGCCTTCGGTCGCTACGATTATGACTTCGCACTGGCCATCACGCTGGTGATCATCGCCGTGATTCTAGTCAGCGAGGCCATAAGTGGACGTATCAGGAGGGCGATCTGGTGACACAACCATCCGTGGCCGAGCGCGCCTGGTCGCGCTACACCCCCCAACAGCGTTGGAAACGTTTCGCCGGCCTTATCGTGGTGGCACTGGCAGTCACCTGGTCGGTGGCAACCCTAGATGTCATCTGGCCTTGGGTCTGGGATGCGCCGGTACAGATCGGTGACTTGTTCCGGCGCATGGTGCCACCGGAATTCAGTAACTGGCGGGCGATTTTCTGGGCACTGGTCGAAACACTCAATATCGCCACCTTGGCAACCTTCGTGGCAGTATTCGTGTCGCTGCCGATCGCCTATATCTCGGCGCAGAACACGACTCCTAACCGGTTCACCTTGTGGCTTGGGCGCTTCATCCTGGTTTCCAGTCGCTCAGTGAATACGCTGATCTGGGCGCTGTTGTTTGTCGCGATCTTCGGGCCGGGCGTGCTGGCAGGTATCATTGCCATCATGTTCCGTTCGCTGGGCTTTCTCGGCAAGCTGATGGGCGAGGCCATCGAAGAAATCGATCGCCGCCCGGTAGAAGCCCTGGAAGCAACCGGCGCGTCACGCGCCAAGGTCATCCTCTATGCCATCGTGCCGCAGGTAATCCCGACCTTTTTCGCCGTCAGCATCCTGCGTTGGGACATCAACCTGCGCGAATCCACCGTACTCGGCCTAGTGGGCGCCGGCGGTATCGGCGTGATTCTCCAGGGCGCCATCGACACCTTGGCCTGGCCCACCGTCGCCACCGTGTTGCTCGCGATCATCGTGCTCGTCATCGCCGGTGAAGCTGTCGCCGCCTGGCTACGCAAGAAGGTCATCTGATGACATGTCGCTACGAGATCAGATTGGTCGCGATATCCGTCACCCAGCCTGCCACTCGAATACCGGGATAGCGCCTCACCGGCGCTGGGCACTATGTCTGACACACGACGAAGCCTGCCCACACTACGAAAACCGGGCGCTTGAAAGCGCCCGGCTGAAAGTGAGCATTAACTGTTCCTGGCTTAGCGCTTGAAGAAGTTGCTTTTGACGAGGTCCACGACGTCTTCCATGCGGCCGTTGAGGACGGCTTTGGTGGAGTAGAGCGCGGTAGAAGCAACTTGTCCGGCCTCTACCTTGGGCGGCATGACGAGTTCCATACGGTTGACCTTGACGTCGAGTAGCGCAGGGCCATCGTGATTGAGCCATTCAGTGATGGCAGGCTTGAGTTCGTGGGCTTCCTCGACGCGTTTGCCCCAAATGCCCATGGCTTGGGCAAGCTTGTCGAAATCGGGATTCTCTAAGTCGGTGTAGCTGTCGAGCAGGCCCTCGACCTTCTGTTCGAGTTCGACAAAGCCCAGCGAGCTGTTGTTATAAACGACGATTTTGAGCGGCACTTTCTCCTGCTTGAGGGTGAGGAGGTCGCCCATCAGCATGGTCAGACCGCCGTCGCCGCACATGGCGATGACTTGCCGCTTGGGAAACGCCTTCTGAATGCCGATGGCCTGCGGGTAGGCGTTGGCCATGGTGCCGTGGACAAGGCTGGAAAGCGTACGGCGCTGGCCATTAGCGTGAATGTGACGCAGCATCCAGACCATCGGGCTACCGCCATCCGCCGTGAAGATGGCATCCTCGGCGCCCTGCTCGTCGAGCGCCAAGGTCAGCGCCTGCGGATGGATCAGCGCGTCGTCCTTGGACTCATGAGCATCATGCTCCAGAGCCTCCAGGTACTGCTTGCGGCAATTATCCACCCATTGGGTGTCGGTCTGCTCATCGACCATCTTGGCCAGCGCCAGGCAGGTATCACGCACGCTGCCTACCAGGCCGATATCCACCGGATGGCGCTTGCCGATCTGTTGCGGGTCGATATCCACCTGAATGGTGGTCGCCTTCTCGGGATAGAACTGGCTCCACGCAAAATTACAGCCCAGCAATAAAAGCGTGTCGCATTCGGCCACGGCGTGATAGCCGCCCGCCAAGCCGAACACGCCGGTCATACCCACCTGGAAGGGATTATCGGGTTCGATGAAGTCCTTGGCGCGCGAGGTCCAAGCCACCGGGGCATTGAGCTTGGCCGCCAGTGCCATGACTTCGCTGCGCGCGTGCTCGCAGCCGAATCCGGCAAAGATGGATATCTTGCCCCCCTTATTGAGCTGTTTAACGGCGGGGACGAATTCCTCGGCGCTGGGCCGTACGATGGGATCGAAGCGATGCGCGCGAAACGGCAAGTCCTGGCTCGGCTTCTGGGTGAATATGTCGCCATGCACGACGAGCACCGCCACGCCGTTGTTGGCCAAGGCCGCCTGTGCGGCTAGGGCGGTCATGCGCCGCGCTTGATCGGGATTGACGATCGACTCGCAGAATACGCTGTACTGCTCATAAATGGGCGCGGGATCGACATCCTGCGGAAAGCCGATGCCGGCGTCCTTGGTAGCGACCTGGGAGGCGATCAGCACCACCGGTGAGCCGCTGCGATGTGCCTCGAATAGCCCATTGACGAAATGCAGGCTGCCGGGGCCGCAAGTGCCGGCGCACAATGCCAGCTCGCGCGTCATATAGGCCTCGCCGCCCGCCGCAAAGCCGCCGACTTCTTCATGGCGCACATGCACCCATTCCAGGGCATCGCTGCGCCGAATGGCGTCGGTGAAATGATTGATGGTATCGCCGACGACGCCGTAACAGCGCTTGGCGCCCGCGTCTGCCAGTGTTTCGACGATGATATCGGCCACGTTACTGTGACTGCTCATGCGATTCCCTCCGCATCGGCACCCTTGAGAGGCGCGTAAACGTGATCGCCACGCCGATGCGTGGCGTCCCGCTCCCACTCTATGCCCGACGAAGGTCGATCTCCAAGCCCGGCGGTGTTGCATGACGGTGTCATCGTGTAGACGCGCCGGAGAAGCGCCGCGCCGCTTGTCGTTGCCTTGCCGCAGACAGGCGATGCGTTTCTTTTTGGACGCTACCTCGTTGCGGGTTTGACAGTTGGCCAGGCGGTGCCATGTTGAAGCTCTGTCATCGTTGATGTCCGTCTTCACTTACGGGAGCTAACATGGCCAGTCAAAAACAGATCATCGAGACGTTGATGCAGCGTCACGGCCGCACCTTTGCCAGCGAGCTGGGTGTCGACTTGCGCAAAAATACGCCATCACCGCTCTTTCGGCTGCTCTGCTATTCGTTGCTGACCAGCGCACCGATCAGTGCCGATCTCGCCATGCGCGGTGCAAAAGCAATGGCTAAGGCCGGCTGGACGACGCCGCAAAAACTGAAGACGAGCGATTGGGCAACCCGGACGCGGATACTCAATGAATCCGGCTACGCGCGCGTCGACGAAAAAACGGCGACGCAATTAGCGGACATGAATGATGCGCTGCTGGAAACCTATGGCGGCGATCTGCGCAAGCTGCGTGAAGCGGCGGAGGGCAGCCCGAAGGCGCTACGCAAACGGCTCAAGGCATTCAAGGGAATCGGCGGCACTGGCGCCGATATTTTCCTGCGCGAGATCCAGCTGACGTGGGATGAATGCTATCCCTACGCCGACAAGGCAGCGCTCTCCGCCGCCGAGAAGTTGGGACTCAAGGCCGATGCCGCAAAGCTCGCCAATAAGGTGTCACGGGAAGATTATCCCAAGCTGATGGCCGCCTTGGTGCGCTGCAAATTGGCCAAGGATACCCAAGGCGTGAGGGAAGCGGCCGAGGCCTGACAGCGACCACTGACGCTGTGGGTTGCTCAGCTAGGTCGTGCGAAACATGCCAATCCAGGACCGTTTCACGATACACGCACCGCGCCCGGTGTCTGCCCGGTCGACCGTTTGAAGGCGCGACTGAAGGCGGCCTGGGAGCCATAGCCCAGTCGCCAGGCGACCTGCTCGATCGATAATTGTTTCTCGGCGATCCACTGCGTGGCCAGACGCATGCGAAGCTGGGTGACATAGCCGAGCGGTGACACGCCCAGAGAACAGCGGAAGCGTTCGGCGAATACCGAGCGCGAGCTGCCCATCTCCGCCGCCATGGCGGCGACCGTCCAGTCGCGGCCGGGCTCGCGGTGGACGGCAGCGATGACCTTGCCCAGACGCGGATCGCGCAACGCCTCGATCCAGCCACCGATGTCGGCGCAGCCGCATTCGACCCAGCCACGCACGATGCTAGCGGCTACCACATCGGCCAATCGCGAAAGAATGCCGGCGGCGCCGGCCCGTTCGAGACTTGCTTCGCGCGCCATCGCTTCCAGCATCGGCAGCATCTCGGGATAGCGCGAGAGCAGCGTGCCGACATGCATTACCGCGGGCATCAACGTCAACAGCGGCTGCATGCCGCCCAGATCGAACTGCATGCAGCCGCTGAACAGCCGCACCGGTGGCGTGCCGTCGAGCGTATCGGGGCATTCATTGACGCAACTGAAGTCGTCACATAGCGGCAGCGCGTCGATCTGCTCGATATCGCGACTCTTCACCTCAGGCGAAGAAAGCAGACAGTGCTGGCCACCCCGAGGCAGAAGTACGGCATCGCCAGTCTCCAGTATCTGTTTCTCGCCGCCGAGCAGCAATATGACGGGCCCTTGGGCGACGAAGTGAAATTGCGCGCAGCTGGCGTCGGTATCGAAACGAATGCCGAAGGGCGGTGCTACCTGGACGCGACGATAGTTCAGCCCCGACAGACGCATGCCGAGGAGCAACTCGTTGATCCATTCGCTGGACCTGGCATTTGAACCGGAGACGGCAAAAATTTCGGACTCTTGATCAAACATACCGGATTTCTAGTGATAGATGATCCTACGATAATACTTTAGTCTGCACATCATCCCAAGTCTTGATCGGAAGTATCGAAATGACGACGCAAGAACCTCAACGCTCGACGCACACGACATCGCGCTGGGTCGCCGTGTTTTCGCTGACGATGGGCGTGTTCAGCCTAGTGATGGCCGAATTCCTGCCGGCCAGTCTGCTGACGCCGATGGCCGATTCGCTCATGATCAGTGAAGGCCAAGCCGGGCAGGCCGTTACGGTCACGGCGGTGGTAGCGCTACTTTCTGGCTTGCTGGTGACGTCCGTCACGCAGCGCCTTGACCGGCGCCATGTGCTGCTAGGGTTCTCCGTGCTGATGATCGCGGCCAACCTGGTGGTGGCCTTCGCCCCGCATCTGGCCTGGTTGCTGGTCGGCCGGGTACTGCTCGGTGTGGCACTGGGCGGCTTCTGGGCACTGTCTGCCGCCACGGTGATGCGGCTAGTGGCGGAGCATGACGTGCCGCGCGCACTGTCGCTGCTGTTCACCGGCGTCCCCATCGCCACCATCAGCGCCGCCGCGCTGGGCAGTTATCTCGGCGACATGATCGGCTGGCGCAACGTTTTCCTGCTCGCGACGGCGCTTTCGGTACTGACGCTGGTGCTGCAGTACGCCACCCTGCCGCGGATGACACCTGAGCGCCCGACGCCACTTGGCACGTTAGTGAGCGTGATAAAGCGGCCGGGAATGGCGGTCGGCATCGTGGCCATTCTGCTGGTGTTCTGCGGCCATTTCGCCTTTTTCACCTATGTGCGTCCGTTTCTCGAAGGCGTGTCCCGAATGGGCATCAACGAGCTTTCTTCGACCTTGCTGGCGTTCGGTGTGGCGAACTTCGTCGGCACATTGATCGCGGGTTATCTGCTTGAACGCAGCCTGCGACTGACACTGCTGCTGATGCCGCTGATCATGGGCGTGCTGGGCTGGCTACTGGCCACGCTGGGCGGCATTTCGATGGGCACCGATGTCCTCATGGTGGCCCTATGGGGCTTCGCCTTCGGCGCCGTGCCAGTCGCCTGGTCAACCTGGATCACCCGTGTCGTGCCGGATGAGGCAGAGAGCGGCGGCGGTTTGATCGTCGCCTCGATACAACTGGCAATCGCGCTGGGCGCCGCCGTCGGTGGCGTCATGTTCGACATCAGCGGCGTCTTGGGTGTTTGTGCGACGGCCGGCACGATGCTGTTGACCGCCGCCGCTCTGGTGCTTGTCGGCGTGAGAACGCAGCCGACTGTCTCCAGCGATGGCGATGCTGTCACGGCCTGTCAGTAAAGAAGGCAAGAAGCCGCCAGCCGGGGAACAGCCACGGTTGGCGATATTTTAACCGGCCTGCTGTGCCTGGTGTTCAAGTTCGGCGGCCATCTCTTGGGGTAAATCAAGGGCACTGGCCAATTGATCGAGCCAGGCGCGTTCCATCGGGTTCTGTTCATCGATCACGGCGACGCTGATTAAATACATTTCCCGCGCCGCTTGGGGCGAGTCCGCTTCACGGGCCAGCACTTTGGCATCCAAGGGTGCGTTTAGCTGTTGTTCGACCCAGCGGTGCATCTCGTCGTCGGCCCCTAACGCATCGATCTGCTCGGTGATCATCGCCTGCTCTTGCTCGTCGATATGACCATCAGCACGGGCCGCCATGATCATCGCCTGCAATAATTCCAGACTCCGACGCTCCTGGTACTCTCCATTGAGTACCTCAACACGCTCGCCCTCGCCAGCGTCTTGTGGCTCGCTGCCCGAACTTTTGTTTTGAGCACTTTGCCACGCTTTCCAGGCCAATACGCCGACACCGGCAATAGCACCGTATTTGAGTGCTTTACCGCCCAGTTTGCGGCCGCGCTTGGAGCCGACCAGCATGCCCATGGCACCACCGCCGAGCAGGCTTTTCATATCGAAGCCGCCCGCAGATCCACCGCTGGACTTGCCGTCTGGGGAACTTCCGCCCAGCTGTTTCGAGAGGCCACCCAGCATGCCTTTTACATCGATACCGCTGCCCTTCTGACTGCCACCGGCTTGTTGCATCAACTGCTGCAGGATTTTGCTTGCGTTCATCCCTGGACTCCTTCGGTAGTCACTGACAACGCTGTTTAACGGATCGTTCTTTACGCAATGGCATTCTTTACGTCTAAGGGGGTTTCCCTGGCGACTGCTCACACATCAATACGGACCGGCATTTGCTCTTTGAGTTCGTAGAGCATAGCAAGAACGTAATCAACGCAGCCTCAACGCATCGGAACGTCCTGACATCCGTCGACACAATGGCTTTCAGCGAAATCGCCACTCTGTTTTTCCTTCCACAAAAAAGCCACGCCCGAAGGCGTGGCATTCCCTTGAAGCCCCTTTGAACAGGGGTCTTGACGGCGCGTTATCGTGGTTGTGGTGACGAGAGCCTGATCGCGCGATCAGGCGTCTTCCTCATCATCGCCGTCTTTATCACCGAGATAATCGGCCTTGCTGGAACGCTCGAGCCACAGCGGGTTCGTCCAGGCGGTATCGCCATCGGCATCGTCGACTTCCAGCGCGACCCAGCCGTTGGCGTCGCCAGGAATCTCGAAGGTCAGAGTCGCATCAGTGCCGTCGAGGGATTGCGTGGCAATCACCTCGCCACTCTCGCCGATCAGGCGTGCTTCCTTGAGGCCGTTGACGGCGGTGGCATTCACGGTCCATTCGCCCTTGGCGTCTTCCACCAGGCGCAAACTATCGCCGAACATGTGGTTCTCGGGGAACAGCAGCGGCCCCTGGGTCGCGTATCCGTGGCCGTCCTTGAGAGCACGGGCGAAGGCGCGCGGGGTCAACTCGCCGGGCACGTGACCCATCATACGAATGCGGCCGGTGAGATCATTCCAGGCATCGTGGGTGTCCGTGCCCGCCGTGAAGTACATGCGCGTGCCTTGATCCCACAAGCGATGCGCGGCCTTCAAGGTCGGTTCGTTATCCACCTCGGCATTGAGTTCGAGCAGATCGAAGCCGGTGGTGAAGCCACCGGGCACCTTGCCATCGCCCAAGTTCTGCAGATAGCCATAGGCGTTGTACGGGTGATTCATGGGAATCACCTCGGCACCCAGACGGCGCGCATCGGCGATGATGTCCTGCACGTCATCGGTGCCGGGATCGACCTTGAGCTCACCGTTCATCTCGATAGGGAACGGGTTCATATGGCCCCACGAGGGTGAAATCTCGATGGAGGGAATGAACGGCACGCCACGTTCGGCGGAGAGCTTGCGGAAAGTGTCGTGGTTGGCGGTGGAGTCGTGATCGCTGATGAAGGTCAGGTCGAGATCCGTGGCCAACTGTGCACGCACCACCATGTCCGGCGGCGTGGTGCCTTCCAGCACATTGGCGTGATGATGCAGGTCGGCGCCATACCAGTGTTCGTCGTTGGGTTCGACGAGACGCTCGATCTCGATGGTCTTGTCGATCTCTTCGCCGGTCTCGAGGCTGACCTCCAGCGTTTCCTCGCGGGCAGTGAAACCGGCGCCGGCGTTGACGCCCAGGCGGTAATCGCCGGGCGCCAGCTTGAGCTCGGCATGCCCGGCCGGGTCCAGCTCGGTGAAGAAGGTCTGCTTGCCGAGGAATTCTACCGGCGGCTGCTGACCTTCGAGAATCGTCAGGCGTGCGTCGCGCGGGGTGTCATCGTTGGCGCCGTGAATATCCAGCGACAAGGTGCCGGGGCCGCGCATGCCGTCGAAGGTCAGCTTGCGCTCGCTGCCGTCGGTGACATTCAGTTCGACCGGCTCGGAGTTGGCGAAGCCTTCCGCCGTGGCGTAAGCCTGGTACTCGCCCACCGGCAGCGGCATCGAGAACTTGCCATCGTCGGCCAACGTCCAGGCGTAAGGCGCGCCATCCTTCTCGATCATCACCAGACCGTTGGCGGGCGCCTCGCCGTCACCATCACGTAACCGACCATGAATCTCGCCGCTATCGAGATTCTTGCGTTCAATCTCGTTGGCGACCACCGGCGCCAGATCGCCTTCCGGCACGACCTGCAGCCAGCCTTCGAAACGACGCGACTCGCCGGTTTTCAGGCTGTGCTCCAGGTACATGTCCTGGCCTTCGTAGTTGATGCGGTCGAAATAGGGCGCATGCAGGGCGAAGGCCCAATCCTGGTCGTAGGCCACCATGCGGTCGGTGAGTGCGTCGCTGGCCTCGGTCTCCTTGGCGTCGCCCAGGCCGGGTACACCGAACAGATAGCCGGTATCCGGCCACAGCGTGAAGCCGGAGCGAATGGCTTCCAGCGGCTCGTCACCCTGGTTGTCGAGCACCGTTTCCAGATGCACGCGGTCGCTGTCGGCGTCCAGCGTGTAGGTAGTAGTGACCATCGCCTCGCCGAAGTTGCGGCTGACGCGGATCACCGCACGCTCGGGCGACTTCTCGACGACCTCAACCTTTTTGCCATCGTTGGGCCATGCAGACCAGTTGTTGGGAATGAAATCGGCGAAAGCGACGCGATCAAGATCGACCTTGCCGCCTTTCACCGCCGCCAAGTCGACCAAAGTGCCGCGCGGCACACCCCATGGCGGCCGCGATTCGACGGCCAGCGCGAAGGCCAGCTTGTCGTTAGCGACGGTAATGTCCTCGGCGTGAGTGGCCTCACCATCGGGAATGTCGGTCGCGCCGCGCGTAACGCTGACATCGGCCTGCGCCAGCGAGGCGGCGCCCAAAGTCAACGCCGCCAGCGGCAGGAGGTTCCATCTTGAATGTGTCATGAGATCCCTATGATATTAAATTGTTATCCAAGACTGTCTTTTCCATTATTCATAATTTTTATTGTACGTTCAAATTACGGTAACTACGACTGAACGCTTGCCCTGGAGCCTACTCCAAGGTTGTAGAATGGGAGTACATTGATCGACGAACGATACGGGATCTCTCATGGCATGCTGCTGCGGTTCTTCTTCCCCTTCGCCACAATCGACGCCGCGTTACCGGCGCGTGCTGTGGATCGCGTTGCTGGTCAACGCGGTGATGTTCGGCGTCGAAATGCTAGCGGGGATGAAGGCCGACTCGACCTCGCTGATGGCCGACTCGCTCGATTTCCTCGGCGATGCGGCGAACTACGCCATCAGCCTCGGCGTACTGGGCATGGGCCTGATCTGGCGCGCTCGTGCATCGCTGGTCAAGGCCGCGACTCTAGCCGGGTTCGGTGTCGTGGTGCTGGGCGTGACGCTGCATAACCTGCTGGCGGGGAGCTACCCGGATGCGCCAACCATGGGGGCGGTGGGGCTTGTGGCACTGCTCGCCAATCTTGCGGTGTTGTTGTTGCTGATGCGCTATCGCGAGGGCGACAGCAACATGCGCAGCGTGTGGATCTGTACGCGTAACGATGTCATCGGCAACGGCGCGGTGCTGCTCGCCGCGCTGGGAGTTTTCGGCAGCGGCACCGCCCTGCCCGACTTGATCGTCGGCGGGGTATTCGCGTTTCTTTCATTATCCGGCGGCTGGAAGATCGCCCGTCAGGCGCGCGGCGAGCTGCGTGAAGCGCGCGACGCCGAACGGCTTGGCGCTACCGCCGCCGAGTCGCGCTAGAGGCTCTCAGAACTCGATAGCGACATGGCTCTTGGGCGTGCTGCAGCAGCTCAGAATGTAGCCTTCCGCCTCGTCGTCCTCGGTGATACCGCCGTTGTGTTCCATGTTGACGTCGCCCGAGAGCTTCTTGACCTTGCAGGTCCCGCAGATGCCCATCCCGCAGGCCTTGGGAATATGCAGGCCGAGCTTGGCGGCGGCGGAATGCACGGTCTCCTCGGGCAGAATGCGAATGCTCTTGCCGCTGGAGCTGAATTCGACCTGCAGCATGTCGGCAGTGTCGACGGCTTCCATTTCCGCTTCGGCCTGCTCGGCCAGCTCCTGCACGTCGGCTCGCACCTCGGCGGGTGTGGCGCCAAACGACTCCTCGTGATAATGGCTCATGTCGAAGCCATTGCTCTTCAGCACTTTTTTAACGGCACTCATGTACGGCGTGGGGCCGCAACAGAATATCTCGCGCTCAAGATAATCCGGCACCATCAACTCGAGCATCGCCTGCGCGAGATAGCCGCGGAATCCCGCCCAGGCCACACCGTTTTCATCGCCGCGCTCACAGACGATATGCAGCCGGAAATCGGGGATCCGCGAGAAGATATGTTCCAACTCGCGGTGAAAGATGATGTCGCGTGGCTCGCGTGCACTGTGCACGAACTGCAGGTCGACATTGGCGTTGGTATCGAAGAACCAGCGCGTCATCGACATCAATGGCGTGACGCCGACCCCACCGGAGAGCATGAGCACTTTGTCGGCGGGGTAGTCGATGACGTTGAAATCTCCCACCGGACCGTGAACGGCAAGCTCGCTACCGACCTGCAGGTTGTCATGTAGCCAGTTGGAAACGCGTCCATCGGGAAGCCGCTTGACCGTGATCGAGAAGCTATAGGGCACCGAGGGCGAGCTGGAAATCGTGTAGGAGCGCATGATCGGCTCGCCGTCGATCTCCAGCTCCAGAGTCACGAATTGCCCGGGCTTGAAGAAGAACAGCACTGGCTGATCGGCCATGAAGCAGAAGGTGCGGACATCCCAGGTCTCCTGGATGATCTTCACGCAACGCACGTTATGGCGCCCATTGGTCCAGGTCTGGGTAGTGACGGGATTGAAGAAGTTCAAGCTCATGAGATGGCTACCTGGTCGCGCGGCGGTATCTGACTGTCAGGCGCATTGTGGGCGCCCCCCGCACCGGCCACTTGCCTGCCAACGACACGCGCATGCCTGCTCCAGCCGCGATCACGAGAGCAATCGCTAGATGACGTCGTCACGGCATCGGCCAATGTCGCGGGCAGACAATCCCCACTGATGGCAATACGCCACACTTCGTGTCACTCACGCCTCTCACGCACACTCACTCAATGTCATGGCGCCCCCGTTACCCGACACGGCGCACGAAGAGGATGCCTTCATGGATCTGATCGCTACATCCGAACTCGACGATCCCTTGGCCGCCGCGCGTGACGCGACCGCCGACATGCTTCGCCAGCGTCGGCGCACGTATTCGCTGCCGCAACCCTTCTATAATGACCCGCGCGTGTTCGCGCTGGATATGCAGGAAATCTTCACCCATGAGTGGCTGTTCGTCGGCATGACCTGCGAGCTACCCGCCAAGGGCAATTATCTAACCGCGCAGATCGGCGATAACCCCATCATCGTGGTGCGCGGCGACCAGGGCACGCTGCATGCCTTCCACAACGTCTGCCGGCACCGTGGATCGCGACTGTGCACGCAGGAGAAAGGCAAGGTCGCCAAGCTGGTCTGTCCCTATCATCAGTGGACTTACGAACTCGACGGTCGCCTGCTGTTCGCCGGGCAAGACATGGGCGAGAATTTCGATCTTTCCGCCCATGGCCTCAAGCCGGTGGCGGTGAAGAGCGCCGGCGGTTTCATCTTTATCAGTCTCGCCGAGCAGCCGCCGGCCATCGACGACTTCCTGGCGACACTGGATGAGTACCTGGCGCCCTACGAGATGGATAACGTCAAGGTCGCGGCGGAATCCAGCATCGTCGAGCAGGCCAACTGGAAGCTGGTCATCGAGAACAACCGCGAGTGCTATCACTGCAACGGGGCTCACCCGGAGCTGCTCAACTCGCTGATCGAGTTCGACGACACCGACGACCCGCGCGCTACGCCCGCCTACCGCGACCTCGTCGCCCGCCAGCAGGCCCACTGGGAACGCCTACAGGTGCCCTGGGCGCTCAAGCACTTCGGCAAGCGCAACCGTCTGACCCGCACGCCGATGATCGACGGCGTCATGTCGATGACCATGGACGGCAAGCCCGGCTGCGGGAAACTGATGGGAAGCCTCACGAGCCCCGATCTGGGCTCGCTGCGCATTTTGCACCTGCCCAATTCCTGGAACCATTTCATGGGCGATCATGCCGTGGTCTTCCGCGTGCTGCCGCTGGGTCCGCAACAGACCCTGGTGACCACCAAGTGGCTGGTCCGCGGGGATGCCCAGGAAGGCGTCGATTACGACCCGCAATGGCTACGCAAGGTATGGGACGCCACCAACGATCAGGACCGGCAACTGGCCGAGGAGAACCAGCGCGGCATCAACTCCATCGCCTACCAGCCCGGCCCCTACTCTGAGACCTACGAATTCGGCGTAATCGACTTCGTTGACTGGTACAGCGAAACCCTGCTCTCGTACCTGGAATCGGAGACGCCTTCGTTGCAGATCGTGCGGGGCTGACTCCTGACGTCATGTATGGATATGGCATGATGCGTCATCCCGCGCCGATACCGGCGCGGGATCAGCGGTAGAGCTTGCCCTCGCCCATCATGACGGCTTGGCCACCGATACGAATGGTCATGGCATCGTCACGTTCGACCCAGGCATGGATACGACTGGGGCGACCCATTTCGACGCCCTGATCGATCTGCCAGTACCACCGGCTACTTCCCGTTTCCCGAGTTGCCAGGAAACCGGCCAAGGCGGACGCGGCACTGCCAATCGCTGGGTCCTCACGTAGATCGCCGTTTGCGGTGGAGAACATGCGCGAGCGTCGTGCTTCGTCGCCGGTGCGAACATGCAGATAAATCTGCTCAATACCACTCGGCGACACATACCGGCTCCACAATGCTGCCGATGGTCGCGCCTGCCCCAGCGCATCGAGGCTAGCCAGCTCGATCAGGTGATACGCGAGTCCACAAGAAGCGATCTGCGGATCATCAACCACTTGAGAGGCTGACAACCCGAGCAGCTCGGCGGCCGTGGCACTGTCGAGCGAACTTGGCTGCACCTCGACTGGCCGAGCAGTCGTGAAACGCGCCATGTCCCCGTCGAACCGCACTTCCAGATCTCCCACACCGGCTTGCAACACCAGCGGCGACTGGCGCTCAGCCAAACCGAGTGACGCCAACAAATGGGCCGTCCCGATGGTCGGATGGCCGGCGAAAGGCAATTCAGTGCCAGGGGTAAAGATGCGGATCGGGAAGCAGTTATCGGCTGTCTGCGTGCCGACGAAAACCGTCTCCGAGAGATTCAATTCGGTCGCAATGGCCTGCATCCGCTTGTCGGATATGCCTGACGCTTGCGTAAAGACTGCTAACGGGTTACCCGCAAACGGCGTATCCGTGAAAACATCGAGTAGATAATAACGATCACCGACCTTATCCATCGGTTCACCTCCCTTGAGCGATGAGCGGCATTCAGGATGACGTCTGGAAGGATCTTAACTGGCCGGGGATCGCTAAGCGAACCGGGAGACCGCCGGGGCGCCTGACATGACACACCTACGCCGCGCCGATATCGGCGCGGCGTAGGGCGTTGGAGGCTGTGCTTATTCGTTCGCGCGCAGGCGAGGCAGCAAATGGGTGTCGATCGCCTGGCGTACCGACGGCAGCATTTCGTCGCTGTGTTGCATCATGTCGTGAATGGCTTCGGGCAAGCCTTCCACGCCAACTTCGTTGTACTTGCATGCCGCCATGCGGGCACAGGTTTCGGGGCAAGCGCCGTCGGGAATGCGCACGCCCAGCGTTTGCAGGCGTTGACGAAAGTCATCGCCGTCGATCAGATCCGCGAGCATCATGTCTTCCCCTCCTCGAATGACGGCGCGCCGGTATGTATCGCCGGCCGCGACCGCAATGGTCGTCGTTGTGGATAGTCATTATCGTGAACGCCTATCGCCATCGGCGTTATCCAAGTTTAGGAGAGCGGTGGCAAAATGCCCGCTCCCGCATCGTCAGCGTGTGAACACCACGGTGCGCCTGGCATGCAAGAACACCCTGCGTTCCAGATGAAGCGATACCGCCCGCGCCAGGGTCAAGCATTCGATATCTCTGCCCTTGGCCACCAGGTCCTCGGGGTAATCGGCATGACTGACCGGTTCCACCCCCTGGGTGATAATAGGGCCTTCGTCGAGATCGTCGTTGATGTAGTGCGCGGTGGCGCCGACCAGCTTGACGCCTTTTTCATAGGCCTGATGATACGGCTTGGCACCCTTGAACCCCGGCAATAGCGAGTGATGGATGTTGATCGCGCGCCCGCTGAGACGCGCGCACATCTCGCTGGAAAGCACCTGCATGTAGCGCGCCAGGATCACCAGCTCGGCGCCGGTGGTTTCGATCACCTCGAGGACGCGAGCTTCCTGCGCCGCCTTGGTCTCGGGCGTGACCGGAAAATGGTGGTATGGCAACCCATGCCCGGCTACCAAGGATTCGAGATCGGGATGATTGGAAATCACCGCGCGAATATCCAGCGGCAACTGCCCGGTGCGATAGCGATACAGCAAGTCGTGAAGGCAATGATCCGCCTTGGAGGCCATGATCACGACCGGCGTGCGACGCTCGGGCGGGGTCAGTTCGAAATCCATCTCGAACTCGAGGGCCCGGGTCGCGAAGTCGGCCTGGAAGGCTTCGGGGTCGAAATCGGAGGCCAGGGGCCGAAATTCGGTACGGATGAAGAACCGCTCGCCCAGGCGATCATCGAACGACTGCTGTTCGGTGATGTAGCAATCACGCTCCTTGAGGAAGCGGGTCACGACATCTACGGTCCCCAGGCGGCTGGGGCACTGCGCGGCCAGGATCCAGGTATCGTTACTGCGGCTCATGACGGCTTTCTCGAGCGACACCGATACCATATTCTTCCCCTGCATCCAGCAGCCAGCGATACACGTAGTCGGCGAAACTGCGCCGCACGATGAGCTCCCAGCGCGACGCGTCCGGGCGACGCAGGATCACGTTGGTCTTGGCGAAGAGCGTGGTCACGCCCTTGCCTACCGTGAACGCATGCGGGTCGACATCATAGACCGTCGACTTCATCAGGACTTCATGCGCCGCCTCCCCGGAGAGTTCGATCAGCGTCTGTCCCGCGCTGACGTCGACGATGGCGACATGCGCCCCGCCGAGATGCGCGCGCAGCCGCGTCTCGAGGCCGAAGGTTTCGTCGCCGGGGACGATCAGCAGCCATTCATCGGGCGATAACCATTGCACGGAGCGCTGACCATCGGCGTCCACGGTAAGCGAATTGGGGCGCCCGGGCAGGCCAACGCCGAGTACCTCGCGCAATGCCTCGTCGAGCACGATGGCACCGCCGCGCAGGATGAGATGCCCCAAGAATGCCCGCTCGCCAATCACCGCACGGCTTTTCTCGCCAGATGCCTCGCCAGACGCCTCTCCAGACGCGGGCATGCCGCTGCGCTGGAAGGAGTACGCCAACGGCGACTCGGCGGTAACGGTAGCGTGATCGGCACGGGCGTCGTAGACATGGACCGAGTTAGACATGCTGGCGCTCTCCCTTGGGATCGACGAATTGGGTGCCGACGATTTCGGCTTCATGCACACGGCCATCGACCATGGGCAAGTAAACGCTCTCGCCCATGCGTTGATGCCCGCCCTTGACCACCGCCAGCGCGAAGCCGCTTTCCAGCGTCGGGCTGTAATAGCTGGAGGTGACATGGCCCACCATGGGCATGGGAATGGCGTGATTCGGCTCGAAGACGATCTGGGCACCCTCTTCCAGCACCACGCTCGCGTCCTTGGGTTTGAGGCCGACGAGTTGCTTGCGCCCTTCGCGGCGCGTATCGGAGCGCGTCAGCGCCCGCTTGCCGACCCACGGGAACGGCTTGTCATAGCCGATGGCCCAGTGCATGCCGAGATCCTCGGGCGTCACCGAACCATCGGTGTCCTGGCCGACGATGATGAAACCCTTTTCGGCGCGCAGGACGTGCATGGTTTCCGTGCCATAAGGAGTCAGATCGAAAGCCTCGCCGCGGGCGAACAATGCCTCCCAGACGTGCATGGCGTAATGCGCCTGGACGTTGATCTCGAAGGCCAGTTCGCCAGTGAAGGAGATACGGAATACCCGCGCAGGTACGCCAGCCACATGCCCCTCGCGCCAGTCCATGAACTTGAACGCCTCACGGTCGAGGTCGATATCGGTCAAGTCAGTGAGCAGCTTGCGCGCCTCGGGACCGGTCACGGTCATCGTCGCCCAGTGATCAGTGACCGAGTTGAAATACACCTCGAGTTCCGGCCATTCGGTCTGGTGCCAGAGTTCGAGCCATTCCAGCACCGGCGCGGCGTTACCGGTGGTGGTGGTCATCAGGAAGTGATTCTCGGCCAGGCAACTGGTGGTGCCGTCATCCATCACCATGCCATCGTCGCCGCACATCAATCCGTAGCGCACGCGACCAGGTGCTAACTTCTGCCACTTGTTGGTGTAGATGCGACCCAGGAACTCGCGAGCATCCGGCCCCTGGATATCGATCTTGCCCAGCGTCGAGGCGTCGAGAATGCCCACGCCCTCGCGAACCGCGCGGCACTCACGGGCCACGGCTTCGTGCATCGTTTCCAGGCGCTCGCCGCCCTCTGCGCGGCGCTTTTGTGGATAGTACCAAGGGCGCTTCCACTGGCCGACGTCCTCGAACTCGGCGCCTCGGGCGACATGCCAGGATTGCATCGGCGTGTAGCGCTCGGGGTCGAAGAGTTCGCGGCAGTGACGACCCACCACGGCACCGAAGGTCACCGGCGTGTAGTTGGGCCTGAATACCGTAGTGCCGGTTTCGGGAATGCTCTGCCCCAGGCAGCGCGCGGCGACCGCCATGCCATTGATATTGCCCAGTTTGCCCTGGTCGGTACCGAAGCCCATGGCAGTGTAGCGCTTGACGTGCTCGATGGATTCGAACCCTTCGAGCGTTGCCACTTCGATGGCAGCCGCAGTGACGTCATTCTGCAGATCGACGAACTGCTTGGGCGCACGCAGCGTGGCTTTCTCATGCGGTATCTGGAACAGCGCGCAGGCCGAGCCTTCATGGCGCGACGCGACACGCGGAAGGTCCGCGTCATTCACGGCAGCGGAGAATCCCAGCGCCGTCGCTGCGTTAGTACCGGCCTCGACACCATCCGCCAGCACCTCACCCAGCGGATAGACGCCACGCGCACCGCCACTCGCGGTGACGCCCGCCACGGTCGAGGGCACGAAACCGATGATGTCGTCGCTCCATACCGGACGCGCGCCGGTATGCGAGGCCAGGTGAATCACCGGGCTGTATCCGCCGGAGCTGGCGATGGTGTCACACTCGAGCGTCTCGACTTTGCCGGTGACCGTGAAGGCGTCTACGTCGATGGCCGCCACACGTGCCGCCGAGACGCGCTGCGTTCCCTTGGCCTCGAGCACGGCGCTACCGGTGATGACACGAATGCCCGCCGCCTTGGCCTGCGCGACGAGGTCGCCCTGCGGTGCACTGCGGGCATCGACGATGGCGGCCACTTCACGCCCGGCCTCCTGCCAGTCCAACGCAGCGCGATAAGCGTGGTCATTGCTGGTAGAGAGCACCAGCTTCTGGCCGGGCACCACGCCATAGCGGCGAATGTAGGTCGACACCGCCCCTGCCAGCAGGTTGCCGGGAACATCGTTGTTGGCATACACCAGCGGACGTTCATGTGCACCAGTCGCCAGCACCACCTGGCCGGCACGTACCCGGTGCAGCCGCGAGCGCGACTGGCGATGACCGGCCTGAGATGGCGCACTATCGCCCAGGTGCTCCGTACGGCGCTCGTGAAGCGTCACGAAATGATGATCGTGATAACCATGCGCGGTGGTACGCGGCAGCAAGGTGACGTTGTCGAGTTCCGCCAGCGCCGCCAGCGTCGTCTTCAGCCATTGCGCGGCGGGTTGATCGTCCAGCGTCTCGCGCGTATCGAGCAGCGAGCCACCCATCGTCTCCTGTTCGTCGGCGAGGAGCACCCGTGCACCGGCCCGTGCCGCCGTCAACGCCGCGCTCAAGCCTGCAGGGCCAGCGCCGACGACGAGCAGGTCGCAATGCCGATGCATGTGATCGTAGATATCCGGATCGGGCTGTGTCGGGCTGCGCCCCAGACCGGCCGTCTTGCGGATGTATTTTTCGTAGGTCATCCACATCGAGGCCGGGGCCATGAAGGTCTTGTAATAGAACCCCGGCGGCATGAACGGACTGCCCAGTTTACCGACCCAACGCATGATGTCGCGCTGCGCGTCGGGCCAACCGTTGGTGCTACACGCGACGAGACCGTCGTACAGCGCCTGCTGGGTAGCGCGCACATTGGGCACCTGAGTCGCCTCCGTGGCGCCCAATTGAACCACCGCGTTGGGTTCTTCCGCGCCGGCGGCGACGATGCCGCGCGGGCGCGAATACTTGAAGCTGCGATTGACCAGGTCCACGCCATTGGCCAGCAAGGCCGAGGCCAGGGTATCGCCGGGATGGCCAGTGTATGAGCGGCCATTGAAGGTGAAGGTCAACGTCTGCGTGCGGTCGACCTGGCCGCCTTGCGCCAGGCGGTTGGACTGTGATGCTGTCTGGCTCATGCCTGTGCTCCCTTGACCGACGCCAGGGCGGCGTCACTGGCACCTACGGTCTGCTGGCCGCCCTCGGCAGCCTGCACGCTCGCGGTTTTTTCCTCACGCGCCAGATGCTCGGCGCCCACTGTCGGCTGCTCGCCCATCTTGTAGGTTTCGAGGATCTCGTAACTCACGGTATTGCGCGTGATGTTGAAGAACTTGCGACAGCCCACCGCGTGCAGCCACATCTCGTGATGGATGCCGCGCGGGTTGTCGCGGAAGAACAGGTAATCGCCCCATTCCTCATCGCTGCAAGCCTCCGGCTCCTCGGGACGCGCGATGTGCGCCTCGCCCTTGGGATGGAACTCCTCTTCCTCGCGCAATTCTTCGCAATAGGGGCAGTAGATATGAAACATGGTGGTTCTCCCTTAGTGCGCGACGCCAGCGGCGCCGTGCTCATCGATCAACGCTCCGCTGTGGAAGCGGTCGATGGAAAACGGCGCAGCGATGGGATGCATTTCGCCCTTGGCCAAGCTCGCGGCGAATACATGGCCCGATCCTGGCGTTGCCTTGAAACCGCCCGTCCCCCAACCGCAGTTGAAGTAGAGCCCCTTGACCTTGGTCTTGGAAAGGATCGGACAGGCATCCGGGCAGGTATCGACGATGCCGCCCCACTGGCGGTTCATGCGCACCCGGGAGAAGATCGGGAACATCTCGACGATGGCCTGCAAGGTGTGCTCGACGGTGGGATAGCTGCCCCGCTGGCCGTAGCCGTTGTAGCCGTCGATGCCCGCGCCGATGACCAGATCGCCCTTGTCCGACTGGCTGATATAACCGTGCACGTGATTGGACATCACCACGGTATCCAGCACCGGCTTGAGCGGCTCGGAAACCAGCGC
This sequence comes from Chromohalobacter sp. 11-W, assembly GCF_029889905.1. Taxonomy (GTDB): domain Bacteria; phylum Pseudomonadota; class Gammaproteobacteria; order Pseudomonadales; family Halomonadaceae; genus Chromohalobacter. Next base: position 162,969 of record NZ_JARANZ010000001.1, on the reverse strand, counting down.
CTGTAGCGGATGCGATTCCAGTGGTAGATTGAAACCGGCCATCCGCGCCAGCACGCTGGAATTGCCCGCCGTCACGCAGCCCACGGTCTTGGCCTCGATATCGCCGCGATTGGTATGCACGCCCTGGATCTGCCCATCGCGAATCTTGAAGCCGGTGACCTCGGTGTTCTGCAGCAGATCGACGCCCAGTGCATCAGCGGCGCGAGCATAGCCCCAGGCCACGGCATCGTGGCGAGCCACACCGGCGCGTGGTTGCCAGGAAGCGCCCATGACCGGATACCGAGCACGCTTCGAACAGTCCATGATCGGCACCAACGACTGGACGCCCTCGGCGTCGAGCACTTCACCGTCGATACCGTTGAGACGGTTGGCGTTGACCCGGCGCTGAATATCACGCATGTCCTGCAACGTATGGCCCAGGTTGAGCACCCCGCGCTGGGAGAACATGACGTTGTAATTGAGCTCCTGGGACAGCCCCTCCCAATGCTTCATGGCATGCTCGTAGAGTGCCGCCGACTCATCCCATAGATAGTTGGAGCGCACGATGGTCGTGTTGCGCGCGGTATTGCCGCCACCCAACCAGCCCTTTTCCACCACCGCGACATTGGTGATGCCGTGCTCCTTGGCCAGGTAGTAAGCGGTCGCCAAGCCATGCCCCCCGCCACCGACGATAATCACGTCGTAGCGCGGCTTGGGCGTGGGATTGCGCCATTGGCGTTGCCAATCTTCGTGATGACGCAGCGCGTGCTTGACGAGCCCGAAGCCTGAATAACGTTGCATACCCTCTCCCCTCCGCGGCCCCCGTGCTCTGGACTGGCACGACGACGTGTCTTTACATGCCGCGATGGTAGCCCTGTCGCCCCTGGGGCGGAGTGCTTGCAAACGTCACGGCCGGATGCGTTTGCGACACACCGATGTAGACGGTCACTTTGCGCTCAACCGGCTAGCGGCGTACTTGAACTCGGGGATCTTGCCGAACGGGTCCAGCGCCGAGTTGGTGAGGATATTGGCCGCCGCTTCCAGATAGCAGAAAGGCACGAACACCATGCCTTGCTGCATCAACGGGTCGGTACGTGTCTTCAAGGTGATACTGCCGCGGCGGGTGGTGATGGTGATCGGCTCGCCCGGTGACAACCGCAGGCGGCCCAACTCCGACGGGGCAAGGCTTGCCACCGCTTCGGGCTCGAGGTCATCGAGTACCCGGGTACGCCGGGTCATGGAGCCGGTGTGCCAGTGTTCCAGTTGGCGCCCGGTAATCAACACCGTGGGATAGTCGTCATCGATGGGTTCATCCGGCGGCAATGGCCGGGTCGGCGTGAACGTCGCCCGTCCGCTCGCGGTGGGGAAGGCGTCAGAGAACACCACGTCGGCACCGGGGGCATCCTCGGCGGGACAGGGATAGGTCACCGAACTTTCTCGCTCGAGACGCTCCCAGGAGATATGGTCGAACGAGGCCATGCCCTGCTTCATTTCGGCGAACACCTCACGCGGATGCGTGTAATGCCACCCCAGCCCCAGGCGATTGGCAAGCGCCTGGATGATCCACCAATCGGGCTTGGCTTCACCGGGCAGTGGCACAGCGGCCCGGCCGAGCTGCACCTGGCGGTTGGTATTGGTCACGCTGCCGTCTTTCTCCGGCCAGCTCGAGGCCGGCAGGATCACATCGGCGTACTGTGCGGTCTCGGTGACGAACAGATCCTGCACCACAAGATGCTCGAGCTTGCCAAGCGCCTTGCGTGCATGATCGAGATCCGGGTCGGACATCGCGGGATTCTCGCCGAGAATGTACATCCCCTTGATGCTGCCATCCGCGATGGCATTCATGATTTCGACCACGGTGAGCCCCGGCGTTTCGTCCAGCGGCGTGTTCCATAGCTCCTCGAAGGCACTGCGCACCTGGGCGTCGCCCACCGGCTGGTAATCGGGCAGCACCATGGGAATCAGGCCGGCATCGGAGGCGCCCTGCACGTTGTTCTGACCGCGCAGCGGATGCAGACCAGTGCCGGGGCGGCCGGTCTGACCGCAGGCCAAGGCCAGCGAGATCAAGCAGCGGGCATTGTCGGTGCCATGCACGTGCTGGGAGATGCCCATGCCCCAGAAGATCATCGCCCGCTCGGCCTGCGCATAAAGCCGCGCCAGCTCGCGAATAAGTTCGGGCTCGACGCCACAGGCGGGTGACATCGCCTCCGGCGTCATGTCGCGCACATGGGCCTTGAGTGCTTCGAAGCCCTCGGTGTGGGCATCGATATAGGCCTGATCAAAAAGCTCTTCGCTGATGATGACGTTGAGCAAGGCATTGTAGAACGAGACGTCGCCGCCCGGGGTAAAGCGCACGCTGCGGTGGGCGTAGGCATCCAGCGACTGGCCGCGCGGGTCGAGGATGATAAGCTTGGTGCCATTCCTGGCCGCCTGCTTGAAGTAGGTGGCCGCCACCGGGTGGTTGATCGCCGGGTTGCAGCCGGTGAGGATCACGACCTCGGCCTCGAGGGCCTGCATGAAGGAAGCCGTCACCGCCCCCGAGCCGATACATTCCATGAGCGCGGCCACCGAGCTTGCATGGCAGAGTCGGGTGCAGTGGTCGACGTGATTGGAGCCGAAGCCGGTGCGCACCAGTTTCTGGAACAGCCAAGCTTCCTCATTGGAGCATTTGGCGCTGCCGAAACCGGCCAGGGCATCGGGGCCATGATTTGCCTTGAGATTGGCAAGCCCCCCGGCGGCCAGGTCCAGCGCCTCTTCCCAACTCGCCTCGCGGAAGTGGGTCAGCGGCTGAGCCGGATCGAAATCAGGGTCGAGCCCCTTGGCTACCCCAGGACGACGGATCAGCGGCGTGGTGAGCCGCGACGGATGGCGCGGATAGTCGAAGCCGAAGCGCCCTTTGACGCACAGGCGATTCTGATTGGAAGGCCCCTCGCGCCCCTCGACGAAGAGAATCGCATCGTCCTTGACATGGTAGGTGAGCTGGCAGCCTACCCCGCAGTAGGGACAGACGGAGTCGACGGTACGGTCGGCCACCGCTGAATCGCCACGGCCTACCTCGTCGACCAGGGTCGCCGGCATCAGCGCTCCAGTCGGACAGGCCTGAACGCACTCGCCACAGGCCACGCAAGTGCTCTCGCCCATGGGGTCGTCGAAATCGAAAACGATCTTGGAAGCACCGCCACGATGGGCCAACCCGATGACGTCATTGCCCTGTACTTCGCGACAGGCGCGCACGCAGAGGTTGCACTCGATGCAGGCGTCTAGATTGACGTTCATCGCCGAATGACTGGCGTCATGGGTCGACGAGGCCCTGAGGGAATGCTCGGGAAGACGCACATGATTCACCGTGGGCGCATCTCGGTCGGCCCGCGCCGGTAACCGCTGGCGCACTGCGGAGGCATCGATGGCCAGTTGATCGGTCATGGCCCAGAAATGACTCGAGCGGTCGGGGCTATCGTCGCGCGCCGGCTGGTCGGCGAGCAGCAGCTCCATGACGCCTTCCCGAGCCGTGCGGGCCCGCTCGGAGCTGGCGCTATGGACCACCATGTCAGGGACAGCCTCGCGCAGGCAACTGGCAGCCAGGGCGCGCTCGCCTTCGACTTCCACCATGCAGGCGCGGCAGTTGCCGTCGGCGCGATAACCGCTGGCGTCCTTGTAACACAAGTGAGGAATGGTCTCGCCGGCGCGCTTGGCCACCTGCCAGAGGGTCTCCCCCGCATTGGCGCTCACTTTCACGCCATCCAGGGTCAGGGTGAAACTTGTGTTTGAGCTCTGTTCGCTCATGTTCTGTCTCCCTTTATCCCTTGATGATGACGTTCTGAGCGGCGAGTTCACCGCGGAAATCTTTGAGCAGCCCCAATACCGGGTTGGGGGCCGCCTGGCCGAGGCCACAGATGGACGCATCCATCATCACTTGGGAGAGGCGCGTCAGGGTCGCAGCGTCCCATTCGTCGCCCTCGAGCAGGGTCAGCATCTTCTCGGTGCCCACCCGGCAAGGGGTACATTGGCCACAGGACTCGTCGGCGAAGAAGGCCAGCAGATTGGTGGCCACAGCGCGCAGATCGTCCCGATCGGACAGCACGATCACAGCGGCCGAGCCGATAAAGCAGCCATCCGCCTGGAGGGTATCGAAGTCCAGCGGGATATCGGCCTTGCTCGCCGGGAGTATCCCACCCGAGGCGCCACCGGGCAGGTAGGCAGCCAAGCGGTGGCCCTCAGCCATGCCGCCGCAATACTCCTCGATCAACTCATTGAGGGTGATGCCCGCCGGGGCCAGGTGCACACCAGGATGTTTGACTCGACCGGAGACCGAAAAACTGCGCAACCCCACCCGGCCATGACGGCCATGACCGGCGAACCAGTCGGCGCTCTTCTCCCATATCGACGGGATCCAGTAGACGGTCTCCACGTTGTTTACCAAGGTGGGGCGGTCGAAGAGCCCCTTCTGGGCAACGAAGGGGGGACGATGGCGAGGCTTGCCGGGCTTGCCTTCCAGCGATTCGATCATCGCCGACTCCTCGCCGCAGATATAGGCGCCGGCGCCACGGCGCATCACGATATAGCCCGGTGCCACCAGGCCGGTGGCCTCGAGCTCGGCGATGGCCTCGTGCAGCACCCGGTGAAGACCTGGATACTCGTCACGTAGATAGATGTAGAGCGCCTCGGCCTCCACCGCCCAGGCACTGACCAGGGCCCCTTCGAGGAAACGATGCGGTGAGCGCTCCAGGTAGACGCGGTCCTTGAAGGTGCCGGGCTCGCCTTCGTCGGCGTTGATGGCGCAGTAACGCGGACCTTCCTCCTGGCGCACGAAATACCATTTCTTGAAGGTCGGGAAGCCGGCCCCACCCAGGCCACGCAGGTTGGCGGCTTCCAGCGTCTGCATCAGCGCCTCGACCGTGATGCGTCCCTCGTGGCAATCGGCAAGCAACCCATAGCCGCCTTCAGCGCGATAGTCCGCCAGACGCTGCCAGAGAATCGCCTCGGGATGGTAGTGGCCGGTATCGATCACCGCCCCCACCCCTTCGTGAGTGGCGAAAAGCACATGGTGATGCCCCACTTCCACCACCGGCGCGGTATCGCAGCGGCCCATGCAGGGGCCACGTACCACCTTGACCGCCTCTGGATCGACCCCGGCCGTCAGTTCCTCCTTGAGCGCTTCGGCGCCGGCCAGTCGGCAGGAAAGCGAATCGCAGACCCGCACCGTCACCTCGGGCGGTGGCGCCTGGTCGTCGTGGACCACCTCGAAGTGCGCATAAAAGGTCGCCGTCTCATAAACCGCCGCCATGGGCAAATTCATGTAGGCGGCCAACGCTCGGAGCGTCACCAACGATAGGTATCCATGGGCATCCTGGAGGGTATGCAGATGCTCGATCAGGAGATCGCGGCGCCGCCGTTCGCCGTCCTCGCGCTCATCGCCAAGGAGTTGGCGAAGCGCCGCCAGGGCGACGGGGGGCAGATCACGACCACGCAGCTTGCCGCGGAAGCGACGCTTGGGAGTGAGGGTCTCGACGGTCATGGCGTGCTCATTGTTATCGGTAGGCACTTGCCCGGGAATCCGCTGTCCGGCGGGACGGACCGCCATAAAGAACAGCCCCCGGAGATCGGCCATCCTGTCCTGAGACAGGCGCCTCGTTGCATGTTAGCCCCGGTCTCGCGCCGGGGCCATTCACTACCGCTCAGGCGGCCACGTTACCGTGCGGATCGATGACGAATTTCTTGGCCACGCCTCCGTCGAAGTCCGCGTAGCCGCGCGGTGCTTCGTCCAGGGAGATGACCTCGACATTGACCGCATCGGCGATGTTCACCTTGTCGAACAGGATCGCCTGCATCAGTTGCCGGTGGTACTTCATCACCGGGCACTGGCCGGTATGGAAGGAATGTGACTTGGCCCAGCCCTGGCCAAGACGCATCGACAGGTTGCCGTGTTTGGCTTCCTGGCTCTCGGCACCCGGATCTTCGGTAACGTACAGTCCCGGGATGCCGATCTGACCGCCTGCCCGGGTGACGTCCATGCAGGCATTGAGCACCGTGGCGGGCTGCTCGTGCGCGTGGTTGTGGCCATGACAACGCGCCTCGAAGCCGACCGCATCCACCGCACTGTCCACTTCACGTGCACCGAGGATGGGTTCCAGCATGTCCGCCATCGGCGTGTCCTGGCGCAGGTCCAGGGTCTCGCAGCCGAAGCTTTTGGCCTGATCGAGACGCTGCGGGTTCATATCGCCGACGATGACACAGGCGGCGCCCAGCAGTTGGGCGGAAACAGCTGCGGCCAGACCGACCGGGCCGGCCCCAGCGATGTAGACGGTGCTGCCGGGGCCGACACCGGCGGTGGCGCAGCCGTGAAAGCCAGTGGGGAAGATATCGGACAGCAACGTCAAATCGCGGATCTTGTCCATGGCGATATCGCGGTCGGGAAACTTCAACAGATTGAAGTCCGCATAGGGCACCATGACGTACTCGGTCTGGCCACCGACCCAACCGCCCATGTCGACATAACCATACGCGGCACCCGGACGCGCGGGATTGACGTTGAGGCAGATGCCAGTCTGGCCTTCCTTGCAGTTGCGGCAACGCCCGCAAGCGATGTTGAAGGGCACCGAGACGACATCGCCGACGCCGATGAACTCGACGTCGCGTCCGCACTCGACGACTTCGCCGGTGATTTCATGCCCGAGCACCATGCCGCTCGGCGCGGTAGTGCGGCCACGCACCATGTGCTGGTCGCTGCCACAGATGTTGGTAGTGATGACCTTGAGAATCACGCCGTGCTCGCATTTGCGATTGCCCAGCGCCAGCTCGGGAAAAGGGATCGACTGGACCTCGACATGGCCGGCGCCCATGTAGATCACGCCGCGGTTGGCTGCACTCATGGCTATTGTCCTTTGGTTTCGTGGTGAGAGGCGTCGTGGCGTCAACGCCACTCTTCGACCATAGCCCTCTTACTGGCGCGTACTGTTCCCAGCGAGTCATCGCCATGCTCAAAAGAGACATTGCCGTGCCAACCGCAGCCCCGCTTATTGTGCGCCGCCTTATCATAAGCGCGACTTGTTCCGGCTCCGGGGGCGTGCTATTCAAGCAATGATCGAAATACGCCCTACCCCGAAGCGTATCCACCGCCCACTCGCCACCGGAGCTCACCATGGAGGCCTCGACCGCCACCGCCTCGTCTCGTTCCCAGTCCTATCCCGCTCGCCTGACCGGCATGAGCTGGGCGCATTTCCTCAATGACGGCGCCGCCAATTATTTACCGGGCGTGCTGCCGGCGATTCTGATCTCGCTCAATCTATCGGTGGCGCTGGCGGGTACGATCATGGCGGCCTTGCTGATGGGCCAGGCACTGCAACCGCTGGTGGGGATTTTCGCCGACCGGGTCGGAGGCCGCGTCATGGTCGCCCTGGGGCTCGCCGGTTCGTCGCTGGGCGGCGCCCTGATAGGCTTCGCCTCCGGCTTCTGGCCTCTGCTCGGCATTCTGATGCTGATCGGGATCTCCAACGCCTTCTTCCATCCCCAGGCGCTGGCCGGCATTCGTCGTCTGGGTGGCGAGCGCCCTGGGACCGCGATGTCGATCTTCATGGTCGGCGGTGAGGTGGGGCGCGGTGTATGGCCGGCCCTGGCGAGCTGGGTGGTGGTGCAATGGGGACTGGGCTACCTGTGGCTGCTCGCCCTGCCCGCGCTCGCCACGCTGCCGTTCATGCTGCACTGGGCGCCGCGTCTGCCGCCACGCGCCGCAGATGCCACCCCCATCGCCTGGCGTCTGCATGCCGGTCCGCTATCGCGGTTGGTGACCTTTTCCGCCCTGCGTTCGCTGATGATCCTCGCGGTGGTGACCTATGTACCCCTGATGTGGGCCCAAGGCGGGGGCGACCTGACGACCGGCGCCAGCTTCATCACCGTCATGCTGGTCGTCGGTGTAATCGGCAACCTCGGCGGCGGGAGGCTCTCGGATCGCTTCGGTCGCCGCCCGGTGTTGATCGTCGCCATGAGCGTCTCGGTCATCATGCTGGCGGCTTTCCTGCTGGCCGAAGGCATCTGGCTGTGGATCGTGCTCGGCGTGCTGGGCATCAGCCTGTTCGCGACCTTGCCGCTGGGCATCCTCATCGCCCAAGACATCCTGCCCGAAAATCGCTCACTGGGATCGGGCATGGCGCTGGGCCTGGCCAACGCGCTGGCGGCCCTCGGCGTGATGCTGCTGGGGCCGGTCGCCGCGCTGTGGGCCCCCGCCGCGCCACTGTGGATCGCCCTGGGCGGCGGCGTGATCAGCATCTTCCTGGTCAGCGGCCTGCCCGAGCACATGGAAAGAAACATCGGTCAGGGATAGCATGAACTGAGAGACAAGGGCGTGCCGACCTGCGTCAGCGCCCGCACGAGGAGCTTTCGAATGCAGATCGAGTCGTTCATTCAGCGTCTCATGCCGATCGACGATCACGCCGATGCCCCGCTCGGTGAACGTCGACGCCTCTATGAAGCCCTGCATGCCGAGTATCGTTCAACCGATCCGAAAGGCATGCAGATCGAAGACGACGTTGTAGCCGGTGTCGCCGTACGCCGCTTCCTACCGGCACAAGCCATGGGCGAGTGCCTCGTCTATGTGCATGGCGGCGGTTGGAACTTGGGGTCACCACAAAGCCACCACGGAATCACCGCCGATCTCGCTGAGCGGCTCGAACGCGAGGTCGTCAGCGTCGACTACCGCTTGCTGCCAGAGGCGCACTACGGTGAGGCGCTGGACGATTGCCGCATGGTGGTGGAAGCACTCGCGCCCGTCGCCGTGATCGGCGATAGCGCCGGCGGCCGCCTGGCACTCGACATCGCGGGCGCGAGCCCGTGGTCAGGAATCCTGGGCGTGATCTATCCGGTGGTGGGCACGCCGACAGCCGAGACTCTGGGCGCAGACGCACCGCTGCTATCCTGCGCAGATATTCTCTCGTTGTGGGAGATGGCCGCCAACGACGTGCCCAAGCTCGACCCACATACCCCGCCCGCCATGCGCATCGAGGCATTGTCAGTGGAGCACGACCCGCTGACGCGGCCACTGGAGCAGGCCATCGAACGCTGGCGTGCGGCCGGCGCCTCGGTCGGCTACCGCTGCGCTCCGAACATGGTTCATTCGGCGCTGCACGGCCACGCCGAGCTGCCCGACATGGCCGCCGCCTGGCAGAACTTCTGTCAGGCGCTACGGGCGCGCCTGGACGACGTGTAGGCCTTATATGAGCCCTCGCGCTACTACCGGCTTCCCAGTTGTGCCTTGACCGCATCGATGGCCGGCTCGCCAGCCTTGGTGGTTACACCATCTAGCCACTGGGCCACGGTAGCGTAGTGGTGGCGAATCCACTCGCTGGCGACTTCGTCGGCGGGACGCTCCTCATGACTATACTCGTAGATCCAGTCGTTCTGATCCTCGATCGAGATCCGGTACTGCGACAGGAAGCGGTAGAGGTTGGCATCCTCCGATTGAAGCTCGGCCGGCACCACGGTCCAGACCGTGCTCTTGATCTCGGCGACACCGCTATCGTCGGCGTCCTTAAGGTAATAAAGGTCGTAGCTGACATTCATCCAATGCGGTTCCCAGCCGACGAACGTCACCCATTCCCGGTTGGCGATACGCTGGTCGGCGTAGGCGAGCATCGCCGAGGTCGAACTCTCTCGCAACGCCCAATCACCGAGCCCCGCCTTATCTTCGTCGATAGCCGCCAGAATCGCATCGTTGATACCGGTACCGGCCTCGATGCCCTGTATTTCGCCATCGAAGCGATCCCGATATTCGACGAGATCGGCGACGCTTTCGACACCCGCTTCGTGGACGTATTCCGGCACCACCAGCCCTGAATTGGCATCATCGATGTTCTCGGTAAGCTTGACCACTTTATCGTCGGCCACCAGCGGCTCGATCATTTCTTCCTCGATGGGGTACCAGCCACCAAGATAGACGTCGAGATCGTCGCTGGTCAGGCCATTGAGGATGACACCCACCGCCAACTCGCTTTGCTCGGTGTGATATCCCATCGCCTCGAGAAGTTGCGACGCGACCTCCGACTTGACCGTCACCCCCGGCCACGGCGGCACACCAAAGCGTACGGTATCGAGATCAGCTTGCGCCGGTCCGGCAGCGATCCACGCCAACGGCAACAAGGCAAGCGAATGGCGAAACGGCATCTTGCGCATAGGAGGACTCCATTGGTTATTAACCCTCCTACTCTGCGCCTCTTCGTGATGAATCTTTTCCATAAAACGACAGAAAATACACGTCATGCGCCCCGCATCAGCATGCACCAATGCCTGTCGCCATCTTCTTGAACGTCTCGGGCCTCAACGCAAGACGTCCTCTTCACGCAGTAGCGTCAAGATCGCCTCGGCGCCTTGAGTCGGGGTCACGTCCGTCAGCACCTGCCCACTGCCGCCTTCGGCCTTGGCAGCGGCGGCCTTGAAGCGGTCCCGCGCCGAAGCGGCCTTGACGATCTTGAGGCGTTTGGGACGCTGGCGCGCGGGTTGCACTTGCCATGCGGCCCATTGTTCATCATCGCTCACCGGCCCTGCCGCCGTCTCGAACGCGCCGCGTCGCGCCGGCCCGTAGGCGCTCTGGCGCGGCGCGGGGGCCGCATCGTCGACGGTGACGATGACGGGCAGACGAACCTTGAGTCGCCGCCGCTGCCCACGCGGCAGGGCCTGCAACAAGGTCGCCATGCCCTCCTCGACGCTTTCCACCGCCGCCAGGCCACTCACCAGAGGCCAGCCAAGGCGTTCGGCAAGCAGGTAGGGCAACAGCCCCGAGCCTTCGCCCCGTTCGGCACGTTCGCCGGCGATCACCAGGTGCGGCGACATCGCATCCAGGGCCTCGGCAAGCGCAGGCAACACATCGGCGCCCTCGGGTTGCTCAAGTAGCGACAATTCGGTGAAGCCCATGCCCAGATAGCCGCGCAATGCAGCTTCGCTGCTCTCATCGCGCATGCCGGCATGCAACAGGCGCACCTGGGCATTCGCCAAGGAGCGCGCCAGCTCCACACCCCGTGCGTCCTGATCGGCACGCCGCGCTCTTCCCGTCAGCGGATGGCGGCCGACGGAGACCAGCACCGTCACTTCGAGTCCTGGTGTCATGGCGGATTCAGGCTGCATCGCGTTTCTCCTCTCGTGCCTGTGCCACCAAGGTGACCAACGCCTCGAGTATTTGAGTCGAGTCCCCGATTACCGCGAGATCGGCACGCTTGATCATGTCGCAACCGGGATCCATGTTGATCGCCACCACCTTGTCGCAGGTCTGAATACCCTGCAGATGCTGGATGGCGCCGCTGATACCCACGGCCACATAGACCCTCGCCGTCACCCAGGTGCCGGTGGCCCCCACCTGACGGTCGCGGGCCATGAAACCATCATCCACCGCCACGCGTGAGGCGCCTTCGGTGGCCCCCAATACCTCGGCGGCATGGTGGAAGCCTGGCCAATCCTTGACGCCATTGCCGGCAGAGAGAATGAATTCCGCCTCGGACAAGGCCACGCCTGATGGGTCGACACTCACCTGACCGAGATCCTGAATGCGCGACAAGGTCGACGGCAACGGCTGAGGTAAGGCCAGCTCGGCGGCGGCATGGCGCGTTTCGCTCACCGGCTCGGCACATTCAGCCAAGGCCAGGGCGAGGCGCGGCAAGGGACGCCGAATATCCAACGACCCGGCCGCACCGCGCGCCGTGCAATGCCAGCCCGTGGCCACCTCGGCGTCCGCTTCGGCCTGCCAGACACCCGTCGCCGGTCGCTCACCGAGACGCGCCGCCAAGCGTCTTCCCAACTCTCCGCCGTCCAGCTTGGAGTCCGGCAGCAGCCAATGGCGTGGTACCCACGACTCCTCGGCCATGATCAGCGCTCCCAGGCGCGCCTCAGGGGCATAGCCTGCGACCTCCGGTGAATCGAGATGCAGCAGACGGTCGATGCCCGCTTCACCGAAGTTCGCCTCCTTGTGGGGACCGAAAACCACGGCCACCACCGCGCCCCGAGCCGCAGGATCGGCATCGGCGAGCTGGCGCGCCAGGCCGAGCAGATCCCGGTCATGCCCACTCAGGCGGCCGCCAGCCATGTCCGGCACCACCGCGACCATGAACGCGGGCGCTTCGATCTCGACCAACGGCTTGCGCTCGGCAGCCGGTGTCGTCGCACCGCCGCCACCCGCACCTTGTTGCGTGCCGCTACGGTCGATGCGCTTCACGCCATTGGGGCCGACGAACCCCACCGCGTGCGGATTCCTGCGCACGAGACCGCCAGGGCCCCACCATTCGCTGGCCGCGCCCTGGCCCGTCGCCAGGAGCACTTCAGCATGGCGCGGATGCAGACGATTACGGGCGATCCATTCCTGGCGGGGATCGCGACGCGGAAGATCGCTCATGACATGACCTCCTCGGTAGCCTGCGCGGTCGAGGTATCACGCGGCGCAGATGATGTCGCCGCCGGCGTGGTATCCAGCGCAGCGGCGACCATCTCGGCGATGTCCTTGACCGCAACCTCTTCGTCGCCCGCTGGCGGGACGACCCCTTCGAACATGGCCGTGCATTGCGGGCAGCCCACCACCACCTGCTCGGCCTGAGTCTCGCGCACGTCACCCATGCGCATGTCGGGGATACGTTGCTTGCCGGGAATGTCGGTGACTGGCGCCCCGCCACCGCCGCCACAGCAACGCGAGCGATAGCCCGAGCGCTGCATCTCGACCAGTTCGACGCCCAGCGCTTGCAGCACCGCGCGAGGTGCTTCGTATTCGCCGTTGTAGCGGCCCAGGTAGCAAGGGTCATGATAGGTCACACGCGCCGCTTGGCCCGGCGCCAGTCGCAACCGACCCGCCTCGATCAACTGATTGATGAAGGTGCTGTGATGCCAGACCGGGTAGCCAGCTTCCTGCCCTTCGGGATAGAAGGCGCCGTATTCGTTCTTGAGCACGTGGAAGCTGTGCGGATCGCAGGTAACGACACAATCGAAGCGGTACTGGGAAAGCGTGGCGATATTGCGCCGCGCCAGCGACTGGAAGGTTGCCTCATCGCCGAGACGACGCGCCACGTCGCCACTGTCGCGCTCTTCATTGCCGAGCACGGCGAAGTCGACATCGGCGGCGCGCAGTACCTTGACCAGGGCACGCAGCGTGCGCTGATTGCGCATATCGAAGACGCCGTCACCCAACCACAGCAATACCTCGGCGCGCTCGACGTCGGCCATCAACGGCAGTTCGAGATCCGCCGCCCAGTTGAGCCGCCCGCCGGGGTCGAAACCGCCGGGGTTGTCGGTGGCGATCAGGTTGTCGATTACCTCGGCGCCCTTGCCGGGTGTCGCGCCTTCTTCGAGCGTCAGATGACGACGCATGTCGACGATGGCATCGACGTGCTCGATCATCATCGGGCATTCCTCGACACAGGCCCGGCAGGTGGTGCAGGACCACAGCGTCTCGGCATCGACCAACGCCTTGCCGTCTTTTGTAGAGGCTGGCGCGACGATAGGACCATGCGGCGAGCCCTGGTGCTCGCCGACCGGCTGGTCCCCGCGCTCGGGTGACGGGTAGGGAGAACCGGCATATTGGGCATCGCTCCCCCCGGCCATGCCCACCACCATGTCCTGGATAAGCTTCTTGGGGTTGAGCGGTTGGCCCGCGGCGAAGGCAGGGCAAACCGCTTCGCAGCGCCCGCACTGCACGCAGGCATCGAAGCCCAACAGTTGGTTCCAGGTGAAGTCGGAGGGTTGGCCGACACCCAATGGTGCCTCGGCATCGTCGAGATCGAGCGCCTTGAGGCCGGTGGGTGGAGACCCACCGTGCTGCGTATCGGAAAAGCGCTCAGGGCGGCGATGAAAGGCCAGATGCAAGGCGCCGGCAAAGGCATGCTTCATCGGCCCGCCCCAGGTCATGCCGACCACCAGCTCCGCCAGGCCCCAGGCCACCACGGCAGCCAGCACCAGCGCGACCAGCCAGCCACCGGCGTCGGCGGGCAGCACGCCCACCGCCGGCAGGGTGACCACGAAGATGCCCAGCGAGAAAGCCATCAGACTCTTGGGCAGACGCATCCAGGGACCCTTCGACAGGCGCGCCGGTGGGTTACGCCGCCGCCGCACGACGAACAGGCTACCCGCGAACATGGTCGCGCTGGCCGCCAGCAGCAACCAACCCAATACGCCCTCGGCGAGGCCCAGGCCGTGGACGACGATCGCCAGCCCCAGTGCCGCAACGAAACCGCCGGCGGTGGCCACGTGGGTATTGGCCATCACCTTGTCGCGCGCCACCACATGGTGCAGGTCGACCAGATAACGACGCGGCATCGCGATCAGGCCGCGAAAGACAGATACCTGCGACGCTCGTCCCCGGCGCCACAGGCGCACACGCCGCCAGGCGCCGAGTGCTGCTACTGCCAGGGCAGCGAAGAGCAGTATCGGCAAGAGGATATCGAGCATGGCACTCACCTCATCGGCGAGCTGGACGCTGACAGCCGGAAGCTGAAAGAAAGAACGAAAAGCACGGTCTTCCTTCCAGCTTCAAACTTCAGAGCTCCAGCTAGAAATTAAAAGTCCTTGCAAATCCGCAGAGCGTCGTAGATCGCCGCATGCGTATTGCGCGGCGCCGTACAGTCGCCCACGCGAAACAGCAGGAAGCCGGTCTGTGCGTCGTCATTCAGCGTCGCCAGGCTAGGTTGCGGCTCAGCGGCGTAGAGCGCTTCGAGATCGAGTTGTCCGTGATTTCGCGAGCGCTCCTTGAGCGCGTAATAAAGCGATTCATCCGGGCGCACGCCATTTTCGACCACCACCTGATCGACCACGCGCTCTTCCTGGACGCCGGTGTATTCGTTCTCCAGAACCGCCACCAGTGACGCACCCTCGCGATAGACCTTATGCAGCGCCAGGTCCGAGGTCATGATAACCTCCTTCTCGTAAAGGCTGCGGTAGTAGGTGGGAAAGGTCGTGCCGCCGACCGCACCGCCGGGTTTGGTATCGTCGGTGACGATCTCCACCTGGGCGCCTTTGTCGGCCAGGTAGTCGGCCACCGAGACCCCGGTGAATTCGCAGATGGTATCGAACACCAGTACGTTCTGGCCCGGCGCCACTTCACCGCCGAGGATGTCCCAGGCGCTGACGACCAAGCTTTCGTTGCGGTCTTCCGTATACCCCCATTCCGGCACCTGGGTCAGAAACGGCTGGCCGCCGGTGGCGAGGACGACGATCTCGGGGCGCAGGTCATTGATCGTCGCCTCGTCGGCGTGCACACCCAGGCGGACATCGACCTTGAGACGCGTCAACTCGAGCTGAAACCAACGCGTGATGCCGGCGATTTGATCGCGCTGCGGCGCCTTGGCGGCGAGTGTGATCTGTCCGCCCAATGCTTCGGCGCCTTCGAACAGCGTGACCGAGTGTCCCCGCTCGGCGGCGACGCGCGCCGCTTCCATACCGCCCGGCCCGCCGCCCACGACGACCACACGCCGCTGGGGACCGGCGCTTTTCTCGATCTCATGCGGCAGCCCCATGTATTCGCGAGAGGTCGCCGCATTCTGGATGCACAACACATCGAGGCCCTGGTACTGGCGATCGATGCAGTAATTGGCGCCCACGCACTGCTTGATCCGGTCGGTCTGTCCCATCTGGACCTTGGCGATCAGGTGCGGGTCGGCGATGTGCGCGCGGGTCATGCCCACCATGTCGACGTAGCCACCTTCGAGAATGCGGTTGGCCTGCGTGGGGTCCTTGATGTTCTGGGCGTGGATCACCGGCGCGCCGACCACTTCCTTGATGCCCGCCGCCAGGTGCAGGAACGGCTCCGGCGGATAGGCCATGTTGGGGATCACGTTGGCCAGGGTGTCGTGAGTATCGCAGCCCGACCCCACTACGCCGAAGAAGTCGACCTGGCCGGTGGCATCGTAGTAGGCGGCGATATCCTTCATATCGTCGTGGGTCAAACCATCCGGGTGAAACTCGTCGCCACAGATGCGCATGCCGACCACGAAATCGTCGCCGACCTCAGCACGTACCGCCTTGAGCACTTCCATACCGAAGCGCATGCGGCCCTCGAAGCTACCGCCCCATTCATCGGTACGCTTGTTGACGCGCGGGCTCCAGAACTGGTCGATCAAATGCTGGTGCACGGCGGAAAGCTCGACGCCATCCAGGCCGCCTTCTTTCGCGCGCCGCGCGCCCTGGGCGAAATCGTCGATGATCCGCCAGATGTCTTCTTCTTCGATGGTCTTGCAGGTCGAGCGATGCACCGGCTCGCGAATCCCCGAGGGTGACAGCAGCACCGGCCAGTCATGACCGTCCCACCGTGAACGACGCCCCATGTGGGTGATCTGGATCATGATCTTGCCGCCGTGCTTGTGAACGGCATTCGAGAGGTTCTGGAAGTGCGGGATGATGCGGTCGGTGGCCAGGTTCACCGAGCTCCACCAGGCTTGGGGGCTGTCGATCGACACCGGGGACGAGCCGCCGCAGATAGAAAGGCCCACGCCGCCCTTGGCCTTTTCTTCGTAGTATTTGACGTAGCGATCGGTGGTCATGCCGCCATCGGTGGCATGGACCTCGGCATGGGCGGTGCTGACCACGCGGTTGCGAATCGTCAGCTTGCCGATCTCGATGGGTTGGAAAAGTGCGTCGAATGCCATCTTGGAAACCTCAGCCGGCAGTTGGGGAGCGGGGCGTGACCTGGAAGCGACCGACATCGCAGCCCGGCTCGGCGGCGCTTTGGGTCTGCTCGGCGACGGTGCGCAATTCACTGCCTTGCGCGGCGAGAATCTGATCCATCGCCCCGGCAAACCAGCCGGTGAACATGTAATCCACCTTGTGGCCGACCTTGCCCTGTTGATAGACGAAGGCGCTGTCTTCCAGGCGTACGCGGGCGCTGCCCGCATCGAGATCGAACGCCTCGGTGAAGAAGCGCCCCCAGCCGCGTTGCGAGAGTCGCTTCATGTAATGTTCGAAGACATCCACACCTTCCAGGCCATGGCATTCGGCTTCTTTTTCGCACCAGTGCCAAGCGCTCTTGTAGCCAGCCTGGTAGAGAATCTCGGCGTAGGTCTCGATGCCCAGCGCCTGCTCCACGGCGACGTGATTGTTGATGAAGAAATGGCGCGGCACGTAGAGCATGGGGAGCGCATCGGTGGTCCACACGCCGGTCTCGCTATCCACTTCGATGGGCAGTTCGGGAGGCATCTTGGTCACGGTCGTATTCCTCGCATCGTTGTTCTTGGCACGTTTCTCACCGGGGATTGCCAGCGGTAGGCCTGCGAGGAGGCGCTCTGAATACGTCCTTGTACGCTACCGATTCCATCCCTGGAATCGGACCTCCTCTTCGGCCTACCCCGGCACCCCTTACATACAATGGCGGAGCCTCTTAAGCGCCCCAGACATCCTTGAGCACTCGCATCCAGTTCTCACCCATGATCTTGCGCACCTGTCGCTCGCTCATGCCGCGTCGCAAGAGTGCCTCGGTGAGGTTGCCGAACTCACCGATGGTGCGAATGCCTTCGGGGTTGATGATGGTGCCGAAGTTGGTCAGGCGCCGGGCGTAGCCCTTGTCGTGGGTGAGCCACTCGAAGAAGGCTTGATCCTGCCCCTGGGTGAAATCGGTGCCGATACCGATGGCGTCCTCGCCGACGATGTTCATGACGTATTCAATGGCTTCGACGTAGTCGTCTACGGTGGCGTCGACACCGGCACGCAGGAAGGGGGTAAACATGGTCACGCCGACGAAACCGCCATGCTCGGCGATGAAATGCAACTCGGCGTCGGACTTGTTACGTGGATGTTCCTTGAGGCCGGACGGTAGGCAATGGGAGTAGCAGACCGGCTTCTCGGACGTTTCGATGACCTCGCGAGAGGTGGTCTCGCCAACGTGGGATAAATCGCACATCACGCCCACGCGATTCATCTCGGCGACGATTTCGCGACCGAAGCCGGAAAGCCCGCCGTCGCGCTCGTAACAGCCGGTGCCGACCAGATTCTGGGTGTTGTAGCACATCTGCACGATACCCACGCCGAGACGCTTGAAGACCTCGACATAGCCGATCTGATCCTCGAAGGCATGGGCGTTCTGGAAGCCGTAGATGATGCCCGTCTTGCCTTCTTCCTTGGCACGGGTGATATCGGCGGTGGTGTGCACGGGCCGCACCAGGTCGTCACTCGCCGCAAGTAGCGCGTTGGTCTGGACGATATTATCGACGGTGGCCTGAAACCCTTCCCATACCGAGACGGTGCAGTTGGCAGCGGTCAAACCGCCCCGGCGCATGTCTTCGAGTAGTTCGCGGTTCCATTTGGCGATGATCAGACCATCGATAACGATGGCGTCGTCGTGTAGTGCTTGCGCGGTCATGGGTCTCGCTCCCGGGGATGGCGTCATGTCGCCAGCTTAGCCCCGTCCCCGAGACCGTCGACGCTTGGAAGCGACGAGGAAAATTCCAAATACGTCACGCCTTGTCATCGGCCCTAACGTAACGAGGCCGCCCGATGATCGGACGGCCCCGAGGGAAGCGGCGCGTCGGCCGCATGAATAGCGCGAACACGCGCTATCTCAAGTGCACACTCGCGTAGGTGGGTTCGCCTTGCGCCTGGGCTAGTGCCTGCATGGCGCTGGAGGCGCGCGGTGCAACATAGGCGTCGTCTTCATTGCCCGCTGTGAGGTTGGCGGGCGTCAGCGTCACGCTGGCGCTCGTCAGACGCGTCAAGCGTTCGTCACGCGGCGGCGTGCCGAAGTATTCCCGATAGCACTTGGAAAAATGCGGTGTGGAAACGAACCCGCAAACCGAGGCGATTTCGATGATCGACATCGAGGTCTGGCGCAGCAGCTGTCGGGCGCGGGTCAAGCGCAGCTTGAGGTAATAGCGCGATGGCGAGCAACTCAAGTACTTCTGGAAGAGACGCTCGAGTTGGCGACGCGAGACGTTTACATAGTTCGCTAGCTCGTCGAGGGCAATGGGCTCTTCCAAATTGGCCTCCATCAGCGCCACGATCTCGAGCAACTTGGGCTGGCTGGTGCCCAGAACATGCCGCAGCGGCACACGCTGCTGGTCTTGTTCGCCGCGCATGCGATCGCAGATGAACATGTCGGAGATCGCCGCCGATAGCTCGCGGCCATGATCGCGGGCGATCAACGTCAGCATCATGTCCAGCGGCGCGGTCCCGCCGGAGGCTGTGGCGCGGTCGCGATCGATGGAGAACAAGCGGGTGGTCAGCGTGGCACGCGGGTAGGCTTCCTGTGCGGCGGCCTGGAACTCCCAATGAATGCTGCATTCATAGCCATCGAGCAGCCCTGCCTTGGCCAGCGCCCAACTGCCGGTACATAGCGCACCGATGCGTCGCGACTGGCGCGCCTGCGCCTGCAGCCACAGCACATGCTCACGCGTGACATGACGCTGGATGCCGACACCGCCACACACGAACACCATGTCGAGCGCCAACGGCTCGTGCATGCCGTTATCGGGCGTGATCAGCAAGCCATCGCTGGCTCGTACCGCCTCGCCGTCCGTACTCAGCGTGGTCCATTGGTAGAGTTCACGCCCCGCCAACTGATTGGCCATGCGCAACGGCTCCACCGCCGAGGCCAACGAGATCAGCGTGAAATTATCCATTAACAAGAAGCCCAAACGCAGCGGCGCATCAGGGGCGGTAGGCGGCGCGGGACGATCGCTCGTCATGGCCATCAGCGGTTCTCCTCGGGTCACGTTCGGAGCCACTGGTAGTGCTTCACCAGGGGTGTATTGTCATTGTAGGAAGTTGGTTTCAACGCCTTGAGTGTGACGAGAAGGCGCCCCCTCAACGTATCTAAAAGCGTCGTCTCACGCTATCAAAAACGACATACCCATGACGTTTTTAAGAAAATGCCCCGTACCAATACATTTGGTCGGGGCATGGGTCCGGCACGGCGCCTAGCAAACTGTCGATCGTGATGCCGCGCTGCTACTAACGCTTTCGCTGCAGATGCTCGGCATGATAGCGCAGATGCTCTTCGATGAAGGTGGCGATGAAGAAGTAGCTATGATCGTAGCCCGGCTGACGGCGCAGAGTCAGCGGATGGTCATGCTTCTCACAGGTGGCTTCGATGCGCTCAGGCATTAGCTGTTCGTCGAGGAAGTTATCCGCCTCACCCTGATCGATGAACAGCGGCTGGCGCGAGGCACCCTTGGCAATCAGCTCGCAGGCGTCGTATTGCGTCCATTTGCCATGATCCTCACCCAGGTAGGCCGTGAAGGCCTTCTGTCCCCAGGGCGAGACGATGGGGTTGACCACCGGTGCGAGCGCCGAAACCGAGGCGTAACGTCCAGGTTGACGCAAGGCCAACACCAGCGCGCCATGACCGCCCATGGAATGTCCGCTGATGGCTTCCCTTCCGTTGAGCGGGAAATGCTGACGCGCCACCGAGGGCAGCTCCTCGGTAACGTAGTCGTACATGCGATAGTGCTTGGACCACGGCGCCTGGTTAGCATTGACGTAGAAGCTCGCGCCGGAGCCGAAGTCATAGCTGTCGTGTTCTCCGGGAAGATCGGTGCCACGCGGACTGGTGTCCGGGCAGATGATAGCCATGCCCAGCTCGGCAGCCACGCGTTGTGCGCCGGCTTTTTGCATGAAGTTCTCGTCGTTGCAGGTCAGCCCCGAGAGCCACCACAGCAGCGGCACCTTGTCGGTTTCCGCCTGAGGTGGCAGATAAATGGCAAAGATCATCTCGCAATCGAGTGCACGCGAGTGGTGCTTGTAGCGCTTCAGCCAACCGCCGAACGACTTGGTGGCGGAGACCAGCTCCAGCGATTCGGACATGGTCATGGTGCTCTCCCTGAGAGACCGGCGGCATCGAGCCGCCGGCGGATGGAACGACGTCGGGGCGCGCCCGGCCGCGATGAATCACCACAGGCGCGTACCAAGCGCCTTTCGCGCGGCTTCGGGCGCGTGTCAAAAGTGCAGCACGGTGCGGATGCTCTTGCCGGCATGCAGCAACTCGAACGCCTCGTTGATCTCCTCGAACGCCATGTCCTGGGTGACGAACTCATCGATCTTGAGCTTGCCATTCATGTAGTCATCGACATAACCCGGCAGTTCACTGCGGCCCTTGACGCCCCCGAAGGCGGAGCCCTTCCAGACGCGCCCGGTCACCAGCTGGAACGGCCGCGTGGAGATTTCCTCACCTGCGCCGGCCACGCCGATGATGATCGATTCGCCCCAGCCCTTGTGACAGCACTCCAGTGCGCTGCGCATGACGTTGACGTTGCCGATGCACTCAAAAGAGTAATCGACGCCGCCATCGGTCAGGTCGACGATCACCTGCTGGATGGGGTCCGAGTAATCCTTGGGATTGACGAAGTCGGTGGCACCGAACTGACGCGCCAGCTCGAACTTGTCGGGATTGACGTCGATGGCGATGATACGGCTCGCCTTGGCCATCTGCGCGCCCTGGATGACTGCCAGGCCGATGGCACCCAGGCCGAACACGGCAACGGTGGCACCCGGTTCGACCTTGGCGGTATTCATCACCGCGCCGATGCCGGTGGTGACACCGCAACCCAGCAGGCAGATCTTGTCCAGCGGCGCCTCGGACGAGACCTTGGCCAGCGAGACTTCCGGCAGCACGGTATATTCGCTGAACGTCGAGCAACCCATGTAATGATGCAGCGATTGGCCGTCCTTGGAGAAGCGCGAAGTACCATCAGGCATCACGCCCTTGCCCTGGGTGGCACGGACCGAGCTGCACAGGTTGGTCTTGCCGGAGAGGCAGAACTTGCACTGACCGCACTCGGCGGTATACAGCGGAATGACGTGATCGCCAGGCTTGAGGCTGGTGACCCCCTCACCGACTTCCTGGACGATGCCTGCCCCTTCGTGGCCCAGCACCGCCGGGAAGTTGCCTTCCGGATCGGCCCCAGAGAGGGTAAAGGCGTCGGTATGGCAGACGCTGGTCGCCTTGATCTGAACCATTACCTCGCCGGCCTTGGGCCCTTCGACGTCGATCTCGGCAATCTCCAGCGGTTTGCCGGCTTCCCAAGCGATGGCGGCGCGTGATTTCATCAGGCATTCTCCTTCGTCGATCGTGGCGGCGCCCGATGCGCCAGCATAGGCAGTCTAGGCGCGCGTGGTTAACCCCACCAGTCTAGGCAGTTGGCGCGCTTGGATAAATGCTTACGACGTCACAACATTATTGCCGTGGAGCAACAATGCAGCGCTGGGATCGTATCGAGGCCTTCATCGAAGTCGCCCGCTTGGGCACGTTTTCCGCCGCTGCGCGGCATCTGAAGGTTTCCACCTCGCACGTGAGCCGCTCGATTGGGCAGCTCGAGAGTCAACTCGGCACGACGCTTTTGTATCGCACCACGCGCCAGACGCGTCTCACCGACGCTGGCGCGCTCTACTATCGGCATTGCCGCCATTTGTTCGATGGCTTTCGCGAGGCCGAGGAAGCCATCGTCGACTTCCAGTCTCGGCCCAAGGGCACATTGCGGCTGACCTGTGCCACCACGTTCGGCGAGCGCTACATCGCCCCGCTGGTCAACGATTTCCAGTGCTTGCATCCGCAGCTCGAAGTCGACATGCACTTCACCAACCGCCAGGTCGAGTTGATCGAGGAAGGTTTCGACGTTGCCATCCGCATGGGCGTGCTGCGTGACTCGAGCCTGATCGCGCGGCGACTATGCGAGCGTCGCGAATACGTAGTCGGCGCGCGGGACTACTTCGAGCGCGCCGCGCCACCCCACTCGTTGGCCGAGCTGCCTCATCACAACTGCCTGCGCGGCTCCCGCGATAGTTGGCTGTTCGAGGTCAACGGCCAGCGCCGAGAAATACGTATCGAGGGCCGCTGGCGTGCCAATTCAGGGCCGGCGCTGCTCGATGCGGTCTTGAAGGGATTGGGGCTGGCGCAGTTACCGGACTACTATGTGGCGCCGTACTTGGCGCAGGGGCAACTGGTGTCGGTGCTGGATGCCTATCAATTCACCGACACCGCAGTGTGGGCGATCTATCCGCGCCACCGACACCTCTCGCCCAAGGTGCGCCAGTTCGTCGATTTTCTAGTCGCGCACTTGCCGGACACGCTACACACCTGACTCATGCCCCGTAACAGCCTCGCGACTCACTCCCCCGACATCGGCCCTAGTCTATCCCGCAGATACCGTCCGGCGAATTCGGCCTCGCGGGCCAAGGCATCGGGATCGAGCAATTCGACCCACTGACGCTCGCGGATCAACAAGCCATCCTCGCGGAACCCGCTTAACGTCCGGCTGATATGCACCGAGGTGAGGCCCAGCGCATCGCCCAATTGCTGCTGCGACAGCGGCAGACGGAAACGCCGCGTGGCGTGAGGCATGGTGCGCTGCAGACGCATATACATCTCGTAGATCAGATGCGCCACTTTCTGACGTGCGCTGCGTCGCGCCAGATTGACCAGACGCTCGGTCAGTAGGGCTTGCTGTTGCGAGGACACGGCGAAGAAAATCATCGACAGGGTAAAGGATTCTCGAAACACCTCGAGCAAACGGCGATGAGGAAAATCGCAGACGACGCCGTCATCGAACATCATCACCCCGGCCAGGCGCTCTTGAAAGGCGAACTCGCGCAGTCCAATGACATCCCCGGGCAGGTAGATCTCCAGAATCTGGCGCGAGCCATCTTCCATGTCACGAAAGGAATACGCCCAGCCCTTGGAAAGCGTGCAGAAACGCCCCGCCGGATCGTCGGTTTGCCATAGTGCCTCTCCGCGCTCGACCTCGCGCGGCTCGCGTTCAAGCGAGTCCAGCAGGGCTTCGTCACTCTCGGTGAGATTCGCGTAATGCCGGAAATGGCGGATGATGCAGCTATCTGTCTCGCTCATGAGCGACCTTCTCTATCTTAATCTCGTCGGGAGTCCTAGGCAGGGCACCGAGCATGGACCCGGCCACCCTAAGCGCACTACTGTCCGACGGAATAAAACCATAGAAGGCCACGCGGTGCGATCCCGAATCAAAAAAAGGACGCCCCGCAGGCGTCCCAAAGGGTTGATCGAACGATTCAGCGTCAGCATTCGATGGCATTCACCGCCAGGCCTCCACGCGAGGTTTCCTTGTACTTATCCTGCATATCGGCGCCGGTATCGCGCATGGTACGAATGACACGGTCGAGGGACACGAAATGTTCGCCATCGCCTCCCAGCGCCATCTGCGCGGCGTTGATCGCCTTCACCGAAGCGATGGCGTTACGCTCGATGCACGGCACCTGTACCAAGCCGCCGATGGGGTCGCAGGTCAACCCCAGGTTGTGCTCGAGGCCGATCTCGGCGGCGTTCTCGACCTGCGCGGGCGTGCCGCCCATTACCTCCGCGAGCCCGGCCGCAGCCATCGCGCACGCCGATCCGACCTCGCCTTGGCAACCGACCTCGGCACCGGAAATCGAGGCATTCTTCTTGCATAGGATGCCGATGGCGCCAGCCGTAAGCAGAAAATCGACGACATCGCGTTGGCAGGCGTCTGGCTGGAACTGCATGTAATAGTGCAATACCGCCGGGACGATACCCGCTGCCCCGTTGGTCGGCGCGGTTACCATACGCCCACCGGCGGCGTTTTCCTCATTGACGGCCAGGGCGAAGACATTGACCCAATCCATCGCCGAAAAGGTCGAGGCAATCACGCTGGTATTGTCGCTGGCCGCCTGCAGGCGGCGATGCAGCGTACTGGCCCGGCGTTTGACATTGAGTCCACCGGGCAACACGCCATCATGGCGCAAGCCGTTGTCAACGCAGGCCTTCATCGCCTCCCAGATACGCCACAGCTCGTCGCGAACGCTTGCTTCGTCGCGCCAAGCCTTCTCATTTTCGAGCATCAACTCGCTGATACGTAATCCATGCGTGCGGCACAGCATGAGCAGTTCTTCCGCCGTAGCGAAATCAAACGGTAACGTCGTGGTATCGCTATCCAGCGCGCCGCTGGCCGCCTGTGACTCGTCGACGACGAAGCCGCCACCCACGGAGTAATAGGTATTGCGATACAGCTCTTCTCCGTGGGCATGGGCGATGAGGCGCAACGCATTGGGATGATAGGCAAGCGACTCTTCATGCCATTGCATGTCGCGTGCCCAGGGAAATGAGATCGGCTGCTGTCCGGCGAGCAGCAAGGTCTGCGATTCGCGCAGTTCTTCCATGCAGGCGGGGACTATCTCCGGGTCGATGCAGGCGGGGCGTTCGCCCATGAGCCCCATGATCACGGCCTGATCCGTGCCATGCCCCTTGCCAGTGGCGCATAGCGAGCCATGCAGATGCACTTCGATGCGTGTGACACGCGTCAGCCAATCATGCGAGCGCAGTGCATCGATGAAGTCGCAGGCCGCACGCATGGGGCCGACCGTATGCGAACTGGACGGTCCAATTCCCACTTTAAACAGATCGAACACACTGATTGACATGCGTGACACCTCGAACAGTCTTGATGTATCAAAATTACTAAACGAGCTTGTTAGTAGCTCGATTTAACTTTAGCTTGAAGCCAGCCCGGATGCTGGGCAACGGAGAATAATTCGACCAAGCTTTAGAATGGCTAAACCATGAGCCGTACTCTGCACGCCCAAACCCACGCCTGGCTCAAGGTCTTCGCGATCAGCGCGCGCCACCTTTCCTTCACCCGGGCCGCCGAAGAACTGAACGTAACCACGGGCGCGGTCAGCCAGCAGATCAAGCAGCTCGAGGCGCGGCTGGGCTTCAAGCTCTTCCGCCGCCTGCCACGACGCCTGGAACTCACCGATGAAGGCCAACGCCTGGCGACGGTGGTCGATCAGGCCTACGATGCAGTGGGGATGGAGGTGCGTCGCCTGCGTACGGGGGTCATGAGCGGCGTGCTGCGCTTGCGCTGTGTGCCCTCGTTTCTCGCCAAGTGGTTGATGCCGCGACTGACGCGATTACAAGCGCGCTTTCCCGACATCGAGTTGCATGTCGCCTCCGAAGACAGCAACCTGTCACTGCGTGAGGGCGAGTTCGAGCTGGCCATCGACCTCAACGATGGGCGCTACGCCGGCTTCCAAATCACGCCGCTGATGGATGAAGAGATTTTCGCGGTATGTTCGCCGCAACTGCTGCGCCGCCGCCCACCGCTGGTGCGCCCGGAGGATCTAGGCTACTACCCGCTGCTGCATGACGTTACCGCGTGGCGCGGCAGCCACGATTACGCCGAATGGGAGCACTACCTGCATGCGCTGGGCGACGAATCGGTCAACGTGCGGCGTGGCTATACGTTCAATCGCAATCACTTGACCGTGGAGGCGGCCATCGCCGGCATGGGCGTGGCGATTGCACGGCGCACGCTGATTACCGATGAGCTCGACACCGGCGCCCTGATCGCGCCGTTCGCTGGCGCCGTGGCCACCGGCAAGCGCTATGGCCTGGTCTATCATCCTGGGGCGCTGGATGACCGGCGGGTGCGTGCCGTGCACGACTGGATCGTCGAGGAAGCGGCACGCAGCGCCGAATCTTGAATGCGCCCACACAAGTGAGACGCTTTTGCGAAACGCACCGCGAAACGTTTAAGGTCTTCATGGAAAAAACGACTCAACTATGCAGACTTCTTAAGTACAATGCGCTTACTGCCGATAAGGCATATCTCGCGTCAATGACGCAACCGACGCTTACCTGAGACGGAGAATTCTCATGGACAAACGTTCGCAGGACGATACTGCCAACGAACCAAATGAAGGCTCAGAGGGTATTCCGGCTCCGGATGGGCCGGCGAACTTAATCGATACCGATTATGTAATAGGCCAGGACAACATCACCTCCACGAAGTTCGGTATCGACTTCGATCTACACGGCAAGGTGTTCACGGTCTCCTCCTTGGTGATCTTGTTTTTCGTCATCGTGACGCTGGCTTTCCAGAACCAGGTGGCACCGATTTTCAATGCCATGTTCTCGTTCTTGACGGGCAACTTGGATTGGTTCTTCATTCTTGCCGCTAATATTTTCGTAGTACTCGCTGTCGTACTGATTTTCACCCCACTGAGCAAGGTCCGCTTGGGCGGCGCCAACGCCACGCCAGATTTCAGTTATGCCGGCTGGTTCGCCATGCTGTTCGCAGCGGGGATGGGCATCGGTTTGATGTTCTACGGCGTTTCCGAGCCGCTGACCCACTTCGGCACCTCGCTTGCGGGTGGTGGTGGCGCTCCTCTAGGTGGCGCCGAGGGCAACGCGCAAGCAGCGGCACAGCTGGGCATGGCGGCAACGATTTTCCACTGGGGACTGCACCCTTGGGGCATCTATGCCATCGTCGCTCTGTCGCTGGCACTGTTCTCCTATAACAAGGGCCTGCCGCTGACCATGCGCTCGATCTTCTACCCGATTCTGGGTGAGCGCGTCTGGGGATGGCCCGGCCATATCATCGATATCCTGGCGGTCTTCGCCACCCTCTTCGGTCTGGCGACCTCTCTCGGGCTGGGCGCTTCACAGGCCTCTGCGGGGCTGCATTATCTGTTCGATACGCCCAACACCAACGTCACCATGGTGGTACTGATCCTGGGTATTACGCTGGTGGCGCTGGGCTCGGTACTCGCCGGTGTCGACAAGGGCGTGCAACGCCTCTCGCAGCTCAACATGGCACTCGCCTTCCTGCTGCTACTCTTCGTGATCTTCGTCGGGCCGACGCTGTTCATCGCGACAGGGTTCTTCGAGAACCTACTCGGTTACGTCAAGAATCTCCCCGCCCTCTCCAACCCCTTCGGCCGTGAGGATACTGGCTTCACGCAAGGCTGGACGGCGTACTACTGGGCTTGGTGGATTTCCTGGTCTCCGTTCGTCGGGATGTTCATCGCCCGCGTCAGCCGTGGCCGCACCGTGCGTGAATTCTTGATCGCCGTGTTGCTGGTGCCGACACTGGTATCGATCCTGTGGATGACCGCCTTCGGGGGCACCGCCATCGATCAGGTCATCTCCGATGGGTACAATGGAGTGCAGGATGCCGCACTGGAGCTGCAACTGTTTACCATGCTCGGCCAGCTACCGCTGACGGCGATCACCTCGTTCGTGGGTATCGTGCTGGTGATGGTGTTCTTCATCACCTCCTCGGACTCAGGCTCACTGGTCATCGACTCTATCACTGCCGGCGGCAAGGTCGACGCACCCAAGCCTCAGCGCGTTTTCTGGGCTTTGATCGAAGGCGCAATCGCTATCGCCTTGCTGTTGGGAGGTGGCCTCACCGCACTACAAACGGCGGTCATCACCACGGGTCTGCCCTTCACGCTGGTCTTGCTGGCGGCCTGCTACGCCATCATCAAAGGCTTGATGAGCGAACCCCGCAGCGCGTAACGCGATGTCCCTATTCGCGATATGAAGAAGGCGGCCTACGGGCCGCCTTCTTCGTTTTCAGCATCTCTAACCTGTGGATTCTAGTTCCATACTTCGCGGAGTGGCGTCTCGGGACTGTAGCGATGGGCAATCTGGGCTTGCAGCAATTCGGCAGTCGCCAGGGCATCGATCAAGGCATGATGTGCCTGGTAGGGCGGCAAGCCATAGCGCGTGCGGCTATCGGGCAGGCGAATCGACGCCGGCGGACGCCCCAGCCAGCGCCGTAGGCGTGCCCACCACGACTGACGGTGCAGGCGCGCTTCCAGCGACATGGTGTCAATCACGGGAAAGTGGATGCCCTCGCCGCGCCGTGCCTTGACGGCTGCATTCAGGAAGGTCCGCTCGATATGGCGATAATGCACCACGACGATGCGCCCAGCCATCACGGCCAAAAGCTCATCAAGAACATCATCAAGGTCGGGGGCCTGCTCGATCTCGCTATGGGTAATATGGTGAAAGGTAATCGAGCGCTCATTGAGAGGACGTGGCGGCCTCACGACCCAGTAACGACGCTCGGCGAGCCGTATGCGCTGCAGGTCGAACGGCACCACACCGATGCTGACGATGGCGTGACGCTGCTCATCGAGACCCGTGGTTTCCATGTCCATGGCCAACATCGGCACGTCACCGATGGGGGTCTCCGGCGTGGGCACACCGACATCGAAGTAGCGTTCCAGTGCCGTATCACGCGCCTGCTCGCGACGCGCCATGAAATAATCCGCCCATGTCGGCGGCTCCGGGTGTCGGCGTGAAAGCAGTGGCTTCATTAAATATCAGCGCTTCTGGGAAGGCATGGGATAACGGAACTTCAGGAATTTCTGGGCGTTGCTCAGTACCTGAAAGGCGTCCTTGAGATTGTGGCGCTCGTTATCCGAGACGTTTTCGGGCTCAATGTTATTGTCCGGTTCACGCTCTTCCTGGATATCGATGACCTGATGGCGAATTCGCACCATGGCGATAAATTCCAGGGCGTAGCGAATTCGCTCCCCGGAGTGGCCCGCGAGCAAGCGAGTCTTGTTGATATCCTCGAGACGGTCGAAGGAGTTCTGCGCCCGTGAGCCGCAGGCCAGCGCATGCACACGGATCAGATCGACCAAGGGCGCCGTGCCACGTCGCTTGAGATTGATCGTATTATTCTGCTCGCCGTCTTTTTCCATCACGAACGTGCGGAAAAAACCCAGCGGAGGCGTACGATTCAACGCATTGCGCGCCATCGCGGCCAGAAAGCGTGGACGCTGAGAGGCACGCCCAGCGACCAGATCTTGAAGGCTTTCGACGAACGCCTCGTCGCCATAAACACTGTCGAGATCGAAAAAGATGGAGCTGTGCAGCAAGCGCTCGGGGCTAGGGTCGTCGATCCAGTCGCGGAAATATTGCTGCCACACGTGTAGCGGCTGGCGCCAACGCGAATTGGTGGCCATGACGTCACCCTTGCAATAGCTATAACCGCATGCCGCCAACCCATCACTGACGCGTTGAGCCAATGTCA
The DNA here is from genome assembly GCF_029889905.1 of Chromohalobacter sp. 11-W. Classification (GTDB taxonomy): domain Bacteria; phylum Pseudomonadota; class Gammaproteobacteria; order Pseudomonadales; family Halomonadaceae; genus Chromohalobacter. The sequence continues at coordinate 133,240 of NZ_JARANZ010000001.1, read as the reverse complement.
GAAAGTACGCGTCATGTTGCTCGGGGTCGAAGCTGTCATCGAGTACCAGGGCATTGTCTTGGTCGGTGACGATGGACTGCTCATTGCGCGCCATCGAACCCAACGCCATGAAACAATACGGTACTGGCGGCGGCCCCAGCTCTTCCTCGGCCAATTCCAGCAAGCGGCGTGTAAACGCGCGCCCGATGCTCGACAGCGAACTGCTGACCATCTGCGAATTGTCGTCTTCGTTGACCATACGCACGAAGGCCGCGCGCACGTCACTGCTCATAGCGGCCAGCCCTTCGACATTGGGCTGGCGAAAGATATTGTCCACCAGATACAAGCTACTATTAGTCTCGTAGCGCACGATATCGGATAGATGTAACACGCCCACCGGGCGCCGCCGATACAAGACAGGCAGGTGATGAATATTGTTGCGCAGCATGCGCAGCATCGCTTCATACACCGACTCGTCGGACTGAATGGTGATTGGGCGCTCGTTGATCAGCTCCCCCACCGTGGTGCTCGCCGGCCGTCCCTCGGCCAGGACACGGTTACGTAGATCGTGGTCGGTGAGAATACCGACCATACGGCGCAGTTGCCCGTCTTCATGGGTAAAAGCATGCGAATCGTCCGCTGTTTGCGGCGCCGCCAGCACCAGTACCGAGGAGGCACTGTGCTCACCCATGCGCTGCGCCGCCTCCTGCACCGTAGCATCGCTTTCCACCATCACCGGTGCCCGGGAGGCCAGCTTGCGCACCCGCGTCACCAGCATCTCATGGCCCTTGCGCTGCTGGTCGACGGTAGACTCCAGCCGCGGGCGCTCGACCTCGACGAAATCGGCGAAATTGTCGTCCGCCTCGCACAAGTGTTGAAACGCCGCGAGGGGGATGAAGTAGATCAGCGTATCTTCGATCGCCCGGGCCGGGAAACGTACGCGGCGATCCCTGAGCAAGTCGAACTGACCGAAGATATCGCCTTCGCTGAGGCGGTTATAAAGATCGCCGTTGCGGCGATAGAGATCGATAGCGCCACTACGAATGTAGTGGAGATACTCGACGGCATCTCCATGGCGGTAAATATCGGTTTCGGCCTGAAAATACCCAACCTCGATCTGACCGGCCAGCTCATCGAGCAAGTCGTCAGACAGCTGCTCGAAGGGCGGAAACTGCGCCATGTGCTGACGAATCTCCAGCAATTCTACTTGCATGCGACCGCTCTCCGACAATGGTAGGACAATACCGTTAGTCTGAGATTCTCCCCAGGTTCTGTAAAGGGCTACCTTGAAGATCGGAAACGGTGTTTCTTAAGAGTCGTTTTCCTGCTAATATTAAACATTCTTCGACACCCTAATCACTGTCGCTTCGACGCACGCCAGAGACCCGTATGACGCATTCGCCCCAGCCTCCCGAAGCCCCCTTCGGCTTCAAGGCGATCCTCCTTCGCGCACTTTGCTATATCTTGATCGTCGCCGGCATCATGCAGCTGGTGATGCTGGACGCTCAATCCGGCGTCGACCAGTTTTCCGAGACGTCACTGACCGAGCTCACGCAGTCGGCATTGTTGCTGCTCAGCTCGTTGCTGATGGCCTACATATACCGCCATCCCGACACCATTCCTCATGTCAGCCTATTGCTGGGGACGTTCCTGTTCGCGTCCTTCGTCCGGGAAAATGACGCTTGGCTGGACATCTACGTCTTCGACGGTGCCTGGCAGGTGATCGTGACCCTGATCGTGCTGCCGACTCTGTTCGTGGTGATTCGCCATCGACATGCCTTTGCCGAGGAGTTCAAGTCGATCTCCAACAGCCTTGGCTTCGGAATGTTTGCCGCCGGCTTCCTCACGACGTATGTTTTCTCGCGCCTTTATGGCCGCTCCGCGTTCTGGGAAGCCATGCTCGGCGATCATTATCAGCGCGTCATCAAAGACGCAGCCGAGGAAGTTACCGAGCTGGCCGGGTACATGCTGCTCTTCTTTGCTTGCATCGAACTGGTGCTACTGGTGCGTCGACGCTTCCGCCATCATGGCTGAAACGGCCACCATCATACGTAAAGCATAAAAAAACCCGCGAGCTAACTCGCGGGTTTTTTGCTTTCGCTTCGTTCACTCGTCGAGGAAAGTGCGCAACGGCTCGGAACGTGACGGATGACGCAGCTTGCGCAGCGCCTTGGCTTCGATTTGGCGAATGCGCTCACGGGTCACATCGAACTGCTTACCAACCTCTTCTAGCGTGTGGTCGGTATTCATGTCGATCCCGAAGCGCATGCGCAGCACCTTGGCTTCGCGCGCCGTCAAACCGCCCAGCACGTTGCGGGTCGCCTCGATCAGGCCCTCACCGGTGGCCAAGTCGATCGGCAGCAGCATAGTGCCATCCTCGATGAAATCACCGAGATGCGAGTCATCATCGTCGCCGATCGGCGTCTCCATGGAGATCGGCTCTTTGGCGATCTTGAGCACCTTGCGAACCTTGTCTTCCGGCATCTCGAGGCGTTCGCCCAGCTCTTCCGGGGTCGGCTCGCGGCCCATTTCCTGCAACATCTGGCGTGAGACGCGGTTGAGCTTGTTGATGGTCTCGATCATGTGCACCGGAATACGGATGGTGCGTGCCTGGTCGGCGATGGAGCGCGTGATCGCCTGGCGAATCCACCAAGTGGCATACGTCGAGAACTTGTAGCCACGGCGGTATTCGAACTTATCGACCGCCTTCATCAACCCGATGTTGCCTTCCTGAATGAGATCCAGGAATTGCAGCCCGCGGTTGGTATACTTCTTGGCGATCGAGATCACCAGACGCAGGTTTGCCTCGACCATTTCCTTCTTGGCACGACGCGCCTTGGCCTCACCAATCGACAGCCGGCGATTGACCTCTTTGATGTTGGTGACCGGCAAGCACACCATTTCTTCCTCGAAGCCGATCTTGCGCTGGGCACGCAGGATATCGGCACGGAATGGCTCGATACGCTCGGCGTACTTGGAATGCTTGGCCTTGAAACGGTCCAGCCATTCGAGATCGGACTCGGCGCCAGGGAAGGAGCCGATGAAGGTCTTGCGCGGCACCTTCGCCTGCTTCACGAAGAGCTGCATGATGGCCTTTTCCTGGCCACGGATCTGCTCGATGCTGATGCGCACCTGTCCCACGAGACGCTCGAAGTGCTTGGGCACCAGCTTGATCGGCGAGAACAGCTCGGCAAGACGCGCTTGCTCTTGATTCGCGTCCGACGACCCCAGCCCATGCTTGTCGATCGCGGCCTTGGCACGCTCGTTCTGTTCGCGAATCTGCTCGAAACGCGCCTTCGCTTCCTCGGGATCCGGGCCGCCGCCGGTTTCTTCTTCCTCGGCATCGTCATCGTCTTCGGAAGCATCACCGTCCACGGCATTACGCTCGGGCTCGGGCTCGGGAACATCCGCCTCGGCCACACCGGGAATCCCCTCATCGGGATCGATGAAGCCCGAGAACAAATCGGAAAGCCGCCCCGGCGCTTCCTCGTCCTGAGTGGCGTCATAGGCTGCGAGGACGGAGTCCACGGCCCCCGGCAGATAAGCCAGTGAAGACATCACCTCGCGGGTGCCTTCCTCGATGCGCTTGGCGATCTCGATCTCGCCTTCGCGCGTCAACAAGCCCACCGTCCCCATCTCACGCATATACATGCGCACGGGATCGGTGGTCCGCCCGACGTCGCTCTCGACCGCCGCCAAGGCAGCGACGGCTTCTTCCGCCGCCGACTCGTCGGTAGATTGATCTGACATCATCAGGGTATCTTCGTCAGGTGCTTCCTCGACGACGCTGATACCCATGTCGTTGATCATCGCGATGATGTCTTCCACCTGATCGGGATCGGCGATATCCTCGGGAAGGTGGTCATTGACCTCCGCATAGGTCAGGAAGCCTTGCTCCTTACCCTGGGCGATCAACTCCTTCAGACGTGACTGCTGCGTATTTCCAGCCATAGAAACCCTATCTCGACAATGGAGCACCTGGAAGCGAACGGATCGAAACGCTGCTAAGCCTGCCAGTATAGCCGCTAAGGACATTTTACTGCCAGTGTCGTATTTGTCTTGTCATCCAGGTGTGCTAGTGTGTTCGGCTACCCTTTTCGATATTGCCTAGTAAATGGCGACGTTTTGCGCCAATTCAACCCGTCGCGGCAGGCATCTTCCCCACGACCGTCATATTGAACGAGCACCGCCCTTCAACTCCATCAGCAGCTCGTTCAACTGCTGGCGTTCCTCTCTAGACAGAGACTCCCCAGCCTGCATCCGGGCCAACAAGGCGTCATACTCTTCCTGCGGCGAACGCTGCGAATGACGTTGACGCAACCCCTCGACCAGGCCTTCCACCTCGACGCCGCGTGCGTCGCGTGGCATCAATAGCTCCCGACGCGCCAGCCAGGCTAGTCGCTCACCTTCGGGCGTGCCATGAAAATGCGCCAGCAAGACTTGGGCGTTGCGGTAACCCCCCGCGCGGATCAAGCGCACCACTTCGTGACACAGTGCGCCATCGCCCTCGTCGTCGGGGCACCAGTCGAGCGACTCGGGCAAACGTCCCACCAAGCCAGGCTCATGCACCAACAAATGCAGCAAGCGACCGGCGAGACTCAGAGCGCCACGGCGTCCACCCGTCCCCTCTCGCTGAGGCGTCGTCTCGGGAGGCACTCCCTCCTGCACCTCGGCGAAGCCAGAATCTTGGCTGCCATGTGTCTTATCGGCACGTGCCAGCAATGCCTGAAAGTTCGCTTGTTCGACGCCCGTTCGCTGCGATAGTTCGCGCAGCAACAGCGATTTCAAAACGCCTTCAGGCAGACGCTCCAAGGCGCGCAATACCGTGGTGACGAAGCGCTCACGCTCTTCGATATGCTTGAGGTCGCGCCCCTCGGCCGCCTGATCGAAGAGAAACTCCGAAAGAGGCGCAGCACATAGCACCCGATTCTCGAAGGCCTCGGTGCCTTCACGACGTATCAGGGTGTCCGGATCTTCGCCTTCTGGAAGAAACAGAAAGCGCACCTGGCGCCCATCGATCATCGACGGCAGCACTGTCTCCAACGCGCGGCGTGCCGCTTGGCGCCCGGCCTGATCGCCATCGAAACAAAACACCACCTCGCCCACCAGGCGGAACAGACGCTGCAAATGATCTTCGCTGAGCGAGGTCCCCAAGGTGGCACAGGCATTGCGAATCCCGAACTGGGCCAGCGCCACGACATCCATGTAACCCTCGACGACCAGCATGCGTTCCAACCGCGCATTGGCCTGACGCGCTTCGTAGAGGCCGTATAGCTCGCGCCCCTTGTGGAACACCGGCGTCTCGGGCGAGTTAAGATACTTGGGCTTGGCGTCCCCGAGCACGCGCCCACCGAACGCAATGGTGCGCCCCTTCCAATCGCGGATCGGGAACATCACACGATTGCGAAAGCGGTCGTAGCTGCGCCCGGAGTCCTCACGATGCACCAACAGTCCGTATTCGATCTGCACCGCATCGCTGATGCCACGCTCGCCCAAATGGCGCTTGAGCGCCTCCCACTTGTCCGGGGCGAAGCCGATCCCGAACTCACGCACGATATCTTCGGACAACCCGCGCCGCTCGAGATAATCACGAGCGTCACTCCCCTCGGCCATCACCAAGCGCTCTCGGAAGAAGCTCGCCGACAACTCGAGCAAGTTGACCGCTTCTTCTCGACGCTGCTCGCGCTGTTGGGCACGTGGATCGTCATCGCCTTCACGCGGAACGTCCAGGCCCAAGCGCGACGCCAACTGCTCGATCGCCTCGGGAAAGCGCAGATTATCGAACTCCATCAAGAAGCGCAGCGCATTGCCGTGCACGCCGCAACCGAAACAGTGATAGAACTGCTTCTCGGCACTGACGGTAAACGATGGCGATTTTTCCTGATGGAAGGGACAAAGGCCCGAGTAGTTGCGACCGGCCTTCTTGAGCTGAACGCGCTCGCCGACGATCTCGACCACGTCGGTGCGAGCCAGCAAATCATCGATGAAGCGTTGAGGTATCTGTCCAGCCATGGCGGGGAAGCGCTCGACGAAACGTTGTCTGTATCGCGGAAATCACGGAGCCAGGCATCGCGGAAACAGCGGGGTGGGAAAAACAAGCGGCCACCTGATGGCAGCCGCTTGGCGTCCCTCTTAGAAGCGACCGAGGCCGCTTCTAGTACGGATCAATACAGCCGTTCGAAACGCTTGCGCTCGCGCTGCAGCTTCTTGGCATGACGCTTGACCGCCGCAGCAGCCTTGCGCTTGCGCACTGCGGTGGGCTTTTCATAAGTCTCACGACGACGGACTTCGGAGAGAACGCCGCCTTTTTCGCAAGAACGTTTGAAACGCCGCAGAGCGACGTCGAACGGCTCGTTATCACGTACTTTTACAGAAGGCATTAACCAATCACCTACCTTTAGGAAAGATGAGTTCGGATTGAACGCACACCTAGTCAGCCCATGTTTAGCGATTGCCAACGGCATGACGAGTGCACGACCCAGTCTTGCAGAACACAGTATTCTAGTCGCCGTAAGATCGCTTTGCAAAGCCTTTACCCGAGCGTTTACCTGACGGCCCCTGCCACGCACGCCGCGAAAGGCGTAGAATAGCGGGCTTCATGGGATAGCGGGAAATGACGACACATGCGGGTATTGGGCATCGAGACCTCCTGCGACGAAACCGGCGTCGCCATCTACGATACCGAGCGTGGCCTGATCGCCGATGCACTGCATAGCCAAATGGCGATGCATGCCGAATTCGGCGGCGTAGTGCCAGAGCTCGCTTCGCGCGATCATACTCGCAAATTGCTGCCACTAATTCGCCAAGTGCTCGACGAAGCCACGCTTGACGGTGCTGAACTCGATGCCATCGCTTACACGGCCGGGCCCGGACTGGTCGGCGCCCTGATGGTAGGCGCCTCGACCGCGCATGGCCTGGCTCGCGCCTGGGGCATCCCGGTACTTGGCGTCCACCACATGGAAGGGCATCTGCTGGCGCCGATGCTCGAGGACACGCCGCCTGACTTTCCATTCGTGGCGTTACTGGTCTCGGGCGGGCATACGCAGCTCGTCGAGGTGCACGGACTCGGGCGCTATCGTTTGCTCGGCGAGTCGGTCGACGATGCCGCGGGCGAAGCCTTCGATAAGGCCGCCAAGATGCTCGACCTGCCCTACCCCGGCGGCCCACAGGTGGCCAAGCTCGCCGAACGCGGCGATCCCACCCGGTTTCGTTTTCCGCGCCCCATGACCGACCGGCCGGGGCTCGACTTCAGCTTCTCCGGGCTCAAGACACACACCTTGACCACCGCCCGCAAGCTCCAGGAAGCCGGCCCCCTCAGCGATCAGGACCGCGCCGATATCGCGCGCGCCTTCGAGGAAGCCGTCGTCGATACTCTGGTCATCAAGTGCCGCCGCGCCCTCGATGCCACGGGGCTCAAGCGTCTCGTGGTGGCCGGCGGCGTCAGCGCCAATCATCGCCTGCGCGAACGTCTCGACCATGCCACCGCCAAACGCCAGGCGCAGGCTTTTTATCCGCGTGGACGCTTCTGCACCGACAACGGCGCGATGATCGCCTACGTCGGTGCGCAACGCTTGCTCGCCGGCGAGCGCGACGACGCGACCATGCAGGCGACGCCACGCTGGCCGCTGGCAACGCTCACTCCTCCGGTGGCCTGACGCCACCTTCTTCGCGCGAGGAGCGTGCAAGCCCCGGCTCACCGCCCTGCCCCAGGCGGCGAATATTCCAGGCATGACGCACCAACACCAACCCTGAGAAGACACTCACTACCAGCGTCGCCTCGCGCGCCAACCAGTAGCTAGCCAAGGGGGCGAGCAAAGCCGCAGCCAGCGACGCCACCGCCGCAGTACGCGAGCGCCACGCCAAGAGTACCCAGCATAGAGCGCACACCCAGGCCACCGGCGTAGCGATCATCAGCAGCACGCCAAAGGCACTGGCCACGGCCTTGCCACCGCGTCCACGATGCCATGCTGGATAGCTATGCCCCACCAGCACCGACAATCCCACCGCGCCTTGTATCCACAACGGCAACGCCTCGCGTTGCGCCACCCAGAGCACCGGCATCGCCTTGGCCGCATCGACCGCCAGGGTCAAGGCGGCTGGCACCGCCCCATGCACGCGCAAGACATTCGAAAACCCGGGGTTGCGCGATCCCGCGTAACGCGGATCGCGACGCCCTAGCGCACGACACACCCAGACGGCGCCGAGCAGCGATCCGCTCAGATAGCCGGCAACCACCAAGGCAGCGACGGGCAAGACTGGAGACATGGGTTGGACTCCCTCATGGCGTGGGCGACACCGATGCATAGGCCCCGCCCATGATTCTGCCACCTCCATGACGTACAATCTAAGGTTTGCGACGCCGCGAAGCACTGACCAGACTTCGCCGCATGAACGCCCGACCTAATGAGGATACGCCGTGGATCACGTGCTGATCGAGGCACTGGAAGTAGACACCGTCATCGGTGTCTACGACTGGGAGCGCACCCTTCGCCAGCGGCTGCGGCTGGATCTCGAACTGGCGACCGACATCCGCCCCGCCGCAGACCGGGACGATATCCAACTGACACTCGACTACGCCGCCATCAGCGAGCGTATTGGCGCATTCGCCGAGGCCCATCAGTTCGCGCTGGTCGAAACCTTTGCCGAACGTCTGGCCGAGGTCCTGCGCCAGGAATTCGCCATCGCCTGGCTCAGCCTGACCGTCCGTAAACCCGGCGCCGTCGCCAATGCCGCCAGCGTGGGCGTACGTATCACGCGGGGGCAGGCATGACACAGGTGACCGTCAGCATCGGCAGCAATATCGACCGCGAACGCCACGTCCTCGCCTGTCTCGACGCCCTCGCCGACACCTTCGGAGACGTGCAGGTATCGCGCGTCTTCGAAAGCGAACCGGTCGGCTTCGAGGACGGGCGCAATTTTTACAACCTTGTCGCAGCGTTCCACTCCACCCTCACGGTCGGCGAGCTGCAGACCTGGTGCAAACAGATCGAGGCCGACAATGGGCGCCTGCCGGGCAGCCCCAAGTTCAGCCCGCGCACCCTGGATATCGACCTGCTCACGGTGGGCGATCGATGCGGCCATATCGAAGGCGTCGACCTCCCGCGTGACGAGATCCTCCACCACGCATTCGTGCTGTGGCCACTCGCCGAGTTGTTGCCGGAGACGCCGCATCCCGAGGTGAGACATTCCTATGCCGCGCTGTGGGCCGCGTTCACGAATGGCGACCAACACCTATGGCCCGTGTCTTTCACCTGGCGTGGCCGTACGCTCTCACGCCCGGATTGACATCCCGAGACCGGGCCGCGCGATGCACACTGCTTGCACATTGCGTGACGCTTTCTTGCGCGGGCGTCCAGCATGATGCGCCTATTGCCCGGTCATGCGCCCGCGCCACGGCCGTTTCGTAGATCGAGAGTCGTCCCATGAAGCATCGGCTGCGTTTCAAGCGCCCTCGCATTGCGCGCATCAGCCTCAAGCTGTTCGCCGCCATCCTGCTGACCAACGTATTGATCGGCGGCATGAGCTTCCTGCTCATTGCCCGCAGCCTCGATCAAGGCTTCATCGACTACTTGGAACGCACCCAGGCCAATCGTGCCGATACCCTGGCCACCGCGCTCGCCGAACGCTGGCAGGAACACGGTAACTGGCATTGGCTGCGCGACGATCCACGCGCCTGGCACCGCCTGGTACGTAACCAGCTTTGGCCAGGCGAACGCCAGCCGCCCAGTGGCATCGACCGCGAGTTGAGCGACGCGCGGGGTTTCGTGGTACTCGATGCCGAGGGTGAAGCCATCATCGGTCGCCCCCTGCCACCTGGCAAACCACCTTCCGATGCGGAACCGCCTCCGAAGCCCCGTTTCATCGACATCGAGCATCATGGCGAGGTCGTCGGCCGGCTCGGCTACCTTCCCCCCGCACAGCTGATGGCGCGCATGGATCGTATCTTCCTGCAGCGTCAGTTGCGCAACATGACGATCATCGTCGCTTCACTCTCGGTGGCCTCGCTACTGCTCGCCGCGGGCCTGGCCTGGTGGCTAGGGCGGCGTGCCCACGACATGACCGCGGCGACCCGCCGCATGACGCAGGGCGACTTCGACGTACGTCTTCCCGAACGCGGTCACGACGAGCTTTCCCGACTGTCTGCCGACTTCAACGTGCTCGCCGAGACGCTGGAGGCCAATCGTCGTAACCGCCAGCAGTGGGTCGCCGATATCGCCCATGAATTACGCACACCAATGGCAGTCTTGCGCGGCGAGATCGAGGCGATCGAGGACGGCGTGCGCCCGCTTGAAAGCGAGACGCTCGCCTCGCTCGCCCAGGAAGTGACTCAACTCGAACGTCTGGTCGACGATCTACGCCTGCTCGCCCAGAGTGATGCAGGCGCCTTAGATATCTACCTGGCCCCACACGATCTGGCGGATACGCTGAGGGCGCGACTCGACGAGGCACGCGGCTGGCTAAACACACGCGGCATCGCGCTGGATGCGGAGATCGGCACCGCCCCGGCGCCGATTCACGGCGACCCACAGCGACTGCGCCAATTGTGGAATAATCTGCTGAGCAATACCTGCACCTACACCGACGCCCCGGGCCAGCTACGCATACGTCTCGAGCGTCATTCCGATCATCTGCGCCTAACCTGGGAAGACAGCGCCCCCGGCGTCACAGAGGAAGCACTACCGCGCCTGACCGAGCGCCTGTACCGTGTAGAGGGCTCGCGTAACCGTCGCAGCGGCGGAAGCGGCCTGGGCCTGGCGATCGCCAGCGCGCTCGTCGACGCACACGGCGGCACGCTGATCCCGTCTCCTTCGCCGCTCGGCGGGTTGCGCTGGACACTTACCTTTCCCCTGCGTCATACCGACGACACCCTCGATCACCATGCCCTTGATCACGACACCCCCAAGTCGAGGCGGAGCCCCACATGACCGATCCTATCCTGATCGTTGAAGACGAGCCCAAGATCGCCCGTCTGGTCGCCGACTACCTTCAACAGAGCGGCTACGCCACGCACCATCTCGCCCACGGCGACGAGGTCATGCCCTGGCTAAACGGCCATGCGTCCGCACTGGTATTGCTCGACCTGATGCTGCCCGGCACCGATGGCCTGACACTGTGCCGACACATCAACGAAGACCATCCCTCGCTGCCGGTGATCATGTTGACCGCCCGGGTCGAGGAGATAGATCGGCTACTCGGCCTGGAACTGGGCGCCGACGACTACATCTGCAAGCCCTTCAGCCCCCGCGAGGTCGTAGCACGCGTCAAGGCCGTACTACGCCGCCTGCAACCACGCCACGAGGACTCGACCAGCGCCCCGCCCCTGCAGCTCGACGAAGACGGCTGGCGTGCGCTGGCCCAAGGGCACGACCTCGGCCTGACCGCCGTCGAATTTCAGTTGCTCAAGGTCATGATGCACGCACCGGGACGGATCTTCTCCCGCGATCAACTGATGGACCACATGTATCGCGATCACCGCATTGTCTCCGAGCGCACCGTGGACAGCCACGTCAAGAAATTGCGCCGCAAGATCGCCGACGCTTGCCCCGAGCGCGACATCATCCGCTCCGTTTATAGCGTCGGGTACAAATACCAGCCCGACGCTTGAATCTCCCTACCACCAGCACAATAAAAAGCCACCCGCCTCGAAAGACGGGTGGCTTTTTCATACCTGCACAGACGGCGCCTCGGCGACCCCGTCAGCCGATATCTTACCAATCAGCGCGATGGCCGACCTTCGGCTGATCCTGCATCTCGCTAGGCAGGTCGGTCTGCTTGGTATTGTGTACTGAAATGTAGTGCCGAGCCTTGGCGACGCCAAAACTATCGGCGCCCGAGGTATCGAGCTGCTGGAAGCTCACTGATGCCTGATCGACATCCTGGTTAGCCTGCAGCGACTCGTGATTGACCTGCGTGGCCTCTATAGAGGCGACGCTAGCTTGAGCGGCAACCGGTAGAGCGGCGAGTGCAACGGCGGCAATAAGGGTACGTACTTGCATGATGGATCTCCTTGCGTGTTCATGTTCGCTTGCGAACGTTGAGTAAAATATATAGCAAGCTAACAATAAACGCAATAACAGATCTGGCAATCGCTCCTATAGCCGAAATCTATACGCTCCCAAAAAGCATAATGCAGTGCCTTTTTCTGCTTAAAGCGCTTGGTGCAGCATTAACACCAGCGCCCACCTAAGCCTCGAGATACGACAAAAAATCGCTCTCATATTTGAATCGCTCATATTATTCGTAATCGAAACCCCTTGGCGCCCGCTGCAAGAGCACCACATCGTTACGCGGGAACGTCACCGTCAGCCCGTGCTGCTCGGCAAGGTAATCAAAACTGCGCTTGGCGAAGAAGCAGACATGCGTCGAATCAAGCATGTAACGCCAGCCGGTGAGATCCGTAACCCCATCGCTGCGCTGGGTCATGATGCCCAGCCAGCCGCCGCGACGTAGCCGCGCGATCAAGTCAGCCAAGACTTGCCCCGGCGCATGCAGATGCTCGACCACTTCAGTGGCGGTGATGACGTCGTAATTCCGCCCCAGGCGTTCGGGATACGGCGCATAGAAAGGATCGAAGACCGTCATGCGATGCCCGGCCTCTTCCAGCATCAGCGACAACGTCGGCCCCGGCCCACATCCGAAATCTAGCCCTTTTGAGTCAGGCGGCAAGCGCGCCCGCAAGGGATCGCACAAGCGTGCCAAAAAGCGGCGATAGCCTGGGTCGTCGGACGTGTTCTCGTGGAGATCGTAGACCGCGCGCTCTTCTTCGGCCGTGGGGCGCTCCTCGGGCGTGACGAAGATCAAGGCGCACACTGGGCAGCGATAATAGGTGCGTGGCGGCGCGCCCGGCGATGGCACGCTGTGCGACGCGGCACACAGGGGACACGCAGGCGTAACGGCCGGTATTGTTACTCGTTCTGTCATTGGGCCTCACATGACTGCGTAGATTGATCTGCCCGGCAGCGAGCATTCGCCGGCAGGCCCTCTCGCGAACACGCGCTCGTGCATCTTTCGACTGGATGCAGACCGCCTCGAACGTGCATGATGTCCTTCCCCCTTGGGGCCGACCGTCACTTTTTGGACAATTCGCCATGCTCAATGCCATCGACCATTTGGTGGTAAACGTCACCGACCTCGAGCGCAGCATCGATTTCTACACACGCGTACTGGGGCTCGAGGCACGCTACCACGATGCGACACGCACCGACCTCCACCTGGACGATTTCGCCTTGCGCCTGCAGACCACCCAGGCAACGTCCGGCAATCCTCATACTGTCCCGCCAGGCCACCAGACCCTGGGCTTTCGTAGTGCCCTGCCGCTGGCGGAAGTGAAGACACACCTCGAGGTACTCGGGGTACCGCTGGATATAGGGTCAGACGAACAACACCCCGCCGAGACGCTTCACGTACGCGATCCGGATGGCAACCTGATCGAGATTTCCCGACCACGGCGCCGCTGAAAAGATGAGATTGTACGCCCGCGCAGGCAGGCAGACGCCTCGCGATCTGTATAATACGGGGCCTATCGTCCGCCGTAACCGATGATGCCATGAGTTCGATGTCCGAAGACGTTTCTGCTCCTTTACGCGCACGCGCCATCGCCTTGCTGTGGCGCACCCTGGCACGCTTGACACCGCACCGGCTGTGGCAGTTGGCTCGTCTGATCGGCCCGCTGATTCTCACCTTCAGTCGCCGCGAACGTAGCGTGACGCGCGCCAATCTCAGGCATGTCTATCCGGAGATGCCGACACGTCAGCAACGACGCCTGACACGGGACAGCCTGACGCACTCCTCGGCCACCATGCTCGAGTTGGGCTTTGCCTGGATGGCCGCCCCGCAACGCGTCGAGGCCTCGATCCGCGCCGTGCACGGCCGCGAACTGCTCGACGACGCCCGCGCCGAGGGACGTGGCGTCATCGTGCTGGCACCGCATTACGGCAACTGGGAAGTGCTCAACTTCTGGCTTTCCAGCCACTTCCCGTTCACCGCCATGTACGAGCCTCCCAAGATCGACGCCCTCGATCCGGTGATCCGGCATGGCCGCGAACGCATGGGGGCCCAACTGGTCCCCACCAACCCACGCGGTGTCGCCTCGCTGCTCAAGGCACTCAAACGCTGCGAGGCAGTGGGAATCCTCCCCGACCAGGAACCGAGCTGGGGTAGCGGCGTCTTTGCCGATTTCTTCCAGCGTCCGGCCTATACCGCCACCTTGCTGCCCAAGCTCGTGGCGCGCACCGAGGCGCGCGTCGTCACCGGCGTGGCGAAACGCCTCCCCGACGGCAAGGGCTTCGCGCTGCACTTCCTCGCCGCCGATGAACGCGTCTACTCACGCGATGAGGCACTCTCCGCCACCGGCGTCAACGCTAGCGTGGAACACGCCATTGCCTTGCAACCCGCTCAGTATCAGTGGGAGTACAAGCGCTTCCGCAAGACCCCGCAACAAGCTGCTCAGCGCCCCGACTTCAAACGCTTTCGCATCTACTGAGCCCTCGGACGCGTCGCTGATTGTTGTCTACACTGCTCCAGAGAATTTCTTGAGGAGCCGTGCATGATCGCTCGCCACGTTACCCAGGCACTGAGACGAAACACGCCGGCGCTTGCCGGTCTCTGGCTGAGCGTCATGATGATCGTCTCCGGCCAGGCCCAGGCGCTGACCTCAGTGGAGGTTAATGGCAACGCGGAACGGGCTAACGTGCCCGAGGGCGCCACGCTCGATAAGCGGGTCGCGCTACGCGCGCCCCGACTGATCAGCTTTGGCCCCGAGGACGAGATGTTCATCGGTTCTCGAGCCGGGCGCCTATACCGCCTGCAGCCGCCGTATGATCGTGTCGATGCGGAGATCCCGCTGTCCGGTTACCCGCACAGCGCTGTGGTACACGAAGGCTACTTGTACGTGGCGACCACCGAGCGACTCTATCGCACGGGGTATACGCCAGGACAGGACGTCACGGAGATGGATTTCGAGGGCGTCGCCGACTTGCCCGGCGGTAGCGGCCACCCCTCGCGCTCGCTATCAATCGGGCCCGATGGCCGGCTCTATATCGCGCTCGGCCTTCAAGGCAACTGCTCGGCGCAACGCGTCAGCAAAGACCTCACCTTCGAGGATCGGCGAGGCGGAGTGATGGCGCTCGATCCCGCGCGCGAGGCGCCTGAATGGACGCCCTACGTCAGCGGGCTGCGCAACCCCATCGGCATGGCCTGGAGTCCACAGGGGGCTCTCTACCTCAACAACAATGGTCCCGATCATTGGGGGTACGAAGCGCCGCCCGAACTGCTGGTGCGCGCCGAAGCCGGGAGCTTTCACGGCATGCCGTGGTATCAATGGAATGAGGGCGAATGGCAGCGCGATGAGTGCATCGACTCGGCACCGCCTACCGGGCGTGACACGCTCGCGCCGCCGGTGGCGACCTTTGCCGCGCGTAGCGCCCCCATCGGCCTGACCTTCCTGCCTGATGACAACCCCTGGCAGGTGAACATGGTCACCGCCATCCATGGCAGTTGGGCCACACAGGGCTCGGGAGGCCGTGCTACGCGCCGCCCACCCAAGATTGTCGGCATTCGACTCGACGACGGTGGCCAGGGCAAGGTGATCGACCTGGTCAGCGGCTTCCAGGCGGAAAATGGCGAGCGCTGGGCACGCCCCGCCGGTATCGCCTACCGTGACGGCGCGCTTTATTTCACCGCCGACGATGGCGATACTGGCCTGTACCGCCTGACGCCCCAGGCATCCCAGACGCACTGATTCGAGGACCCCTAGCGCTTGTCCAGATGCGCCTGGCGCGCGGCGACCTCGGCGAGCCCCGACCAGTCTTTTTCGCCATCTCCGTTGGCCAAGGCGTCGAGCAGACGATCGCGCACCGCGCTGCCCAACGGCAAGGCAACGTTTTGCTCGTCCCCTGCACTCAAGGCCAGTCCGACATCCTTGTGGCCCAAGCGCATCGTGAACCCGGCGGGTTCGAAGCGTGCCTCGGCGATCATCTTGCCGTAGCCCTGATAGGCCGGCGAGGCGAACAACGTATTGGTGACGATATCGAGAAAGTCGCTGGCCTCGATGCCATACGCACGGGTCAGTGTCGACGCCTCGGCCATCGACTCGATAGCACTGGCGAGCATGAAATTGGCGGCAATTTTCGCTACGTTGGCGCGTTCAGGCGATTCCCCTAAAGGCCAGACAGCCTGACCCATGGCGTCGAGTACAGGCCTAACCCGTTCGATGTACGCCGGATCACCGGCGGCGATGATATTGAGCTTACCCGCCGCCGCGGCGTCCGGCCGCCCCAGCACCGGCGCGGCAACATAGCCCACGCCCAGGCGCTCGTGGAGCGCCGCCATGCCACGCGCGAAAGCTACCGACACCGTAGCCATGTTGACGTGAACACTGCCCTTTTTCATCGCTTCGATGGCCTTACTTTCGACCAGTACCTGATGCGCTGCCTGGTCGTCGGCCAGCATGCTCACCAGCACCTCACATCGCGCCGCGTCGGCCGGTTTCTTGGCGATTTTGGCGCCCTGCTCGGCGAGCGCCTCGGCAGCCTCCGGGGAGCGATTCCACACCGTGACGTCATGCCCCGCCTCGAGTAACTGCTTCGCCATGCCACGCCCCATGGCACCCAGACCAATGAATCCAATGTGCATATCCAACTCTCCTTTGGTGGCTCTCCCTGGACATTAGCACGCAAACGAGGATTTGACGTCCCTCTGCTCCACGCATCGCACCAGGGGATTTCATTCGGACGATACCTTGCTAGACTCTAGACGACAGCTTGACGGGGTGCCGGTGGAACCGGCTGAGATCGTCCTGCGCTCGCCATCCCGGCGGACGCCACGACGGATCCCGACGAACCTGATCCGGCTAGTACCGGCGTAGGGATCAAGCGGAGTCCGCAGCGTCAGGACGTCATCCGTCGTTGCTCACTTCTCCCGCCTACGCTGTGCGCCGGCCTGACTTACGTCATGACCTGGAGCACATATGACATCACCGCAATTTCTTTCCGACACCGCCCGCGTCGACGAAGCCGCCATTCAGGCGCTACCCGGCTCGCGCAAGATGTATGTGGAAGGCTCACACACGGACATCCGCGTGCCCTTCCGCGAGATATCGCTATCGCCGACCCGCACCTCCGGCGAGAATGAGGAGAACCCACCCCTGCTGGTCTACGATACGTCCGGCCCCTATACCGATCCCGACGCGAAGATCGACCTGCGCAAGGGTCTGACGGAACTGAGACGTCGTTGGATCGACGCGCGCGACGACACCGAGTTCCTCGACGGCCCCACCTCCGAATACGGCCGACGCCGCGCCAACGACCCCATGCTCGCCCAGTTGCGCTTCGAGCTGACCCGCACGCCACGCCGCGGCAAGGAAGGCCGTAACGTCACTCAGCTTCATTACGCCCGTCAGGGCATCGTGACGCCTGAAATGGAATTCATCGCCATCCGCGAGAATCAACGCCGCCAGGCCCTAGGGTCGGACGATGTCGAGCGCATCCTCGATCAGCAGCACCCAGGCCAAGGATTCGGTGCGCGCTTACCCGAGGAAATCACGCCGGAGTTCGTGCGCGACGAGGTAGCCGCAGGGCGCGCCATCATCCCCTGCAACGTCAACCATCCCGAAACCGAACCGATGATCATCGGCCGCAACTTCCTGGTGAAAATCAACGGTAACCTGGGTAACTCGGCAGTGAGCTCGGCCATCGAGGACGAGGTCGACAAGATGACTTGGGGCATCCGCTGGGGCGCGGACACGATCATGGACCTGTCCACCGGCGCCAACATCCACGAAACGCGTGAGTGGATCATCCGCAACGCCCCGGTGCCCATCGGCACCGTGCCCATCTACCAGGCCCTTGAGAAAGTCGGTGGCGTCGCCGAAGCTCTGACCTGGGACATTTTCCGCGACACCCTGATCGAGCAGGCTGAGCAAGGTGTGGATTACTTCACCATTCATGCCGGTGTCTTGCTGCGTTACGTGCCGCTCACCGCCGAGCGCGTCACCGGCATCGTTTCCCGCGGCGGCTCGATCATGGCCAAGTGGTGTCTCTATCACCATGAAGAGAGCTTCCTCTACACCCACTTCGAGGATATCTGCGAGATCTGCAAGCGCTACGACGTGGCGTTCTCGCTGGGCGATGGCCTACGCCCCGGTTCGGTGGCCGATGCCAACGATGCCGCTCAGTTCGCCGAACTGGAAACCCTCGGCGAGCTGACCAAGATCGCCTGGAAGCACGACGTTCAAGTGATGATCGAAGGCCCCGGCCACGTGCCGATGCAATTGATCAAGGAGAACATGGATAAGCAGCTCGCGGAGTGCGACGAGGCCCCTTTCTACACCCTAGGCCCGCTGACCACCGATATTGCGCCGGGCTATGACCACATCACCTCCGGCATCGGCGCGGCGATGATCGGCTGGTATGGCTGCGCCATGCTCTGCTACGTCACGCCCAAGGAGCATCTGGGCCTACCCAATAAGGACGACGTCAAGACCGGTATCATCACCTACAAGATCGCCGCGCATGCCGCAGATCTCGCCAAGGGTCATCCGGCCGCGCAACGCCGCGACAACGCGCTCTCGAAAGCGCGTTTCGAATTCCGCTGGGAGGATCAGTTCAACCTGGGACTCGACCCCGACACCGCCCGCGCCTATCACGATGAAACGCTACCCAAGGACTCGGCCAAGGTGGCGCACTTCTGCTCGATGTGCGGGCCCAAGTTCTGCTCGATGAAGATCAGCCATGAAGTGCGCGATCATGTCTTCAAGGAGCGAGAGCCCAAAGGCAGCGGCGGCGAGGAGGAGTTGAGCGAGGCTGAAAGCGCACGCCGCGACGGCATGCGCGAACAAGCCGAGCAATTCCGCGCGCAAGGCGGCAACTTATACCGCGAGGTCTAACACGCACCCGAGACGGAAAAGGCCGCGCCAGCACGTCGTGGTCGATGTCCGGGCCGGGCTGGCTGTCCACGAGAGGCCGGCACCGTGGCGTGCGGGATGCGTGAGGTCCAGATGGCATCTAGACTGGGTGATCCTTCGATCGCGGTCGGCGATCGATGACCATCGCAGACAGGAGCGTCGATATGCTCAACGACTGGCTCGTATCCCATCCCTCCAATTTGGTCTGGGTGGTCTTGTGTACGTTCGTGCTGTATCTGGTCGTGGTGGCTTTGGCACGGTGGTCGGGCGTGCGTAGCTTCGCCGAGATGTCGACTTTCGATATCGTGGTCACGATCGCGCTCGGCTCGATGATCGCCAGCGTGGTGGTCTCCAAGAATCCGCCCCTTCTGCAGGGGTTGGTGGCAGTGGCTACGCTGTACGTGCTACAGCTGCTCGTGTCGCGACTGCGCTCGCGTTGCTCCGTGTTTGAGGCGGCGACCGACAATCGGCCAATTCTGCTCATGGGGTCGGGTGGCGAGATCAAGCACGCCAACCTGCGTGTGGCGCGCGTCACAGAGGATGATCTGCGCGCCCACATGCGCCGAGCCAATGTCTCGGATGCCCGTCAGGTACATGCAATGATCATGGAGGGCACCGGCAACATCAACGTATTGCACGGCAAGCATCACGAACTCGGCGATGAGCCGTGGATCCTGCACGGCGTACGTGATTACACGCGCTAGGCCTCGATCCGACCATCAGTCCATATCTGGGGCTCGACCTGGATACCGCCCGCAATACGAAAAAAGCCACGCCGTTATATGGCGTGGCTTTTCATTTCGAGCACGTTAGGCGAGATCAGCGCAGCGAGGTCATCAGCACTTCAGTATCGGTCACCTGAAAGTCGATCGACATCATGATGCTTAGTGCCGTGATGGTGAAGATCGAGAAGATGAACACCTTCTTGGCCCACACGCGGTCGTCGCCGGTGCGGTAACCACGAAGCGCCATGACGAGCCAATAAAGCCCCATCGCTGCCGCCACCGCGAAATAGCCATAGCCGGCATAGCCTCCTAGCGTGAGCATCAGGGTCGCACCCAAGAACGCCAGGATATACCAGAAGATATGATGCTTCGCCGCCCTCACGCCACGCGTTACCGGCAGTACCGGGATCGACGCCGCGCGATAGTCTTGGTAGCGGAAGATGGCAATGGCATACGAATGCGGCATCTGCCACAGGCAGAAGATCAAAAGCAGCGTCAGCGCACCAAGATCGAACTGCCCGCTGACCGCACAATAGCCCACCACCGGCGGCGCCGCGCCCGACAAGCTGCCCACCAGGGTGCCATAGACCGAGTGTCGTTTGAGATACAGGCTATAAAGCCCGACATAGACGACGAACCCGAGCAAGGCGAACAGCGTCGCCAAGGCATTGGTGCCCAGTGCCAAGATCAAGAAGCCTGCAATGCCCAACACACTGCCATATGCCAGCGTGATACCGGGTGAAATCAGCCCCTGGACCGTGACACGCCCTTGGGTACGCTCCATCAAACGATCGATATCGCGATCGATGTAGTTATTGAACACGCACCCGGACGCGATCACCAACGCAATTCCGATGACCGTGGCCAGAAAGAGCACGCCATCCACGCTTCCTTGGGAAGCGAGGAAGAAGCCCCCGGCCACGGAGATCAGATTGCCGAAGATGATGCCCGGCTTGGTAATGGAGACGTAGGGTTTGAGCATCACGCCGAGCGACTCACCCACCAAGCATCATGTTGGCGTGCAGGTTCTGCATGATCCACAGCGACCCACCTACCAGAATGACCAGGATCAACGCCGTAAAGATAAAGGACCCGGCGTTCCATCCCTCTTCGGTCTTGAAGTCCAGGTGCATGAACATGATCAACTGCACCAGCACCTGAAAGATGGCCATGATCGAGATCGTCACGACGACGGCCATATTGCTGAAGCCACCGCTCATGACCATCCAGAACGGGATGATCGTCAACACGAGAGAGAGGATCAAGCCAATTACATAGGACTTGACGCTGCCGTGATTGCCACCATCGTGGGAAGCATGTGCATCGCTCATTACAGAACTCCCATCAGATAGACGAAGGTAAAGACACAGATCCACACGATATCCAGGAAGTGCCAGAACAGGCTCAGGCACATGATGCGTGGGCGCGTCTTGTCGTTAAGGCCCTTCGTGAACAATTGGACGATCATCACCAGCATCCAGATCAGACCGAAGGTCACGTGGAGGCCATGCGTCCCGACCAGCGTGAAGAAGGAGGATAGGAAAGCACTACGATCCGGCCCAAAGCCTTCAGCAATCAGGTGATGGAATTCATAGATTTCCAACCCGATAAAGCCGGCACCCAGCAAGAACGTGATGACCAACCATCCTTTCACCTGCGCCACTCGATCGGCATGCATGGCCAGTACGGCCATGCCATAGGTGAAACTACTGAACAGCAGCAGGAAGGTACTGACCAAAATCAGCGGGAGCTCGAAGATATCGGCCCCAGAGGGGCCACCCGCCGTGCCTTTCATGAGCACGGCATAGGTCGCGAAAAGGCTCCCGAAGATGACCAGGTCACTCATCAGGTAGACCCAGAAGCCGAATACCTTCATGGCACCCGCATCGTGGTGCTCATGCTCGTCATGAGCATGAGCGTCATGTTGATTAACAGTTTGCGTCGTCATGATTACGCCTGCATCTCCAGCCGTTTATGGTGCTCGCGCTCAATACGCTCGACTTCCGCCGCCGGGACGTAGTAGTCGATGTCGTCGTTGAAGACACGGAACATGAAGGCTACGAACATGCCAATCGCGCCGACACCGGCCAGCCACCAGATATGCCAGACCAACGCGAAACCGAACACGATGCTGATCAGACCGATGATCGGTCCTGCCGCGGTGTTCTTCGGCATGTGAATGTCTTCGTACTGGGTCGGTTTGTCCGCTGCCATACCCTTCTCTTTCTTCGCTTCCCAGAAGGCATCGACGGAGCCGACATTGGGTAGATGCGCGAAGTTATAGAACGGTGCGGGAGAAGAGGTCGACCACTCGAGTGTACGCGCGTCCCACGGATCGCCCGTGATGTCGGCGTTTTTCTCGCGATCGCGAATACTCACGATGAACTGAATCACGGTGCAGGCGATACCGCACAGGATGCAGACGGCACCGACCCACGCCACGATCATCAGCGGCTGCCAATCGGCGTTGGCGTAAGACTGCATGCGACGCACTGCTCCCATGAAGCTCAGGATGTAGAGCGGCATGAAGGCTAGATAGAAACCGGTGATCCAGAACCAGAAGGAACGCTTGCCCCACTTCTCGTCGAGCGTAAAGCCGAAGGCCTTCGGGAACCAATAGGTCAGACCCGCGAGCATGCCGAACACCACGCCACCGATGATGACGTTGTGGAAGTGAGCGATGACGAACAGGCTGTTATGCAGTATGAAGTTCGCGCCGGGCACGGCCAGCATCACCCCGGTCATGCCACCGATGGTGAAAGTGATGATGAAGCCCAGCGTCCAGAGTACCGGCGATGTGAACTGCAGCCGACCGCGATACATGGTGAACAGCCAGTTGAAGATCTTCACCCCGGTCGGAATGGCGATGATCATCGTCGCGATACCGAAGAAGGCGTTGACGTTCGCGCCAGCCCCCATGGTGAAGAAGTGGTGTAGCCACACCACGAACGACAGGATGGTGATACAAGCCGTCGCCCAAACCATGGTGTTGTAACCGAACAAGCGCTTCTTGGCGAAGGTCGCAATGACCTCGGAGAACACCCCGAAAGCCGGCAGGATGAGAATGTACACCTCAGGATGGCCCCAGGCCCAGATGAGATTGACGTACATCATCATGTTGCCGCCCATATCGTTCGTGAAGAAGTGCATCCCCAGGTAACGATCGAGAGTCAGCAGTGCAATGGTCGCAGTCAGAATCGGAAAAGAAGCTATGATCAGGATGTTCGCGCACAGCGACGTCCAGGTGAAGATCGGCATGCGGAACAGCGTCATGCCCTTGGTACGCATCTTCAGAATGGTGACGAAGAAGTTGATACCGGTCAGGGTGGTGCCGATCCCCGATATCTGCAGTCCCCATATCCAATAATCGACCCCTACGCCGGGACTGTACTGTATTCCCGATAATGGCGCATAGGCCAACCAGCCGGTCTTGCCATACTCACCAATGAGTAGCGATACCATGGTCAAGACGACACCCGCCATGAACAGCCAGAAACTCAGGTTGTTCATGAACGGGAAGGCGACGTCACGCGCACCGATCTGCAGCGGCACAACCAGGTTCATCAAGCCGATGACCATGGGCATGGCCACGAAGAAGATCATGATCACACCATGCGCGGTGAAGATCTGATCGTAATGCTCAGGCGGTAGATAGCCCTCGGCGCCGCCGGCGGCCAAAGCCTGCTGGGTGCGCATCATGATGGCGTCGGCGAAACCGCGTAGCAACATGACCAATGCTACGAGGAAATACATGATACCCAGTTTCTTGTGGTCGATGGAGGTGATCCACTCCGTCCACAGCCACTTCCACTTCTTGAAATACGTAAGGGCACCGACCACGATCAACCCGCCCAGCGCCATGACAAGCGCGGTCACGACGAGGATCGGTTCGTGGTAAGGAATAGCCTCAAGGCTGAGTTTTCCGAACATAATGTTACTCCGCTGCCTCTGCGCTCATGGACGTCTCGCCATGGCCGCCATCGTGTCCACCTTCACCGTTGCCACCATGGAAACTCTCGACGATGTCGCGGTACAGGCCTGACGTTACGTCGGAGAAATACTCCACAGGATGGTCCGTGGACGGTTCCGCCAACTCTTGGTAGCTCCCTTCATACGAGAGCGTCTCGGACGACTGACCCACCTTGTCGACCCAGGCATCGAAATCATCCTGCGACATGGCGCGTGCATCGAAGGTCATCTCCGAGAAACCCTCGCCACTGTAGTTGGAGGACTTGCCGTCGTAGACGCCCGCCTCGTTCGCCACCAGGTACACGTCGTTGTCCATGCCGGCCATGGCATAGATCTGACTACCCAGGGTGGGAATGAAGAACGAGTTCATCACCGAGGCCGAGGTCACGCGGAAGTGAACCGGCACATCGACGGGCATGGCTACTTCGTTGACCGTTGCGATGCCTTGCTCGGGATAGATGAACAACCACTTCCAGTCCAAAGCGACGACCTGTACTTCCATGGTCTCGGCGTCGGATTCGATCGGCTTGTGCGGATCCAGCGAGTGCGACGTTTTCCAGGTAATGATCCCCAGAAACAGGATGATTACGCAGGGGATGAGCCACACAACGGCTTCGATCTTGTTGGAGTGCGCCCAGTCCGGCATGTACTTGGCGGCATGGTTGCTATGCCGATATTTCCAAGCAAAAACCACCGTCATGACGATAACGGGGATCACCACAATCATCATCAGCCAGAAAGCCGTGATGATCAGCGATTTCAGCTCCACCCCGATCTGGCCCTTCGGATCCACCAGCGCCGCGTCGCAGCCACTCAGCAACACTGCGATCAGAGGTAGGATACCGAGCCATCCCAGGTTCTTCTTCATTCTCATTGCATGGCCTCACTCAAGCATGGGAAGACGTTGCAGCGCTTGCTCATTGAATGCTTTCCTCCGCTAGCGACCCGTTAGGCCTGGCGGTCAAAATGTAGTGGCACGTTCGCCAACGGAACGTCAGCGACTTGGAGCGTGTCCAAATGGTCGGCTCATGCATTACTGACCACTTGGAAACGCCCCATGGCATGCATCCCGACCGATCACCGGTTTCCCGGCTGCCCATGGCACGAGTGTGATGCGCTCTGAAGGTTGGGCGTACCGCGCATGCTAGGCAATGGTGAATGTCTCCGCCATAAACGAGCACGCATTGATTACGCCATCTCACCCCTCGCCTGCCTGCTAAAGCATCGCTATTCGGTCGAATGCAGGCAACAAGCAGGGAGAGCCGACGGGGCGGCATTCTGAAGCAAAATCAGGCGAAATAGAAGCGACCAATTGCCGCATCCATGTCGCACCCTGAGCCTCTTGACTGAGCAAGCGCTCATACGATTGTAGGGGGTAGCGCAAGGTCCCTCAACGACGCCATGACATGGGATCAGAAAAGATCCGGCGCAAACACCAGCAACGCCACGCCGACGCCCGTGGCCAACGAAATTCCACCGCCCCACAGCATCCCCCTGCGCACTTGCTGCCAGGTATCGTGGACGCGAACGGCACGGGCCACCTTGACCTTTAGCTCCGCGTAGCGGGCGTATTCGCCATCGGCGCTGATCGAGAAGTCGTTGGCCACGTTGCCGTTCCAATATGGCGCATGACTCAACCCCATTCGCGCACGCAGCAGCCCTATGCCCGTCAAGGTGCCATAGAGCTGGTCGTATTCACGCTTGCGCGATTCGACGCGCAAGACATCTTCGGCGTCCGTCTTGACGGCCTGATTCTCACAGCGCGCAATGGCCCGGGCGATGCCCGCGTCGTTCGCCGACACGTGTATGTTCAATCGTCGATAAAGATCACGCATGTTGGCGCATCAAATAATCGTAGGCATTCTTGATTCGCTGAAAGCGCAGCGACGCCGTGACCATCGCCTCCTGACTTTGCGCATGATAGCGATCGGGATGGTATTTTTGGGCCAGACGTCGGTAGGCGCGCTTGATGTCGCTCTTCTGTGCATTTTCCATCAAACCCAGTACGGCCAATGCCCGCTGAGCCTTTTCATTACCCGTGGCATGGCCTTTGGCATACGCACCGTCGTGGGAAAAGCCTTCGTTGGAGAAACCCTCGCGATGCCGCTTGCCCTTGTCCGAATGCTGGCCATCATGGGCCTGCTCACGCTGCCCGGTCTTCTCGCGCCGCCAACGCCAGCGACGCTGCCGAGCTTCTTCACGCTCGTCCTTGGCATGCTCACGCTGGCGATAGCGCCGCTCATGCCAGTGACGGTCCCGCGAACCTTGCGCGTTGTCTTCCTCCCCACCCGTGCGCTCCCGAGAACTTTCACCTTGCGCGCCGCGATGGCCTTGCTGGGAGGAATGCCGATGATCGGCACTCTCGCGTGACCGCCAGTAATGTGCGGCACTCGGGTCCTCGGGCGCCTCCAGCGGGTAACCGGCAACATCCCGGAACAAGACCTCGAACGTCTCTGGCGCTACGTTCAGCAGGTCGGCCAGAAAACGCAGCACATGATGCTGGCCAGCCGCCAATGCCCCTTCATGGGTTGCCACATGAATCGCTTGGCGGAGAAAGGTTTCCCGGCGCGGCCCTCGATAATAGCGCTGCAACACTTCCGCCGCGAGCTGCAAGGCGACGAAATCCGGCGCACTCGCCAGGTCGACGATCAACTGATAACCATGATCGTGACGAAAGTCTCCGGTGAGCTCGTCGAGCAAGGTGCGCTTGCGGTCGCTCAAGGTCCCCTGCCCATCGCTCATCGCCAGCCACGCCAATAACAACAACGCAGCCGTATCGGCCTCGTTACGGCTGCTGAGCAATAAACGCTCGAAAGGCGTAAAACGCGATGATGCCATGCCAGCTCCTGGCTTTTGGATTGTTCGTTATAGGTAATTGCCGCGTGGCGTGCGAGCATCCTATGAGCATCGGCCGCTAGCTGCATACCTTTAACGGTGACGCCATGACATGAGTCATCCCCTTTTTTCTAGCTAGCCACCTCCGCAGTCGCGATCAACTGGTGTCGGATGGCGCATCGCTGACATCGCCACTGGCCGTCGTGGCATGCTCAGTCGCAGTCGGCAGGTTCTCAGCCTCGACCGATGACTGTTCGAGACTCACGCTCATACGCGGCATGGCGAGTTCCATGCCGAGTTCATCGAAACGTCGCTTGAGCCGCAGGTTGAAAGCCCGCGCCACGTCCCACTGCATGATCGGCGCCGTGCGCATGCGCATACGCAGAATCGCCGCACCGGCATCGAAACTTTCCACCCCCTGGAGCTCCAGCGGCGACCAGATGTAATGCCGCATCATCGGATCTCGGCGCAGCTCTTCGGCCACTTCACGCACGATAGCGATCGCTTCGTCGATCTTCATATGATGCGCCACACGAACACGCATCAGGGCGACACCGAATTCCCGTGAAAAATTCTGGATTCCCTTGATCTGACTAAAGGGCATCGTATGCACGATGCCATCCAGGTCACGCAAGCGCACAGTGCGCAGACTCAATCCCTCGACCGTCCCCATGTGCCCGCTCAGGTCGACGAAATCGTCGATGGCCAACGAATCCTCGATGAGGATGAAAAGCCCCGTGATCAGGTCCTGGACCAGCGTCTGAGCGCCAAAGCCCACCGCCAGACCGATCACCCCGGCACCGGCCAGCAGCGGCGTGACATTAACCCCCAGATTGGCCAGCGCCACGATGACCGCGATAATCACGATGGTGGCAAAGACCACATTGCGAATCAGCGGTGTAATGGTTTGCGCCCGCGTGCTCTGCGCGCGCCCGCTGCGACCGCGCTTGGAAGAGAGCAATGCCCGCTCGATCGCGGTATCGGCAAGAATCCAGACCAGCCACGCCAGCAGCAAGGTCATGCCGATACTGATCAGCGATTGCCCGATACGCTGGCTGATGCCCTCGTCCCCACCAAAGGCCAACAACGACAAGCCCCAGACACGCATCGCCAACTCGGCGAAGACCAACCAGCTGACCAAGTGCGCCAGAGTATAACCGAAGCGCAGCAGACGCCGCCGATACTGTGACTGACGACGCAGCTTGGAAGGCTGCTCGGCATGGCGATGAATCAGACCATTGATGATCAGGGTCACCACCAATAATCCGGCGGTCACGATGGCCTTGGCGAAGGCGCTGCGTGAATCGCCCTCCGATGTCAGGATCGCAACCAGCGAGACCACGACCATGAGCAGAATCGGCACATGCCACAATGACCCGATCACCTGGATCAACTCACTGCTGGCACGCTTGTCGCGCCGGTAGCGATAGGGCCGATTACGGATCAGGTGCTTGATCGGGCGCTTGAAGCGGATCGTAAACGCCCCCGTCAACAAGGCGGCGGTGACATTGGACAGCATCGAGACCATTTCCGCTAACGACGCTCCCAAGTCCGAGCGCAGTTCCGAGGCATTCGAGGCGTCGCCCAAGGCGACCAGCGCACCGATGATGAACAACCAGCGAGCTGCCCGGCGATGCAGAATACGCAAAGCAACACGACGATGGCCGTTAGCGAATAGCGAGAAGACGACTTCACACACGGCGGTGAACAGAATCCCACACAAGGTGATGTAAGCGATCACCATCGCCAGCGTCATCCCCAGTGTGGACGTCATGCCGTGCACGACACCCAGGGTGAGGCCGAAGGCGAGGCCCCAGGGTAGCAAGCGCCGCAGCATATGGCGTATCAGCATCCAGGTGCTCGGCTCGGCGCTGAGCGTGAGTTGCATGTTCATGCGCTTGGCCAAGCTGCGCCCGCCGAACACCATCAGCGCCGCGCTACCGCCCCACAATCCCAGCACCCAGACGAAATCGCCGACGAGATGCAGCAACGACTCCAACGACGAGACACGCTGCGTCAGGGTGTCCCCCGCCCGTTCGCCCAGACGTTGCCAATACTCGAACGGGGTCACGACCTCGCCGGAATCGCTCAATGAGGTCAGCGAGTCCGCAATGGCCCCCAACAACCCTCGCGGCGACTCTGGCTCGGCGTCGGCATCGGCGCCCTCCAGCGAGGCTCGCAACTCACGCAACTGTGTGAGCAAGGCGTCTCGACGCTCCTGATCCTCGAGCATCGAGATGACGCTATCTAACGAGGCACGCGCCTGCGCGTTCGATGGCACCTCATCTTGTGATGCCTGACCGTTACTGCCCCCGGACAGAGCCGCCAGCGGGGATGCACTCTGGCCCCACGCACTGCCGGAAAAAACTAGTAATGCACACAAGAGGAGGATTCCTCGGTACCAATGCGCCACGCCCTTGATCATGCTCACCTCACCTCGTCTTCCCATCATGACAGAGTGCCCTAGCCGAGCGTCGCAACCAACCGGCCGGCACGTCTGCACCATGCACGCGCAAATAAAAAAGCCAGGGCGCGAAGCCCTGGCCATAGTCGGTTCAATCGAAGATCAGTGACTGTTTGTCGGCGGCCCGGACGTTGCCGACGTCTCGTCGTCATCCTCGTGATGAGAGGATACGCCCCGTTTCTTCTGCAGCCATACCTGCGCGTTGGCGATCATGGCGTAGAAGGCTGGCACGAAGAAGCTCGCCAACACGGCCACCGAGACCATCCCCATCGCCACCGTGGTGCCGATATGATGGCTGTTGGTGTCATTGGCACCACTCGCGATGGCCAGCGGCAAGGTCCCGAAGATGAACGCCAGCGAGGTCATCACGATCGGTCGGAAACGCAGCTCAGAGGCGGTCAATGCGGCATCACGGATCGACTTGCCGAGTTCGCGCCGCTGCAACTCGGCGAACTCGACGATCAGGATGGCGTTTTTAGCCGCCAGCCCGACCACCACCAGCATGCCCACCTGGACATAGACACTGGTATCCAATCCACGCAGCACGATCCCGCCGATGGACCCGATAAAGGCAAAGGGTACCGCCGTGATGACCGCCAGCGGCAACGCCCAGCTTTCGTACTGCGCCGCCAGGATCAAGAAGACCATCAGAATGCCGAAGGTAATGGCAATAATCGCGGCATTGCCGGCATTGGCCTCCTGGAAGGACGTGCCTGTCCAGCCCATCCCCCAATCGTTGCCAAGTTCTTGCTGAACCACCTCTTGCATCGCAGCGATCGCCTGGCCCGAGCTATAACCCGGCGCGGGGCCACCCTGGAACTGCGCCGACGGATAGACACCAAAGCGCGATACGACAGAGGGTGCCGACTGACGTTCGAGCGTCACGAACTCGGAAATCGGGATACGCTCGCCATCGCCGCCACGCACGAAGATCTTGTTCAAGTCATCGGGTGTTTGCCGGAACGTGTCCTCGTTCTGCATGTAGACCTGGAAGTTGCGGTTCTGATACGTGAAATAGTTCACGAAACCGCTGCCTAGCGTATTCGAAAGCGTCGTATTGAGATCATTGATCGACACGCCGTAACTCAGGGCTTTTTCCTGGTCTATATGCGCTCGATACGATGGCACCGAGGCATCGAAGGTGGTGAACACCTGGGCCAGCTCAGGACGCTTGTTGGCAGCCTGCATTATTTTACCGGAAGCCTGCATCAACTCGCGGGAATCAGCCCCACCGTAGGACTGCAGATAACCGGTGAAGCCACCCGTGGTGGAAAGCCCGATGATCGGCGGCATGTTGAAGGCCATGGTCGTACCACCCTCAAGACCAGCCCCAATGCGATTGATCTTGGCGATCATGTCCTCGACGGACTCATCACGCTCTCCCCATGGCTTCATGGTGATGAACATCACGCCCTTGGCCGTATTGACCGCGCTGGAGAGCATATCGTAGCCGGCTATCGCCGTGGAATATGCCACCGCCGGGTCCTGCTCGATCTTGTTGCTCAGCTTCTCCATGTACTCGGTGGTACGCGCAACCGATGCGCCTTGTGGCAAGGTGATACTCGCGATGGCGATCCCCTGGTCGGTTTCGGGAATCAATGTCGAAGGATTGCTCTGGTACAGCCAATAGGAACAGCCGATGATGAGCGCCGCCAAGACCAGCGTCAGCACCCAAGCCTTGACCAGCAAGCGTACGACTGCCATGTACCCCCGCGTCACCCAATCGAAGAAGCGATCGAACAGACGGAATGGTGTCGAAGCGGCACGCGCGATCTTGGAATCGCCTATCTCTGACTTATGCTTGACGAAAAGCGCGCTCATTGCCGGCGTGAAGGTCAAGGCCACGACTGCTGAGATGGCCACGGAGATGGCAATGGTCAACGCGAACTGCTGGTAGATCTGGCCGGTAAAACCACCCAAGAAAGCCACCGGTATAAACACCGCCGCCATGATGAACGAAGTTGCTATAACCGGGCCGCTCACTTCTTTCATGGCGGTGATGGCCGCCTTGCGTATGGGTATTTCGGGATCTTCCTCCAGTAATCGCTCGACGTTTTCCACCACCAGTATCGCGTCATCGACCACGATGCCGATCGCCAGCACCATGGCAAACAGCGACAACAAGTTGATCGAGAAGCCGAACATGTACAGCCCGGCGAAGGTCCCCACCACCGAGACCGGCACCACCGACATGGCAATGATCGTGGTGCGCCAGTTCTGCAGAAAGATGAACACGATCACCGCAACGATCAGCAACGCCTCTATGAACGTATGGAAGACCGACTCCACCGAGGCATCGATAAACAATGTCGTATCGTAAGGCACGTCATACTTAAGCCCCGGCGGAAACCGCTCGGACAGCTCGTCCATCTTGCTCTTGACGGCCTCGGCGGTTTCCAGGGCATTAGCGCCGGGCTGCTGATTGATCATGATCGGCGTCATGGTGGCGCCGTTCATGTTGGCGTTGACCGAATAGGATGACGCCCCCAGTTCGACACGCGCCACATCGCTCAAGCGCAGCGCCGAGCCATCGTTGTTGGTGCGCAGAATGATATCGCGGAATTGTTCCGCATTAGCCAAACGCCCCGGCGCCGTAATGGTATACGTATACGCACGCGGGTCCTCTTGCGGCGCCTGGGCCAGGGCCCCCGCCGGAATTTCCGTATTCTGCGACCGGATGGCATTGGCCACCTCGGCCGAGGTCATGTCGTACTGCGCCAATTTATCCGGATTGAGCCAGATACGCATGGCGAACTCGCCACCCCCCAGCACCTCGGCCGTCCCCACGCCGGGGACCTGGCGGAGTTCATTGAGGATATTGAGCGTGGCGTAGTTCTGCATGTAGATGTTGTTGTATTCATCCGTCGGCGACGTCAACGCCACCAACATCAAGATACTGCTTGAACTCAGCTCAACCGTGACCCCTTGCGATTGCACCGATTCAGGCAACTGCGACAACGCCTGCTGGACACGGTTATTGACGTTGATCGTGTTGATATCACCGTCAGTACCGATACCGAACGAGACGTTCATCCGCATCGAGCCATTATCGGCACTGGTCGAGGTCATGTAGATCATGTCCTCGACCCCGTTGATCGCCTCGGCGATCGGAGCCGCCACGGTCTTAGAGACCGTCTCGGCATCGGCACCGGGATAGGTTGCCTGCACGGAAACCGTTGGCGGTACGACGCTGGGATATTGCTCGATGGGCAAGACGCGCATCGCCATTATCCCGATCACCGCCACGATGATCGAAATAACGGTGGCGAAGACCGGCCGTTTTATGAAGAAGTTGGAAATATTCATCCGTCAGGCTCCACCTTCCTCGTTGGCTTGGCCATCGCCATTGGATGCCCCTTTCTTCTCGGTCTGACTTCCCGATGCAGCCTCGCCTTTTTCGGCACCCGAGAGCGCTTCGGCATCGCCGTCGAACGGCTGAGGATCGATGCTCGCACCGGCACTGATGTTGCCTGGATCGCTGACGATGACGCGGTCTCCCGCCTTGATCCCGTCCATAATGATCATCCACGGTCCCG
This sequence comes from Chromohalobacter sp. 11-W, assembly GCF_029889905.1. Lineage (GTDB taxonomy): Bacteria > Pseudomonadota > Gammaproteobacteria > Pseudomonadales > Halomonadaceae > Chromohalobacter. The sequence continues at coordinate 100,831 of NZ_JARANZ010000001.1, read as the reverse complement.
CTGTATCACCGAGCTGCACGGTCTGCGTGCGCACCTTGTCTTCTTCATTCAGCACATAGACTTGAGGACCCATCAGCCCTTGCGTCACAGCAATCTCGGGCACGGCGAACACATCGAAGCGCTTCAGGCCTTCCAGCTCGATGCGCACGAACTGTCCCGGCATGAACATGCCATCGGGATTATCGAAGAAGGCATTCGCCTGCACGGTGCTGGTGCTTTCGCTGACACGCGAGCCCAAAAATTCTACGCGCCCTGTCAGGGTCTGCCCCGGCAACGCCGGAATCTGCAGTTCGGCGGTAATCGCCTCTTTACCCTGTTGTTGCTGGCGCTGACGCCGTAGTTCGAAGGCTTCTTCCTGAGGCAGTTGGAAACGCACCTCGAGAGGATTGAGCGGGGTAATCGTCGCCAACTCGGTGCCATCGTTGACGAGATTGCCGAGATTCACCTCGCTCAGGCTGATCATGCCCGCTACCGGCGCCTCGACATCGGTGTAATCAAGATCGATACGCGCGCTATCAAGCGACGCTTGTGCCTGGGCAACGCTGGCACGCGCGACCTTGAGATCGGCCTGCGCCTGATCACGTTGTTGTACACTGACGGAGTTCTGCTTGAGCAGGCGCTCATAGCGGGCGGCATTAGTCCGCGCCAGTTCCGCATCGGCCTGCGCGCTTTGCAGATCCGCCTCGCGCTGGCGCACGGTCGCTTGATAGGTTTCGGGTTCGATCGTGTAGAGACTCTCGCCCTTCTCGACCTGCTGGCCGGGGTCGAAATGCCGCTCTTCGAGCGTACCGCTGACACGCGCCACGACGGTCACTTCATTATCGCTGCGCAGCATGGCAGGATAAGATTTATCGAGCGAAATGTCGCGCTTGGCCATTTCCATGACCTGAGCCTTTTTGGGCGGCGGAGAAGACGCCTCGCTTGACTGCTGCTGAGCATCGTCATCGCTGCCGCAGCCCATCAACAGAACGCCCGCCAACGCCACGGCCCAAAGGCCCCGGCGCTCATTCCCTGTCGTGGATACCATCGGTATTTTACCTTGTTTGATCGAGATCAATGATGGCTAAGACTACACGCATACATACATGAATGTAAATGCCATTCACTTGGGGTATGATGTCTAAAAAAGTCTCGCCTCTCGGTGTTCATTCCCCGCCGTCTGGCCGGATTCATCAACGAGATCACGCCATGCCCCGCAGAACCAAAGCCGAAGCTGAGGCCACGCGAGAAGCCTTGCTCGATGCCGCCGAAGACGTCTTCCTCGAAAAGGGCGTCTCACGCACCTCGCTCGAACATATCGCGCGTCATGCCGGTATGACGCGCGGCGCCGTGTATTGGCACTTCAAGAACAAAGCCGACCTGTTCCATGCCATGCTCGACCGGGTCAAGATGCCGCTTCAGCAGATCATCGACGACATCACCGCCGAGCGCCAGGCCACAGGACCGCTGGATACGCTGCGCCTTGCCACGCTACACGCCTTCGAGATGCTCGAGCGCCCACGTTCATGTCGCGTCCACACCATCTTGATGCATCGCTGCGAATTCATCAGCGACATCAACCCCGTGGAGCTTCAGAACCGCCTGGCCTCAGATTGCCGCGAAGTCGTGCGACGCTGCTTTCAGCAAGCCCACGATGAGGGCCTGCTCATCGATGAGATCGCACCGGACGTCGCCACCCTGATGCTGCACTCGATGATCGGCGGCTTGGTACACGACTGGCTCCGAGCTCCCGATAGTTTCTCGCTGCGCGAAAGCGGCGGCGAGGCAATCGACCGCCTGTTTCACCTCATCACGCGACGCGCCTAAGCTTCTGCTGCATTGCAGCATCACGTCTATACTGGTGACGTATCGATTTTCAGGACCATGACGTGGATGAGCTTGTTCTGCTCCAGCACCGTGAACTCGAGATCGCCGTGCGCGTCTGGCACCCCGACGCCCCACGGACATTGATCGCCTGGCACGGCCTATCGAGGCATGGCGGCGACTTCGAGTTCCTGGCTCGACTGCTTGGCCCCCGTTGGCGATTGATCGCCCCGGATACACCAGGACGCGGCCTTTCCAGTTGGTCGCTCTTTCCCGCCTACGATTATCTCTACGCACATTACATGCGTATTGCCATCGCGGTCCTTGATCACTTCGAACTCACCAGCGTTCCCTGGCTAGGCACGTCGATGGGCGGGCTGCTGGGACTACTCTTGGCCGCCGACGCGTCGCACGGCCATCGTGTAGCGGCTCTGGTTCTCAACGATGTCGGCCCAACCGTCGAGGCGAAAGGCCTGCAACGCCTGGCGAATCACTTCATTTCGACGCAGCGGTTCACGACCTTGCGGGCACTGGAGTCGGAAATCCGCGATCACTACCAGAGCTTCGGCATCGATAGCGAAGCCGTATGGCAACGCTTGCTCTTGGGCAGTGCCCGACGCTTACCCGACGGCAGCTGGAGCCACCATTTCGATCCGCGTATCGCCGAGCAATTCGTCCACGACACGCCTCGCGACCTGTGGGCCGCCTGGAAATCCCTGCATTGTCCCTTGATGACCATACGCGGCATGCAATCCGATATCCTGTCGCGCCAAACGCTATCGGCCATGCGTCACCACCAACCCAACACCCGTATCCTCGAAGTGCCCGGGTGTGGCCATGCCCCCATGCTCGACAAGGCTTCACAAAGCGCCCCGATCGCCGCGTTTCTCGACACTCGGCGGGTACGTGAGCGGTGTGTCCCTCCTACAGTTGGCAATACATGGTGGCAACGTCTGTTGCGTACGCCCCGGCAACATTAAGCCGATTGCAAGCGCACGATAGCCCGCTCGACGCCCGCCCGGTAGGCACCACCGAACAGCAGCAGGTGATTAAGCAGCGGATATAACTGGAACAACGTCTCGCGGCGCCCCCAGTCATCGGGGCGAGCACCATCCCAGTATGCCTCGAAGAACGCCTCGCCCGGCGCACCGAACAGCGTCAGCATCGCCAGATCGACCTCGGGATAATGATAGTAGACAGCAGGATCGATGATGGCCGGTCCTTCGGGCGTGGTGAGCACATTACCGGACCACAGGTCGCCATGCACGAGGCTTGGCGGCACGTCCGGCAACCACGTCTCGAGCCGGTCGGCGACATCGCTCAGAGCGTCCAGCATCGTTGCGGGCAGCAATCCGCGTTCAACACAGGCCCTGCCCAGCGGCATCAGCCGGCGCTCGCGCTGAAAAACGCGACCATCATCACAGGGCGTATTGCGCTGCGCCGTGGGCCCGCAGCGGTTATCACTCGGCCATCCGTGACGCTCGCCGTGAACGGCGTGCAACCCACGCAGGCCTTCGCCAAGCCTCGCTTCATCGCGCTTGCCGCCCGATACCAATGCCTCCATGACCAGCCATTCTCCTTCCTGGGCGATCACCGTCGGCACTTTCAACTTCGTCTCTGCACGTTGCAAGGCGCACAAACCTTCGGCTTCGGCGGCCAGTGCCTCGGGGGTGTCACGTTTGACCACCACCGCACCCTGATCGGTTTCCAACCAGGCAACCTCGGCAATGTCACCGCCCGCCAAAGCCCGAGGCTCACCCCGGGCGACAAGATGTTGCGATGCCAGCACGGCACGCAGCGACTCTTGCATATTGACCTCCAATTAACGGCGTTCTCCCATGCCCCCGAACGTTCTACCCCGCTCCGAGGCGCACGACACGTGTTCAGCGTTCCTCCGGCATGGACGTGTTTGCGGTACCCGATGGCGGCACGTCACCCGTCTCCTTGCCTCGCCGCTGCTTCAACTCCTGCTGAAACAGCGTCTGAAATTCGGCCATGGCTTCGCGCTCGGACTTCATCAAGGCTTCCGAATCATGGCGATGGGCGTAGGACGACGCCAGCAATTGATTATCGAAATCGCGAAAAGTGCGGACGGCATCCAACGCATTGGAGCCAGGGTAGCCAAGGCCCTTGAGTACCTCCACGCTCATTTCCATGCTCGAAGCGAACGTCTCACGCACGACGGCATCGACGCCGATCTCCATCAACTGCCAGGCATGATGGCGGTTACGCGCACGAGCGAAGATTTTGATTTGCGGGTAGTGATTGTGCACCATCCTAGCGATGGCCAGTGCCGCTTCTTCATCGTCGACGGCGATCACCAGCACCTTGGCTTGCGCGAGACCCGCCGAGCGCAAGACATCGAGGCGCGCGGCGTCGGCATAATAGATACGCGACCCGAAGCGACGAATGAATTCCACCTGGGTGATATTGGGATCAAGCGCGGTAAAGCTGATGCCTTGCAACTTGAGCACGCGCGCCACCATCTGCCCGAAGCGCCCCAGTCCCGCAATCAGGACCGGCGGCGTCTCGTCGCCGAAGTCCTGGTCATAAGGACGGCTCTCCCCCATCCGAGCGGCGAGCCGATTACCGCCACGATAAAGAAACGGCGTGAGCGCCATGCTCAAGGTCACTGCTGCGATGCACAGGCTGGCGATGCGTTGATCGAAAACTCCCGCACTGACCGCTGCGCTGAGCAACACGAAATCGAATTCACCGCCCTGGGCGATCACCGTCGCCAAGCGCGGGATCTCCTGACGCGGCAAGCGCGCCGCCATGCCCACCAGCGTGATGACGACCAGCTTGGCCGTCAGTAGCCCCAGGGTGATGCCCAGCACCCACCCTACGTTGTCGAAAACGAGCGTCAGGTCGACCGACATACCCACGGCGATGAAAAACAGCCCCAGCAGGATGCCCTTGAAAGGCTCGATGTTGGCCTCGAGCTCGTGCCGATACACCGTATCCGCCAGCATGACGCCACCGAGAAAGGCCCCCAGCGCCATGGACAAGCCCGCCCACTCCATGACTAGCGCCATGGTAAGCACCATAAACAATGCCGCGGCGGTGAACACCTCGTGCACACCGCTGCGCGCGATGAGCGCCAATACGCGCGGAAAGACCAAACGTCCGAAGGCGATCGCGGCCAGCACCATGCCCACGGCCTTACCGATATCGAGCCACACCGCATTATCATGGCCACCAAGGTCACCCGCGAATAATGGCAGCAAGGCGAGTAGCGGGATGACCGCCAGATCCTGGAAGAGCAGGATGGAGAACGCTGTCTGCCCATGGGGTGTGGCCAGGCGATGCTGCTCATTGAGAAGCTGCAGAGCGAACGCCGTGGAAGACAGCGCCAGGATCAGCCCCAGCAGCACCGCGAGCTCCCATGTCAGCCCCAATGCCAGCCCGATGGGCGTCAACAGCACGCCACTCCCCAGCAGTTGCAGAAGCCCCAGCCCGAACAGCTGCTTGCGCATGCCCCACAAACGCGAAGGCTCCATCTCGAGGCCGATGAGGAACAACAGCATCACTACGCCGAATTCGGAGAAATGCAGCACCTCTTCAGGCTCGGCGATAAAACCGAGCACGGACGGCCCCAGCAGCAGCCCCACCGCGAGATAGCCCAGTATCGAGCCCAACCCCAGGCGTTGAAACAGCGGCACGGCGATGATGGCAGCGCCTAGCAGTACCGTTGCCTCATAGAAAAAATTCATGCGCTAGCCTTCCTCATATGATCCTTCCATGACCGCGCCACGGCACGCTTCCCAGCGATGGTTACTGCTCATTGTACGTGACGAAACGGTAAGCGTTCGCGGCATGCCAGGCGATAGTCGCCCATGGCGTAGCGCTCCTCGACGCAGAACCGCGCGACCGCCTCCCGAAACCCTGCATGCGGCAAATAATGCAGCGAAGTGCTCAGTTCAGGCGAGAAGCCGCGAAATAACTTGTGCTCACCCTGAGTACCGGGGTCGAAACGTTGCAGGCCCTGTTCAAGGCAGTATTCGATACCTTGGTAATAACATGCTTCGAAGTGCAGGCAGTCGGCAACGACTTCACTGCCCCAATAGCGTCCATACAACGTATCACCGCCGCGTAGATAGAGCGCCGCAGCGACCGGCGTATCGCCCTGACGCACCTGTACAAGCATGAGCGCCTCGCCCATCGTCGCGCGCAGCCGCTTGAAGAATGCTTCGCTGAGATAAGGCATCTGCCCGCGCTCGAGATAGGTGATGCGGTAGCAGCGATAGAAGTGGGCCAATGCGGCGGCATCGATGTCGTCCCCACTCAGGCGATGCAGACTTAATCCTTGTTCGGCGACCTTGCGACGTTCACGGCGAATCTCCTTGCGCCGTCTCCCCACCATTGACGCCAGGAAGCCCTCGAAATCGCCGTAACCGGCATCGCGCCACTCGAAACGCACCGCCTCACGTCTCAACAGGGCCGGCCACTGCGCTTGCCACTGCGTAATCTCTTGCTCATCGGCGAACAACAAATGCCAACTCGACAAGTCGTCGCCCCGCTCCTCGAGAAAAGCCGCTACCGCCTGTATGGCCTGGGCGGACGAGATGTCCGACGCCACGGCCAGGCGCGGGCCGACGGCGGGGGTGAAGGGAATAGCGCTCAACTGCTTGGGATAATACCGCCCACCGGCACGCTCCCAGGCCTCGGCCCAGCTCCAGTCGAAGACGTACTCGCCAAAGGAATGCATCTTGAGATAGTGCGGCAGCACGCCCACCAGGCGCTCGCCCTGCCACAGCGAGAGGTGGCGCGGCACCCAGCCACTCTCGGCGTCCACACAGCCGGTGCTTTCCAGGGCATCCAGAAATTCGTGCCGCAGGAAGGGGTAACTCCTGCCTACCAACGCATTCCATGTTTCGAGCGGGACATCGGCTACGCGCGTCAGCTCCCGTATCTTCACGCCCATCGCCACGCCTCCCGAAGCGGATTCCCGAATATCACGGCTCATGCTAGGGTGAGGCCAACCCATTTCTGGAGCAAGCGATGCCCCGCGTCACGCCCGCGCCATCCACACCACCACCAACACCGCAGCTCAACACCATGGCCATCGTCGCTTTTGCGCTGAGTGTGCTGGGCATCTTCGTGCTGCCTAGCGCGCTGGGTGGCGTCGTCTGCGGCCATCTGGCACGCCGACAGATCCGTCGTACGAATGAACAAGGCGATGCTTGGGCACTGGCGGCACTCATCCTCGGTTATCTACTACTCCTGCTATCGATTGCGGGCTTGTTATTGTTCGGCGGCTTCATGATCACCATGTTCGGTGTCATGGCCTTCATGTAAGCACTTCACCAGCCGACGCAAAGCCCGGTGGCAGTGGTGCCTATCGTATAGCTGCGCTAAGCTGGCGTCCCCGTTTCGGAACCTCGCCGTATAGGATGCACGATGCTGGATTCGCTCCTCGACAACGACTTTTACAAGTTCACCATGCAAAGCGCGGTCATCAAGCGCTTTCCTTATGCGCGAGCTCGCTATGCCTTTATCAACCGGGGTGACCATACCTTTCCCCCTGGCTTTGCCGAGCGACTACGCGAGGCAGTGGACGCCATGGCGAATCTGTCGCTGACCCTCGAGGAAAAGCGTTACCTGGAACGCACCTGCCCTTATCTCGACCCGACGTATCTCGACTTCCTGTCGGGGTTTCATTACAACCCCGAGGAAGTCGAAATCGTACAGCAGGGCGGACACTTCACGTTGCGCATCGAGGGGCTCTGGTATCGCACCATCCTCTGGGAAGTACCGCTGATGGCGCTGATCAGCGAAATCTGGTATCAGATGGGCGACGGTCAGCGCGACTCGGATGCGCTCATCGATACTCGCACCCGCGACAAGATCGAGCACTACAAGCGCATGGGTCTCAAGATCGCCGAGTTCGGCACCCGTCGGCGCTACTCTTATGACGTCCACGACCGTGTCGTGGCTTCGCTATGCCATCACGGGAGCGGTACCTTTTCCGGTTCGAGCAACGTTCACCTAGCCATGCGACATGGCGTCAAACCGATCGGTACGCATGCCCACGAATGGTTCATGTTTCACGGCGCGCGCTTCGGCTTCAAGATGGCCAATAGCCTGGCCCTGGAGCATTGGGTAGACGTATATCGCGGCGACCTGGGCATCGCGCTTACAGACACCTTTACCTCAGCCACCTTCTTCGACAGCTTCGACAAGAAGTTCGCCAAGCTCTTCGATGGCGTGCGTCACGATAGCGGCGACCCACTTGACTTCGCGGCCGCCACCATCGCGCATTACGAGCGCATGGGCATCGACCCACGCACCAAGACCATCATCTTCTCCGACGCCTTGACCCCCGAGCGTGTGGAGCGTATCGACAACTTCTGTCGTGGACGCATCACCACCGCCTTCGGCATCGGCACCAACTTCACCAACGATGTCGGCGTTACGCCAATGAACATGGTCATCAAGATGACCGAGGCGCGCCCAGAAGGGCAACACTGGATCCCGGTGATCAAGCTCTCCGACGTTCCCGACAAAAACACCGGCGACGCCGACATGATCGAACTCGCCAAACGCGTTCTGGCCCTCTCCCGGCGCGCCTGATTCGCTACCGGTGGCAATCTAGCGGCACGACATGGCGCCGCTAGATTGCATGTCAGTCCTGGTTGAGAGCACGATCCAGCGCCACCAGGGCCGATTGCCAAGAGGCCGCGTCGGCGGCGGCATCATAGCCCAATGGCAGGTCGAACTCTTCTGCCTGAGCATCGGATGCCGGATTACTGAAACCATGCTTGGCGCCCGGGTACTGCACCACGCGTACCTCAGCGCCCTGATCGCTTAGCGTCTGTGCCATCGATTCCAGCGCATCCGGTTCGACCAGGCCGTCGGCCTCGCCATTGTGAATCTGCACGATGCCATCGAAAGGCTGCGGGTCGGAGACCGCTTGAGTAGGACTGCCATGGAAACTGATCGCCGCCTCAATGGGCATGCCCGCCAGCGCCATGTTCATCACCACACCGCCGCCGAAGCAATATCCCAACGCCGCCATGCGATCGCCACGCACGTAGGGCTGCTCCCGCAGCTTGGTCATGGCCGCCTCGAGGCTCGCACGCGCCGTAGGCCAGTCGCTCATCACACGCTGGGAGAACGCCTTGGCATCCTGCGGATGCGCCGCTGTCTTCCCCTTGCCATACATATCGACCGCCAAGGCGACGAATCCCAGCGCCGCCAGCTGATCGGCGCGTGACTTCGCGTAATCGTTGAGGCCCCACCATTCGTGTACCAACAACACCGCCGGGCGCGGCTCCTCGTCATTGACGTTGCGTGCCAGATACCCCTGGTACGTTTCTCCGCCAGTGGAGTATTCGAACGTCTCGCCGACGACCTTCGGACCTTCCACGGTGTCCGCCCAGGCGCCGAGACTCAGCATGCTCAGCAAACAGGCCAGCAGAATTCGCATCATGTTCTTCTCCTTGGTTCTTACGCCGTGTCCGGCTAACGCGCGGCGATGTGGCATACGAGGATCGGGTAATTGCATAACCTGTTCATACGGGTTGCGGCGGCGCCTGATGCACGCGGTTACGGCCGTTGTGCTTGGCGGCATAGAGCCCCATGTCAGCGCGATGCAGCAGCGACTCCACCCCCTCGCGGGATTGGCGTTCCGCCACGCCGAAACTGACCGAGAAGCTCAGCCATTCGCCATGAAATTCGACCCGTACGCTTTCGAATTTCTTGCGCAGCCGCTCGGCCAGCAACGCCGCGTCGTTCAGCGACTGACCGGCCAGCATCAACGAGAATTCTTCTCCACCGATGCGTCCGAATACATCGTGATCGCGCAACGCAGTACGGCATATCTCACCCACGCAAGCCAACACCAGATCGCCGGCCGCATGACCCCAAGTGTCGTTGATCGCCTTGAAATGGTCGATATCGAAAATCACCAGGGACACACGCTGGGCCACATGATCGGCGGCCTCCAGGCCGCTACGCAAGCAACTCAAGTAGGCACCACGATTGAGCGCTCCGGTGAGACTATCAGTTGTCGAAAGCTCATGCAGACGATGCTCGCGATGCTTGCGGTCGGTAATATCGCGGGCCACCGCGAGGATCCATTCGTAGCGTTCGCTGGCAGGATTCAAATAGGGCGAACAGCAGGTCTCCAGCCACACATAATGGCCTAGCCGATGCCGCATGCGCAGTTCCATGCGCAGCGGTTCGCCATGACGCGAGGCATCGTGAATCAGGCGTTGCACGCGCGGCGCGTCGTCCGGCGGCAACAACTCCAACAGTCCGCGTTCGTGCAACGTTTCGGGACGATGCCCGAGCAGGCCGCGAATCGACGGCGACGCGAAACGGCATTCCCCATCAGCGTCCATCAACAAGATAGCATCGCTGACATTTTCGACGATGAAGCGATAACGGCGCTCGCTGTCGGCCAACCCCTCAAGACGGGTAAGCGCCACCTGCGTCTCGCTGATGTCGGCCAGGGAACCGATCAACTCGATAACATCGCCCGTAGCGTCACGCTGCACCGCGATGTCGTCTTGCATGTAGCGAACATGCCCTTCGGCGCACGTGATGCAGTAATACAGGCGAATACGCGACTCGCCCGCCGCTAGCCTATCGAGCAGACGCGCCTCGACTTCCTCGGCATCGCGCACATGCTCGAGCCACAAAGCAGGGGTAGACTGAAGTTGCGCCCGCGTGGCGCCGATCAGCGTCGCGAGATTATAGCTAACGTAGTGCAGATCATTGCGCCACCAGCCGGGGCCGGTCGCATATAGGATGGCGGGAGAGCCCTCCAGCAATGCATCGCAATCGCTGGGAAGCGTGGAGAACCCCTTCGCGGCCGGTATGTCCATAATGAGTCATCGCCCCACTTCACAGGCTTCGTGACGAATTCACACGACCGCTGACTCGGCGAAGGCACAAGCGGGCTACCGCACCCCGGTGCGCCGCTGCGGCGGCGAGACCTGTGAAGCTTCCGGCTCGGCTTGCTCAACGGGTCGGCGATCATGCGTTTCGAGATAGGCCGACACCAGGGTGCGCAGCTCTTCAATGCCCAGCGCCACACGCTCGCAACGGGACTGTCCCGACCAAGCGACGTAGACGGCAGGCGTGTCGCGCGATTGATCGACACCGGTGATCTTCCCTTGGCGATTGCGGTGTCCGTCGCGCAGCATGACACCGACTAGCCGATGAGCCTGTTGCACAAAATCGCGCATGATGCCCGTTCCGTTGATGAGAAATGATGCATGCCTTCTGCAGTCTATCACAGGAAGGGTATAAACCCGACCATGACGTGATGATGGACCCATTATGGCACTTTCGTCATTCTCTACAGGACAGGAGCTGAGGCATCGTCACGAAAGTTGCAATATGCCAGTGGCAATGCGGTGCTGCCTTACTTTGAACATCGGCCGCGGGGTATCGAATCTTGAATGTCTCCGGCAGAAAAAAGGCGCCCTGAGGCGCCTGATTTCCCGAGTACCTGACGTACCCGATGGGAAGCGAGAGCGAACGGACAACGATCGAGCGGAGCCGTGAGTGCGCGAGACGTGTATCCGGACGCTCCCACACGGGGTGGTTACGTCACCGACGACGACCTTACTTGGCCGCGTGCATTGCCAGTGCCGTATCCAGCATACGGTTGGAGAAACCCCATTCGTTGTCGTACCAGGCCATCACCTTGACCAGGCGACCGTTGACGCGCGTGTGATTGGCGTCGAAGGTGGACGAGTTCGCATCGTGGTTGAAATCGATCGACACCAATGGCTGGGCGTTAGAGGCCAGCACCGGAGAATTCTCGGCCGCCTTCTCGACGATGGCGTTGATTTCTTCCTGAGTGGTTTCACGGCCGGCCGTAAAGGTCAGGTCGACCAGCGACACGTTGATGACCGGCACGCGGACCGCCAAACCATCGAACTTGCCTTCGAGCTCGGGCAATACTCGACCCACGGCTGCGGCAGCGCCCGTCTTGGTAGGAATCATCGACTGAGTCGCGCTACGCGCCCGGTAGGGATCCTTATGATAGACGTCGGACAAGTTCTGGTCGTTGGTGTAGGCATGCACCGTCGTCATCAAGCCGTTTTCGATGCCCACCGCATCATTGAGCGCCTTAGCGACCGGTGCCAGGCAATTGGTGGTGCAAGAGGCGTTGGAAACCACACGATGCTCACTGGTCAACACGTCCTCGTTGACACCGAACACCACCATGGCATCGGCATCGCCGCTGGGCGCGGAGATCAGCACACGTTCGGCGCCCGCCTCGAGGTGCTTGGCGGCGGCGTCACGCTTGGTAAAGAGCCCCGTGCACTCCATGACCAGATCGACATTCAGCGATGTCCAGGGCAAGGCGGCCGGATCACGCTCGGATAGTATGCGGATGCGGTCGCCATCGACGTTCAGCGACTCGTCGTCGTGCCCCACCTCGAACATGAAGTGTCCATGCACGCTATCATGCTTGAGTAGATGGGCGTTGAGCGACGGGTCGCCCAGATCGTTGATGGCCACGACTTCGACGCGGTCGCGATAACCGTTTTCGTAGAGAGCCCGCAGGACGTTACGACCGATACGCCCAAACCCGTTGATTGCAATACGCAGCGTCATATTGGCTTCCTCCTTTGATTGGCGTCACCCCAAGGATACGATAAGTATCTTTTGGAAGAATACTACAGCTATCCTCTTAATTTGGGCAAAAGACGCACGACCATCAAGGTATTTTTTGCTAAATTTACTTACATGATCACCCAACGCACTTGATGAGGTCCTGACATGCCACTGAATCAGACCGTTGCCGACGTTACTCACCGCATCGAAGAACGCTCCAAGGAGCGCCGGGCGCTCTACGAAAAGCGCATGCACGATCAGTACAAGCGCGGCGTCCACCGCAGCGATCTCAGCTGCGGCAACCTTGCTCATGGCGTCGCCTCCTGCGGCAGCCAGGACAAGAATCAGCTCAAGCTGATGAACTCCGCCAACCTGGGCATCATATCGGCCTACAACGACATGCTGTCGGCGCACCAACCCCTCGAGACCTTCCCTGCCACCATCAAGGACGCCGCTCGACAAATGGGCTCGACCGCCCAGTTCGCGGGTGGCGTCCCCGCCATGTGCGACGGCGTTACGCAGGGCCAGCCCGGCATGGAGCTGTCTCTGTTTTCACGCGATGTCATCGCCATGGCCACGGCGGTAGGCCTGTCACACAACATGTTCGATGGCGCCCTCTACCTTGGTGTGTGTGACAAGATCGTCCCGGGGCTGTTCATTGCGGCGGCGCGTTTCGGCCATCTGCCGGCCACCTTCGTGCCCGCCGGCCCGATGCCCAGCGGCCTGCCCAACAAGGAAAAGGCCCGGGTCCGCCAGCTGTTTGCCGAGGGCAAGGCCTCTCGCGAAGATCTATTGGAAGCCGAGTCGCAGTCCTACCACAGCCCTGGCACCTGCACCTTTTACGGCACCGCCAACTCCAATCAGCTGATGATGGAAATGATGGGCCTGCACCTGCCAGGGACATCGTTCGTCAATCCTGGCACCGAAATGCGCGAAGCCCTGACCCAGTTCGCCACCCAGCAGACGATTCGCAACACCGAGCCGGGCGGCGATTACCGGCCCTTCTACAAGCAGATCGACGCGCGTGCCATCGTCAACGCCATCGTCGGCCTGCTCGCCTCGGGCGGCTCCACCAACCATACCCTGCACCTGGTAGCCATGGCTGCCGCTGCGGGGCTGACCTTGACCTGGGATGACTTCACCGACCTTTCCGCGGTAACGCCGAGCCTGATGCACGTCTATCCCAACGGCCAAGCGGACATCAACCACTTCCAGGCCGCGGGCGGCATGAGCCTCTTGTTCCGTGAACTGATCAAGGCTGGGCTCATCCACAGCGACATTCCGACCGCGTTCGGCACCGACATGACGGCGTACACCAAAGAGCCCTTCCTCGAAGACGGCGAACTGATCTGGCGCGAAGGCCCCGAACAAAGCCTCGACGAGGACGTCCTGCGTCCGGTATCGAACCCCTTCTCCCCGACCGGTGGACTGACGGTACTCGACGGCAACCTGGGACGCGGGGTGATCAAGATTTCCGCCGTGAAGCAGGAAAATCGCCTGGTTGAGGCGCCCATTCGGATCTTCGAGGATCAGAACGACCTTCAGGGCGCCTTCGAAGCCGGCGAGCTGGACCGTGACGTCATCGCCGTCGTCCGCTTTCAGGGGCCCCAGGCTAACGGCATGCCCGAGCTGCATAAGCTCACGCCCTACCTCGGGGTCCTGCAGGATCGCGGCTACAAGGTCGCGCTGGTGACCGACGGCCGTATGTCCGGCGCCTCCGGCAAGGTCCCTGCAGCGATCCATATGACGCCGGAAGCCCTCGACGGCGGTCCGTTGGGCAAGCTTCGCGACGGCGATGTCGTGCGCCTCGACGCCGACAACGGCAGCCTGGAAGTAAAACTCGACGCACAGACCTGGGCGCAACGCGAGCAGGCTGTCGGCAATCTCGACCACTACCATGTGGGACTGGGACGCGAGCTCTTCAGCGGCTTCCGTCAACTCGCCATGCGCGGCGAGGAAGGCTGCAGCGTGCTGGGCGGCTTCGAGGCCGACGACCTCGCTCGTCAAGGAGCGCACATTCAAGACGAGGATGCTTGAATGAGCCGACCTGCCTTGATTGGCGACATCGGCGGCACCAATGCCCGCTTCGCCTTGGTGACGCCGGGGGCGTTCGATCTTCAGGCCATTCGAACGCTTCCTTGTGCACATTACCCGACACTGTCCGAGGCGATTCGCGCCTACCTCGACGAGGTAGGCGCGGACGTCCCCCGCGAGGCCTGCCTCGCCTTTGCCTGCCCCGTACACAACGATGAAGTCCGCATGACCAACAACGCCTGGAGCTTCTCCAAGCGCCAGGTCACCGAGGAGTTCGGTTTCGAGCTGTTCAAGGTCATCAATGACTTCACCGCACAAGCACTGGGTGTTCCCCACGTGGATGCCAAGGACCTGGTACCACTAGGAGAAGGCGAAGCTGCCCCGGGCAGCGCAAGATTGATCTTCGGCCCCGGCACCGGCCTGGGCATGGCAGGTCTCTTTCCCGGTCAACACGACTGGATACCACTTCCCACCGAAGGTGGACACGTGTCCTTCGCGCCCACCGACGCGCATGAACGCGAGCTGCTGGCGTACTTTTACCAACACTACGGGCGCGTCTCGGTGGAGCGTATTCTCTGTGGTCAAGGCTTGCTGGATCTTTATCGCGCGAATGCGCATCTGGCCAAGCAGATTGCCCACTACAACACGCCTGCCGAGGTGACCGGCGCGGCACGCGCTGGCGACCCGCTCGCGCGTCAGTCTCTAGAGCGCTTCCTCAAGATTCTCGGCGATGTCAGTGGCGATGCAGCCTTGATGCTCGGTGCGCGCGGCGGCGTCTATCTGTGTGGCGGTATCCTGCCACGCCTGCTCGATTGGCTGCCCCATAGCCACTTCCGTGACGCCTTCGCCGACAAAGGGCGCATGCACGCGTACACTGCTCACATTCCCGTGTGGGTGGTCACAGCACCCTGGAATGGGTTGCTGGGTGCCTGCGAAGCGTTACATAACGAGGAGGTGGCATGATTCCCGATTCCCTGCGTCAATTGCTCGACGCGACCCAGGGGCAACGCGAAGCCGAATGGCTGGGGCGTCGCGTGCTATTGTTCAATGCCGACTGGGGCGAGCTAGCAGTCTCTCTGCAAGGCGCCCAGGTGCTGCATTATTTACCGTTCGCGCCCGGCACGGAGGATGGCTGGCTATGGGTAACGCCCACGCCACAAGCGTTGCCGGGTACGATACGCGGCGGCATCCCGGTATGCTGGCCCTGGTTCGCCGACGAGTCGCCGGACGGCCGCGGCCCCATGCATGGCACGGCGCGTCAGGCCGAATGGCGCCTCGACGGGATCGACGATGAGGATGAAGGCGTCGAGGTGCATCTATCGCCGACGACGCGCCTCGACGAACAACTCACGCCCCGCGTGATGATCCACGCCAGCGCCCAGCGCCTGCATGTCGAGTTGATTACCGAACACCGCGGTGAAACGCCCGTAAAACTGACCGCGGCATTGCATAGCTACCTGAGTGTTGCGCATACCCACCAATGCCGTGTCGAGGGCTTGGCCGGCGCGCGCTACCTGGACAAGCGCCAGGACTTTTCCGAGGCGCACCAACAAGGCGAGCTCGGCGTACGCGGCCCACTGGATCGCATCTACGAATCCAATCGTCCACTCGTACTCGACGACGGCGCACGTCGCCTCCAGATCGCCAAGCAAGGCAGCGATTCCACGGTGGTCTGGCATCCCGACACTGAATTGCCCGGCGACACGCCCGCCGACATCGGGCATCGCTTCCTATGCGTCGAAGCCGCCTGTACCCGCGTCGACCCCGTATGGCTGGTGCCTGGCGCCCAGCACCTCCTGGCCACCACTCTGACCCGCGAGGACATGACGCAATGAGCGATGAGCTGACGTTCGACGTTCCCTTCGTACTAGGTATGATGCGCCTCCACGAGCGCCCCGAGCTAGCCAGCGCCACACGCCTGGCCGACTGGATCGAAGCACGCCTCGATGAAGGGCTCGATTGGTTCGATCACGCTGATATCTACGGCAATCGTGAGTGTGAACGACTGTTCGGCGAGGCCTTGGCACAGCGTCCGGCGCTCAAGGCCCGCGTCAAGGTAATCACCAAAACGGATATCGTGCTGCCCGCGCGCGACACGTCGCGCTTCGGGGTCAAGCATTACGATACCTCCCCCGATTATCTGAACGCGCGAATCGACGCATCGCTGAAGCAGCTTGGCGTCGAGCGCCTCGATCACTTCCTGCTACACCGCCCCGATCCATTACTCGATGCTCACGCCACCGGTGTGGCGCTGGACGCCGCTATCGACGCTGGCAAGATCGGCGCAGTGGGAGTATCCAACTTCCTGCCCGAACAGTGGCGGCGCCTACAAGCCGCCATGCGCCACCCGCTCGGCGCGCATCAATTCGAGTTGTCGCTGGCACGTCCGGAAGTGCTTTTCGATGGGTTCTACGATGCCGTGATCGCCGACGACCTCGCGCCCATGGCTTGGTCGCCACTAGGCGGTGGGTTGGTCTTCGAAGATGTCCTGGGCAGCGCGCTGGAGCATTTCGCCGAAGAGTTCGAGTCGAGCACCGCCGGATTGGCGCTGGCCTGGCTACGACGCCTGCCGGGACATCCCGCGCCGGTCATCGGCACCCTCAAGGAAAGCCGTATTCAAGCATTGCACCGTGACAGCAACCTGACGCTGGATCGGGCCACTTGGTTCGCATTGCTTGAAGAGGCACGCAGTCATCGTGTGGCCTAGCCAGCGTCTCGCATGCAGCTTTCGTCGAATGAGCATTGTGGACCCGACGGCGAGCTGACACGATTCATCCAACCGACCCGCGTGGTCATGCCGCTCGATTCATGAAGAAGGATGACGCCATGTTCCAACTCACGCGCAGCGTCACCTGGCGCGCTCTCGAACGTCTCCACCGCGAGACCGCCGATGATCGCATCAGTGATTACTTTGCCGCCGACCCCAAGCGTTTCGACAAGATGAGCCTGCGCGTCGGCGGCTTGTTCCTGGATTATTCCAAGCACCACGTCTCGGATGCCGTGCTCGCCAAACTGATCGAGCTCGCCGATCACTCGGCGCTTGTCCAGCGTCGCGCGCAGATGTTCTCCGGTGACATCATCAACGTCACCGAAGATCGCCCGGTCCTGCATACCGCCCTGCGTCATCTGGGCGATGAGCCGGTCTACGCCGATGGCAAGGACGTCATGCCCGAGATTCAGAGCACGCGCGAACAGATCAAGCGCTTCTCGGAAGAAGTACGCAGCGGTGACTGGAAAGGCTACAGCGGCGAGCGGATCAAAGATGTGGTCAACATCGGCATCGGCGGCTCGGACCTGGGACCCAACATGGCCTGCCGCGCGCTGCTCAAGCACCGCGACGGCGAACTCAACTTTCACTTTGTCTCCAACGTCGACGGCGCGCACATCCAGAAAGTGCTCAGAGCACTCGACCCGGCGACCACGCTGTTCATCGTCTCGACCAAGACCTTTTCTACCCAGGAAACGCTGCTCAACGCCAAGACCGCACGACGCTGGTTCCTAGACAATGCCGGCGAAGATGCCGATGTCGGCGCGCATTTCATTGCTGCCTCGACCAACCGCAAGGCCGCGATGGAATTCGGCATCCGCGAGGAAAACGTCTTCGAATTCTGGGCCTGGGTCGGCGGGCGATACTCGATGTGGTCGTCGATCGGTCTGCCCATCGCGCTGTCCATCGGCTTCGAAGGATTCATGGAACTCCTCGAAGGTGCCTACGAGATGGACCAGCACTTCATCGAGGCGCCATTCGATCAGAACATGCCGGTACTCATGGCGTTGATCGGCATCTGGTACATCAATTTCATCGGCGCCGAGACGCATGCCATCGTGCCCTACGATCAGGCCTTGCATCAGCTACCGTCGTTTCTCCAGCAGCTCGACATGGAATCCAACGGCAAGTCGGTGGATATCTTCGGTCAGCCGGTGAATTACAAGACCGGCCCCATCGTCTGGGGGCAGACGGGATCCAACGGGCAGCATGCGTTCTTCCAACTGCTTCATCAGGGCACGCGCTACGTGCCCATCGACTTCATCGCCTCGCTCAAACCCGAGCCGGAATTCGAGGATCACCACTTCGCCCTGCTCACCAACATGCTGGCGCAAGCCAACGCCTTCATGGAAGGCAGCCAGGACGG
The DNA here is from genome assembly GCF_029889905.1 of Chromohalobacter sp. 11-W. Classification (GTDB taxonomy): domain Bacteria; phylum Pseudomonadota; class Gammaproteobacteria; order Pseudomonadales; family Halomonadaceae; genus Chromohalobacter. The sequence continues at coordinate 82,283 of NZ_JARANZ010000001.1, read as the reverse complement.
TAGCCAGCTCGATCCCTATAGCTGTCCCGGCAACCGTCCCTCGAGCACACTGTTGCTCGATGAGTTGACGCCCAAGAATCTGGGCGCACTGATCGCCTTGTACGAACACAAAGTCTTCGTTCAGGGCGTGATCTGGAACATCAATTCCTTCGACCAATGGGGCGTGCAGCTCGGCAAGCGTATCGCCGGCGAGATCAGCGAGCGCATCGACACCAACGCGGCGGATTTCGATGTCTCCACTCAAGGCCTGCTGTCGCTGGTGCGCGAGCACTTTCCGACCACCTCCGCCAAGAGCAAGGATAAAACGCGCAGCAAGAAGTCTCGGGAGGATGCGTCATGACACCGTTGATCGCCTTCGGCGAAGCCCTCGTCGACATGCTATCCAATCGCTTAGATGGCGCCACCGACGACATCCCCGAAACCTTCACGCCCTATGCGGGCGGCGCGCCGGCCAATGTCGCTGTGGCCTGCGCGCGCCTGGGGCTGCCGAGTCGCTTCTTGGGCATGGTCGGCGACGACCGCTTCGGCGACTTTCTCGTCGAGGAACTCGCGCGTCATGGTGTGTCGGTCGAGGACATTCGCCGCACGCGCGAGGCGCGCACGGCCCTGGCCTTCGTCTCGCGCGATGCCCAGGGCGAGCGGCGTTTCGACTTCTACCGTCCACCTGCGGCGGATCTGCTTTATCGTCTTGAGCATTTGCCCGCGGGCATCTTCGCCGAGCCGGCGATCCTGCATATGTGCAGCAACAGCCTCACCGATGACGCAATCGCCGAGACCACACTGAGCATCGCCGACATCGCGCGGCGCGGCGAGGCCTTGATCAGCGTCGATGCCAACCTGCGCCACAATCTGTGGCCCGATAACCGCGTCGATATCGGCCGTGTCACCGCCCTGCTCGACCACGCGCACCTGCTCAAGCTGTCCCGCGAGGAGCTCGACCTACTGCGCGGCGATCACGACGTCGATACCTGGCTGCAATGGCGTCTGGCCGCTGGCGTGCGCCTGATCGTGATCACCGACGGGCCAGCCCCGGTCGTCGTGCATCGGCTTGGCAAGGTCATTCACGTGACACCGCCCGACGTGACGGCTGTGGACACCACCGCCGGAGGCGACGCCTTCGTAGGCGGCCTGCTGGCGCAACTGGCCGAGGCCGATGTCACCGCCGCCACGCTCGGCGACTGGTGCCAGGACGAAACCCGCTTGCGAGACGCCACTCAGCGTGCCTGTCGCTGCGGGGCCTTCGCCGTAACGCGCCCCGGCGCTTACACGGCACTGCCCACCCGCGACGACCTCGACGCCATGCAATGACCAGCCAAGCGCCCGGGTCGGGCGCTCAAAGCAAGGCGTTGAACTGCTTCAGCCATTCGGGATGCGCGGGCCACGCCGGCGCCGAGACCAACCGACCACAGGTCACCGCTTGATCCGCCGCAAGCTCGACGAATTCGCCGCCCGCCAAGCGCACCTCTGGCGCACAAGCGGGATAAGCCGAGACACGTCGCCCAGCCAGCGATGCCGCCGCAGCGAGCAACTGCGCCCCGTGACAGATCGAAGCAACGGGCTTGTCGGCCTCCAGGAAGTGACGCACGATGGCCAGCACGCGCTCATCGAGGCGCAGATATTCTGGGGCGCGCCCGCCCGGTATCACCAGCGCATCGTAATGTGAGACCTCGATCTCGGCGAAGCTGGCATTGACGATGAAGTGGTGGCCGGGCTTCTCGGAATAGGTCTGATCGCCCTCGAAATCGTGAATGGCTGTCTTGACGCTATCGCCCTTTTTCTTGTCCGGGCAGACCGCGTCGACGTCATGTCCCATCGCCTGCAGTGCCTGGAAGGGCACCATGATCTCGTAGTCCTCGACGAAATCACCGGCAATCACGAGTATTCTGGCCATGCGTCGGACTCCTGCAGGAAGGTGGAAAACGAATTGGCTTTTACCCTTTCAGCGTAGTGCCTGACACGCCACGCTGCACATGGAAACGGCGCCCCGCGCCGGCACTCGAGGGAGTCCAAGATGCACGGATTGCACCGCTTCACCGCCCTGGCACTCGTCGCCTGCTGGGCCTGTCTCGGCGTCATGTCCTATGCGCATGCCGCCCCCCACCCCTTTTCCGCCACCTATCACCTGCGCCTCGACGGCTGGCCGGATGCCGACGTCCATCATCGTCTCAGCCATATTGCTGCGAACGACTGGCAAAGCGAGATGCGCGCCAGCATCCTCACCGCCAAGGGCTACGAGCGCGGCAAGTTCCGCCTCGACGGCGGCGAACTGAATGCCTGGCATTACGCCAGTGGCTACTCGCTGTTCGGCCTCGGGGAGCGTTACCACCTGTCGGCAAGCGATCTCGCCGATCTGCCCGATCGCCAGAGCGCCTTGTTCCAGTTATCCCGCGAGTTGGACGACGCCCCCTGTCAGGGGAGCGAATCCACGCCCTGCGAACTGGCGTATGCCGACCATAAAGGACGTACCGAGCATTTCGCTTATCGCGTCGCGGCACCACAAACCCTCGACGTGCCAGCCGGCGAGTTCGAAGCACGCTGGATCGATGGATGGAATCCGGAAAAGCCCGACCGCCGCCTGCGCCTGGCGTTTTCATCGACCACACCCGGCTTGCTGATCAGCGTGGAATACTACCGCGACGGCGAGTTGACGAGTCGCATGACGCTGACTGAGTTGAGTCGATGAAAGCTGCTAACCACCCATAAGCAAAAGCTTTTGCGTGCTCCTCCCGGCTCACATAGAGTGACCGCTTCCGAGACGACTTACACTACCCAGGAGCGGGCATGCTGGCCGGACTTTTGTTGATACTGCTTCCTCTGATCGTGGGCTATCTGGTGCCGGTACGTCATGCCGGCGTGCTTGCCACGATCGACCGTGGCGTCAATGGCTCGGTCTACATCATCTTGTTCCTGATGGGCGTCAGTCTCGCCGGCCTCGAGGACCTGTTGGGCCAGCTCTCGCGCATGAGCGGCCAGGCCGCAACCTTGTTCGCGATCATCACCCCGCTCAACTTGCTGGCGTTGGCCTGGTTGTCACGCCGCAGCCGCCTGCGTGTCGGAGAGTCGCCGCGCGTCGCCAACGCACCGACCAGCACCGGCGCGGCGCTGGCCGGCTCGTTGTCGCTGGCAGGCGTGGTGGTCTTGGGAACGCTATTCGGCGTGGCGGCCGGTCATTGGGGCGCCGGGGTCGTACAGGCCTGGGCGGAGCCACTCGCCGAATGGGCGCTCTACCTGCTATTGGCGCTGATCGGCTGCCAATTGCGCAACTCGGGCATGCCGCTCAAGCAAATCCTGCTCAATCGCCACGGCCTGGTCATCGCCATCAGCGTGGCGCTCAGCTCACTGCTGGGCGGCCTGCTGGCCGCCCCGCTACTCGATCTACGCTGGAACGAGGGCCTCGCCATGGCCGCCGGTTTCGGCTGGTATTCCCTCTCCGGGATTCTCATCGGCGACCAGCTCGGGCCCGTGCTCGGCGGCGTGGCCTTCTTCAACGATCTGGCGCGTGAACTGTTCGCTTTCCTGCTCATCCCCCTGGTCATTCATCGCGCCACGCCGCTCGCCATCGGCTATGGCGGCGCCACGTCCATGGACTTCACCCTGCCCGTCATTCAGCAGCACGGTGGCGTGGCCTGCGTGCCCATCGCCATCGTCAACGGCTTCTTGCTATCGCTACTCTCGCCACCGTTGATTCTGCTCTTGCTATCTTTCTGACGCCGCTTGCGACCATGGCCCAACAGTCATGTCCAGACGAGGATGCTAATCTCCGAAAACGTTACCGCTAACATTGCGGCATAACATAACAAGGAGATGGGGACACACATGCCGCGTCGTTCATCGGGTCGCGTCACGCTTCAGGATATCGCCGAACGCGTCGGCGTCAGCAAAGTCACGGTCTCGCGCTGCCTGCGCGAGCCCCAGCGCGTCTCCGAAACGGTGAGACTGCGCATCGAAGAAGCCATCGAGGTGCTGGATTACATCCCCAATCGCCAAGCCGGGGCACTTTCCAGCGGACGCAGCCTGAGCGTGGCATTGCTGGTGCCATCGATTTCCAATTCGGTGTTCTCCGAGGTCCAGCGAGGCGTCGATGAAGGGCTCCGCGAGGCCGGCTATCAGGTGCTCATGGGCCACACCGGGTACTCGATCCTCGAGGAGGAACGGCTGATCGATACCTTCTTGGCTTACGGTGTCGACGGCTTCGTGCTCTCCAGCACCCGACACACTGACTACGCCCAGCGCCTTCTAAATCGTGCGCGTCTGCCGGTGGTGGAAACCATGGAGCTGACCGATAACCCGCTCGACATCAACGTCGGCCTCGATCAACGCGTGGCGGGGCGTGCCATCGGAGAGACCTTGATCGCTGCCGGCTATCGGCGCATCGGATTCTGCGGCGCACGGCTCGACTATCGAGTGCAGCAGCGGCTGGCCGGCTGGGAAGATGCCTTGAAAGCGGCAGGGCTCTCGACGCAGCGCTGCCAAACGACGCCACGCCCCTCGTCCTATCGCCTTGGCGGAGAACTGCTTTCAGCCATGCTCGAACGCTGGCCGGACATGGATGCCGTGTTCTGTTGTAACGATGACCTGGCGGCGGGGGCCTTGTTCGAATGCCAGCGGCGGCGTCTCGATGTGCCCGGGCAGTTGGCCCTGGCGGGCTTCAACGGCCTCGACATCACCGATGCGACCTGGCCGACACTTACCACCGTCATCACGCCTCGTCGCGCCATTGGCGAACAGGCCGCGCGTCTGATCGTCGAGCGCCTGCAGGGAGCGCCGCGCAATCCTTCTCGCCATGACATGGGCTTCGAGATCGCTCTGCGTCAAAGTACCTGACGACACGCCTCGCTCACGAGGCGTGTTGGGTACCACGCTGCGACACACCCTGCACGCTGAGAGCGACGACATCGTCCAGCGACGCATCAATATCCACGGTAACGGCTTCGTCTTTTCCCGGTGACTCGAGTGTGGCCAGTTGACTATCGAGCATGGCCTCCCCCTTGAAGAAGTGATCCTGACGCGCCTTCAGACGCTCCAGCAGCACCTCGCGCGTACCGGCTAGATGCACGAAGCACAGCGCCTCATCGCCGCCACGCAACAAGTCGCGATACTCGCGCTTGAGCGCCGAACAGCCAATCACCACGGTTTCCCGGTTGTCGCGCCCTTCCCGCACCAGCTCGGACAAACGCGTCAGCCAGCCGGCACGATCCTCGTCGTTGAGCGGTTCCCCGCGCGACATCTTGGCCACGCTGGTCGCCGAATGATAAGTATCACCGTCGATAAAACGCCCATCGAGCGCTTCGGCCAAGCGTTCACCGACCGACGTCTTTCCGCAGCCCGATACACCCATGACGATGATCCGCTGCGGATTGCTCGTCGACTCGTTCATATTCACCTTTCCTCGTTTCTCTATTCGCCTTTCGGAGCATTGTTGCGCATGGAATGTTACCGGTAACATTCATTTTCCTAAATCCGACGCCAAGGCACAACGCGACCATCGCCGCATCCCCTCGTTGCCGGTCGCGCCTCCAATAGAGGTTTCGCACACATGGATAACGCCACCCCCCTGCTTCTTTCCGCGCTGGGCGGCATCATATTGCTGTTGTATCTGGTCATGCGCCTGCGCCTGCATGCCTTCGTCGCGCTGTTGACCGTCAGCCTGATCGTGGGCCTCACCACGGGCATGGATCTCGATGCCATTCTTCAATCCGTGCAGGACGGCATGGGCGGCACGCTCGGCTTCGTCGCGACCGTCGTCGGTCTTGGCGCGATGTTCGGCAAGATGCTGGAAGTCTCCGGCGGGGTCGATCGCCTGGCCAGCACGTTGCTCAATCGCTTCGGGGAAAACCGCTCGCAATGGGCCATGGGGGTCACCGGTTTTCTGGTCGCGATTCCCGTGTTCCTGGATGTCGCCTTCATCATTCTGGTGCCGCTGGTCTATGCTCTGACCCGCCGCACCGGGCGCTCCCTGCTCTACTATGGTATCCCGCTCCTCGCCGGCCTTGCAGTTACCCATTCGTTCATTCCCCCGACGCCGGGGCCGATTGCCGTGGCGGAACTGATCGGTGCCGATCTGGGCTATGTCATCCTCTTCGGGGCCATGGCGGGGCTGCCGGCCATGATCATCGCAGGGCCGATCTTCGGGCGTTATATCGCCAAGCATATCGACGCTGGCATTCCTGACTACATGGAGCTGCCCAAGGACGAGATCGACAGCACCGGGCTACCGAGCTTCAAGCTGATCCTCGCCATCATTCTGCTGCCGCTGGTCCTGATCGTGCTCAATACCGTCTCGGGTGCGGTACTGGCCGACGATAATCCAATCGTCACCACCTTGGCGTTCGTGGGTCATCCCTTCGTGGCGCTGACGCTGGCGACACTGCTGTCGTTCGTGTTCCTGGGGACGCGGCGTGGCATGAGCCGCGAGAATGTCATGGAAGTCGCCACCAAGGCGCTCGAACCGGCCGGCATCATCATCCTCGTCACCGGTGCCGGCGGCGTCTTCAAGCAGATGTTGATCGACTCCGGCGTCGGCGATGTCATGGGCCAGATGATGGCCGATAGCGCCCTACCGCCGATTCTGCTCGCCTTCTTGATTTCCACCGCCGTGCGCGTGGTACAAGGTTCCGCCACCGTGGCGATGATTACCGCCGCCGGACTGATGGCGCCCTTGATCTCGACCCTGGGCCTGGAAGGACCGGTGCTTGGCTTGATCGTGATCGCCATCGCCTCCGGCGCCACGGTGCTCAGTCACGTAAACGACTCCGGCTTCTGGCTGGTCAACCGTTACTTCGGCCTCACCGAAGCGCAGACCCTGAAAAGCTGGACGGTGATGGAGACGTTGATCGGGCTGGTGGGCCTGGTGGTCGCACTGATCATCGGCCTGTTCGTGTAAGCTCGCGTCACGCATCGCATAAAACGCAGAAGGGGCCACGATGGCCCCTTCTGTATTTGCATATCGCGGTTTCTATCTTCCCGCTGCGCGCATCTCGATCACGGCCAAGGCTTACAGCTTATACAGCTTGACCACGTCCTCGATGCTGGCCAATCGACGCTGGGCCAGCGCTTCTCCCAGCGCCTTGCCGCGATAGCCTTCCTCGAGCAACGTGCGTGGTTCGATCTCGATCGCTTGTTGCCAGGCCTCTTCGATACACTCGGCCAACGCTGGCGCTTCCTGGGCCAGATAACGCTGCAAGGGCTCGATGCGCTCGCGACGCCGCCAGGCATCGATGCCATCGAACCAGGCCAGCACGTCGTTAGCCTCCAAGGCCCGGCCTTCAGCCGTCTGTTTCAGCGCCCGGGTACGCGCCACCTGGCGAGCAAGGTCACGCCACGCATTGGGCACACGCAGGCGCTCGCACAACGCCTCGCGCGCTTCGTCGGCCAGGGCTTCTAGCAAGCGCGCCCAACGCCACATCGCGGGTTCGTCGGTGGCAGGCAATGTCGCCATGGCCTTTTCGCCAAGGTCGAGAGCGGCGGCGGCATTCAATTCCGGCATCCACACGGCCAGGGCCCCGCACTCTTGCAGCGCTCGGAAGTAGGCGATGGGACGCGGCTCAGCCAGCGCCTTGACGGTCTCCTGCCAGACACGCTCGGCGACGAGGTGACCGATTTCGCCGCTGTCACATAGTCGACGCATCAGGCGCTTCGTGTCGTCGGCGATGACGAAGCCCAGATCCCGATAGCGCGCCCAGAAGCGTGCCGTACGCAGCACACGCAAAGGGTCTTCGATGAACGCCTCGGAGACATGACGCAGCACGCGCGCGTCGAGATCCTGCGCCCCGTGGAAAGGATCGACCAGATGCCCTTCAGGGTCTTCCGCCATGGCGTTGATGGTCAGGTCGCGGCGCGCCAGGTCTTCCTCGAGGGTCACCTCAGGGCTGGCGTGAACCACGAACCCGGTATAGCCGTGCCCCTGCTTGCGCTCGGTACGCGCCAGGGCATACTCCTCGTGGGTCACCGGGTGCAGGAAGACCGGAAAGTCGCGCCCCACCGCAATGAATCCCCGCGCGGTGAGTGCTTCCGGGGTGGCACCGACCACCACCCAGTCTTCATCGGTGACTGGCCAGCCCAGACGCGCATCGCGCACCGCCCCGCCTACCCGGTAGACGGCGAAGCCTTCGAGCACATCGCGCGGCTCGTTCATCGGCTCAGCTCTCGACCTGCTCGGGGTGGCGCGCGGCCCAATCGGTGAAGCCGCCGTCCAGACTATAGACATCGCTAAAGCCTTGGGCCGCCAGCCAGGTCGCCGCCTGCTGGCTGGAGTGGCCGTGATAGCAGACCACCACCATGGGGCGTTCACGCGGCGCCGACTCGAACAATTCCGCCACGCTGGCGTTGTCGAGGTGGTGGCTACCGGGAATATGCCCCTGCGAATAACTCAACGGGTCGCGGATATCGACCAGCGTCAGCTCACGGGCGTTCTCGAGCCATTCGGCCAGCGTAGTCGGGGCAAGGTGGGTAAAGCTCGTCTCGTGAGACATGAAAATGCTCCTTGGCAGATCAGTATCAACGCCGCGGATGGGCCGGCTCGACGTAACGTTCGCCACTTTCCAGATCGACCGCGGTCAGCTCGCTACCCCAGACACAGCCGGTGTCCAGCGCCAGGGCGCGCACGCGGGCTTCGGGGGTCTTGCCCTGAAGCGCCGCCCAGTGACCGAAGACGATACGCGGATCATCATCACGCGGGTAGGTGAACCAGGGTGCGAAGTCGGCGGGCGCGCTATCCAGCCCTTCTTTGGCGTCGAAGTCGAGCGTGCCGTCGGCGGCGATGAAACGCATGCGCGTGAAGGTATTGACGATGACACGCAAACGCTCGATGCCACGCAGGTCCTCCGACCAGCGCGCCGGCGAATTGCCGTACATCGCGGCCAGGAAGTCGCCCACCGCATCGCCACGCAGCACCGCCTCGACCTCGGCGGCGTAGTCGCTCGCCTGCTGCAGCGACCAATGTGGCGGCAGCCCGGCATGTACCATGACGGCATCGAGCGCGGCATCATGCACCAGCAGTGGCTGGCGACGCAGCCAATCGAGCAGCTCGTCGCGGTCATCGGCCTCGAGAATCGGTTGCAGCGTATCGGAACGCTTGAGCGGCGCGTCGGCCCAGGCCGCCGCCAGCAAATGCAAGTCGTGATTACCCAGCACGACCCGGGCACTGTCGCCCAGCGCCTTCACGGCGCGCAGGCAATCAAGCGACCCCGGCCCACGGTTGACCAGGTCGCCTACTAGCCACAGGCGGTCGCGCCGTGGATCGAAGGCAATCCGTTCGAGCAACGCCGCGAATTCCGTATAGCAGCCCTGCAAGTCGCCGATGGCATATGTCGACATATTTCTCCCAACCAAACTCAGTGTACCTGGTTAGGCCCCGCAAGACGGAAGGCCGCGATGGGGACCTCGAAGGCGCGCTGCTCGGTCGTGTCCAGGCAGGTATAGCTCCCTTCCATGACGCCCACCGGGCCATCGAGCACCGCGCGGCTGGTATAACGAAAGCGTTGACCGGGGCCGATCAACGGCTGCTGCCCTACGACGCCCTTGCCGCGCACTTCCTGCACCTTGCCGCTGCTCTGGGTAATCTGCCAATGGCGCGCCAGCAGTTGGATCGAGCGCATCGAGCGGTTATGCACGGTAATCGTATAACTGAAGACGTAACGCTGTTCGGCGGGAGCGGATTCACCTGCCTGGTAGGCGGGCTCGACTTCCACCTGGACTTCCGCGGCCACGTCGCTCATGGCGTCGCTCCCGCGACATGATTGGCAATACGCACCAGCTCTGCGACGCTCAGCGTCTGCGGGCGACGCCCCGCATCGATCTCCAGCGCCTCCCACGCCGCGTCGTCAAGGCGCCCCTTGAAGTTATTACGCAGCGTCTTGCGACGCTGGCCGAAGGCCTCACGCACGATCTCGCTAAATAGCGCTTCGTCATGCGCGACATGCGGTGGCGTGGCGTGCGGTACCAAACGCACGATCGCCGACTCCACCTTGGGACGCGGCGCAAAGGCTTCCGGCGGAACCACGAACAAATTGTCCACCCGGCAATAATATTGCGCCATGACCGACAGACGCCCCCATGCCGAGCTCCCCGGCGTCGCCGCCAGACGCTCGACGACCTCCCTTTGCAGCATGAAATGCATGTCGGCGATGGCGCCACGCGCCGTCAACAGATGGAAGATTAGCGGCGTGGAGATGTTGTAAGGCAGGTTGCCAATGACACGTAGCGGCTTGCCGGGCACCTCCCCTTCCGCCGCGAGAGCGGCGAAGTCGAACTTGAGCGCGTCCCCCTCGTGAATGACGAACGCAGGATAATTGAAGAACTGCACGCGCAGCCCCGGAATCAGGTCACGATCCAGCTCGATGACCTCCAGCGCGCCGGAGGCATCCAGCAGCGGCTCCGTCAACGCGCCTTGCCCGGGGCCGATTTCGATCAAGCGCTGATCGGCCCTCGGCGCGATGGCATGCACGATACGCGCGATAACACCGGGATCGCGTAAGAAGTTCTGACCGAAGCGTTTACGGGCCTGGTGGACCGGGGGGCGATTGGACATGGACGTGGTGTATTCCTTGGGGCAATCGGGCATTCATTCAGGTGCGAAATGGTCGCTACGGGCCATCCTGGCGGCGACGTCGAGCGCCACTCGCAAACTGCCGGCGTCGGCCTGGCCACTCGCGGCCAAATCAAGCGCCGTACCGTGATCGACAGAGGTGCGAATCAGCGGCAACCCCAGCGTCACGTTAGCGGCTTCGCCGAAGCCGGCGTATTTCAGTACCGGCAAGCCCTGGTCGTGATACATGGCAAGCACGGCATCGGCATGTTTCAGATGATGCGGCGTGAACAGCGTATCGGCGGGCAAGGGACCGATGAGATCCAGCCCATCGCGACGTAGCTCGGCCAGCGCCGGCGCGATGATATCACGCTCTTCGGTACCCAAGTGGCCGTCCTCGCCGGCATGCGGATTGAGACCACAAACCAGGATGCGCGGCCGCGCGATGCCGAAGTGGCGGCGGAGATCCGCGTCCAGAATCGTTGTCACGCGACGTAAACTCTCGGCATCGATGGCATCGGCCACCGCGCGCAGCGGGAGATGCGTCGTCGCCAACGCCACGCGCAAAGGCGGCTCGGTGCGTTCGGTGGCCAGCATCATTACCACCTCCTCGACACCACAGGCATCGCGCAGGTATTCGGTGTGGCCGGTAAAACCGGGATAGCCGCCCTCGATGATCGCGCCCTTGTGCAAGGGAGCGGTGACCATGGCATCGGCATGGCCATCACGACAGGCCGCGATAGCGACATCCAGCGTTTCGAGCACATAGGCGGCGTTGGCGGGATCGAGCCGGCCGGCCTCGGAGGGGGCTCGCAGTCGCACCGGCCACACCGGCAAGACACCGTCACGCGGCGCAGGTACCGGCGCCCCATCGGCCAATGGGACGATGCGCACCGCCAACGCCAGATGCGCGGCGCGCTCGGCCAGCAATTCGGGATCGCCGATGGCAACGAGGCGCGTCTCGTGATCCTGCCACGCCACCGCCGCCAGTGCCAGCGTCAAATCCGGGCCGATTCCCGCCGGCTCGCCGGTGGTCAATGCCAGCACCGGAGAAGACGTCATCACTGCTGGCCGTCTTCCAGGCGGTTATCGATATACGCGCCGGAGCGGATTTCTTGCGTCCAGGCCTCGAGTTCGTCGTTCACCTTGCGCTGGAACAGGGTCTGACGGACCTGTTCGCGCTGAGCATCACGGGTCACGTCCTTCTGGCGACGATCTTCGAGCTCGATCACATGATAACCAAAGCGCGAACGCACCGGCTGAGACAACTCGCCGACATCCATGTCGTTCACGGCATTCTCGAACGACGGCACCATCTGGCCGGGACGCACCCAGCCCAGCTCACCACCGTCGAGGGCGCTGCCGTCGTCGTCGCTGTACTGCTGCGCCAACTCGGCAAAGCTCTCGCCGCCCGCGATCCGTCGACGAATGTCCTCGGCCAGCGCCTCGGCCTGCTCGTCGTTACGGTTCGGATTGGTGCCGATCAGGATATGGCGCACTTGGTTCTCGGTGACCACCGTCTTCTGTTCGCCCTGGCTGCCGCGCGTCTCGATGCGCTTGACCAAGTGGAAACCGCTGGGGCTACGTACCGGCTCGCTGACCTCGCCGTCGGCAAGCTGGGGCACCACATCGGCAAAGATCGTTGGTAACCGGTCACCGCGACGCCAGCCCAGATCACCACCGGAAAGCGCCTGCTCGCCATCGGAATCGGCCGTGGCGAGTTGCTGAAAATCAGCGCCATTTTGTAGCTGGCGATAAAGATCGCGTGCCTCGGTCTGCGCCTGTTCGACCTGCTCGGGCGTGGGCGACTCGGGTAGCGAGACGAGAATGTGCGCCAGATGATAGGCCGTATCGGAAGATTCACCTTGCTGATCGAGATAGCGATCCACTTCACGATCGGTAATGTTGACGCGACTGGCAACCTGGCTCTGTTGCACCTGACGCAGCAGCATCTCGCGACGTACTTGTTCGCGTACCGCCGCCAACGACATGCCGTCTTGCTCGAGCGAGTCGGCGAACTCATCCAGCGTCATGTCATTGTTCTCGGCGATATCGCGCACGGCGGCATTGAGCTGCGTATCGTCAATGCTCACATTGGCGCGGTCGGCCATCTGCAACTGGATTTGCTCGACGATCATGCGGTCGAGCACCTGGCGGCGCAGGTCTTCCTTGTCCGGCACGGGCACATTGCGCCTGGCCATCTGCTGACTTACCTGGGCAACGCGATCCTCGAGCTGGCTCTGCATGATCGCATCCTTGTTGACGACCGCCACGATGCGGTCCAGCGGCTGGGGTTGTGCCAGCGCTACTAGTGGCGTCAACGCCATCAACAGCATGAAGCCCAGGGAGGCGAACGATCTCAAGCGCATGAAGTCCTCTCTACGTTACTGTCTTGTCGCCGGCGCATGCCTGAACCGGCGGTGAATAGATGCCAATGTGGCTTAGAAGCTCGTCGCCCGGTAACCGGGAATGGCTTCCTCGAAGTAACTATCGGCTTCCTGGCCAACGCCACCCAAGCCCTTGAACACGAAGCGCAGGAACAGTCCGCGATCCGTGTAGTCGTCATCGATGGTATTGGCGGTGTCATTGTCTTCGACCCACTCACGCCAGACGAGCTGTACCGCGGAGCAACAGTCGTTGAACTGGATGCCCGCCAATTGCTCCAGAGCGCGATCATTGGTGTTGTCATACAAGAAACGACCGATCAGATCCAGATTCGATGTCGCCCGATACGCGAACGACACGTCGTAATCCTCGCGATTGTAGCCCAGGCGATCCTCGGCATCGTCCTGCGGCTGAAACCCTTCGAGTTGCCAATTGTAGCCAAGGTTCAATACGTGGCCCGCGGGATCCTGGTACTGCAGATACGCCGAGGCCTTCTCGGTCATGCTGCGATCGGGATCATAGAACCAGGAATAGCGGCTACGCCAGCGCTGGGTCATCTGCCATTCCAACTCAGTGATCACTGGCGAGCGGTCCCGCGTGGCGTTGTACCAGTCCTGATAATTGCGCTCACGATCCGGCAAGGTGTCGGGGTCGCCGTTCATGTCGATGTTGCGATTGGAGAAATAGCTGCTTTGCCCCACCGACAGCGACAAGCGTTCACGCCCGGTAGCGTCTTCCAGAAAGCGTGTAGAGGCGCCATAAGACAACTTGTTGACATCGCCCAGGCGGTCGGCGCCGGAGAACCGGTAAGGCGACCACAGCTGCCCCCAGGAGACGGCACGCTCGCTGGTATCGAAGTCGGGGAAGTCGCTCTGGTCACGTTCCGGCACGTAAGCGTAGTAGAGTCGCGGCTCCAAGGTCTGGCGCCAATCGGTGCCGAACAGCGTGGTGTCGCGCTCGAAGATCAGCCCTGAATCCATCGACAGCACCGGCGCCACCAGGGAAGGGTCCTCGTCGCGGTCGGTTTGCCGATTGCCATAATCGAGTTGGTAGCTCGACTGCCAGAGCTGCGCGCGCGGCTCGAAAAAGCCCCAACTGGGATCGGCGCGCCACCCCAGCGCCGGCGTCAGATGCACCCGCGAGCCATTGGCGGCCTCGCGCAGCGGAATTCTGCGCTGATTGCCGGTTTCCTCATCTGTCCACAATCCCTGGCTGTTGACACCATCGAGATTGCGCCAGAAGTAGGTCGCGTTGGAATTCCACTCCTGATAGAAGCCGTTGTCCTGGCTCCAGCGGGCATCCGCGCTCAGGCTGGGCAACCGATAGAAGGGCTTGTCGTCCTCATCGAGTGGATAGTCGAGCTTTTGATATCCTTGGGCACGGGCATCGAGGCGCCAAGTATCGCCGCGATACGTCATGCGTGCCAGACGCGCCAGGTGATCGGTATCCTGCTCGGCAAAATCGCGGCCGAAATCATCGAAGTAGCGACCGTCGCTCGCCGCCCCATACGCCAGTTGATAATCCAACTGCGGGGTGAAACGTCCTGCATGTTGATAATCGATGTACCAGCGCTCTTCGCCCTCAAAGGCGTCATCGGGGTCGTTGGGGTTATCGCTTGCGCCGCCCCGATCGCTGGCCAGATAGGCACCTTCGACCGTGCCCTGATCGCTACCGAACAAGTAACGGAACTCACCGCCCAGCATGGTGCCGTGCTCGCTCATCCAGCGCGGCGACAGAGTGGCATCGTAATTGGGCGCCAAGTTGAGATAGTAGGGCTGAGTATAATCGAGCCCGTCGCTCGAAAAGCCCAGCGTCGGCCATAGGAAGCCGCTCTGCCGGCGATCGTCGATGGGGAAACGTATCCAAGGCCAATAGAACACCGGCACGTCGCCCATCTCCAGGCGTGCATTGGTCGCGGTACCGAAGCCCTCTTCACGGTCCAGGGTCACGTCGCTCCCCACCATGCGCCACAGGCGATTACCCGGCTCGCAGGTGGTAAAGCTGGCATCGTCGAGGCGATAGCGGCCGTCGGGCAGGCGTTGAAGTTCGATGGCATCGCCACGCAAGCGCTGATCGTGGATGACGTAATGTGCATCGTCGATTTGGGCGGCGTCGCTATCCAGCGCCATGCTGGCATCGCCGCCGCGCACCAGCAGCCCTGGATTGCGAACCGCCGTCGGGCCCTCGGCGAAGGCGCGATCGCGCTCGGCGTTGACACGCACGCGCGGCGACTCGAGTTGCGTCTCGCCACGCCGCAGCGCCACTTCGCCGGACAACATGGTGCCGCCATCGTCGCCATAGGCCGCTTCAGCCGAGTCGGTGCGGATCTGCCGAGGCGTATCGCCGGCAGGCAGCTGATAGCCTGGCTCGACGTAGCGCCCGCTACACAGCGCACCTTGCGGCGCGTTATCGCCCCAAGGCTGCCAGTCCAACTGCTGCGCAGGCAGGGGGGCGGGAGGCGCTGCGTGGGCAGCGGCGGTCATCAAGCCTGAGAGGGCAGTCCAGAAGAATCGCTTGCCCATGGTCCTCTGTGTCCTTGCCGAGTGGAATCGGTATTATACAGTCCCTGTCGCGTGCGTCTGCCTCGCTAAGACACACCCAGTGCGGCACGCAGACGTATCACGCGGCGCCATGAGCGTCGGCGATGCGCGACGAGTGAAGGACGCGCCAGGGAATCGACGCCCAGCATGCGGCGGCGAACCAGGCCCGTCAACACGCAACCCACGAGGAGCCTGCATGAACGAGCGCTCGGAAACCCTGCAACGCTGGGTCGCTCGGCAACACGCCCTGCCCTTCGACGCCTGCCCGTTGGAAGACGTCGCCGGCGATGCCAGCTTCCGCCATTACTACCGTTTCCGTCTGCCCGATGGGACCCCGCGCGTACTAATGGATGCCCCACCCGAGCACGAGAACAGCCAAGCGTTCGTGGACATCGCCCGTGCTTGGCGCGCGGCGCGGCTACCGGTGCCAGCCCTGTATGGCGTCGATCTCGAGGCCGGCTTCGTCGAACTCGAAGACCTGGGCGACGACGTCATGCACCATCACTTGGGAAGCGATGCCGATGCCCACATCTGGTTCGAGCGTGCCCTGCATCTGCTGGAACACCTGCAGCGCCAGGCGCCCTGCGACGACCTGCCCGAGTATGACCACGCCCTGCTAGCGCGTGAGCTGGATCTTTTTCCTGAGTGGTGTCTCACGGAACTGCTCGACCTTCCCATACCGCCCAGTTGGCCCGCGCTACGCGAGTCACTCATCGACACCGCCCTCGCTCAGCCCCGGGTCGCCGTCCACCGCGACTTCGACGCCATGAACCTGATGCTGCACGAGGACGCCCTGTGGCTCATCGACTTCCAGGATGCTGTCCAGGGGCCGATCAGCTACGACCTGGTATCGCTGCTACGCGGGCGCTATCGCTTGTGGCCACAGGCGCGCATGGCCGACTTCATCGAGAGCTTCCGCCAGCGCGCACAGGAGGATGGACGCCTGGCATCCGTCGACGCCAACACCTTTCATCGTCAGGTCGAGGCCATGGGCGTGCAACGTTCGCTCAAGGTACTGGGGATTTTCTGCCGCCTGACGCTGCGCGATGCCAAGCCGCGCTACCTGGAGCGCCTGCCGCACTTCCTGGCGCATTTGCGGCAAGGACTTGCGGCACTTCCCGAGCACGGTGAATTCCTCACCTGGGTGGACACCACCTTCACTCCCGCGCTGTGCCGCGAACTCGACCGCCGGGGCGTCCCCCATTCCCTGGAGGAGTGCACTTCATGAAGGCCATGATCCTCGCCGCTGGCCTGGGGACGCGGATGCGCCCCCTCACCGATCATTGCCCCAAACCACTGCTTCCGGTCGCCGGCAAGCCGTTGATCGTGCACCATCTGGAGCGTCTGGCGGCGGCGGGCATCACCGATATCGTGATCAACGTCAGCTACCGCGCCGAGCAGATCGTCGAAGCTCTCGGCGACGGCCAACGCTTCGGCGTATCGCTCGCCTTCAGCCACGAGACGACGCCCCTCGAGACGGCAGGCGGTATTCGCCATGCACTGCCCTTGCTGGGCGACACGCCCTTTCTACTCATCAATGGCGACGTCTGGTGCGATGTCGCGCTGGAGACGCTGCCCGAGTTGAGGGACGATCTCGCCCATCTGGTCTTGGTCGACAACCCCGGCCACCACACCAAGGGTGACTTCGCCCTCGACGAGGCGGGACGCGTGCGGCTCGAAAGCACCCCCCGACTGACCTACGCGGGAGTGGCGCTACTCGACCCCGCGCTCGTCGCCTCACTGCCTGACGACACGCCCACCAAACTGGCGCCCCTGCTCCGTGAGGCGATCACGGCGGGACGTGTCGGCGGCACTCATCATCGCGGCGGCTGGGTGGATGTTGGCACCCCCGAGCGCCTCGAGGCGCTGGACGCCTACCTGCGCGACATTTGAGATCGGCCATGGGCATCCCCACATTGAGTGAACGCCCCACACGGCGAGAGGCGACATAGACACGCCTCTCCCGTTACCATGCAACGTTTCCGAGCCACGCCCCAGGCGCGCGGCACACGCAGACAGATGAGGAACCCCAGCCCATGAAAGCCAGCATCAAGTGGACCGACGGTCGCCAGTTCGTCGCCGAGGCCGGCAGCGGCCATAGCGTGGTGCTCGATGGCAATCCCGAGCACGGCGGCCGCAACACCGGTGCACGCCCCATGGAGATGATGCTCATGGGCCTGGGTGGCTGCACCTCATTCGACGTCATGCAGATTCTCGAAAAAGCGCGTGCCTCCGTGACCGACTGCGTGGCAAGCGTCGAGGCCGAACGCGCCGAGGGCACGCCCTCGGTATTCACCAAGATTCATGTGCATTTCACGGTGACAGGCCACAGCCTCAAGGAAGCCCAGGTCAAGCGCGCGGTGGAACTTTCCGCCGACAAGTATTGCAGCGCGTCGATCATGCTCGCGCGCGGCGGCGTCGAGATGACGCATTCCTACGAGCTCGTCGAGGCATGAAGCGCCCATGCGGCGTGTGCGTGACGACATGATCCGCATGGCGGCCTAAAAGAAATTGCAATCGACAGATGCGCCGGTCACGGTGGATGTGCATAATACGCGCCTTCCTGCATACGCATCTGCTCGGGTTCCGGCGCCTGTTCGTCGGGTTCAGTACCAACCTGCCAACTGGGAGGCTCGGACGTGACCGATAATCTCCGACTCCACGGGTTCAACAACCTGACCAGCTCGCTGAGCTTCAATATCTATGATATCTGCTATGCCAAGACGGAAGAGCAGCGCAAGGCTTACATCGATTACATCGATGAGCTTTACAACGCCGAACGCCTGACGCAGATCCTCAAGGACGTCACCAACATCATCGGTGCGCACGTGCTCAATATCTCGCGCCAGGATTACGAGCCGCACGGCGCCAGCGTGACCATCCTCATCGCCGAACATGAGCTCGATGAGCACGATCCCGAGCATATCGAGCCGGGGCCGGGGCCGCTCCCCGAAACCGTACTCGGGCACCTCGACAAGAGTCACGTCACGGTGCATACCTATCCGGAGTCGCACCCGGACAACGGCATCAGCACCTTTCGCCTGGACATCGACGTGTCTACCTGCGGCATGATCAGCCCGCTCAAGGCGCTGAACTATCTCATCCACAGTTTCGATTCCGACATCGTGACCACGGATTATCGCGTGCGCGGCTTCACGCGCGACGTCGACGGCCGCAAGCTGTTCATCGACCACGACATCACCTCCATCCAGGACTACCTGGCGGAAGATACCAAGCGCGCCTATCAGATGGTCGACGTCAACGTCTATCAGGAAAACATGTTCCACACCAAGATGTTGCTGAAGGACTTCGAACTCGACAATTACCTGTTCGGCAGCACGCGTCGCGACCTGACCTTCGAGGAAGCCCGCAACATCGAGGATCGGCTGCGCAAGGAGATGCTGGAAATCTTCTATTCCCGCAACCTCGACTGATTTGCCGCTGCGCGGCGACGCCTTGATCCGTCAGTTTGAAGTGAGAAGAAAAAGCGACCCCCACCTTGGCTAGGCCGAGGTGGGGGTCGCTTTTGGGTATTTCTCTTCTAGCGCCCGGCTTCGCGCTTATAGCTGTAATGCGCTTATAGCTTATAAACCGATCTGGTCATCACCTGCGACATCACCCGCATGCCCAGCTTGAGAGGAGCAGGGAAGCGCGAGCCGCCCGCCTCCAGCGCCCAACGTTCGTGATGCGCTTCGTCGGTGCGCATCTGCTCGAGCACCGCCCGCGAGCGCCTGTCGCCCTGCGGCAGTTTGTGCATGTGATCGTCGAGGTGACGACCCACCTGCTCCTCGGTAGCAGCGACGAAGCCCAAGCTGATGTTATCGCCCAGTACCCCAGCGAGTGCCCCCATGCCGAATGACGCCGCGTAGAACGCCGGGTTGAGATAGCTGGTCCGGTCATTGAGCTCGCGCAAACGTTCATCGCACCAGGCAAGATGGTCGATTTCCTCGGCCGCCGCCTGTTCCATTTGATCGCGCGTCTCGTGCAGCTTGGCGGTTGACCCCTGGCCCTGATAGAGCGCCTGGGCACACACCTCACCGGTATGATTGATGCGCATCAGCCCCGCAGCATGGCGACGCTCGGCGTCGGTCATTTCGGCATCCTGCGTGCCTACGGCGGGGTTGGCGCGCGAGGCACTGGCGGCGTGCGGCACCAGCGTGCGCAGGATAGTATCGAACTGCTGGATCAGGTTATCGGTGCGGGAAAGCTGACGGGACATGTAGGAGTCTCCATGCAACGAAGCGGAGTGTAAAAAGCGCGGCCATCGTGAAACCGGGCCACTCGAGGAGCGAGCGGCCCGGTAGCATCGATGCGTCCATCGCTGGGAAGAAACGCGCAAGATGCTGGCGCGTTACGGTCAGCCCGCTGGCCAAGTGAAGCGACGACCGCCCATCAAATGCATATGCACATGATAGACCGACTGGCCGCCATGTTCATTGCAATTCATCACCACACGATAACCGTCCTCGGCAAAACCGAGGTCCCGCGCCAGGCGTGCGGCGGTATGCTGTAGCCGCCCGACCAACGCCAGATCGTCCTCTTCGATGTCGTTGAGCGTGGCGATGTGCTTCTTGGGGATGATCAACACATGCGTGGGCGCCTGGGGATTGATGTCGTTGAACGCCAATACGTGATCGTCCTCGTAGACGATATCCGGCTCGATATCGCGGTTGACCATCTTGCAGAACAGACAATCCATGGGCCTTTCCTCCTCGCGTCGATGTAGAAATAGCTGCCTAGGCCTCATCTGAAAAGTGCCTAGCGGAAGCGGCGCTGATCCAACAACTGCGTCACCAGCGGTGCCAGAATCAAATCCATGGCTAGCGACATGCGTGCGCCCGGCACCACCAGGGTATGCGGGCGCGTCATGAAGGAGTCGCGAATCATGGTCAGTAGATACGGGAAATCCACCGCATGCGGGTCGCGAAAGCGAATCACCACCATGGACTCGGCATCGGTGGGAATGTCCTGTACCTCGAAGGGGTTGGACGTATCTACCGTCGGCACACGCTGAAAGTTGATGTGACTGCGGGAGAACTGCGGCTGAATATAACGCACATAATCGTGCATGCGCCCCAGGATGGTATCGATCACCGATTCCTGCGAATGGCCACGCAGATTGGTATCGCGGTGAATCTTCTGGATCCACTCGAGATTCATCGTCGGCGCTACGCCGACCAACAGATCGACATGCTTGGCGATATCGTATTCATGCGTCACCAACCCGCCATGCAGGCCTTCGTAGAATAGCAGGTCGGTGCCGCCGGGGACTGGCTCCCACTCGGTGAACGTGCCCACCTGATACCCCGCCTCGATATGCTGCTTGTCCTCGGCATGGATGTAATGACGATGCATGCCCATGCCCAGGTCGCCGTATTCCTGGAACAGGCCCTCGAGGCGATCGAGCAGGTTGGCTTCCACCGCGAAATGCGAAAGTTCGGACTTGCGGCTAGGCTCCTCCTCGAAGATGCGCGCCAGCTCATCGCGCGTGTAGCGATGAAAGGCATCGCCGTCGACAAACGCCGCGTGAATATCCTCGCGCGCGAACATGCGCTCGAATGTCCGCTTGACGGTCGTGGTACCGGCTCCAGAGGAGCCGGTTACCGCGATGATCGGATATTCACGCGACATGGCGCGTTTCTCCGATTAGCGAAATCCTCGACACTCGGCGCATGCTGGCCGCGCGCTCGGCACTGCTCGATCGTACAGCTTCCATGTCGCGTTACCCTGCTCGTCACTTATCGTTAGTAGAGCGGCATGCCGAACGCCTCATGCGCCGGCGTCACGCTCCCGGGCCACCGCGCGATGGGCGATGTCACGGCGATACAGCGCCTCTGGCCAATCGATCGCTGCCACACCTTCATAGGCATGCTCGCGCGCCACCGTGACACGTGCTCCCAAGGCCGTCACACATAGTACGCGGCCACCGCTGGTCACGACCCGACCATCGTCGCGCAAAGCGGTGCCGGCGTGGAATACCTTGCAGCCCACGGCCTCGGCGCCGTCCAACCCTTCGATGACATCGCCCTTACGGTAGGCATCGGGATAACCGCCGGCCGCCATGACCACGCCCACCGCCGCACGAGTGTCCCAATCGCATTGCTGAGCCGCGAGCTGCCCTTGGGTCGCCGCCAGGCACAGCGCCACCAAATCCGACTTCAAGCGCAGCAGGATGGGCTGGGTTTCCGGGTCGCCGAAACGGCAGTTGTACTCGATCACCTTGGGCGCGCCTTGCGGCGAGATCATCAGCCCGGCATACAGAAAGCCGGTATAGGGGCGCCCTTCGGCGGCCATGCCGCGCACGGTGGGCAGGATGACCTCATCCATGATGCGCTGTTCGACCGCCGCAGTGACGACAGGCGCCGGCGAATAGGCGCCCATGCCTCCGGTGTTGGGGCCCGTATCTCCATCACCGGCACGCTTGTGGTCCTGGCTGGTGGCCATCGGCAACACGTGCTCGCCGTCCACCATGACGATGAAGCTGGCCTCCTCGCCTTGCAGAAACTCCTCGATTACCACCCGCGCACCGGCATCGCCGAAGGCATTGCCGGCTAGAATGTCACGTACCGCCGCATCGGCCTCTTCCAGTGTCATGGCCACGATCACCCCCTTGCCGGCAGCGAGACCGTCGGCCTTGATGACGATCGGAGCCCCCTGCTCACGCACGTAGGCCAGTGCCGGTTCGAGATCGGTGAAGGTGGCATAGGCGGCGGTGGGAATCGCATGCCGAGCAAGGAAGTCCTTGGCGAAGGCCTTGGAACCCTCCAACTGAGCGGCAGCCTGAGTGGGGCCAAAGACAGCCAACCCCGCCGCTTGAAAACGATCGACCACACCCTCGACCAGCGGCGCTTCGGGGCCAACGATGGTCAGCTCCACGCCATTGTCGCGGGCGAAGGCCTCTAGCCCCGGCAGGTCGGTGGCGGCGACATCCACGTTAGTGAGTTTCGACTCGCGCGCCGTGCCGGCGTTGCCCGGCGCCACGAAGACGGCATCGACGCGTGGAGATTGGGCCGCCTTCCAGGCGAGTGCGTGCTCGCGGCCACCGCCGCCGATGATCAAAACCTTCATCTGGATAAGACCTTATGGAGCTATGACGAAAAAGATCGAACCATTATGGCAGAAAGCGTGCGCCACGACAGAGCGCGACGTCAGCGTTCCGGCATATCATCGTCGGGCGCCTGGTGCTGACGCATCATGCGTTGCCAGAAACGCAGATTTTCCTCGGCCAGCTCCTGCATAGTCTCTACTGGCGAGTGACGAATCGCCTGCTGCCACTGATCCTGCATATGGCGCTGCTGTTCGAGCATCAGTTGCGTGCCTTGCTCGAGATAACGGGCCAGCGGCAAAGACTGCCCCATGGCGTAAATACGGATCAATTGTTCGAGCAAGTTATTGGAGAAGACATCGGCATCGTTGTCGTTGCGCTGCTCCTGCTCGGTGATGATCGACAGCAGGATGGGCCGGGTCAGATCTTCACCGCTCTTGGCATCCTCGACGCGAAACGGCACCTCGTCGAGTACCAGGCAACGCAAATCCTCCAGCGTCACATAGTGACTCTGCTGAGTATCGTAGAGACGACGATTGGCATACTTGCGTATCACGCGCACGGCGCAGTCCTTACTAAGGCTTTCATTGCATTGTGCACCGACATTCGAGCAGCGCAAGCCACCCACGACAGCACGGGGGCATAATAGTAGACTACGCGCGCCATTCGCGGAGCTTTCATGAACCTCATCCTCTTCGACGACAACGACCGCCTCGATGCCCAGCGCATGCATCTGCGCGACCCCGTACGCCTACGCCATCTGCGCGAAATACATCGCGCCGTGCCCGGCGACGAACTGAGCGTGGGCCTGGTCGGCGGCGCGCTGGGGCGCGGGCGGCTACAGTCACTGGATGACACGGGTGCCGTTTTCACGGTCACCCTGGATCGCGATCCCCCCGCGCCGTTGCCGGTCCATCTGCTGTTGGCGCTGCCGCGTCCTCGCATGCTAGCCCGCACGCTCGAGCACGTCACCGCTTTGGGGGTGAAACAGCTTACCCTGCTGCATACTCGGCGCGTCGAAAAAAGCTACTGGCAGTCGCCGGAACTAACCCCCGAGAAGATCCGCCATCATCTCATCCTCGGACTCGAGCAGGCACGCGACACGCATCTGCCATGCGTGACATTCGAGCCACGTTTCAAGCCCTTCATCGAGGATCGCCTGCCTGTACAACTGAGCGGGCGTCGCGCGCTGATCGCACATCCCGGCATGGCCACGACCTGCCCACGCGGCCTCGACGAACCCGTCACACTAGCGATCGGCCCCGAAGGCGGCTTCGTGCCTTACGAAGTCGAGCGGTTCCAGGCCCTCGGTTTCGAAGGCGTGCACCTGGGCGAGCGTATCCTGCGCGTCGAAACCGCCGTGACCGCGCTGCTCGCACGCCTTTTCTGACCCTCACCCGGCGCCCCATCCGCACCGCCTCTGTATGAGGCAAGATTAAGGCGCTAACTTGCCTTCGGTTTGCTTATTCGCGCATGCGATTCGCGGAGCCCTCAATCCGCTGCCGATACTGTCGATATTCAGTAGTCGACCTCGACAAGGTTTCGCCAAGGATAATAAGAGGAACGCAGGATATGGGCTTATTTCGTTTGCCACACCAGCATGCAGCCGTACTCAATGCCATCCATCGCGCCATGGCGGTCATCGAGTTCTCGCCCCAGGGTGTCATCCTCTCAGCCAATGCCAATTTCCTCGCTACCACCGGCTATCAGGCCGAAACGCTGCTCGGTCAGCATCACCGGCTGCTATGTGATCGCGAATTGGCTGTAAGCCATGAGTACGCGGCTTTCTGCGAGCGCCTGCGCCAGGGAGAGTTCATCGCCGGTCGCTTCAAGCGCGTGGCGCGCGACGGCCGACCTCTTTGGCTAGAAGCTTCCTACAATCCCATCACCGACCGACACGGCAAGGTCGTTCGTGTAGTCAAGACAGCAACCGACATCAGCGAGCGCGTTCGTCGCGAACAGGACATGAAAAGCCGGCTCAACGCCCTCGACCGCTCTATGGCCATCATCGAGTTCACCCCCGATGGCCATATCATCACCGCCAACCGGAATTTCCTCGATACCGTGGGCTACACTCTCCAGGAGATCGAGGGCATGCACCACCGCATTTTCTGCGCACGCAACTACGCCGAAGGCCAGGAATATCGCGCTTTTTGGCACCGTCTTAACGCCGGTGAGTTCATGTCAGGGCAGTTTCAACGCGTCGACAAGCAGGGCCATACCCTGTGGCTCGAAGCAAGTTACAATCCAGTCTTCGATCCCGATGGGCATCTCTACAAGGTGGTCAAGTTCGCCACCAACATCACCGATCGCGTGACGCGCGAGAACGAAAGCGCGCAGATGGCCTACCGCATCTCCTCGACGACCGAAGCGTCGGCGAACGACGGCTCACGCATCATCAACGACACCGTCGAGGAAATCCGTCGTATTGCCGAGCAGGTCGCCAGCACCTCACAACAACTCGCCACGCTGGAACAACGCTCTACCGACATCAACAAAGTGGTCGAGAGCATCCACGACATCGCCGAACAAACCAACCTATTGGCACTCAATGCCGCTATCGAAGCGGCACGCGCCGGCGAACACGGTCGCGGCTTCGCGGTCGTGTCTCATGAGGTCCGCCAGCTCTCGCTACGCACCTCGCAAGCCACTCAGGATATCACCGCGACCATCGCCAGCCTGCGCGACCTTACCCAGGAAGTGAGCAGCGGCATGCAGGCCTGCATAGGCAGTGTCGACAACGGCGTACGCATGGCTGGCGAGGCCGGGCAAGCCATCGACAAGATTCGCTCCGGCGCCAACGACGTAGTCAGTGCCATTCAGCACGTCGCCTCGTCTCTCCCGCAGCTCGAAGCCGACAACGACCTCCCGACTGCCTTGCGTGGCATGAGTACCGCTCACGCCTGACAACCGGCTGTTCATATTCTGTGATCCCCTTCCCGCCTGGCCGCGTCTTGTAACGCCGGCCGGGCGATTGCCGTCGCAATTACTTCAAACGCTCAGCATATTTGTACAATTATTGTATATATTTTGCGCGAGAGCTACTCTGTGTCCTGGCATCGTTCACAAAAAGAAACATTTTCCAGCCCATCTTCCTCAGGACACGGAGTCACCATGGCCCATTTCCGCCAGCATCGCCGCGACGTCGCCACGCTCAAAGCACTCGATCGCGCCACCGCCATCATTCACTTTCATCCGGACGGGACGGTGCTCGATGCCAACGCGAATTTCCTGAAAATAACGGGGTACCGTCTCGACGAGCTTCAAGGGCGACACCATCGTTTGTTGTGCGAGCCAACTCACGCACAAAGCCCCGCTTACCGCGACTTCTGGCGGCGTCTGGCGCATGGCGAATACATGACCGGACGCTACAAGCGCCTCGGCAAAGGCGGACGAACCCTCTGGCTTGAAGCGTCTTATACGCCGATTATCGGGCGCTCGGGACAGGTCAAGCGCGTGGTCAAGACAGCCAGCGACATCACCGACAAGGTGCGTGCCGAGAGCGACATGCGTAGCCGCCTCGACGCCCTGGATCGCTCGACGGCCATCATCGAATTCACGCCTGCTGGCGATATCCTGACCGCCAACGCCAACTTCCTGGCAACCGTGGGATATCGTCTCGAAGAGGTCGTGGGGGCCCACCACCGTCTTTTCTGCGAGGCCGAATACGCCAGCAGCCAGGAATACGATGACTTCTGGACGCGTCTCAATGCCGGAGAATTCATCGCTGGCGAGTTCAAGCGTCTCGATAGCCGGGGACGGACACTGTGGCTCGAGGCCACCTACAACCCTGTTTTCGATGATGATGGAAACTTGTACAAGATCATCAAGTTCGCCACCGACATCACACAGCGTGTTGAGCGCCATCAGGCGGAAGCGAACAGCGCCCACATGGCGTATCGCATTTCCAGCGACACTGACGTCAGCGCCACCGACGGTACACGCATCATCGGCGAGGTCGTCGAAAACATCCGCCACATCGAGGCACGAATCCGCCAGACATCCACCGTCATTGCCGAACTCACGCGCCACTCGCAAGACATCAATGCCGTCATCGAGAATATTCAGAAAATCACCGAGCAGACCAACCTACTGGCACTCAATGCCGCCATCGAAGCGGCACGCGCCGGAGAACATGGCCGCGGATTCGCTGTGGTTGCCCGCGAGGTGCGCGAACTCTCGACCCGCACGGCGCACGCCACCCGCGATATCATCTCGACGATCGATACCCTGCGCGGGCTGACCCAACATGCTGATGCGGGGATGCGCGACTGCCTGAGCGGTGTGGAAAGAGGGGTACGGCGCGCGGAAGACGCCGGCGAGACGATTCAACGCATACGCCAAGGGGCCAATGAAGTGGTGGCCGCCATTGAGCGCTTCTCCGCAACGCTGGACGACGATCGACGCGATGAACCGAGACCGGCCCATCCATCACCGCAGGCGATCGCGGCGCCTATGCCTGCGACCGCCTGAGCGACACACTTACCGTACGGATGCGTCGCGAAGCCTGTCGAGCAAGGCATGCGTAGGGAAGCCGTCCGGTGTCATGTCTTGGCTACGCTGGAATTCGCGCAGGCCACGACGCGTGTTGGGGCCCACGATGCCATCCGGCGCCCCGCCGGTAGAAAAGCCCAGCGCGTTGAGTCGACGCTGCATCTCCTTGACTTGGGTGCGCGAAAGCGGTTCGAGATCGCGTGGCCAGTCGCCTTGGATGCCATCACCACCCGCGATGCGTTCGGCCAGCGCCGCGACAGCCAAGGCGTAACTGGTGGAGGCGTTATAGCGCATGATGACCCGAAAGTTAGGGCCCACCATAAACGCAGGACCGCGTACACCCGCCGGGGCAATCACCGAGGCCTCGTCGAACGACGGCCACGTATCTCCTCGTGCACGTACGCCTTGCGAGCGCCATTCATCGCTAGAATGACGCACCGCGAGCTCGCTCTGAGCGTAATCGAAGTCATCGGGCAGCGTGACTTCCACGCCCCAAGGTTGCCCGGCCCGCCAACCGGCTTGCTCAAGGTAATATGCGGTCGAGGCCATCACGTCGTCCACGCTGCCCCAGATATCACGCCGGCCATCGCCGTCAGCGTCGACGGCATAGGAAAGGAAACTCGACGGCAAGAATTGCGTGTGCCCCATGGCGCCCGCCCACGAGCCACGCATGTGCTCGCGATCGATATCGCCGCTTTGCAGGATCTCCAAGGCCGCGAGCAGTTCGCGGCGGGCGAAGTCTTGACGCCGTCCCTCGAATCCTAGCGTGGCTAGCGCATCGATGGTCGAAAAGTGGCCAAAATAGCTGCCGTAGTTGCTTTCCACGCCCCAAATCGCCGTCAATATCTCGGCCGGCACCGCGTAGCGATTCTCCGCCCGCATCGCGGCATCGCGGTGGTCATCGAGTTTTGCACGCCCCTGGCGGACGCGCTGATCGGAGACCGCCGTGTCCAGATACGCCCACACCGGGCGAGAGAACTCCGGTTGCGAGCGGTCGAGCTCAATGATGCGCGGCTGAAAGCGGACATCGTCGAAGGCTGCCGCCAGCGTGACGGCATCAATGCCTTCCGCCGCCGCATGCTCCCGGTAGCCCTCCACCCAAGCGGCAAACCCCCGAGACGACGCTTGTTCGTCGTCCGAGGCCGTAGCGGTGTCGGCACTTGGCGCCTTCGCCGATGTGTTATCGACCTGGGCCGAAGAAGTCGCAGTATCGCTAGCCGCCATGCCTTGGCATCCCGCCAGGCAAAGCCCCAATGCGAGGCTGCAAATGGGTCGTTTCATGTGTCGTTCCTTGTCAATGACGACGATGAGGGCCAAGCGCCGAGCGACGCGGGCCGAATCAGGCCGACAGGCACAGCTGCCGCGCAGGGGCCATGCTACCTAGGCGGCGACGCCGCCACCAGAGCCCTTATGCTCTGAAAAACATGCACCGCTGCATCTTTCGCCACCCAGGCTATGGCGAGGCCAGGAAAGGACATGGTACATTCGATCAACCATCCCGTTTTGGCGCCCGACGCAACAAATCATCAATCAATACAAGCCGCTGTACGCATAGCTTCGCGCCGAAGCGTTCCGAAGGAGGAGAGACACCATGACAGGACACTCCCTGCCCGGCTGCCTGCCGCTGCGCATGCCCTGCCATTACGGTGCCCACCGTCTGTCACTCATGCCAGCCGGCGATGCAACCGACCGCACCCCTGCCTGGATGCTGGCACCCCGAGGTATCAGACGCCCTTATCTGACGGACCCTCCCGTCGTTCGCGACTGACGTTCGCGCTGCCGCCGTCCATACTCGTATCCGAACCTCCGCCCGGACGGTCGCGGGTACCCTCAAACGTTAAACGACAAGAGCAAGTTGCATGTCATTGCTACTGATCGTGCTGTTGCCGCTGCTCGGCAGTCTTTTGCCATTGCTGAGTTCGAACCAGCGACGCCATCAATGCGCGCTGTTGACCGCCGCGATGCCACTCATCGCACTATTGGTCACATTACGCGAGACGCCCGGCGTGCTCGCCGGCGAGGTGCCGCGCCTGGCCTTCTCGTGGGTGCCAGCCCTGGGCCTTGACCTTGCCTTGCGCCTCGATGGTCTCTCGCTATTGTTCGTGCTGCTGATCCTGGGGATTGGGCTGCTGATCATCCTCTATGCGCGCCACTACTTGGCCGAAGCGGACAACATGCCGCGCTTCTATGCGTATTTGATGCTCTTCATGACCTCGATGCTGGGCATCGTGATGGCCGACAACCTGATCCTGCTATGGATGTTCTGGGAGTTGACCAGCCTGTCGTCATTCTTGCTGATCGGCTTCTGGAGCCATCAATCAGCCGCACGCAAAGGCGCTCGCATGGCGCTGGCCGTCACCGGCATGGGAGGGCTAGCACTGCTGGCTGGCTTTATTCTGATCGGCCAGATCGTGGGCAGCTTCGACATGCAGACAGTGCTCGATAGCCGCGATGTCATCCTTGCAGATCCGCGTTATCTGCCAGCGCTGCTACTGGTTCTGCTCGGCGCATTCACCAAGTCGGCGCAGTTTCCGTTCCAGTTCTGGCTTCCCCAAGCCATGGCGGCACCGACACCGGTATCGGCCTTTCTGCACTCGGCGACCATGGTCAAGGCCGGGGTCTTCCTGCTGGCCCGCCTGCATCCAGCACTGGCCGGATCGCAAGAGTGGCTTTACCTGGTCAGCCTGACCGGGCTGGTGACCATGCTTTTCGGCGCCTATTTCGCGCTGATCAAGCTCGACCTCAAAACGATTCTGGCATATTCGACGGTCAGCCATCTGGGACTGATCACCATGCTGTTCGGCCTCAACAGCCAGATGGCGGTGGTCGCCGGCCTTTTCCATATTCTCAACCACGCGACCTTCAAGGCAGCGCTGTTCATGACCGCCGGCATCGTCGACCACGAGTGCGGCACGCGAGATATTCGCAAGCTCAAGGGACTATGGCGCTACATGCCGATGACTACCGCGCTGGCCACCATCACCGCCGCCTCAATGGCCGGTTTTCCCTTGCTCAATGGCTTTCTCTCCAAGGAGATGATGCTCGCCGAAACGCTTGAGACGCCGCTTCTCGGCGGCTTGGCGTGGTTGATCCCGGCTTTGGCTACCATCGGGAGCATCCTCGCCGCCGCGTACTCGCTACGCTACGTGCGCAATACTTTCTTCGACGGTAACAGGCCGCGCGAGCTGGAAAA
Source organism: Chromohalobacter sp. 11-W (assembly GCF_029889905.1). Lineage (GTDB taxonomy): Bacteria > Pseudomonadota > Gammaproteobacteria > Pseudomonadales > Halomonadaceae > Chromohalobacter. The sequence goes on along the minus strand of NZ_JARANZ010000001.1, from coordinate 52,101 downwards.
GACCCCACACGAAGCGCCGTTTCCCTTGCGCCTGCCCGTCCTGGTGCTAGCGATCGTGTGCATCGTCATCGGGCTTTTCCCCGCCTTCACCGCCACGGGGCTACTGACGGCCGCCGCCGACGCGGCCTTGACGATGCCCGCCCCCGAACTTCACCTCAGCATCTGGCACGGTTTCAATCTGCCCTTGCTGATGAGCGCGATCGCGCTGATCGGTGGCCTCCTGGTGTACGCGCTTCGCCAGCATCTTTTCACCTTCCACCGCCAGTTCCCGTCGCGCGACTCGCTGGCCATCTTCGAGGGCGCCGTTCAGCGACTGATACGCTTCACTCAGTGGGCCATCGATACTCTCGAAAACGGTTCACTGCAACGCTACATGTTGTGGGTCGTCATCAGCGCCCTGGTCGTGTCTGGCATGAGTTTGATGGGAATCGAGACCTTGAAAGGCGAGCTGGCCATTCAGAAGGCCGACCCCTTGCTCATCGTCGGTGCCGCGATCACCTGTTTCGCTGGTTTGGCGACGGCTTTCCTGCATCGCCGCCGCCTGATTTCGCTGATCATGCTCTCGGTGGTCGGCCTGATGGCGTCGCTGGCTTTCGCGCGCTTCTCGGCGCCTGACCTGGCACTGACTCAGCTAGCAGTCGAGGTGGTCACGGTCATTCTCTTGATGTTGGCGCTATTCTTCCTGCCACAGAAGACGCCCAAAGAGTCGAGTGCGTCGCGCATCGTGCGCGATGTCCTGATGGCCGCGGGCTTCGGCGGCGTGGTGGCAAGCCTTAACTATGCTCTGCTGACACGCCCCTTGAACTCGATTTCCGACTATTTCCTCGAGCACAGTGTGCCCGGCGGCGGCGGGCATAACGTGGTCAATGTGATTCTGGTCGATTTCCGTGGCTTCGATACTCTGGGCGAGATCACGGTGCTATGTATCGCGGGGATCGGCATCTACAAGCTACTCAATCGCTTGCGCCTGTTCATGCCCTCCAGCGATAGCGAAGGACGCCCCTGGTCACCGGATCGCTACCCCATGATTCTGGCCTCGGTTTCCCAATCGCTATTGCCCATGGCCTTGCTGGTCTCGGTCTTCATTTTCCTGCGCGGCCACAACGCCCCGGGCGGTGGCTTCATCGCGGGGCTGGTGACGGCGGTGGCGTTGATCCTTATGTACATCGCCCATGGAGTCGAATGGGCCCAGCAACGCTTGTCGTTCCAGTATCAGCCGATCGCCGTCGCTGGCGTCGCCATTGCCGCTCTGACCGGGGTTGGCAGTTGGGTCTTCGGGTATCCGTTCTTGACCTCGGCTTTCGGCCATTTCCACATCCCGCTGATCGGTGATGTGGAGCTGGCGACGGCCATGCTGTTCGATCTCGGTGTCTACCTTACCGTGGTCGGTGCCACGCTGATGATCCTTGCCAACCTGGGCAAGGTAACCACATCGCACCGCCCCTCCAAGCAGAAGGAGAAAGCGTGATGGAAGCGCTATTCGCGACCACCACGGGGATCCTGGCCGCCAGTGGGTTGTATCTGGCGCTACGCGGGCGAACCTTTCCCGTGGTGGTCGGCCTGACGTTATTGTCCTATGCCGTCAACCTGTTCTTGTTCTCAACCGGGGGGCTCACCACCGACGGTGCGGCCGTGATCAGCGATGGCGCCGGCAAGTATGCCGACCCGCTACCGCAGGCATTGGTGCTTACTGCCATCGTCATCGGCTTCGCCATGACCGCCTTCTCGGTGATCCTCGCCATGCGCGTACGCGGTGACGTGGGCAGCGACCACGTCAACGGCAACCGTGTCGACGAGCCGCGGGAGGACAAGTCCTGATGCAGCATTTGATCATTCTGCCGGTTCTTTTGCCGCTGCTCACTGGAGTGGCATTGCTGATCCATCGTGGCGGCGCGCTAACCTTACGCCGCACAGCCAACGTCCTCTCTACCGTCGCGCTGGTAGTGGTGGGAATCTTGCTGGTCGCCGAAAGCACCGACGACACCATCCGCTATTACGCTCTGGGCGACTGGCAGCCGCCATTCGGCATCATTCTAGTACTCGACCGTCTGTCCGCTCTGATGGTGCTGCTTACGTCGCTGCTGGCTCTGGGCAGCTTGCTCTATGCTTGCGCAGGGGACGACGAGCAAGGCTCCAACTTTCACGGCTTGTTCCAGCTGCAACTGATGGGCATCAACGGCGCCTTTCTGACCGGCGATCTCTTCAACCTATTCGTCTTCTTCGAAGTACTGCTCATCGCCTCCTATGCGTTGTTGATGCACGGCGGTGGCAAGGCACGCACGCATGCTGGCTTTCATTACGTGGCGCTCAACTTGCTAGGGTCGATGCTGTTTCTGATCGCGCTGGGCATCCTCTATGGCACCATGGGCACGCTCAACATGGCCGACATGTCAGCAGTCGTGACCACGCTGGATACCGCCGATCTGGGATTGGTAAAGGCCGGCGCCCTGTTGCTGCTGATCGTCTTCGGGCTCAAGGCAGCCATGTTGCCGCTATACTTCTGGTTACCGCGCGCCTATGCCGCCGCGCCGGCACCTATAGCAGCCCTTTTCGCGATCATGACCAAGGTCGGGATCTATTCGATCATCCGTGTGTATACGCTGATCTTCGGCGAGCAGGCCGGCCCACTGGCCAATCTCGCTCAGCCGTGGATATGGTGGCTAGGTTTGGCCACGCTCGCGCTCGGTGCCGTAGGCGTGTTATCGGCACGCGACATGCGCACCCAGGTGGCGTATCTGATTCTGGTCTCGGCGGGCACCCTGCTGGCGGGTATCGGCATGCACAGCGAAGTCGCGCTGGGCGCACTGCTGTATTACTTGATCCACACCACCTTGGTCAGTGGCGGCATGTTCCTGCTGGTCGATGCCATTGCACAGCAACGCGGCAAGGCCGGGGCGCGCATCGTACAGTCCCGTACGCTGACGCAGCCCGCCACGCTGGGTCTGCTGTTCTTCGCCGGCGCCATCGCCATGGCCGGCTTACCGCCTCTGTCCGGTGCCTTCGGCAAGGCCCTGCTGCTGCAGGCCGCAACGACGGCACAGCAGCATTGGTTGTGGCCGATTCTTCTAGGTAGCGGGCTAGCTTCCTTGATAGCACTATCACGCACCGGCTCGACCATCTTCTGGCGGGCGTCTGGCGAGAAGACCGGTATCACGCTCGGACCACTGCGCGTCACTGGCACGCTCATGCTGATCGGCTGTGCGCCGCTAATGGTGGCCTTCGCCGGCCCCCTTACAGCGTTCACCCAGGCGACCGCCGCCCAATTGCTCGACCGTGATGCGTATGTAGAATCCATTATCGCCCGCGGCGACACTGGAGGTGATACATGATTCGTCCTCGCAAGTGGCTACCAATGCCGCTGTTGTCCGTCTTGCTACTGATCGTGTGGCTGCTGTTGATGAACGGCGTTGCCTTGGGGCACTGGTTGCTCGGCGGCTTTCTGGCCATCGTCATCCCGCTGATTACCAAGCCCTTCTGGGAGGCACAGCCTAGGATCAAGAAGCCTTGGCTCATGGTGCGTTACTTCTTCCGGGTGCTGCTCGATATCGTGGTCGCCAACCTGGAGGCCTCCAAGGTCATACTCGACCCACGAGGACGGGCGCGCCCCGCCTTCATCGAGTATCCGCTCGAGCTTCAGGAGAATTTCGCGATCACCATGCTAGCCAGCACCATTACCTTGACGCCGGGAACGGTCTCGGCGCATCTGCGCATGGATGGTAAGACGCTGCTGATCCATGCCTTGGATGTGGGCGATATCGACGATATGAAGTGTCATATCCATGAGCGCTACGAGCGTCCGCTCAAGGAGATCTTCGAATGCTAGATTTTGCCCTCAAGGTCAGCGTGGCGTTGTTATCGGTCGCGATCGTGCTCAACCTTTACCGTGTCGCAGTCGGCCCCAGCCTGCCCGACCGCATCCTGGCGCTGGACACCATGTATGTAAATTCCATCGCCTTGATCGTGCTGTTCGGTCTCTGGCTGGGCCATCGCACCTATTTCGAGGCGGCGTTGCTCATCGCCATGCTCGGTTTCGTGAGCACCGTGGCGGTTTGCAAGTACTTGCTACGTGGCGACATCATCGAATAGCGGAGGGACTATGATTGCCTTATATACGTTGATGGAAGGCGTCATTGCCTTCTTCTTGATCGCCGGCAGCATCTTCGCCTTGATTGGTTCACTGGGGCTGGCACGCATGAAGGATTTCTACATGCGCCTGCACGGTCCCTCGAAGATTTCTACGCTCGGCGTTGGCTGTGTACTGCTGGCCTCGATCGCCTATTTCAGCCTGCTCGAAAGCGGTCCCAGCCTGCAGGAACTCCTGATCACCATCTTTTTGTTCATTACCGCTCCCGTCTCCGCGCACCTGCTGAGCAAGAGCGCATTGCATCAGAAGCTCGAACGCGACCCCAGGACCCGCGGCAACCCCGAGGAGCTTCAGGAAGACGACGACGAGCGCACCCTCGAGGAAGCGCCCCAAGGTAATTCCAAACTGCCCTGAACTGCGCCTGACGCATAACAGACGACGCCCGATGGCTCTATGCCCTCGGGCGTCTGACGTATAGACGCCTCGTCGAAGTGATCAGCGGCGTTACCAACCCTGGGTATGCTGCTCGACGAGCGAGGCCAGAAGATCGATATGATCCTGACGATCGTTGAGCGCGGGAATGTACTGGTAGGCACCGCCGCCCGCTTCCTCGAAATAGCCACGATTCTCGACTTCAAGCTCTTCCAGCGTTTCCAGACAGTCGGCGGCAAAAGCGGGGCTGATCACGTTGACGCCCTCAAGACCCTCGGCGCCCCATGCCTTCAAGGTTTCGTCGGTATACGGCTTGAGCCATTCTTCGCGCCCGAAACGCGACTGGTAAGTCTGTCGCCACTCATCCGCCTCGAGCCCCAACGCCTCGGCCACGAGACGGCTGGTCTCTTCGCAATGCCGTGGGTAAGGATCGCCGGCATCGGCGTAGCGCTTGGGAATGCCGTGATAGGAAAACAGCAGTCGCGATTGCCGGCCATGCGCCGCCCAATGCTCGCGAACGCTTTCTGCCAGCGCCCCGATATAGGCCGGATGGTTATGGTAGTCGCGCACGAAACGTAACTCCGGCAAATGCGGACACGGTGCCAGGGCGCGCGCCAAGCGGTCGAATACCGCCCCCGTCGTCGTGGCGGAAAACTGCGGGTACAAAGGCAGCACCAGGATGCGCTCGACCCCGGCGTCACGTAACGCCAGGCCGGCTTCCTCCATACTGGGCTTGCCATAGGTCATCGCCAGCTCGACGGGGATTTCGGTGCCCATACGCGTCGCCAGCCGTTCCTTCAGCGCGCGTTGCTGGCGGCGCCCGATGGCGAGCAACGGTGAGCCATCCTCCCGCCACACGGAGGCATAGGCCTTGGCGACCCGCGGAGGCCGAATGCGCAGGATGATGCCATGCAGAATCGGCAACCACTTGGCGCGCGGCAGATCGATCACCCGCCGGTCGCCGAGGAATTCCGCCAGATAACGACGCACCGCTGACGCCGTCGGGGCCTCGGGCGTGCCAAGATTGACGAGCATGACGCCGAAGGGAGCTGACCCCATTGAAACCTCTCCTGTAAAAGACCTTAGTCGGTCAGTGTAACAAGCCAAGGGCACGTTGGGCTTATCGCGTTATACTATGAACACGATTTGTACAACATTTGGAGAACATACGTCCAAGGCTTTAACACGGTGTAGGACTGCCTAAGCGACATGCCCTGAAAAAGCGCGCGTAAATATTTGAAGAGAACGTCGTGAGGAGGGAGATGCCCGGTGCCTTCGCACCCAGGCCCCGGCTGCTCGCCGGGCGATAAATTCAGTATTACGGTTGGAGAATGGGGCGCTGAACGCGCGTTGGGCAGGTTATGTGTAGGACGTCAAAACACTAACGGCATGCGCGAAGTCAGCGGGGACTGATAATGCGTGTCACGGCCGATCACTTCGTCATGCGCAACCCACTGTACGAGATAGGCACGATGGATGCCTGCCTGTTTGAGCTCGGCATAGACATCGTCCAGGGCACGAAACAGCATCGGTTTGCCACGCCGCATCAGCGGGTAGCACTGACCTTCGATGTCCTCCACCTCGACGCGGTACAGGCGACTGCCCGCATGACTGATGACGCGAATCTCGAAGTTATGCTCCGCACCCACGAAGTGTTTGAGTTCGTTGATTTCCATAATGTTCTCCTTGAGAAAATAAAATTCGACAAGACATACGCCACCTACCGCAGCGCACGTCCAGCTTGCCTTATTCAGATGACAGACATGTTGCAACAAGTATGACGGGGAGCAGCGATCAACGTCTTGTCGAGGGGCGTACTATTCGTCTAAACATTGACTGAAAAGAGGAAAATACACTCATTGAGACGCATCGCCGCGCAAGAAGTTCCACCACTTGCGCGCTTGGCGAGGGAAATACGTAAAGGAAGGAGAAGATATGAAACGTTCAAACAGCGAGACGTCGAACAACGCTCGCCAGGAGCCGGCGTACCGGCCCCTGCATTGCCCCAACGCGATGTATCAAGAATCGCGCTGGTACGTGGATGGATCGATCGCCACCCCGAGCGAGTTCCGATCGACCCAGTTGCCCGCACGGGTTTCCTTGTAACGAAACACCACCCGATCACCGACCGAGACGGGAAGTTCGGCGTCTTCGGTCTGATAGCTGTAGGTTTCACCATCGACGACCAGGGAATAACGGTAGAGGTCGGGCATCCCCAACCATTCCTTGAACGGCCCTTCACGCTCGACGCTTTCCAGTTGGCCGCGCCCCTCGAGCTTGGGGGTACGTTTCTTGCCACGTTGAAATCCGCTCGCCATCTCCCCTCCTGTTCACTTGCGAGCCGGCATTATAAGGCAACACCGGCATGTTTGCCTTGCCATCATCACTCGCCCATGTGCTGACCGTAGCTGTCGGGGGCGAGATCCTCAAAGCGTGTGTACTTGCCGATAAAGGCCATATGAACGGTCCCGATCGGCCCGTTACGCTGCTTTCCGATAATCAGTTCAGCCAAGCCATGATTGTCGGGGTTGTCAGGATTATAGACCTCATCGCGATAGACGAAGGCGATGACGTCGGCATCCTGCTCGATGGCCCCCGACTCGCGAAGATCCGACATCACCGGGCGCTTGTTGGGCCGCTGCTCGAGCGAGCGATTGAGCTGCGACAACGCGACGACCGGACAGTTGAACTCCTTGGCCAAGGCCTTGAGCGAGCGCGAGATTTCAGAAATCTCACCGGTACGGTTCTCGGAAAAACCAGGGATCTGCATGAGCTGCAGATAGTCGATCATGATCATGCCGATGTTACCGTGCTCGCGCGCCAGACGCCGAGTGCGTGAGCGCATCTCGTTGGGTGAAAGCCCTGCCGTATCGTCGATGAAGAGTTGCTTGTCCTTGAGCAAATTGACCGCCGAGGTCAAACGCGGCCAGTCTTCGTCTTCCAACTGCCCGGTCCGCACGCGCGTCTGATCGATACGTCCCAACGAGGACAGCATGCGCAGCATCAAAGCATCGGCGGGCATCTCCATGGAAAACACCATGACCGGCTTGTCACTGGAGATGACCGCATGTTCGACCACATTCATGGCGAATGTCGTCTTACCCATGGAAGGACGTCCGGCAATGATCACCAGATCCGACGGCTGCAGCCCCGACGTCATCTCGTCCAGATCTCGGAAACCGGAGGAAAGCCCCGTCATCTCGCCCTGCATGTTGAAAAGCTCGTCGATACGATCGACGGCCTTGCTGAGCAGGTCGCTCATGCCGATCGCCCCACCGGTCTTGGGGCGATCCTCGCTGATCTGAAACACCAGGCGCTCGGCCTCGTTGACCAACTCGTCGGAGGGGCGGCCTTGTGGGGCAAAGGCACCCTCGGCGATCTGATTGGCTGCCTGGATCAACTTGCGCAAGGTGGCACGTTCGCGCACGATATCGGTATAAGCGCGAATGTTACTCGCCGATGGCGTGTTGCGCGCCAGTTCGGCCAAGTAAGCCAGTCCGCCCACACCCTCCAACTGATCGCGGTTTTCCAGCGCCTCCGAGAGCGTGACCACATCGAGCGGATGCCCCGATTCGGCGAGCTGGGCCATCGCATTGAAGGTCAGACGATGTTCGTAGCGATAGAAGTCGTCGGCGGTCAGGCGCTCGGAGACCGTATCCCAGGCGCTGTTGTCCAGCATCAGCCCGCCGAGCACTGATTGCTCCGCTTCCAGCGAGTGCGGCGGCACCTTGAGCGCCGCGGTTTCCTGGTCGTGCTCGACGTATTCGCTCATGCTCGTTTCCTGACCGGTCGATATCGAAGGTCGGCGAAGTGCACACGTTCACCGTGTCGGCCATCACCATGATGCCGTGATGACTCTACCGTTGCACTTCATGGACCCTATCTCACGTACCCCAAGACCTTGGCTCATGGCACAAAAAGGGCGCGAAGGTTACCCTTCGCGCCCCATGCCAGCATGTCGCCTGGCGGTGACCGCTTACTCGGCCACGATCACGATGCGAACGCTGGTAGCGACTTCCGCGTGCAGTTGCAGCGTAATGTCATACTCACCGGTCCGGCGAATCGGACCTTCCGGCATGCGCACTTCGCTCTTGACCACATCGAGACCCGCCTGCGTCAGTGCATCGGCCAGATCGCGCGGGCCGATAGAGCCGAACAGCTTGCCTTCATCACCGGCCTTGGCGACCAACGACAGCTCGATTTCAGCCAGCTGTTCAGCGCGCGCCTCGGCTTCTGACTTACGCTCTGCGGCTTGCGCTTCGAGCTCGGCACGTTGCGCTTCAAAAGCGGCAACGTTTTCCTTGGTGGCCGGCACGGCCAAGCCGTAAGGCACCAAGTAGTTGCGGCCGTAACCGGCCTTGACAGCGACTTGGTCACCCAAGTTACCCAGCTTGCCAATCTTATCGAGCAGAATGACGTCCATCTCGTTAACCTCTCATCAGTGGTTGCCGGCCAAGCGTGCGCGGAAATCCGCGAAAGTATCGACAGCGGCCAGCAACAGCACAACCAGAATCGTGGGCCAGGTCGTCAGCAGCAATGCGTAAAAGCCGACCAACCAAAACCCGCTCATCCCCTTCAATCCAATCCAACCATGCACCAGCGCAATGCCTGCCACGAGCAAGGGTATCCACGCCAGCATCGTTGCCATCGGCATGGATACCAGCACGCCCAATATTCCAACACCGACCAGCAGCAAAAGCTCCTTGGTGTTCAAACGCAGCGCATGGAACTCGTCGCGAAAGCCACCGGGATTATACAATCCGGCTTGCCAACTACGCGCTAGTGCCAAACAAGCGACTGCCGCAAGCAGTACCACTAACCCTGTAACGCCGCCGATCAACATGCCCGCCAGCTGTTCGCTGGAGACACCTTGGGCACTCAACTCGGTGAGCATGGCATCGACGTCCGCCGAGTTCTGGCGTACCTGATCGAGCAGTGGGCCCGCCCCTCCCGGAGGCAGGAAGATGCCGAACTGCACCAGCACCACACACACCAGCATGCCCGCAATCAGGGTCTCGCCCCAACGCATCCGGGCGCGCAGTATGGTCGCCATCAGCGTCACCAGCAAAACGCTGGCAAGCGGAACGGCGTCCCCCTGCACCCACCACCAGCCAGCTGGCAGCGCGGCGGCAATCAACACGGGCAGGCCAGGGCCCAGGCCGCGGCGTAACGTTACCAGCGCGGCGACGGCGGCACTCAGCCAAAACAACCAGGGAATCAACGCCGCAATCAGCGCGACCATTGCCGCCTGCGGCGTACCGCGCATCACCCAACGGGCCAGTGCCTGCATCACGCCAGTCGCCTTGTTTTACTGGTGGCTGTCGGTATAGGGCAGCAGCGCCAGATAACGAGCGCGCTTGATGGCCGTGGACAGCTGACGCTGATAACGAGCCTTGGTGCCGGTAATGCGGCTGGGTACGATCTTACCGGTTTCAGTGATATAGGACTTGAGAGTATCAAGGTCCTTGTAATCGATGTACTTCACGCCTTCGGCGGTGAAGCGGCAAAACTTACGGCGACGGAAAAAGCGTGCCATGGTTTATCCTCCAGAGGTACGAATCAGTTGGCTTCAGCTTCGGCGTCGGCATCAGCGTCGGCGTTCGTTTCGGAACGCTCAACGTTCGGACGCTCGCTTTTCTCTTCACGACGACGCGGCTTTTCTTCGGCCGGCTTCATCATCGGAGACGCTTCGGTGACCGCCTCTTTACAACGCACCACCAAGCTACGAATGATGGCATCGTTGAAGCGGAAGATATTCTCGATTTCGTCGAGAGTTTCGCCGCTGCACTCGATGTTCATCAGTACATAGTGGGCCTTGTGGATCTTGTTGATCGGGTAGGCCAGGTGACGACGCCCCCAATCTTCCAGACGATGCACAGTGCCGCCGTTTTCGGTAACGAGCCCGGTATAGCGCTCGACCATGGCCGGCACCTGCTCGCTCTGATCCGGGTGGACCATGAACACGATTTCGTAATGACGCATGATAGCTCCTTACGGTTTGACAGCTTCCACGAGGCCCGTCAGTACCAGGTACAGGGCCGCGAGAAGCAAGGAGAGAAAGTCTCTATGTTTCCAGACACGCGAAACGATGCCCGGAAAGCCGATCAATTGTAGTGATCACCCCGCGCGCTTGCAACTTGTCTCGCCCGACCGGACATCAAGAGACATGACGTTGGCGCACGGCTTCGAATAGGCACACGCCCGTGGCAACCGAGACATTGAGGCTCGACACACTGCCCGTCATGGGAAGCTTGGCGAGTAGATCGCAGCCTTCGCGCGTCAGCCGGCGCATACCTTTGCCTTCGGCGCCCATGACAATGGCCACAGGCCCCATCAAGTCGACCTCGTAAAGGCTCTGCGCCGACTCGCCCGCTGTCCCGACGATCCATACCCCATGCGTCTTGAGCCGCGCCATCGCCCTCGACAAGTTGGTGACCTGATAGACGGGCGTGACATCGGCAGCGCCGCAGGCAACCTTGCGCACCGTGGCGTTGAGGGGCGCGGCCTTATCCTTGGGCACGATGACACCGTGCGCACCTGCCGCGTCGGCGCTGCGCAGGCAGGCACCGAAGTTATGCGGATCGGTCACCCCATCGAGGATCAATAGCAACGGCGGAGACGCCTGCTGCCAGGCGCCGAGACGAAACCAGAGCGCTTCCTCGCTCTCGGCTTGCAGCGGTGGCGCGAAAGCGATCACGCCTTGATGCACTGCACCTTTGGCCACGCCATCCAGCGTTTCGCGGGCGACGCCCACGCATTTGATGCCAGCCTGACGGGCGCTCTCCGAGAGGCTGTCCAGGCGTGCCTCGGCACGCCCTTCCTGTAACCAAAGCTCGCGTGGCGGCTGGCCACGCTCGAACAAGGCCCGTACGGCGTGCACGCCATACACGGCGTCCAAGCCTTCGGGCGTCGCGATACGCGCCCGGGAAGGTTTAGCTTTCATGATGCTCCACTGCCCGTTCCATGGCGCCTATTCAACGCTTGTCACCTTTGCCGCCGCCCTTGCCGCCTCGCGAACGTCGACGCGGCTTGTTGCCGTCACGCTCCTTCTTCGTTGCGTTGCCGGCTTGCCCTGCGCCTTGCTTGCCGCGTCCCGATGCACCATCGGTCGCGGATTTCTTGCGCCGAGCGGGGTTCTGCGGACGCGGTTTCTCGTCGGCCAGCTCGAAGTCGATCTTGCGATCGTCCAGATCGACGCGCGCCACCTGCACCGTGACGCCATCGCCCAGCCGATAGGACATACCGCTACGCTCACCCTTGAGGCGGTGTTTCTCGGCCTCGTAGTGATAATAATCGGACGGCAGCGAGGTCACGTGGACCAGGCCCTCGACATAGACGTCGTCCAGACGCACGAAAACGCCAAACTGCGTCACCGAGGCGATGGTGCCCTCGAAGATCTCACCGAGCTTGTCCGACATGAACTCGCACTTCAGCCAGTCCTCCACGTCACGCGTGGCATCGTCGGCACGACGCTCGGTCATCGAGCAATGCTCACCGAGCTCGAGCATTTGCTCGAAACTATACGGCGCCCATTGGCTGGGCGGCTCTACCGGCGCGCCTTCGGCACGCAGCACCGTATTGGTTTGCCGCGGCCCGCGAATCACCGAGCGAATGGCGCGATGCACGAGCAGGTCCGGGTAGCGCCGAATCGGCGAAGTGAAGTGCGCATAGGCAGGATACGCCAGACCGAAGTGGCCATCGTTCTGTGGCGAATAAACCGCACGACTCATCGAGCGCAGCATCACCGTCTGGATGACGTCGGCGTCGGGACGACCCTTGATCGTCTCGGCAAGGTCACGGTAGTCCTGCGGCGTGGGATCGTCGCCCCCGCCCAGAGACAGCCCCAGCTCGTTGAGGAACAGACGCAACTTGTCCAGGCGTTCCGGCGAGGGCTTCTCATGAATGCGATACAGCGCCGGCAGGTCATGCTTGTCGAGGAAGCGCGCCGTCGCCACATTGGCGGCCAACATGCACTCTTCGATGATCTTGTGTGCATCGTTGCGCGAGCGCGGCACGATCTTCTCGATCTTGCGCTCGTCGTTGAAGACGATGGCCGTCTCGGTCGTCTCGAAATCGATGGCGCCGCGTGCCTCGCGGGCTTCCCTCAGGATCGTGTAGAGGCTCTTGAGGTTCTTGAGCGACGGCACGAGGTCGCGATACTGCTCGCGCAGTGCATCGCCTTCGGGGCCTTCGTCATCGAGGATCGAGGCGACCTTGTTGTAGGTCAGGCGCGCGTGGGACTGGAAGACCGCTTCGTAGAAACGATAGCGGCTGATCGCCCCATTCGGCGAAATGTTCATCTCGCAGACCAGCGCCAGACGGTCGACCTCGGGATTGAGCGAGCACAGACCGTTCGAGAGCAACTCCGGCAGCATCGGCACGACCTGGCCGGGGAAGTAGACCGAAGTGCCGCGCGTGATCGCTTCCTGATCCAGGGCGGTGCCTGGGCGCACATAGTGCGATACGTCGGCGATCGCTACCAGCAGCTTCCAACTACCGGACTTGGTCTTCCAGGCACAGACGGCATCGTCGAAGTCCTTGGCGGACTCATCGTCGATGGTCACCAGCGGCACATCACGCAAGTCGATGCGATGCGCCTTGTCGGCCTCGTCCACGGAGGCGGACATGTCGGCGATCTGTTCATGCACTTCGGGGGGGAACTCAGCGGGGATCTCGTAACTGCGGATGGCGATGTCGATTTCCATCCCCGGGTCCATGCGTTCGCCGAGTACTTCCGTGACTTCGCCCACCGGCTGTACACGCGTCGCCGGCTGCTGGGTGATACGGGCCGAGACGATCTGCCCATCACGCGCGCCGCCGCTGACGCTATGCGGGATGATGACTTCCTGGGCGATGCGCGATTTCTCGGGAATCAGTACGCCGAATTCGGCGGTATTCTGGCGGTAGATACCCACCAGTGACTGCGTATTGCGAGCAATGACCTCGACGATGGTCGCTTCATCGCGCCCGCGCCGGTCGCGACCACTGACTCGCACCAGCACCTGGTCGCCGTCGAAGACACGCCGCATTTGACGTGGCGGCATGACCAGGTCGGGTTTCTTGCCGTCTTCTCGGATCAAGAAGCCCATGCCGTCACGATGGCCTTGTACCCGCCCCTTGATGAGGTCGAGCTTGTCGATCAGAGCGAAGGCCCCGCGCCGATTGCGCAGTATCTGACCTTCACGCTCCATCGCGGCAAGTCGCCGACGCACGCCTTCCAGGCGCTCTTCGTCGTCCACCGCCAGCATGCGACTGAGGTCTTCGGGTGTGATGGGCTTACCGTATTCTTCCAGCCGGGCGAACAAGTATTCGCGGCTAGGGACCGGATTATCGTATTTACTCGCTTCACGTTCCGCATGCGGATCGTCACTGAGTTTCCAATGATTCATGGTAATGACTTCCTTACAGGCGAGGTGGCAAGTAAACGTCGTGCGCCGATGGCGTTGTTATGAAATTCAATCATGCCGCCAGTATAGCGGGCACAGCCAGTCGACCCAACCATGGCGGCTACCTGCCTTCCACGAAACAAGGCATGAAGCATGGCTTCGTGGCTTGCAATCACGCTCAAAATGGGTATTATACACCGCGCCTTGCCCAGGTGGCGGAATTGGTAGACGCGCTAGCTTCAGGTGCTAGTGTCCGTATGGACGTGGAGGTTCAAGTCCTCTCCTGGGCACCATCGATCTTCCGCTAGATCGATACAAGGCAACGCCCGGATGGCGGAATTGGTAGACGCGCTAGCTTCAGGTGCTAGTGTCCGTATGGACGTGGAGGTTCAAGTCCTCTTCCGGGCACCATCAAAAAAACATCAGTAAAGTGCATGACGCGCCCAGGTGGCGGAATTGGTAGACGCGCTAGCTTCAGGTGCTAGTGTCCGTATGGACGTGGAGGTTCAAGTCCTCTCCTGGGCACCACCGTGCATGCTACTTTACGAAGTGTCGAAGCCCCCTCTATGTAACTCCCCCTATTATTCTATTGGTAACGCCCGGGCCGCCGCGCGACGCGCTGTAATGCCCACCCTTTTGTCTCGATATTGGCTTCCAAGGGCGTTTCGACGTCTTCCGGCAGGCGCGGAAAGAAATCGAGCCGGGTTCTCGCTTCGAGCTCGTCGATACTGACCAGAAAGCGGTCGAGCGGCTCGTCGCCACGCACTGTCTGTGGAATCAGAAACGCTAGCGCCCGCGGATGCTCGCCAGGCACCACGATGATCTTGTAAAACGCCGACGGCACCTGAGTGAATCCCACTCGATGCATGAAGCGCTCATCGAAGACCGGCCCGGTGACCACTCGGAGTTGCTCGAAGCGCGGCAGGAAATCATCCATCACGACCTCTTCGAGACGTTGCCACACGCGCCGGTTCAAATCGGGGCGCTGCGGCGTGATATTGGTCATCTGGAAGGTATCGAGCTGGGCCGCACGCCCGTGTACGCGTGCGATGGCATAGTTGGGGGCCAGGTGGCCGCGGTCATACCCGCTGTGCGTGTATTGATCCGAGATGACCGGCCACAACGAGCGCCAGTCCTGCGCAAAGCCATGCGGGCGATCACCGATCGGCGCATCAGGTGTTTCATGGAGCGCATAACTGACCCATAAAGGGCTGACCCGGATATCCGACCACCCCACCAGGAAGGCGTGACTGCGCAGCACCCGATTGAATCCCTGCCAGCTGGTGGTTTGCCACTCGGGCACCCCCATCCAGCTAAGCCGGTCGCGGACCTCGCGCTCCTGCCAATACCACAAGCCGGACCCCACCACGGCGAAGATTAAGGAAATGCCCGCGCCACGCACTAAGCGCCGAAACTGATAGGAAATAACGGCGATCATGCCGGCGACGTATCCTTGTCCTGCGAAAACGAAACGTGAAGTGAGCGATTACCCTAGACGATGAGGGCGCCGCTACCAACCTAACGAGAACATGGTCTCGAGATCGTGACGCGAATGCACCTGCATGGCGTTGAGTGTCTCCGTTTCACGAATGCCTTGGACCTCCATCAGGCGTTCGGTCACGAGCTGCGCCAGCGACTCGAAGTCGCGCGTGCGGGCGATGGCCACCAGGTCATAACGACCACAGGTGGAAAATACCTCGCTGATCCCCTCCAGCTCGGCCAACCGCTGGGCGACCGCATTGATCTGGCCCTTTTCCACGTCGATCAAAATCACCGCGCTTTGCATGACACTCTCCTACACTGCCTACTGCACTCGGGGCGTCGCGCCAGCCTACGGCCAGCACGCTCAAAGACGCACCGTCACGACACTTCGCCGACGGTGCGAGAGCCAGTATATCAGCCCTGCGCGCCGCGGCTAGCGACGCGTTTCAGCCACCATCTCGCGCATCGCCGGGGAGCGGCCACTGATAGCGGCGCACGACCTCATCGTCCTCCACCGACTCCAACTTGACCGCAAACCCCCACAATTGATGCAGGTGGCGCAATACCGGATACAGCGTCTTGCCCAATGGCCGGCGTGCATCCTGGACATGGCGCAAGGTCAGCGAACGATCGCCTCGAATATCGGCCTCCCAGACCTGGATATTGGGCTCGCGCAGCGACAAGGCATATTGCGTGGAAAGCGCCTCGCGTACGCGCCGATAGCCACGCTCATCGTGAATGGCGCTGATGGTGAGCATCTCATCGCGATCATCGTCGACGAGGCTGAACAGTTTGAGATCGCGAATCACCTTGGGTGACAGGAACTGCTGAATGAACGACTCGTCCTTGAAGTTGCGCATCGCGAAATGCACCGTCTCCAGCCAGTCGCTGCCGGCGATCTCCGGAAACCACTCGCGATCTTCCTCGTTGGGTGTCTCGCAGATCCGACGGATGTCTGAAAACATCGCAAATCCCAAGGCATAGGGATTGATACCGTTGAAATGCGGACTATCGAACCCCGGCTGCTGCACGACGGCGGTATGCGAATGCAGAAACTCGAGGATCGTCCCCTCGTCGATCAGCCCCTCATCGTAGAGCCGATTCATCAGCGTATAGTGCCAGAAGGTCGCCCATCCCTCGTTCATCACTTGGGTCTGGCGCTGTGGATAAAAATACTGCGCCAGCTTACGCACAATACGTACGATCTCCCGCTGCCACGACTCGAGAAGCGGCGCGTTCTTCTCCAGAAAATACAACAGGTTTTCCTGCGGCTCGGGGGGATAATGCCCGTACTGATGGAGCCCCAGCGGATCGTCGCCATCCTCCGCGAACGCCTCCGACTCATCGCGTGGCGCTTTTCCCGGAATCGTGCGCCACAGGGCGTTCACTTGCGCCTGGAGATAGGCTTCACGTTCCTGCTGGCGACGCGCCTCTTCCTCCGAGGAGATCGGCGAGGGGCGCTTGTAGCGATCGACCCCATAGTTCTGGAGCGCATGACAGGCATCCAGAAGCTGTTCCACCGCCGTGACACCGTGGCGCTGTTCGCATTCGGCGATGTACTTGCGTGCAAACACCAGGTAATCGACGATCGCCGAGGCATCGGTCCAGGCGCGAAACAGGTAATTGCCCTTGAAGAACGAGTTGTGGCCGTAGCAAGCATGCGCCATGACCAGGATCTGCATCATCAAGGTGTTCTCTTCCATGAGATAGGCGATACAGGGATCGGAGTTGATGACCAGCTCGTAGGCCAGCCCCATCTGACCGCGCCGATAAGCCTGCTCGACGGACAAGAACTGTTTGCCGAAGGACCAGTGATGATAGCCCACCGGCATGCCCACGCTGGCGTAGGCATCCATCATCTGCTCGGAGGTAATGATCTCGATCTGATTGGGGTAAATATCCAGGCGGTATTCCTTGGCGAACCGCGCGATCTCGCGTTCATACGCCGTTAGAATCTCGAAATTCCAATCCGAACCGGTGGCGATGGGGGTCGATACGGTACTCATGTCACCTCCTCGGCGCGGTGCCTCATTGCGCTATACGCTTGCGGAACAGCTTGCGAAAGACCGGATAGATGTCACTTGGCTCGACGATCTGCTGCATTGCGAAGCGCTCAGAATGGCGCGCCTGCACGCGCTCGTATTCCTCCCACAGCGCCTGATGCGAATGCGGCGTGATTTCCACATAGGTGTAGTACTGCAGCTTGGCCATCAACGACGACATGAGCAGGTCTCGGCAGGTCGTCGAGTCATCGTCCCAATTGTCGCCGTCGGAGGCTTGAGCGACGTAGAGATTCCACTGCGCGGGCGAATAACGCTTGGTAATGATCTCGTCGACGAGGGTCAACGCACTGGAGACGATGGTCCCCCCGGTTTCCCGGGAATAGAAGAACTCCTCCTCGTCGACTTCCTTGGCCGCGGTGTGATGACGAATGAACACCAGCTCGACCTTCTCGTAGTTGCGCTCCAGAAAGAGATACAGCAGCAAAAAGAAACGCTTGGCGATGTCCTTGTGGCCCTGCGTCATGGAGCCGGAGACATCCATGACACAGAACATCACCGCCTTGTTGGAGGGCTGTGGCTGGTCGACGAGGTTGTTGTAGCGCAAGTCGTAGGTATCGATGAACGGTACCGCCTCCAGGCGCTTTTCAAGACGCTCGATTTCGGCTTTGAGCTCGTGAATACGCGTCGGATTGCGTAGCACCGGATCCTTGCGCTCCTCTTCTTGAAGCGCTTCCTCGGCTTCACGCAGGGCACGCTTGATAGGCGCGCGCATGCCGATACGCCGCGCCTGCGCCTCGCGCATCGAACGCACGATATTGATTCGCGACGGCACGCCATCGCGGGTCACCCCGGCACGTACCGGCCGCACCTCGTCGAGGTCCCGCAGTTGCTTGCGTTCCAGGTGCGGAAGCGCCAGACCGTCGAAGACGAAATCGAGAAATTCCTCGCGGCTCAGGGAAAACGCGAATTCGTCCATGCCCTCGCCTTGATTGGACGCGCCGCCTTCCCCCGCACCGCCCTCCCCGGCGCCCCCCGGACGCCGCAGCCGATCCCCTTCGACGAACTCCTTGTTGCCGGGACTGACGATAGTCCGTGAGCCACCGGGGCCGTGCTGAAACACTGGCTCGGAAATGTCCTTGGAGGGAATCGAAACCTTCTCGCCGCGCTCCATGTCGGTGATCGAGCGCCGGTTGACCGCCTCCTCCACCGAGCGCTTGATATGACTACGATAGCGCTGCAGGAAACGCTGCCGGTTCACGGCACTCTTGTGCTTGGCATTGGCGCGTCGATCAATGAAGTAGGTCATGGCGACCTCCTCTTGTCCAGTCGCCGGCGATGGCAAGACCGCGCCGCCGCCAGTGAATGCCCGACACCTCCGGGCGACTAATGCGACTTGCGAACCCGCAAATACCATTCCGACAGCAAGCGTACCTGCTTCTCGGTATATCCCCTGTCGACCATGCGCGCCACGAAGTCCTCGTGTTTCTTCTGATCCGAGGTAGAAGCCTTGGCATTGAAGGAGATGACCGGCAACAGCTCCTCGGTGTTGGCGAACATCTTCTTCTCGATCACGCCTTTAAGCTTCTCGTAGGACTGCCAACTGGGATTCATGCCGTTGTTCTGGGCACGTGCGCGCAATACGAAGTTGACTACCTCGTGGCGAAAATCCTTGGGATTGGAGATACCCGCCGGCTTCTCGATCTTCTCCAGGTCTTCGTTGAGCGCTTGACGGTCGAACAGCTCACCGGTCTCGGGATCGCGATATTCCTGGTCCTGAATCCAGAAGTCGGCATAGGTCACGTAACGATCGAAGATGTTCTGCCCATACTCGCTGTACGACTCGAGATAGGCGGTCTGGATTTCCTTGCCGATGAAGTCGACGTAACGCGGCGCCAGATACTCCTTGATGAACCGCAGATAGCGCTCGAAGGTTTCCTTGGGCAGTTGCTCTTGTTCAAGGCGCTGCTCCAGCACATACAACAAATGCACTGGATTGGCAGCGACCTCGTGAGTATCGAAATTGAAGACCTTGGAGAGAATCTTGAAGGCGAAACGCGTCGACAAACCTTCCATACCTTCGTCGACACCGGCCGCATCGCGATACTCCTGTAGCGACTTAGCCTTGGGGTCGGTGTCCTTCAAGTTCGCACCATCATAGACCCGCATCTTGGAATAGATGCTCGAATTCTCAGGCTCCTTGAGACGCGAAAGTACCGAGAACTGCGCCAGCATGCGCAACGTGTCCGGCGCACAGGGTGCGGCATTCAGCGACGAATGTTCGAGCAGCTTCTTGTAGATGTTGATCTCTTCAGAGACGCGCAGACAGTACGGCACCTTGACGATGTAGACACGATCCAGGAAAGCCTCATTGTTGCGGTTGTTGCGGAACGTCTGCCACTCGCTTTCGTTGGAATGCGCCAGGACAACGCCATCGAAAGGAATCGCCCCCATGCCCTCGGTGGGGTTGTAGTTACCCTCTTGCGTCGCCGTCAGCAACGGATGCAAGACCTTGATCGGCGCCTTGAACATTTCGACGAATTCCATCAACCCCTGATTGGCCTTGCACAAGCCACCGGAGAAGCTATAGGCATCCGGGTCGTCTTGGGAATAGAGCTCGAGTTGGCGAATGTCGACCTTGCCCACCAGCGAGGAAATATCCTGATTATTCTCGTCGCCGGGCTCGGTCTTGGAGACGGCAATCTGGTTGAGACGCGACGGATAGAGCCGCACAACGCGAAACTGCGAGATATCGCCGCCGTATTCCTGCAAGCGCTTGGCGGCCCATGGCGACATCACCGCCCGCAGGTGGCGCGGTGCGATGCCATATTCCTTCTCCAGCAATTCGCCGTCCTCCTCCGGCGAGAACAGCCCCAGCGGCGACTCGAAAACCGGCGAGCCCTTGATGGCATAGAACGGCACATGCTCCATCAACAGCTTGAGCCGTTCGGCCAGCGAGGATTTACCGCCGCCGACAGGCCCCAGTAAATACAGAATCTGTTTCTTCTCTTCCAGCCCCTGCGCGGCGTGTCGGAAATACGCCACGATCTGCTCGATGGCCTCTTCCATGCCGTAAAATTCGGAAAACGCCGGATAACGACGGATGACCTTGTTACTGAAGATACGTGACAGCCGCGAATCCTTGGCGGTGTCGATGACCTCCGGCTCGCCGATCGCCTCGAGCATGCGCTCCGGCGCGCTCGCATAGACACTGGGCTCCCGGCGACAGAGTTCCAGATACTCCTGAAGACTCATCTCCTCGTGCTGAACGCGCTCGTAACGGTTCTGAACATGATCGAAGATACTCATTAAACGCCTCCTTTCACGACCCGGGGTCGCTCATCGGATTCTGGGCTGTCTATGTATCAGCGTAGACGGATGGAGAAGAAAGGGGCGATGCGAAACGCATTTCCTTTCAACGAAGCGGCACGGCCCTGGACATGAGAGCCCACAAACGGCCATTGGTTCGTTGAAATCCGAAAAAGGCGGGGAAGGCGAGAGCACATCAATGCCCTCGCCCTGGCGTGTCGATTAGGCGGCCGATAATGCATCGCGCGCATCGTCGAGCAGCCGATCGAGCAATGCTTGAGTGGTATTCCAAGCGCAGACGAAACGCGCGCCGCCCGCGCCAATGAAGGTGTAGAACGTCCAACCGCGCTGGCGCAGAGTCTCGAGGACAGCCACGGGCAACGTCACGAAGACACTGTTGGCCTGGGCGGGAAACATCAACTCGGCCCCCGGCAAAGCCGCGAAGCCCTCCGCAAGATAACGTGCCATGCCATTGGCATGCTCGGCATTACGCAGCCAGGCGCCGCTTTCCAGCAGCCCCAACCAAGGTGCAGTGATGAAGCGCATTTTGGAGGACAGTTGCCCCGCTTGCTTGCAGCGGTAGCCGAAATCCTCTGCCAGGGCGTGATTGAAAAACACCACCGCCTCGCCCATCGGCAAGCCATTCTTGGTCCCCGAGAAGCACAACGCATCGACGCCGGCCTGCCAGGTGAGCTCCGCCGGCGTGGCCTCGAGCGATGCACAGGCATTGGCGAAGCGCGCCCCGTCCATGTGCACGTGCAGGCCATGTTTATCCGCCATGGCACGAATCGCCATCAACTCATCGCGGGTATACACGGTGCCCACCTCGGTGGCCTGGGTCAGCGAGATCGTGCGCGGCTTGGGGTAGTGGATGTCGCTGCGCCGCGTGACCAGCGACTCGATGCCCTCGGGCGTCAACTTGCCATCCGCGCCGGAGCATGTCAGCAGCTTGGCACCGTTGGAGAAGAACTCCGGGCCGCCGCACTCGTCAGTTTCGATATGCGCCAGTTCATGGCAGATGACGCTGTGATAGCTCTGCCCCATCGAGGCAAGCGTCAGCGAGTTGGCGGCGGTGCCATTGAAGACGAAAAACACGTCGCAGTCATAGTCGAAGAAACGACGAAAGCGGTCAGCGGCCTTCTGGGTCCAGGCATCATTGCCATAGGCGAGATCATCGCTAGCGTTGGCGCGCAACAGGTAGTCGAGCGCCTCGGGGCAGATGCCGGACGTATTGTCGCTGGCCAGAAAACGCGGCGTACAGTCGGATTCCATGCCTTGTTGTCCTCATATGTGGCGAGAAGTAAAGACGCTTGAAACGCAACGCCAAGCGCCGGGTGCCAACGCCTGCCGTTATCCTGCAAAAAATTGCGTCTCGATCCAGTCTACTCATCGCCGCCTCTCATCGGAAGCCCGCCAACACGCGCCTTCTTATACACGCACCTCTTATAAGCGTGCCGCCAAGCGAGTTCCCTGATCGATGGCCCGCTTGGCATCGAGCTCCGACGCCTCCTGTGCCCCGCCGATGACATGCACCTCGCAACCGGCCACCGACAGCGGCGCCTCGAGATCCGTCACCGATACCTGGCCGGCACACACCACGACCGTCTCCACCTTGAGGCATTCCCGGTTACCATCACGCATGATATGAAGCCCCGCAGCGTCGATGCCGAGATATTCGCAGCCGCTAAACATGCGCACCCCACGCTGACGCAGTGCGGCGCGATGAACCCAGCCGGTGGTCGTGCCCAGCCCCTTGCCGGGCTTGCTAGTCTTGCGCTGGAGCAGCGTTACCTCGCGGGGCACCCTCGGCGCTTGCGGTGTCACGAGGCCGCCCCGCGCCGCCAACGACAAGTCGACGCCCCACTCGGCACACCACACCTCGCGGTCCAACGCGGGATGCTCGGCATGGGTCAAGAGTTCCGCGACATCGAAGCCGATCCCACCGGCGCCTATGATCGCCACGCGCGCGCCGACACGCTCGGGGTGCATGATCGCTGTGGGATAATCCACCACGCGCGGGTCCTCGCTACCGGGCAGCGACAACGCCCGCGGCGCGACCCCCGATGCCAGCACCACGACATCGAAGTCCCGCAAGCGTTCCACCTCAGCCGATGTATTCAGGCACACCGTCACATCCAGCGCCTCGAGCATGCTGCGGTAATAGCGCAGCGTCTCGCTGAACTCTTCCTTGCCGGGGATACGCTGCGCGTAGCGAAACTGGCCGCCGATGTCGGCCTCGCGTTCGAAGAGCGTGACACGATGGCCGCGCTGCGCCGCCGACACGGCGGTCGCCAATCCCGCCGGTCCGGCTCCAACCACTGCGATGTCACGCGGCGTTACCACGGGCGCAAGCGTCAATTCGGTCTCGTGGCAGGCACGCGGATTGACCAGACACGAGGTCAATTTGCCTTGGAAGGTGTGGTCCAGGCAGGCCTGATTGCAGGCAATGCAGGTATTGATGAACGCCTCGCGCCCCTCGCGCGCCTTGGCCACCCACTCGGGATCGGCAAGAAAGGGGCGCGCCATCGAGACCATGTCGGCATGCCCTTCGGCCAGCACACGTTCGGCCACCTCGGGCATGTTGATGCGATTGGTGGCAATCAACGGCACCTCGAGTACCTCCCGCAGGCGCCGCGTGACCTCAGTGAAAGCCGCCCGTGGCACGCTGGTGACGATGGTCGGGACTCGCGCCTCATGCCAGCCGATCCCGGTATTGATCAGATTGGCGCCCGCC
Source organism: Chromohalobacter sp. 11-W (assembly GCF_029889905.1). GTDB lineage: Bacteria > Pseudomonadota > Gammaproteobacteria > Pseudomonadales > Halomonadaceae > Chromohalobacter. The sequence goes on along the minus strand of NZ_JARANZ010000001.1, from coordinate 28,674 downwards.
ATCTCGATTGCCCGCCCCAGTGTCACGACCTCGTCATGGCTACTACCGTCCTCGACCAGGTCAATCATCGACAAGCGAAAGATGATCAGGAAATCATCACCCAGCGCTCGACGAATTCGCTGCACGATCTCTACCGCGAAGCGCATGCGGTTCTCGAATTCCCCGCCCCACTCGTCGTCGCGGTGATTGGTGCGCCGACACAGGAACTGATTGATCAGATAGCCTTCCGACCCCATGACCTCGACGCCGTCGTAACCCGCCTCGCGAGCCAGTTTGGCGCAATTGACGTAGGCCTCGATCTGCTCCGTCACCTCGTCGCCGTTCAACGCCCGGGGCGTGTAAGGGTTGATCGGTGCCTTGAGCGCCGAGGGCGCCACCAGAGCGGGCGAATAGGCATAGCGCCCGGCGTGCAGGATCTGCATGCAGATATGGCCGCCCTCGGCATGTACCGCCTGAGTCACCTGCCGGTGCGCCTCGACTTCTTCCGGCTCGCTCAATTTGGCGGCGCCTTCGAACACCGCCCCCTCGGGCGTCGGTGCGATACCGCCGGTGACGATCAACGAAACGCCCGCTCGTGCCCGCTCGGCATAGAACGCCGCCAGGCGCGCGAAGCCATCGGGGGCTTCCTCCAGGTTGGTATGCATCGAGCCCATCAGGATGCGGTTATCGAGCGTCACGGGCCCCACGGTCAACGGGCGGAAGAGATGCGGATACTGAGTCACGGCGCGTCCTCGCTTGCACTCGGTTTTAAACCACCATACATTTTCAAACAACTGTATGAACAGTGTAGCGAAGGCGTCACGGGAGACAATCCCGACCAAGGGCGCAGGCATTACTGCCTTCTCACGCTAGACAAGCGAGCCTCACATGGATTACCAAACCTCTCGACATCGCATTCCCATCGCCACTGGCGGCGAGCTGGATCTCATCCGCTTTCAGCCGGAACGCATACACGGCCTACCCATCCTGTGCTGGCATGGCGCCATCGAGTCGGGGCGCATCTTCCACAGCCGTAGCGGCAAGGGGCTGGCCCCCTGGCTCGCCCGGCAGGGCCACGAGGTCATGGTGATCGATCAACGCGGTCGCGGCAGCGCCTCGCCGCATCCGGCACGCGGCGTATCGTTCTCGCAGCGCGAAGTCGTCATCGATGAAGTCGCCGCCGCACTGGCCACCTGCCTGAACCTGAGCGGGCAATCGCGCTGCCATATCATGGCGCATTCCTGGGGTGGCGTCTTGATCGCCGCGCACCTGGCGCGCGTCTCCGGCAGTTGCGAGCGTATCGCCAGCCAGGTCTATTTCGGCACCAAGCGTCGGGTACGGGTTCAGAACCCCAGCAAGTGGCTCTATATCGACCTGATCTGGAAAGGGCTCGCGCCGCTGGCACGTCGTGTGTGCGGTTATCTGCCGGCACGCTCGCTACGCTGGGGCAGTGACGACGAATACGCCGCCAGCCACGCGGACAGCGTCGCTTGGGTGCGCGAGACGGCGTGGCAGGACCCCGAGGATGGCTTCGATTACGCCGCCGCCCTGGCCCAGGGAGGGTTGCCACCCACGCTGCATCTGGCCGGGCATCGCGACCGGGCGTTGGGGCACCCGCGAGACGTGGCACGCTTCGTCGAGGAATGCGGCCCACATCGGCATGCAGTACGCGTACTGGGCCGCGCGAACGGGCAGGGGCGAGATTACGGGCATCTGGACATGCTGACGCACCCCGACGCCGTGGACGACGTCTACCCGCAGGCACTCGCCTGGTGCCAGGCACATCAGGGCGACACCGTCTCGGGCGAGGAAGATACTGAGGAAGCAGCGCGACAGGAGCCTCTGCGCATGAAAAAGGAAGGCCCAAACGACAAAACCCCAAGTCAATGACTCAGGGTTGGCCGATGGCGATCGTGGCGGACCGGACGGGACTCGAACCCGCGACCTCCGGCGTGACAGGCCGGCATTCTAACCAACTGAACTACCGGTCCGCATTGTCCGATTTGAATCGGATTGGTGGGTGGTACAGGACTCGAACCTGTGACCCCCAGCATGTGAGGCTGGTGCTCTAACCAGCTGAGCTAACCACCCGGATCGCATACTGCTTGGTACTGTATGTTGCTGCTGCATGCCTTATCGTCAATGACGCTTCGGCGAGGAAATCGTGGCGGACCGGACGGGACTCGAACCCGCGACCTCCGGCGTGACAGGCCGGCATTCTAACCAACTGAACTACCGGTCCGCTGAATACAACGCTAACCACACATTGTCGGATTTCCGATGAAGAACTGGCGGACCGGACGGGACTCGAACCCGCGACCTCCGGCGTGACAGGCCGGCATTCTAACCAACTGAACTACCGGTCCGCTACATTCTTCTTTACGTGTCCCCATCACTTGAAACGCATTTCACGTAATGGTGGGTGGTACTGGGCTCGAACCAGTGACCCCCAGCTTGTAAGGCTGGTGCTCTTCCAACTGAGCTAACCACCCCTGGTCACGTGGCGCTGCATTCTACAGAGAGGCTGTGGAAAGTCAACCGATTACATTCATCTGATTCATTCATTTGCCTGCATGGCGGCGGCCACGACACGCGCCGCTTCCTCGATCAGCGCCGCCTGATCATGTCCGACCCGCCGTCGCGGCTGCCAATCATGATCGCCATCGTCGAGAAAATGCACGCGCGCCGTCGCCGGCAAGGCATATTCACGCACTTCATCCTCCCTTCCGAACGGATCGCGCGTGCCCTGCAAAACCCAGGTGGGGCAGGCCAGATTCGGCCAATGCGCCAACCGTGTACGTTCAGGCTTGCCGGGCGGATGAAACGGATAGCCGAAGAGCGCCAGGCCTGCCGCCTCATCACGCGCCGCTAACAGGCTCGCCACGCGCCCACCCATTGACTTGCCCCCTAGCCACAACGGCGATCGCGCTTCGTCGGCAAGCGGTGTCAACGCGTCTCGCCATGCGGCCAGTTCGTCGACCAGGCTCTCGACACGCGGCGGCGGACGCCGACGCCCTTCATGCCATACCCGCTGCATGTAGGCGAAATCGATAGCCCAAACCTGCACGCCATGCAGCGCCAGCGACTCGCGCAAGCGTTGCATGAAGCGCGACGTCTGCCCTGCCCCGGCGCCATGAGTCAGCAACAAGCGCCCCACACGCGGCTTCCCACGCACCTCCAGAGGGCCCAGACCATCCAGATAATAATGCTGCGCCGCGACGGTGGGCGAAACGCCGCTCGCGTGCAGCGACGTCAGCGAGCGGGGCGTCTCTGCATAGGCATGTTCGAAGCTCATATCAGCCGTGTCTCATTGGGTGGCAGGGTGCGTCACTATGCGACTTTGACGGTGTTCACGCGCTACCCTAAGGTAGGTTCGCCCTAGGAGAAAACGCCATGACCGACGACAACGCCATTCCGGCCTCGCCGATGCATGCCCATTGTCAGACATGCCGGCTCAACTCGTTGTGTCTTCCGCTGGCGCTGGGGCTTGACGATCTTGACGACTTCGACGCCATCATCCGACGGCGCGCGCCCCTCAAGCGCGGTGACACGCTTTTCGACGCGACGACGCCTTTCACGCACCTCTTCGCGGTGCGCTGTGGGAGCCTCAAGCAAAGCGTCGCGCAAGCCCACGGCGAGGAGCGCATCACGCACTTTTACCTGCCCGGAGAACTCGTGGGTCTGGATGGCCTCGCCAGCGGTGGTCATCCGGGGCTCGTCGAAGCGCTCGAAACCACTGCCGTATGCGCGATTCCCTTCGATCAACTGGACCGCCTCTCCGTTGATCTGCCCGAGCTGCGCCATGCGCTCTACCGCAGCATGAGCCGCGAGCTTCACGACGACCGACACTGGCTTTGCCGGCTCGCCGGCCACACGGCCGAGGCACGCCTCGCCAGCTTCATCATCGACGTGTCACACCGCTTTAAGCGCTGCGGTTTCTCCCCCACGCGCTTTCGCCTGCCCATGGCACGTGCCGATATCGGCAATCATCTCGGCCTGGCGGTGGAAACCATCAGCCGTCTGATGAGTCGTTTTCAGCAGGCCGGATTGCTCCAAGTAGCACGCCGCGAGATTACGCTGCTCGAAGGCGAGCTCCTCGCTGCCGTAGCGCGCGGCGAGACGTCGCTTCGCGAGTGAGCATCACGCTTCGCGGGTCAGCACGTCGAGTGCCTCGATGCGCTTGCTCTGGAACTCGCGTTGCTTGTCTTCCAGCCCCACGAAATCGAAGAGGTTGCGATCGGCCAACTGCGACGGCGCCACATTGGTGATCGACTTGAACATCGCTTCCAGGCGCCCGGGGTGTTTCTCTTCCCACTCCGCGAGCATCTCCTTGACCACTTGGCGCTGAAGATTGGGCTGCGAACCGCACAAGTTGCAGGGAATGATCGGGAACTCCCGCCACTCGGCATATTCAGCGATATCGGCCTCACGGCAATACGCCAAGGGTCTAATGACGACATTCTTATTGTCGTCGGAGAGTAGCTTGGGGGGCATCGACTTGAGCGTGCCGCCGAAGAACATGTTGAGGAACAACGTCTCCAGCATGTCTTCGCGGTGATGGCCCAGCGCGATCTTGTTGGCACCAATCTCTTCGGCGAAGCCATAGAGCGTGCCACGCCGCAACCGCGAGCAAAGCGCGCAGGTAGTCTTGCCTTCCGGGGTTTTTTCCTTGACCACCGAATAGGTATCGCGCTCGACGATGTGATAAGGCACGCCGACGCCGTCCAGGTATTCGGGCAAAACGTGCTCGGGGAACCCTGGCTGTTTCTGGTCGAGGTTGACGGCCACCAGCTCGAACGAGACGGGTGCGTTACGCTGCAGGTTCATGAGGATATCCAACATGGTGTAGGAATCCTTGCCGCCGGAGAGGCATACCATGACCTTGTCACCGTCACGGATCATCCCGTAGTCGACGATGGCGTTCCCCACCTGGCGCCGCAGGCGTTTTTGCAACTTATTGAATGCCAGTTTGTCTTGGCCGTTGAGTGCATGCATGACGATAGCGCTTTGGCCTGCCGTGGTAAGTGAATCCTTCCATGTTATCACCGCAGGCTACTACGACGAAGTATCGAGCCCAGCCGCTCAGGCGCTGATCGCGCGCCCGTGACACAGGCGCAGATACATCAGTGCCGTGGTCACGGCATCACCCAATGCCGTATGACGCCCCATGATGGGTACGCCCAAGGCCTCGCTCATGGCCTCGAAACGCACATCCGGCTCGATATCCGGCTGCACGCGCCGGCGTTCACGCGCATACAACCGGCAGACATCCAGCGTCCGATTGGGCAGGTCAAACCCCGTACGCGGGCGCAAGTGACGATTGATGACCGCCACGTCGTAATCGATGCACCAGCCGACCAACGGACGATTGCCAATGAAATCGAGCAAACGGTCGAGTGCATCGCCCAACGCCTCGCCGCCCCATAGATCGACGCCGCGCAAGCCATGGATACGGATGGAGTCGCCCGACAGGCTCTCCGGACGCTGCAGGCGCAGGTCCAACGACTCGCTGGTCAGCACGCGTCCATCGCGCACCTTGACCGCCGCCAGCGCCACTAACTCCGCACGCCGCGGGTCAAGATCGGTCGTCTCGCAGTCCAGAGCGATGACTTCACTGCCGCAATACGGCTCGAAACGCCAAGCGTGATGCCCGCCCAGTTGGCGGCGCCGATCACCGGCACGACGCAATGCTTTTATCATCGCAACCTCCCGTATGCCTCTGACGATAGCTCGCGGGGTTTGACTCGACCACTCGCGGCCCTTGCCTGACGAGCACCTCAATATTCAAGATGAAAACGCTGTGACAAGCGTTGTTTGAATTCCTTGACCGTATGCAACGCCTCGCGCAGCAAGTCACGCTCGAAGCCACTGAGACGCTGCACGACCACGCGATTGGGCTCCTGCGACGCGTCGTTGCCTTCCAGGTTTTCCAACTGCTGACGTAGGCGCAGCTCGGAAAACAGCGCCATGGCTTCGCCCAGGTCGTCGGCGAAAGGCCGGTCGAGGCGACCGTCATCGACCAATGCATCGAGACGCGCAAACGTCGAGGTGGCGGCGACTCGGCGTTCCAGCGCCAGCGTGCGCACGCCATGCACGATGGGAAAAATCCCACCTTTCTTGATGTCGATGCCATGCTCCGGGCGCTTGAGCGTGCCGAACAGGGTCAGCGGCGTGGAGTAACGCAACACCCCCCGAGCGAAGTACGACAGCAGCAACTCATCGTGGGAGCCGCGCGCGAATAAGTGCTCACGGAGACCTTCGAGCAAGCTCGCGTTACCGGCGATGGCATGGGCGTCGAGCATGATGGCGAGATTCATCAAGGCATCCGGGTCACGGCTAGACGCCCAGCGGGCGATTTTGCCGCGCCACGCCGACTCGCTCGCTACCCACTGCGGATTGGAGACCATGATGTTGCCCGGGCAAGGCGGATAGCCAAGCCTGCCCAGCGTATCGGTCAAGGCCCTCATGGCGTCCTCGATACCCGGCCAATCGCTGCCATCGGCCAGGATCAAAGCGTTGTCCTGATCGGTCTTGAGAATCTGCTCGCCGCGCCCCTCGCTGCCCATGACAAGCAGACATGACTGAGACTGACGATCCTCGGGCATCAAGAACCGGAACGCCTTGTGGATGATCCGACCGTTGAGCGCCGCCAGAAGCTCCATGGCGAAGCGCAACTTCACGCCTTGCGCCGTCAATGTCTGAATCAACTGAGGCAGACGCGCGCTGGCACGCGCTAACGCCTCGATATCCTCCGCCTGCTCGATCTGCAGGCTGACGGTATGGGCGCGGCTCGAAAAATACCCCAGCACATCGGTCAACTCGACGACGCCCACCGCCTGCGCGCCCTCCATGACCACGACACGCGCCACTTCATGGCGCGTCATGCTGACCAGCGCGGTAAAGAGATAGTCGTCGGCATGCGAGGTGATCAGCGTGAAATGCGCGATGCCGCCCACTTCGGCGGAATGCGGCAAGCCTTGCTGAACCAGCGCATCGAGAAGATCGGTCTTGGTGACCATACCGCAGCGCCCCGCATGGCTGACCAGCAAGCTATCGGCATGACGCTCGCGCAAGTGCGTGACGGCCTCGGCAATCGTGGTATGCCCTTCGACCACGACGGGTTCGCGCATGCACTCCGCCACCCGTGCCAGCATGAAGCGTGCCATGCTCATCCCCCCTTCCGCCCGCCGCTCGAGCACATTGCGCGCCTTTTCGGCCAGGTGCTGGCGGAAGTAATTATCGAAGGCGGGGTATGCGCTGCAAATGTCCTCGAAAAGCCGGCGGGGAAGCAAATAGCACAGACTTTCTTGCTCGGCCTGAAATCTATAACGGCTCGTACCGTTGAGGATGCTGATAGCCCCGAACAGATCGCCCGCCGTGTAGTGGCCGATACGCCGCTCTCCCTCGCTAGCGTTGAGATCGAGCTCCGCCACTTCGCCTTTGTGAATCAGGAACACATGCTCACCGGGTTGACCGGCATCGAGTACAACCTCGCTCTCATTGAAATAGGCGAGATCGACTCCGTCCCGTACACGCTGACGACCTTTTTCATCGAGCAAGCTGAAAGGTGGTTGCGAGAGGTTGATATCGACCATGGTAGTACCCTCGTCCTGTGCCGACCCTGGCACGACTTGGTGTCATCATTACCGCTTCATGTTCCTTATACTTTTCGGTAACACGGCCGAAAGATGCTTACCATATTACGCGATCAAGAGTAGCAAAACTGACTTTTATTACGACACATAGACTATCGTTCTACGCTGAAATCGCATCCAAAGAACGGCCATTGACTTATGTACCTAAAGACTCGCTGATGCCTTTTTTATAAGCCTGCTATAAATTCTTGACTCCCGCACAACCTCATGAAAAACATGATAATTCAAAAAATTACTCTTTAAACTAATGGCTCGATACCAAAGTATGGGGTTCTTTTTTTCCCGTCATTGGCCACTATCATCAGTATGGCAATTCAAGGCAATCCCAGGTAGTTAACACAGGACGGATAGCATCGTCATGGTCGATAAAAGTCTAGCGCCACTATCGTATCAATGACGTTACCCTACAGAGTGTTCTATACCTGCGATTGCTTTGAAGCGTCTCGCACACTCTCATCACAACACCAACATATCCCTACCAGTGGAGAGCGACACCATGGCAGATGAAAAATCCAATGCCGAAGCTTACTGGAAAGCCAACGTGCGACTTATCACCGGCTGCCTGATCGTCTGGGCGCTGGTGTCTTACGGCTGCGCGATCCTGCTGCGCCCCCTGCTATCCAGCATTCCCGTCGGTGGTACTGACCTGGGCTTCTGGTTTGCTCAACAGGGCTCCATTCTGACGTTCATTGGCCTGATCTTCTTCTATGCCTGGAAGATGAACCGGCTGGACAAGCAATACGGACTCGAGGAGTAAACCAGCATGAGTCAATTTGCCATCAATATCCTGTTCGTCGGCGCTTCTTTCGCTATATACATTGGCATCGCTATCTGGGCCAAGGCGGGCTCCACCAAAGATTTCTATGTGGCCGGTGGCGGCGTACACCCGATTACCAACGGCATGGCGATTGGGGCTGACTGGATGTCCGCCGCCTCCTTCATTTCCATGGCGGGCCTCATCGCCGCTGGCGGCTATGCCAACTCCACCTTTCTAATGGGCTGGACCGGCGGTTATGTGCTGTTGGCCTTGCTATTGGCGCCTTACCTGAGGAAATTCGGCAAGTTCACGGTGCCAGAGTTCATTGGCGACCGCTTCTACAGCCGCACGGCTCGCATGGTTGCCGTCGTCTGTCTGATCGTGGCTTCCCTGACCTACGTAATAGGTCAGATGGCCGGTGCTGGTGTCGCTTTTTCACGCTTTCTGGAAGTCGACGCAACCACCGGCCTGATCATCGCCGCCGTCGTGGTGTTCTTCTATTCCGTGCTGGGTGGCATGAAGGGCATCACGTACACGCAGGTGGCTCAGTACATCGTACTGATCATTGCCTATACCATCCCAGCGGTATTCATTTCGCTAGAACTTACCGGCAATCCGCTTCCTCCGCTGGGCCTGTTCTCCGAGCACAGCGCCTCCGGCGAACCGCTACTGTCCAAGCTCAATGAAGTAGTGAGTGCGCTGGGCTTCGATGCCTATACGGCGATGGTCGACAACAAGCTCAACATGGTGCTGTTCACCCTGTCGCTGATGATCGGGACCGCCGGTCTTCCCCACGTCATCATGCGTTTTTTCACCGTGCCCAAGGTGGCAGATGCTCGCTGGTCCGCCGGCTGGGCGCTGGTATTCATCGGTCTGCTCTATCTGACCGCGCCGGCCGTAGCGTCCATGGCACGCTTGAACCTGATGACGACCATCTATCCCGACATGGCAGGTCAAGTCGAGAATTACGACGCCGCCGCCGCCAATCCCATCGCTTACGAAAACCGGCCGGAGTGGATACGGACCTGGGAAGAAACAGGGCTGATCACCTTCGACGACAAAAACAGCGACGGCGACATTCAGTTCTACAACGACAGCACCGATTTCTCGGATCGCGGCTGGTCCGGAAACGAGTTGACCGTCAACAACGATATACTGGTACTGGCAAACCCAGAGATCGCCAACCTCCCCTCCTGGGTCATAGGACTGATCGCCGCCGGGGGTCTGGCCGCGGCTCTCTCCACTGCTGCCGGGCTGCTATTGGCCATCTCCTCGGCGATCAGTCATGACTTGATCAAAGGCGCCATAAACCCAGGCATAACGGAACGAGGGGAATTGCGAGCGGCACGCATCTCGATGTCGATTGCCATCGTTGTCGCCACCTACCTCGGCGCCAATCCTCCAGGATTCGCAGCTCAGGTCGTGGCATTAGCCTTCGGTATCGCCGCTGCATCGCTATTCCCGGTGCTGATGATGGGGATCTTCTCCAAACGGGTGAATAACAAAGGGGCCATCGCGGGGATGTTGTCAGGGCTGACCTTCACCTTGGTCTACATCTTCATCTACAAAGGCTGGTTCTTCATCCCCGGCACCAATAACCTGGCGGATACGCCTGAAAATTGGGTACTCGGCATTTCGCCGCTCTCCATCGGCGCGGTGGGTGCGATCGTCAACTTCGCGGTCGCCTACCTCGTTTCCAAATCATCCGAGGAACCGCCTCGGGAGATTCAGGAACTGGTGGAAAGCGTGCGCTATCCCAAAGGTGCTGGTGGTGCCGTTAGCCACTAAGCCATAATACCCATCGGCTCGGCTGGCCCGGGCCACGGGATCACACTATCGGGCTTCCCTGGGGGAGGCCCGATTTCGTTGCAGGGAGAGATTATGATTTGGCAATTGATCGCGGTGATATTTGCCGGCCTCGGCGCTGCAGGGATCGGGTTGATCCTGCGACAGCTTAGCGGCAAGCGCTTGCCCCGCTGGATCGTGCCGGCACTAGCAGGCGTAGGAATGCTCAGTTATCAGATCTACTATGAATACAACTGGTTGGCGTCCAAGCAGCAGCAACTGCCCGACTCCGCCGAGGTCGTCGATGTCGAATATGATTCGATGTTCTGGCGGCCCTGGACGTATCTATACCCCTTACCCGTCGCCTTCGAGGTGATCGATCACGATCATTTACGCACCACCGAGGCCAACGGCCAACGCATGATGGAATTTATCCTCTATCGTTTCGAGAAACAGGTCACGGACCGTGTGACCCATCAGGCCTATCTGATGAACTGCGACGAACGGGAATGGGCGCCGCTGGTTGGCGATGAGCGCCAGCCAGACGCCTCCGCACTGCACGACATTGGCGCCGACACCCCGCTTTACCAGACTCTATGTAAAACGTCCTGAGAGGATGGACGACTGACGCGCACCAGCGGATTACCCTAGAATGGCCGCAAACATAGGGGAGAGAGCATGTTTGCTGGCTGGCTACTGATCGTCATATCGCTGATCTACATTGCCGTATTATTTGCCATCGCTTGGCGTGGCGATAGCCAGGCCAAGCGCCATGGACCGGGCAGACGGCGACCCATCGTCTACAGCCTCGCGCTGGCGGTCTACTGTACCTCGTGGACGTTCTATGGCGCCGTCGGCGAGGCCGCCACGTCGGGCTGGTCGTTCGCCAGCATCTTTGTCGGCCCGATTCTGACCTTCCTGCTATTCTGGCCCGTATTGGCCAAGATGATCCGCGTCGCCAAACGCCAGAACGTGACCTCGATCGCCGACTTCATCGCCTCGCGCTATGGCAAGACCCAGTCGTTGGCGGCATTCGCCAGCCTGGTGGCTTTGATCGGCACGCTGCCCTACATCGCCTTGCAACTGAAGGCCGTGGCCTCGGCATTCACCGTGCTGACCGACAGCGCCGATCTGACCCGCGCCCCTGTGTTCGGCGATACGGCCTTCTATATCGCGGCCGTCATGGCGCTGTTCGCCATTCTCTTCGGCACGCGACATACCGATGCCACCGAGCATCACGAGGGCCTGATTCACGCCATCGCCTTCGAATCGCTGGTCAAACTGGTCGCCTTCCTGGTGCTCGGCGCCTACGTCACCTGGGGCATGTTCGACGGCCTCGGCGACCTGTTCGGCCGCGCCGATACGCATCTGGAATTGCAGCGTCAACTGACCGAGCAGGATTTCGGCCACGGCTTCTGGGCACAGACGCTACTCGCGATGCTGGCCATCTTCTGCCTGCCCCGCCAGTTTCACCTCGCCGTGGTCGAAAACACCCACGCAGACGACGCCAAGCGCGCCCGCTGGCTATTCCCGCTGTATCTAGCCGCCATCGGTTTCTTCGTGCTGCCTATCGCAGCGGCGGGCCTGACGATATTCCCCGATGGTGAGGTCAACCCCGATACCTTCATGCTGGCGCTGCCCATGGCCGGCGGCAGCGAATGGCTGGGGCTGCTCACCTTTATCGGCGGGCTCTCGGCAGCGACCGGCATGGTCATCATGGCCGCCGTGGCGGTGTCGATCATGATCTCCAACGAGATCATCATCCCGCTGCTGTTCCGCCTACGCTGGTTCGTCACCGAAGGCGACTACGCCAAGCTGGTGCTACGTGCGCGACGCGCGACCATCGTCCTCATTCTGCTGCTGGCCTACATCTTTTATCGCCTGATCGCCGAATACAGCACCTTGGCCTCGACAGGCATGTTGTCGTTCGCCGCAGCCGCCCAGTTCGCGCCTGCCTTGCTGGGCGGACTTTACTGGAAGCGTGGCAACCGCCTCGGCGTCATTGCCGGCATGAACGTCGGTTTCGCGGTGTGGGCCTACACGCTGCTGCTCCCGGCGCTGGTGCAGGCCGAATTGCTGCCCATGACCTGGCTGACCAGCGGTCCCTTGGGGCTCGACTGGCTGGCGCCGACACACCTGTTCGGGCTCAACGTCGGGGACAGCTTCACCCACGGCGTCATGCTGTCCTTGGGGCTCAACCTGTTCTGCTACATCTTTGTCTCGCAGATCACCCCGCAGCGCGTCGTCGAGCGTATCCAGGCATCATTATTCGTCGATAGCGTCGAGACTCGCCAGACCTCGGTCAACCGCCCCTGGACCGGCGCCACCACGGTGGGCGATCTCAAGGTCCTCTGCGAGCGTTTCCTGGGCACCAGCCAGGTACAGCGCGCCTTCGAGGACTATTCACGCCGTGGCGGCCAGTCCGTGGACGACAACACCCGCGCCTCGATCGACGTCATCCAGTTCACCGAGCGCTTGTTATCCTCAGTACTCGGAGCGTCGTCGGCACGCATCGTGGTCAATTCGGCGCTGCAAGGGCGCGGCATCGGTATCTCCGATGTCATCTCGATCGTCGACGAAGCCTCGCAGGTGCTGGAGTTCAACCGCGCCCTGCTGCAAGCGACCATCGAGAATATCAACCAGGGCATCAGCGTGATCGATCAGAACGCGCGCCTGGTGGTATGGAACCAGCGTTATCTGGAGCTGTTTCGCTTCCCCGACAGTTTGATCCGGGTCAACGCGCCGTTCGACAAGATCCTGCGCTACAACGCGCATAACGGCGAATACGGTCCCGGCGACCCCGAGGAGCACGTCGAGCTCTTGATGGACAACATCCGCCAGGGGCAACCACACCGCTACGTACGTTACCGCCAGGATGGCACGGTGCTCGAGGTTCAGGGCAACCCCATGCCAGGCGGCGGCTTCGTCTATACCTATCAGGACATTACCCAGCAAAAGCGCACCGAAGAGGCGCTGATCCGCTCCGAAAACAACATCCGCATCTACACCGACAATGTGCCGGCGCTGATCGCCTATTTCGACAAGGAATGCCGTTACCTCTTCACCAACCGTGCCTATGAAGCGGCAATGGGCATCGACCGCAACGAAGCGATCGGCGAACGCTTCGACCACGTCATGCCCGCCCAGGTCATCCGCGAGCGCTCGCCGTGGATGCATCGTGTGCTGGCCGGCGAGCGGGTGAGCTTCGAAATCTCACAGGACGACGGCGACGGTGGCGTGCGTTACATGCTGGTGACCTACACGCCCCACTTCGGCGAAGGCGAGAGCGTGCTCGGGTTCTTCGCCCTCTATCAGGACATTACCGAGCGCCGCCTGGCCGAAATTGCCCTGCGCGAGACCAACGAAAACCTCGAGGAACGCGTCCGCGAGCGGACCCAGGCGCTGTCGGAAGCCAACGCGGCCCTGCGCCAGGAAAACCGTGTGCGCGCCGAGGCCGAGTCGGCGCTGCGCCAAGCCAAGCAGGTCGCCGAGGAGGCCAACGCCTCAAAAACACGTTTTCTGGCCGCCGCCAGCCATGACCTGCTCCAACCGCTCAACGCCGCACGTCTCTTCACCTCGGCACTGGGACAGCAGGTCGAAGCCGACGAGCTGCGCCATACCATCGGCCACATCGACAATTCGCTACAGGCCGCCGAGGAGCTTTTGAGCACGCTGCTCGACATCTCCAAACTCGATGCCGGCGCCCTGACACCCCGCCGGACACAGTTCCCGCTCACCGACATTCTGCGCCCGCTGCGCGCCGAGTTCGAGGTCATGGCCACGGATCGCGGGCTCGACCTGGATGTCGTTGCCACCGGCACCTGGGTGGACAGCGACGCCCAGATGTTACGACGCATCGTGCAGAATTTCCTCTCCAACGCGCTGCGCTATACACAGCAAGGGCGTGTGCTGCTGGGGTGCCGGCGCAAGGGCGAGCAACTGACCATCGAAGTTTGGGATACCGGTCCGGGCATTCCCGAGGCCAAGCAGGCGGAAATCTTCCAGGAATTTCGTCGCCTCGATCAGGCCTCGCGTCACAAGGAAAGCGAGAAGGGCCTGGGGCTCGGGCTCTCCATTGCCGACCGTATGAGCCGAGTGCTCGAACATCCCATCAAGATTCGCTCGTGGGAAAACGTCGGCACCGTGTTCTCGGTGTCGGTGCCTCGGGTCGAGGGACGCCAACAGGAAAAAAGCGCCGAGGATACGCCCACGCGGCGTCCCGGCAACAAACTCGCAGGCGCCAGAATCCTGTGTATCGACAACGAAACACTGATCCTCGAGGGCATGAAGGCGATGCTCGATGGCTGGGAGTGCGAAGTCTTCACCGCCACGTCCATCGGCGGCGCCAAGTCGGTGTTACGCCATCTGGACAGCGATCCCGAAGCCATTCTCGCCGACTACCATCTGGACAACGAGGTTACCGGATTGATGGCGCTGGAAGCGCTCGAGGAGCTCTGCGAAGGCCCCGTTCCGGGTATCGTGATCACCGCCGACCGTACCGACGAGGTCGCCGAGGAGATTCGTCGCAATGGCTATCAATTGCTGCTCAAACCGGTGCGCCCCGCCGCCTTGCGGGCGCTTTTGACACGCACCTTGCAAGCCAACCGCGCCGTTCGACAGGATACCTAAACGTGCGCGGACAACTTCGGATGCGACTAATAGTCAAACTCAATCGACTCTCGGGACAACGGCTATTGGTCAATCCAAGGCCTCTAAGTTAACCTTCATACATTCGATTAACCATGGTTAACATTGAGTCGCTACCATGCTGAGTACGATTTCCGACAGCGCGATCCGCGAGCAGGCGGCGTCGACGCTCAATGGCAAGGCCCGACGCTGGGGATGGACAGCCTTTTTCGGCCCCGCGCTGATCGCCGCGGTGGCCTATATCGATCCCGGCAACTTCGCCACCAATATCGAAGCGGGCTCGCGCTACGGCTATACCCTGCTGTGGGTGGTGCTCGTCGCCAACCTGATGGCCATGCTGATCCAGACTCTCTCGGCACGTTTGGGTCTTGCCACCGGACGCAACCTGCCTCAGGTGATCCGCGCACGCTATCCACGCCCCGTGGTCTGGGGCTATTGGATACAAGCAGAGGTCGTGGCCATCGCCACCGATCTCGCCGAATTCCTTGGGGCGGCGTTAGCCTTCAATCTGTTGTTCGGGCTATCGTTGATGGAAGGCGCGTTGCTCACCGGGGCGATCACCTATCTGGCGCTGCATCTCTACCGCTACGGTTTCCGACTCATGGAAATCGTCATCGGCGCCATGATCCTGGCCGTGGCGGGCGGCTTCATCCTCGAGCTGGTGCTCAGCCGGCCGGAAGCAACCCCTTTGCTCGAAGGACTGCTGATCCCTGGCTTCCCGGATAGCTATTCACTCTATCTAGCGGCGGGCATACTCGGCGCCACGGTCATGCCGCATGTCATCTATCTGCACTCGGCACTATCGCAGAAGCGGATCCAGGTGAAGGACGATGCCCATCGGCTACGCTTGATGCGTTACTACCGTCTGGATGTCATCATCGGCATGGCCATCGCTGGCGTGGTCAACCTCAGCATGCTGGCCATGGCAGCGGCGGCCTTCCATGCCAACGGCCGTCTGGATGTCGCCACCATCAGTGACAGCTATAAATTGCTGGCGCCGATGCTCGGCCAGGTCACGGCCAGTCATGTCTTCGGTGCTGCCTTGCTACTCGCTGGTCTGTCGTCGTCCATCGTCGGCACACTCTCGGGACAGGTGATCATGCAAGGCTTCATGGCCTTCACGATCCCCCTGTGGGTGCGCCGTCTAGTCACCATGGTGCCGGCGCTGGTGATCATCATGCTCGGCGTGTCCGAGCAGAAGGCCTTGGTCGCCAGTCAGGTGATTCTTAGCTTCGGAATACCGTTCGCACTCATACCACTGCTTTTTTTCACCGCCAATCGCCGTATCATGGGCAATCTAGTCAATCACAAATCGGTAACCGTGGTGGGCGGTATTGTGTGCACGTTGATCGTCGCCCTCAACGCGTACGTGCTATTTTCTACGTTCACGGGACACTGAAAGCAGGGGTTGCATGAAGTCTCAGCCCAAGCACGAATATTTCAAACGCGTCCGGCAGGATCATCAGACCGAACTGGTCGAGGATTATGTCGAGGAAATCGCGCACCTGCATACGCAGTTGGGCGAAGCACGTGCCAGCGATCTGGCCGAATGTTTCGGCGTCAGCGCAGCGGCGGTGTCGAAAGTCATTGCACGCTTGAAACGCGACGGACTTGCCGTCGCTCGTCCCTACCGCGGGATCTTCCTGACCGACGAGGGAGATGCGCTCGCCAAGCGCGTCATGGCACGCCACCGGGTAGTACTCGATGCCTTGCGGGCGCTCGGTGTGCCCGAGGAAGTCGCACGTGCCGACTCCGAGGGCATCGAGCATCACTGCAGTGAGGAAACCGTGAACGCCATGCGCGATTTCCTGCGCCGCCAGTCGCCTTCTTAGGCCGCCCTGGAGGGCCCCAGGAGCGCGCTCTGACACGCAGATACGAAGAAGCCGCTCCCATTAAACGACGGGAACGGCTTCTTGTCTCTCACATGGCCTCGTCTCGTATGCTGTCGCCAAGGACAGCCTAGGACTCGACCTTGGGCGGTTCGACCTCGAGCTTCTGTGCGGCGATGACCGCCTGTGTACGCGAATGCACACCCAGTTTGCGGAGAATCGCCGTGACATGCGCCTTGATGGTCGCCTCCGACACGTTGAGCTCATAGGCGATCTGTTTGTTGAGCAGACCTTCGTTCAACATGTTGAGTACGCGGAACTGCTGAGGTGTCAGCGAGGCGATGGCTTCGGCGAAGCGCGCTTCATCTTCGTTCGACTCCCCGAGCACATCAGCCATCTCCTCGGGCAACCAAACCTCCCCTTCGAGCACTTGTCGGATCGCCTCGGCGATAACATCCAGCGACGAGGACTTGGGAATGAACCCCGAGGCACCGTAGTCGATGGCACGACGCACTACGGGCGGCTCCTCGCTGCCCGAAATGACGACCACGGGCACCTCGGGCGACTGACCGCGCAGTTGGATCAGTCCCGAAAAGCCATGCGCACCCGGCATGTGCAAGTCGAGCAAGATAAGGTCGGCATCGGGATGGCGCATTACCATGTCGGACGTCGCCTCCATGGTATCGGCTTCGACGATCTCCGCCTGTGGCGCTACTTGGCGCAACGCCTGGTTGAGCGCGGCACGAAATAGCGGGTGGTCATCGGCGACGATGAATTTCTGGGCAAAAGCCATTGTGTCTCCTCCGGATCCCCCTGGAGCGAACGGTCGTGCCGCGATTGTCATCGGCAAGCATCAGGTTCACTTCTTGTTTTCAGCATGTTACCCCATGCTGTAGACAATACCCAAGCCTTGCGTCGACGCACCCCCGAACGTTCCTGGTGGCACGAAAAAGCCGGCCATCGGCCGGCGAAAGTCGGGCGGGTACCCGAGGCGAGCTGGCGTGCTGCCCCGTGTCGAACGAACCGACGCTGGATACCCACCCCAACACGTGTCAACGATTGGCGCGGTGCTCGATCAACTCATCGACCACGCTCGGGTCAGCCAGCGTACTGGTGTCGCCCAAGCCCTCGCACTCGTTGGCGGCGATCTTACGCAAGATACGCCGCATAATCTTGCCGGAACGGGTCTTCGGCAGCCCCGGCGCCCACTGAATGACATCCGGCGTCGCGATCGGCCCGATATCCTTGCGCACCCATTGCGTCAACTCCTTGCGTAGCTCCTCACTAGGTTCGACGTCGTCACCCAGGGTCACGTAAATGTAGATGCCCTGTCCCTTGATGTCGTGGGGATATCCCACTACAGCGGCTTCGGCCACAGCGCTGTGTGCCACCAACGAGGATTCGATCTCGGCGGTGCCCATGCGGTGCCCGGAAACGTTGAGCACGTCGTCTATGCGACCGGTGATCCAGTAGTAGCCATCCTCGTCGCGACGGCAGCCATCGCCGGTGAAGTAAACACCTTCGTAAGGAGAGAAGTACGTCTGCACGAAGCGTTCGTGATCGTTCCAGATGGTGCGCGCCTGACCGGGCCAAGAATCGAGGAGCACCAGGTTGCCCGAGGTGGCGCCTTCGAGCACATTACCCTCGTTGTCGAGCAGCGCCGGGCGCACACCGAAGAACGGCCGCGTGGCGGAGCCCGGCTTGAGATCGGTGGCCCCCGGCAACGGCGTGATCATGATGCCGCCGGTCTCGGTTTGCCACCAGGTGTCGACGATCGGGCAGCGCGAGTTGCCGATCACACGGTGGAACCAACTCCACGCCTCGGGGTTGATCGGCTCACCCACCGACCCCAGCACACGCAGGCTATCACGCTGGCTCGAGTCCATGATGTTCTCGCCATGCGCCATCAACGCGCGGATGGCGGTCGGCGAGGTGTAGAGAATCGATACCTGGTGCTTATCGATGATCTCGCCGAGGCGCCCGTGCGTGGGATAGCTTGGCACGCCTTCGAACATCAGCGTGGTCGCGCCGTTGGCCAGCGGGCCATAGACGATGTAGCTATGCCCGGTGACCCAGCCCACATCGGCACTGCACCAGTACACTTCACCTTCGTGGTAGTCGAATACATAGCGATGCGTCAGCGCCGCATAGAGCAGATAGCCCCCGGTGGTGTGCTTGAGTCCCTTGGGACGCCCAGTGGAGCCGGAGGTATAGAGGATGAACAGCGCATCCTCGGCGTTCATCTTCTCCGCCGGGCATTCGCTGGACTGGCGATCGACCCACTCGTGGTACCAGACGTCGCGGTCGTCGTGCCATTCGATCTCGCCGCCGGTGCGGCGCACGACCAACACCTTGTCGACGATATCGGTGCCGTCACGGGTCATCGCGGCGTCGACGTTATCCTTGAGCGGTACGTGCTTGCCACCGCGCACCGACTCGTCGGCGGTGATCACCACGCGTGACTGAGCATCGACCACGCGTTGTGCCAGCGCATCCGGCGAGAAGCCACCGAACACCACCGAGTGGATCGCCCCGATACGCGCGCACGCCAGCATCGCCACCGACGCCTCGGGAATCATCGGCATGTAGAGCGTGACGGTGTCGCCCTTGGTGACACCCATTTCCTTGAGTGCGTTGCTCAAGCGGCACACCTCGGCATGCAGCTCGCGGTAGGTAATGGTCTTGTCCTGCCCCGGATCGTCGCCTTCCCAGATGATCGCCGGCTGATCGCCACGGGTCTCGAGATGGCGATCAAGGCAGTTGTAGGCGGCGTTGAGTTCGCCATCCTCGAACCAGCGAATATCCACGTTGGAGGCGGCGAATGAAGTGTTCTTGATCTTGGTCGGCGCCTTGAACCAATCCAGAGACTCGGCCTGTTCCGCCCAGAAGCCTTCGGGATCGTCGACGGAGCGCTGATAAAGGCTCAGATACGTCTCGTTATCCGCCCAGGCATTGGCGGCGAAGTCCTCCGCCACCGGGTAGACTTTCTGCTGTTCGGTCATGGCTTCCTCGCAAAGGTCGAGAAATGGATGATCGGCCACACGATTGACCACGTGACCGTCCAAGAATACCCATCCAGCATATACCCGTAGACCCCCTGGCTCCCTATTAGACCTTGGTATTACCATTTTTTCTTTTTAATTCATTGAGTTACATCACTTTTTCGCAACGAAGCGCAAGCGCTGTCGACAATATCGACAATGATAGTTCGTGCCTCGCTGTGCCCGCGAATGACGCCGCGCGGAAAATTGATGCTCGGTGGCACAACCACAACGGTAGCAATACGGTGCGGGACTGGCACGCGTGACATCGAAACGGTGCGTGGTACGTGGCGGCAAACCGTAGAGCTTCTGCATGACGGTACGCCATTCGTGGCCGTGCGGACGCGCTGGCGGCCCCTCGAGGTGAAAGACCAGCCAATGCGCCATCTCATGCGGAACCACATCCACCATGAACGCCTGGCGGTTCTCGCGCAGTAGGACGGGATTGAAACGTAGGCCGCCGCGCGAGAAGTGCGCCTGACCGGCCCCCTTGCCACGCAGGTCCAACCACACGTCGGGGCGCGGCAGGGCAGGATGAACATCGAGGGCGACGCGCCAAGCCGCCTCAACACGCGCATGTAGCGCCTCGTGGAGAGCCGGCTCGTCGAGCGACACTAACCAATCGTTATCGGGAGAGGGCAAGGTGACAGACATCATGGGATGCTAGAATGCCGCGCAACGCGACAGGCGTCCACCACTCACCGACCGCTCCCCTGCAAGAGGCCCATCATGTCCGAGACGTCGCCCCCCATGCCCCTGCTCGACGACGAAGCGCTCGAGACCCTCGACGATTTCCTTGAATCCGACCAAGTCGACCCTGAAGCGCTCGACTTGATCGGCACGCACGGTTTCCTCGTCGCGCTGGCGATCGCGCCGATCGAGACACCGGCCACGACCTGGGTCGCCGAGCTTTACCATGGCGAGCCGCAGTTCACCGACGCCGCGCAGCGCGAACAGATTCTCGGCCTCTGCGAGACGCTCAAGCAAAACGCCATCGAAGCCCTCGAGCACGGTCATCTACCCGAACTGCCGTTCGATCTCGAGCTCGGCGACATCGCCCCCGAGGAAACGCCCATCGGCGATTGGTGCGCGGGCTTCATGGAAGGTGTGTTTCTCAATGAAGTCGCCTGGTTCGAGCACGACGAAGCCCGGGTCGCCGAGCTGCTGCTGCCCTTCATGGCTTTGTCGGGGCTATTCGACGACGAACCCGACATGCACGAACTGATTGCTGACGGCCCCCGAGCCGAGGCGCTCGTCAAGCAGCTACCCGAGCTGATCCTGGATCTCTATCTGCACTACCGGGTCCCCGAGGAAAAACCCAAGCCCACACCGCGCAAGAAGAAACCCGCCGGACGCCCAGGAGGCAAGGGTCGCCGCTAGACACGCATTCAGCGCAGCCGTGTCATCCACCCGTTGAGGGTGCCGAAAACCCACTCACGGCAGCGCTGAGTCCAGGGGCGATAGCGCCACTGCTCCCAATGGATTTCCTCGCTGGCGGCGAAGTTACGCTCGAACAGAGCCGCCACGTCGCGGGCGAATCTCGTATCCTCGACTTCCTGGTTAGCCTCGAGATTCCACTGCAGGCTCCAGTGATCGAAGTTGCACGAGCCGATCGACGCCCAATCGTCGACCAGCACGAACTTGGCGTGAATGAAGGTCGGCTGAAACTCGTAGATGCGTACCCCGGCCCGCAAAAGTCGCGCGTAGAAACGTTGCCCGGCATAGCGAATGCTCGGATGGTCGTGGCGCGAGCCCGGCAGCAATAGCCGCACGTCAAGGCCCAGGCGCGCGGCGCGGATCAGGCGTCGGCGCAGGCTGAAAGTCGGCACGAAGTAGGGCGTACACAGCCACAACCGCCGCTCGGCAGTAGCGATACGCTGATGCAGCGAATGCCGAATCGCCTGGTAACGATGCCCACGCCCACTGATCATACGTCCGCGCATGTCCTCCGTGAGCGGTGCGATGGAGCGCGGGGACGGCCAGTGACGCGGCGCCGCCTTGCGGCGCGTCAAGGGCGATTCCCAGAGTTGCGCGAACAGGCCGATCCAATCCGCGACGACCGGCCCCTCGATACGTACGGCGACTTCATACCACGCCTCGACGAAGGAATCGACGGCGCCGAAACCACCGGTGAATGCCAGTTTCTCGTCGACGATCAGCAGCTTGCGATGATCGCGCGACAGATTCTTGCCCAGTTGATGCCAGGCCAGCGGATTGAAGAAGCGCAGCGCCACGCCGGCCTCACGCAAGCGCTCACGGTCAGAATGCGCGAGCTTCATCGAACCATAGCCATCGAGCAGTACCAGCACCGTGACACCCCGCCCGGCCGCCGCGCACAAGGCATCGATCACGCGTGTGGCGAGCGTTCCCGACTCCATCAAATACAGTTCGAGATAAAGCGTGGTGCGCGCTTCATCGATGGCTGTAAACAAGGCGGGAAGAAAGCGTTTGCCTTCCGGCAACAAGGTGAAACGATTGCCTACCTGCCAGCGTCCGCGCATGGTGTCTCCTTGAATTCGCCGCCTGCGCGGCGGCTGGGTCGTGCGCCATTGACGCACGTTTTCAACGTCGCTGAAAAGCGCCAGCCTTGGGCCTACCCGGCCGGACTGGCTATACTGCTGCATTGCGTTCCTTCAAGGCTAATGGATGGCTGTTCTACGCACGTTCCTCGCTCCCTTGCGCGCCCTGTGCCGCACGCTGCTCGACCACTGGCTCGACTACCATCATGTCGAAGCGCAGCAGCCCGCGCTCGATGCCACGCGGCCCACCCTCTACGTGCTGCCGCATCCCGCCTTCTCGGACAGACTGGCACTCGAACTGATGACACGCCGCGAGGGGCTGCCCAGCGCCCGAGGCAGCATCGCGCTCGGCGAGGCGCGCCTTCCCGCTTGTATCGCCCTACCCCGGCTCAGTCGCGGGTTGACGCAGGTACACGGACGACGCTCGCTGCATCTCGACACCTTGCTGGCAGAACTAGCCGACGCGCCCGATCGAGATGTCCAGCTAGTACCGGTCAGCGTGTTCTGGGGACGTGCCCCGGGCAAGGACTTCGGCTTCTGGAAACTGCTCGCGGCGGATAGCTGGCAGTGGAGCGGACGCCTGCGCCGACTCTTGTCGATGGCGGTCAATGGCAAGCACGTGCAGGTGCATATCGGCGCCCCGTTGCAACTACGCACGTTGATCGAGACACGTCCGCTACCGGCCGTCCAGCGCAAGACGGCGCGCGTGCTGCGCGTTCACTTTCGTCGGGTACGCGCCCGTGTGCTGGGTCCCGACCTCTCGCACCGCAATACGTTGATCCGCGGCGTGGTCGACAGCCCACAAGTGCGCCAGGCGATCTCCGACGCGGCCACCGCCCGTGGCACCAGCCCCGAACGTGAAACACGCCGGGCACTGCGTTATGGCCGCGAAATCGCTTCCAACACCTCCTACCCGGTACTGCGTTTCCTCTACCAACTGCTGCGCCGGCTCTGGAATCGTCTCTACGACGGCGTCACCGTCAACGGGCTCGATGACGTCAAGGCGCTGGCCGGCGATCACGAATTGATCTACGTGCCCTGTCATCGCAGCCATATCGACTATCTTTTGTTGTCCTACGCACTATTTCGCGAGGGATTGATGCCGCCGCACATCGCGGCAGGCCGCAACCTCGACATGCCGGTGATCGGCGCGCTGCTACGTCGAGGAGGGGCGTTCTTCCTGCGCCGCAGCTTTCGTGACAATCGCCTCTACGCGGCGGTATTCAACGAATACGTGCATCGTCTGATTTCGCGCGGGCACCCACTGGAATACTTCATCGAGGGCGGACGCTCGCGCACCGGCCGCATGCTGGCGCCGCGCCCAGGCATGCTCGCCATGACCCTTCGCTCATTCGCCCGCGACCCCCGCCGCGAGGTCGCCTTCGTGCCGGTCTATGTCGGCTACGAGAAGGTGCTGGAAAGCGGTAGCTACCTCAAGGAATTGCGTGGCGGGCACAAGAAGAAGGAATCGCCCTTCGATCTATTGCGCATCGTGCGTCGCCTGCGACCGTCATACGGGCATGTCACGGTCAATGTCGGCGAACCGCTCATGCTCAGCGGCTTTCTCGACCGCCAGGTGCCCGAGTGGCGAGACAATCGCCGTCAAACACGCCCCGACTGGCTGAACCAGGCCGTGCCCGCGCTGGGCGCCACCCTGGCCCAGCGCATCAACGCGGCAGCGGCCATCACGCCGGTCTCGCTGGTCGCCCTGGGGCTTCTGGCCAATTCGCACCATGCCATCGAGGCCGACTTGCTCGAGCGTCACATGCGCTTGCTAGTGGACCTAAGGCGGCACCTCCCGGGCGGCGAGCGACTCACTCTGCCCGAGGGCGAGCCTCGGGACTGGATCGCCCATACCGCTCAGTTGGAATTCATCGAGCGCCGCCAACAGGCACTCGGCGAACTCGTCCTCGCCACGCCAGAACAGGCCACTTTATTGACCTGGTATCGCAACAACGTCTTGCATCTGTTCATCGACATGGCACTGGTCGCCTTCGCATACCGGCATAACGCCCGCTTTAATACGGAGGAGTTGCTCACGCTGCTGGGCCCCGCCTGGCCAGTGCTCGCGCATGAATTTCACCTGCCCGCTGATGCCTTTGCGCCGCGTCTGGAACGCGCTCTGGCGGCACTCGTGTCGGAAGACTTGCTGATCGAGACCGATCACGGCTGGGAGCGCCCAGCGGGGCACCTGGCCAGTAGCGAACATCTGCGCCTGCTGGGCCGGCTGGTGCAACCGACTCTGGAGCGCGGTTATCTGCTATTGGCCGTACTGCTGCGCGAAGGAAGCGGCACCCTGAACCGCGAGGCGTTGGAGGAACAAAGCCGTCAGTTGGCTGAACGTCTCACCCTGCTCTCCGGGCTTAACGCGCCGGAGTTCTTCGACAAACGCCTCTTCAGCGGCTTGCTCGACACTCTCGAGGCACAGGGCTGGTTATGGCAGGAAAACGACACGCTATGCTATGACAGCTCGCTCGAAAGCGCTCAGCGGCGTGGGCAGGCGCTCTTCGATCCCAGCCTGCGCCACCGCCTGACCCAACTGGTGCATCGCCAGGCGTCTTGAGCCATGAGGCCACGTTACGCAGGCTTCAGGCTGCGATGCACATAGAGATCATAGCGACTGGTCTTGCCCTCGAGCACGTGATCGGGCGAGGGGCCCTCAAGCGGTGGCGCACGGCGGGGGCGCTTGACCACCACCCGGTGCGTAGCGACCTCCAGAGCGGCTTCCAGCAGGCGCGGCGCGTCGTCATCGTCACCGGCCAGTTCGCGGAAGACGCGCATCTCCTTCTTGACCAACGCGCTCTTGTCACGGTGAGGAAACATGGGGTCGAGATGCACCACCTGCGGCGCAACGTCGTGACGCGCCACCAGCGTCGCCAGCTCATGCGCGGCATCACCATTCGCCACCCGCATGCGCGCCACGATCTCGGCGGCCTCTGCATCCGCTCGGGCACGCCGCACGCCATCTTCGAGCAGGGCGTAAATCGCCGCCACGCGCTCGATCAGCAACACCTGGGCGCCGAGGCTCGCCAGCACGAAGGCATCACGCCCCAGCCCCGCCGTGGCATCGACAATGCTCGGCGTCACGCCATGCGCCAGTCCGCATGCCTTGGCGATCAGTTGCCCACGCCCGCCGCCGAAGCGGCGCCGGTGCGCGACTTTACCAGCGGCGAAATCGACCCGAATCGGCGCGCCATAGCGACGCGCATCGCCCGACAGCGCCAGGCCCTCATCGCGCATGGCCAAGCACAAGGTGGTGTCGGCATCCGCCTCGGGTTGCCAGGGCAACCCGAGGCGCGCTGCCAGCGCGCGTACCGGCTCGCCGATGGCCGTAACCCGTTCGCTCATGCCACCCATACCAACAGCACGACGCCCAGGATCAGGCGATAGATGACGAACGGCAGCATACCGATGCGATCCAACGCGGCCAGGAACAACTTGATACACAGCCATGCCGCGACAAACGACATCAGCGTCCCCGCGACGATCGTGCCCCAGGCCACACCCTCGCCGGCTTCGACAAGTTCGATACCCTTGAGCGAACCGGCGGCAAGAATCAGCGGGATCGACAGCAAGAACGAGAAACGTGCGGCGGCCTGGCGGGTGAAGCCCAGCAGCAAGGCCGCCGTGATCGTGATGCCCGAGCGCGACGTCCCGGGAATCAACGCCAAGGCCTGGGCGAGCCCGATGATCAGCGCATTGCGCAGCGACATCGCGGTCAACGCATGCCGGCGGCTACCGCGTACATCCGCCCACCACAGCAGCAACCCGAAAACCAAGGTGGTGATGGCGATCACCAGCGAGGCGCGAAGATATGACTCGATGACACTTTCCAGCAGAAAACCGATGATGACGGCAGGCAGGGTGCCAATGATCACCGCCCAGCCCAGGCGGCTTTCCGGCGTCGCTGGCGCGCCGCGACACTGCGCCACCCAATCACGCACGATGTGAGTCACTTCACGGTGAAAGACCAGCATCACTGCGGCCAACGAGCCGACATGTACAGCAACATCGAAGGCCAAGCCCTGATCGGGCCAGCCCAGCAACTGCGACGGGAGAATCAGGTGAGCGGATGACGAAATGGGCAGGAATTCGGTAAGGCCTTGAATGATGGCCAGCGCAACGACGTGCAACCAATCCATGAAATGTCCTTGAAGCAACGAAAAACATGACGCTGCGTACGAGCGTGCGAGCACGCCATTATTATTCTCGAGGGCTTAAGAAACGCTTAAGCGCGCTGCCATGCCACCTCATTGCGCAGATACACAGGAACCGCCACGTCGGGCGACGGGCGTTCACCCGACTGCCAGGCCTGCACTGCCAAATGGACCATATCCTCGGCAGTTGGCTGCGGTTCACTCAGGCACTGGCCGAGCGCCGACTGCACTTCCACCGGCATACGCTCGCGTAAGGTCCAGCCCGAGCCGATGCCGACCCAGTCGACATCGTGGGAGGCCACAGGCAGACGCAACCGCTCCGGGGCCAACACGGTCTCCTCCATGAGCGACTCGAGCACGCCATCGTGGCAGCGATAGGCAGCGGCATAGATCTCGTTCATGCGCGCGTCCATTGCCGCCACCACATAGCGCGCATGGAGACGCCGATGTGCAGCCAGCGCCAGGGCTTCCAAGGTGGATACGCCGATCAAGGGACATTCGAGCGCGAAAGCCAGCCCCTGCGCCGTCCCGGCAGCGATGCGCAAACCGGTGAACGAGCCCGGCCCACGACCGTATGCCAACGCATCGAGATCGGAGAGCCCTACGCCCGCCTCGGCCAGCACGTCATCGACCATCGGCATCAGGAGCTGGGTGTGTTGACGCGGGGCGTCACGATAACGGGAGATGACATGGCCATCGCGCCACAAGGCGCAGGAACAGGCGCTAGTAGAGGCATCCAGGGCCAACAGAGTGGGCATCGGCGATCATCGAGCAACGGGTGAGCCCGCACTATAAACGTGCCATCGGTCATTGGCAAAACGCCCGGCGCACCGCCCGATGCAATCTTGACGCAGGTCGTCAACGAAACGGTAAAGGGCCAGGGTCTGGCCCAGAGCGTGGCTCTATGATGCCCGCGGGCATGTCGAAACGCCTTGGCGTAATGGCCAGCTTCTTTCAGATTCTAGCCAGGGCATGACGTAGTGGGAGTGAATTTATTCACGAGGGAAGCTGGCAGCCCCCTATCGGGAACAAGTTCCCCCCCACTGAAAAGCCGCGCGGGAGGGAGAAGGTTACCCTTCGAGCGCCGTCAGCACCTGCTGGCGGATCGATTCGACGCTGCCGGTGCCTTCCACACGGTGATAGGCTGGCGCGCTTTGCGGGTCTTGCTGGGCCCATTCGCGGTAATACTTCACCAGCGGCTCGGTCTGTTCATGATACACGGACAAGCGGTTGCGCACGGTCGACTCCTGATCGTCGTCGCGCAGCACGATCGCTTCACCCGTCACGTCATCCTTGCCCTCTTCTTGGGGCGGCTGGTAGTCGATGTGATAGACACGCCCCGAGCCCGGATGCACCCGGCGACCGGCCAGGCGCTTGACGATTTCCTCATCATCCACGGCGACTTCCAGCACATGGTCGAGTTTGACGTTGGCGTCTTTCATGGCATCGGCCTGGGGGATCGTGCGCGGGAAACCATCGAACAGGAAACCGTTGGCGCAATCAGGCTGGGCGATACGCTCCTTGACCAGCGAGATGATGATATCGTCGGACACCAGACCGCCGCTGTTCATGATCTCCTTGACCTTGAGCCCCAGTTCACTTTCCTCCTTGACCGCCGTACGCAACATATCGCCGGTGGAGATCTGCGGAATGTCGAAATGCTCGCAGATGAATTGGGCCTGGGTGCCCTTGCCTGCGCCCGGGGCGCCCAACAAGATCAAACGCATCGATAGTGCTCCTTGAACGAGTCATCACATGTTCGTTATTAGCCATGGCATGCTCCATGAAGCACACGCCATCGCAGTGGGAATGGCCCATGACGATACCTGCACGGCTCAAGCGGCACAAGCACACCCGCCCCGGTCTCGGCTTGCTCTAAGCGCCATAATTCGCCTTTTTTCATGGAGTTGCCTGAAGCGTTGTACTTTCGTCGCGCGTGACACTCGGTTCCATTTGTCGCGACAAAAAAGCGGCCCCCGAGGAGGCCGCTTCTATCTCGTCACCTATGTGCCTGGATTACATCAGCAGGCGACGAATATCACTCAACGCCTGGGCCAAAAAGGCCGTGAAGCGGGCCGCGTCGGCGCCGTTGACCGCCCGGTGATCGTAGGACAGCGACAGCGGCATCATCAGCCTTGGGGCAAACTCGGCGCCGTCCCACACCGGCTTCGTCTGCGCCTTGGAAACGCCGAGAATGGCGACTTCCGGGGCGTTGACGATGGGCGTGAAGGCGGTGCCACCGATGGAGCCCAGGCTGGAGATGGTGAAGCAGCCACCGCTCATCTCCTCGCGCTTGAGCTTCTTC